>NZ_PNFA01000005.1 GCF_002970975.1 Microbacterium halophytorum
ACCGATGACGACCTCGCCCGAGCACAACACCTGTTGAACACACGCGCTCGGAAGACCCTCGACTACTGGACCCCGAGTGAGAAGCTACGAGAAGCAATAGGCGTTGCACTCGAAACTTGAACCCGCCTGGGATTTCAGGGCGAGATCTGCGACTCGGGCGGGTGCGTTCATCGCTCCACTTCGGGGGCTTGTCACCCCGATGGGGCTCCGGTACTCTCAGATTAGATTTAAAATCTAGTCAAGGGAGACTCAGGATGGCATCGACGCGATTCAGTTACCTCACCGGCCTGCGCAGCAGCACGTCCGGAGACTCGTACGACCCGAGCACCCCGCAGAACCTCTCGGCCGAGGGCACGACGCTGTTCGCGCAGTACGACCTCGACGGGGTGCGGGATGCCGTGACCCCCGACGTCATCGCGCGGCGCGCGCCCGACCTGTGGCGCTATCACGAGCTCCTGCCTGTGCAGGACCCCGACCGCGTCCACGGCTTCGGGGAGGGCATGACCCCGCTGATCGACCTGCCCGCTCTGGGCAAGAAGCTCGGCATCCCCCGCCTGAAGCTCAAGGACGAGTCCCCCCTGCCCACCGGAACGTTCAAGGCGCGCGGCGCCGCCGTCGGCGTGGCGAGGGCCGCCGAGCTCGGCCTGAGGCGGCTCGCCATGCCCACCAACGGCAACGCCGGAGCCGCGTGGGCGACGTACTGCGCCCGCTACGGCATCGAGCTCGCGGCGATCATGCCGGTCGACGCGCCCGCGATCACCCGCTCGGAGGCCCGGTTCGCCGGCGCCGACGTCTCGCTCATCGACGGGCTGATCTCGGATGCGGGCCGCGCCGTCGGCTCGCTCGTCGCCAGGGGCGAGCACTTCGACGTCTCGACGCTGAAGGAGCCGTACCGCGTCGAGGGCAAGAAGACGATGGGGCTCGAGATCGCCGAACAGCTGGGCTGGCGCGTGCCCGACGTGATCCTGTACCCCACCGGCGGCGGTGTCGGCCTGATCGGCATCTGCAAGGCGCTGCGCGAACTGCAGCGGCTGGGCTGGATCCCGTCGGACAAGATGCCGCGCCTCGTGAGCGTGCAGGCCTCCGGATGCGACCCGATCGTGCGCGCGTTCGAGGCGGGCGCTGAGAACGTCGAGCCGCTCGCGGACACGAAGACGCTGGCGTTCGGCGTCAACGTGCCGACGCCCGTCCTGGGCGCACCGAGCGTGCTCGACGCCGTACGGCAGACCGGGGGCACGGCCGTCCGGGTGAGCGACGAGGACGCCGTCGCCTCGCTGCGCACCATCGCCGAGGAGGAAGGGCTCCTCCCGTGCCCCGAGGGCGCGACGACGATCGCTGCCGCTGCCGAGCTGCGCCGCACGGGGTGGATCGCCGAGGACGACGAGGTCGTCCTGCTCAACACCGGTGCCGGCAACAAGTACCCTGATGTCGTCGGTGTCACGCTCCCGCTGCTCGACCGCGAGGGGGCGCCCACCGGCATCCGAATGTGAGAGGCGGAGCGCGGATGGACGACGGCGCCGAGGGCGCTCCGGTGGCGCGCACGAGCCTGACCGACGCCGCATACGCGGCGATCCGCGCGCGCGTGCTCGATCGGCGCATCGCGCCCGGCTCACGCCTCACCGTCCGCCCGCTCAGCGACGAGCTCGGCCTGTCCGCCACCCCGATCAAGGCCGCTCTCGGGATCCTGGCGCGCGAGGGGCTGATCACCTCGGAGCTGCACCGCGGTTTCTTCGTCCCCGTGCTGCACGACCGCGACGTGCGCGAGATCTATCAGCTGCGCGAGGCGCTCGACGCCATGGCCGCCGAGCTCGCGGCCGCGGACGACGCCGCCGACGGGGGGCTGATCAGCCTCTGCGAAGCACAAGCAGGCCACCTGGACCGAGGCGAGATCGACGAGTTCCGCAGGGCCGACGTCGAGTTCCACCGCCGCATCTGGCTCGCGAGCGGCAACTCGCGCATCCTGCGCGCCGGAGAGCCCTTCCTCGACCAGATGCTGCTCAGCAACGCCCTCTCCGTGCGGCAGCCTGGCCGCAGCCGGCAGTCTCTGGCCGAGCACCGCGCCGTCGTCGAGGCGATCGCCGACGGCGACGCCGCCCGCGCCGCCGCCGTCGCGCGCGAGCACATCCGGCACTCCTGCGACGCGTACTTCGCGGCGCTCGCCGACAACAGGGGTTAGCCGGGATGCGCTGCTGACCCCGGCACCTACGGCAGCCGGTCGGCGACGACCACCTCGACGCCCTCCGCGTCGAGCGCGTCCGCGATCGGCCGCGGCGGCGCGGCCTCGGTGACGAGCGTGTCGACCTCGCGGAGCCCCGCCAGTCTGACGAGATCGGTGCGGCCCATCTTGCTCGACGTGGCAACGAGCACGACGTGGTCGGCGGCCGCCATGATCGCTCGCTTGGTCGCCCGCTCGAGGTTCCGCTCGATGTAGAGCCCCTCCTCGTCGATGCCGGCGACGCCGACGAACGCCGTCTCGGCACGGAGCCCCGCGAGGTTGTCGATCGCCATCGAACCGACGAACGCCTGGCTGTCGTGCAGGAGCTGGCCGCCGAGCGAGATCGTCGTCGCGTTCGGCAGCTGCAGCGCGATCTGCATGACGGGCGCCGAGTGCGTGATGAGGGTTCCGGAGAAGCGCGTCCTGAGCGAGCGCGCCACGGCGTACGTCGTGGTTCCCGCATCGATGAACACTCGCTCGTCGACGTCGATCAGGGAGTTGCAGGCCGCGGCGATCGCCTGCTTCGCGTCCGCGTCCTCACCCGCCCTGGCCGCGAAGCCCGCGCCGTGCATCGTGCCGTGCGGAAGCATCAGCCCGCCGTGGACCGAACGGACGGCGCCGAGTGCGGTGAGCCGGCGGGCGTCGCGGCGGATCGTCATGTCCGAGACGTCGTGCTTCGCGGCGAGCTCGGTCGTCGACACGAAGCCCCTCTCCTTGAGGTCCTGCACGATCGCGCGCTGCCGCGCCATCATACCGTCTCCGGCTGCCACCTTCGGCCACCTCTTCCTTCCGGGCGACGAGCGCACCGGTGTCATGCCGCCGCCAGTGTACGACCGGCATACCGCTGATGGGCGGTGGCGCGCGCACCGGGCGCAGCCCCGCGCAGCCCCGCGCAGCCCGCTCATATCCGCCAGGCCATGTACTTCGGCTCCGTGAACTCCTCCAGACCGATCGATTCGCCCTCGCGCCCGAGCCCCGACTGCTTCACTCCGCCCATGGGCGCGAAGGCGACCGAGGGAAGCGGGTCGTTGACGCCGACGATCCCTGCCTCGAGCCGTTCGGCGACGCGCCAGCAGCGCGAGGCGTCGGACGAGAACACGTAGGCGGCCAGGCCCATCTCGGTGCCGTTCGCACGCGAGACGGCCTCGTCCTCCGTCGCGAACGGGAAGACGCCGGCGACGGGCCCGAACACCTCCTCGCGCGCGAGGCGGGCGTCATCCGGGACGTCCGTGAACAGCATCGGCCGCACGAAGAAACCGGAATCGGGCACCACGCGCGGGGTCGTCGCCTCGACGGCTCCGCGCCTGAGGGCGTCCTCGACGATCGAGCCGACGGCGTCGACGCCCTTCCTGTCGATCATCGGCCCGAGGTCGGGGGTCGGCTCGGCCAGGCCGTCGCCGATCGTCATGGCATCGAGCTTCGCCGCGAGCTTCTCGACGAACTCGTCGTGGATGGCCTCGTGCACGATGAAGCGATTGGCGCCGACGCACGACTGCCCCGTGTTGCGGGTCTTCGCGAGCACGGCGGCGTCGACGGCCGCGTCGACGTCGGCATCGTCGAAGACGATGAAGCCTGCGTCGCCGCCGAGCTCGAGCATCGGGCGCACGACGCGCTCCGCGGCCTTCGCCATGATGGCTCGGCCGACCGTCGTCGACCCCGTGAACGTGACGACGCGGACCGCCGGATGCTCGAGCAGGGCATCGGTGATCTCGTGCGAGGGGCCGTGCACGAGCCCCAGCACGCCCGCCGGGACCCCGGCGTCGGTGAACGCCCTGATCATCTCGGTGACGGCCAGCGGCGCGCGCTCGGACACGCGCACGACGACGGGGCATCCGGCGGCGAGCGCGGGCGCGAGCTTGCGCGCCTGGAGCGAGCACGGGAAGTTCCACGACGTCAGGCTCACGACGACGCCGGCCGCGCGGCGCGAACTGAGGTGGCGACGCGCGGCGTCCTCCTGCGCATAGACGCGGCCCTGCGGCCGACGGGCCTCCTCGGCGAACCACCGGATGTACTCGGCCGAGAAGTTGAGCTCCCCCACTGCCTCGGGGAGCCGCTTGCCCGCTTCCGCGGCGAGCAGCGGCGCGATCTCGTCACGCCGCTGCGCGAGCAGGTCCGCTGCCCTCAGCAGGATGTCGGCGCGGGCCCGGCCTGGCAGGCCTGCCCAGGCGTCGAACGCGCCCGCCGCGGCGTCGGCCGCGCGCCGGGCATCGTCCGCCGTCCCCCAGCACACGTCGCCGACGACGGCTCCCGTGCCGGGCGACGTCACGTCGCGCCGGGTTCCGAGCGCCGACCAGACGCCGTCGATCAGGGTGGTCTCGTTCTGCATTTCGATCTGCCTTTCCGTCGTTCAGCCCTTGACGGCGCCGCTCGTCATGCCGGCAACGAAGTATCGCTGCAGGAAGACGTAGGCGATCACGATCGGGATCGACGACAGGACGACTCCCGCGAACAGGAGCGGATAGTTGGTCAGGTACTCCCCTTGGAACCGCAGCAGAGCCAGCGGCAGCGTGGCCTTCTCGTCGGACGAGACGAACAGCAGAGGGTAGAGCAGCTCGTTCCAGTGCATGACGAACAGGAACGTCGCGGTCGCCGCGAGCGACGGCGCCGAGAGCGGCATCGCGATCGACCAGTACGTGCGGATCGGGCCGGAGCCGTCGATCTCCGCCGCCTCGTAGAGGCCGTCCGGCAGGGTCTTCATGAAGCCGCCCAGGATGAACACCGCGACGGGGAGCGTCGCGACGATGTTCACGAGGATCAGGCCGAGCTGCGAGTCGAGCAGGTTCAGGCGCCCCCACAGCACGAACTGCGGGATCATGTTCGCCTGCGTCGGAACGGACATGCCCGCGACGAAGAAGCCGAGCAGCAGCCATCCCCTCCACCCGGGGATGCGGGAGATGCCGTACGCCGCGAGCGACGCGATGAAGAGCGTCAGCGTCACCGAGCAGAGCGTGATCACGGCGCTGTTCCCGAAGGCGGTCGCGAGGTTGCCGCCGGTGAGCACCTCCTGATAGTTCGCGAACTCGGGGGAGGTCGGGATCGAGAACGAGTTCTCGAAGATCTCCTGGGTCGTCTTGAAGCTGCCGGTGAACACGACCAGGAGCGGCACCGCGATGATCACGGCGTAGATCGCGAGGACGACGCCCCGCGAGATGCGGCCCGTCATGATTCCCCCCTCTGGATCAGCCGGAGGAACCGGCGCACGAGGAACGTCATCACGAGGATGAACACGATGAACAGGACGGACTCGGCGGCCGCGTATCCGAACTGCGAGTCGGCGAACGTCGAGTAGATGCGCGTCGACAGGATGTCGAGCGCCCGGCTGGGCGGGTTGCCCGAGATGCTCAGCACCACGTCGAACGCCTTGAACGACTGGATCGTCGTGTACGCGACGACGATCCCCATCGCCGGCGCGATCAGGGGCCACGTGATCGAGGTGAAGCGGCGCCACGCGCCGGCGCCGTCCACCTCGGCCGCCTCGTACAGCTCCGCGGGGATCGCCTGGAGCCCGGCGACGAAGATGACGATCATCATGCCGGCGTGGAACCAGATCTGCGTGACGGCGAGCCAGTAGATGGCGGTCACCGGATCGCCGAGGAACGCCGATTGCATCCCGTCCAGCCCCACGGCGCCCAGGACCGAGTTGATGACCCCGAAGTTCGGGTCGTAGACGAACTTCCAGATGAAGCCGACCGACACCGACGACAGGATCGTCGGGAAGAAGTACAGCGCACGCAGGAACACGTTCGTCTTCGTGTTCTTCACGAGCAGCACCGACATCGTCAGCGCGACGGCCGTCTGGCCGATCACGACGGCCACCATGAACTTCAGGTTGTTCGCGAGGGCGTTCGTGAAGAGCGAGTCCCCCGTGAACGCCCTCGTGAAGTTCTCCATCCCGACGTAGTCGAAGGCGGCGCTGTAGCCGTCCCAGTTCGTGACGGAGTACTGGAACGTCTGCAGCGTCGGCAGGACGAAGAAGATCACGTACAGAGCCAGGGCTGGCACGGGGAACAGGTAGAGCAGGGGCGAGACGCGGCGCCCCGATGTCAGGAAGCGCCTCTTCTTCGCCGCGCCCTGCGTGACGATGAGCCTGGTCGAGGTCACGGCGTCAGCCCTGGGCCGCTACCCGCTCGTCGACGATCTTCTGCGCATCCTCCGCAGCCTGCTCGGGGCTGGTGCCCGTCATCGCCGCCAGGCCCGCGGCCTCGACCGCGTTGCGCATGTCTGTGTCGAGGAACTGGAACCGCGGGGCGAGCATCAGCTCGCGCTCGAGCCACGGCGCGATGCGCTGCAGGTCCTCGTTCTGGTACTCGACGCCGGCGACCGAGGTGTGCTGCGCCGTCGCGTCCCCGTAGAACCCGGCGTTCTCCGGCTGGCTGAGGAACTCGAGCCACGCGAGCGCCGTCGCCTGGTTGTCCCCGGCCGAGTTGAGGCCGAGGATGAACGTCGCGTTGTAGATGCCGACGTAGTCGCCCTCCCCCTCGGCGTTCGTCCGCGCGGGCACGAGGTCGATCGGGAACTCGGCCCCGAGCTCGCGGGCCGCCGCGATGTGGTAGCTGCCGGTCGAGAGGATCGCGGCGTCGCCCGTCACGAACATCTGCTGCGCCGGTTCCACCGCGGTGCCCGCCGCGTTCGGCTGGATGTACGGCGCGAGCTCCTCGTAGTGCCTCAGCACTTCGAGGAACCAGTCGTCCGTGCACTTGTACTCCCCCGACTGCACGCGCGCGAACATGTCGTCGGTCGGCCCGAGGTTCATGACCATCGAGTTCATGAGCTGACCCGCGTTGCCCGCGTCCGCGCCGGGGAACGCGATCGGGGTGATCCCCTTCGCCTTGATCTTCTCGAGCATGTCCATGTAGGCGTCCCAATGGGTCGGCGCCTCGGTCACGCCGATGCTCTCGAGGATGTCCATGTTGGCGATCGGCACGTTGTACACGACCTGGTAGGGGTAGCCGTACTGCGTGCCGTCCCTGCTGCCGTCGGCGATCAGCGCCGCCTGGTACTTCTCCGTGAGCCCCGTGTCGTCGAGCGGAAGGAAGAATCCTGCGGAGACGAACTGCTCGAACTGATCGCCGCGGAACGCCGGCGCGACATCGCCGATGTCGCCGCCGCGCAGGCGCCGGAGCGCCTGCGCCTCGTAGTCGACCGACGTCGAGATGTCCTGCTCGACCGTCACGCCGGGGTTCTCCTCGACGAATTTGGCGATGAGCTCCTCGAAGGCCTCCCTGTCCTCGCCGCGCCAGTGCGCGAACGACAGGTCGCCCCCGATCTCCCCGCTCGTGTCGACGCCTTCGGCGCCGCCCCCGCCGCCCGGTGCGGCACCGGGGCCGGCGCAGGACGCGAGCAGGATTCCGAGCCCCGCGGTCCCCGCGGCGCCCAACAGCTGGCGGCGCGTCGGCTGCCATTTCTCAGATGCAGACATATCCCCACAACTCCGTTGTCATCGGTATCACTCGTCGGTCAGTTCTCGGCGCCGACGGATTCGTCGGCCACCGCCGCGAGCCTCTGCAGGCGCGCGACGGCGTTGGTGCTCAGGTCGGCCGCGACGTCGTCGGCGTCGAGCGATGGCGCCCACACGGCGCGGCCCGCCAGGAACCCGGATGCCCCGGCACCGCACGCGATGCGGACGGCCTCGGGGAAGCGGTCGGGCGCGACGCCCGACGACAGGATGACCCACGGCCCGTCGATCGCCGCCGTGAGCCGCGCGCACTCGACGGCGAGCTCGGCATCGTCGGCCTCGCCGCGCCGCGGCATCTCGGCCTTGTACAGGTCGGCGCCGAGGCCGCCCAGCTCCGCGGCCGCCGCATGCACGCCGGCGTTCCAGTCCCAGTCGCCGCCGCCCAGCGGCGCGCGCGAGACCGGCTCGATGATGCTGGCGAGGCCGGCGTCGCGGCAGATGCCGATGAACTCCTGCGTCATCGCAATGCGCTCATCCGGAGCCTCGTCGGGCCGCCACAGCACGAGCAGCTTCAGCGCGACGGCGCCGCGGCGCTTGAGGTCGACGGCGTCCACGAGGCGGTCGATCGTGACCCGGCCGACGAGCTCGTCGTGGGCCTGTTCGAAGTGGTCGGCGGAACCGATCAGGCCGCACGACGCGTCGACGGCGCCGCGTTCGATCGCGGCGTCGAGGGCGAACTGCCTGTCGATCAGCACGGCGGATGCATGCGGCGTCAGCACCCGCGCGGCCGTCAGCTTGAAGTCGACGAGGTCCTCGTCGGTGACGGGCCCGTCGCTCCGCTCGGCGAGCATGTTGCGCAGGGCTTCGCGCTGGTCGACCGCGAGCATCGCGAACGCCCCGGATGGTCGGCGCAGCGGCGCCAGCACGTCGATAGCGGTGTCGGTCATGTGGTTGTCCCGTCCTCTCGGTCAGCGCGCGAGCGCCGACATCGTCTCTTCGTGGTCGGGGATCCGGCTGCGGCCGTCGATCCCCCTGCATGACAGGGTCCCGACCGCCGTGGCGTATGCGACGGCCCCGGCGAAACCGCCGTCGATCGAACCGTCATCGGCGCGGAGCAGCCCCGCGATCAGGGCGCCGTGGAACACGTCCCCCGCGCCGAGCGTGCTGACGAGCTCGGCCTCCGGCGGCACGGAGCTCGCCCGTTCACCGTCCGCACGCAGCCCCCTCGAGCCGCGCCCGCCGTCCGTGACGACGACCGCTTCCGCCCCATCGTCGATCGCCCTGCGCATGTTCTCGTCGAGGTCCCCCGCGCCGTACCGGCGCTCGAGCGCGTCGCGCGTCGGCGCGTACAGGGCCGTGCCGTCGAGCTCGAGGCCGGGGATCTCATTCCCCGCATCGATCGAGAGCCGGATCCCGCCGGCGACGCGGCCGCGCACATCGCGGACCGCGCGCCAGCCGTGCTGGTCGACGTGCGTCCACTCGGCGCCCGCCATCAGTTCGAGCGCACGCCCGTGGCCGACGAGGTCGAGCGGCGGTCCGACGCGGTTCATGATCGCGCGCGCCCGCTCCTCGCCGCTGATCACGACGATGCTGCGCGACGTCGCGGCGCCCGGCACGACCACGATGCCCGAGACGTCGACGCCCTCGGCCGCGAGGCGGGACACGACCCGCTCGCCCTCCTCGTCGTCTCCCACGGCCGCGACCACGGCGCTGGGAACGCCCAGGCGCACGGCGGCGACGGCCGCGGTGGCGGCGGGCCCTCCCCCGCCGAAGACCATCGCCGATGCGACGACGCGCTCGTCCGCACCCGGATACTTCTCGACGGTCGCGATCGAATCCTCGGTCGCGACGCCGACGAAGACGGCCCTCGGCGCGGTCATCGCGGCACCGAGTCGAGCAGGCCGGCGGCGAGCGCGGGCGCCATCGCAGGGGCGAGCGGCAGCCGCGGCACGAGCAGGCAGTGCATCAGGTGGTAGATGTCTGGCTTGCCGTCCCATACCTCGGTCGACACGACGTTCTCGGGCGAGAGCTCCTGCCACCACGACCCGTTCTCGGTGTCGATCAGGTGGTTCTTCGCGTAGTCCCAGAAGCGCTGGTACCAGTCCTCGTACTGCTGCTCGCCGGTGACGGCGTGCAGCGCGCTCGCCCCGCCCATCGCCTCGACGACGACCCAGCGGATGCGCGCCCGGACGACGGGCTCGCCATCCCAGCCGACGGAGTACACGAAGCCGGGGTTGCCGTCGGGCTCCCACGCATCGCGCACGGCCGCCTGGAAGACGCCGACCGCGTCCTCGCGGAGCCACTCGGGCGCGTCGATGCCGCGGTCGAGCAGCGACTGGCGCAGGGACAGCAGGAGCCTCGCCCACTCCGTCCAGTGCCCCGGAGTGCCGCCGTAGGCGCGGAAGCGGTGCGCGCGGTTGTCGGAGTTGTAGTCGAACAGCGGGTTCAACCGCTCGTCGAAGTGCTCGACGACGCGGTAGTGGTTGTTCCTCGCGACGTCGTGGATCACCTTCTCGCTGATGCTCAGCGCGCGCCTGAGCCACGTGTCGTCGCCCGTGACGTCCGCGACGACGAGGAAGGCCTCGACGGCGTGCATATTGACGTTGCCGCCGCGGTACGCCTCCGTCTCGGTGAACGCCTCGTCCCACGACTCCAGACTGATCTGGTTCTCCTCGTCCCAGAACCGCTGCTCGAACAGGGCGATCGCGTCGTCGAGCAGGTCGCTCGCCCCCGGGCGACCCGCGGCGGTCGCGCTCGCCGCCGCCAGCAGCACGAAGCAGTGCGCGTACCCGGGCTTGGAGCGGTCGACGGGGCCGTCGTCGTCGACCTCCGCGTACCAGCCGCCGTTGACGCGGTCGCGCAGCGGGCCGTTCAGCGACCGGATGCCGTGATCGACGTACGAAGCCGCTCCCGGCCGGCCCAGCAGTGCCGCGAGCGAATAGACGTGCACCATGCGGCTCGTGATCCACAGCTCCGTATTCTTGTCGTCCCTGACGACGCCCGAGTTGCTGAGCCAGCCGAAGCCCGTCGGGACCTTCGCGGCGCGGCCGAACTCGAACGTGCGGTCGGCCTCGGCCTCGAGCCAGCGCGCGTGGGCGGGGGTGTTGAGCCACTTCATCCGGTTCTGCTTCCTTCGTGGTTCCGCGTGGTCAGTTCGTCGCAAAGCGGAGGTCGACGGGCGCATGCTCCGCCGCGGACCGTTCGGCCGCCAGCCCCATGAGCACGGCGCGGAGGCCGTCCTCGAGCGTGACCTCGACGTCGGCCTCGCCGCGCACCACCTGCTGGAACTTCTGGTGCTCGAAGAAGGTCGACCCGTAGTGGCCGCCGGCGGCCTCGAGCTCGGGATCCACGGCGATCTCGTCCGTCGCCGGCCCCTGTGGGTCGCGCGGGCTGAGCGTCACGTACGAGTTCGCGCCGGCGCCGCCCCAGTGGCTGCTCGCCACGGGGACGCCGACCTCGACCTTGGCGACGTCGCCCGTCACCGAGAGGTGCTCCTGGAACTGCGTGCCCTCGGCGAACATGCAGAGGTTGAGCATGGCCCTGGCCCCGCCCGCGAAGTCCACCGTGACGAACGCGTTGTCGAGGATGTCGGGAACGTGTCCGTCGTAGTCCTCGTCGCGGTGATTCACGTCGGCACCCCCGGACGCGTAGATCCGGATGGGCTCGTCGCGCAGGATCAGCCGCATCAGGTCGAAGAAGTGGCAGGCCTTCTCGACGAGCGTGCCGCCGGTGCGCGCCGCGTATCGGTTCCAGTTGCCCACCTTCTGCAGGAACGGGAAGCGGTGCTCCGTGATCGCGAGCATGCGCGGCGTGCCCGTTCTGCCTGCGTGCACGTCGTCGATGAAGCGCTGCATCGGCGGCATGTACCGGTACTCCATGGCGACCCAGATCGGTGCTCCGTAGCCGGCTGCGGCCGCGCGGAGCCCCTCCGCGTCGGCTGCGCTCGTGACGAGCGGCTTCTCGACGAGGATCGGCAGCTCGGCGCCGGTGGCGAAGACGTCCAGCAGGATCCGCGCGTGGGTGTCGTTCGGCGTTGCGACGATCAGCGCGTCGAGGTCTTCGGCGGCGAGCATCTCGCCGTGCGACGCGTATGCGGGGACATCGGCAGCGAGGAAGCGCCCCGCCTCGGCGAGCGACGGCCCGTGCGGGTCGGCGATCGCCGCGATGCGGGCGCCGTCGAGCTTCTCCAGATACCGGATGTGCTCGCGCCCCATCGTGCCCGCCCCGACCAGCCCGTAGCGAAGTTCGCCCGCCATGTCACCGTCCTCATCGACTGTGTGTTGCTTTTCCAACGTCAAGTGTTGGTATTCGAACAGTCACAGCATGGCCCGCTCGCCCCGACGTGTCAAGACCCTCCGCCGCACCTGGTGCACCACCCGCACACGTCGTAGGTTCCCGCAGACGAGTTCGCCGTTTTGTTGTCCGAGTCACTCAAAGGGGCACGCCCGTGCCGAAGTAGGCTGAAACCCATGCTCGATAGCCGCGCCATTCGCAAGGTCCTCATCGCCAACCGCGGCGAGATCGCCGTCCGCATCGTCCGGGCCGCGAGCGACGCCGGTCTCGGGTCGGTCGCCGTGTACGCCGACCAGGACCGCGACGCCCTGCACGTCAAGCTCGCCGATGAGGCGTACGCGCTCGACGGCGAGACCAGCGCCGACACATACCTCCAGATCGACAAGATCCTGTCGATCGCGCGCCGCTCCGGCGCCGACGCCGTGCACCCCGGCTACGGCTTCCTCGCCGAGAACGCCGAGTTCGCGCGCGCCGTCGCGCGCGCGGGCCTGACCTGGATCGGCCCGTCGCCCGAGGCGATCGAGTCGCTCGGCGACAAGGTCACGGCGCGCCGGGTCGCCGAGAAGGTCGGCGCCCCCCTCGCGCCGGGCACACCGGGGCCCGTCGACACGGCGGAGGAGGTCGTGGAGTTCGCCGAGCAGGTCGGCCTGCCGATCGCGATCAAGGCGGCGTACGGCGGCGGCGGGCGCGGCCTCAAGGTCGCCCGCACGATCGATGAGGTGCCCGAGATGTTCGAGTCGGCCACGCGCGAAGCGATCGCCGCCTTCGGCCGCGGCGAGTGCTTCGTCGAGAAGTACCTCGACAAGCCGCGCCACGTCGAGACCCAGTGCCTGGCGGACGCCGCCGGCAACGTCGTCGTCGTCTCCACGCGCGACTGCTCGCTGCAGCGCCGCCACCAGAAGCTCGTCGAGGAGGCCCCCGCGCCGTTCCTCACCCCTGAGCAGAACGAGATCCTCTACAGCGCCTCGAAGGCGATCCTGAAGGAGGTCGGCTACGTCGGCGCCGGCACGTGCGAGTTCCTGATCGGCGCGGACGGCACGATCTCGTTCCTCGAGGTCAACACGCGCCTGCAGGTGGAGCACCCCGTCTCGGAGGAGGTCACGGGCATCGACCTCGTCCGCGAGCAGTTCCGGATCGCGGCGGGCGAGGAGATCGGATACGGCGACCCCGAGCCGCGCGGCCACTCGTTCGAGTTCCGCATCAACGGCGAGGACCCCGGTCGCGGCTTCCTGCCGCAGCCGGGCCCCATCCACGTCTTCAAGACCTTCGGTGGGCCGGGCATCCGGCTCGACTCGGGCGTGACGGCGGGCGACAGCGTGTCCGGCGCGTTCGATTCGATGCTCGCCAAGATCATCGTGACGGGCCGCGACCGCGCCGAGGCCCTCGAGCGCTCGCGTCGCGCCCTCGCCGAGTTCGAGGTCGCTGGTCTGCCCACCGTGCTGCCCTTCCACCGCAAGGTCGTCAGCGACCCCGCGTTCACCGCCGAGAGCGGCGAGTTCGGCGTCTACACGCGCTGGATCGAGACGGAGTTCGTCAACGACATCCCCGCGTGGGACGGCGAGCTGGCCGCGCCGGCCGAAGCCGAGGCGCGTCACACCGTCGTCGTCGAGGTCGCCGGCAAGCGCCTCGAGGTCTCCCTGCCCGACCGGATCACGACGAACAGCAGCCAGGGCGGTCGCCCTGCCGCCGCTCCCCCGTCGCGCCGCTCGCACTCGGGCGGCGCCGTCTCGACCGGCGCTTCCGGCAACGCGCTGAAGTCGCCGATGCAGGCGACCGTCGTGAAGGTCGCCGTCGAGGACGGTCAGGAGGTCGTCAAGGGCGACCTCGTGCTCGTGCTCGAGGCGATGAAGATGGAGCAGCCCATCCACGCGCACAAGGACGGCACCGTCTCGGCGATCGACGCACCCGTCGGCGGCACGATCTCGGCGGGCCACGCGCTGCTCGAGATCGCCTGACCCGTTCATCGCCGCGGCGGCCCCGACCGGTTCCGAGCCGGGCGGGGCCGCTGTGCGTGCGGCCGACGCCGTCCGGCCGCACAGGCCAGCGCGGTCATTCGGCCCCGCGTTCGCGCAGCATCGCTTTCAGCTCCGCGATCTCGACGCGCAGCGCGGCCACCTGGCGCGCGTCATCCGCATCCTCCTCGTCGTCCCGCGCCGAGAGCTTCTCGACGATCCACGACGTGATCGTCGCCGTCGCCGAACCGATCAGCGCGATGCCTCCGATCATCAGGGCGGCGGCGATCAGCCGGCCCGCGGTCGTGATCGGGGTATAGTCGCCGTAGCCGACAGTGGTCAGGGTCACGAGCGTCCACCAGAGCGCCTCGCCGAACGACTCGATCGCCCCGCCGTGCCCCTCCTCCGCATTGAGGATGGCGAGCGCCGCCACGAACATCACGAGCAGCGCCGTGCCGCCCGTGTACAGGGCGACTCGGCCCCGCAGCGCGTTCCCCGCATTGCGCCCGACGATCGCGACCGCGGTGGCGAAGCGCAGGAGCAGGAGCAGCCGCAGCATCGGCAGCACGACGATGACCAGGTCGAGGAGGTGCCCGGCGAACCACCGGCCCCGCGGAGCGGCGACGCTCAACCGAACCGCATAGTCGACGACGAACACGACCCAGGTCGCCCAGATGATCGCGTCGGCGACACCCTGCAGCGGGCTGTCCGGAGGCGTCAGCGTGCCGACGGCGAAAGCCGCCAAGAAGAGGAGCGACGCCGCCATCAGCGGCCATTTCGTGCGGCTGACCCACCGCTCGTACCGGGTTCCGTACATGGCTGACAGAGTATCGAGGGCGCGGCGCCGGAACGACGTGCAGCCGCGCCGGAGCTCGGTTTCACAACCACGCGTCGACACGCTTCGAGTCACGGAGCGGAAGTCCGCGGGGCTCGTCGAGGCCTCGAACGCGCGAACGCGCCCCGCCGTGCGGCGGGACGCGTTCGCGGAACGACGGCCGAGGCTACTCGGCCGCGCTGCGGCGGCGGATCGCGAGGAAGACCCCGCCCGCGCCCAGCATCAGCAAGGCGACGATGCCGACGCCCCACGCGACGTTCGCACCCGTGACGGCGAGCTCGCCGTCGTCCGAGCCGCTGGCGTCCGAGCTGCCGCCGTCGGTTCCGGCGTCGGTTCCGGCGTCGTCCGTACCGGCGTCGTCCGTACCGGAGTCGTCCGTACCGGAGTCGTCCGTACCGGTACCGTCGGTGCCGGGGTCGTCCGTACCGGCGTCATCCGTGCTCGAGTCGTCCGAGCTGGTGTCGTCGTCCGAGCCGTCGACGGGGATCGCCCGGCCGAGCGGTGCGGGGTCGACCACGTCGTGCTCCGCGAAGTAGTCGACCGATGCCGTCAGGTCGACGAGGCCGGAGTCGGCCGTGCCGACGCCCTCGGCGAAGGTGGTGAAGTTGTCGCCGCCCGAAGCGACGAACGAATTCGTCACGACGAGGATCTCGTCCTCCGGCTGCACCTCTTCGCCCTGGTAGGTCATCGAGACGATGCGCTCGCCCTGCTCGGCTTCCTCGACGTACTCGTAGGAGAAGCCCTCCGAGACGCCCAGGTGCAGCTTCGAGCGCTCCGAGCCGTCCGGCTGCCACTGCTCCTCGAGCACGCCCTCGAGCTGCTCGCCCGTCAGCGTCGTGGTCACGAGCGTGTTCGCGAACGGCTGCACGTTCGCGACGTCGCGGTAGGTGACCGTGCCGTCCTCGCCGTAGCGCAGGTCGTCGCGGAGCCCGCCGGGGTTCATGATTCCGATCTGCGCGGGCTCAGCGCCGCCGTACTTCGAGTACTCGCTCGCCGACCACAGGTACATGTCGGCGACCAGGTTGCCCATGCTCGACTCGACGCCGCGGTCGTCGCCCGCCGGCTCGCCGCCGCGCAGGATGTCGGCGCTGATCTTGCCGACCTCGACCGAGCCCTCCTCGTCAGCGACCAGGATCGCCTCGTCGACGATGTCGCGCACGGCCTCGTTCTCGGAGAACTGCGGCTCCTCCTCGACGACGAGCGGCACCGACGTGCCCTCGATCGAGACGAGCTCCTGGGTCTCCGAATCGACCCGGATGTCCAGGGCGCCGAGGGTCGTGCCGTACTGGTGCGACGAGATCACGGGGCGCGGGGCGCCGTCCGGACCCGCGATGTCGCAGTCGTAGAGCTGGTGCGTGTGGCCCGAGACGATCGCGTCGATCTCGGCCGAGGCGCCGCGCACGAGCTCGCCGTAGGAGGTGCCCTCTTCGGCGATCGCGTCGCACTGGTCGCCGCCCGAGCCCGAGTGGGTGAGCAGCACCGTGACGTCGGCGAGGTCGTTCTCCGCGATCTCCTCCGCCACGCGGTTCGCCGCCTCCACCTGGTCGCCGAACTCGATGTCGGCGATGCCGGCCGGGCTGACGAGCGTCGAGGTGTCCTCCGTGACCGTGCCGATGAAGGCGACGTCGACGCCGTCGACGGTGCGGACGGCGTACTCGGCGAGCGCGGGCTCCGTCGTTCCCTTCCGGTACACGTTCGCGCCGAGCGCGAGGTCCTCGCTGCCGAAGCGCGGGATCACCCGGTCGGTGAGGTCGTCGAAGCCTCCGTCGAACTCGTGGTTGCCGACGACGCTGACGTCGAGGCCCGCCTCGACGAGCGCGTCGATCGTGGGGTTGTCCTGCTGGATGAACGACGTGAACGTCGATGCGCCGATGTTGTCGCCCGCCGAGGCGAACAGCGTGTTCGGGTTCTCGGCGCGGTACTGGTCGATCGCGCCGGCGAGCACGGCGGCGCCGGCCTCACCGTTGCGGAGGTTCGGCTCGATCCGGCCGTGGAAGTCGTTGATCGTGAGCACCTGGATGTCGGTCGTCGCCGACTCCTCGGCGGTGGGCGCGACCTCGAACATCGTCGTGGTGCCCGACACCTCGTTGCCGACGGCGATCATCGCCTCGCCGCTGGGCGAGGACTCGGCCGGGATGAACTCGATGCTCTCGGGGCCGAGGTCGCCCGCCTGCGCCAGCACGGCGCTCGGGTCGTCCGCGTCCTCGACCGAGACCGAGAAGTCGCGGTTGTTGACGTAGGTGACGAAGGCCGAAGCGGCCGGGTCGGTCACGTCGTACACGGCGATGCCGCCGACGCGCTCGTTCGCCACGAACGCGTAGGTGCGGCCGTCGACCGTGCCGATCTCGACGGACTCGGGCTCGGGGCCCTTGTCGTCGCTGCGGCCCTCGGCGTTCGACTCCGAGTGGTTCGAGTTGGCGAAACCGGGCGCGGCCTCCGCCGCGATCCGCTCGAGCTCGGCGGCCGAGTCGTAGACGACCTCGCCATCGGTCGTCCAGATCGAGAACGAGCGCGCGCCGAAGGCGGAGAGCTCCTCGTAGCATCCGGCCTCGGCGTCGAAGCCCTCCTCGATCGAGACGTTCAGGCGCCCGAGGTCCTCGTCGCCCAGGTCGTCAGCGAGCGAGCTGGTCTCGCAGACCGGGCCGTACCCCTCCTCTTCGAGGTCCTTCACGCGCACGGACTCGACGTAGTCGCCCCACTCGCGGGCGTCGCCCTCGTTCGCCGTGACGAGGTAGGTCTCACCGCCTGCCTCGTACGCGCTGATCGCGTCGGGCATCGGGATGCCGTACAGCCCGTCGTACGTGCGCTGCTCGAACTCGGGCGTGCCCTCGGGGTCGCGGTCCGACGGATCGAGGGGGATCTGGCCGTGGTCCTTGTTCGGCAGCGCCAGGATGTCGGTGACCTCCGCGCTCGCGATGTCGACGACCGCGATGGAGTTGGCCTCCTGCAGCGTCGCGTACGCGGTGCCGCCGGCCGTGGCGATGTACTCCGGCTCGAGGTTGCGCGAGACGGGCAGGTCGTCGCCGTGCGGCGCGGGGCCGAACACGCGGACGCCCTCGGGCAGCGCGTCGCCCTCGAAGGCGTGGAAGTCGGCGGTGCGCACGTCGGCCTGGGCCGGTGCGGCGATGCCCTCGGGCAGCGCGACGACGCCGATCGAGCCCTCGGGGTCGAGCGAGAAGTCCTCGGCGGGCTCGCCCTCGTTCGCCACGAGCGCGTATGCGCCGTCGGGCGAGATCGTGACCATGTCGGGCAGCGCGCCGACCTCGACGGTGCCGAGCACGGCCGCGTCGGCCGAATCGGCGTTCGCGTCGAAGAAGAGGAGGTGACCGGCGTCGGTCTTCGTCTCCGCCTCGAAGGCGATCACGCCGAGGCCGTCGTCGCGGACCGCAACGGAGTTCGCGACACCGGCGGAGCCGATCCGGAACAGCTCGGTCATGGCGGCGGGGTCCGCGGCATCGAGCACGGCGACGGCGCCGGCCTGCGCGTTGACGACGAACAGGCGGTCGCCGTACGCCTGCACGATCTCGGCGGCGGACTCATCGAACACCCCCGTCTCGAAGCTTCCTACCGGGTTCAGCGAGACCGCGGCGCCGTCGGCGGAGACGCTCAGCGGCTCGGCGACGACCGCGGCGTTCGCGGCGGTCATCGGTACGACCGCGAGCGAGCCGATTGCGGCCGCGGTGGCGAGCGTCGCGATAGCGCGGCGCCGCCGTGGGCGGAGTTCAGGCATGTTCGTCCTTGCGTCGGTGGGCGAGAGGGCCCTCGGGCAGGGCCGATATCTTCCTACCGATCGGCAGTGACGACGAGATGAACGGGAGGTGACGCGCGCCGTCAGCGGCGGGGTCCTCCCTCCTCGACGACGCGGTCGATCAGCCGCCGCACGATCGACGGATCGGCCCGCAGACCGTCGTGCTCGAACTCGTTCGTGATCCACAGCTGCGTGTTCGGAACCGCGTCGCGCGTGGCCTCGGCGAACTCGATCGGAACGAACATGTCGTCGTGGTACATCGCGGCGGCGACCGGAACCTCATTGCGCGCGAGCCGCGCGGAGTCGTAGAGCTCCGGATGATCCTCCCGCTCGTGCAGCGCGTGGGCGGCGTCGCGGAAGGGGCGCAGCGAGGCGATCTCGTCGAACTGCCACGGGAAGAACATCTCCCCCGTGAACGGCATCGGACGCCCGGCCGCGACCTCCTCGGCCGCATCGAAGCCGCCCAGCTCCTCGCGCATCCGGTGCGCCGACCAGCGGGTCGCGCCCATGCCCGACGCGTAGATCTCCTCCTGCAGCACGGCGTAGAGCGCGCCGCCCCTGTACTGGGTGCGCTGGTCGACGCCGTCGAGGAACGCGTCGCTGAGGTGACCGGACGGCGTGAACGCCTCGTCGAGCAGCCAGAGCAGGCGCTCCATCCCCGGTTTCATGCCGAAGTCGATCCCGAGCGTCTGCAGGCGCCGCGCCGTGAGCCTGTCACCGCTCGGCAGCTGGACGTCGTCGTTCTCCACCCGCTCGACGAGCGCCGCGAGCGTGCCCGCGTGCCACGGGTAGCGGCGGTAGAACTCCGCCGATTTCCGCGCGACGCGCGGCAGCGTGTTCCGGTAGATCGCGTCGGCATCCGGCTCGATCGACGTCACGCCTCCCGTCACGTACGCCGCCTCAAGCGCCTCGGGCGCGAACGAGAGGTATGTCAGCGTCAGGAACCCGCCGTAGCTCTGCCCGAGCGTCTGCCAGGGCGCGCCGCCGTAGACCTCGTGCCGGATGAGCTCCGCGTCGGCGACGATCTGCTCCGCGCGGAAGTTCCGGATGTGCTCGGCCTGCGCCTCCGGCGCGAGGCCCGCGAGGGTGCGCGCGTCCACGGGCGTCGATCGACCTGTACCCCGCTGGGCCAGCAGCAGCACCCTGTGCGTCTTGAGCGCCTCGGCGACCCACCCCTCCCCCGGCATCGGCCGCGGGCCCTTGCCGCCGGGCCCGCCCTGCAGGAAGAGCAGCACGGGCGCGTCCTCGCCGCCCGGCGCGCTCAGCTCGCGGGCGAAGACTTCGATCCGCGGGCCTCCCGGCTCGCCGTGGTCGAGGGGGACGGGCAGGGTGATGTCGCGCACGCGCGTTCCACGCAGGGAGAACTCGAAGATCGCCATGCGCCCATCCTGCCGGATGCGTCGGGCGCACCCCTGTCCCGATGAGCCGATTTGCGCACGGACGCGAGCGGTGCGATTCTGGCTTCCGAACAGCTGTAAGCGCTTACATACGATCGGGGTCCCATGACCGTTCCTGCCGAGCACCCGCACGACGAGTGGTGGCGCCGCGCCGTCATCTACCAGGTCTACCCTCGTTCCTTCGCCGATTCGACCGGCGACGGCGTCGGCGACCTGCGCGGCATCCGCGCCAGGCTCCCCCAGCTCGCGGAGCTCGGCATCGACGCCGTCTGGCTCTCCCCGATCTTCCTGTCGCCCCAGAAGGATGCCGGCTACGACGTCGCCGACTACCGCGCGATCGACCCGCTGTTCGGCACGCTCGACGACGCCGACGCGCTCGTCGCGGAAGCGCACAGGCTCGGACTGCGCGTGATCTTCGACCTCGTGCCGAACCACACCTCCGACCAGCACGAGTGGTTCCGCGCGGCGCTCGCGGCCGGCCACGGCAGCCCCGAGCGCGAGCGCTACATCTTCCGCGACGGCCGCGGCGAGCGCGGCGAGCTCCCTCCGAACAATTGGCAGTCCATCTTCGGCGGCGCGGCGTGGAGCGAGGTGCCCGGCGAACCGGGGCGCTGGTACCTGCACCTCTTCGACTCGTCGCAGCCCGACCTGAACTGGCACGACCCCGGTGTGCGCTCCGATTTCCTCGACGTCCTGCGCTTCTGGCTCGACCGGGGCGTCGACGGCTTCCGCGTCGACGTCGCCCACGGCATGATCAAGGCCGACGGCCTGCCCGACTACACCCCGCGCGAGGGCACGGGGTCGATGGGCGGCACCGACGGCACGGGCGAGATCGAGCGCCCGCCGTACTGGGGCCAGGACGGGGTGCACGAGATCTATCGCGAGTGGCGCGCGATGCTCGACGCGGAGTACTCGGGCCGCGTGCTCTGCGGCGAGGCCTGGGTCGAGCCGATCTCGCGCCTGGCCGACTGGGTGCGCCCCGACGAGATGCACCAGACCTTCAACTTCGCCTACCTCGAGACGGCGTGGGACGCGGCCGCCGTGCGCCGCGTGATCGACGAGTCGATCGCCGCATTCTCGGCCGTCGGGGCGCCCAGCACCTGGGTGCTGTCGAACCACGACGTCGTACGCCACGCGACCCGCCTGTCGCTGACGGGCGACAACCCCCAGGGCGACGGCATCGCCCGGTCGACACCGGGGCTCCCGGATGAGGACCAGGGCATCGCACGCGCTCGCGCCGCCACGGCACTGATGCTCGCGCTGCCCGGGTCCGCCTACATCTACCAGGGCGAGGAGCTCGGCCTGCCCGAGGCCCTCGACCTGCCGGACGACTCCCGCGCCGACCCCACCTGGTTCCGCACGAAGGGCGAGAAGTTCGGGCGGGACGGCTGCCGCGTGCCGATCCCGTGGGAGGCCGACGCCCCCTCGTTCGGCTTCGGCCCCACTGACGCGAGCTGGCTGCCCCAGCCGGAGTCGTGGCGGCGCTTCGCCCGCGACGCGCAGGCGGGCGACCCCGCGTCGACGCTCGAGATGTACCGCGCGGCCCTGCGCATTCGTCGCGAGCGGCGGCTGCACGACGGGGACATCGAGTGGATCGACGCCCCCTCCGGCTGCCTCGCGTTCCGCTCGGCGGGGACGACCGTGGTGACGAACTTCGGCGACGCCGCGGTTCCCGTCCCCGCGGGAGACGTGCTGCTGGCGAGCGGAAGCATCGACGGCGGCCTCGCGCCCGACACGACCGTCTGGCTCGGCTGAGGCCATGGGCGCCGCGCCCGGCCCCGTCACGATCGCCGACGTCGCGCGCGAGGCCGGCGTCTCGACGGCGACCGTCTCGCGCGTGCTGAACGGTACGGGGCCGGCCTCGCCCGATCGGCGGGAGCGCGTGCTGGCGGCGACGAAGAGGCTCGGCTACGTGACCTCAGCGTCCGCCGCCAGCCTGGCATCCGGGCGCTCGCGCAACGTGGGCGTCGTCGTCCCCCGCCTCGGCAGCTGGTTCTTCGCGTCGGTCGTCGAGGGCGCCCAGTCGGAGCTGCTGCGTGCCGGCTACGACCTCACGCTGTACAACCTGCGCGACGGCGGCGAGCTGCGCGACCGCGTCTTCGCCGACCTGCTGCGCCGACAGCGGGTCGACGGCGTGATCGCCGTGTCGCTCGAGCTCGGCGGCGACGAGGTGAGCAGCCTGCTCTCGGTGGGCAAGCCCGTCGTCGGCCTCGGCGGCGACATCGCGGGAATCCCGACGTTCGAGCTCGACAACGTCGCCGTCGCTCGCGAAGCGACGGCTCACCTCATCGGGCTCGGCCACCGGCGCATCGCCCACCTCGGCTGCGATCCCGGTTCGCCGACGGCCTTCGGGCAGATCGAGAAGCGCTACGACGGTTACGCCGACGCCATGCGGGCCGCCGAACTGGCCCCGCAGCCGAACGCGTTCAGCGCCGACTTCACGGTCGCGGGCGGCTACGCGGTGGGGCGCCGGATGCTCGAGGACCCTGTCGCACGCCCGACCGCCGTGTTCGCCGCGAGCGACGAGATGGCGATCGGCCTGATGCTCGCCGCGCGCGACCTCGGCGTCGACGTGCCCCGCGAGCTGTCCGTCGTCGGCGTCGACGACCACGAGCTGTCGGCACCCATGGGCCTGACCACCGTGGCGCAGGCGCCCGAGCAGCAGGGTGCCGTCGCCGCAGCGAGGCTGATCGCGGAGCTCGGCGGAGACTCAGCGGCCGCCGCCCCCGATTCGCTGACCCTTCCGCACGCGCTCGTCGTGCGGACCAGTTCCTCGGAACCGTATCCGACAACGGCGCCGGAGAACGCCCACCGCGCCGCGGAAGGAGGTGCCGCCGGATGATCGACAGGCTGTTCTCGATGGCCACCCCGATCTGGCGCGGCGTGAGCGTCGCCGGAGACCTGATCCTGCTCAACCTCTTCCTGATCGCGACGATCGCCCCCGTCGTCACGGCCGGCGCCGGCTTCACGGCGGTCTACGACACCGTGCGCCGGATGCTGGACGGCACCGAGGGCAGGATCGCGCAGACGTTCTGGCGCTCGTTCCGCGCGAACCTCGCGGGGGCCACCGCGATCTGGGCCGTGCTGCTGCCTGCGGGCGCCGCCATCGCGCTCGCGTGGATCTTCCTCGACCCGCCCGAACTCCGCGTCATCGAAGCCCTGATCAGCCTTGTTTACCTGCTCGTCTTCCCCTTCGCGTGGGCGATGCAGGCGCGCTTCGAGAACTCCCCCATGCGAACCCTGCGCAACGCCGTGCTCGTCGCCGTCGGGCGCCTTCCCTTCGCGCTCGGCGCGCTCGCGGCGCACCTCGTCCTCCTCGCGATCGGCGCAGCGACCCTCGCGTGGATGCCGCAGGTCCTCCTGCCGCTCATCCTTCTCGGCTACCCCCTCGCCGCATACGCCTCGACGCCCCTGCTCGAGCGCGCCATCCGGCCCCTGATGCGCTGACCCCGCGACCGGATCCCGGCCGGGGAGCACCGAATTGCGCCGGCGTCGCGCGCGATGTAATGTTTCGGCAGATCACCGGAATCGTTTCCGGTTCTGGTCCGAGTTCCACACGAACGTGGTCACCGATCCAATGAGGGAAAGGCCAACAACGATGAGCAAGCGCACTGCGGCGAAGGTGCTGATTGCGGGAGCGGGCGCTGCGGCGCTGGCCCTCGGCACGGCCGGCTGTTCGGCCGGCGACGAGAACGCCGAGGGGAAGGTGTACTACCTCAACTTCAAGCCGGAGCAGGCCGAGGACTGGCAGGCCCTGGCCGAGACGTACACCGAGGAGACCGGCGTGCAGGTCGACGTCGAGACGGCCGCCTCCGGCACCTACGAGACGACGCTGAAGTCGGAGATGGCCAAGAGCGAGGCGCCCACGCTGTTCCAGGTGAACGGGCCCGTCGGGCTCGCCAGTTGGGCCGACTACGCGGCCGATCTCACCGACAGCGCGATCTACGAGCACCTGAGCAACAAGGATCAGGCCCTGACGGGCGAGGGCGGCGAGGTCCTCGGAGTCCCGTACGTCGTGGAGACCTACGGCATCATCACGAACACGAAGATCGTGAACGACTACATCGCGCTCGGCGACGCCCCCATCGCCTCGGTCGACGAGATCACCGACTTCGCGACGCTGAAGGCCGTCGCCGAAGGCATCCAGGAGCACGCCGACGAGCTCGGCGTCGAGGGCGCGTTCACGTCGGCCGGCTTCGATTCTTCCTCCGACTGGCGCTTCAAGACCCACCTCGCCAACATGCCGCTGTCGTACGAGTTCCTCGACGACGACGTCACCGGCCAGCCCGCCGAGGTCTCCGGCAGCTACCTGTCCGGCTTCCGGGACGTCTTCGACCTGTACATCGAGAACTCGACGACCGAGCCCTCCGCGCTCTCCGGCAAGACGATCGAGGACGCCAACAGCGAGTTCGCGCTCGGCAAGGCCGCGTTCTACCAGAACGGCACGTGGGCCTACGGCGACGTCTCCGGCCAGGAGGTCGCCGACGAGGACATGACGATGCTGCCGATCTACATCGGCGCCGACGGCGAGGAGGACCAGGGTCTCACGACCGGGTCCGAGAACTACTGGGTCGTCAACAACGACGCCTCGGATGCCGACCAGCAGGCCACGCAGGACTTCCTCGAGTGGGTCATCACGTCGGACGAGGGCCGCGACTCCCTCGCGAACACGATGGGCTTCGTGACGCCGTTCGACACCTTCGGCGACTACCTGCCCGAGAACCCCTTCATCCAGGCGGACGCCGCGGGCAACGAGGCGGGCAGGACGCCCGTGCCGTGGAACTTCACCGCGATGCCCTCGGAGGAGTGGAAGAACGGCCTCGGCCAGGCGATGCTCGAGTACGCGCAGGGCACCAGCGACTGGGCGGCCGTCGAGACGGCCTTCGTCGACGGCTGGGCCAGCGAGTACTCGCTCGTCAACGGCTGATCCGGAGCAACCCGCATCGGGTGCGGGCCCCGCTCGGGCCCGCACCCTCCCCGAGCACGCTTTCGGATGAGGAGAGCACACCAATGAAGAGATCCCTCGGCCGCTGGGGCTGGCTGTTCGCCGGCCCGACGCTCGCGGCCTTCCTGATCGGGTTCGTCGTCCCGTTCGTCCTCGGCGTGTACCTGTCGTTCACCGAGTTCCGCACCGTCACGAAGGCGGAGTGGGTCGGGGTCGAGAACTACGCGAAGCTCCTCGGAGACGAGGTGTTCCTGCACTCGCTCTGGTATACGACGGCGTTCGTCATCGTGACCACCGTGCTGGTCAACGTGATCGCGTTCGCGATCGCCTACCTGCTGGTGAAGAGCTTCCGCGGGCGCAACATCTTCCGCTCAGTGTTCTTCATGCCGAACCTCATCGGCGGGATCGTGCTCGGCTACATCTGGCTGCTGCTCCTGAACGGCGTGCTCGCCCACTGGGCGCGGTCGATCACGTACAGCGAGACGTACGGCTTCTGGGGCCTCGTCCTGCTGATGTGCTGGCAGCAGATCGGCTACATGATGGTGATCTACATCGCCGGCATCCAGTCGGTCCCCGGTGAGATGTTCGAGGCGGCGCAGATCGACGGCGCCGGCCGGTGGCGCACGCTCCGCAGCGTCGTGATCCCCCTGGTCACCCCCGCCATCACGGTCTGCACGTTCCTGACGCTGACGAACGGCTTCAAGGTGTTCGACCAGAACCTCGCCCTCACCAACGGCGCCCCCTCTCAGATGTCCGAGATGCTCGCGCTGAACATCTTCAACACCTTCTACGGCCGCACCGGCTTCGAAGGCGTCGGGCAGGCGAAGGCGGTCGTCTTCCTGATCATCCTCGCGGTCGTGGCCCTGCTGCAGAACCGCTACGCCCGTTCGAAGGAGACGGTGGCATGAACGACAAGGTGCGCCGCCCCTGGCTCTGGACGACCGTCTTCGCGGTCATCGCGATCGCATACCTCTACCCCATCGCGCTCGTCGTCATCAACTCCTTCAAGGGCAAGGTGTTCATCGCGGACGACCCGTTCGCGCTGCCCGACGCCGAGACCTTCGTCGGCTGGGAGAACTACGCCCGCGGCGTCGAGCTGACCGACTTCTGGTCGTCGTTCGGCTGGTCCCTCGTCATCACGGTCGGCTCGGCCGCGCTCATCCTGGTCTGCACCTCGATGACGGCGTGGTGGATCGTCCGGATGGACAACCGCTTCGCGCGGACCCTCTACTCGACGTTCCTGTTCAACCTGCTGGTGCCGTTCCAGATGGTGATGTTCACGCTGTCGTGGCTGGCCGACTACCTGCATCTGAACAACCCGTTCGGGCTCTGGATCATCTACCTCGGTTTCGGCGCGGGCCTGGCCGTGTTCGTCTTCACGGGCTTCGTGAAGGGCATCCCGTACGAGATCGAGGAGGCCGCGACGATCGACGGCTGCGGGCCGGTGCGCACCTTCTTCCTCGTCGTCGTGCCGATGATGAAGCCCGCCATCATCACGGTCGGCATCCTGGAGGTGATGTGGCTGTGGAACGACTACCTGCTGCCGTACCTGACGCTCGACCTCAAGGACTACAAGACGATCCCGATCGCCGTGCAGTACCTCAAGGGCGGCTACGGCTCGGTCGACATGGGCGCCATGATGGGTATCCTCGTACTTGCCATGATCCCTGTGATCGTGTTCTACCTGTTCAGTCAGAAGCACATCATCAAGGGCGTCGTCGCCGGCGCCGTGAAGGGCTGAGATGGCCGACCCCACCAGCGGCAGCGCTCCCGCTGAGATGAGCATCCGCGAGCTCGCCCGCATCTGCGGCGTCGCGGTGTCGACCGTGTCGCGCGCCATGAACGACCGCTCCGATGTGAATCCCGCCACGCGGGATCGGATCCGTGCCGAGGCGGCCAAGCACGGCTACGTGCCGAACGCGAGCGCCCGTCGGCTGAAGATCTCGACGACCACATCGATCTCGGTCATCATCCAGGGCGAACTCGGGCAGCTGCTCATCGAGGTGCTCGAGCACCTCGAGCGCCGGTTCGCCGACGCGGGGTACGAGACGACGCTCACCCATATCGCCGACCGCCAGGCCAGCGCCGAGACGGTCCAGCGGATCGTGCGCGCCGGCAAGTTCGGCGGCGTCGTCTTCCTGGGCCGCTACGGCAGCGCCGACCGCGAGGCGTCGGCGCAGCTCAGCCGCCGACTGGCCGAGATCCAGGTGCCGATGGTGTTCTGCACGACGCCCGACTACTCGGGCGCGGACGCTCTGCACTCCTCCGTCTCGGTCGACGACCGCACGGGCGTGTACGAACTCGCGAACCACCTGATCGCGCGGGGGCATCGCCGCATCGCGTTCGTCGGCGCCGGCGACCAGCACGACCGCGAGCACGCGTGGGCGCTGCGACTCGCGGGCTATCGGGCGGCGCTGACCGACGCAGGCATCGACCCCGACCCGCGCCTCGTCCTGCCCTCCCGGGTCCCCGGCCAGCTGTACTCCATGGCCAACGGCCACGCCTCCGTCGCCAACTGGCTCGGCGAGCATCCGGATGACCGCGGTTTCACCGCGCTGATGGCGGTCTCCGATGCGGCGGCGGTCGGCGCCGCCCGTGCCCTGAACGAGGCGGGGGTCCGGGTTCCCGACGAATGTTCGCTCGTCGGGTTCGACGGCCTCGACATCGCGAACTATTACGTGCCGCGCATCACGACTCTGGCGCAGCCGATCGCGGAGATCGCCGAGAGCACGGCCCGTGTGCTCCTCGACACCGTGAAGTCGCCGCGCCGCGCGATCGAACAGGTGTGGATCCGCGGCCGCCTCGCCGAGGGCGAGTCGGTGCGCGAGGTCTAGAACCCGCGCAGATTGATGCCGTGCATCGCGCGGGCCGCGTCGTTGATCGCGCCCGTGAGCGACGGGTAGGCGGTGAAGACGCGTGCGAGCTGGTCGACAGTGAGGCGGCGGTCGACCGCGATCGAGATCGGGTAGATCAGCTCGCTCGCCTTCGGCGCCACGACGACGCCGCCGACGATCGTGCCCGAGCCCTTGCGCGCGTACAGCTTCACGAAGCCGTCGCGCACGCTCATCATCTTGGCGCGGGGGTTCGCCGCGATCGGCAGCTTGTACTCCTCGGCGTCGTCTCCGTCGATCCAGCCGACGGTCGCGATCTCGGGGCTCGTGAAGATGTTCGCCGCGATCTTGTTGTTCGAGAACGGGATGACGGCGTCGCCCATGGCGTGGAACACGGCGGTTCGGCCGAGCATCGACGCGACGGAGGCGAGCGGGATGAGGTTCGTGCAGTCACCGACCGCGTAGACGTTGGGGATCGATGTGCGGCCGACGCGGTTGACGATGATCCGCCCCGTGTCCGCCGTCTGCACGCCGGCGCCCTCGAGCCCGATGTTCTCCGTGTTCGGCGTCGACCCGACCGCAACGAGGCAGTGCGAACCCGTGATCTCGTCACCGTTCGACAGCGTCACGACGACGCCCGATCCGGTATTGACGACCTTCTCGGCGCGCGAGCGCGCGAGCAGCGTCATGCCGCCGCGCGTGAAGACCTTCTCGAGCACGGCGGCCGCGTCCGTGTCCTCGCCCGGCAGCACCTGGTCGCGGCTCGAGACGAGCGTGACCTTCGCGCCGAGGTTCATGTATGCCGAGGCGAACTCGGCGCCCGTGACGCCGGAGCCGACGACGATGATGTGCTCGGGCACCGACTGCAGGTCGTACACCTGCTTCCACGTGAGGATGCGCTCGCCATCGGGCTTCGCGGCCGGCAGCTCGCGCGGCGTCGAGCCCGTCGCGATCACGATGGTGTCGGCCTCGATGCGGTCGAAGTCGGTGCCGTCGGGGCCCGTCGAGACGACGACGGCGCTGTCGCCCTCCATCCGGCCGTGGCCCGAGAGGATCGTGACGCCCGCCTCGATGAGCTGCTGGCGCATGTCCTCCGACTGCTGGCCAGCGAGCGCCAGGATGCGCTTGTTGACGGCGTGCAGGTTGATCGCCGTCTCGGGCTTGAGCGGCTTGCCGCTGCCGTCCTTGGCGAAGAACTGCACGCCCAGCTCGCCCGCGCCATTGATCGCCTGCGCGGCGTCGGCCGTCGCGATGAGGGTCTTGGACGGAACGACGTCGGTGAGCACGGCCGCACCGCCCACGCCGGCGCCCTCGACGAGCGTCACCTCCGCGCCGAGCTGTGCGGCGGAGAGCGCCGCTTCGTAGCCGCCGGGGCCGCCGCCGATGATCGCGAACCGGTGCTTGCGCTCGAAGTCGAAGGTCATGCGTCCATTCTGTCACCCGCGCCGCCGCCGATATCCGGCTCGCGTCCAGCCGCCTGGCCGAGAGCGATCCGTTTAGGGTTATCGCATGACGCATCCGCTCGACACCGGCGATCCCTTCGGCATCGCTCAGGAAGCCGCCTCCGACATCGCCCGCCTCACGGGCGTCGCCTCGCACGACGTCGCCGTCACCCTCGGCAGCGGCTGGGGCAGGTCGGCCGACCTGCTCGGCGAGACCGTCGCGACGGTGCCGGCCACCGAGGTGACGGGCTTCTCGAAGCCGGCGCTCGACGGCCACGTCGGCACCATCCGGAGCATCGTGACGCCCGCCGGGCGCCGCGTTCTCGTCATCGGCGCACGCACGCACTACTACGAGGGCCACGGCGTGCGCCGCGTCGTGCACAGCGTGCGCACGGCCGCCGCCGCCGGCGCGACCACCATGGTCCTCACGAACGGCGCGGGGGGCATCAAGCCGGAATGGTCGCCGGGACAGCCTGTGCTGATCAGCGACCACATCAACCTCACGGGCGACAGCCCGCTCGAGGGCGCGACCTTCATCGACATGACCGATCTGTACTCGGCCCGCCTGCGCGAGCTGGCGCGCACGGTCGACGCGTCGCTCGACGAGGGCGTCTACTGCCAGTTCCGCGGCCCGAACTACGAGACCCCCGCCGAGGTGCAGATGGCGAAGGCGATCGGCGGCCACATCTGCGGCATGTCGACGGCGCTCGAGGCGATCGCGGCTCGCCAGGCTGGCATGGAGGTGCTCGGCTTCTCGCTGATCACGAACCTCGCCGCCGGCATCTCGCCGACCCCGCTCAGCCACGAGGAGGTCATCGAGGCGGGCAGGGCCGCCGAGGGCCGCATCTCGCAGCTGCTCGCCGACGTGATCGGGAAGATCTGATGGCCGACGTGCTCGCCGCGGCGCGGGCGTGGCGCGACCAGGACCCCGACGCCGAGACGCGCGCCGAGCTCGACGGCCTGCTGTCCCGGGCCGGCGAGCCCGACGCCGACGCCGACGCCGAGCTGGCCGCGCGCTTCGCGGGGCGGCTCCAGTTCGGCACCGCCGGCCTCCGCGGCGCGCTCGGCGCGGGGCCGATGCGGATGAACCGCGTGCTCGTCGCGCAGGCCGCGGCGGGGCTGGCCGCCTACCTGCGGGAGCGGGCGGCGGGCGCCCGCCGCCCCGTCGTCGTCGTCGGATACGACGGCCGCAGGAACTCGCGGGTGTTCGCCGCGGATTCCGCCGAGATCTTCGCGGGCGCCGGCCTCGACGCCGTGCTGCTGCCGCGGCTGCTGCCGACGCCCGTGCTGGCGTTCGCCGTGCGGCACCTCGGCGCCGACGCCGGCGTGATGGTCACGGCGAGCCACAACCCGCCGAACGACAACGGCTACAAGGTGTACCTCGGCGGAGACAGCGGGGGCGCGCAGATCGTGCCGCCCGCCGACGCGGGGATCGCCGCGCACATCGCGGCGGCGGCCGAGGGTTCGATCGCCGACCTGCCTCGTTCCGATGCCTACGAGACGGCGGGCGAAGAGGTCGTCGACGCCTACGTCTCCGCGACCGCGGCCGTCGCCGGCGACGCGGTGGCGGGCGCCGCGGGCATGGTCTGGGCGTACACCGCGATGCACGGCGTCGGCTGGGAGACGTTCGCGCGCACGCTCGACGCCGCCGGCATCCCGCGCCCCGTCGTCGCGGCCGCCCAGATCGAGCCGGACGGCGCCTTCCCGACGGTCGCGTTCCCGAACCCCGAGGAACCGGGCGCCATGGATCTCGTCCTGGAAGCCGCGCGCGCCGCCGGCGCGGAGTTCGCCCTCGCGCACGACCCGGACGCCGACCGGCTCGCCGTGGCGATCCCGGATGAAGGCGGCTGGCGCAGGCTGACGGGGAACGAGGTCGGCCTGCTGCTCGGCGCGCGTGCCGCGCGCGCCGCATCCGGAACGCCCGGCGCGACGCTGGCGTGCTCCCTCGTCTCCTCCCCCGGCCTCCGCGTGCTCGCCGAGCGCCACGGCCTCGGCATCTCCGAGACGCTCACGGGTTTCAAATGGATCTCCCGCGCGCCGGGGCTCGTCTACGGCTACGAGGAGGCGCTCGGATACCTCGTCAACCCCGAGACCGTGCGCGACAAGGACGGCGTCTCGGCGGCGATGGCGGTGCTGGCGCTGGCGGCCGAGGCCCGGTCGGAGGGCCGCACGCTCGGCGACCTCGTCACCGACGTCTCCGTCGAGATCGGTCACTTCGCGAGCGGCCAGGTCTCGATCCGGGTCGACGACGTCCGCGTCATCGCCGACGCGATGGCCGCCCTCCGTGCCGAGCCGCCGACCGCGTTCGGCGAGCGCACCGTCGCGACCGTGACGGACCTGCTCGACGCACCCGACGGCGAACCGACCGGCGACATCCTGCGCTTCGACCTCACCGGCGGCGCCCGTGTGATCTTCCGCCCGAGCGGCACGGAGCCGAAGCTGAAGGCCTACCTCGACGTGCCGGGCGAGACGGCCGAGGCCGCCGACGGCGCGTTCCGTGAGCTCGAGGCGGCCGTGCGGGCGGTGCTGCCGGCGTAGTCCGGCCGCGCGCTTGACCGCGTGTCGTCGGACCCCTATTCTCACGTTTACATCGTTGTAGAACCCCCGCTCTCGTCAACGGCGGACTCTGAGCGCAATTTACAACGTTGTAGACGGATGCGGGGCATGAGGCCCCGAACACATCGACACCGACGTCGACCTGGAGGATGACGCACATGACATCTCGACGATTCCGGCATTCACTGCTTGCCGGTCTCTCCGCCGCGGCACTCGGGCTCACGCTCGTCGCCGCCCCGGCCGTTGCCGAGGAGGAGATCACTGCCGAAGCGACCGCGGCACCGCCCGCAGGGCAGCTCCCCCTCACGGGAGACCTCGACGTGCACGACCCGACGATGGCCTACGACGAGGCGGCAGGGCTGTACGTCCTCGCCGACTCGCACAACGAGATCCGGACGGCACCGACGAAGAGCGGCCCGTGGCGCTCGGTCGGCGAGGTGGAGCGCGCGGAGTGGACCCACGACGTGCCGAACTCCACGACGCTGTGGGCGCCGCACCTGCAGAAGATCGGCGACACGTTCTATTACTACTACTCGCAGTCGAGCTTCGGTTCGTCCACGTCGGCCATCGGCGTCAAGACGACGAAGACACCGGCCGACCCGTCGAGCTACGTCGACCTCGGTCGCCCCGTCGTCGCCTCGGGCGCGCTGGCCGAGGGCGAGCAGCCCCTCGAGGTCAACGCGATCGACCCCGCCGTCATCCAGGATGCCGACGGCACCTGGTGGATGACGTGGGGCTCGTTCTGGGAGGGCATCGTCATCCAGCAGCTCGACGACGACCTCACCAGCGTCGTGGGCGAGCCCACGCTCCTGGCCTCGCGCCAGGCCGACGACAACCCCGTCGAGGGCCCCGCGATCTTCGAGCGCGACGGCTACTACTACCTCCTGCTGAGCTGGGGCAAGTGCTGCTCGGCCGAGAACTCGACCTACAAGGTCGCGGTCGGACGCTCCGAGAACATCGCCGGCCCGTACGTCGACCAGGCCGGCGTGCGCCTCGACGAGGGCGGCGGCACCGTCATCCTCGATTCCCGCGAGTCGGCCGAGGGCGTCACCCCCGAGGGGCTCTACCGTGCCCCGGGCGGCGGCGATGTGTTCACGGAAGACGACGTGAACTACTACGTCTACCACGCGTACCGCCCCGAGAACACGCTCGGCATCCGGCCGATGAGCTGGCGCGACGGCTGGCCGTCGTTCCGCGACGGCGACGGGGGCGGGCACGACCTCGCCGACGGCAGCACCGTGCGGCTCGTCAGCGAGGCGAAGGCCGACGCCGTGCCCGAGGTCGATCGCGCCGAGGGGCCGGAGGGCTTCGGCAATGCGGTGAAGCTGAACGGCGGCAGCTCCGTGGGCTACGTCGAGATGCCCGACGGCATCGTCAGCGGCCTCGACGCGGACTTCACCATCTCGACATGGGTGAAGCGGGGAACGGACGCAGGCAACGACTGGGCCCGCATCTTCGATTTCGGCGATGACACGAGCAGCTTCATGTTCCTCACCCCGAACGCGGCCGCCAGCCCCACGGGCCTCCGGATGGACCTGGCCACGAGCGACGGTCGCGGCGCGGTCGTCCCCGGCATCGGCGACGGCGCGAGCCTGTCGACGGAATGGGCGCACGTCGCCGTGACGGCATCCGGCACCACCGCGAATCTGTGGGTCGACGGGACGATCGTCAGCACGAACGACGATTTCACGCTGCGCCCCGCCGACCTCGGCGAGACGGTGAACAACTGGATCGGGCGCTCGCAGTTCAGCGCCGACCCGTGGCTGAACGCGTCGATCGACGACTTCAACATCTTCAGCCGGGCCCTGACCGCGGGCGACATCGCCGCACTCGTGGCCGAGCCGGGCGGCGGAGACAGCGTCGGCGGCGGTGACGTCGCGTGGTATCGCTTCGACGAGACCGGCGGTGAGACGGTCGTCGATTCGTCCGGTTCCGGCAATGATGCGATCGCCGTCGCCCAGATCACCACGGGCGAGGAACTGCAGAACCCCGTGCCGGGCACCCAGTGCCTGACGGCCGCGAAGAAGTCGCTGTCGCAGGCCGCCTGCGACGACGCGAACGCCGGCCAGGAATGGCGCCTCGAGGAGGCAGCGGGCAACACCTACCGCCTGGTCTCCACCGGCAAGAAGGAGCTCTGCGTGACCCTCGCGAACGCCTCGGGCGAGCCGGGAACGCCCGTCAGGCTGGCGAAGTGCAAGGACAAGAGCGCCGCGCTGCAGAACTGGTTCGTCGAGGACACGGGCCACGGCTTCCTGCGGTTCTCGTCGCCGGCGGCGAACCTGGCGCTCGAGATCGAGAACGCCGACGGCGTGATCGGCGATGGCATCGTCGGCGCCACCCGCGCCATCCGTCCGATCGCGAACCTGGACCCGCCGCAGCAGTGGCTGGCCCAGGTCGTCGCACCGGCGGGCTGACGCGATTCCCCTGCTCGACCGGCCGGCCCTACGCCGGCTGGTCGATCAGGGCCGCGAGCTCGTACGGTAGACTCGAGTACCCAGCACTAGCTTTTCATTCTCGGCCCAAAGAATGTGTGGGCAAGGAAAGCCGCGAAGTACATCGACAACGCCGCCGACACAGGCAGAAGTTCGATTGCAGGGGACCCGAACGACAGCAGGCAAATGAAACCGATGAATGCCGCCGCGGCCCAGGCGAAGTCTTGGGTGAAACAGGCCGCCACCATGCCGGCTGCCCCTGCACAAAGTGCCCCAGCGATGATAGCGCTGTTCGACACGTCACTCCACGCAAAACAGAAGGCCGGCACGATAGCCGCAGCATCCAACGACAACGTCACTCCGCCGCGCATCAACCTTAGAAGCGGGTTCCTCGGACGTAACCACTGTGTGTGCTCGCGCAGAGACAACGCTCCAAAACAACCGAAGATAAGCGGATAGAAGTAGGCGACGGACACAGGTGATTCGTGGGACGGGACGGCGACGACAAACGGGACAGCACTAACAATGCTCGTGAGCGCGAATCGCACAGGTAGAACCCAACGCACCCCACGCTCACGAAGGTGAGACCTCAGTGCCTCAGTACGCTGAAGTGGAACTGAGAACATCGCTTCGCACCTCACAGGACTTGAGGCCGTTGAACAACGTGAGCGCCTGCGCGTCAGTGAGGGAGGTCTGCTTTCCAGACGCCGATTGGTCCATCCACTCTTGAAGCAGCGAAGTTGCAGCTAACAGGTGCTCAACACGAGGCGTCGCGTCGGCTTCGTAGAAGTCGTCGCAATCCGCAGGCCTCAGGAGCGCGTATGCAAAGTCTTGCCGCGACACCCCGATCCCGTTGAGCTGCTGAAAGCTCAGCATCAACACGCCCGAGTTCGGGTGGCCACGCTCGTACGTCTCCTCGTACAGCGTCACATCGGACAAGTCCGCTCCCACGCGCGTGAGCACAGTTGACGCAGAGTGAATACCGTTCGCGATGTCCTCAATTCTCGTCGCGTGCGGCTCCGTCAAGCAGACTCTCGGTGCCACGCCAGCACAGGTGAACGCGGGCTCAGCGCTCGGCACGAACGGACTCGGTCGAGAAAACTGGCCGAACGCCGGTCCAGCGACCATAATTAGGATCGCGACGCCGACGACGCTGCTCACGCGGATCGCAAATGACGTCGTGCGCAGCGCTGCTAGCCCCGCGAGCAGGAACGAGCCCGTCACAACCAGCGCCGCGACGCAGGAGACGACGAGACCCGCGACACTGTACGAGAGCCCGACCAGCGAAATCGTGGCGCCGCCGACGTTGATCGGAACGATCGAGTCGGTCACGACGGCGACAAACCAGATTGAGTAACTAACGACTACCGCCAGCACCGCGCCCCAGGTTCGAGGAAACACACCAGCTATGGCGACACCGACCGCCACGGCCATCCCGATCGGCAGGAGTGCATACACGAACGGCTGCCACGCCACGGCACCAGACCCCGAGAAGAGCGCCGTCGCACAGAGCGCAACCCCGATAACCACGTAGTGCGCAAACGCGAAGACAACGGCAATGCGCATCCACACGCGCACGACGAGCCGCCAGATGGCTCGATGAGTTCGCGCACCGAGCAGCGCCAGCACGTCGGGGCGTAGGAAGGAACGTGCCGTGAACGCTGCTGATCCCGCGATCAAAGGCGACGTCACGTATAGCGCGCCGTTCACCCACTCAGCGGTGTATCCGAAAAGACCCAGCCAGCTGACGCGAGTCGTGACCACCAGCGCATCCGCGAGGGCAACCAGCGCAACACCAATCAGGATTTCCCTCGACAGCCAGGCCTTCATTGCGAGCTCTCGGACGTCGACAGGTGCAGAACTGCGTCCGCGAACGTCGCCCGATCGGACACCCGCACCGCCTCGGCCGGCGTCCCGAGAAATCGAACCGAACCACCATTGAGCACGAGCACTCGATCGCACAGCTGCTCAAGATCCTCCGCGATATGACTTGTGATGATCGTCACCGCCGCGATGTCCTGCGTCCGAATGATCTGTCTCATCGTCTCGCGCTGCGCCATGTCGACACCTGTCGTCGGCTCATCGAGGAGCAACACTCGGGGTTGCCCGACCAGCACAGCCGCGAAGCCTGCGCGCTGAGCGACTCCCCCTGACACATGACGAAGCTTGACGTCAGCGAACTCTTCAAGCGCGACCGTGTGGACTGCATCGTTTACGCTCTTCTCACGTGCCGGCACTTTCTTCAACCATGCCGCATAATCGATGAACTGCCGCACACTGAGGTCCTGTGGTAGGACGTAGCGTTGAGGAAGGTAGCCGACAGGCGAGGCTTTGCCTGTGGACCAAGATTCTATTCGTATCGACGAATTGTGCCGCCATGACGCACGTTCGATCGCCCGCAGAAGTGTCGTCTTTCCGGCGCCGTTCGGGCCAGCGATTCCCAGAACTTCATCGCACGCGGCGAACGAAACAGAGTCGAGCAGTGTTTGTGTCCGAGCAGTGACAGAAAGATGCTCGACCGAAACGCGCGTCATCATCAGTACGTGACAGTCAGGAGATGATCTGGCCCGCACCGTCCAGGCACGAGGAACGGCACGTCCGTGCATACCTTCGCAGACACGCGCGCCTTATCCGCCTGCAGATGCAGACGTTTCGCCGCTGTCGTGGTCTTATAGGATCCTGACGACGTCGCCGTGTGCCGTATTTGCCCAGCTGACTCGTATGCATAGCGCTGCTTCTGCGCGGAGTACTCATAGAAATAGAAGTGATCCCACACGTAGATGCCGTGTTTTCCGATGATCCAACGATAGTGCGCACGGTCTTTCACATTGACCGTCGTGGCGTATGCGACTCCGTACCCCTTTCCGAGCTTTGCACCACTGCTTGTCTTGACGTAGCTAGCCTTTGAAGCGCTCGCCCAATACTTCGACGAAGCTTGCGCAGCCGGCGCTGCCAGCAGCAGTGCCGCAATGATGGCAACCGCCCCCAGAGCCAGCTTGACTCGATTTCTCATGCGCTGCTCCTCTGTCAGTGCCCGATATCAGAACTATGGAGACAGGCTCTACCGGTCGCGTCGCGCTCGCAATTCCGAAGTGCCGTGAATATTCAGTCGGCCGGATTGCTCGACCGATGTCTCGCTCACCCGCTCGGAGGGCCCCGGATTGCCACCGCCTCCGATGCGCCTCCGATGCGCCTCCGATGCGCCTCCGGCCGGCCCTACACCGGCTGGTCGATCAGGGCCGCGAGTTCGTCGAGGAACGCGGGCAGGTCCTCGGCCCTCCGCACGACCCGCGCGGAGTTGGCGGGGTCGGCGAACACGTCGACGAACTGCTCGAACACCGTCTGGAACGCCGCGCGGTCGGCCGCGCTGAACGCCGCCATCGCCACGACGTGCACCCGCTCGGTGCCCCACTCGATCGCCTGCTCGTTGACCGCGACCGCGATGGCCGTGCGGCTGGCCGACATCGTCATGGCGTGCGGCACCGCGAGCGACTCCGTGAACGCCGTCGAGCTGCGCCGCTCGCGCTCGATCGTGCTGTCGATGTACGCCTCGTCGATCACGCCCTCGCGCACGAGCGCCGCACCGAGCATCCGGATGACGTCGCCCGGCGCCGACACCGGTGCGTTCCGGATGAACGCCCCCGGCGCGAACCAGCGCCCCATCTCGGCGCGCAGGCCGCTGAGCCGCCGCTGCCGGCGCACGCGCTGGGCCGCCTCCGAGACGCGCGCGATGTCGCGCGAGGTCAGGAACGGCTGGATGCGCACGCGCCGGTCGCCGCCGTCAGGCCCGTCGATCGTCGTGAGCACGAGGTCGGCGTCGAGCGAGGCCCAGTCGGGCTCGTACCCCGTCTCGACGCCCGTGATCACGATCTCGTGGCCGAGCGCGCGTTCGAGGTGCGCGCGCAGCTGCAGGCGCAGGCCTTCGTAGCCGGGGCACACGAGCACGGCGGTGAGGGCGTCGTCGCCCGGCGCCTGGCCCGTCACGCTGCCGATGCGCATCGCGATGTCGGCGATCTCGTCGTCGGGGATCGGCACGCCGAGCTCGTCGGTGAGCTCGCTGGCGATCGACACCGCGATCTCGAACACGAGGGGCGACGAGAGCTTCACCGAGCGCGTCATGGGGTTGCGCGCCCCGACCCGCTCGCGCGAGCGGCGCACGACGTTCTGCACGTGGTGCGCGAAGGAGGCCGCGAACTCCTCGCCGCCGAGGTCGACGCCGTACTCGTCCGCCGCGCGGGCGAGGGCCGCCCTGGCCGCGCCGTCGATCTCGGGGGGCGGGGCGGCTCCCGACTCGCCGCCGTCGACGAGAGCCGAGAGCACGACGCCCGCGAGGTGGCGGCGGTCCGCTCGCGCGAGCGGCGCGCCGAAGTGCTGCTCGGCGAGCACCGTCAGCGCACCGCCGACGATCGCCCGCTCCGGCCGGCCGTCGTCCGCGACATCCGGCAGCGCGTGGCCCCCGCCCGTGCGCGCCACCGCGATCGCGACGCGCAGCACGACCTCCGAGACGGCGAGCTCGTTGACCACGAAGCCGTCGCCCGTGAGCGCGTCGACGAGGTCGCGGCGGAAGCCCGCGGCACCGCCGGCGGGGATGCCCATCGCCTCGGCCGACCTCCCGAGCGCCTCCGCGTCGAACGCCCCTCCGCCGAGCTCGTCCAGCACGAGGCGGGTGAGGAGCCGGCGCTTCGCGCGCTCCGTGCCCTCGAGCGCCAAGAGCCCGTCGTCGCGCGAGAGCCCGAGCTCGGTGCCCGACAGCTCGGCCCGCAGCCGCCGCAGGTCGGCCTCGACCGTCGCCTCGCTGACGTGCAGCTCCGTCGCCGCGTCGAACACGTCGACGCCCTCGCCCCGTTCGACGAGCATCCGGATGAGCCCCCGCACGCGCTCCCTGGGCGTGCTGCGCTCGACGCCTCGCAGACCGTCCCGGGCTCGCGCGGCGCCATCGCCGGCGCGGTAGCCGCTCGGGCCCGACTCGACGGCGCCCGGCGTGCGCGCGTTGATTGAGGTGACGTACGACCGCACGCTGCGAGGCGTGACGCCGATCCTGTCGGCGAGCTCGGCAGAGGTGACCCAGCCGCCCCTGTCCAGCAGGACGCCGAGCACGCGCGCCTGCCGTTGAACCGTCATGGCATCACAGTCAACCATGCACAGCGGGGTTTCCGGTGGGGCGGAAACCCGCCTCCATTGCCACGGGCGCCGGTCGTCACCATGATGGGGAGCACAAGAGAGAGGTTCCGATCGATGAGGATCATCGTGGTGTGCGGCGCGGGCGCTTCCAGCACCTTCGTCGCCGCTCGGCTGCAGGCCGCGGCCGACGCCGCAGGGCTCGACATCGAGGCCACGCCGGCCGCGCTCGCCGACCTGCCGTACTACGCGGGGCTCGCCGACGGCCTGCTGCTGGGCTCGCACCTCGCCGCGAGCGCGCGCATGCTGCCGGAGTTCGACGGCGTCCCCACCGAGGTCCTCCCCCACGACATCGCGACCGACCGCGACGGCAGCCGAGCGCTGTCGTTCGCGAGGCACATGCTCGCCCCGACCGGGGTGGGAACAACAGGAAAGGAAGCCGCCATGGCTACTCGCACCGTCACCATCGCCGCATCGCACGGCCTGCACGCCCGCCCCGCGAAGCTGTTCGCAGAGGCAGCGAAGAACTCAGGGCTGGACGTCACGGTCGCCAAGGGCGACGGCAAGCCCGCCAACGCCGCGAGCATCCTGGGCGTCATCGCCCTCGGCGCGAACCAGGGCGACGAGGTCACGCTGACGGTCGAGGGCGACGGTGCTGAGACCGTTCTCGACCAGCTGGCCGGCATGCTCGAGACCGACGCGGAGTGACCCGGATGGTCGAGATCAGCGGAGTCGGTGTCGGTTCCGGTGTCGCGCACGGGCCCGTCGCGCTCATGGCGGCGCCCCTCGAGGCGCCCGCCGATGCGCCGTCGGAGCGCACGCCCGACGAGGAGAAGGCCGCCGTTTCGGCCGCGGTCTCGGCCGTCGCGGCCGAGCTGAACGCGCGCGGCGAGCGCGCGGGCGGCGCGGCGCAGGACGTGCTCGAGGCGCAGGCCATGATGGCAGAGGACCCGACGCTCGCCGAGGCCGTCGACGCGAAGATCGACGGCGGCTCGACGGGCGAGTACGCCGTGCACACGGCGTTCGCGGAGTTCGCGGCCCAGCTCGTCGAGCTCGGCGGCTACCTCGGCGAGCGGGCCGCCGACCTCGCCGACGTCGCGCAGCGCGTGATCGCGCACCTGCGCGGCGTCGCGGCGCCCGGCGTGCCCGAGCCCGGCCACCCGTTCGTGCTCGTCGCGCGGGACCTGGCCCCCGCCGACACCGCTCTGCTCGATCTCGACCAGGTCCTCGCCGTCGTCACGACCGACGGGGGCCCGACCTCGCACACCGCGATCCTCGCCCGCGAGAAGGGCATCGTCGCCGTCGTCGGCACGGGCGAGCTCGAGCTCGCCGACGGCCAAGAGGTGCTCGTCGACGCGGCGAACGACCTCGTCGTCGCCGGCCCGACCGATGACCAACTCGCGGAGGCGGACAAACGTGCCGCGGCGCGCGCCGCCGCCGCGAACGCGCCGATCACCCCCGGCGCCCTCGCCGACGGCACCCTGGTGCCGCTGCTGGCGAACCTCGGCTCGCCGGACGGTGCGGCCGAGGCCGTCGAGCTGGGCGCGGAGGGCGTGGGCCTGTTCCGCACCGAGTTCCTCTTCCTCTCGGCCGACGAGGCACCGAGCGTCGAGAGCCAGACCGAGAGCTACCGGCAGCTGCTCGAGGCGTTCGCGGGCAAGAAGGTCGTCGTGCGCGCCCTCGACGCCGGCGCCGACAAGCCCCTGTCGTTCCTGACCGACGCCGACGAGGAGAACCCCGCCCTGGGCCGCCGCGGCATCCGGGCCCTGCAGCACCGCGAGAACGTGCTGCGCGATCAGCTCACGGCCCTCGCCGCCGCCGATGCCGCCACCGACGCCGATCTCTGGGTCATGGCGCCGATGGTCGCCACCGTCGACGAGACCGAGTACTTCACGGCGCTCGCCGAAGAGCTCGGGCTGAAGACCGCTGGCGTCATGGTCGAGGTCCCGTCGAGCGCCCTGCTCGCCGACGACATCCTGCGCGTCGCCGACTTCGCCTCGATCGGCACGAACGACCTCGTGCAGTACACGATGGCGGCCGACCGCCTCCTCGGCTCGGTCGCCCACCTGCAGAGCCCGTGGCACCCCGCCGCCCTGCGGCTCATCCGGATGGTCGCCGAGGGCGGCGCGAACAACGATAAGCCCGTCGGCGTCTGCGGCGAGGCCGCGGCCGACCCGCTCCTGGCCGTCGTGCTCGTCGGCCTTGGCGTGAAGACGCTGTCGATGTCGCCCTCGGCCCTCGCCGACGTGCGCGCCGAGCTCAAGCGCTACACGCTCGCCGATGCCGAGCGCATCGCCGCGGCGGCCATCGCCGCCGGCAACGCCGACGGCGCCAAGCGCGCCGCCCGCGCGGCCGCCTGACACCCGTTCTCCTCGAGAAAGCACACTTCGACATGTCTACGACGACATCCGGCACGAAGTCGCCCGGCAAGTTCCGGGTCGGCGTACAGAAGGTCGGTTCCTTCATGTCGGGCATGGTCATGCCCAACATCCCCGCGCTCGTGATGTGGGGGCTGCTCACGGCCCTCTTCATCCCCGACGGCTGGTGGCCGAACGAGCAGCTCGCGACCCTCGTCGACCCGACGATCCACTACCTGCTGCCGATCCTGATCGCCTACACGGGCGGCCACGCGATCTACGACAAGCGGGGCGGCGTCGTCGCCGCGGTCGCCACGATGGGTGCGATCGGCGGCAGCGACCTGCTCATCGCGATCGCCAACGAGTCGGGCGACGGCGGCCTGGGCCAGATCCACATGTTCCTCGGCGCCATGATCATGGGCCCGCTCGCCGCGTGGCTGATGAAGAAGATCGACGGGATCTGGGAGAACAGGATCCGCGCCGGCTTCGAGATGCTCGTCAACATGTTCTCGGCAGGAATCTTCGGCCTGATCGCCGCCGTGTTCGGGTTCTTCGCCCTCGCGCCCGCCGTGAACTGGCTCACGGGCGTGCTGTCGACCGCTGTCGAGTACCTGATCAACCACAGCCTCCTGCCGCTGACGAGCATCCTGATCGAGCCGGCGAAGGTGTTCTTCCTGAACAACGCCATCAACCACGGCGTGCTGACGCCGCTCGGCGTCGGCGAGGCCGAGGTCACGGGCAAGTCGATTCTGTTCCTGCTCGAGGCGAACCCGGGCGTCGGCCTGGGCGTGCTGATGGCGTTCACGTTCTTCGGCGTCGGAGCCGCGCGCGGCTCCGCCCCCGGTGCCGCAATCATCCAGTTCTTCGGCGGCATCCACGAGGTGTACTTCCCCTACGTGCTGATGAAGCCCGCCCTGCTGGTCGCCGTGATCGCCGGCGGCATGTCGGGCGTCGCCGTGAACGCCCTGTTCGACACCGGGCTGCGGGCGCCCGCCGCCCCCGGCTCGATCGTCGCGATCATCTTCCAGGCGCCGGGCAGCGACCTCCTCGGCATCCTGCTCGCCGTTTTCGTCTCGGCCGCCGTCACCTTCGTGATCGCCTCGATCATCCTGCGGGCCGGCCGCAAGCGCGACCTGGCCGGCGACGACCAGTTCTCGGCGGCCGTTCGGCAGACGATGGCGAACAAGGGCAAGGATTCGGCCACGCTGAGCGGACTCATCGCCAGCGAGGCCACCGCCGTGAAGACGATCGAGCGCGTGGTGTTCGCCTGCGACGCCGGCATGGGCTCGTCCGCCATGGGCGCCAGTGTGCTGCGCAAGAAGTTCAAGGACGCCGGCATCACCGATGTCAGCGTGACCAATAGCGCGATCGCGGCGCTCGACACCAGCGCCGACCTCGTCGTGACGCAGGAGCAGCTGACCGATCGCGCGAAGGCGAGCGTGCCCGACGCGCTGCACATCTCGGTCGACGGCTTCATGAACGCGCCGGAGTACGACGAGGTCGTCGACCTCGTCAAGGCCCAGCGTTCGGCCTCCGCCGAGCCCGAGCCCCCCGCGGCTCCGGCCGCGGCGGGCGCCGCCGGCCCCTTCGGCCCCGGCCCCCAGGGCTCGAGCGTGCTGAAGCCCGAGTTCGTGCGGATCCACGCGGGCGGCGCCAGCCGAGACGAGGCGCTCGCCGAGGCGGCGGCGATCCTGCAGGGTGCGGGCGCCGTCACGGGCGACTACCTACAGGCGATGAAGGACCGCGAAGAGGCCGTCTCGACCTTCATGGGCAACGGCCTCGCTATCCCCCACGGTACCGAGGCCGCCAAGGACGCCGTGCTCGGCTCGGCCCTCGCGGTGCTGCGCTACGACGGCGGCGTCGAGTGGGGCGGCGGCGACACCGCGACGTTCGTGATCGGCATCGCAGGCGTCGACGGCGCGCACCTCGAGATCCTCGCGAGCGTCGCGCAGCAGTTCGGCGACGACGAGCAGGTTGCGAAGCTGAACGCCGCGACGACCCCAGAGGAGCTGTACGACATGCTCGCGAGCGAGATCGGCTGAACCGGATGACGAAACAGGCAGTGCACTTCGGTGCGGGGAACATCGGCCGCGGCTTCGTCGGCATGCTGCTCGCCGAGGGCGGCTACGACATCGTGTTCTCGGACGTGGCGGCTCCCCTCGTAGATGCGATCAACGCCGCGGACAGCTACACGGTGCACGAGGTCGGCGACGGCGGCCGGGACGTCACGGTGACGGGCTTCTCGGCGCTCAACAGCCAGAGCGATCCGGATGCCGTGGCCGAGGCGGTCGCATCGGCCGACGTCGTGACGTGCGCCGTCGGGCCGACGGTGCTGAAGTTCATCGCGCCGCACATCCTGGCCGGCATCCGGCAGAGGCCGGCAGTCGCCGCCCCCGTGCAGGTGATGGCCTGCGAGAACGCGATCGGCGCGACCGACGCCCTGCGCGGCCACATCGTCGAGCTGGCTGGCGACGGCTGGGCCGAGATCGCCGACCGCGCCGTGTTCGCGAACACGGCGGTGGACCGCATCGTCCCCGGCCAGCCGGATGGTGCAGGCATCGACGTCACGGTCGAGCCGTTCTTCGAGTGGGCGATCGAGCGGGGCCCGTTCGGCGAGGAACCGCCGAGCATCCCCGGCGCGCACTTCGTCGACGACCTCGCCCCGTACATCGAGCGCAAGCTCTTCACGGTGAACACGGGCCACGCCGCCGCCGCTTATCACGGCGCGGCGGCGGGGATCGAGAAGATCGCCGACGCGCTGGCCGACGACGCGGTCGCGGCGAAGGTGGCCGCCGCGATCGCCGAGACGAACGCCGTGCTCGAGGCGAAGCACGGGTTCGCGCCGGACGACCTCGCCCAGTACCGCGCGACGATCCTCGACCGCTTCCGCAACCCGGCCCTGCCCGACACGGTGCAGCGCGTCGGCCGGCAGCCGCTGCGCAAGCTCTCGCGCCACGAGCGCTTCGTCGGCCCCGCCGCCGAGGCCGCCGAGCGCGGGATCGGCACCGAGGCGCTCGTCGCCGCGATGGGCGCCGCCCTGCGCTTCGACGCCCCCGACGACGATCAGGCCGCCGAGATGAAGGGCCTGCTCGAGACGCTCTCGCCTGAGGAGTTCACGGAGCGCGTCACGGGGCTCGAGCCGGGCCACCCGCTCTTCGCGGCGGTCGCCGCGGAGGTCGCCGCCCGCTGACGCGGAAGGCCGGGTCGGCGCCGCTCGGGCGCCGACCCGGCCTTCTCCGTGCGGCGGTGGGGTCTACGCAACCAAGAAGACGTCGACGACGACCCGGTCGGGGTGGCGCGTGCCCGTTCCGACGAAGATCCGGTCGCCGAGCCATTCCCATCGGCCGCCACCGGTGAGCCGCGGCACGCAGCGGAAGTAGATCCGCTCTGCGGGCACTGCGTCGCCGGCGACGAGCGCCGCGATGTCGATTGCGGATCCGGAGCGGAGCCCCCGGTTCTCGACGGCGATCCGCTCGCCCTGGTCGGTCTCGATCGCGTACTTCGCCTCGAGCACCGTCGTGGTGGCAGATCGCAGCACCTGGAAATCAGCCCCGCCCGGCAGGATCCTTCCGCTCACGCCGGGGCCATCGAACGTGCCGCCTTCGATCGGAATGATCCGCTGTGCGCCGCCGGGGATGTCGCCGAGCTCGACGGGAGAGGCCACGAAGGCCGTCACGGTGCCGAAGTACTCGAGCGGCGGGGCCGCGGGGCGGGTTCGGTCTGCGCCATCGCTCATGGGGCGAGCGTAGTCGTTGCTGCGCCCCCATGCGGCGCTCACACCCCTTTGAGCGCGTCCAGCGCAGCGCGCGCTCGGCGCGACAGCCGGTGCTGGCCGGCCGTCACGCCGACGATGGCGTTGCTCTCCGCAAGACCGTGGATCGGCACGTAGGCCACCTTGCGTCCGTCGAACGTGTCGCCGGTCTGCGGTGGGCTGTTCACGAGCGAGTAGCCGTAGCCGCGCGCGACGAGCGACAGGATCGTCTGCATGTTGCCGCTCGTGAAGCGAACGGTCGGCTCGTGCCCGGTCGTCCTCAACTGCTCCAACAGGCGCTCCCGCGTCGGCGGAATGTTCAGGAAGACAGCGTCCATGCCGATGAAATCCTCGACGCTCACACTCTCCCGCGACGCGAGGACATGGTCTTCCGGCACCACGAGGTGCAGCTGCACGCTCGAGAGCGTCTCCCACCGGAGGCCCGGGTCCGCCTGCTGGCTGTAGAGCAGCGCGAGGTCGAGCCGTCCCGTTCGCACCTCTTCCTGGATCTCGTTGGGCCCGCCTTCAGTGAAGTCGACTCGGACGAGCGGGTGATCCCGAGACATCCGATGCAGGAGTTCGGGGATCAGCCGCGGCGAGAGCGTGAAGCTGCACCCGACGCGCAGGTTCCCCGCCAGTTCGCCGGTGCCCTCCCTGACAGCCTCGATCGCTTCTTCGACGCTGTCGAGGACGCGGCGTGCATGCGCGGCGAACTGCACGCCGTGCAGCGTCGGCACGACCTTGCGGGAACGCGGTCTGATGAGCAGGTCTACGCCGAGATTCGACTCCAGCTGCGCCACGGACATCGACAGAGCCGCCTGTGACACGTGCTCGGCTTCCGCCGCCGCTGTGACGGAGCCGGTGTCGACGACCGCGACGAAGTACTGCAGCTGTCGCAGCGTCACGTCAGGCATAAGTTCCCTTGATGGCTCACTTCATCTGATTTGACTTTTCAGATTACCCGTTCGGGCGCACGCTGAACACAGACGCACCGACGGGGTGGCGACAACGCGCAGGGAGGCTGCCATGACTTCGACGGATCTCGAACCGCGCGTGATCACGCTCGGGACGGCGGGTGGCCCTCGTTGGTGGGGCTCGGGCGAACCGATCACCCGCACCGGCATCGCGACCGCGATCCAAGTCGGCGACGAGTTCTACCTCGTCGACTGCGGCCACGGCGTCGGGCGTCGGATCAACGAGGCGGGGCTGTCTCTGAAGAACCTTCGCGGCGTGTTCATCACGCATCTCCACTCCGACCACACCGTCGATCTCGCGAGTCTTGCGATCTTCGGGCTCTACGAGATGGTCGGTCGCGAAGGCGCCCCCGTGCCGATCATCGGCCCGGGCGATCGCGGCGCGCTCCCCCCGCTGTCGCCCCGCGCCGTCGTCCCGCCTCGGCCGGTCGCGCCGGAGTGCCCGACGCCGGGGACGGCGCGGATGTTCGCGACGCTGATGGCCGCTCACGCGACCGACCTGAACGACCGGGTGCTCGACTCGCTCCGTCCCAGCCCGCTCGACCTCTTCGATGCCCGGGACATCGAGATCCCCGCCGGCATCGCCTACCACCCGAACGACCGCCCGACGCCAGCGATGGAGCCGTTCGAGATCTTCCGCGACGATCTCGTGACCGTCACGGCGACGCTGGTCGAGCATCCACCGATAGCCCCCGCATTCGCGTTCCGGTTCGACACAGCGGCAGGCTCGGTCACCATCTCGGGCGACACAGCGCCGACCCAGAACCTCGTGAGACTCGCGCGCGATACCGACCTGCTTCTGCACGAGGCGATCGACTTCGCCTTCGTCGAGTCGGTCTACGCAGGTCGAGCGGACGAGGGCTCACGCGCGTCGCGCGACCATCACTACAAGTCGCACACCTCGGTGGGCGACGCGGCACGCCTCGCGGCAGAGGCGGGCGCGCGACAGCTCGCGCTCCACCATCTCGTTCCCGGCACGGCGAAGGACGACGTCTGGCGTGCCGCTGCCCGCGATTTCCCCGGCGCGTTCCATGTGCCGGACGACCTCGATGTCCTCCCGGTACGCTCCCCCGTCCCGGTCGACGCGAGCTGAACAGCCCCCGCTCCACACCCGATTCAAGGAGGAATCGTGACACGGAACGACTCGAGCAGGACAACCCCCCTGCGCCCCGACGACAGCACGGCGACGATCGTCGCCGCCACGCTCAACACGGCGGAGATGCGGCGCATCCTCGCGTCGAGCTTCATCGGCACTGCGGTGGAGTACTACGACTTCATCCTGTACTCCGTCGCCGCGGCGGTCGTGTTCAACAACGTGTTCTTCTCCGGTCTGCCCGCCGGCGTCGCGCTGTTCGCCTCGTTCGCGACACTCGCCGTCGGATACGTCATGCGCCCGCTGGGCGGCATCGTGTTCGGGCACTTCGGCGACCGCGTCGGCCGCAAGAAGATGCTGGTTCTGTCGATGATGATGATGGGCATCGCCACCACATTGATCGGCCTTCTCCCCACGACCGCCCAGATCGGCGTCGTCGCACCGATCGTGCTGGTCCTCCTGCGCCTCGTGCAGGGCATCGCAGTCGGCGGCGAATGGGGAGGCGCAGCGCTCATGGCCATGGAGCACGCGCCGCAGCGGAAACGCGGCTTCGCGACGTCGTTCGCGAACGCGGGCGGACCGGCCGGCGCGATCCTGGCCACCGTGGTCGTCTCCGTCGTCTCCAGCGCCACCGGGGAGAACTTCCTCACGTGGGGGTGGCGCATCCCCTTCCTGCTGAGCGCTGTTCTCATCGTCGTCGGCCTCGTGATCCGGTTGCGCGTCAGCGAGTCTCCCCTCTTCCGGCGCCTCGAACAGTCGAGCGCGAAGCGCCGGCTGCCGATCCTCGAAGTGATCACCGATCACCCGCGCGCCGTACTGCTTGCGCTGCTCGCGACCCTGAGCTTCTACTGCTGTCAGGGAATCATCACGGTCTGGGGCGTGTCCGCGGCCGTCGAGGCGGGGGCTGACCGTACGAGCGTGCTCGCGTGGAAGGCCGTCGGTGCGGGCCTGACCCTCGTCATCACGTTCCTGTCGGCGCGGCTCAGCGACAGGATCGGTCGGCGCACCGTGCTCCTCAGCGGCGGAATCCTCGGCGTCGTATTCGCGTTCCCGATGCTGCTCCTGCTGACCAATGGGACGGTGTGGGGTTTCGCGACCGCCGATCTGCTCGGCAACGGCCTCATCCAGGGCCTGCTGTACGGTCCCATCGGTGCCTTCATCGCAGAGCAGTTCCCGACCAAGGTGCGCTACACGGCTGCATCGCTCGCGTACCAGGGCGCGTCCACGCTCGGCGCAGGATTCACACCGATGATCGCAACAGGGCTCGTACTCGTCGCGGGCGGCACGATATGGCTCGTCGGGGGCTTCTGGATCCTCGTCATGCTGATCGGCATGCTCGCCGTCATCGTCACACCGGAGGGTTCGAAGAAGGCCCTGGCCTGACATGACGGGAACGCCCGGGCGGGGGCCGAGTCGGCCCACCCCGGGCGTTCCCGCGCACGACGCATTGTTACGCCGTTCCGCCCGCATTCAGCCGCGCAGTGCCAGCATGGGGAGAACGCACACCGCGCGATCATCCGAGGAGGTATCGACGTCATGAGCCACGCATCCGCCCTGTCCCAGGGGCCGAAGGCACACACCGACACGAACCCGGACGGCCGCGCGATGTCGCCCTCGATGCCCCCGGTGAGCGCCTCGTCGCTCGACGACCTGCACCCGAACGACTTCAAGACGGCGTTCCGGCACCACCCGGGCGGCGTCGCCGTGATCACGGCGACGGGGCCGAACGGCCACGTCGCGCTGACGGCGACCTCGGTCTCGTCGGTGAGCGCCGAGCCGCCGCTCCTCGTCTTCTCGGTGTCGGCCCTGTCGTCCGCGACCCCGACGATCGTCGGGGCCGAGCACGTGGTCGTGCACCTCATCGACACCGACAGCATCGGAATCGCGCGCCTGGCGGCCACGAGCGGCATCGACCGCTTCGCCGACACGAGCCTGTGGCACGAGCTGCCGACGGGCGAGCCCGTCTTCCACGGCACGCGCTGGCTGCGGACCCGGATCGAGAGCCGGGTCGTCGGCGAGACCGCGACGATCATCGTCGCCCGCGCCCTCGAGTCGAACGTCTCGGCGGAGGAGCCGCAGGCGCCCGAGACGGGCCTGGTCTACGTGAACCGCGAATGGCACGGAATCGGCGACCACACGCGTTTCGGGGCCTGACGCTTCCCGCAGCGCCGGATGGATGGACGCCAGTCCATTCATCCGGCACTTGTGTGTGATCTGGGCACATTGCCCGCGGCACCGCGCACCCGTAGCGTGGAGCCGTAGGTCTCACAGAGGAGCAGCACTATGCGCATCGACATCGCCGGCGTCCTGAGCCGCGTTCCCACAGGTCAGTTCATCGGCGGCGAGTTCCGCGAGACGGGCGCGACGATCGACGTGATCGACCCCGCGACGGGCGGGGCCTTCACCTCGGTCTCCGACGGCACCGCCGAACACGCGCGCGCCGCGATGGACGCGGCGTGCGACGCCGCCGACGCCTGGGCCGCGACCGACCCCCGCGAGCGCGCCGATGTGCTGCGCCGCGCCTTCGACCTCATCATCGAGCGGCGCGACGACTTCGCGGCGCTGATGACGCTCGAGATGGGCAAGCCGCTCTCCGAGTCGTACGGCGAGGTCGACTACGGCGCCGAATTCCTGCGCTGGTTCTCGGAGGAGGCCGTGCGCATCGAGGGCCGCTACTCGCAAGCGCCCGCGGGCGGGGGCCGCATCCTGACGATCAAGAAGCCCGTCGGCCCCGTCTTCGCGATCACGCCGTGGAACTTCCCGCTCGCGATGGGCACCCGCAAGATCGGCCCCGCACTGGCCGCCGGATGCACCGTCGTGATCAAGCCCGCCAAGCAGACCCCTCTCACGATGCTGTACCTGATGCAGGCGTTCGTCGATGCCGGGCTCCCCGCCGGGGTCGTGAACTGCATCGTGACGAGCGCGTCGGGGAAGACGAGCGAGGCGATCCTCACCGATCCTCGCCTGCGCAAGCTGACGTTCACCGGTTCGACCGAGGTCGGCCGCACCCTGCTGCACCAGGCGGCCGACCCCGTGCTGCGCACCTCGATGGAGCTCGGCGGCAACGCCCCGTTCCTCGTGCTGGAGGATGCCGACGTCGACGCGGCCGTCGCGGGCGCCATGGTCGCGAAGTACCGCAACAACGGCGAGGCCTGCACGGCCGCGAACCGCTTCTACGTGCATCGCGCCGTCGCCGAGGAGTTCCAGCGCAAGCTGGCGGAGGCGACCGCCGGGCTCGCGGTCGGCCCCGGCGCCGACGAGTCGAGCACGATGGGCCCGCTCGTCGACCAGCCGAGCCTCGACAAGGTCGGCGAGCTCGTCGACGACGCCGTCGACAAGGGCGCGAAGGTGCTCACGGGCGGCTCACGCCCCGACCGCGCCGGCTTCTTCTACACCCCGACCGTGCTGGGCGACGTGCCGCGCGATGCCCGCGTGCTGCGCGAGGAGATCTTCGGCCCCGTCGCACCCGTCGTGGTCGTCGACTCGGACGACGAGGCGATCGACCTCGCGAACAGGAGCGAGTTCGGCCTGATGGGCTACGTGTACTCCCGCGACATCAGCCGCGGCCTGCGCGCCGTCGAGCGCCTCGAGAGCGGCATGATCGGGCTGAACTCCGGCAAGGTGTCGAACCCGGCCGCCCCGTTCGGCGGCGTGAAGCAGTCGGGCCTCGGCCGCGAGGGATCGCACGAGGGGCTCGAGGAGTACCTCGAGGTCACCTACGTCGGCATCACCCTCTGACGCGCACCGGCCCGGGGTCCCACGGGGCCCTGGGCCGTCGTGTGCCATTATCGAACGATGGTGGAGCAAACGGGCGGCGGGTCGCAGACCCTGAGCCGCGGCATCCGGATCCTCGAGATCCTCGCGGCGAGCGACCGTGCCCCGTCGATCGACGAACTCGCCTCCGCGCTCGGCGTGCACCGCTCGGTCGCGTACCGCCTGCTGCGCACCCTCGAACACCACGGGCTCACGGCGCGAGACGGGGCTGGCCGCATCCGGCTCACGGCGGGGCTCGCCTCGCTCGCCTACGGCGCCTCGCGCGACCTGCAGCAGGCCGCATACCCCGAGCTCGTCGCGGCCGCCGACGAGCTCGGCATGACGTGCCTGATCGCCGTGCTGCTCGACGGCGACGAGGCCGTCACCCTGATGAGCGCGTCGCCGCGGGGGCAGGTCGGCGTGAGCTACCGGCCGGGCCACCGCCACCCGATCACCCGAGGCGCCCCTGGGCGCGCGATCCTCGCCGGCCTCCCCCGCGCCTCATGGCCGGCGGGCCTCGACCCCGAGCTGCTGGCCGAGCTCGACCGCAGCGCGGCGCGCGGCTACGCGACCAGCCGCGGCGAGGTCGTCTCGTCGCTGCACTCGGTCGCCGTGCCGCTCGCCCTGCCGGCGCAACCGCCCGCCTCGCTCGCGGCGATCCACATCGACCTGCCCCGCGGCGAGGCCGAGATCGCCGAGGCGCTCCGCGGAGGCGCCGACCGGATCGCGCGGGCATTCGGCGGCTGAGACTGCCCGTCAACCCCGTCACCCACCCGCCCCTGTCATCCGTCGCCGTCGCAAACTCCGCGGCAGAATCGCACCGGATGGCGCGTCATCTGAGACCGCGAGCGTTCCGACGAGCCGCCGCGCGGAGTCAGCCCATCAGGCGGTCGAAGAACCCGGCCAACTCGTCGGTCGCCGTCAGCGGCAGCACCTGCGACACGTAGTGGTCGGGGCGCACCACGACGATCGCGCCCTCGCGCGAGACACCTCGGCCGTCGAAGATGTCCTCGCCCGGCAGCGCCGCGTACGCGCATTCGTAGTCGCGCACCTGGAACGGCCCGTGCCGAGGGAAGAACGCGTCGGGCACATCGGTCATGTCGAACGCCGTGTGCGGCTGCTGGTAGACGACCTTCACGTCGAACCAGGCGTCGATGTCGGCGCCCTCCGGCCGATGCCGCACGAGGGGCGAGGCCGCGTCGCCGACGAGCCACTCCGCGAGGTCCTGCGTCGGCGACGCCGCCCCCGGCGCCGCGCGGTCGGCGAAGACGTAGATGCGCCAGCGGCCGTCGGCCGTGGCATGGTGCCCGAGGTGCACCGGGTTCGTGTCACCCACGCGCGTCACGCGGTGCGACTTGAAGCGCTTGCCGACGGGGAAGCCCGTCGCGAGCTCCTGGTGCTCGGAGCCTCCCGTGACCACCGACGGCCGGTACTGCGTCATGAACCCGGCCGGGAACTCGGCCGTGCGCACGTAGAAGGCCTCCAGCTCATCCGGGTCGTCGAACTCCTCCGGCTTCTTCGCCATCAGGCTCGACCACTCGCGGTCGAACTCGATCAGGTCGACGGCGATCTGCTGCCGCTCCCCCGAGTACGTGTCGAGCAGCTCGTCGCCGGCGCGGCCGTCGAGCACGTGCGCGAGCTTCCACCCCAGATTCCAGCCGTCCTGCATCGACACGTTCATGCCCTGGCCTGCCTTAGCCGAGTGGGTGTGGCACGCGTCGCCCAAGATGAACACGCGCGGGCAGCGACTGCCGACCTCGTCGACGTCGTCGAACTTGTCGGTCACGCGGTGCCCGACCTCGTACACGCTGCGCCACGCGACGTGGCGCACGTCGAGGGTGTACGGCGCGAGGATCTCGTTCGCGCGGGCCTCGACCTGCTCCTGCGTCGTGTTCCGGATGCCGCCGTGGTCGTTCTCGTCGATCTCGCCCAGGTCCACGTACATCCGGAACAGGTGCCCGCCCTCGCGAGGGATGAGCAGGATGGAGCCGCCGTCGTGCGACTGGATCGCGCACTTCGTGCGGATGTCGGGGAAGTCGGTGTCGGCGAGCACGTCCATCACGCCCCAGGCATGGAACGCCTGCGTGCCCGCGAGCTCGCGCCCCATGGAGCGCCGCACCCGGCTGCGCGCGCCGTCGGCGCCGACGAGGTACTTCGTGCGCACGACGCGCTCGGCGCCTTCGTCGGCGCCGGCGCTGCGGCGCAGCGTAACCTCTATCGGGAACTCGCCGCCGATGTTCCGCTGCGACACGAACTCCCACCCGTAGTCGGGCGTCATGCGCGAGGGCGAGTTGCGCATGACGTCGAGGAAGCTGTCGAGCACGCGCGCCTGGTTCACGATCAGGTGGGGGAACTCGCTGATGCCCTGCTCGTCGTCGACGGCGCGGCCGCCCCGGATGATGCGGTGCGGGTCGTCGCGGTCGGGCCGCCAGAACGCCATCTCCGTGATCCAGTACGCCTCCTGCCGGATCTGGTCGGCGAAGCCGAACGCCTGGAACGTCTCGACCGAGCGGGCCTGGATGCCGTCGGCCTGGCCGACCTCGAGTCGACCGGGCCGGATGTCGATGATGCGGGTGCGGATGCCGGGGAACTGCGAGAGCTGCGCGGCCGTGATGACGCCGGCGGGCCCCGTGCCGACGATCAGCACATCCATCTCAACCGGGAGTTCGGCGGGTCGGTCGAGGCCGAAACCCGCGGCCGGCTTCACGCGCGGGTCGCCCGAGACGTAGCCGTGGTGGTGGAACTGCATGCGCAGCGCTCCTCACTTCATCGTGATTCGGATCAGGCTGTGTTCTTTATTCGAACACAACGTTCATCTATAGATCACCCAGATGCTACGACGCCCTAGCGCGAAGCGCAACCACCCTCCCTCCTCCCCCTCCCCGCCCTCTCTCCTCCGCCCCGACAGCGGAGAAAATGCCGCCAACTGCTCTAGAACCCGGCTCGTCAGAGCAGTTGGCGGCATTTTCTGGCCGGGTCAGCGGCGCCAGCCGCGGGTCGAGAGCTGCGATTCGACACGGGTCACCAGCCTTGCCGGCTCGGCGTGGAGCGCGGAGGTGACCTGGACGACGGCCCAACCTGCCGCTCGCAGTCGCTCCACGCGCTCCACGCGCTCCACATCGTGCGCGTACTGGTCGCGGTGATGCTTGCCCTGGTACTCGATCGCGACCTTCCACCTGCGATAGACGAGATCGACGCAGCCCAGGTGGAAGCCGTTGCGGTCGAAGACGTCGACGTTGAGCTCGGGCTCGGGCAGCCCCGCCTCGACGAGGTGGACCCGGCAGGCGGACTCGCGCGGCGACCATGCATCGCACCGGATGAGCTCCAGAGCAGTTCGCAGGCGGGCGGCGCCCCTGCGCTTGCCCGCGCCCAGCGCTGCGCGCAACTGCTCCGGGGTCGTCAGCGGCGGCGTTCCCGCGCTGCGCCGCCCGTAGCCTTCGCGCCAGACGCGGCACAGGAAGTCCCCGAGGGCGACGAGGTCCGGCACGCTCCACGTGCCGAGCATCGCCCATGTCGAGGCGGGAGACGACATCCGGATGCCCCGCCGCGTCACGACCGGCGCGAGGTGCGGGCCCAGCCGCCGACCGCGCACGCCCGCACACCGCGGCAGAGGCGCGTCGCCGTGCACGCCGACGTCGAGGTCGCGCAGCTCCCGCCCGATCGCCACCGGCAGCGGCCCGCCCAGCAGGTGCACGGCGGTCTCGTACGCGAAGAACTCGGTCTCGCGCATGCGCACGGAATACGCCTCCGCGAGCCGGACGGTCTCACCGCGAACCCGGTCGAAGTCGCCCGCGTCGTCTCGCGCCTCCTGCGCGTACGTGCGAACTCCGCGGAACGGCCGCTCGAGGTCGCTCCCCCGCAGCCGCCCGGCCCCGACCCCCATCTCGCGCGCGGCCCCGACGGTGAAGGAGCCCCCGAGCTCGGCGGGCAGCCCGTCGCGTCTCGCCATCTGCTCACCCTGCCACCCGGCTTGATTCCCTGTGGAAGTTGTCCACACCCGACGCCGTCCCCGCGCAAACATGCCGCGAAGTGCTCGAAATGGCGACGGTGAGGAGCAGTTCGCGTCATCTTCTCGCCAGGGGCGGGGTGACGGGGAGCTAGGCTGGCGATGTCCGGGCGTCATCGACGACGTCCGGTGCTCGAAAAAGGGGCACGAAGCGCCGTCGCGCGAGACACATACGGATACTCCACTTCCGTTGCGTCCCCGAAAGGCACCGCTATGCCCACCGTCGCCCAGCACGTCGCCCATGCCCTCGCCCACCACGTCGACCACGTGTTCGGGGTGATGGGCAACGGCAACGCCTACCTGCTCGATGCCCTCCTGACCGAGACCGACGCGACCTATACGGCCGTTCGGCACGAGGCGGGCGCCGTCGTCGCCGCCGACGCGCACTTCCGCGTCTCGCGCCGCATCGCCTGCGCCACCACCACCTACGGCGCCGGCTTCACGAACGCCCTCACGGCGCTCGCGGAGGCGGCCATGGCGCGCGTTCCGCTCGTGCTCGTGGTCGGCGACGAGCCGACATCCGGCGCCCGGCCGTGGGACGTCGACCAGATCGCGCTCGCGAGCGGTGTCGGCGTGCGCACCTATACGGTCGGGCGGCTCGACGCCGTCGCGACGACGACGCTCGCGATCGAGCACGCGCTGGCAAAGCGCCTGCCCGTCGTGCTCGCCCTCCCCTACGACGTGCCGACGCGCGACGCCGGCGAGCTGCCGTCGCCGCTTCCGGATGTCGCGGTGCCGCAGGCGTCGCTCCCGGACGAGGCGACCCGCACGGCGATCGCGCGCGCCGCCGCCGCCCTGCGCGGCGCCGAGCGCCCCGTGCTCATCGGCGGCCGCGGCGCGTGGCTCGCCGATGCGTCCGAGGCGCTCGGAGCGCTCGCGGAGCGCACGGGCGCCGTGACGGCATCGACGACCCTCGGCCGAGGCGTCTTCCCCGACGCCGCCCACGACCTCGGCGTCACGGGCGGCTTCGGCGCACCGGGCGCGATGGAGCTCATCCGGACGGCCGATATCGCGATCGTCGTCGGCGCCTCGCTGAACCAGTTCACGATGCGCTTCGGGGGCCTGTTCGCACCCGAGACCCACGTGGTCCAGGTCGACACGGCGCCGTCGGCGACCCACCCGCGCGTGAACGCATACCTGCGCGGCGACGCCCGCGCCGTGACCGAGCTGCTCGTCGAGGCCCTCGGCGACGCCCACGGCCCCGGATGGCGCGACACGATCGACGCCGCCGAGCTGCGCGCGCAGGTGGTCGGCGCGGAGTTCGCCGACGACGGCCGGCTCGACCCGCGCGCGGCCGCCGCCCGCCTCGGCGAACTGCTGCCGGAGACCCGGGTCGTCGTGAGCGACGGCGGGCACTTCATCGGCTGGGCGAACATGTTCTGGCCCGTCGCCTCGCCCGGCCGCATGGCGATGGTGGGCACGGCCTACCAGTCGATCGGCCTCGGCTTCCCGAGCGTGGCGGGCGCGGCGGCCGCCGACCCCGAGGCGACGATCGTGCTGACGACGGGCGACGGCGGCGGCCTGATGGCTCTCGCCGACCTCGAGACCGCGGTGCGCACGGCGCGCGGCCGCGGAATCTGCGTCGTCTGGAACGACGCGGCCTACGGCGCCGAGGTCAACCTCTACGGCGTCTTCGGCCTCAACCAGGAGCCCATGCGCATCCCGGGCGTCGACTTCGCCGCGCTCGGTGCGGCAGCCGGCGCCGAGGCCGTCACCGTCACGAGCCTCGCCGACCTCGACCGCGTCGCCGAATGGGCCGCGACCCCGGTCGACGAACGCAAGTTCCTGATGCTCGACCTGCGCATCTCGGGAGCCGTGGTCGCGCCGTACCAGGAGGAGATCATCCGGGTGAACTCGTAGGCGCGGAAACATCGCCGATGGCGAGTGCCCCGGCAGTGAGGATCACCCGTCGGGCGATCTGCTCCGAGGCCACCGCTCCTACCGCACCAGCGGACGATACCCCGCCGCCGTCTCGATGAGCAGCTCCACCTCGTCCGGGGACGGCCACGTCTCCAGCTCGTCGGGGTCGTGCCCGGCCTCGTACCATTCCTCCACTTCTTCGGCCGACCAGTCGCCGCCCTCGTCGATGTGCACGCTCTCCAGGCGCCCGTTCGCGACGAAGAGGCGCACGTCGAAGGTGCGGTCGCCGAGCGCGCGGAATCGGCCGATCACGGGGAACGCACCGTTGCCGGGCACCGCCCGCGGGAGGTCCTGGTCGACATCGAACTGCGCGAAAGCGACGTCGAACTCGCCCCCGTCGGAGCTGACCAGGCGGGCACTCAGCAGCTGCTCGCGCAGCTGAGGAGCGCCGTGCTCGTCGGTCGCCGACAGCAGCAGCGACGCCAGGGCGCGGATGCCCTCCGGGACCTCGACGATCGACTCGGCCGGCTCCTCTGAGTCCTCCTCGTCACGGCTCGCACGATCGGCCGCGCGGGCGGCCCACCACGCGGCGAACGACAGAGCGGCCTCGCCCGCCGCCAGCCAGAGGCGGGGGCGCCGGACGCCCGCCCTCACGAGCCCGTCGTTGAGACGCGCGTCGAGCGCCTCGCCGGCTTCGGCCAGCCCGAGTGCCGCCCCGGCCGCGCCCGTCGTGATCGCGGCCCGGCCGACGAACCCGAGCTCGTCGCCCTCCGTATCACGGCTGGGGCGCAGGCTCGCCCACATCGTCCACGCGGTCAGCCCGGCCACGGCCCCTCGGTAGGCCAGCCGGCGCCCCGTCGACAGCCGCCTCGGCTCGATCAGGGCCAAGGCCGCCATCAGCGCGGTCGAGACGACCCCGTGCGCCACGCTGTTCGGATCGTTCAGGCGGCGCAGTATCCGACGAAGTGCCATGTGCCAACGCTATCGGTACCGGCTCACCCGAGGGTCGTCACACCGCGAACACCTTGCCCGGGTTGAGCAGCCCCCGCGGGTCGAAGAGCTCCTTGACGCCGCGTTGCAGCTCGAATTGCGCATCGCCCAGCTCGTCCGCCAGCCAGCGGCGCTTCAGCAGCCCGATGCCGTGCTCGCCGCTGAGCGTGCCGCCGAGGTCGAGCGCCGTCTGGAACACCTCACCCGCCGCTTCCCAGATGCGGTCGGGCACCGCGCCGCCGTCGTCGTACGAGAACACCGGATGCAGGTTGCCGTCACCCGCGTGGCACCCCGTCGGGATCGACACCTCATAGCGGCGTTCGATGCTCCGGATGGCGGCGAAGGCGTCGACCATCCGGTCACGCGGCACCGCGATGTCTTCGACGAGGAGCCCGCCGCTGGCTGCCTCGACCGCGGGGAACACGTTGCGCCGGAGGCTCCACAGCCGCTCGCTCTCTGCGGGGTCGGTCGTCGAGCGCACGTCGCCGCCCGCCTCCCGGAGCGCCTGCGCGACCCCGGCGCCCGTCCGCTCGGCGTCGGGGCCGTCGCACTGGGCCAGCACGTACGCATCGGCCGTCTCGTTCAGCCGCTCACCCGTGTACGCCGCGACGCAGTCGAGCGACGGACGGTCGAGCAGCTCGAGGATCGCCGGGACGAGGCCGCGGCGCGAGATCTCGGCGGCGGCCCCCGCAGCATCGTCGAGCCGGTCGAAGAACGCCCCGATCGTCACGGGCTCGCCCGTGACGATCGGCACGAGCTTGAGCGTCGCCTCGACGACGATGCCGAGGGTGCCCTCCGAACCGATCATCAGGGCGCACAGGTCGTAGCCGGTCACACCCTTCACGGTGCGGTGGCCGACGTCGATCACGCGCCCGTCGATCAGCACGACCTTGAGGGCGAGCACCGCCTCGCGCGTGACCCCGTACTTCGCGCACAGCAGGCCGCCGGCGTTCATCGCGATGTTCCCGCCGACCGTCGAGATGTCGCGGCTGGCCGGGTCCGGTGCCCACCACAGGCCGTACTGCGCCAGCTCGGCATTGAGCGCCGCGTTCAGGATGCCCGGCTGCACGACCGCGAGCCGGTTCTCGCGCGAGACCTCGAGGATCCGGTCCATCCGCATCAGCGAGACGACGAGCTCGCCGGGCCCCGCGATCGCGCCACCGGCGAGGCCCGTGCCCGCGCCGCGGGTGACGACCGGAACGCCCTCGGCGGAGGCGATGCGGCAGACCTCCTGCACCTCCTCGACCGTCTCGGGCTCCACCGCGGCGATCGGACGGCCGGCCGCGCGATGACCGGAGCGGTCGGCCGTGTACGGGGCGAGCCCGACCGGGTCGCTGACGACCCTGCCGGGCACCGCCCGTTCGAGGCGAGCGACGAGGCTCACCGCACGCGCTCCGCCGGCCGCTGCCACACGTAGATCCCCCGGCGCTGCTCCTCCTCCGCCGTGGGGCGGAGGTTGATGCCTTTGCGGTCGCGCAGCAGCAGCGTGCCGACGAGGCCGATGGCCGCCATACCGACGAGGTAGAACGAGATGCTGCTCGCACTGCCGGTCGCCTCCAGGATCCAGGCGGCGATCGTCGGGGAGAACGCGCCGCCGATGATCGCACCGATCGCGTACGAGATCGAGACGCCGGAGAAGCGCACTGATGACGGGAACAGCTCGGTGTACCAGGCGGACTGCGGCCCGTACGTGAGGCCGAGGCCGACCGTCAGCATCAGCAGGGCGAGGGTGAGCGCCCAGATCTCCCCGATGTTCACGACGGGGAACAGCGCCGCGGCGCCGATGCCGAGCAGGACGTAGCCGATCACGTACGTCGTCCTGCGGCCGATGTAGTCGCAGATGATGCCGGCGAAGAGCGTGAACACGAGCCAGCTCACGGCCGACCAGGTCACGGCGGCCAGGACCGGCCCGCGGTCGAGGCCGAGCTCGGTCGTGCCGTAGTTCTGGATGTAGCCGCCCGTCGTCATGTAGCCGATGGCGTTGTTGCCGGCGAACACGAGAGCCGCGAGGATCACGAGCGGCGTGTACCGCGCGAACAGCTTCACGACGGGCGCCTTCGTCTGGTGCTTGCGCTCGGCGATCTCGGCGAACACGGGGCTCTCCTCGACGCCGTGGCGGATCCAGTAACCGACCGCGATCAGCACGATGCTGAACAGGAACGGGATGCGCCAGCCCCACCCGAGGAAGGCGTCGCCGGGGAACAGCATGTTCATGATCTGGAGCATGCCGCTCGAGAGCAGCAGGCCGATCGGCACGCCGATCTGCGGCATGGCGCCGAAGAAGCCGCGCCGCTTCACGGGCGCGTGCTCGACGGCCATCAGCACGGCACCGCCCCACTCGCCGCCCGCCGAGACGCCCTGCAGGATGCGCAGCAGGATGAGCAGGATCGGCGCCCAGACTCCCGCGACCGCGTACGTGGGCAGCAGGCCGATCAGCGCGGTCGCGCCGCCCATCAGCAGCAGCGTCGCGACGAGCACGGGCTTGCGGCCGAATTTGTCGCCGAAGTGGCCGGCGAGGAACGCGCCGAGCGGGCGGAACAGGAAGCTGATGCCGACGGAGCCGAACGCGAGGATGGTGGCGATGCTGTCGCCGGCGGGTTCGAAGAAGAGCGCGCCGAAGACGAGGCCGGCGCAGGCCGCATAGGTGAAGTAGTCGTACCACTCGATCGTGGTCCCCGCCACGGTGGCGAAGGCGACCCTGCGACGGTCGCGCGTCGACGAGATGGTCCCCGTCGGCGTCAGGGGCTGTGGTGCGTTGGACATCGTGTACTCCTTCGTAGCGAATGCCTGGCCGCGCGGAGGGCGCCGCGCGAGCACCGAGGCTACCCCTCGGCGCACCTCGTGCGGAGACCTTGTGCGCTTCCCCTGCGATGATATACGATTTCGGATACACCTCACCCGGACGAAAGGCGACGACGCCATGGGCACCGACAACCGCACGGGGGCGCTCCCCGCAGAGCCGGGCAAGATCATCGCCGTGCACCTGAGCTATGAGTCCCGCGCCGCCCAACGAGGGCGCCGCCCGAAGCACCCCTCCTACTTCCTGAAGCCGGCCAGCTCGCTGGCGGCATCCGGCACCGAGGTCGCCCGCCCGGCGGGCACCGAACTGCTCGCCTTCGAGGGCGAGGTCGCCCTCGTGATCGGCACGACCGCGTCGCGTGTGACACGCGACGACGCGTGGTCGCACGTCGGCTGGGTCACCGCGGCGAACGACTTCGGCCTCTACGACCTGCGCACGGCTGACAAGGGCTCGAACCTGCGCAACAAGGGCCGCGACGGCTACACACCGATGGGCCCAGGCCTCATCGACGCGCGGAAGGTGTCTCCGGATGCGCTCCGCGTGCGCACCTGGCGCAACGGCGCGCTCGCGCAGGACGACACGACGTCGGACGACCGGATGATCTTCCCCTTCGCCCAGCTCGTCGCCGATCTCTCGCAGCACGTCACGCTCGAACCCGGCGACGTGATCGTCACGGGCACGCCCGCCGGTTCCTCGGTCGCGCTCCCCGGCGACACGATCGAGGTCGAGGTCGACGCGCCCGCTGCAGGGCTCACGACCGGCCGCCTCGTCTCGCACATCGTCGAGGCCTCGGGCTCCTTCGATCCAGAGCTCGGCTCACTGCCCTCGATGGACGACGCCCAGCGCGAGGAGGCGTGGGGCTCGCGCGAGGCCGCCGGCCTCGTCGACGCCCCCGCGATCGACCCCGAACTGCGCGCGAAGCTCGAGGCCTGCCCCGTCGCCGGCCTGTCGCAGCAGCTGCGGCAGCGAGGCATCCGGTCGTGCTTCATCGACGGCGTGCGGCCGCTGACCCCCGGAACCAAGCTCGTCGGCGCCGCCAGAACGCTGCGCTTCGTGCCGCTGCGCGAAGACCTCTTCGCGAGCCACGGCGGCGGGTACAACGCGCAGAAGCGCTGCTTCGACTCGGTGCGCGAGGGCGAGGTCATCGTGATCGAGGCCCGCGGCGAGCGCGAGACCGGCACGCTCGGCGACATCCTCGCGCTGCGCGCGCAGGCCAGAGGCGCCGCCGGCATCGTCACCGACGGCGGCGTGCGCGACTCCGCGATCGTCGCCGGCTTCGGCCTTCCGGTCTTCGCGCAGGGCGGGCATCCGGCCGTGCTCGGCCGCAGGCACGTGCCGTGGGAGCACGACGTCACGATCGCCTGCGGCGGCGCCGCCGTGCAGCCGGGCGACGTCATCGTCGGCGACGACGACGGCGTCATCGTCGTGCCGCGCGGCCTCGCCGAGGAGGCCGTCAACGCCGCCCTCGCGAAGGAGGCGGAGGACGAGTGGATCGCCGAGCAGGTGAAACGGGGCGCCCCGGTCGACGGCCTGTTCCCGATGAACGCCTCCTGGCGCGAGAAGTTCGAGCGGGAGGCGGAGCGATGACCGAGACGATCGCCGCGAGCAAGTCGGAGCGCGCCTACGCGTGGCTCGGCGAGCGCATCGCGAGCCGCGAGTTCGGCCCCGGCTACCGTCTCGTGCTCGGCGACATCGCCCGCGAGCTCGACATGAGCGTCGTTCCGGTGCGCGAGGCCATCCGGCGCCTTGAGGCCGAGGGCGTGGTCACCTACGAGCGCAACGTCGGTGCCCGCGTCGCCCTCGCCGACCCGAACGAGTACGTCTACGCGATGCAGACCCTCGGCGTGCTCGAGGGCGCGGCCATGGCCCTCGCGGCCGCCCACATCGCGCCGGACGCCCTTGACGAGGCCGAGCGCCTGAACCGCCGGATGCACGGGCTGCTGGAGCGCTTCGACCCGCACCAGTTCACGGTGCTGAACGAGCGCTTCCACACGACGCTGTTCGAGGCCTGCCCCAACCCGCACATCCTCGACCTCGTCGAGCGCGGCTGGCGGCGGCTGAACAACCTCCGCGACTCGACCTTCGCCTTCGTCCCGACCCGCGCATCCGAGTCGGTCGAGGAGCACACCGAGATCCTGCGGCTGGTGCGCGAGTGCGCGCCCCCGGCCGAGATAGAGAACGCCGCCCGCCAGCACCGCTGGCGCACCATGAACGCGTACCTCGAGAACCGACACCCCGCCACTTCCCCGACGACGAGGAGCACCCGATGACCGCCCGCCCCGCGAACCTGCCCGAGCGCATCCGCCACTACATCGGCGGTGCCTTCGTCGACTCGGTCGACGGCGACGCCTTCGATGTGCTCGACCCCGTCACCAACGAGACCTACATCACCGCCGCCGCCGGCAAGAAGGCCGACATCGACGCCGCCGTCGCCGCCGCGCGCAAGGCGTTCACGGAGGGCCCGTGGCCGAAGATGCTCCCGCGCGATCGCTCCCGCGTGCTGCACCGGATCGCCGACATCGTCGAATCGCGCGACCAGCAGCTCGCCGAGATGGAATCCTTCGACTCGGGCCTGCCGATCACGCAGGCGAAGGGCCAGGCCCGCCGCGCCGCCGAGAACTTCCGCTTCTTCGCCGACCTGATCGTGGCGCAGTCCGACGACACCTTCAAGGTGCCGGGCCGCCAGGTCAACTACGTCAACCGCAAGCCGATCGGCGTCGCCGGCCTCATCACGCCGTGGAACACGCCCTTCATGCTCGAGAGCTGGAAGCTCGGCCCCGCGATCGCGACCGGCAACACCGTCGTGCTCAAGCCCGCCGAGTTCACGCCGCTCTCCGCGCAGCTCTGGGCCGGCATCTTCGAGGAGGCGGGCCTGCCGGAGGGCGTGTTCAATCTCGTCAACGGCCTCGGCGAGGAGGCGGGCGATGCGCTCGTGAAGCACCCGGATGTGCCGCTGATCTCGTTCACGGGCGAGTCGACGACCGGCCAGCTGATCTTCGCGAACGCGGCCCCGCACCTGAAGGGCCTGTCGATGGAGCTCGGCGGCAAGTCGCCTGCGATCGTGTTCGCCGACGCCGAGCTCGACGCCGCGATCGATGCCTGCATCTTCGGCGTCTTCTCGCTCAACGGCGAGCGCTGCACGGCCGGCAGCCGCATCCTCGTGCAGCGCGACGTGTACGACGAGTTCGTCGAGCGATACGCGGCGCAGGCGAAGCGCGTGAAGGTGGGCCTGCCGAGCGACCCGGCCACCGAGGTCGGCGCGCTCGTGCATCCGGAGCACTACGACAAGGTGATGGGCTACGTCGAGATCGGCAAGGGCGAGGGCCGCCTCGTCGCGGGCGGCGGCCGCCCCGACGGGTTCGAGACCGGCAACTTCGTGGCTCCGACGGTGTTCGCCGATGTGGCGCCGGAGGCCCGCATCTTCCAGGAGGAGATCTTCGGCCCCGTCGTCGCGATCACGCCGTTCGACACCGAAGAGGAAGCGCTCGCGCTCGCCAACAACACCCGCTACGGGCTCGCCGCCTACGTGTGGACGAACGACCTCAAGCGCGCGCACAACTTCTCGCAGGCGATCGAGGCCGGCATGGTCTGGCTGAACTCGAACAATGTGCGCGACCTGCGCACCCCGTTCGGCGGGGTCAAGGCCTCGGGCCTCGGGCACGAGGGGGGCTACCGCTCGATCGACTTCTACACCGACCAGCAGGCCGTGCACATCACGCTCGGCGAGGTCCACAACCCGAGCTTCGGCCGCGGCTGACCCGACTCCCCCACGACGCAAGGACGCGACATGACCACGGAACGCATCAAGACCTCATCCGGCTTCTTCGTCTCGCAGGAGGCGCCGATCTCGAGCGAAAACCCCGTCGCCACGCCGACCTCGGCACCGCCCGACATCCTGCGCTGCGCCTACATGGAGCTCGTCGTCACCGATCTCGCCGCCAGCCGCGAGTTCTACGTCGATGTGCTCGGGCTCTACGTCACGGAGGAGGACGAGGAGGCGGTCTACCTGCGCTCGACGGAGGAGTTCATCCACCACAATCTCGTGCTGCGCCGCGGCCCCGTCGCCGCCGTCGCCGCGTTCTCATACCGGGTGCGGGGGCCTGAGGACCTCGACCGCGCCGTCGCCTTCTACTCGGAGCTCGGCTGCCGCGTCGAGCGCCGCCCCGGCGGCTTCACGAAGGGCATCGGCGACTCGGTGCGCGTGGAGGACCCGCTCGGGTTCCCGTACGAGTTCTTCTGCGACACGACCCACGTCGAACGACTCTCGTGGCGCTACGACCTGCACACACCGGGCGAGCTCGTGCGGCTCGACCACTTCAACCAGGTGACCCCGGATGTCCCGCGCGCCGTGCGCCACTACCAGGACCTGGGGTTCCGGGTGACGGAGGACATCCAGGATGACGCCGGCACCGTCTACGCCGCGTGGATGCGCCGCAAGCCGACGGTGCACGACACCGCGGCGACGGGCGGCGACGGGCCCCGGATGCACCACGTCGCCTTCGCGACGCACGAGAAGCACAACATCCTCGCGATCTGCGACAAGCTCGGCGCCCTGAGGCGCTCCGACGCGATCGAGCGCGGCCCCGGCCGCCACGGCGTCTCGAACGCGTTCTACCTGTACCTGCGCGACCCCGACGGCCACCGCGTCGAGATCTACACGCAGGACTACTACACGGGCGACCCCGACAACCCCGTCATCACATGGGACGTGCACGACAACCAGCGCCGCGACTGGTGGGGCAACCCCGTCGTGCCGAGCTGGTACACCGACGCGTCGCTCGTGCTCGACCTCGACGGCAACCCGCAGCCCGTCGTCGCCCGCACGGACTCGAGCGAGATGGCCGTCACGATCGGCGCCGACGGCTTCTCGTACACCCGCCCCGAGGATGAGGAGGCGATGCCCGAGTGGAAGCAGGGCGAGTACAAGCTGGGGCACCAGCTGTGACCGCGCTCACCGCCGACCAGGTCACGGCGATCGCCGACGAGCTCGCCGCGGCCGAGCGCGACCGCACGATGGTGCCGCTGGTCGCGCCCCGGCATCCGGGAATGACGATCGACGATTCGTACGCCGTGCAGAACGAGTGGCGCCGCCGCGCGATCGCGGCGGGGCGCCGGCCGTTCGGGCGCAAGATCGGGCTCACGAGCAGGGCGATGCAGCAGGCCACAGGCATCAGCGAGCCCGACTACGGCGCGATCTTCGCCGACCAGGTCTACGAGACCGGCGCCGTGATCGACCATGCCCAGTACACGGGCGTGCGCATCGAGGTCGAGCTCGCCTTCGTGCTCGGCGAGGCGATCGAGGGCCCGGAAGCCACCGTGTTCGACGTGCTGCGGGCGACCGAGTTCGTCGTGCCCGCGCTCGAGATCCTGTCGAGCCGCATCGAGCTGGAGGGGCGCACGATCGTCGACACGATCTGCGACAACGCGGCCCTCGGCGGCGTCGTGTACGGCGGGAACCCGACGGCGCCTTCCGACCTCGACCTGCGCTGGGCATCCGCGCTGCTGTACCGCAACGAGCAGATCGAGGAGTCGGGCGTCGCCGCCGCTGTGCTGAACCACCCCGCGAACGGCGTCGCCTGGCTCGCGAACAAGCTGGCGCAGCACGACGACCGGCTCGAGGCCGGCGAGTTCGTGCTCGCCGGCAGCTTCACGCGCCCGATGTGGGTGCATCCTGGTGACACCGTGCTCGCCGACTACGGAACGTTGGGAACCATCACATGCCGCTTCGCCTGAGCCCCACGCTGCGCCAGATGCTCGCCGGCGCCGATCGCCCGGTCTTCGGAGGCTGGGTCTGCTCCGGCTCCCCCGTCATGGCCGAGATCATGGCCGGATCCGGCCTCGACTGGCTCATGATCGACATGGAGCACGGGCCGAGCTCGCTCGAGTCCGTGCAGGTCCAGCTGCAGGTCGCCGCCGCCTACGACGTCGCGACGGTCGTGCGCGTGCCGGCGAACGACGCCGTCTGGGTCAAGCAGGTGCTCGACCTCGGTGCGCGGACGATCATGGTGCCGATGGTATCGACCGCCGAGGAGGCCGAACAGGCCGTGCGCCACGCGTCGTACCCGCCGAGGGGGCACCGCGGCGTCGGCAACGCGCTCGCCCGCTCCGGCCGCTGGAACCGCGTCGACGGATACCTCGCGGACGCCGCCGAGCACGTCAGCGTGATCGTGCAGGTCGAGACGCCGGCGGGCGTGGAGAACGCCGCAGAGATCGCGGCGGTCGACGGCGTCGACGGCGTCTTCGTGGGCCCCAGCGACCTGTCGGCCGCGATGGGCCTGATCGGCCAGCAGACGCATCCGGACGTCCGCGCGGCCGTCGCGCGCACCTTCGGCGCCGTGCGCGGCGCCGGAAAGCCCGTCGGCGTCAACGCCTTCGACCCGGCCGCGGCCCACGCCTACGCCTACGCCGAGCAGGGCGCGTCGTTCCTTCTCGTCGGGGCGGACGTATCGATCGCGGCCCGCGGCTCCGAGGCACTCGCGGCCGAGTTCGTCCCGGCCGCCGAGCGGGAGCGGCGGGGGTCGTACTGACCACGCGACCGACCCTTCCCCGGGGCCAGCGCGCCCCGCGAACACGCCGCGCGACGTCGCGCACCGGCCGGCGCAGGAGCTGCCGGATTCAGCGACGCACCACGGCGGCGGGCGCGACCGCGGCGGCCCGACGCGACGCCTCCGCCGAAACGACGCGCACGCGCACACGTCCGGGAGCCGATCGCTCGGAATGATGCGATGGTGCGAGTCCCGCATCCGGCGAACCTGATCGAACTTATAAACCAGGAAGTTGCCCTGACTTACTCTAGACTTTCGTTCTTCTGTTCGATAGAATGAGGGCATGTCGAAGGTGACGATCGAAGACAAGCTCAAGGACCCCGGTCCGGTAGAGCTGGCCGAGACGCGTCGCCTGGTGGCGGAGGTCGTGCGACTGCGGGAGGCGCAGGCCCGGATGGATGGGGAGGTCGCGTCGTGTGTGGCGCGGCTGGCGGAGATCGCTCAGGCGCAGGGTGAGGCGATGGGGTCGTCGCATGGGCCGGAGTATGCGCGGCGGGCGATGGCGGCGGAGGTCGCCGCGGCGACGCGGGTGCATCCGGGGTCGGCACGGGCGGAGCTGGAGTCGGCCGAGCGGCTCGTGACGAGCTTCCCGGTCACGCATGCGGCGCTGTCGGAGGGGCGGATCACCGCCAAGCACGCGAAGGCCGTCACCGACGCCGGGCTCACGCTCGATGAGGGTGCGCGGGCGTCACTGGACGCCTCGGCGGTGCCGTTCGCGGAGGCCCGGACGCCGGGGCAGTTCGCGAAGGTCGTGAAGCTGCAGGCCGCGCGGGTTTCTGCCGTGACGCCGGCGGAGCGGCACGAGGCCGCCCGTGCCGGGCGGGGCGTGTTCCTGACCGACCTAGACGACGGGATGAGCGAGCTGGCGGTGCGGGTTCCGACGCTGCACGCCCACGGCATCCACGATCGCCTCACCCGCATGGCCCGCCGCGTCGATGACGAGCGTCGCGCGGCCCGCCGCGCCTGGATCACGGCTGGCCTCCCTCGCCCGTCCGAGGGGTGGGAGCACCTCCTCGACGAGGCGACCCCGGCGATGCTCGCCGAAGCCGCCCACGCGACGGTGGACGGAGACACCGCGGACCGCAGCTCTGGCGCGCACGTGGGTGCCGGCGCGATGGGCGCTGGCGTGTGGACCTCGACGAGCGGAACGACTCGCCACTCGGCTTCGGCTTCGGCTTCGGCTTCGGCTTCGGCTTCGGCTTCGGCTTCGGCTTCGGCTTCGGCTTCGGCTTCGGCTTCGGCTTCGGCTTCGGACCGGATCTTCGCCGGTTCCGGCGAGGATCTCGGCCTGCGCGCCAGCGACACTCGCACCTTCGACCAGCTCCGCGCCGACCTGGCCGCGGACCTCGCCCTCACCGGGAGCCCGTCTGCGGGGCACGAGTTCGGCGCTACCGCCCTGGCGGGACTGCTGTCGGGCGTGACCGCACACGTGCAGGTCGTCATCCCCGCCCGCACGATCATCAACCCCTCCGAAGGCATCGTCCTCGACGCGCGCGGCACGATCATCGCCACCGACGACGCCCTCGCCGCCGCGGGGCACGCGACCGGGTGGGATCGCCTGTTCGCCGCCACCGAGACCGGCGAACTCCTCGCCGTCGACCGGTACCGGCCCTCCAACGCCCAACGGCGCATGATCGTCGCGCGAGACGGCACCTGCCGGCTGATGGGGTGCACTGTGCCCGCACGCGCCTGCGACATCGACCACGTCCACGACTACGCCCTCGGTGGCACCACCGAGACCGGGAACCTCGAGGCACTGTGCGAGCGGCACCACCTCATGAAACACACCTCGGGGTGGAGAGTCCGCGCCCTCGGTGGCGGGCAGCTGGAACGGACCAGCCCCACCGGCCGCACCTACCCGACCGGGCCCGAGAGCCGCGTCTACTTCCGCGAACTCCTCACCGACGACAGCCCCGCACCCTTCGAACCACCGACCACGGCCGCGAGCTCGGGGACGAGTGCGTCTCCACTCGCCGCACACGCCGCAGGGACGAGTGCGTCCTCGGCCGCGGCGCGCACGGAGGGGACGAGCGCGCCCGAAACCACCGCACGCACCGCCGAGACCACCGCACCCGCGACCGCCGCACGCACCGCCGAGACGGCTGCGACCGCACCGCACACGGAGGGGGCGACGGCACCCGCCTCCGCCGCACGCGCCACGGGAACGGACGCTTCCTCGCGCAGAAGCGTCGCCGCCGCGCGCTCCCGGTTCGCGCCAGCGATGACCCGGCGCCTCGACGCCGCCCGCGCCCGCCGCGCAGACCGCGCCGCACAGGCCGACGAGCGCGCCCGCGCCGCCGACGCCCGCGAGCGCCTCATCGCCCAGCACATCACCGAGCGCCAGATCGAAGCCGCAGGCAACGCGATCGGCGAATGGACCACCGCCGAGCTCGACGACGCGAGCCTCCCCGCCGCGCCCGCCGAAGCCTCCGCGATCGAACGCATCCTGGGCGCGTACCTCGACCCGGCGACCGCGCCGAACGGCGCACTCTCGCCAACGGTGCCCGTTGACTTCTCGCTTGCGCCGGCGTAGCGCGAGGCCAGCCGGCGCAAGCGACCGAGGCAAGCGACTATGCCCACGGCCTCTCCGCCCCACGCGGTCAGCGGCACGCCGACGGACACAACCGGGAACGCGCATTCGAGGCCGCAGCCGACACCATCAGCGATCGGATCACCACCGAACTCGATGACGCCGCGTTCCCCGCTGCCCCCGTCGAAGCCTCCGCCACCGACAGCATCGCGCTCGCGCGATACCAGCGAGCGAATGGGGCTCGCGCGGGGAGCGTTCATCGCGCCTCACGGATCTCGGTTCCGCACCGACCTGATGCCACCGCACGATCAGCGCTCAGAACTCAGCCGCCCCAGCCATCACTGGGCCCGTGATCTCACGCGTTCCAGGAGCTCAGCAGGGCACGAACCCGCCACCGACATAGCGGAAGCCGTGCGGCCCCGGTGAAGTGAGCGAGTTCACGCTCTCGTCCAGGTGGACATCGAAGAGGGAGAAGACCCCCGCCTCGACAGCGTCGCCCAGCACGAGCCCGACGTCACGTGCTCCGGCGCACAGGTGTGGGTACGCGGCCTCGAACGCCGCTCGAGGGATCTGCACATCGAACTCGGCCGGAGCGTCGACGTCGCCGTCCGGCCCCTCGTACGTCTCCACGCTCGGGCGCATCCGGATGCGCTCGCCGGCGGCATCCACGACGAGCACATCCTCGCGCCGCGCCAGCCAGTCGAGCAGGCGCTGGTAGTGATCGGCCATCATCGGCAGGGTACGCGATGCGTGAGAACCCGCCCGCGACTGCCAGCGGAAATCAGCGCACCGAGCAGGTGTTGTCGCCCGCGACCTCGTTGCCATCGCCGTCGGCGCGGACGCCGTCGCACGTCAGGTCGCCACCGATCTCGTTGCGGACGAGGGTGGCGTGCTCCGCCTCCGAGATCGCGAGCGAGCCGCCGACCTCGGTCATCTTCACCACGACGCCCTGGGTGCGCGTGACCGTGAGGTCGCCGTCGACGCTCGACCCCGTGACGACGAGCTCCCGAAGCCCTCCGGCCGCGACGCTTCCGGTCATGCGGGTGTCAATGAGCTTCACGAAGTCGTATCCCTCGAACGCCAGGTCGCCGTCGACGCTCGCGTTCGTCACGACACACACATCGCCGCCCCGTGCCTCGCCCGACGCGCAGAGCTCGTCGGCGTTCTCGGTCGGCGCCGCGGAGCCAGCCCCTTCGGTGCCCTGCTCATCCGTTTCGGCCCCCTGCTCCGTCGCAGACGCATCCTTCTCGGTGACCGGCGCTTCCGGATCTTCCGGCGACGACGCACACGCGACGAGGCCGATCGTCAGGAGGCTGGCGGCGAACAGCGTGCCGATGGTGCGGCGCATGGGGCTCCTCGAAGCTCGTGGCAAAGCACCCAGACTAGCCCGCAGTCGCGAACGCGGGCGCATCCGCCGAGCCCCAGTCGACCGCCGCTCGTTCGTCGGTCGCCAGCAGCCCGGCGACCCAGCCGTCCGCGCGGCCTCGCCCGCTGCCGGCGCCGATACCGCCGAGCCCGAGCCGCCGCACGCCCTCGAAGCGGAAGCCGAGCTTCTGTGCGACGCGCGCCGAGGCCGAGTTGCCGACGGCCGCCTGCCACTGCACCCGCTCGAGCCGCATCGGCCCGAACGCGAAATCGAGCACGGCGGCCGCGGCCTCGGCGATCGCCCCCGTTCCGCGGGCACCCGGTGCCGCCCAGAACCCGAGCTCGGCCGCACCGTCGGCGATGCTGTCGAGCCCGATGACGCCGATCACGCCTTCTGGCGCGTCGAGCGGGCGGACCACCCAGGTCATGCTGGTGCCGTCACGCCACCAGCCGGCGGTGAGCTCGATGAACTTCTCCGCGTCCTCGCGCGTGTACGGCGAGGGCACGGTCGTGAAGTGCTGGATCGCCTCGTCCTGGCACGCCAGGTAGATCGGTTCTGCGTCGGATGCCCGTGGCGCCGTCAGCAGGAAGCGGGTCGTGTGCAGGGGGACGGGGTCGCCCATGGGAGCCCGCGCTCAGCCACGGCGGAGCAGGCCGATCCGGTCGCGCACGTCGGTCAACGTGCGCTCGGCGACCTCTTCCGCCTTGCCGGCGTTGACGGCGAGGACGCGGTCGAGCTCGGCGGGGTCGTCGAGCAGCTCGAGCGCCTTGGCGCGCACGGGCTCGAACTCGGCGACGACCGCGTCGCGCACCGCCTTCTTGAAGTCGCCGTAGCCACGACCGGCGAATTCGTCCTCGATCGCGGCGTGCGTCGAGCCCGTCAGCGCACCGTAGATCGTCATCAGGTTGGCGACTCCCGGCTTCGCCTCGCGGTCGTACCGGACGACGCCGTCGCTGTCGGTCACGGCCCGCATGATCTTCTTCGCCGTGACGCTGACGTCGTCGAGCAGCCACAGCACGCCCGCATGCGACTCGGCCGACTTCGACATCTTCGACGTCGGGTTCTGCAGGTCGTAGATGCGGGCTGCCTCGGCGGCGATGACGGGCTTCGGCACGACGAAGGTCTTACCGAAGCGCGCGTTGAAGCGCTCCGCGAGGTCGCGCGTCAGCTCGACGTGCTGCTTCTGGTCGTCGCCGACCGGCACGACGTCGGTCTGGTAGAGCAGGATGTCGGCCGCCATCAGCACGGGGTAGGTGAACAGGCCGACGCTCGTCGCGCTCTCGCCAAACCGCTGCGACTTGTCCTTGAACTGCGTCATCCGGCCGGCCTCGCCGAAGCCCGTGATCGTCGAGAGGATCCAGGCCAGCTCGGTGTGCGCCTTCACATGCGACTGCACGTAGAGGGTCGACTTCGACGGCTCGATGCCCGCGGCGATGTACTGCGCGGCGGTGCGGCGCGTCTTCTCGCGCAGCTCGGCCGGATCCTGCGGAACCGTGATGGCATGCAGGTCGACGACGCTGAAGAACGCGTCGTACTCCGCCTGCATGCGGCGCCACGGCAGGAGCGCCCCGATGTAGTTGCCGGCCTGGAGGGAGTCGGCCGACGGCTGCATTCCGGAGTAGAGGCGCTCAGTAGTCACCAGACGATTCTATGCGCTCGCCGATGCCCGGATCGCGCGGGGCGGGCAGGGCCTCAGCTGATCGCGTACTCCGCGACCACGGGTGCGTGGTCACTCCAGCGCGCGTCGTAGGAGGGGTAGCGGTCGACGCGGTAGGCCCCGACGAGCGCTGCGAGCGCGGGCGACGCCAGGTGGTAGTCGATGCGCCAGCCCGTGTCGTTGTCGAACGCCTGGCCGCGGTTCGACCACCAGCTGTACGGCCCCTCGACCTCGCCGGCGAAGGTGCGGCCCACGTCGACCCAGCCGAGCCCCGAGCGGCCCTCGCTGTAGGCGCGGGTGTCGCTCAGCTCGCCGACCTTGCCGCGACCGATGGGCTCCTGCCCCGGGACGGGCTCGCCCTCGGCGCCCAGGAAGCGGTCGAAGTACGCCCGCTCGCGCGCGAGGTAGCCGGCGCGGGCGACGTTGCCCTTCCAGTTCTTGATGTCGAACGGGCGGTGGCCGACGTTCAGGTCGCCCGTGATCACCGCGAGGGCACCGGATGCGGCGAGCTGCGGCATCCGGGTCTCCATGGCGTCGAGGAAGCCCCACTTGGCCTCCTGCTTCTGCGTATCGACCTCTCCCGAGTGCACGTACGCGCTCACGACCGTGACGGTGCGCCCGCCGACCTCGAAGTCGGCCTCGAGCCAGCGCCCCTGCGCGTCGACGCCCTCGCCGAGGCCCGTGCGGTGCGCGACGGCGGGCTCGCGCGAGGCGATCGCGACGCCGGCGCGCCCCTTCTGCGGGGCCTCCTCCTCGAGGATGTGCCAGCCGGGCAGCGCGGCCTCGACGTGCGAGCGGTCGGCGCGCACCTCCTGGATCGTGATGATGTCGGGGGCTGCCTGTTCGACCCACGCCTGCATGCCCTTCCGGACCGCGGCCCTGATGCCGTTGACATTGACGGAGGCGATGCGCACGGAACTCATGCCCACCACCCTATCCAGGGCCCCGGACATCCGGCCCCGCCCCGCGCGTCCCGCGCGCGCCGAAGGAGAAGCGGCAGGATCGAGGAGCCGATCGCCGGATTCCTCCTCGATGTTGCGGTTTCTCCTCGAAGCCGCCGCTCCCCCTCGATTCCTCACCGCTGCCGCGTCCCGAGCGCACTACGAAGGAGAAACCGCAGGATCGACGAGCCGATCGCCGGGTTCCTCCTCGATGTTGCAGTTCTTCCTCGATGTTGCGGCGTCTCCTCGAGACGGCGGTTCCCGTTCAGTTCCGGGCGATCAGTCGTCGGTCTCGACCTCGACGACCGCGCCGTTCGAGGCATCGACCGTCACGCTCGGGCCGTCGTCGCCCGTGCCGATCTCGACGTCGTAGAGGATGCCCGACCAGGACTTGTCGAGCGACCAGGACGACACGGGCCCGGATGCCTCGGCCGTCGCTGCCGCCATCGCCTCGGCGGGCGTGATCAGGCCGTCGAGCTCGAACGCCTCGTCGTCGACCTCGGCAGCATCGTCGGAATCGAGGGCCTCGCGCTCCTGCTGAACGATCTCGCCAGTGCTCGGGTCGATCGTCGCCTCGAACTCCTCGCTGCTCGATGCGAGGGTGACCTGGTACTCGAAGCGACCGTTGTCCTCATCGAGGTCGAGCGAGGTGAGCCGCCCGTCGAACGCGTCCTGCGCGATCTGCACCGCCTCGTCCCACGCGACGTCGAACTCCTCGGCCGCGAGCCCGTCCGCCGCTGCGTCGCCGGAGCCCGAGTCGGTCGACCCCGAGTCGCCTGAACCGGCGTCATCCGCGCCGCCGCCAGTCGCCTCGTCCGACGGCTCCGCCGTCACACCCGGTGCCGTCGACGACGGGTCCTCCGTCGTGCAGCCGGCGAGCGCGACGCCCGCCAGGACCAGCACCGCGGCGGTGCTGAGCGCACCCGTCGTTCCATTCATCCGGACCATGAAACCCCCTCGATCGACCGCGACCACCGCGGTGAGGCCAGAGTATCGACGCAGCGTCGGAGAACGCCCGGAATCGCACCTCGGATAAGAGAATCCTCACGTCCCGCGCATATCGGAGGCGGAACCGCTCCATCGAGGAGCCGGGCGCCGCACTCCTCCTCGATCGTGCGGTTCCTCGCCGATTCAGCTCGGCTGCCACTCACGCGGAAGGGACCCGGCGAATGCCGGGCCCCTTCGTGTGCGATGCGCGCGTCAGCGGATCAGCGGCCGCCCTTGATGATGGCCTGCTTCACCTCGCCGATCGCCTTGGTGATCTCGATGCCGCGGGGGCACGCCTCGGTGCAGTTGAAGGTCGTGCGGCAGCGCCACACGCCCTCCTTGTCGTTCAGGATGTCGAGGCGCACGTCCGACGAGTCGTCGCGCGAGTCGAAGATGAACCGGTGCGCGTTCACGATCGCGGCAGGGCCGAAGTACTGCCCGTCGGTCCAGAACACGGGGCACGACGAGGTGCACGCGGCGCAGAGGATGCACTTCGTGGTGTCGTCGAAGCGCTCGCGGTCGGCGATCGACTGGTGGCGCTCCTTGCCCTTCTCGGGCTCCGAGCGGGTCTGCAGGAACGGCTGGACCTCGCGGAAGGCCTCGAAGAACGGGTCCATGTCGACGATGAGGTCCTTCTCGAGCGGAAGGCCCTTGATCGCCTCGACGTAGACGGGCTTCGAGATGTCGAGGTCCTTGATCAGCGTCTTGCAGGCCAGGCGGTTGCGGCCGTTGATGCGCATCGCGTCGGAGCCGCAGATGCCGTGCGCGCACGAGCGGCGGAAGGCGAGCGAGCCGTCCTGGTGCCACTTGATGCGGTGCAGCGCGTCGAGCACGCGGTCGGTCGGATACATCTCGACGTCGTAGTCGACCCACTTCGGTTCGCTGTCGGTCTCCGGGTTGAACCGGCGCAGCATGAACGTGACCAGGTACGACTGAACGGTCTGCTCCTCGGCGGGAGCGTCGGCGACGGCGGTCGACATCAGTACTTCCTCTCCATCGGCGGGTAGCGCAGCTCGCCCGCGTCGTCCTTCGTGAAGACGACGGGCTTCCAGTCGAGCCGGATGTGGTCGTCCGGATCGGGCGAGTGCGGGTCGCCCGTGAGGTACGCCATCGTGTGCTGCATGTACTTCTCGTCGTCGCGGTCCGAGTAGTCCTCGCGCATGTGGCCGCCGCGGCTCTCCTTGCGGTTGCGCGCGGCGTAGGCAACGATCTCGGCGAGGTCGAGCAGGAAGCCCAGCTCGATCGCCTCGAGCAGGTCGGTGTTGTACCGCTTGCCCTTGTCGTCGACGTAGACGTTCTGGTATCGCTCACGCAGCTCGTGGATCGTGCCCATCACGTTCGTGAGGGTCTCCTCCGTGCGGAACACCTGCGCGTTCTTGTCCATCTCCTCCTGAAGAGTGATCCGGATGTCGGCGACGCGCTCCGTGCCCTTGCGATTCCGGATCTCCTCGAGCATGCTCCGGACGTTCTCGGCCGGGTTCTCGGGGAGCGGGACGAACTCCGCCGTCTTCGCGTACTCGGCCGCGTTGCGGCCCGAGCGCTTGCCGAAGACGTTGATGTCGAGCAGCGAGTTGGTGCCGAGGCGGTTCGAGCCGTGCACCGAGACGCACGCGCACTCGCCCGCGGCGTACAGGCCCGGAACGACCGTGTCATTGTCGGCGAGCACCTCCGCGGCGTTGTTCGTCGGGATGCCGCCCATGGCGTAGTGCGCCGTCGGCATCACGGGAACGGGCTCGACGACGGGGTCGACACCCAGGTAGGTGCGCGCGAACTCGGTGATGTCCGGCAGCTTCGTCTCGAGCACCTCGGCGCCCAGGTGGGTGCAGTCGAGGTAGACGTAGTCCTTGTTCGGACCGGCGCCGCGGCCCTCGAGGACCTCCTTGACCATGGACCGCGCCACGATGTCGCGGGGCGCGAGGTCCTTGATCGTCGGCGCGTAGCGCTCCATGAAGCGCTCGCCCGAGGCATTGCGCAGGATCGCGCCCTCCCCGCGGGCGCCCTCGGTGAGGAGGATGCCGAGGCCCGCGAGCCCCGTCGGGTGGAACTGGAAGAACTCGATGTCCTCGAGCGGCAGGCCCTTGCGCCAGACGATGCCGACGCCGTCGCCCGTGAGGGTGTGGGCATTCGACGTGGTCTTGAACATCTTGCCGAAGCCGCCCGTCGCGAACACGACCGACTTGGCCTGGAAGACGTGCAGGTCGCCGGTGGCGAGCTCGTACGCGACGATGCCGGCCACGCGGGTGCCGCCGTTGCCGTCGTCGACCGTGAGCAGGTCGAGCGCGTAGTACTCGTTGTAGAACTCGATGCCGAGCTTGACGCAGTTCTGGAACAGCGTCTGCAGGATCATGTGGCCCGTGCGGTCGGCCGCGTAGCACGCGCGGCGCACGGCCGACTTGCCGTGGTCGCGGGTGTGGCCGCCGAAGCGCCGCTGGTCGATCTTGCCGTCGGGCGTGCGGTTGAACGGCAGGCCCATGTTCTCGAGGTCGATGACGGCGTCGATCGCCTCCTTGGCGAGGATCTCAGCCGCGTCCTGGTCGACGAGGTAGTCGCCGCCCTTGATGGTGTCGAACGTGTGCCACTCCCACGAGTCCTCCTCGACGTTCGCGAGCGCTGCGGCCATGCCGCCCTGCGCCGCGCCCGTGTGCGAGCGGGTCGGGTAGAGCTTCGTCACGACGGCCGTCTTGGCGTTCGGGCCCGCCTCGATGGCGGCGCGCATGCCGGCTCCGCCGGCGCCGACGATGACCACGTCGTACTGGTGGTAGTAGATGCCGTCCTTGAGCTCGGCATCCGGGTGCTTGTCAGTCACGTGTGAACTGCTCCGTCTCGTTACGCGGCCTGGCACGCGTCCCAGAGAACGCTGTTCTCAGTGACGCCGAGGCACGGGTCGAAGGTGAACACGACGAGCGTGCCGAGGACGATCAGCAGGCCGGCTGCGGCCCAGATCGCGGTGATCAGCGAGGTGCGCAGCGCCTTGCGCTGCACGTAGTCGTTGACGATCGTGCGCATGCCGTTGGCGCCGTGGATGAAGGCGAGCCAGAGCATCAGCACGTCCCAGATCTGCCAGAACGGGCTGGCGAGCTTGCCGGCGACGAACGCGAAATTGATCGCGTGCACGCCGCCCTCAGGGATGATCAGGTTCGAGATCAGGTGGCCGAAGATCAGGATGACCAGGAGCACGCCGGAGACGCGCATGTACATCCAGCCCCACTTCTCCCAGTTCGAGCCCTTGCTGCGGGGCGAGCGCGGAGCGGCGATGGTGTCGGCAGTCATCAGTGGCCTCCCCCGAACACGTTCATCAGGTGGCGCGGTGTGAAGCCTGCCATCACGACGACCCAGAGCGCGATGACGACCCAGAACATCACGCGGTGGTAGCGGGCGCCCTTCGACCAGAAGTCGATGAGGATGATGCGCAGGCCGTTGAACGCGTGGTAGGCGATCGCGCCGACGAGGGCGACCTCGCCGACCCCCATGATCGGGGTCTGATAGGTGCCGATGACGGCGTCGTAGGCCTCAGGAGAGACCCGGATGAGAGCGGTGTCGAGCACGTGCACCAGGAGGAAGAAGAAGATGGCGACGCCGGTGATGCGATGCAGCACCCACGACCACATTCCCTCCGTGCCGCGGTAGAGCGTGCCCCGCGGCGTCTTCGAGGTGGTGTCCGACACCGACAGCGTCTGTCGTGTGGAACTGGACACGAGACAGCCTCCTTGTCGGTGCATGCGTTCCGGCGCGCGCAGAAGCAGCCGCGTCGTTGCCGTCCATCCTATTCCCAGCGGGATCACATCACGACGAAGGGCAACCTAACCGAGCCGCGCCGATAGCCTGGGGTGATGTCATCCGGAATCGACGACTTCTTCGCCGTCATCCCCGCCGGCGGAGTCGGTTCGCGCCTGTGGCCGCTCTCGCGCGCCGACGCCCCCAAGTTCCTGCACGACCTCACGGGCTCCGGCGTTTCGCTCCTGCGCAGCACCTGGGATCGCCTGCTGCCCCTCACGGGCGAAGACCGGATCGCCGTGATCACGGGCGCGAGCCATGGCGACGCCGTCGCGAAGAACCTGCCGGACATCCGGTGCGAGAACGTGTTCCACGAGCAGGACCCGCGCGAGTCCGCCGTCGCGATCTGCCTCGTCGCCGCCGTGCTCATGCGGCGGAACCCGGATGTCGTGATCGGCTCGTTCGCGGCCGACCACGTCATCACCCGCCAGCGGGCGTTCGAGTTCGCCGTCCGCCAGGCGGTCGCCGTCGCGCGCGAGGGCTACATCTGCACGATCGGCATCCAGCCGACGGAGCCGTCGGTCGGCTTCGGCTACATCCGCACGGGGGCCGAGCTCGTGATCGACGACGCCCCGACCGCCGCGGTCGTCGAGCGCTTCGTCGAGAAGCCCGACCTCGAGACGGCGAGGCGGTACTTCGCCGATCGCTCGTTCCTCTGGAACGCCGGCATGTTCATCTCGCGCGCAGACGTGCTGCTCGACGAGCTCGCCCGTCACGAGCCGGAGCTGCACGCTCAGATCGACGAGATCGCCGCCGCATGGGACGGGCCGGAGCGCGACGCCGTCGTCGATCGCGTCTGGCCGCACCTGAAGAAGATCGCCATCGACTACGCCGTCGCCGAGCCGGCGGCCGAGAACGGCCGCCTCGCGGTCGTGCCCGGCCAGTTCGACTGGGACGACGTCGGGGACTTCGCGAGCCTGTGGAACCTCGTCTCGAACGGCCGACGCCAGGAGATGACGATCCTGGCGGAGGAGGACCACGTGCTCGACGCCGACTCGAACGGCTTCGTCGTGTCGCAGACCGACCGCGTCATCGCGGTCGTCGGCCTCGACGACGTGATCGTCGTCGACACCGACGACGCCCTGCTCGTGACCAACAGCGAGCACGCCCAGCTCGTGAAGAACGTCGTGTCGTCGCTGCACCAGCAGGGCCGCGACGGCGTGCTGTGAACGCCGCGTGCCCGGTTTGTAACTATCCCGTTTCAGCACGCGCCCGGAGCTCGGAACGCACAACCCCCACGGGTTAGCGTGTGCACAATGCCCTGGGGCGCGCCGTCCGATCAGCGATTGCGCGAAGGGGCCTCGGTCTATGGAGGACACACCGTCATGAAGACGATCACTCGCTCGGCCCTCGGCGGCCTGGCCGTCATCAGCGCAGGCGCCCTGCTCGCGGGCTGCGGCGCTGCCCCCGAGGAGGACACCGCAGGAGGCGAGGGCGCGACCGACTTCCTGCCGTGCATCGTCTCCGACTTCGGCGGCTTCGACGACAAGTCGTTCAACCAGCTGTCGATGGAGGGCGTGCAGGAGGCGGCCGACGAGCTCGGCGGCGAGTTCAAGCAGGTCGAGTCGAACGCCGAGACGGACTACGCGCCGAACCTCGAGAACCTCGTCGCGCAGGGCTGCAACCTGATCACGGGCGTCGGCTTCGCGCTGGCCCCCGCGACCATCGAGAACGCGAACGCGAACCCCGACATCGACTTCGTCCTCGTCGACGACGCCGGCGACGCGGACGGCGACGGCCAGACCGACGCCGACAACCTCAAGCCCCTCCTCTACGACACGGCTCAGGCCGCGTTCCTGGCCGGCTACCTCTCGGCCGGCTATTCCGAGAGCGGAAAGGTCGGCACGTTCGGCGGCCAGGAGTTCCCGACCGTCACGATCTTCATGGACGGCTTCAAGCAGGGCGTCGACTACTACAACGAGGAGAAGGGCGCCGACGTCCAGGTCGTCGGCTGGGACGGCAGCACAGGCACCTTCACCGGCGGCTTCGAGGCCGGCCCCGAGGCCAAGACGGCCGCGCAGAACATCATCGACCAGGGCGTCGACGTGCTGCTGCCGGTCGGCGGCCCGATCTACCAGTCGGCCCTGCAGGCGATCAAGGAGGCCGACCGCGACATCGCGCTGATCGGCGCCGATGCGGACCTGTTCGAGACCGACCCGTCGACGGCCGACGTCGTGCTGACGTCGATCCTGAAGAACATGCACCTGTCGACCTACGAGGCGACGATGTCGAGCGCGAACGGCGAGTTCGACGCGACTCCGTACATCGGCACGCTCGAGAACGACGGCGTCGGTCTCGCCGACCTGCACGACTTCGCGGACAAGGTCGACCAGGGCCTGCTCGATGAGGTGGCCGCCCTCGAGGAGTCCATCATCGCGGGTGACGTCACCGTCGAGTCGTACCTCGGCTGAGGCGTTCGACGCCGGGAAGGGAGATCGGTTCGCACCGGTCTCCCTTCCTCTGTGAGGACCTGAACACCCGAATAGGATCAACGACATGAAGCTGGAACTGCGCGGCATCACCAAGAGGTTCGGCGCGCTCACCGCGAACGACCACATCGACCTGGCGATCGAACCGGGCGAGATCCACTGCCTCCTCGGTGAGAACGGTGCGGGCAAGTCGACGCTGATGAACGTGCTCTACGGCCTCTATCAGGCCGACGAGGGCGACATCGCGATCGACGGCGAGGTGCGCTCCTTCGCGGGCCCCGGCGACGCCATGGCCGCGGGGATCGGCATGGTGCACCAGCACTTCATGCTCATCCCCGTCTTCACGGTCGCCGAGAACGTCATGCTCGGCCACGAGCAGACCCGCGTCGGCGGGCGGCTCGACCTCGCGGCGGCGCGCGCGAAGGTGCGCGAGATCTCCGATCGCTTCGGGTTCCACGTCGACCCGGATGCCGTGGTCGAGGACCTCCCCGTCGGCGTGCAGCAGCGCGTCGAGATCATCAAGGCCCTCTCCCGCGACGCCGAGGTGCTCGTGTTCGACGAGCCGACCGCCGTGCTGACGCCGCAGGAGACCGACGAGCTGATGGCGACGATGCGCCAGCTCAAGGCCGCGGGCACGTCGATCGTCTTCATCACCCACAAGCTCCGCGAGGTGCGCGAGGTCGCCGACCGCATCACCGTCATCCGGCTCGGCAAGGTCGTCGGCGAGGCCGAGCCCACCGCGACGAACGCAGAGCTCGCCTCGCTCATGGTCGGCCGCGCGGTCGAGCTGACGGTGCACAAGGAGCCCCCGACCCTCGGCGACGTCGCCCTCTCCGTCGATTCGCTGACGGTCACGGACGAGTTCGGCACCGTAGTGGTCGACGACGTGTCGTTCCAGGTGCGCGGGGGCGAGGTGCTCGCGATCGCCGGCGTGCAGGGCAACGGGCAGACGGAGCTGACCGAGGCGCTCGTCGGCCTGCAGGAGCGCGTCGCGGGGAGCGCCAGGTTGAACGGTCGGGAGCTGATCGGCCGCGACGTGCGCGCGATCCTCGACGACGGTGTCGGCTTCGTGCCGGAGGACCGCAGCGTCGACGGCCTCGTCAAGGAGTTCTCGATCGCCGAGAACCTGATGCTCGATCGCTCCTTCGGCGAACCCTTCGTCAGCCGTGGCAGCGTGAAGCCGCGGGTTCTCGCGGAGTTCGCGCGCGAGAAGATCGACGAGTTCGACATCCGGACCCAGGGGCCCGAGCAGGCGGCCGGCCGACTGTCGGGCGGCAACCAGCAGAAGGTCGTGCTCGCGCGCGAGCTGAGCCGCGAGCTGTCGCTGTTCATCGCGGCCCAGCCCACCCGCGGCGTCGACGTCGGTTCGATCGAGTTCATCCACAAGCGCATCATCGAAACCCGTGATTCGGGCATCCCCGTCATCGTGATCTCGACCGAGCTCGACGAGGCCGCCGCTCTGGCCGACCGGATCATGGTGATGTACCGGGGCAAGGTCGTCGGCATCGTCGGCGGCGACGCGTCGCGCGACGAGCTCGGGCTGATGATGGCGGGCGAGAGACCTGGCACGACCGACGGAGGGACCGAGGCATGACGTCCGCGGAGACCGCGGTGCCCCAGCCCTCGCGCTGGCACCGCGCACTGCAGCAGATCACGACGGGCGGCGCCGCGATCGCGGTGCTCTCGATGGTGCTGGCGATGTTGGCCGGCTCCATCCTGATCGCGATCACCGACCCCGAAGTGCAGGCGGCGGCCGGGTACTTCTTCGCGCGCCCCGTCGACACGTTCGCGGCGATCTGGGACGCCGTCTCCGGCGCGTACATCGCCCTCTTCCAGGGCGCCGTGTACAACCCGCACGCGGCGACCTTCGCGGGGCAGATCAAGCCGCTCACCGAATCGCTGAAGTTCGCGACCCCGCTGATCGCGGCAGGGCTCGGCGTCGGCCTGGCGTTCCGCGCCGGCCTGTTCAACATCGGCGGCCAGGGCCAGATGCTGATGGCGGCCGCCGCCGCCGGCTACGTCGGCGCCTACATGAACCTGCCGGTCGGCCTGCACCTCGTCCTCGCTGTCGCCGCCGGCATCGCGGGCGGGGCCATCTGGGCCGGCATCGCCGGCTACCTCAAGGCGAGGACGGGCGCCCACGAGGTGATCCTCACGATCATGCTCAACAACATCGCCTTCTACCTGCTCGCCTGGATGCTGGCGACGCAGGGCATCCTGCAGGCGCCCGGTTCGAACAACCCGAAGACGGCGCCGATGGAGCCCACGGCGCTGCTGCCGCAGCTGCTCGGCGAGAGCTTCAACCTGCACGCGGGTTTCCTGATCGCCCTCGCCGCCGTCGCCTTCACGTGGTGGCTGCTCGAGCGCTCGAGCCTCGGCTTCCGCCTGCGCGCCGTCGGCGAGAACCCCCACGCGGCACGCGTGGCCGGCATCGACGTGAGCCGCTCGTACGTCATCGTGATGCTCATCGCGGGCGGCCTGGTCGGCATCGCCGGCGTGAGCCAGGTGCTCGGCACGGTGCCGACGGGCTTCGGCGGCGACATCGACGCCGGCATGGGCTTCGACGCCATCACGGTGGCGCTCCTGGGCCGCTCCACCCCGCTCGGCATCCTGGGCGCCGGCATCCTGTTCGGCGCGTTCAAGGCCGGCGGCTTCTCGATGCAGGCCGCGGAGCAGGTGCCGAACGAGGTCGTGCTCGTCGTGCAGGCGCTCATCGTGCTGTTCATCGCGGCTCCCCCGCTCGTGCGCGCGATCTTCCGCCTGCCCGATCCCGCGGGGCCCCGGAGGCGAAAGCAGAACGGGAAGACGAAGGAGGTGGCCCGATGACCGCCGTCGCCGAGCCCGTCGTGTCGGGTGCCCAGCGCCGCGTCACGATCGTGTCGTGGAAGGTCCCGGTGATCTACGCCGTCGTCACGGTGCTGTTCGCCCTCCTCCCTCTGTTCGCGCCCCGCTCCGGCGCCGCCACCTTCCGCCTCGTCCGCAGCGCCGAAGCGGCGATCCAGATCCCGGATGTCGTGCTGCCCGCAAACCCGACGGCGTGGGTCTGCGTCGTGCTGATGGCCGCCGCCGCGGTGTTCGCCGTGCTGCGCACCCGCGCGAGCCAGCCGACGCCGCTGTGGACGACGGTGGCCTTCACGATCGTTCTGCTGATCGGCTTCCTCGCGTGGGCCGCGGCGGGCTCGACGCTGCCGATGATCGGTCTGCTCGTCGGCTCCCTCGCGCTCGCGACGCCGCTGATCTTCGGCGCGCTCGGCGGCGTGATCGGCGAGCGCGTCGGCGTCGTCAACATCGCGATCGAGGGCCAGCTGCTCGCCGGCGCGTTCTCGGCCGCGTTCGTCGGCTCGATCACGGGCACGCCGTGGCTCGGCCTGCTCGCCGCCATGATCGCCGGGCTGCTCGTCGGCCTCGTGCTCGCGGTCTTCGCCATCACGTACTTCGTGAACCAGATCATCGTCGGCGTCGTGCTGAACGGCCTCGTCGCCGGCCTGACCACGTTCTTCTTCAGCACGATGATGGCCGACAACACCGAGACGCTGAACTCGCCCGAGCTGTTCCGTGTGATCTCGGTCCCGCTGCTCAGCGAGATCCCGATCATCGGCCCCGTGCTCTTCCAGCAGACGATCGTCACCTACCTCATGTACGCCGTCGTCGCGATCGTCTGGTACGGCCTGTACCGCACCCGCTGGGGCCTCCGCCTCCGCGCCGTCGGCGAGCACCCGCAGGCCGCCGACACCGTCGGCATCAACGTCGCGCGCACCCGCTACCTGAACGTGATGCTCGCGGGCGCGATCGCCGGCATGGGCGGCGCGTTCTACACGCTCGTGTCGAACCCGCAGTTCGGCCGCGAGATGACCGGCGGCGCCGGCTACATCGCGCTGGCCGCCCTGATCTTCGGCAAGTGGGATCCGATCCGCGCGACCCTCGCGGCGCTGCTGTTCGGCTTCGCCACCAACCTGCAGGGCGTGTTCAGTGTGATCGGCTCCCCCGTGCCGAGCCAGTTCATGCTCATGCTCCCCTACGTCGTGACGCTTTTCGCCGTCGCCGGCCTGGTCGGGCGCTCGCGCCCGCCCGCCGCCTCCGGCCAGCCGTACATCAAGGAGTGACCAGGATGACCGAGATCGATTGGGCCGGCCTGCGCGGCCGCGCCGCCGACGCGATGCGGCGCGCGTACGCCCCGTACTCCGGCTACCCCGTCGGCGCGGCGGCGATCGTCGACGACGGCCGCATCGTGACCGGATGCAACGTCGAGAACGCTTCGTACGGCGTCGGCCTGTGCGCCGAGTGCGGCCTCGTCTCCGACCTGACGATGTCGGGCGGTGGGAAGCTCACGGCGTTCGTGTGCGTGAACGCCGACGACGAGGTGATCATGCCGTGCGGCCGCTGCCGGCAGCTGCTCAACGAGCATGCCGCCGACGGCATGCTGCTCGAGACCGTCAGCGGCATCCGGACGATCGACCAGGTGCTCCCCGACGCCTTCGGTCCGCGCGACCTCGACGCGGTGCGCTGAATGACGCGGGAACCGTTCGACCAGGTGCTGACGGGCGTGGTGCGCTGATGGCTCTGGAGCCCTTCGACGCGATCGATGTCATCGCGGCCAAGCGGGACGGCGGCGCCGTGCCGGAGCCGGAGCTGCGCTGGTTCGTCGACGCGTTCGACCGCGGCGTCGTCACCGACGCGCAGATGGCGGCCTTCGCCATGTCGGTGCGCTTCAACGGCATGGGCCGCGACGAGATCCGCGTGCTGACGAGCGCCATCATCGATTCCGGTGAGCGCATGGACCTTTCGGGGCTCGGCAGGCCGACCGTCGACAAGCACTCCACGGGCGGCGTCGGCGACAAGATCACCCTTCCCCTCGCCCCGCTCGTCGCGAGCTTCGGCGTCGCCGTGCCGCAGCTCTCGGGCCGCGGCCTCGGCCACACGGGCGGCACGCTCGACAAGCTCGAGTCGATCCCCGGCTGGCGCGCCGAGCTGACGAGCGCCGAGATCCGGGAGCGCCTGCGCGACAACGGCGCCGTCGTGTGTGCGGCGGGCTCCGGCCTCGCCCCGGCCGACAAGCGGCTCTACGCCCTGCGCGACGTGACCGGCACGGTCGAGTCGATCCCCCTGCTCGCGTCGAGCATCATGTCGAAGAAGCTCGCGGAGGGGCCGGACGCCCTCGTGCTCGATGTGAAGTTCGGATCAGGCGCGTTCATGACCGATCCGGATCTCTCGCGCGAGCTGGCCGAGACGATGGTCTCGCTCGGCGAGGACTCCGGCGTGCGCACCGTGGCCCTGCTGACCGATATGAGCGCGCCGCTCGGCCGCACGATCGGCAACGCGAACGAGGTGCGCGAGGCCGTCGAGGTGCTCGCGGGCGGCGGGCCGGCGGACGTCGTGGAGCTGACGCTCGCGCTGGCCCGCGAGATGCTCGACCTCGCGGGCCTGCCCGACGCCGACCCGGCCGCCGCCCTGCGCGACGGCCGGGCGATGGACGCGTGGCGCGCCATGATCCGCGGCCAGGGCGGCGACCCGGATGCGGCGCTGCCGGCGCCGCGGGAGTCTCACACCGTGCGGTCCGAGCGGTCGGGCGTGCTCACGGGGCTCGACGCGAAGGCGTTCGGCGTCTCGGCCTGGCGCCTCGGCGCCGGGCGCTCCCGCCCCGACGACGCCGTCGCGCATGCCGCGGGCATCGACCTGCACCGAGTCGTCGGCGACGCGGTCGCGGCGGGCGACGCCCTGTTCACGCTGCACGCCGACGACGCCGCGCGCTTCCCGCGGGCCCTCGCGTCGCTCGAGGGCGCGTGGCGCATCGACGATGCGGCGGCGGGCGGCCGCCCGCCGCGCGTCGCGGCCCGCATCGACGCGAACGGGTTCGCGCCGGCGCTGTCACGCCCGGCCGACACGGCACTGCCGTTCCCGTCGGGAACTGAATAGGCTGGTCCGGCGGGTTCCGCGGCCGCAGGCGCCGCCGCATCCGGAACCATCCGCGAGGCCCACGAATCCGGGAGTTCACCATGGCGCGCCAGAACAACAGCAAGTCGCAGCAGCGGCACGAGGCGACGATCGAGGGCGTTCCCGTCAGGAGCCTGCCCAAGGTCGCGCTGCACGAGCACCTCGACGGCGGCCTCCGGCCGGGCACCGTGCTCGACCTCGCGCGCGAAGCGGGCGTCGAGGCCCCCGCCGGCACGGCGCGGGAGCTCGGCGAGTGGTTCGCCGAACAGGCGAACGCCGGCAGCCTCGAGGGCTACCTGCAGACCTTCGAGCTCACGATCGCGGTGCTGCAGACGCGCGACGCGCTCACACGAGCAGCCCGCGAGCTCGTCGAAGACCTCGCGAACGACGGCGCGATCTACGCCGAGGTGCGCTGGGCGCCCGAGCAGCACACGTCGGGCGGGCTGACGATGGCAGAGGCCGTCGAGGCCGTGCAGGAGGGCATCGAGCTGGGCGAGGACGACGCCGAGGCAGCCGGCCGCTCCATCCGGGTCGGGCAGATCCTCAGCGCCCTGCGGCAGGGGCCGAACTCGCTCGAGGTCGCCGAGCTCGCGCTCGACTTCCGCGACGAGGGCGTCGTCGCCTTCGACCTCGCGGGCCCCGAGGCCGGCTACCCCGCGTCGGCTCACCGAGACGCGCTCGACCTGCTCACGACCGAGTTCTTCCCCGTCACGTTGCACGCGGGTGAGGCCGACGGCCTCGACTCCATCCGAAGCGCCCTGCTCGACGGCCGCGCCCTGCGCCTCGGGCACGGGGTGCGCATCGCCGACGACCTCGAGATCATCGCCGAGGAGGGCGAAGACGTGCGGGTGCGGCTCGGCGACCTCGCGGCCTGGGTGCGCGACCGCGAGATCGCGCTCGAGATCGCGCCGTCGTCCAACATGTCGACCGGGGCCATCTCGCGGTGGGGAAATCGCATCGAGGACCACCCCTTCGACCTGCTCTACCAGCTCGGCTTCGTCGTCACGGTGAACACCGACAACCGCCTGATGAGCCGCACGACGCTGACGCGCGAGATCGCGCAGCTCGCCGACGCGTTCGAGTACACGCTCGCCGACGTCGAGCGCTTCCAACTGAACGCCGCCGCGAGCACGTTCCTGCCCGTCGAGCAGCGCGAGGAGCTGATCGACCTCATCAGCGAGGGCTTCGATCGGTGATCGAGCCGGCGGTAACAGGGCGTCAGGGAATGATCCGCCCAGCGGCGTGGTTGTAGAGTGACAGCAAGAAACGTGCTCCGGGGTCGGTGAGAATCCGAACCGGCGGTGACAGTCCGCGAGCGCCGCGGAGGCCATGGGCCGAAGCGGCGTTGATCCGGTGGGATTCCGGAACCGACGGTGATGCGAGGCCCAGGCCCCGCGTAGTCCGGATGGAAGGCAGCACGGGCGGCGCTCAGGGTGCCGTTCGCAGACCCCGGTGACGGCAGGACCGAACCGGGGAGGCGAGATGGCGGCGAACGAGGCGGAGCGCAGCGCGATGGCGCGCGCCCTCGAGCTCGCCGAGCGCGGCCCCCGCGGGCGCAACCCGCAAGTGGGCGCCGTCATCCTCTCCCCCGCCGGCGATGTGCTCGCCGAGGGCTGGCACCGCGGCGCCGGCACGGCCCACGCGGAGGTCGACGCGCTCTCGAAGCTTCCGGATGGCGCCGCGCGCGGCGCGACCGCCGTCGTCACGCTCGAGCCGTGCAACCACACCGGCCTGACCGGCCCGTGCGCCGAAGCGCTGATCGCCGCCGGCATCGGCCGGGTCGTGTTCGCGGTCGACGACCCCGGCCCGGCATCGGGCGGCGGGGCCGAGCGCTTGGCCGCCGCGGGCATCGAGGCTGAGCCGCACGTGCTGCGCGCCGAGGGTGAGGCGCTGCTGGGCAGCTGGCTCGACGCCGCCGCGCTCGGCCGCCCGCACGTGACGGTGAAGTGGGCGCAGTCCCTCGATGGGCGCGCCGCCGCGGCCGACGGCACGAGCCAGTGGATCACGGGCCCGGATGCCAGGGCCGACGTGCATCGCGAGCGCGCGAGGGCCGACGCGATCGTCGTCGGGACGGGCACCGCGATCGCCGACGACCCCGCCCTCACGGCGCGCACGGGCGACGGCCTCGACGCGCACCAGCCGGTGCCCGTCGTGATCGGTGCGCGGGAGCTGCCGGCGACCGCGCGCCTCTACGACCACCCCCACGAGCCGCTCGTGTACGCGACGCACGACCTCCGCGCCGTGCTCGCCGATCTGCGCGAGCGCGGGCTGCACCGCGTCTTCGTCGAGGGCGGCCCGACCCTCGCGAGCGCGTTCCTCGCGGCCGGCCTCGCCGACCGGGTGCTCGCCTACGTCGCCCCCGTGCTCATCGGCGGCGACCGACTCGCGGTCGCCGACATCGGCGTCGGCACGATCGGCGAGGCCCGCCGCCTCGTCGTCGACCGAGTGACGCCGCTCGGGCACGACATCCGCTTCGACGCCCGCTTCGCGGACGCGTCGGCACAGACCATGCAAGAAGAAGGAGAGCGCTGATGTTCACCGGAATCATCGAGGAGATCGGCGAGATCGCCCAGGTCGGGCCGTACGGAGACGGCGTGCGCCTGTCGATCCGCGCGCCGAAGGCCGTCAGCGACGCCTCGCACGGCGACTCGATCGCGATCAGCGGCGTCTGCCTCACGGTGGTCGACCACAACGAGTACGGCTTCACGGCCGACGTGATGCGGCAGACCCTCGACATGTCGACGATCGGCTCCTTCGCGCCCGGAACGCGCGTCAACGTCGAGCGCGCCATGACGGCCGGCGCCCGGCTCGGGGGGCACATCGTGCAGGGCCACATCGACGGCACGGGCCAGGTGCTGAACGTCACGCCCGGCGAGCAGTGGAGCGTCATCCGGATCGGCATCCCCGCGAGCCTCGCACCGCTCGTCGTCGACAAGGGCTCGATCGCGGTCGACGGCACGTCCCTCACCGTGAGCGCCGTCAGCGCGGCCGGTGAGCCGACGGGGTGGTTCGAGGTGTCGCTCATCCCCGAGACGCTGCAGGCGACGACGCTCGGCGAGCGTCGCCCCGGCGACCGCGTGAACCTCGAGACCGACATCCTCGCCCGCCACGTCGAGCGGCTGCTCGCCTTCGACAAGCCCGCCGCGACGCAGCTGCACGCGCCGATCGGCGAGCTCGACGAGAACCGCGAGGGCGCCCACGCCTCCTCGAGCGCGTTCGCGACGACCGACACCCCTCCCGCGGACTACTCGATCCTGTCGTCCGCCGACACCGCCGAGCCTGGAGCCGCCCGATGACCGCAGCAGACCTCGCATCGATCGAGGAAGCCGTCGCGGCGCTCCGCGAGGGGCGCCCCGTGATCGTCGCCGACGACGAGGACCGCGAGAACGAGGGCGACGTCATCCTGTCGGCCGAGCTCGCGACGCAGGAGTGGATGGCCTGGACCGTGCGGTACACGTCCGGCTACCTGTGCGCCCCGATGCCGGCCGAGTGGGCCGATCGCCTCGAGCTGCCGCCGATGGTGGCCCACAGCGAGGACGCCCGCGGCACGGCATACACCGTCAGCGTCGATGCCGCCGCCGGCGTCACGACCGGCATCAGCGCCCACGACCGCGCCCGCACCGTGAACGTCCTGGCCGACCCCGATTCCGGCCCCACCGACGTGATCCGCCCCGGCCACATCCTGCCCCTGCGAGCCGTGCCCGGCGGCGTGCGCGAGCGCGCCGGCCACACCGAGGCCGCGGTCGACCTGATGCGCGTCGCCGGCCTGGCCCCCGTCGGCGTCATCGGTGAGATCGTCGCCGACGACGGCAGCATGATGCGCCTTCCCGGCCTCATCGAGATGGGCCGCCGCGAGGGCATCCCCGTCACGACGATCGAACGCCTGGCCGCGTACCTGAACGAGCACGACGACACCCCGAAGGCCGGCACGTCGCTGCGCCCCGTCAGCCTGCGCGCCGACGCGATCGTGCCGACCAGGCACGGCACCTTCCGCTTCCTCGCGTACAAGGACCGCACGACGGGCACCGATCACCTCGCGATCGTGTCGGGCGATCTCGCTCAGCAGGACGCACCTCTCGTGCGCGTGCACTCGGAGTGCCTGACGGGCGAGGCCTTCGGCTCGGAGAAGTGCGAGTGCGGCCCGCAGCTCGACGCGGCCCTGGCTCGCATCGAGGCGGACGGCGGCGCCGTCATCTACATGCGCGGGCACGAGGGGCGCGGGATCGGCCTCATCAACAAGCTGCGCGCCTACGCGCTGCAGGAGCAGGGTCTCGACACCCTCGACGCCAACACCGCGCTGGGACTTCCCGCCGACGCGCGCGACTACGCGGCGGCCGCCGGCATCCTCGCCGACCTGGGCGTCGGGAGCATCCGGCTCCTCACGAACAACACCGACAAGGTCGACCAGCTGCGCGGCTTCGGCATCGACGTCGCCGAGCAGGTGCCGCTCATCGTCGGGGTCGGCCCGAACAACCACCAGTACCTGCAGACCAAGCGCGACCGGATGGGCCACATCATCGGCGAGGCCGAGCTGGCTGCTGCCGTCGCGCTCATGCACGAGGAAGCCCACCAGGGCGAGAGCACGGAAGGGAACGAGCGCCGATGAGCGTCGAAGGAGCACCGCAGGCGGACCGCGTGGACGGCACCGGTCTGAACGTCACGGTCGTCGCCGGCATGTGGCACGAGCAGATCTCGGACGGCCTGATCGCCGGCGCTGTGCGCGCGCTCGACGAAGCGGGCGCCGCGCACACCCTCGTCAGGGCACCCGGCGCGTTCGAGCTGCCCGTCATCGCGAAGGCCGTCCTCGAGGGCGGTGCCGACGCGGTCGTGGCGCTCGCCGTGATCATCCGGGGTGGCACGCCGCACTTCGAGTTCGTGGCGAACGCCGCCACCGACGGGCTGACGCGCGTCGCGCTCGACACCGGCAAGCCCGTGGGCTTCGGCGTGCTGACGACCGACGACGAGCAGCAGGGCCTCGACCGGGCCGGCCTCCCCGGCTCGAAGGAGGACAAGGGCGCCGAGGCCGCCGACGCGGCCCTGCGCACGGCGGTGCTGCTGCGCGGCCTGCGCTGACGCGCGGGTTCGCGCTCCCCCTTTGAACGAGGCGTTTTTCTACGTAGGGTAGAAACATGGAGATCCTGCGCCACGCCGTCCTGTTCGTCCACCTGATCGGCTTCGCCCTGCTGTTCGGCGGCTGGTTCGTCGAGGTCGTGCAGCGCACGTTCCGGGTGAACATGGTGATGAACCTCGGGATGATCGTCGCGTTCGTCGCCGGCCTCGCGCTCTCGGCGCCGTGGGGCGTGAGCTACGACCTCAACTACACCAAGATCGGCGTCAAGCTCGTCGTGCTGATCGTGATCGGCGCGCTGATGGGCATCTCGTCGGCGCGGGCCAAGAAGGACCGCCCGCTGCCGGTGTGGACCTTCTGGGCGATCGGCGCGCTCACGCTGCTGAACGCCGGCCTCGGGGTGATGTGGCGGTAGCACCGACGCCGGATGGGCGGGTACGGGAGTAAGATAGCTCCTTGTGCCCGGCCACGACGCCGCACGCCGCTTCGGGCGGGGCGTGGCGCGATCCGCTGCGCGGCCGCCGGAGCCACCCAGCAGACCCCACCATCCGGCCTGCCTTTCATCCGCTCTGACAGCTGAAGGCAGCACATGACCAGCACCTCACAGGCGACGCCGAAGCCGGGCGCGCCGCTCAACTCCCGCGGCCGAGTGATCGCCGCGAGCCTCGTCGGCACGACGGTCGAGTTCTACGACTTCTACGCTTACGCGACCGCCGCCGCCCTCGTCTTCCCTCACCTCTTCTTCCCGTCGTTCAGCCCGACCGCCGGCCTGCTCGCGTCGTTCGCCGTCTTCGGCGCGGCGATGGTCGCGCGCCCGATCGGCGCCATGGTGTTCGGTCACTTCGGCGACACGTTCGGCCGCAAGTCGACGCTCGTGGCGTCGCTGCTCACGATGGGCATCGCGACGTTCCTCATCGGCCTCCTGCCGACCTACGACTCGATCGGCGTCTGGGCCGCCGCCCTGCTGCTCGTCCTCCGCCTCGCGCAGGGCTTCGCGCTCGGCGGCGAGTGGTCGGGCGCAGCGCTCGTCGCGACCGAGAACGCCCCGGAGGGCAAGCGCGCGCTGTACGGCACGTTCCCGCAGCTGGGCGCGCCCATCGGGTTCATCATCGCGAACGCGGTCTTCCTCGTGCTGAACTACTCGCTCCCCGGCGATGCGGCCAACGTCGACCACGCGTTCCTCACCTGGGGCTGGCGCGTGCCGTTCCTGTTCTCGGCCGTGATGGTCATCATCGGACTGTGGGTGCGCCTGAAGCTCGTCGAGTCGGAGGCGTTCCAGAAGATCTCCGAGAAGGGCGAGGTCAAGAAGGCCCCCATCGGCTACGTCTTCAAGAAGTACTGGTGGCAGCTGATCCTCGGCACGTTCATCATGCTGGCCACGTACGTGCTGTTCTACCTGATGACGAACTTCACGCTGGCCTACGGCACTGCCCCGACCGACGCAGCCGTTCCCGGCCTGGGCTTCGCGCGCACAGATTTCGTGCTGATGCAGATCTTCGGCGTCGTGTTCTTCGGCGTCTTCACGCTCGTCTCCGGCCCCCTCGCCGACGCGATCGGACGCCGCAGACTGCTGATCTGGGTGACATCCGGGATCATCGCGCTCGGCCTCGTGTACTCGGTGTTCCTGCTGCCGCAGGCCAACGCGGAGTTCACGGGCGCGCTCGCGCAGACATTCCTCATCTTCGGCTTCACTCTGATGGGCCTCACGTTCGGCCCGATGGGCGCCCTCCTGCCCGAGCTGTTCCCGACCACCGTGCGCTACACGGGCTCGGCCGTGGCGTACAACGTGTCGTCGATCCTGGGCGCGTCCGTCGCCCCGCTCGTCGCGATCAAGCTGTGGGAATTCGGCGGCGGCAACCCGTGGCTCGTCGGCGTCTACATGTCGGCGGCGGGCGTGCTCACGCTGATCGCCCTCATCCTGAGCAAGGAGACGAAGGACATCGACCTCGAGACGATGGACTGAGTCGAGGCACGTACACGGCGGTGGCCCCGGATCGGATGATCCGGGGCCACCGCCGTGTACGGAAGGCCGCCGGGCCTTCCGCACCGCGCCGCTCAGCCGGTGACGACGCGCTCGAGCGCTGAACCGGGCTCGACCTCGATCGCCTGCTCGACGCCGGGCAGGCGCACCTCGGCGTCGACGCCCGTCGGCACGGACAACCGGTACGCGATTCCGCCGTCCACTCGGCGCCAGGAGCCTTCGATCCGGCCGTAGGGCGAGTCGAAGCTGACGTCCGCGTGCTCGAGGCCGCCGCCCGGCTGCGGCGCCCACACAACGCGGCGGTACGCAGGCGCGGCCGGCGAGAGCCCGCCGATCACCCGGTGCATCCAGTCGGCGACCGACCCCAGCGCGTAATGGTTGAAGGATGTCATCTCGCCCGGGTTGATCGAGCCGTCCGGCAGCATCGAGTCCCAGCGCTCCCAGATCGTCGTGCCGCCCTGACGCACCGTGTACAGCCACGACGGGCACTCCGTCTCGAGGAGAAGGTCGTAGGCGGCGTCGAGGTGACCCGTCTCGGTCAGCGCATCGGAGATCACCGGGGTGCCCGCGAACCCCGTCGCGATCCGGTTTCCGGCTTCCCGGACGAGCTCCGCGAGCCGCGCTCCCGCCGATCGCGCTTCGCTGGCCGACAGCAGGCCGAAGCGGATCGCAAGGGCGTACGCGGTCTGAGCATCGCTCGTCAAACGCCCGTCCGGAAGGACGTACTCCGCGCGGAACGCGTCCCTCGCCTCGCCGGCGACGCGGGTATAGCGCTCGGCCTCAGCGGTGCGCCCGACGATGGTCGCGAGCTCAGCCATGCGCCGAGTCGTGTGCGCGAAGTGCGCCTGAGCGACGAGGTAGCGATCAGTGAGCCCCGCCGCCGGGTCCTCCGGAGGCGCGGCCGGGTCCAGCCAATCGCCCAGCTGATGGCCGGAGCGCCACACGCGAGCGGCCCCCGCCTCGCGGATCATCCGCTCGACCCAGGCCTTGGCGCTGTCGTACTGCTCGGCGAGGATCCGCGCATCGCCGAAGCGTTCGTGCACGGTCAGCGGCGTCAGCACGGCCACGTCGCCCCAGACCGCACCCGTCTCGATCGGTTCCCACGTCGGTCCACCCGGGATCACGGGGACGAACCACGGCACTGTGCCGTCGTCCAGCTGCTCCACCGCCACGTCCCGCAGCCAGCTCTCCAAGAAGCCCGAGCAGTCGTAGAGGTATGACGCCGTCGGCGCGAACACCTGGATGTCGCCCGTCCAGCCGAGGCGCTCGTCGCGCTGGGGACAGTCGGTCGGGATGCTGACGAAATTGCCGCGCATCCCCCACAGGACGTTCTCGTGCAGACGGTTCAGGTCGTCGTTCGACGAATGGAACCTTCCCGTGCGGCGCATGTCGGTGTGCATCACCCGGGCGACGACGTCACCGGGACGAATCTGGTCCAACCCGTGCACGGTCGCGTAGCGGAATCCGTGGAACGTGAACCGCGGCTCCCACGCACGAGGACCGGAACCGTCGAGCGTCAGCACGTCCTGCGCGTCAGCGAGGCGGAGGGGGCGCGTTCCGAGCGCGCCCCGCTCGAGAACCTCCGCGTGCCTCATCTCGACGCGATGCCCGGCCGGGCCATCCGCGCGCACGCGCAGGCGCCCGACGAGGTTCTGCCCGAAGTCGAGCAGGAAGCCGCCGTCGTCCGTCGGCTCGACCGAGACCGGAGCGAGTTCCTCCGTCACCCGCACGGGCGGCAGCGCGGGTGCCACGAGCGTCGCCGGATCGCGGCGCCCGACGGCGACGGGCGACCATGCGCCGACGACGGCGCGTGGCTCCGACCATCCGCCGACCTCCTCGCGCGCATCGTGCTTCTCGCCGTCGTACAGGCTCGCCAGCAGGATCGGGCTCGGTGCCGCCTGCCACGCGGCGTCGGTCGCGACCGTGACGACCGAGCCGTCGTGTCCCTCGACCTCGAGCTGCGCGAGGAGCGACTGGTCGGTGCCGTATAAGTCGCGGTAGCCGCCGTTGAAGCCGAGCCGCCCGCGATACCAGCCGTCCGCGAGCCACGCGCCGATCACGTTCTCGCCCTCGGCCACCTGTTCGGTGACGTCGAAGGTCCAGTAGACGAGGCGTTCGTCGTAGCTCGTCCAGCCGGGCAGGAGCTCGTGGTCGCCGATGCGGCGGCCGTTGATCTCGACCTCCGCAAGGCCGTGCGCCGTCACATAGAGCCGTGCGCGGGCGACACCAGACGGCACCGTGAAGGCGCGGCGGACGAGTGCGGGGCGACGCTCGGTATCGGGTTCCTCATGCCACCCGGCGCCGACCGGGACCGCTCGCCAGTCGTCCGGCGAGAGCAGTCCCGCCTCGACGACGGCGGTGTCGCCCCAGTCGGACCAGGCGCCGTCCGCTCCGCGCACCCGTACGCGCACGGCGACACGTTCGCGCGAGGCGAGCGGTGCGAACGGCCAATCGACGAGGACCTGCTCCGGACCCGTCCCCTGTGCGACCTCGACGCCGTCGCCGCGTGACGCCTCGGCCTGCCATCCTGCCTGACGCCAGCCTGGGGCCGCGACGATGCGCCACGAGATCCGCGGTGCGGGGGTGCCGACGCCCAGGGCGTGCTCGAGGTGCTCGAATCGAGGCGCGGACACGCGCATAGTGGATCCCTTCTGCCGCGCCGTCATCCCTTCACGGCTCCCGCCGTCAGGCCCTTCTGGATGCTCTGGTTGAGCACGAGGTAGATGATGAGGAGCGCGAACACGTTGATGCTGACGGCCGCGAACAGCGGGCCGTACTGGGTCGTTCCGAAATTGCCGTTGAAGTTGAGCAGCCCGACCTGCAGCGTCCGGAGGTTGCCCGTGTTGGCGAACGTCAGCGCGATCAGCAGGTCGTTCCAGAAGAAGAAGAACTGCACGAGGCCGACCGTGAACAGGCCGTTTCGCATCATCGGCAGCGCGATCGAGAAGAACTGCCGGTAGATCGACGCTCCGTCGAGGGTCGCCGCCTCGAAGACTTCGCGCGGAATAGCGCGGAAGTACGTCGCCATGAGGAACACCGTCAGAGGCATGCCCGTCGCGGTGTAGGTCAGGAACAGTGGCCACAGAGTACCCGTGAGCCCGATCTGAAAGTACGCGCTGAACAGCGGCAGGAGGATCATCTGCGTCGGCACCATGATCCCGGCCAGGAAGATCAGCAGCACACTGCCGCGCCCCTTCCAGACGAGCACCTCGAGCGCGAAAGCCGCGGCAGTTCCGAACAGCAGCATGCTTGCGAGGGCCGGAAGCACCGTGACTGCGCTGTTGAGCATGGCCGTGCCGAGATCGGCCGTCTGCCATGCCGTGATGTAGTTCTCGAAGTTCCACTGCTGAGGAAGCGCCCACGTGGGCTCCTCGAGGAACTCGCGCTGCGTCTTGAACGACCCGAGGAACAGCCAGACCAGCGGGTAGCCGACGATGACGAGCAGGCCGGTGACGGCGATCCACAGCGGCAGGCGCTTGAGTCGGAGCCGGCGAGAGCGCAGCGGCGCTCTGCCGCGGGGGCGACCGGATCGGCCGGTGGTGATGACCCGGGTGGACTGCGAGAGGCTCATCGAGTGCGCTCCTTGGTGAGGTCGCGGCGCGAGGCGCGGAAGATGAACAGCGTGACGATGAGGCAGATGATCGTAAGCAGCATCGCCAGCGTGGATCCGTAGCCGTACTCGCCGTACGTGAAGGCGTGGTCGAAGACGGAGATCGTGAGCGGGCTGGTCGACGTTCCCGGCCCGCCGCCCGTGAGCGCCATGATGCTGTCGAACACTTTGAGCGTGCCGTTGATCGAGAAGATGAGCGACGAGACCAGCACGGGCAGCGACAGCGGCAGGATGATGTGCTGCACGAGCCGCCATCCGCTCGCCCCGTCCATCCGGGCCGATTCGAGGACGTCCTCCGGGATGTCGACGAGCCCCGCGTAGAGCAGCACGCCGTAGAAGCCCATCGAGCGCCAGATGTCCATGATCGCGATCACGACGAAGGCGCTGCCGCCGTCACCGAACCAGTCGACGGGAACACCGCCGAAGCCGGCGAGCACCGAGTTGACCACGCCGTCCGTCGGCGCGATCGCGAACAGCTGCTGGAAGAGCAGCGCGACGGCCACCGTCGGCATCACGATCGGGAAGAACACCAGCGTGCGCACGATTCCCGACGCGCGGCTGAGGCCGAACACGTACAGCAGCGACAGCAGGTAGCCGACCACGACTTGGCCGATCGTCACGACGACGGCGTACTTGAGCGTGAACAGCAGTGCCTGGTGCGCCTCGGCGTCGCCGATGAGCCGAACGAAGTTGTCGACTCCGACGAACTGGAATCCGCTGATCGCGTTGCCCTCGAACAGGGTGTAGCCGAGCGACCACACCACGGGCAGCAGCATGACGACGGAGTAGATGATCAGCGCGGGTGCCAGCAGCGTGAAGGCGGCGCGACGGTCTCCGAGAACGTTCTTCATAGGGGTGTCTCCTGCGGGCGCGGGCGGCGACGACCCTGCGTCGCCGCCCGCGGACGGGTCACTGGTCGCCTTGGACCTTCTGCATGAACTCCTCGGCGGAGATGCTTCCGGTCACGAGCGGGGCCGCGTTGCGCTGTGCGGTCGTCGTCGCCTCGGCCGAGAGGAGTGCCTCGAACCAGAGCACGGTCGTCTCCGTGTTCGCGACCTGGTCCTGCACCATGGCGGTCAGCTCGGGGATGTCCTCGACCTCGTCGTTCAGAGCGAATCCGGACACCCGGTTCTCCTGCGCGAGCGCCGTGGCCCCGTAGTTCTCGACGATGCACTCGAGCCACGGCGTCGTGTCGTCGTTGACCAGGTTCGCGTTCATCGTGAGCGGCAGCCCGACGTTGGCGGCGAGCTGGGTGCGGTCGCCCGCACCGCCCTCGACAGCAGGGAACGGCATGAAGCCGACGTTCTCGGTGCCGATCTGATTCATCTCGGGGTCGTTGAGCCCGCTGAGGAACCAGCTGCCCATGTAGAACATCGCGGCGGACCCGTTCAGGAACTGGTTCTCGCTCGTCGCCATGTCGATGGATCCGACGCCTTCGCCGAACCACCCCTCCGCGCCGAGGTCGGCGATCGCCTGCGCCGCGGCGACGTACTCCGGATCGGTCAGGCTCGCCTCGCCGTCGGCCACCTTCTGCAGGGCGTCGGGGCCGAGATCACGGAAGATGTAGCCCGAGATGAGGCGCGTCAGAGGCCAGCCCTGCTCGCCGCTCGCCGAGAACGGCTGCACGCCGGCGTCGCTGAGGGCGCCCGCCGCCGAGACCAGGTCGTCGAAGGTCTCCGGCTCATCGATGCCGTTGTCGGCGAAGATCTGCTTGTTGTACCAGATGCCCTCGACGTTGTACTCGAACGGAAGAGCGCGGAACCCGCCGTAGAGCGATTCGATGGTCGACACTGCGGCCGGCTCGATCTGGTCCGCGATCCCGAGGTCGCCGAGGACCTCGGAGAAGTCGGCGATGTGTCCCGCGTCGGCGAGCTCCGCCGTCAGCGACGGCGCGTTGCCGGCGGAGAACAGCACGGGCAGCGCGCCCTGGCCCGCGAGCAGCTGGAGCTGCTGGTCGAGGTTCGTCTGCGGCGTCGTCTCGATCTCGAGCGGCATCGCCTCGGCTTCGGCCGAGCACGCCCCCGCAGCGAGGGTCTCGAGAACAGCGGGCACTTCCGTGTTCTCTACGTTGACGAGAACGCTGAAGGCGTCGGCGCTGGCGCTTCCTCCTCCGCCCCCGCAGGCGGCGAGCGCGAGCACGGATGCCCCAGCCGCGGTCGCCACTGTCGTTCGGGTGATGGTCTTCCTGGTGAGCTTCATGAATCCTCCTCGATTCGCGGTCACATTCCACACGGATTTGAAGCGCTTCAAAGCTACACTTGAACCGCTTCAATTGCAAGAGTCCGCAGAACTGCGGCAAGAATGGGATCGCTATGTCACTCACACCCGCGGTCGGACGAGGACGTCCGGCGATGAAAGACGTCGCCCTCCGTGCCGGGGTGTCCCTCGGCACCGTCTCGAACGTGCTCAACAACCCGACCGTCGTCAGCACGGCCACGCGCGAGCGAGTCGAGCGGGCGATCGCCGAGCTCGGGTTCGTCCGGAACAACGCGGCTCGCCTGCTGGCGGCCGGGCGCAGCGACACGATCGGATTCGTCGTGGTCGACCTCGGCAACTCGCTGTTCCTCGATATCGAGCGCGGCATCGAGGCCGGGCTCGACGAACAGGGGAAGCGCCTCATCCTCGCGAACAGCGACGTCGACTTCGACAAGCAGAAGGCACACCTGGAGCTCTTCGAGGAAGCACAGCTCGGCGGCGTGGTCCTCGCCCCGCTCGACGGACCGCTCGACGCGGCCGTCGCTGCGCGCGAGCACGGCATGCCCCTCGTGCTCGTGAACTGGCCGGGCGACGGCAACAGCTGCGGGGTGCAGGCAGACGACGAGCACGGCGGCTATATCGCCGCGCAGCACCTCATCGCCCAGGGGCGCACCCGGCTCATGTTCTCCGGCGGCCCGTTCTCGCTCTCAGCGGTCGCGAGCCGTCTCCGCGGGGCCGAGCGCGCGGTGGCCGAAGCACCGGGCGTGTCGCTCGAGATCATCGAGACCGAGCGCATCACGGTGCGCGGAGGCACGGCTCTCGGCGACGAGCTCGCCGCGAGGAGCCCGCGCAACCGACCGGATGGCCTCGTCGCCGCCGCCGACGCCCTCGCCTCCGGCGCCATACACTCCCTCCTCGTCGCCGGGATCCGCGTCCCGGAGGACATCGCCGTCGTGGGCCACGACAACAACCACTTCGCGCATGACACTGCTGTGCCGATCACGTCCGTCGCCCAGCCGGGCCACGACATGGGCCTCACGGCCGCGGCGCTCCTGCTCGAGGAGATCCTCACCCCAGAGGAGCACACGCACCGCACAGTGACGATGCAGCCGTCCCTCGTCGTGCGTTCCTCGAGCTGACGGCTGGCCCTGCGCGGCACGCGGGGCTCACCGCGGGGCCCGGCGGGAGCGCTTCTCCGAACGGATCAGCACGACTGCGAGGACCGCGCCGGCGAGCGCGACCGCGGCGTTGAAGCCGAACGCCCACGCGAAGCCCGGAGTGCCGGCGATGCGGGTGACGATGATCGTCAGGATCGCGATGCCGACCGCGTTCGAGACGTACTGCGCCGATGTGAGCACGGCTCCCGCGGCGCCGCTGAGCTCGGCGGGCACGCCCGTGTTGCCGAGCACGAACACCGATGTGAAGACCATGCCGTGGCCGAGCCCGCTCACGAGGAGGCCAGGGAACATCCCGGCCCAGAACGATTCGACGCCGAGCATGGTCGCGAGCATCAGCAGACCCACCGCAGACATGCCGAAGCCGAGCAGCAGCACGCGCGGCGCCGACCACGACTTCAGCAGGCGCCCCGCCCAGAGGTTCCCGGCCGTGACGAGCACCGCCAGCGGCAGGAACGCGATGCCCGCAGCCAAGGGTGAGAGGTCGCGCTGGTCCTGCAGGAACAGCGTGATGACGAAGAACTCCGTGCCGACGCTCGACATGTACAGCGCCGCGGCGAGCGCGCCCCGCCGCACGTTCGCGAGCCGGCGGAGCGACCGCGCGACGAGCGGCGTCGCCGAACGCCGCTCGTTGACGAGAAAGGCGAGCAGGGCGACGAGGGCGATCGCCCCGACGGCGACGGGCACGACCCCGTCGTCGGCGGTCTCGCCGAGCAGAGTGAGGGCGGACACGACGAGCAGGATGGCCGCCGTGCCGAGCGCCGTCGAGGCAACGGGCATGCGGGCACCGGCCGTGCCTGCCCGGACGGTGTCGGTCATCCGGCGCGCGCCCCAGATGCAGGCGAGCACGATCGGGATGTTGACCAGGAAGATGAGGCGCCAGCTCACCTCGGTGAAGACGCCGCCGAAGACGACGCCCGCGGCGAGGCCCGAGGCGCCGACGGCGCCCCAGACGGAATAGGCGCGGGCCCTGGCGGGCTCGACCGGGAAGCCGGTCGACAGCAGCGCGAGGATCGCGGGCGACAGGAAGGCCGCGGCGACCCCTTGCAGGGCGCGCCCGGCGATCACCATCCACTCGGCCCCGGCGGCGCCCGCGAGGATGCTGGCCGCGCCGAACACCCCGAGCCCCGCGACAAAGACCCTGCGGGCGCCGAGCCGGTCGACGACAGCTCCCCCGAACAGCAGGAAGCCGGCGAAGGGCAGCGCGTAGGCCGTGACGAGCCACTGCAGCACGGCGGGTTCCATGCCCAGGTCCGCCCCGATGGTCGGCATCGCGACGTAGACGATCGAGAAGTCCATGGCGATGGCGAACTGGGCGAGCCCCAGCGTCGCGAGCGAGCGGCGCTGCGTCGTGTCCATCGCCGCGGACGCTGCGGATGCCTGCTGTCCGGTGCTCATGTCGCGAGGGTAGATCTTGACATCAGTGTGAAGTTCAAGCCCGCTGCGGAGATCCGTCGGTGCGCGACCGAGTGGCTGTGATCATCGATGCCCCGGATCCGCGGCGCGGGTACGATCGGGGCATGTCGTCGAAGCAGGCGGATACGACGCTCGCTGGCGGCGACGTGCTGTCCGTCGGGCGGCTCGCCGATGCCAGCGGCGTCAGCACGCGCTCCATCCGGTACTACGAGGAGCAGGGCCTGCTCGAATCCCGGCGCACGCAGGCGGGGCACCGCCGCTTCGCTCCCGAGACGATCGACAGGGTAATCCTGATCCAGCGCCTCTTCGCCGCGGGCCTGAGCAGCCGGGAGATCGAACCGGTGCTCCCCTGCATGGTCGACGAGAGCGCTCGCACCTCGCTGCTGGTCGACGTGCTGCGCGACCACCGGGAGCGGCTCGCGCAGGAGATCCGGAAGCAGCGTGAGACCGTGCGCGTCCTCGATGAGGTCATCGAAGAGTTCGACACGGTGCGGCACCGCCGCTGACCGCGAACAGCGGCGGCCCCGGATGATCCGGGCCGCCGCCGTGCGCGGGCGGGAGGGGACTCAGGCGCGCACCGCCTCGCCCTCCTCCGCCCGGTGCAGCGCGTAGCCCCAGGTCGCGAGCCCGAGGAGCGGGCCCCACAGCCAGAACGGGAGCACGAGCGCGATCAGCAGCTCGATGGGTGCTGCGCCCTGCGCGATCCCCGCGACGAGCGAGTCGACCCCGCCGGCCGTGAACAGCACCGCGACGATGGAGGCGGGCACGACCGCGAGCGCCACGGGCACCCGGCCGCCGCCGACGACGGGGACCCAGCGCGGGAACTGCGAGCCCCACGGCATGATGAGCCCGAGCGTGAGGATGCCACCCACGAGCATCGCTCCGGCGAGCATGAGGCCCGTGATCTGCACGGCGGCTCCGCCGGTGGCGAGCGCTTCTCCGCCGAAGAGCGGCCACGGCGTCAGCCAGCTCGCCCTGGCGATCACGTAGGGCGCCGCGCAGCAGGCGGCGAGGACCGTGATCGGGGTGCGCCGGCGCAGCACGAACCGGCCGAGCGCTCCCGAACCCCTGGCGACGGCGAGGGCGCCGCACAGCAGCCAGACGCCCGCGAACAGGATCCACATGACGCCCGCGGCCATCACGACGCCCATCTCCGCGAGGCCTTGGAGCGCACGCGCGTAGAAGGCGCCGACGGGAGCGGGCCCTGCGATCGCCAGCGCGGCGAGCGCCGCGACGCCGAGGAGCACGAGGCCGCCGACGCGGGGCCGCCGGATCGCGAAGACGATCGCCGCGGCGACGAACGAGGGCGGAGCCGTCATCGCCAGCAGGTAACCCGCGAGGACGATGCCGTTGAAGCCCACCAGGCCGAGCGCGGTGACGGAGCCGCACACCAGCCCGACGGCGGCGAACGCACCTCCGGCGCGCGGGCGGGCGAAGAGGACGAAGAGTGCGGTGGCCACGGCCGCGGCCCCGAGGACGGCCTGGATGGCGGCCATGATCGCGGCGCTCGCTGCGCCATCCGGGAGCAGGCGCTGCAGCGCCACGGGCTGTGCGGCGTACGGGCCGAGGCCGGGCGCGACGAGCCAGACGAGCGCCGTGGCGAGCATGGCGACGCCGAGCGCGGCGCCCGCCCACACGAGGCCGCGGAAGCCGGCGCGTTCGGAACGGAGGACTGTGGGGGAGGCGGTGCCGATCGTGTTCATGCGGCAACGATCCCTCGCGCGCACGCCCCGCGGCATCGCCTCCGCGGGCGAGTGCCGGTCACCCGATCGGGTGATCTTCCTCAGCCTCGCCGGGGCGGATCAGGCCGTTCTCGTAGGCCCAGATCACCACCTGTATCCGGTCGGGCAGCCCGAGGCGCGCGAGCACGGCACGCACGTGGGTCTTCACGGTGTTCTCGGTCAGGAACAGCCTCTCGCCGATGTCGGCGTTGGACGAGCCGCGTGCGAGCAGTGCGAAGACCTCGCGCTCGCGCGGAGACAGCGCCGCGAGCGCGTCGCCGTCCGGTTCGACGTGCCGCCGGACGTGGCGGAGCAGCGAGGCCGCCGCGCGCGGCGAGACGGCCGCGTCGCCGTCGGCGACGCGCACGATCGCGTCCGCGAGATCCGCGGGGCGCGTGTCCTTCGTGAGGAACCCGCTGGCGCCCGCGCGGATCGCGGCGAACACGTACTCGTCGAGGTCGAAGGTGGTGAGCACGAGCACCCGCGTCGCGGGGCTCGCCCTCAGCACCTCGCCGGTCGCCGAGATGCCGTCCATGCCCGGCATGCGCACATCCATCAGCACGAGATCGGTTCGATGCGCCCTGACATGCTCGACGGCGGCCGCCCCGTCGCCGACCCCGCCGACGACGCGGATCCGCGGGTCGGCGTCGAGCACCGTGACGAGCGCGTCTCGCAACAACTCCTGGTCGTCGGCGAGCAGCACGGACACCGGCGCGGTCATGCCCGTGCCCCCGCGGGGAGCACGGCGCGGAGCCGCCACCCCGAGCCCCTCGCGATCTCCAGACTGCCGCCCGCTCGCTCGATCCGCTCGGTCATCGCGATCAGGCCCGTGCCGCCGTGCTCCGCGGCGGTCGGTGCGGCGCGGCCGCGCCCGCCGTCGTCCGCCACGACGACCTCCACGTCGTCCTCGCCCCAGGCGACGACCACGTCGATCCGGACAGGAGGTGCCACGTGCCGGATAGCGTTCGTCAGCGCCTCCTGCGCCATCCGGTACGCCGCCAGCTCCGCATCCGGCGCAATCGGCATCGCTCTCCCCCGCACCTCGAGCTCGATCACGTGCTCCGCGCTGCGCGCCCCTTCGACGAGTTCGGGGATCCTGGCGACATCCGGGACCGCCTCGCTCGATGCCGGGCGCGCGTCGAGCACGCCGATCATGCCGCGCAGCCCCTGCATCGCCGAGCGGCCCGTCTCCGCGACCTTCTCGAGCGCCTCGTCGGCGCCGGCGCCCCGCGCGAGGACGCGCGCCGCCTCCGCCTGAGCGATCATGACCGCGAGGGAGTGCGAGACGACGTCGTGCAGGTCGCGGCTGATGCGAGCCCGCTCGTCGGCGACCGCGCGGCGCGTGCGCTCCTCGAGCCGCTCCGCCTCGGCGCTGCGCCGCGTGCGCGACAGGGCGCCGAGCGCCCATGCCGCGAGGATCCCTGCCACGAGCATGCCGGATTCGGCGAGCAGGAGAAGGGGGTCACGGACCCCGCCGCGGGTGGCATCGAGCGCGGTGATGACCACGGCGCCGGCGATCCCGACCGCGAGCGCACCTCGCGAGCGGAGGCGGTCGTCGTCCGCGGCCATCCGCCACACGAGCGGGAGATACGCCAGCCCCGATGGCATCATCGCCGCGCTGGACAGGCCGGGAATGTGTGTGATCGCCAGCGCGAGCATGAGGAGGGAACCGGCGACGAACGCGCCGGTGGGCAGCCACCGCGCGAGGACGTTCGCGGCGTGCAGAAGCGCGCAGAGCGAGATCACCCATGCGCTCAGCGCCGGCGAGATGCCCCGATCCGGCGTCTGGTCGAGCACGACCAGCGTCAGCGGCAGCGCCACGGCCGCTATCAGGGCGGCGGCGACGAGCATCCCGATGCCGTCGAGCCGCGTCTCCGATCGCGCGCGCAGTGTGGCCATGCCCCGAGTATTCCGCCACGGCGCTCCCGCCGCATCACCCGCACGGGTGATCGCGCGCGTGCGGATATCCTGTCGGGATGTCCCCCGGCCTCTTCGCGATCCTCTGGTCGATCGCGATCATCGCGTGGTTCATCCTGGTCGAGCGCCGCTTCGGGAATCGGTTCAGGGCGATGCTCGTGGCGTGGTCGGGCGGCCGGGCCCTCCGCGGTTTCCTCGCGACGACGGGGCTGTATCTCGTGGTGTGCGCGCTCGCGCTGCTGATCACGGTGTTCGCGATCGCCTCGCCGGGCGGCGAGGTCCTGGCCATCGGCCTCTGGCTGATCGGCACGATCGCGCTCGTCCCCGTGAGCATGTTCCCGCTGCACTGGGGAGGCATGATCACGACCGAGGTGCTCCTCGGCCGCATTCCGCGGCGCGTTGCCGCCGCGATCAACGTGCCCGCGTTCCTGCTCGGGCTCGTGTCCGCGATGTCGCTGTTGGCGGCGGGCTTCGCGCTGTTCGCGCCCTGAGGCCGTTCCGACGACCGGCCGACAGGCGTTCGTTCGCCTCTGCGTAACCTGGCGGGTCTACCGTGACGGGATGAGCATCGCCAGGCCCGCTCTCGGCGTCGTCGCCCGGGTGCGCACGGCGCAGTCCTCACTCGGGCCGAGCGAGGCGCGCGTCGCCGACGTGATCGTGGAGCGGCCGGATGACGTCGTCGGCTGGTCGACGGCCGAGCTGGCGGCCGCGGCGGAGACGTCGACGGCCACCGTCATCCGGGCCTGCCAGAGCGTCGGGTTCCGCGGGTTCCAGCACCTCAGGCTGGAGCTGGCGCGGTCGGCGCCGATGGCGCCGCGCGACGAGGCCGACGCCGTGCCGAACACGTTCGACGACGCGATCGAGGCCGTGCGCCTCGCGCAGGAGTGCGTCGACCCCGACCAGATCGACAGCGTCGCCGGCGCGATCGATGCCGCAGGCAGGGTCGTGCTCGTCAGCAACGGCTTCTCGGGCCCGCCTCTGCAGGACTTCGCCATGCGGCTGTCGACGCTCGGCCGCTGCGTGGAGGCGCCGGTCGATGCGCTCGCGCAGCAGTTCGCCGCCCACACCCTCGGCCACGGCGACCTGTGCCTCGCGCTGAGCTACTCCGGTGCGAACGTGCAGACGCTGCGCGCATGCCAGGCGGCGGCCGACCGCGGCGCGACGGTCGCCGTCATCACGAGCTACTCCCGCTCGCCGATCGGCCGGCTCGCGGCGCTCGTCGTGGCGACGGGGCCCGCCGGCGAAGCCCACGACGTCGATCCGTTCCTCGCGCGTCTCGGCCACACGGTGGTGCTGCACGCGCTGCACTCGGCGCTCGAGCCGCGCGCGGGCGTCGTCGAGATGCGCGGCGTCGTCACGGATGCGCTGACCGAGGAATAGGCGCCTCCCCCACGGCCGGCGTCACGCCGACCTCATCGACCGTTCACCTCCGCGCAAGGCGGCCTCCACCGCTTCGTCGTCCGCCGCCGTCAGCCTGTTCCCGTAACCGCGTTCCATAGGTCGCGAAACGCACGTAACACCGAGAGGCCCCGGATGACGCAGCTCGACATCGACGGGATGTTCAACACCAGGGCGCTCGGCGACCCGGCATGGCTCGTGCGCACGGGCGCCCCGGAGCGGGTCACGCCGGAAGGCGCCGCCGCCCTGCGCGGCCTGGGCGCATCGATCGCCGTCGACCTGCGCGAGCCGGACGAAGCCGGCCCCGTCGCACACGGCCTGCCCGTGCGGAGCGTGCCGATCTACGGCCGGCCCGCTCCCCTCACGGGGCGCCTCGAGGAGATCTACGAACGGCTGCTGCGCGAGCGGGGCGCAGCCCTCGCCGAGGCCGTCGGCGCGATCGTCGACGCCGACGGCGCCGCCGTCGTGCACTGCACGGCGGGCAAGGACCGCACCGGCCTCGTCGTGGCGCTCGCGCTCGCGGCCTCCGGCGCGAGCGCCGAGGAGATCGAAGCGGACTACGCGCTGTCGGGAGCGAACGTGCGGCCGGTGCGCGAGCGCGCCGCCCTCGCGATCGCCGACGGGCTGGAGTCCGCCGACCGCGCCGAGATCCTGCGCCTGCACCTCGACAGCCCCGTCGCCGCCGTCCGCCACGCTCTCGACGTGATCGCCGATCTCGGCGGCGCCGCCGCCTACCTCGCCGGGCACGGGCTGAGCCCCGCACAGATCGAGGGGCTGCGCGCGAAGCGCGTCGGCCGCATCGGAGCGCCCGCGTGAGCCGGGAATCGGGCCGCCTCACGGTGCTGCACATCAGCGACGTGCATGCCACCGCCGACGGTCGCCTGTACGACCGGGTCGACGGCGTCGAGCGCCTGCGGGCGGTCGGCGACTACGCGCGCGACGCCGGCGTGACGCCCGAAGCGATCGTCGTCACGGGCGACCTCATCCAACGGGGCAACCCCGATGCATACCCGCGGCTCGAGGCAGCGCTCGACGACCTCGAACGGGCGGCCGGCGTGCCGGTCCTGACGGTGCTCGGCAACCACGACGACGCGCGTGCCGCGCGCGGCATGCGCCGCCACGCGGGAGGGCACCACCGCATCGAGCACATCGCCGGCATGCGCTTCGCGCTGCTCGACTCGTCGACGGGCGCCCTCGGCGCGGAGCAGACCGATTGGCTGCGCGAACAGCTGCGCGAGCCGTACGGCGCGGGCACCGTCGTCGCGCTGCACCATCCGCCGCTCGGCTCACCACTGCCGACCCTGGCCAAGGCCGGGCTCGCCGACGCGGGCGCGCTCCTCGACGTGCTCGCCGGGTCCGACGCCCTCGCCGTGCTGGCCGGTCACTTCCACCACCCGCTCTCGGCGACGCTGCGCGGCGTGCCCGTCTCAGTCGGCCCGGCGCTCGCCTACCACCAGGTGATGAACGCCGGCCCCGATGTCGTGGCCGGCCACGACCAGGCGATGTTCTCCCTCGTGCACCTGCTCCCGGGCGGCGTCGCGGCGACGAGCATCTCCCTCGACTCCCCCGCTCCCCTGTTCACCCAGCCCGTCACCGCCTGACCGGGCGGCCGGATCCATTTCATACCCGAAGAGGAATACACAATGCCCCGCAAGCTCACCCGCCTCACCCCGCTCGCGATCCTCGGCGTCGCCGGCGTCGCGCTCACCGGCTGCTCGTCGGCCGACGCCACCGCCGACGCGGCGGGCGATGCCGCCGAGGACAGCACGATCACGGTCTACACGTCCGAGCCCGAGGAGAAGATGGCGGCGCTGGTCGACGCCTTCAACGCGGAGCACCCCGAGGTGACCGTCGAGGTGTTCCGCGCCGGCACGGGAGACCTGACGACCCGCATCGCGACCGAGCAGGAATCGGGCGAGGGCGTGCAGGCCGACATCCTCCTCGCCGCCGACGCCGCGACGTTCGAGGGCTACGCCGCCGACGACGAACTGCTGGCGTACACGCCGGCCGACGTCGACGCGATCAACCCCGATGTGGTCGACCCCGAGGGGTTCTACACGGGCACCCGCATCATCCCGACCGTCATCGCGTACAACACGACGATGATCGAGGAGGCGGACGCGCCCGCTTCGTGGGCCGAGCTCACCGATGCCGCGTACGCCGAGCAGATCGTGATGCCGAACCCGGACGTCTCGGGCGCCGCCGCCTACAACGCCGCCGTCTGGTCGCTGACACCGGAGCTCGGCGACGCGTGGATGGAGGCCCTGTCGGAGAACACCCCGGTCATCGCTGACAGCAATGGCCCCGTCTCGCAGGCCGTCGCCACGGGCGCTCAGCCGGTCGGCGTCGTCGTCGACTACCTCGTGCGCGAGCTCGCCGACCAGGGCTCGCCCATCGCCGTGTCGTACCCCGAGGAGGGCGTGCCGTTCGTCTCGCAGCCGGCCGGCATCTTCGCGAACACGGACGAAGAGGAGGCGTCCAAGCTGTTCGTCGACTTCCTCGTCAGCGAGGAGGGCCAGAAGCTGGCCGTCGAGCAGTCCTACCTCCCCGTCCGCAGCGACGTCGACACCCCGGAGGGTGCCCCGTCGATGGATGAGATCACCATCCTGAACCCGGCGCTCGAAGACGTGCAGTCGAGCCAGGACGCGGCCGTCGAGACGTTCCGCTCGCTGTTCCTGTAGATGACTGCTGTTGCTGCCGAGCCGGCGGGCCCGGTCTCCGGCCGGGCCCGCCGGCTCGCGCGCCGCTTCGGCGGCGCGGGCATCGCGACCGCCGCGCTGTGGGTCGCGATCGCGTTCTTCGTGCTGCTGCCGATCGGCGCCGTCCTGCACCTCGCGGGCGACGGCAGCCAGGCGGGCGTGCTGCTGCAGGGCGATGTGCTCGAAGCGGCGCGCAACAGCTTCGTCTCGGCGGGGGTCTCGGCCGTGCTCGCGGTCGGCGTCGGCACGGCGCTCGCTCTCCTGCTCGACCGCACCGACGTCCCCGGCCGAGGAGCGCTGCGCCTGTTCGCCCTGAGCCCGTTGCTGATGCCGCCGTTCGTCGGCGCGATCGCGTGGCTCGGCATCGCCGGCCCGACAAGCCCGCTCAACCTCGCCTGGCGCGACGTGTTCGGCTCCCCGCTCTGGTCGATCTACGGCGCCGACGGCGTCATCCTGCTGCTCACGGTGCACAGCTACCCGATCGTGATGCTCATCATCGCGGCCGCGCTGAAGCGCATCCCCAGCGACCTCGAGCAGGCGGCCCGGATGAGCGGGGCCGGCCCCGCTCGCAGCCTCCTGCAGGTCACGGTGCCGCTGCTGCGGCCGGCGCTGCTGTCGTCCTTCATCGTCGTCGCCGTCGGCAACCTCGCCGACTTCGGCATCCCGTCGATCATCGGCCTCCCGGAACGCTTCGTGACGCTCGCGACGCTCGTCTACCGGTATCTCCAGTCGGGCACGGTCGACGAGCCCCTGCAGATCGTCGCCACGATCGGCGTCGTCGTGCTGCTCCTCGCCCTGATCGGCGTCGTGCTGCAGGCGCTGGCCTCCGGCCGCGGCGCCCAGCTCGACATGTCGCAGGCCCGAGCGCAGCGGATGCGGCTCGGCGCCGCGCGCCTCCCGGTCGCGGCGGTCACCTGGGCCGTCGTCCTCGGCATCACGGTGCTGCCGCTGGTCGCACTGGCGACCCAGACGCTGCTCAGGGCGCCGGGCGTCCCTCTGACGTGGGACAACCTCACCCTCGACCACTTCGCCACGGCGCTGACGAGCGAATCCGCGCTCACCGGAGCGGCGAACTCGGTCATGCTGGCCACCCTCGCCGCCGTGGTGTGCGGCGTGCTGGGCCTCGGCATCGGCGTCGCGGTCGCCCGCATCCGCACCCGCCCCGCCCGCTGGTTGGGCGCAGCCGCGAACCTGCCGCAGGCGGTGCCCGGCATCGTGATCGCCGTCGCCTGGCTCATCCTCGCCCCGACACTCGGCCTGTTCAACACCCCGTGGCTCATCCTTTGCGCGTACGTGACGAGCTTCATCGCCCTCGTCGTGCAGGCCGTCGCGGCGCCGCTCGAGTCGACGCCCGCGAGCGCCGAGGAGGCGGCCAGGGTCGCGGGCGCCGGCCGTCTGCGCTCGCTCATCGACATCACGTGCCGGATGGCGCTGCCCGCTGCGCTCTCGGGCGCCGTGCTCGTCGCCGTCACGGCGGTGCGCGAGCTGACGCTGTCCGTGCTGCTGCTGTCGCCGGGTTCGCAGACCCTCGGCGTCGCGATCTTCAACTTCCAACAGGCGGGGGCGTTCTCGACCGCTTCCGCCTGGTCGCTCATCGTCGCGGTGTTCGGGCTGGCTTTCATCGGCCTCGCCACCCGCACGCAGAAGGGTTCGTCATGACATCCGTCACCCTCGACTCCGTGTTCGTCCGATTCCCCGGCGGCAATCTCGGTCTGCAGGACATCGACCTGCGGATCGACGACGGGGAGTTCCTGGCGCTCGTGGGCCCATCCGGATCCGGTAAGACGACCCTCCTGCGCTCGATCGCCGGCTTCGTGGAGCCGGCATCCGGCCACGTCCTGATCGGCGACCGCGTCGTGGCCGGCGGGAAGGCGTTCGTGCCGCCCGAGAAGCGCGGCCTCGGCATGGTGTTCCAGCAGCACGCCGTCTGGCCGCACTGGACGGTCGGCCGCAACGTCGAGTACCCCCTGAAGAGGGCCGGAATCGCGCGCGACGAGCGCCGGCGCCGCGTATCGGAGACCCTCGAGACGGTAGGTCTCGCCGGGTACGACGGGCGCGATCCCTCGACCCTGTCCGGCGGCCAGCGCCAGCGGGTCGCCCTCGCGCGCGCGATCGTCGCGCGACCCGACGTGCTGCTGCTCGACGAGGCGCTTTCGGCGCTCGACGAACCCCTCCGCGACCGCCTCCGGCTGGAGCTGCACGCGCTCACGCGCGAGCTCGGGCTCACGGTGATCCACGTGACGCACGACAGGGCCGAGGCCCTCGCGCTCGCCGACCGGGTCGCCGTGCTCGACGAGGGGCGCATCCAGCAGGTCGGCACGCCGGAGGAGCTGCTCGCCGCCCCCGGGTCGCCCTTCGTGGCGGAGTTCCTCTCGGACGCGACGCTCGTCGACGGGCGGGTCGCGGAGGGTGTGTTCGGAGCCGGCGACCACCCCCTATCGGTTCCCTGCGCTGTCGGCGTTCCGGACGGCGACGCGCGGGCCGCGATCGCCCCCGGTGCCGTGCGGGTCGTGCCCGACGCGGTGGGCGACGCGTCCATCCGCTCGTCGCTGTTCACCCCCTCCGGGAGCGACCTGGTCGTCGACTGGGCCGGGCTCCGCATGCGCGTGCACCACACGGGGCCGCGCCTGCGGGCGGGAGAGCGCGTGCGCGTGGAGGTCGAGCGCGCGAGCGTCTACCCGTCGGTCGCGTCTGCGGCCAGGTCGGCGGAGCGGGTGTCGGCGTGACCCTTGCGCTCGTGCGGCACGGCCGCACCGAATGGAACCGCGCCCGCCGCATGCAGGGCCGCAGCGACATCCCGCTCGACGCGCACGGCCGCGCACAGGCCGACGCCGCCGGTCGCGCCCTCTCCGTGGCGGTGTGGCGGCGGATCGTGACATCGCCGCTGAGCCGAGCGCGCGAGACGGCGGCGATCATCGCGGGGCACATCCCGGGTGTCGGGATCGAGCCGGAGCCGGCACTGGTCGAACGGGGCTACGGCGAGGCGGAGGGCGTCTCCGTCGCCGAGGCGCGTGAGCGCTGGCCCGACGACGACTTCCCCGGCGCGGAGTCGGTCGCCGATGCGACGGCGCGGGGCGTCGCCGCCATCCGGGGCCTGGCGGACGCAGGCCCCGCGACGATCGCCGTCGCTCACGGCACCCTCATCAGGCTCGCCGTTTCGGCGCTGACGGGCGACGACTGCCCCCGCCTCCCGAACGGCCAGGTCGTGCTCCTCGCCCGCGACGGCGACGGGTTCCGCGCGAGCTGGCTGCATGGGTGACGGGTCGGCGGAGCCCGCTGGCGCCGACTCGCGCGGGCCCGGCCGCGCGGCCCGCTTGCAACCGAGTCGAATCTATGTTCGACTGAACGCATGCGCTGGAGTGGACAGACGATCGATCGACAGCAGGAGGCTCTCCCGATCCCCGGCCTCGCGCGGTCGGTCCGGACCCCGGAGTTCGCGGGGATCACGTTCCACGAGGTGATCGCGAAGTCCGCACTGAACCGCGTGCCCGCGGCGAGTTCGATGCCGTTCTCGTGGACGGTGAACCCGTACCGCGGCTGCGCTCACAGCTGCGTGTACTGCTTCGCGCGGAACACGCACCGATACCTCGACTTCGACGCCGGCGACGACTTCGATCGCCAGATCGTCGTGAAGACGAACGTCGCGGCCGTGCTGCGCGCCGAGCTCGGCCGCCGATCGTGGCGGAGGGAGCTCGTCGCGCTCGGCTCCAACACCGACCCGTATCAGCGGGCCGAGGGGCGCTACGGGCTCATGCCCGGCATCATCCGCGCGCTCGCCGAGAGCGGCACGCCGATCTCCCTCCTCACCAAGGGAACCCTGCTGCGCCGCGACCTCCCGCTGCTCGCACAGGCCGCCGAGCACGTTGCGATCGACCTCGCGATGTCCATCGCCGTCTTCGACGACGACCTGCAGCGCGCGGTGGAGCCGGGAACCCCCTCGGCGGCGGCGCGCCTCGCGACGGTGCGCGCGGCCGCCGAGGCGGGGTTCGACGTCACGGTCTTCCTCATGCCGATCCTCCCGTGGCTGACCGACTCGGACGACGACCTCGAGCGCGCCGTGGCCGCGATCGCCGATGCGGGGGCCCGTCGCGTCGTCTTCGGGGCCCTGCATCTCCGCCCCGGCGCGAAGGAGTGGTTCCTCGAGTGGATCGCGCGCGAGCACCCGGAACTGGAACGGGGGTACGCGCGCTTCTACGCCCACGACTCGTACGCGCCCGCCGCATACCGCCGCCGGCTCGCGGAGCGCGTACGTCCCCTGCTGCGCCGCTATGGGCTCGCCCCCGTCGACGACGACGACCAGCCCGAGGCCAGACGCGCGGCGCGCGCATCCGCTTCGTCCGCCCTTTCCCCGGCTGCGCTGCCGACGCTCTTCTAAGGCGCGCGCACGCCGCCGGCGGGTGCGCCTCGCGGGGCACGCCCGCGCGGCAGGCGTCCATCGATGCGCGTGCAGTGTTCGCAGAGCCGGGTCACGCCCTCCCGGCGTTGCGCGGGTGCTGCTTCGACATCCGCTCGTTGCCGCGCCGGTAGTTTCCCGTCGCCCTGGCCATCAACTGCTGCGGGTCGCCGCGCTCCACCTGCTCGAGGAAGGCCGCCGCCTTCACACCGCGCAGGACGGCCGCGCTCTTGCCTCGGTGGGTGATCACGACCTCGTCACCGCGCACGGTGTACGAGAATCCGTTCGGTGTTCCCATCCGGCGAACGTAGCGCAGGCGCAACCCAGCCGCCCGCCCTGGCTGCTCCCACGTCCGGCGCAAACATGCCGCGAACTGCTCCGTCCGACGAATTATCGAGCAGTTCGCGGCATATTTGCGCGACGTGTTCCGCGGCAGGTCCCCTACTCCCCCAGGCGCCGCCAGAGGGCCGCCCATTGGCGCGGCGTCAGGTCGCGCGGCAGGGCGCGCGGATCGATGCCGTGGTCCGCCATCGCACGCCGGGCGCGGCCCCGATCGGCGCGGGTCGCGTTGGCGACGACGCGGTCGAGCGATCCTCCTCGACCGGTGAACATCGCGCGCACGAATCGCTCGTAGTGCGCGCGCTGCGTCTTGGGAACCAACGGCTCCACGCGGCGGCTGATCCGGATGATGCCGCCGTCGACGCTGGGGCGCGGCCGGAAGCTCCCGGCGGGCACCCTCCCGTGCAGCGAGAAGACGAACCACGGCGAGGTCTGCGCCGTCAGCATGGTGGAGCCGCCGACGCCGCACCGCTTGCGCGCGACCTCCCACTGCGTGAGGAGCACGGCCTCGTTCCACGACCCGGCGGTGAGGAGCCGGCGCAGGATCGGGGTGGTGAGGTGGAACGGGACGTTGCCGACGATCACGGGGCGGTCGAGGGCGACCGTCAGCGCGTCGGCGCGCTGAACCGCAACGCCGGGGAGGGCCCTGCGGAGGCGCGCGACGCGGTGCTCATCGATGTCGATGGCGGTCAGCGGCCTGCCGAGCCCGGCGAGCGGCCCGGTGAGGGCCCCGTCGCCGGCGCCGAGCTCGAGGATCGGGCCCCGGGTCGCCGCGGCGAGATCCGTGACTCTGCGGATGGTGGGCGTGTGGGTGAGAAAGTTCTGGCCGAGCTCGTGCCGGCCGCCGTGGGTTGAACGACGCATGTTCGCGCTCCAAGGAGGAAGAGGTGGAGCGCCTCGAAGACGGATCGGCCGTGAAGACCGCAAGCAGGGTGCAGAAGACCGTCGTTCCGAGACGCGAAGGGTCTCTCGGATGGACGACGCGCGAGGCGTTCTGCGAGGCGCGCCGTCAGGCGCGGCGGTCGCGTACGGCAAGCGTGTGCGTCACTGCGAACACGCTGGTCTGACTGCTCATGCCAGGAATCATACCGGGTCTCGGGCCGAACGCGCACCCCGAACCCGGCGCCGCCCCGGAACCGCGGGCGTCACACCGGCGGCGCGTCGACTGCGGGGCTCACGGGGCGGAGCGACGACGAGGCGGCGCCCCGGCATCACACGGGGCGCCGCCCTTCGAAGGAGCACCGCGGTCCGGTCGCCGACACCCGATCTCGGCGCACCGCAGGCGCAGGAGCAACGCTAACAGAGAATGATTCTCATCTCTAGTCGACCGCGCCCACCCGGATGCGGCATCCGGATGGGCGCGGTTCGTACGGGGCGCGTCAGCTCAGGCCGCGACCGCCTCGGCCTCGACCGAGGTGCGCTTGTGCGCGTACCGCTTCAGCGCGACCACCGCGAAGCCGGTGATGATCGTGCCCGCGGCGAGCGCGATCGCGAATCCCCAGAGCGGGTCGATCGCGAAGAACACGAACACACCGCCGTGCGGGGCCTGCGAGGCGACGCCGAAGGTCATCGAGAGGCCGCCCGCGACCGCGCCGCCCAGCATCGAGGCGGGGATGACGCGCAGCGGGTCTGCGGCGGCGAACGGGATCGCGCCCTCGGAGATGAACGACAGGCCCAGCAGCCAGGCGGCCTTGCCGTTCTCGCGCTCGGGGGCCGTGAACTGCTTGCGGTCGAGCACCGTCGAGGCGAGCGCCATCGCGAGCGGCGGAACCATGCCCGCCGTCATCACGGCGGCCATGATCAGGTACGGCACGGGGTTCGACTCGGACGCCCCCTCGAGGCCCGCGACAGCGAACGCGTACGCCACCTTGTTGACGGGGCCGCCGAGGTCGAAGCACATCATCAGGCCGAGCACGACGCCGACGAGCACGATGAGGCCAGACTCGGCCAGGCCGTTCAGGCCCGCGGTCATCGCCTCCATGAGCGCCGCGATCGGCGCCCCGAGGAACAGGATCATGAGCCCGGATGCGAAGATCGAGCCCAGCAGCGGGATGATCACGACCGGCATCAGGCCGCGCAGCCACTGCGGCGCCTTCAGGGAGCCGAGCCACCAGGCCGCGAGGCCGGCGAGCACGCCGCCGATGATGCCGCCGATGAAGCCGGCGCTCATCATGACGGCGACCGAACCGGCGACGAAGCCGGGCGCGATGCCGGGGCGGTCGGCCATGCCGAACGCGATGTACCCGGCCAGCGCCGGCACGAGGAAGTCCATCGAGGTCTTGCCGATGATGAAGGCGACGGCGCCGAGGTACTGCAGCAGCCCGCCGTCCGGCAGGTTCCAGAGCGCGTTGTTCAGCGCGATGTCGCGCGCGACATCCGAGATCTCGTAGCCGCCCAGCAGGAAGCCGAGCGACATCAGCAGGCCGCCGCCCGCGACGAACGGGATCATGTACGACACGCCGGTCAGCAGCACGCGCTGGATCTTCGCGCCGATCGACTCGCCCTGCTCGTCGCCGGAGGCGCCCGCGTCGGCCTCGCCTCCGACGCGCTCGGCGCCGGGGTCGGACGCCGCGCTGACGGCCTGCGCGATCAGTTCGTCGCCGTGCTCGATGCCCGCCTTGACCCGCTTCCGGATGACGGGCTTGCCCGCGAAGCGCTGGGGCTCGCGCACGTCGACGTCGACCGCGAAGATCACGGCGTCCGCGTCTCGGATGACGGCGGGGTCGACCGCGTCGAAGCCGCTCGAGCCCTGCGGCTCGACGGCGAACTCGACGCCGGCCTTCTTCGCCGCGGCTGCGAGGCCGTCCGCCGCCATGTAGGTGTGGGCGATGCCCGTGGCGCACGCCGTGACGGCGACGATCCGCGCGGGGCGTCCGTCGATCGTGAGCCCTTCCGGCACGCCCACGGCCGCCTCCTCGGGCGCGGGCGCCTCATCCGGAACGTCGTCGCCCTCGCCGATGGCGGCGCGCACGATCGCGACGGCTTCGTCGGCATCGGATGCGGCGCGGAGAGCGCCGAGGAAGTCCTCGTCCATGAGGTGACGGGCGAGCGACGACAGCACGGCGAGGTGCTCCTCGGCCGCGGTGTCGGGCGCGGCGATCATGAAGACGATGTCGGCCGGCGCGTCGTCGGCGCCGAAGTCGACGCCGGGGCTCAGGCGGGCGAACGCGAGCGACGCCGCCGAGACCGTCGCTGCCTTGGCGTGCGGGATGGCGATGCCGCCGGGAAGGCCCGTCGCGTCGGTCTCCTCGCGCGCCCAGGCGGCGTCGAAGAGCGCGTCGGCGTCGGCCGCGCGCCCCTCGGCGACGAAGCGGGCGGCGAGAGCGCGCAGCACCGCGGCCTTGTCGTCGCCGAGGCTCTCGTCGAGGCTGACGAGCCCTGCTGTGATGGTGTCCATGGTGATCTCCGTGGTGTGGGTGGGGTGTGTGTTCGTCAGGCGATGGGGGTGACGGGGAGCTCCCCCGCCGGAAGGTCGTCGGGCGTCGTCAGGCTCGTGCCCGGCAGCGCCGCGGTCGCGGAGCCGTGGCGGATGGCGCTGCGGAGCCGGTCGTCGGCGGTCGCGCCCGCGATGTCCGCGAGCAGGAGGCCCGCGAGCGCGCTGTCCCCGGCGCCGACGGTGGAGCGGACCGCGATGCCCGCGGGAACGGGAGAGCGGCGGGCGCCGTCGGCGTCGACGAGCACGGCGCCGTCACCGCCGAGCGTCACGAGGGCGGCACGAGCGATCCGCGGCACGAGCGCGCGACAGGCGCGGGCGACCGCGACGGGGTCGGACTCCAGCGCCTCGATGAGGTCCGCGCGGGGCGACGACGCGTCGGCGTCCGCCGCGGCACCGAGCACGATCGCGCTCGCACGGACACCGCCGTCGCGCTCGAGGTCGGACAGCAGGTCGACCAGCTCCTCGGCATTGGGCGTGATCAGGTCGACGGGCCCGTCGTCCCCCGCGGCCGCGGCGAGCGCCGCGAGCGCGGCCCCCGACGCGTCGACGGCGATCTTCGGGGGGCGGGAGAAGCGGCTCCGGCATTCCCTGGCGACGCGCGCGTACAGGTCGACGGGTGCGCCGGGCGGCAGCGAGCCGCACAGCGCGAGCCACTCGGCGCCCTCGCTCGCGGCGACGACGCCGTCGATCATCCGGATCACCTCGGCTTCGCCTACGGGCTCTCCCGGCAGGTTCAGCTTCGTCGTCGCACCGTCGCCGTCGGTGATGGTCGTGTTGACGCGCACGCGGCGCTCGGTCGCGATCGCGTCGACCGCGACGGCGTCGCCGAGCAGCGCGCGGTACGGGTCGTCTCCCGCGAGCGGCAGCACCGCGACGGCGTCGGCCCCGGCGGCCTCCAGCACCCGCGCGACGTTGACGCCCTTGCCCGCCGCGTCCTCCCGCGCGGAGGCGGCCAGCTGCACCTCGCCGGGAGCGATCGGCCGCGGAAGCTCGATCGTCCGGTCGAGCGCCGGGTTGGCCGTGAACGTGACGATCATGTGTGTTCCCCTGTCTCGGCGGTCTTCTGCGTGCGGCCGGATCCGGCCGCGGGCGATCGGCCCGTTCCTGCGGCGCGCGCGGGCCGTGCCGCGCGTGGCGCGCCGGGGCCGGAGCAGAGGTTCGCGGTGGTCCCACTCATGCCTGCGCGCCCCCGTCTTCCGGGCGCCCCGCCGTCACGACCTCGACGTCGGCCGAGGCGAGCTCGTCGGCGAGCGCGCCGACAGGGGCACGGTCGACAACGGCGACGTCGAGGTCCTCGAGCCGCGCGAACCTCTGCAGGGACTCCTCGCCGAACTTCGACGCGTCGGTGAGCAGCACGACCCGGCGCGCGGCTCCGACGATCGCCCGCTTGACGTCGGCCTCGTCGGGGTCGGGCGTGCTGAGCCCGAAGCCGGCCGCGATCGCGTTGGCCCCGAGGAAGGCGATATCGGGGCGCAGCGACTCGATCGTCTGCACCGTGCGCGATCCGACGGCGGCCCCCGTGAGCCTGCGGACCCGCCCGCCGACGGCGTAGACGTCGGCGCCGCGCTCGCTCAGGAGCGCGGCGATCGCGGCGGCGTGGGTGACGACCTCGCTGCGGCGCAGGTCGATGCGGGTCGGAAGCGAGTCGGCGAGCGCGGCCGTCGTCGTGCCGGCGTCGAGGTAGATCGACCCGGAGAAGCCGGCGGGGATCAGGCCGATGGCCGCCTCCGCGATCGCTCGCTTGGCGTCGGGGTTGCGCGCCGCCTTGTCGCCGAGCGCGGGCTCGGCGAGGCTGCCGGCCCCGGCGGGGACGGCGCCGCCGTGCACGCGGCGCAGCAGGCCGTCCTCCGCCATGGATGCGAGGTCGCGACGCACGGTCTCGGTCGTCACGCCGAAGCGCTCTGCCAGGTCTGCCACCGACACCCGGCCGCCGTGTGCCAGCGCCCTGTCGATGAGCTCCCTGCGCTCCGTTGCGTACATGTGCGTCCTTCCTCGGATTCCCACACATTACAACATGAACACAACAAGAACAACATCCATCATTCGCCCCTACGGCCGCCCAAAACGACCCCCAACGGCTGCCGTCGCAACATCCGCGCCGTCCGGTCGGCTCGTGGCGCGGAACGTGTCACCGCGGCGGGCCCGCCGTCACCGCGTCAAGCCGCCGCGTGCCGGCGCTCCGCGTCGAGCTCCGCGACGAACTCGAGCGACCTCTTCGACAGCCCCAGCGTCTCGGGCGCGACGTCGCCGTACTCGCCCGACGCGCGCACGAGATCCCTCGAGATGCCGACCGCCGCCGCCGTGAGCAGGTCGATGACGGGGCGCACGGGCGCGTCGTCGTTCGGCACCACGACCGCGATGGCGGCGATGACGCGGCCGCCCGGACCCCGCACGGGCACGGCGATGCTGCGCGCCTCGAGGTGGATGTGCCCGTCCGTGACCATGAACCCGTCTCCCCTGATGCGCTCGAGCACCGGCCGCAGCGCCGCGGCGCTCGAGATGGTCAGGCTCGTGAACCGCCGCATCGGCGCGGCGCACACGGCGTCGACGACGTGCGGCTCGGCGTGCGCGAGCAGCACGAGCCCGGAGGCGGATGCATGTGCCGGCAACCTGCCGCCCACGAGCGTGCCGTTGATCACGGCATCCGGATTGGACAGCCGGTCGATGTAGAGCACATCGCTTCCCTGCAGGATGCCGAGCTGCGTGTGCTGGCCGACCCTGCGATGCACCGCTTCGCACCACACCCGCGCGACTTCGCGGAGGCCGACGGCGCCCGGTGTGCGGGCGGCGTACTCCCACAGGCGCACGCCCAGCCGGTAGGAGCGCTCCAGGTGGCGCTCGAGCAGCCCCTCGCGCACGAGTTCGTTGACGATCCGGTGGGCGGTCGATACGGGCAGGTCGGCCGCGCGGGCGATCTCGCTGAGCGTCAGGAAGGGGTGCAGCGGATCGAATGCGTCGAGCACGGCGAGCTGCCGCGCGAGCGCGGACTTCCCCTCGGAACGGTGCGCCATCGCACTCCCCTCTCGAGCGCGAGCATACGCCGGTTTTCACATCAATGGAATCCCGCTTCCCCGTCGGCGTCCGCCGGCATAGCTTCTCCTCATCGGTCGACGCGGACCGGACGACGGCGAGGAGGCCGCGATGACCATGACGATGCACGCGCCGGCGCGCGGAGCGGTGCTCGATACGACGACCCTGACGGTGACGGCGATCACCCGGGTCGCGGACGACGTGGTCGCCGTCGAGCTGGCGCGCCCCGACGGCTCGCGCCTGCCCGATTGGGCCCCGGGTGCGCACATCGACATCGAGCTGCCCGGCGGCAAGCGGCGGCAGTACTCGCTGTGCGGCGACCGCTGGAACGCGCACGCGTATCGCGTCGCGGTCAAGCGCGAACCGGATGGCCGCGGCGGCTCCGCCTACGTCCACGACTCCCTGGCCGTCGGCGACGCGGTCGGCTTCGGAGGCCCGCGCAACAACTTCCGCCTCGCCCCGGCCGACGAGTACCTGTTCGTCGCGGGCGGCATCGGCATCACCCCGATCCTGCCGATGCTCGCGCAGGCGGAGGTCGTCGGCGCGCCGTGGCGGCTGCTCTACCTCGTCCGCGACGCGTCGTCGGCGCTCGACCTCGGTCGCTGGAACGGCCATCCGAGCATCACCTTCCACGACGCGAGCGCGCTCGGCCGCTGCGACCTCGACGGCTGGCGTCCGACGGACCCCGGGGTGCGCGTCTGGGCCTGCGGGCCCGAGCGCCTACTCGATGCGGTCGAAGCGTGGCCGACCCCAGAGGGCGGCGTGGCCCCGAAGACCGAACGGTTCACGGCCTCAGCGGCGGTCGACGCGGTCTCGCGCCCGTTCGAGGTCGTCGCGCGCCGCTCGGGGCGCGCGACGCGGGTGGAGGCCGGCGGCACGATCGCCGAGTCGCTGCGCCGCGCCGGCATCGACGTGATCACGTCCTGCGGCCAGGGCCTGTGCGGCACGTGCGAGACCGACGTGATCGCGGGCACACCCGATCACCGCGACGCGCTGCTCGACGACGCCGAGCGCGCCGAAGGCCGCGTCATCTTCCCCTGCGTGTCGCGCTGCATCGGCGACCGCATCGTCCTCGATATCTGACCGGAGCCGCACCATGACCCTCACCGCCCCGCGCGTCGACGTCCCGACCAGCGACATCGACCCCTTCTCAGACGAATACCTGCGCGACCCGCTGCCGTTCCAGCACGAGCTGCGCGAGCTCGGCCCCGTCGTCCGCCTCGAGCGATACGGCGTCTACGCGATGGCGCGGTTCGCCGAGGTGCATCGGGCGCTCACCGACTGGCAGTCCCTGCAATCGGCGGCGGGCGTCGGGCTCGCGGACTTCGTCAAGGAGAAGCCGTGGCGCCCGCCGAGCCTGCTGCTCGAGGCCGACCCGCCCCGCCACGACGCGCCGCGAGCTGTGGGCGAGCGCCTCCTGTCACCGCGGAAGCTGCGCGCGCTGCAGGGGCGGTGGCGGGTCGACGCGGCCGAGCTGGTCGACGACGTGCTGGCGCGCGGCAGCGCGTTCGACGCCGTCACCGACCTCGCGCAGGTGTTCCCGCTGCGCGTGTTCCCGGATGCCGTGGGCATCGGGAAGACCGGTCGGGAGAACCTGCTGCCCTACGGCGACTTCGCATTCAACGCGTTCGGGCCGCGGAATGCGCTCGTCACCGACGCTCAGCCGCGCATGGGGCCGGTCGTCGAATGGATCGGCCAGCAGTGCATGCGCGAGAACCTCGCCGACGACGGCTTCGGCGCGCAGATCTGGGCGGCGGCCGACCGGGGTGAGATCACGCACGAACAGGCGCCGCTCATCGTCCGCTCGCTGCTCACCGCTGGCGTCGACACGACCGTCACGGGGATCGCCGCCGTGGTCCACGCGCTCGCGACGCATCCGGATCAGTGGCGGGCGCTGCAGCGCGACCGCTCGCTGCTGCCCCGCGCGTTCGAGGAGGCCGTGCGCCTGCTCTCCCCCGTGCAGGCCTTCTTCCGGACCACGACGACGGAGACCGAGATCGCCGACGGGGTCGTCCTGCCCTCGGGCGAGAAGGTGATGATGCTGCTCGGCGCCGCGAACCGCGACCACCGGAAGTGGCGGACCCCCGGCGCGTTCGACCTGTCGCGCGATCCGTCGGGCCACGTCGCCTTCGGCATGGGCCTGCACCAGTGCGTCGGCCAACACGTCGCACGGCTCGAGTCCACCGTCCTGATCGATGCCCTGCTCGATCGGGTGGACGGCATCGAGCTCGCCGCCGAGCCGACGCTGCACCTCAACAACACCCTGAGGGGGTGGGACGCGATGCCCGTCGTGACCGCGCCTCTGACGTGACCCGCGTGCGATCACGGGCACGGAACGATATACCTATAGCGTTAGGGAATCGTCACAGACGACGTCAGGACGACGGAGGAGAACCGTCGTAACGTAAGACCACAGACTCCGCGGGCCACCCCGAGCCCGCGGCCGAACTCCCCCTGCTCGCAGAGTCGCGGCAAGAGAGGAAAGAGCGATGGCCGCTCGATTGACCCTCGCAGGCGTCAACCTCCGCTTCGGCGGGGTGACGGTGCTCTCCGACGTCGGCTTCGACGTCGAACCCGGCCGGGTGCTGGGCCTCGTCGGCCCCAACGGCGCGGGGAAGACCTCCCTGTTCAACTGCATCAGCGGCCATTACCGGCCGACATCCGGATCGATCAGGATCGACGGCGAGGAGGTCGCCGGCTCCGCACCCTCGAAGCTCAACAAGAAGGGGCTCGCTCGCACATTCCAGCACCCGGCGCTCCAGCTGCACCACACGGTGCTCGAGAACGTGATGCTCGGCGGGCACACCCGCCTGCCGGGCGGGCCCGTTGCGTGGTCGCTGCGCGTACCGCCGACGGGGCGGCGCGAGCGCGAGGTCCGCGACGAGGCGATGGCCATGCTCGAGTCGGAGGGCCTGGGCTGGGCTGCGCAGGCGCGCGCGGACGAGCTGTCCCACGGCCTGCACAAAGCCGTCGAGCTGTGCAGGGCCCGGATGTCGCACCCGTCGTTGCTGCTCCTCGACGAACCGGCGGCGGGGCTCTCGCACGGCGAGGTCGAGCAGCTGATGGCGACGGTCAGGCACCTCACGAGCGAGGGCGAGATGACGGTCGTCATCGTCGAGCACAACATGGGCCTCATCTCGGCCCTCACCGACCGGGTCGTCGTGCTCAACTACGGCTCGAAGCTCATGGAGGGCACGGCTGCCGAGGCACAGGCCGACCCGCGCGTGATCGAGGCCTACATCGGATCGGAGGAATCGGATGCCGCTGCTTGAGCTCACCGACGTGACGGCGTCGTACGGCAGGGTCCAGGTGCTCGAGGGCGTGTCGCTGCGCGTCCCCGACGGGGGCGCCGTCGGGATCCTCGGCGCCAACGGCGCAGGAAAGACCACCACGCTCCGCGCGATCAGCGGAACCGTGAACGTGGGGGGTCGGATCGTGTTCGACGGAACCGACATCACCCACGCGGGCCCCGAGAAGGTCGCCTCCCTCGGCATCGCCCACGTGCCGGAGGGGCGGGGCACCCTCATGAACCTCTCGGTCCGCGAGAACCTGCAGGTGGGAGCGTACCTCCGCAAGGACCGCCGCGCGATCGCCGGCGACATCGGGTTCTTGCTCGAGATGTTCCCGAACCTCGGGCGCCGCATCTCCCAGAACGCCTCGACGCTCTCGGGCGGCGAGCAGCAGATGCTCGCGATCGCGCGGGCATTCATGGCGAAGCCGCGCCTGCTCGTCCTCGACGAACCTTCGCTCGGCCTCGCGCCGTCCACCTCGAAGGAGGTCTACGACGCCATCCAACGGCTGCGCGAGCAGTCGGGCATCGCGATGCTCGTCGTCGAGCAGAACGCCAACCTCGCATTCCGCGTCGTCGAGGAGGCGACGGTCCTGGAGACCGGGCGCAGCGTGCTCACCGGCACGGCCGCCGAGCTCAGGGGCCGGGACGAGATCAGGAAGGCGTACCTCGGGGGCTGACATGGGAACCTTCATCCAACTCGTCGTCGACGGACTCGGGACCGGCGCGATCTACGCGGCGCTCGGCCTGGCGATCGTCCTCGTCAACCAGTCGACCGGCATGATCAATTTCGCGCAGGGCGGTCTGGCCGTGCTCGCCGCGTACCTGGTGTACGCGCTCTTCGGAACCGGCCTCCCGCTGATCGTCGCCGTCGTCCTCGCCGTGATCGCCGCGTTCGTCATCGGCGCCCTCATCGAGCTCCTGCTCATCCGGCGCTTCGAGAACGGCGACCCCGATACGGCGATCGTCGTCACGGTCGGCCTGCTGATGCTGGTCACCGGCGTGTGCGGCTGGATCTGGTCGTACAACAACCTTCGGCTGCCGTGGTTGTTCCCCGAGGCGTCGTTCCCGTTCCTCGGGGCGACCATCAGCTGGCGCTCGCTCGGCACGTTCCTCGTGATCCTGGTCGTGATGGGCCTCATCCAGCTGCTGTTCCGCGGAACGAGGCTCGGGCTCGCGCTGCGCGCCGTCGCCGACAACCGGTCGACCGCGGCGCTCAGCGGCATCCCCGTCGGTCGCCACCTGATGATCGGTTGGGGCCTCGCCGCGGCCCTCGGCGCGGTCGCCGGCGCGCTGATCGCGCCGCGCCTGTCGCTCACGCCTGGGATGTTCGACACGGTGCTGGTGTACGCGCTGGCGGCGGTCATCCTCGGCGGCCTCTCGAGCCCCCTCGGCGTCGTGGTCGCGGCCCTGCTCATCGGCGTGCTCGAGAACCTGGCGGCCGTGTACCTGCCGTTCATCGGCCACGATCTGAAGATCGCCGTACCGTTCGTGCTCCTGTTCATCGTGCTGCTCGTCAGGCCGCAGGGCCTGTTCGGCCGCAAGACCGTCGTGAGGGTGTGAGGCAGCCATGTCAGAGAGAACCCAGGTCACCGACCTCACCGCGCCCCTGACCACCCCGGCCCCCGGCCGCCGCGCGTGGTGGCGCATCGCCGTCGTCGTCGCGATCATCGTCGCCCTGATCGTCGCGCCGCTCGTGCTCCAGGTGGAGGTGAACCAGCAGCTCGCCCGCGTCGGCGTCTTCGCAACCGCTGTTCTCGGCCTGAACGTGATCATGGGCTACACCGGCCAGGTCTCGCTCGGCCAGATCTTCTTCGTCGGCTTCGGCGCCTACGTGACCGCGTACGGCGTGAACAACGACTGGCCGATCGTGCTGACCTTCGTCGCCGCGATCGTGCTTCCGGGGCTCGCCGGTCTGATCGTGGCGTTCGCCGCTGCCAGGCTCGGCGGCCTCGCGATCGCCATGGTCACGCTCGCCCTCCCCGTCATCGGAGTGCCCCTCGCCAAGCGGCTCTCCGACCTCACGGGTGGCTCCCAGGGCACCTCGGCGCGCTTCTCGAAGGCGCCGGAGTGGACGGGGCTGTACGACGACCAGTGGCAGTACTACACGGTGCTGCTGATCGCCGGAATCTGCTTCCTGCTCGTGTGGAACCTCACGCGCGGAAAGTTCGGCCGCGCCCTCGCGATCGTCAAGGAGAACGAGAACGTCGCGAAGTCGATGGGCATCTCTCCTTACCGATACAAGGTGATGGCGTTCACGATCGCCGCGCTGATCGGCGGCGTCGCCGGGTTCCTCTACATGGTCGTCGTGCAGTACACCAGCCCGGAGACGCTCGCGTTCCACCACTCGATCAGCCTGCTCGCATCGATGGTGGTCGGCGGCGCGGCGAGCATTCTGGGGTCCCTGCTCGGCGGCATCTACTACGTGTTCGTCCCGAGCGTCGCGAACGAGATCGCCCCGACGCTGACCGCACTGATCCAGGGCGCCATCCTGCTCCTCGTCCTCGTCCTCCTCCCCGGCGGCCTCGCGAGCGTGCCCCACCGCATCCGGCGCCTGTTCCGCGGGAAGAGCAGAGCGAGCGGCCCGGATGATGCGGCCGGCGCGTGACGTCCCTTCCGATCCACACAGATAGAGAGGTTCAGCAATGGTTCTGAACAGCAAGAAGTCGAAGGCCCTCGGCATCGTCGCCGTCGGCTCCGCGCTCGCCCTCGCGCTGACCGGCTGCGGCCGCGACGCCGGCGGCTCTGGCGGAGGCGACGGGTCCGGCGGCGGCACGAGCCCCGGCATCACCGATGACTCGATCACGCTGGGCGTCACGACACCGCTCTCGGGCGGCACCGCCGGCCCCGGCACCTGCACCGTCGCGGGCCTGGTCGCCTACATGGGCGAGCGCAACGCCGAGGGCGGCATCGAGTTCGGCGACGGCAAGACCCGCACCGTCGACGTGCAGGCCTGGGACGACGCGTACGACCCGCAGAAGGCCCTGCAGAACTTCCAGCAGAACTCCGGCGACGTCTTCGCGTTCACGTCGGGGCTCGGCACACCCACGAACCTCGCCTACCGCGAGGCGGCGATCGACGAGGAGGTGCCGCAGGTGCTCGTGCAGACGGGCGACCCGACCTTCTCCGACCAGGAGGCCAGCCCCTGGCAGCTCGGCTTCGTGCCGACCTACATGAACGAGGGGGCCGCGTTCGGCGAGCTGCTCGCCGAATCGGGCGGCGATGCCACGGTCGCCGTGCTCTCGCAGAACGACGACTACGGCGAGGGCTATGTCGAGGGCTTCAAGGAGGCCATCGAGGGCTCTGGCGTCGAGATCGTGGCCGAGCTCACCTACGAGGCGACGGACACCTCGGTCGACGCGCAGCTCACCGAGCTGGCGGCGACCGACGCCGACTACTTCTTCAACGCGATGTCGGTCACGCCCCTGATGATCGCGTCGATCGAGAAGGTGCGCGAGCTCGGCTGGACGCCCAGTTGGTTCCTGCCGTCGAACACCTCGAGCCCCGCCGCCATCCTCGGGCCGGCGAAGGCGAATCCGGATGACGGCGTGTACTCGGTCTCGTTCGCGAAGGCGCCGCAGTCGCCCGCCTACGCCGAGGACGAGGACGTCACGACCTTCCTCGCGTCGCTCGAGGAGTACTCGGGCGAGTACACGACGACGCCCGACTTCCCCCACTGCATGTGGAGCTACATGGTCGGCGCGACGCTCGACCAGGCGTTCCAGAATATGGAGGAGCCGACGCGCGAGTCGTTCATGGAGGCGCTGCGCTCGGTGAGCGACTTCCAGGCGCCGCTGATGCTCGACGGCACCGCGGTCGACACGACGGAGGACGGCCAGCCGGCCGTCTCGAGCCTGGTCGTGCAGAAGTACAACGGTGCCGGCTACGACACCGTCGATTCCCTCGGCTGAGCGGGGACCCACCCCGCTCCCGTGGCATCATCCGCGCCGAAACGGCGGAGTATGGTGCGGATGATGTCACGGGAGCGGATGGCCCGCGGTCAGCGGCGCCGCGCGAACAGCACGTGCAGCAGCGGCAGCGCCGAGACCGCCATGAGGGTGACCCCGACGCCCTCGACCGCGCCGTACACGACGGCGCCCGACACCATCAGCGCCGCGAAGAGCACGGCCGAGATCGTGCGGCGCAGCGCCGCCTCGAGGCGCGCCATCCGGCGCTCGACGGCCGGCGACGACACCGCGACGGAGCCGTCGTCGAAGCGATCGAGCAGTCCGTCGATGCGCTTCGGCAGCCGCCACGCGACGCGCGCGTTCTCGAGCGCACCCTTCGCGAAGTCGCCCGCAAGGCCTGCGCTCTCGTCGGCGACGAGGCGCGCGGCGTACGGCTCGAGCGAGTCCCAGATGTTGAACTTCGGGTCGAGCGCCGTCGAGACGCCCGAGGTGAGCGAGGCCGCCCGCACGATCAGGAGGAAGTTCTCCGGGAGTTGGATGGGCAGCGTCCTGACGACGTCGCGGAACTCGTCGCCGAAGTCGCGGAACTCGCGAGGGTCGACGTCGCGGAGCTCCGCGAAGCCCATGCCGCCGAAGCGGTCGAACAGCGCGGTCAGAGCGCGCTCGAGCTCACGCGTGTCGGCAGACGGAAGCAGCACGCCGACGTCGCGCACCGCGGCGACGAGGCCCCCGCCGTCGCGCGCGGCCATCGCGATCACGAGGGCGCGGAGGCCTCGGCGCATGCGCTCGGGGACCTCGCCCATCATGCCGAAGTCGACGAAGGCGAGGCGCCACGCGCCGCCCTCCCCCGGCTCGACGAAGACGTTCCCCGGGTGCGGGTCCGCGTGGAAGAAGTCGCTCGAGAACACCTGCTCGAGCATCACCTCTGCGAACACCGGTGCCACCTCGGCGGGGTCGATGCCGGCGGCTCTCAGTGAATCGATGTCGGTGATCTTGACGGCCGAGACGTCTTCGAGCGTGAGCACGCGCCGCCCCGATCGCTCCCATGCGATGCCGGGAGTCCGCACGCGGTCGTCGTCGGCGAAGGACGCGGCGAAGCGCTCGCAGTTCGCCGCCTCGTGGAGGTAGTCGATCTCGTCGCGGCAGATGCCGGCGAACTCGTCGACGAGGGCCGGCGCATCGACGCGGTCGGCGACGATGCGAACGCGGCTCAGCCAGCCCGCGACCCGGCGCAGCGCACGCAGGTCGACCTCGACGATGCGGTCGATGCCGGGCCGCTGGATCTTCACGACGACATCGGAGAACCCGGCTTCGGCGGCGAGATGCGGCGGCAGCACCGCGCGGTGCGCCTGGCCGAGCGACGCGGCGGCAACGGGTTCCGGGTCGAATCTCGCGTACGCGCGCTCGAGGGGCATGCCGAGCTCGGTCTCGGCCATCGCTCGGACGGCGGCCTGTTCCTCGGCCGGCACCTCGTCCTGCAGCCCCTGGAGCCCCTCCGTCAGCTCCTTCGGCATCACGTCGAGGCGCGACGAGAGGAACTGACCGACCTTGATCATGAGGCCGCCGAGGCCGACCGCCATGTCGCGGAAGCCGCGCGCGAAGCGCGCCATCCGGCGCGCCCTGGTGCGCTCCGCGACGCGCGCCAGCCCGATCTTCGGCAGCAGCATCTCGTACCACCACTGGATCACGAACTGACGCGCCGCGAAGCGCACGATGCGGCGATAGCGCGCGCGCTCGGAGCGTGCGGCCGCCATCAGCCGTCGGCGAGGATCGCGTAGATCCGCTTGCGCGCGTCGTCGAGCACGCCGACGGCCCGCTCCGCCTGCTCGGCCGAGCCGGCGCGCGCGACGTGGCTCACGGCGTCGGCGAGATCGATCCCCGCCTTCGCGAGGGCCGGCGCGCGTCCGACGCGCGGCTGCTCCGCGCCGCCCCACGGCACTTCGGCCTTCTCCGCGGCCGCGCGGCCCTCGTCCGTGAGGGCGTATGTCTTCCGGCCGCCCTCCTCCTCGACGCGGACGAGCCCCTCATCCGCGAACATCTGGAGGGTCGGATACACCGAGCCGGCGCTCGGCTTCCACGTGCCCCCGCTGCGCTCTTCGATCTCGCGGATGATCTGGTAGCCGTGCATCGGCTCCTCTGCCAGCAGGACGAGCGTCGCCGCGCGCACATCGCCGCGCGCCTTCCTCGGGCCGGTCGGGCGCCTGTCGAATGTGCTCCTCAGCTGCTCAACGACCTGCCAGAGCCCGTCCCCTGGCCGCTGTGTGTTCTGTGATGCGTCCATGATTCCTCCCGAACGACTATCGGTGATACAAGAACGATATGTCGTTGGGAGGGTTTTGGGAAGCCCCCCGTCACACGAGAGCGAAGTCCGAGGGAATGCGGAAGCGGAGCGGCGCGTACTCCGTGAGCCCGAGCGCATCGCCCGCGTGCTCGAGGAACTCGGCGTAGGGGATCGCTCTGCCCGTTCCCGCCACGACGACCTCGTCGACGACGGGAAGCACCGCCTCCGTCCCCGCTGGCCACGTGGTGAACGTCGTCAGCGTTCCGTCGTCCGCGATACGGAGCTCGGCGTCCGCCACGTGTGCGGGCTCGTTCCGGATCTCGGCCGCCTGCGCCGCGTAGGCGTGCACGAGCTGCTTGCGTTCGACGGCCCCGATCCTCTCGACGGCATCCGGATGCGCCGCGCGCCAGTCGTAGGGCCGCCACGAGCCGTCCCGGCGCACGAGCGGGTGCGTGCTCAGGAGCGGCGTTCCGGCGCCGAGCAGGGCCTCCGCCCGCTCGAGCGCGAGGTGCACGCCCTCATCCGCCTGACGCTCGGTGAACAGGATCGCGCAGTCGCGCCCGAGCACGAAGGCGATCAGGCCGTCATCCGGGTCTTCCGCGCCGCGGGGGCGCGCCGCCAGCAGGAGCGACGCCGCGTACGCCTCGTCGGCGATGACGCGCGGGAAGCCGTTCGGGTTCTCGATCGCGTCGGGCCGATACCCGATCACGCGGGCGCGGGTCTCCTCCATGAGCGCGCCGTACGGGAGGTTCCCTCGCTGCGCGACGACCTCCGTGACGACCTCGTGCTCCCCGTCGCGGTCGACGACGTCGATCCCGATGAAGACCTCCCCGCCGACGTATGCCGTGCGAGGCATGTCGGAGGTGTCGGCGTTCATCGACGCGATGCTGATCGCATTCGCGCTGTGGAAGCGCAGGGTCGGGTGCCTGCCCTCGCCGAGCCACTCCGAGATGATCGGCGCCTTCGGCGTTTCCGGGCGGTCGGCGAGCGGTGCCGCAGCCCCCCGGCGCTCCTCGGCCACGGGCCCGAACAGCAGGTCCTCATTCCGACGCGCGATGCACGCCGCGACGAAGTCGAGCGCCTGAACCGGGTCGGCGGAGAAGCGATCGTACTGCTCCTGGGTCAGGCGGTACTGCTCGGTCAACCGAGCGTCATCGGTCGCGACGACGAGATCGAGGAACGGAACCCCCGACTCCTCCTCGACACCGAGCCCGAAGGCATGCTGCGGCGACACGAACGTCGTGCGGAATCGGGGCATGGTGTCAGGACCTCTCGGCGATGGGGCCCAGCGGCAGTTGCACCGCTATAGCTGGCCGGTGAAGAGCGGCTTGCGCGAGGCGACGTCGAAGATCGCCGTGATCTGGTCGCCTTTCACGAGTGTCACGGTCGTCGAAGGCAACGAAAGAGCTCGCGCTACAGCCGGGCGAAGTTGCAGCATCCTCCACACGGGAATCGCCGTCAGATCATCCGCCGCAGGCTCGCCACGAGAGGCGGGCGGAGATGTGTCCACGAGCCAACCCGAGTCTCCGACGCGATGCTCAGCTTCGCGGGTGAGCTGAATCAGGTCAGCCGTGTCCCAGCCGTCGATACAGATCACGCGGTCGTCCCACGCAACATCTTCGGGCTCGACCCCGGCGGTCTGAGTGGTGTGCATCAGACTGACCATCATCCAGATCGCCAACGTGAGGTCATCGGTACTCGCGGTGCGCGGGTCGTTTCGGAAATCGCGCGTCAACACCGTGAACCCGCCGTCCTCCTCACGCAGCCACAACGGTGCCCATCCGATCTGCAACGTGAAGCCGTCGCGCCACTCGTCCGCGAACTCCTCGAACTGACTGATCAGTCCCTCCGCCTGCGCCACAACCTCGGCCAGGGCAGTTGCACGAATCTCCTTGCCCGTGCGGTTCGAGCGCGTCGTCGTCAGGTCTGCATCAGTCATTCGATGATCTCCTCGGCCATATATCCAACCCTACGCGTCCTCCGGTTCGGGAGCATCAGGCCCCATAATGACCCATGATCCGGTCGAGGATCTCCCGGAACGCGTCGTACTCCGCGTTGCGGACGAAGTCCGCTTCGTCGGGGGAGATCACGTAGTCGGGGTTCTTCCCCCGCCCAAGACCACCGCGGTCAATCCAGTCTGATGGCCAGAGGTCGCGCTTCGAGCTGTTCGCACTCCTATGAAGCGGCATGATGTTCTCGGCCATGTTCATGATCTCTTTCTGCACCGAGCCCGGGAGGTCCGCAAAACCCGGGATGTCGTAGATCTTCTTGGCTGGAATGATGTGATCAGCCGCGGAAGGGAGGCCGAGCACGTCGCTGTATACGGCGCTCGGCTGATCCCGAGCATCGTCACGACGGGATTGGTTCGGAGTCGAATCGCGCAACTCCGGGAACCTGAGGCTCGGATCGGTATCCGAGTCCCCCGTCGTGCCCCGGCCATCGCCGGAATTATCAGGCCGATCCGTGCGCCCCCCGTTGCCGCCCGGGCCGTCGGTGCGGTCGCCGAGGTCACCGTCGAGCTCGTCGAGGCTGCTCTGAGTGTCACGCATCTTGGTGCTGACTCGCGTCATGCGCGCATCGAAGTCGTCGGCCAGCTTCCTCAACTGGTCGGGCAGGTCGTCGAACACCTCGTGCAGCTTGCGCGACAGGGATGACATATCTGATGCTCCTATTCGGCGAAGATCGGGAGCGCGCTGACGTTGGCGGCGAAGTTCATCCCGATCTCTCGCTGTTCCGCTCCGGCATCGTCGAGCGCGTCCGCGACATCGAGCATGACAGCGTAGTCGGCGTCGAATACGGGAACGTCGCTTCCTCCCGACGACGTCAGGGGCGCATCGACCATTGCCATCGCCAGCGAGGAGACCGTACCGGTCAAGGGTTCGATGACCATGATGGCGACCCTCGCGAAGAGCTCCTCGACGGCGAGATCGGTGATGATGTCGAGTGCCTTCTTCCGCGCCACGATGATCGCCGCCGTGGCCGCCGCCGAGGCACCGAGCGTGAGCACCGCGCTCGCCGCTGCCGCCGCGATCTGAGCGGCCGTGATGCCCAGCTCGACGATGACCTTCGTCTTGAGCGCCACGATGGCATCAGAAATGATGTCGATCCCACCCGCAGCTTCCGGGAGCACATCAAGGAGCTGGTCCATGTTCTGAGTTCGGTTCTCGGTCCACGCTTCGATGTACGCGGTGGCGGCCTTCGACTTGAATGCGGCGGCCAGCTCACCATCGATCCGATCGTCGAGAGTGTCCAGTGTGCCCTGCAGGTCCTCCCTGAGCCCGCGCACGAGAGTCGCGGCATCGCGAACGGCGTCCTCGTTCACGTTCGGCCATTCGAACCCCAACAGGTCGAGCACGAAGTCGAGCTCACCCGGAATCATGATCGCCACGCTGTCCCCCTCTCTGCCGGCCGAGACCTACGCTAAGCGATACTCGCGACGCACCTCACGGGGAGTTCTACCCATCGCGTCCCCGCACCCGCGTTGCCTAGCGTTCTTCTCAGGTGGCCCGCTCGGGTCGCTGACTCACAGAACTATCGGGGTGGCAGGCGATGGCAGATTTCGGCGCAACATTCGACGAGATGGACGCGACGGCGGAGAAGCTCGACAACGGCAAGGAGGCGCTCGACGAACTCTTCGACGAGCTCCAGGGCTACGTCGACGACCTCGTCGAGGACGGCTTCAAGACGCAGAACGCGTCCGTGAAGTACCGTGACAGCTACGAGGACCTCACGAACGCGATGAAGGACGCGTCCACCGCGGTCACCGACATGGCCAACGCGCTGCGCACGATGTCCGACGAGATCCAGGACTGGGACAACTCCCACTGACGCTCTTGGCGCGGCGACGGGGTCGGCGCCTCCTTCCCGGAGGCATCGACCCCGTCGCTGCGCCTCACGCAGTGACCCCCTTGACGCGGTTCTTCATCGCCTCGATCGCGTCGAGCGCCTCGCGAGCGGCGCGCAGGTTCGGCAGCCGTGGCACGGGCGACCACACCTCGTCGGCATCGCGGATGATCGTTGCATCGCCGACGAACTCGTCGAGATCGGTGACGAGGCGGCCCTTCGACGGCTCGTCGCGGAGGGCCGCGCGGATCCGTTCGGCGTCGATCGGCGCATCCGAGGCGATCAGCATCGCGTTGCCGAATCGGAGGCCGGCCAGCACGGAAGGCGGCGTGATCACGGCCACATGCCGGAAGACATCGCGCAGCGTCGCGAGCTCGCGACGGGTGAACTCGGGTTCGGGCCCCGCGACGGAATCGCACACGAAGAGCCCGTGCGCGCGCAGCACGCGATGCGCGGATGCGAAGAACTCCCGCGAGGTGAATGCGGGCGGGATCCGGCCGCCGGCGAACACGTCGCAGGTCACGACGTCCCACGAATCGGGCGCTGTCATGTCGATCCATTCGCGCGCGTCGCCCTCGATGATCTCGATGCCGTCGGGCACCGGCAGTTCGGTCCGGCAGAGCTCCACGAACGCCGGCTCCAGCTCGACTGCGAGCTGCGGGGAACCCGGCCTCCGCTCGGCGAGCACTCGGGGCAGCGTGAGGATCGCACCGCCCAGGTGGGCGCAGCGCAGGGGTTCGCCATCGCCGATCGCGGCGAGGGCCCAGCGCGTCGTCGCGAGCGCGGGCGGCCTGCCGGGGGCGACGATCTGCGACTGCCGTACGCCGTCGATCTCGAGGCTCCATCCGCCGTCCCTGGGCACGAGCTGCGCCTCCGTGCCGGAGGAGAGCGTGATCGATCGCGTTCTACCCGCCTGCCCTTCGTCGATATCGTCCATACCGTCATGCTCCCACCGCGCGCGCCACGGCGGGGAACCCACGCGCACGGATGTCGCATACCGCCGTCCGCTGGGTAACGTTGACCCGTTCGCGACATGTATGGGAGGGGGTGCGCGTGACAGCGATCTGGGAGGTACCCGGTGACGAGAAGGACGTCGAGGGCCTCGACGCCGACGGCAGGCCGGACCCTGCATACGCGGCCGCGCTGGGCCTCGTGCCGGCGCCCGCGCTGCGTCGTGCCCTCGCGGCGGTCACCGACGTCGCCTTCTACCTGCTCCTGCAGGCGCCGTTCTGGCTGTTCACAGTGCCGCTGCTCGCGATGCTGCTCCTGCAGGAGATCAGCGTGTACGGGCTCGTCTCCCACCCGAACTTCCTCGTCGCCATGATCGTCGCGGGCGCGACGGTCTTGCTCACCCTCGCCTTCTGCATCACCCAACTCGTGCTGCACGGGCGCAAGGGCGTGACGATCGGCAAGGCGCTGTTCGGGCTGCGCTCCGTCAACGTCGCCACGCTCGAGCGACCGGGTTTCTGGCGCGTCGTGCTGCGGTTCCTCGTGCTGATGGCCGCGAGCATCGTGGCGATCGCGCTGCTCGTATTCCTGCTGTCCCCGCTGTGGGACTCGGAGCGTCGGGGCCGGGGATGGCACGACAGGGCCGGCGGGCTCTGGATGGTCGATGTGCGCCGCGGCCTGAACCCCTACGACGAGAAGCGGATGCGCATCGCGCGCAAGTCGGCGACCGTCGAGCGTGCGCCGGAGGCGGCTCCGCTGCCCTCGCTCGCGACGCCCAGGAGCGGGCACACGCCCCAGTCGTACCGGCCGGCGGGTCGCACGAGCGCGGGCGTTCTGGGCGTCGCGGGTCCGTCACCGGAGCGCGCACGACCTGCCCAGGACCCGTCGCGATCCGCCGAGCACGGCGCCGCACAGATCGTGATGAACGTACCGGACGGCCTCCTCGGCGCACCGCCCGCGCAACCGGCCCCGCTGCCGCCCGCGGCACCGATGCCGCGCTCCCGCGGCGAGCGCCCAGCGGCGCACGAACCGCTGGCGCCGGCCGCGCGTCCGGCAGCACCCGCGGCGCCGACCGCTGCGCGCACGTTCTCCCCCGCCGCGCCGGGGCCGCCCGCTCCCCGGCCCGCGTACGCGATCACCCTCGATACGGGGCAGCGCATCGCGCTCGCGGGGGCGGCGCTCGTCGGGCGCGATCCGCGCGCGCTGGGCGAATACGAGGCCGCGGCGCTCATCGCCGTCGCCGACGAGGGACGATCCATCTCCAAAACGCACCTCGCGGTGCGCGCGACCCCGCGGGGCGTCGAGGTGATCGATCTGCACTCCACGAACGGCACCTCGATCACCCACGGGGGTGCCGAGCACCCGCTCCCGCCCAGCCAGAGCGGATTGGCGCAGATCGGAGACACCGTGCGCTTCGGCGACCGGACGCTCACGATCGGCCGCCCCGAGACCGACTGATTGGTGTGAACAGTGAAGGTCAAACTCACCCTGCATCGCGACGCCGCCGACCCCGTCGACGTCGTCGTCACGGCCGACTCCACGGCGACGGTCGGTGATGTCGCACGGCACATCGCGGAGTCGGATCCGGCGCGCACGATCAGGGCGGAGGACGGCGACGTCGTGACGCTGGCGGTCGCTCCTCCCACCGCCGAGCGCATGGAGCCCCTGCAGCCGGACATTCCGATCAGCGAAGCCCCGATCGGGTCGGGTTTCGCGGCCTCGGTCCACAACCTGGGACCCGTCGGCACGGCGCTGTTCGAGGGGCGCGCGACGGTCGCGATGCTCCGCGCGGTGGACGGCCCCCTCGCCGGGCAGGACTTCGCTGTGCCGCGCGGCCACTCCTTCATCGGGCGCGCGGCGGACAACGATATCGTGCTGCCGGACGGCATGGTCTCGAAGCGGCATGCGCGGCTGGAGGTGTCAACGTTCGTCGAACTCGTCGACCTGAATTCGGCGAACGGGATCTCGGTCGACGGCGAGCAGGTTCAGCGCGTGCGGCTCGAACCCGGCCGCCCCTTCGTCATCGGCGGCTCCACGCTCGTCCTCCAGTTCTCCGCCGATTTCGACGCCTTCGCTCACGACCCGGTGCTCGAGCGGGGCGGCGGCCTGCTGTTCAACCGCAGCCCTCGCGTCGAGGTGCGGTACCCCGGCGAGCAGCACCCGCCGCCGCGCATCCCCGGCGAGACGCTGTCGAAACTGTTCCCGTGGGCCCTCCTGGTCGCGCCCATCATCACGGCATTCGCGATCTATCTGATGACCGAGCGCCCGCGGGCCCTGCTCCTGATCGTGATGACGCCGCTGATGGCGTTCGCGAACTACATCAACCAGCGCAAACAGCAGAACAACAAGTACGGCCACGAGCAGATGCTCTTCGAAAGGCAGTTCGAGAAGCTCGAGGAGACCTTCTACCTCGAGAAGCCCCGTGAGGAGCAGGCCCGCCGCGAGGAAGTGCCTCCCGTCGCGGAGGTCTTCGAGCACGCGATGCGCCTCGGGCCGCTTCTGTGGACGCGGCGACCCGAGCACTGGAACTTCCTCGCCGTCCGGCTCGGCACCTCGACGGCGCCTTCGCGCAATTCGATCCGCGAGCAGGAGGAGCAGGACGGACTCCCCCAGTACATCGACCGCATCGACCGCCTGCGCGAGCGCTACGCCGACGTGCACGACGTCCCCGTCGTGGAGACGTTCGCCGCGGCGGGATCGATCGGCGTGGCGGGCCCGATGAGCACGGCGGCGGACGCGATGCGCGGGATCGCCGTGCAGGCGTTCGGCCTGCACGCGCCGAACGAGGTCGTGACGGTCGCCTTCTCCGATTCCGCGTGGGTGCCCGAGCTCGAGTGGATGAAGTGGCTCCCGCACACGTCGAGCGAGATGAGCCCGTTCAAGGATCTGGCGCTCGCGGACTCCGCACCGACGGCGAACGCGCTCCTCAGCTCGCTCGAGGAGTACGTGATGCGCCTCGTGAAGGATCCGTCCAATCGCGGTCCCTTCGACGAGCTGTGGAACCCGATGCTGTACGGCACCGACGTGGAGCGCGCTGCCGGGGAGCACGACGCGCGCAAGCGGCTGTCGGTCGTTGTGGTCGTCACGAACGATGCGCCCGTCGACCGGGCCCGCCTCACCCAGGTGCTCGAGCTCGGCGCCGAGGTCGGCGTGCACGCCGTCTTCGTCTCCCCCACCGTCGAGTCGCTCCCCGCGACGTGCCGCAGCTTCGTCGACGTCACCGCGGGCCTCGAGCGCGCGACCGTCGGCATCGTCCGCACCGGCCAGACGTACGAGGCCCAGGTCGAGGGCGTGTCGAACGCGTACATGCACATGTTCGCCAAGCGCCTCGCGCCCGTCGTCGACGCGTCGACCGTCGTCCACGACGAGTCGGACATCCCCGGCTCCGTCAGCCTGCTCGCGCTCGTCGGCGCGGAGGTCGCCGAGGAGCCGGCGTCGATCATCGAGCGCTGGCACCGGAACAACTCGGTGATCGACCGCTCCGGCGAGCCGCGCCCTCGTCTGAAGAAAGCGGGAAACCTCCGCGCCGTCGTCGGCCAGGGCGCGAGCGATGCCATGACGCTGGACCTGAGGTCGCAGGGCCCGCACGCCCTCGTCGGCGGCACGACGGGCGCGGGCAAGTCGGAGTTCCTACAGGCGTGGGTGCTGGGCATGGCGAGCGCGCACAGCCCCGATCGCGTGACATTCCTGTTCGTCGATTACAAGGGCGGCTCCGCGTTCGCGGACTGCGTCGACCTGCCCCACTGCGTGGGCCTCGTCACCGACCTCAGCCCGCACCTCGTCCGCCGTGCCCTCACGAGCCTCCGCGCCGAGCTGCACTACCGCGAGCACCTCTTCAACCGGAAGAAGGCCAAGGACCTCCTCGAGCTCGAGAAGCGGCAGGACCCGGAGACGCCGCCGGCGCTCGTGCTGGTGATCGACGAGTTCGCGGCGCTCGCGGGCGAGGTTCCGGAGTTCGTCGACGGCGTCGTCGACATCGCGCAGCGCGGCCGCTCGCTCGGCATCCACCTGATCATGGCGACGCAGCGCCCCGCCGGCGTCATCAAGGACAACCTGCGCGCCAACACCAACCTGCGCGTGGCGCTCCGGATGGCGGACGAATCGGATTCGAAGGATGTCGTCGACGACGAGATCGCCGCGTCGTTCCCGCCCTCGCTGCCGGGGCGCGCCATCGCCAAGACCGGACCCGGCCGGCTCACGCCGTTCCAGTCGGCGTTCGCTGGCGGGTGGACGCGCACCGACGAGGTCACGACGGCCGACGTCACGGCGGCCGAGCTGCGCTTCGGGTCGATCACCCCGTGGCAGCCGGAGCGCCCCGCCGAGAGCGAGGCGCACGACGAGGACCTCGGGCCCAACGACCAGAAGCGGATCGTCGGCACGATCATCGCCGCGGCAGAGCGGGCGCACCTCCCCGCGCCGCGGCGCCCGTGGCTCGACGACCTGGCGCCCGTCATCGATCTCGAGGAGATCACCGCGGGCGGCGACAGCCGCATCGCGCTCGGTCTCGCCGACCTGCCCGAGCGGCAGGAGCAGACCCCCACGTTCTTCGAGCCCGACCGAGACGGGTCCCTGCTCGTCTTCGGCACGTCCGGGTCGGGGAAGTCGACGATCCTCAAGTCGATCGCCACCGCGGCGGGGATGGAGCCCGAGAGCGGCCCCGCGCGCGTCTATGCGCTCGACTTCGCGTCGGGGGCGCTGGGCGTCCTCGAATCGCTGCCGCACGTCGGGTCGGTCATCGACAGCGACGACACCGAGCGCATCCAGCGCCTGCTGCTGACGCTGAGCCGCGAGCTCGACCGCCGCTCCGAGGCCTTCGCGGCGGCCCACGCGTCGACCCTCTCGGAGTACCGCCAACGCGTCGATCCTTCGATGCCGCGCGTGTTCCTGCTGATCGACAACTTCGCGGAGTTCAAGAAGGACTGGGAGACGCTCACGGCCCGAGCGGGCTTCTACCGGGCGTTCCTGCGGATCCTCGGCGAGGGCCGGCCCCTCGGCGTGCACGCCGTCATCACGGCCGACCGCAGCGGCGCCGTTCCGACAGCCGTCGCGTCGAACATCTCGCGCCGCATCATCCTGCGGCTGTCCGACGCGAACCAGTACCTGATGCTCGGTGCGCCGAAGGACAGCCTCGGCGATCAGTCCCCTCCGGGGCGGGCGGTCATCGACAAGACGGACGTGCAGCTCGGCGTGCTCGGCGGCACGACCAACACCGCCGAGCAGTCGAAGCGCGCGAAGGAGCTCGGCGACGAGCTGCGCGCACGCGGCGCCGTCGAGGCGCCGGCCATCGGCGCACTCCCCACGAAGGTCGACTGCCGCGAGATGCCTGCGACCGTCGACGGCCGCCCGGTCTTCGGCGTCGCCGACGACACTCTCGAACCCCGCGGATTCGACCCGGTGGGGCCGTTCATCGTCACCGGGCCGCCGGCCTCCGGCAAGACCAACGCGATGAAGAGCCTCATCATCGCGATGGAGCGCTTCGACCCCGAGGTGAAGCTCTTCCACTTCGGCACGCGCCGCAGCGAGCTCGCCGACTTCCGCCCGTGGGTCCGCAGTGCGACCAAGGCCGAAGACGAGAAGGCCCTCGCCGTGGAGCTGACCGAGCTCGTGACCGATGAATCGATCCCGTTCCGGATCCTCATCGTGTGCGAGGACGTCCCCCACCTGGCCGACGGCGACACGGACCGCCCGATGCGGGCCCTCATCAAGGCCGTCGCCGACAGCGACCACATGCTCATCGGCGATGCCGACGTCGCGCGCGCCGGCGGCGGCTCCGGCGTCATGGGCCTGTGGAAGTCCGCCCGCCAGGGCATCGCCCTCAAGCCCGACGGCTACGACGGGGACAGCCTGTTCAAGGTGCCGTTCGGGCGCATCAAGCGCGCCGACTTCCCCGTCGGGCGCGGGATGTTCGTGCAGGCCGGTCGTGCGGTGCTGATGCAGATGCCGGTCGCCCACAACGACAGGCCGGAGCCCACCGGCGAACCCTTCACGCTTCCGGAGCGCGCGCCGGACCCGCAGCCGGACGCGCCGACGAACGCGACGGAGGCGGACGAACGCGCAGCCCGCCGCGCGCGCCGGGAAGCGCGAGCGCGCGCCCGCGCCGCGGCGGAGCAGGCGGCACCGGATGCCGAAGCGGTCGCGGGCGTGACGATCGCCGAACCGGCCGAGCGGGTCGCCCTCGAGCCGACGCCCGAGATGAGCCCCGAAGAGGCCAGGGCCGCACGTCGCGCCCGTCGGCAGGCGCGACTGGACGCCGCTCGCCGCGCCGAGGAGGTCGAGTGAAGCGGCGCGCCTGGTCGATCGCCGCCGCGGTGCTCGCGCTGACCCTCACGGCGTGCGGCGGAGCGCCGCTCCCCGCCTCCGTCGTGCCCGATTCGTCGGCGACGGTCGCCTGGTCGCACGGGGGCCTCACGACGCTGAACGCGGCCCTGTCGACGGGCGTCACGGGAGGAGATCTCGACGTCGCCCAGCTCACCCGCGCGCAGTTCGCCCGCGAGCGCCAGGGCGAGGTGACGACCGACCCCGCGTTCGGCGAGGCGACGATCTCCGATGATTCCGGGGACGGGCTGACGGTGCGCTACGACCTCGCGGAACCCGTCTGGTCGGACGGGATCGCCCTCGACGCCGCCGACCTGCTGCTCGCGTGGGCCGCCGGATCCGGTGCTCTCGCGGGCGAGGGCGGCCCCGGCTTCGCCTCCGCGGCGAACGGCCTGCGCCAGAGCACGACCACGCCGACGTTCGACGAGTTCGGGCGCTGGGTCGAGGTCGAGTTCGACGCTCCCGTCGTCGACTGGCAGACGGCGATCGACGTCGCCGTGCCCGCACACGTCGTGGGCCGCATCGCGCTCGGCCTCGACGACCCGATGGTCGCGAAGAAGGCCGTGATCGACGCGATCACACAGCGCGATGCCGACGCGCTCACCCGCATCGCCCTGGCGTGGAACGAGGGCTTCGCCGTCGGAGACGGCTCCTCGCCGGCGGCGGAGCTGTCGCTGTCGAGCGGGCCCTTCCGGATCGAGGAGGTCACGGGCGCCGCCGGAGCCGGCGACCAGCGCGTTCAGCTCGTCGCCAACGGGGAGTATGCGGGGGAGCCGTTCCCCGCCTACGAGCGCATCGTGCTGCAGCAGGCGTCCGATCTCGACCCGACGACGCAGCTCGGGACGGAGTTCGACGTCATGCAGGTGCGGCCGGATGCCGCCGATTTCGACGCCGTGCAGGAGCTCGAGCGCGACGACTACGGCAGGGCCGTGTCGAACCGCGGCCAGATGTGGGCGCTCGTCGCCCGCGTCGACGGCTCCCCCTCGCGGAGCATGCTCGCAGACCCGGATGCGCGGCGCGCCTTCCTCGCGGCCGTTCCTGCGGGCGAGGTCGTCGCGGAGGCGGCGGGGCCGTGGAGCACCGACTACGCGCCGACGTCGTCGATGGTGTTCCCGCCCGGTACCGACGGGTACGACATCGCCGTGGAGGACGCGGGGCGCGCCGAGGCGCTCAGCGTCGACGGCAACGCGGACGACGCGCGCCGGGCGGCGGAGGTCCCGAGGGGAGCGCGCGTCTGCGTGCTCTACGACACCGGCGTGCCGTTCGCCGGGCGCGCCTTCGAGGCGCTGCGCGACCTCGTCGGTGAGTCCGGATGGAGCGCGACGGACTGCGGCAGCGACGATCCGCTGGGCGTCGTCGAGAACGGCGGAGCGTTCGACGCGGCCCTCGTGCGGCTCCCCGTTCCGATCGAGCCCCGCGACCTCCGCGCGCAGTGGGGAAGCGACTCGCCCCTGAACATCAGCGGCGCGACGAGCGGAAAGCGTGATGCGCTGATCGACGAGCTCGAGCGAACGACGGACGCTTACGACGCCCGCGACACCCGCGTCGAGATCGAGAAGACGATCGTCGACCAGCTCGTCTCGGTGCCGCTCGCCATGGACCCCGTGATCACGCTCTCCGATCGCGACGTCGAGGGCGTGCAGCCGTCGTCCGGCACCCCCGATGGACTCGTCGCGGGCGCGACCGGGTGGGCACCCGTGGTGCCCACCGCCCCATAGCAGCCGAGTACTCTGCCGGGGTCTCAGAATCCGCACCGAACAGCGCTCTGAAAGTGCATAGTCTGCGACCTCGGCGATGATTTCGTGCCCGGATGGCGGCGCGCGTCGGCGGAGGGGGTCACGGGCCCGGAGGCGCCGCGGCTCGGAGCGTCAGGGGCGACGGGTCGCCTCGAGGAGGTCGCGCTCGAGCGCCTCGGCGTCGGCCTCCGCCAAGACGGCGCCCCACAACGGGGCTGCCGAGACGCCGTCGGTGGCCGCGACGACGAGGCGCACCGTGGCGGGCGCGAGGCCGTCGCCCATCAGATCGTCCCGCCAGCGGCGCCCGTCGGCCTCGCTGAGCTCCCGCACCGCCGCGACGTTCATCAGCTGAGCCGCCACGGCGATCATCTCGCGCGTGTCGTCCCCGACCGCATCGGCGAAGCTGACCCGGATGTACGCGCGAGCCAGGCGACCGGGCTCGCCCGCGGGCTCTCGCGATGCCTCGGCGAACACCGAGGCCCGGAACCGCTCGAACAGGCGGGTCGCACCGGCCGCGAAGAGGTCGTCCTTCGTCGGGAAGTGGTAGAGCAGGCCGCCTTTGGAGACCCCGGCGGCCTCGGCGACGTCCGCGAGCGGCACCTCGTGGCCGCGGCGCGCGACGAGCGACGTCGCCGCGTCGAGGATGACGCGGCGCGTCTCGTCCGCCCCGCGGCCCGCCGTTCTGCCCATGTCAGCCCACGCTACCCGTACGGGCACCCGGCGCTTCCCCGACCGGCGCGTCCGCAGCGGCCGAGGGGGCGCCCCCCTCGGCACCTGCAGCCGCCGTCGCCCCGTGCGACGCGTGCGCCGATGTGGGGCCGCCGATCGGCGCCCCGGCCCCGGGCACGCTCGCCTCAGCACCGCCCGAGGCGCCGGCATCCGTCACCGCGCCTTCCGAACCTTTCCCGGACGGGATCAGGCGCAACGCCACGAAGGCGCCCACGAGCATCACGGCGGCGCCGATGAGGGTCGTCGCCTGGATCGCCGTCACGAAGGCCTCGCGCGCGGCCTCGAGCGCGGGCCCGTCCCCCAGCGAGGCGGACGCGGTCGCCAGCGACTCGCGGACCGCGTCCGGGGCATCGACGGGGAGCCCGATCCGGTAGATCACCGTCGTGACGGAGCCCAGCACGGCGATCCCCATGGCCGTGCCGAACTCGTACGCCGTCTCGGAGATCGACGAGGCCGCCCCCGCCTTCTCCTTCGGAACGGCGGAGACGACGGCATCGACGCTCAACGTCTCGGAGACGCCGATGCCCAGCCCGAGCGGCACGAGCGCCAGCAGCACCCACACCAGCTGCTCCGCCCCCTCGACGAGCGCGACCGTGACGAGGCCGGCCGCCCCCACCGCGAGCGCGAGCGCGATGGCGCGCCCGCGGCCGAGGCGGGCGAGGAGCACGCCGACGAACGCCACCGCCACGAGCGAGGCGAGTGCGGCCGGCAGCTGCGCGAGCCCCGCTTCGAGCGTGCCGAGCCCGCGCGCCAACTGCAGGTACTGCGAGAAGAAGAACAGCACGCCGCTCATCGCGAATACCGAGATGAAGTTCACGGCGACCGCGCCGCTGAACGCCCCGTTGGCGAACAGCGATACGTCGATCATCGGTTCGTCGGCGCGGCGCTGACGCCGGATGAACAGCCAGGCGCCCACGACCGCCAGCAGGGCGGACGCGACCAGGGCCAGGTCGAAGCCGCCGGATGCGGCGTGCTTGATCGCGTACACGAAGGGCACGATCGCGAGCATCGACAGCGCGCTCGAGAGGAGGTCGATCGGGTGCCTCTCGGGGTTGCGCGACTCCGGCAGCACGGGCCAGCCGACCGCCAGGATCAGCACGATCACGGGCACGTTGATCAGGAAGACGCTCCCCCACCAGAAGTGCTCGAGCAGCGCGCCGCCGACGACGGGTCCGAGCGCGATGCCGCTCGCGGCGGCCGCCGACCAGATCGCGATCGCGCGCGTGCGCTCGGCGGGGTCGGTGAAGATGTTCCGGATGAGCGACAGCGTCGACGGCATCAGCGTCGCGCCGGCGGCGCCCAGGGCGAGCCGCGCGGCGATCAGGGCCTCCGGGGTGGGCGCGAGCGCCGCGGCGACGGAGGCGATGCCGAACGCCGCGGAACCGATCAGGAGCAGCCGCTTCCGCCCGATCCTGTCGGCGACGTTCCCCATGGTGATCAGCAGGCCCGCGATCGCGAACGAGTAGACGTCGCCGATCCACAGCACTTCCGTCGCCGTGGCGCCGAGGTCGCGGGTGAGCGACGGCACGGCGAGGTGCATCACGGTGGCGTCGACGGCGATCAGCAGCACCGCTCCCGTCAGCACCGCGAGGCTCACGTACTTGCGCAGCTTCGTCATCCGGAATCCCTCTCAAATAGACCGTCCAGCCGGTACAGTTTCGCGGACCGAGCTGGGCACCCGCTGTGCACGAACGGGTAGTCGGCGCCTACCCGTTCGGGTCTTGTCCGCCGTATGCCGAAGGAGAAGACTGCAACCGTGCCGGAACGCCCGGAGCATCACGCCCGGCGGGGCATCCGGGCTCTGCGGCACGCACGTCGACGCGGCGAGGACGCCGCAGATCGGAAGGCGCACCCCATGGCTGGAAACAAGGCTGTCGCATACAAGGGGCCGGGCGAGGTCGAGGTCATCGACACCGACTACCCCGAGTTCGAGCTGAAGGACGGGCCGGGCGTCAACCCGGCCAACGTCGGGCGGAAGGTGCCCCACGGGGCGATCCTGCGCACCGTCGCGACCAACATCTGCGGATCGGACCAGCACATGGTCCGCGGCCGCACCACGGCGCCGGCCGGGCTCGTGCTCGGCCACGAGATCACGGGCGAGGTGGTCGAAGTGGGCCCGGACGTCGAGTTCATCGAACCGGGCGACATCGTCTCGGTGCCCTTCAACATCGCGTGCGGCCGATGCCGCAACTGCAAGGAAGGGAAGACCGGCATCTGCCTCAACGTCAACCCCGACCGCCCCGGCTCGGCGTACGGATACGTCGACATGGGCGGCTGGGTCGGCGGCCAGGCGGAGTACGTGCTGGTTCCGTACGCCGACTGGAACCTCCTGAAGTTCCCCGACCGCGACCAGGCCCTCGAGAAGATCCTCGACCTGACGATGCTGTCGGACATCTTCCCCACGGGCTTCCACGGTGCGTACACGGCGGGTGTGCGCCCGGGCTCGACGGTGTACATCGCGGGCGCGGGCCCCGTCGGCATCGCCGCGGCCGTCGGCGCGCAGTTGCTGGGCGCGGCGGCCGTGCTCGTCGGCGACCTGAACCCGGATCGCCTGGCGCGCGTGCGCGAGCTCGGCTGCGAGCCCGTCGACGTGTCCAAGGGCGACCCGCGCGACCAGATCGAGCACATCCTCGGCGTGCCCGAGGTCGAGTGCGGCGTCGATGCCGTCGGCTTCGAAGCCCGCGGGCACGGCGCCGACGCGTCGCACGAGGCGCCGGCGACCGTCCTGAACTCGCTCATGGACGTGACGGCCGCCGGCGGCGCCCTCGGCATCCCCGGCCTGTACGTCACGGGCGACCCCGGCGGCGTCGACGAGGCCGCCAAGACCGGTTCCCTGTCGATCCGCCTCGGCCTGGGCTGGGCGAAGTCGCTGTCGTTCGCCACCGGCCAGTGCCCCGTGATGCAGTACAACGTGCGGCTGATGCAGGCGATCCTGCACGACAAGGTGCAGATCGCCAAGGCGGTGAATGCGACCCCGATCCCGCTCGAGGACGCACCCCGCGGTTACGCCGAGTTCGACCAGGGCGCGGCCAACAAGTACGTGCTCGACCCCAATGGATACATCAAGGCGTGAAGGAGAAGACATCATGAGCGTGAACCTCGAAGATGCCCGTCGCGTGATCGCGGCGGGCGAGGCCAGAGCAGACGAGATCGGCCAGCCGATGAACATCGCCGTCGTCGACGCGGGCGGCAACCTCGTCGCCCACGTGCGCCAGGACGGCGCGTGGATCGGCAGCGTCGAGATCTCGATCTCGAAGGCGTGGACGTCGCGCGCCTTCGACATCCAGACGAAGGACCTCGGCGACAACGCGCAGCCGACGCAGCAGTTCTTCGGCATCCACACCACGAACGCGCACGGTCGCGGCGTCGCCATCTTCGCGGGCGGCGTGCCGCTGACGAGGAACGGCGAGGTCGTCGGCGCCGTCGGCGTGTCCGGCGGAGGCGGAGACCAGGACCAGACGGTCGCGGAGGCGGCGGCCGCCGCACTCTAGCGACCGCTTCGGAACAGAACCCCGGCGGCCCTCCCGAACGATGAAGCGGCCCGTTCCCCCGGAAGATCGGAAAACCAAGGGGGAACGGGCCGCTGGGTGCCCACGCCGGCGTGCGGTCCGGGTGGAGCTGGCGGGATCCTGCGTGCGGTCAGGACCCCGCGGTCTCGAGACGGCGCCGCAGCGCCGCGAGCTGCTCGCGCAGCGCGGCCGGCACGCGGTCGCCGAAGGTGTCGAAGAACTCCTCGGTCAGCTCGGCCTCCGCCAACCAACCGGCGGGGTCGATGTCGAAGAGCTCCCGGATGTCGTCATCCGGGATCTCGATGCCGGTCAGGTCGAGCGCGCCCGGCTCGGGCAGCCCGCCGATGGGCGAGTCGACCACACCGGCATCGCCGCGCAGGCGGTCGGCGATCCACGCGATGACGCGCGAGTTCTCGCCGAACCCCGGCCACAGGAAGCGGCCGTCGTCGCCCTTGCGGAACCAGTTCACCTGGAAGATGCGGGGCAGCCTGTCGGCCTTCGCCCCCATCTCGACCCAGTGACCGAAGTAGTCGGCCATGTTGTAGCCGCAGAACGGCATCATGGCGAACGGGTCGCGGCGCAGCTCGCCGACGGTGCCTTCGGCCGCCGCCGTGCGCTCCGACGAGATCGTGGCGCCCAGGAACACGCCGTGCTCCCAGTCGCGCGCCTCGACGACGAGCGGGACGTTCGTGGCGCGTCGGCCGCCGAAGAGGATCGCATCGAGCGGCACCGCCTCCTCCCAATCGGGCGAGATCGACGGCGCCTGCGAGGCTGCCACAGTGAAGCGCGAGTTCGGGTGCGCGGCCGGGCGGCCGGCATCCGGGGTCCAGTCGTCGCCCCGCCAGTCGATGAGATGCTCGGGCGCCTCGTCGGTCAGGCCCTCCCACCACACGTCGCCGTCGTCGGTGAGGGCGACGTTCGTGAAGATCACGTTGCCCCAGAGCGTCTCGACGGCCGTGACGTTCGTCGACTCGCCCGTGCCTGGCGCGACGCCGAAGAAGCCGGCCTCGGGGTTGATGGCATAGAGCCGCCCGTCGTCGCCGGGCCGGATCCACACGATGTCGTCCCCGAGCGTCTCGACCTTCCAGCCGGGAAGCGTCGGGCGCAGCATCGCGAGGTTCGTCTTGCCGCAGGCCGAGGGGAACGCAGCGGCGACGTGGAACGCATGGCCGGCGGGGTCGATGACACGGATGAGCAGCATGTGCTCGGCCATCCAGCCCTGGTCGCGACCGAGGACGGAGGCGATGCGCAGCGCGAAGCACTTCTTGGCGAGGATCGCATTGCCGCCGTAGCCAGAGCCGAACGACCAGACCTCGAGGGTGTCGGGGAAGTGCGAGATGTACTTCTCATCGTTCGAGGGCCAGGCGACGTCATCCTCGCCGTCGGCGAGGGGGCGGCCGACCGAGTGCACCGTCCTGACCCACTGCGCACCCTCGGCGATGAGCTCGACGACCTCGTCGCCGACGCGCGTCATGAGCTCGATCGACGCGACGGCGTACGGGCTGTCGGTGACCTGCACGCCGATCTGCGAGATCGGGCCGCCGACCTTGCCCATCGAGAAGGGCACGACGTACATCGTGCGGCCGCGCATCGAACCGGCGAACAGCGGCTCCAGCGCGGCCCGCATCTCGGCGGGCGCCTTCCAGTTGTTGGTCGGGCCGGCGTCTTCGCGGCGCTCGGAGCAGATGAAGGTGCGGCTCTCGAGGCGGGCGACGTCGCCCGCGTCCGACCGCGCCAGGAACGAGTTGGGGCGCTTGGCGTCGTCGAGCCGGATGAGCGTGCCCTGCTCGACCATGCCCGCCAGGAGCGCATCATGCTCGGCCTTCGAGCCCGAGACCCAATGGATCCGGTCGGGTCGCGTCAGCTCGGCGATCTCGTTCACCCATGCGACGAGCTCGTCCATACCGGATCCGCCATAGGCCGGCGCGTGATCGGTGAGGTGCGCTGGCCTGGTTTCGGTCATCGTCATGGTGCTCCAATCGGTACGAACGGGTTGATATCTCCACTCTCGCCCCCAACGGCCGGTACTTATGACCGATTCCAGTGGCAAGAATCACCGATCTTTAGATAGGGTCAAGGAATGACTCCCACGACCGATTCGCGTTCCGGCCTCGAGCTCAAGACGCTCGGCCACCGCATCCGGCACCACCGCCTCGCGGGCGGATTCACCCTCGACGACCTCGGCGCGCGCGTCGGCGTCGCGGGGAGCCAGCTGAGCCTGATCGAGAACGGGAAGCGCGAACCGAAGCTCTCGCTGCTGCAGTCGATCGCCGAGGCGACGGGCACGACCGTGAACGACCTCATCTCCGGCGAACCGCCGAACCGCAGGGCGGCGCTCGAGATCGAGCTCGAGCGGGCGCAGTCGAGCCCCGTGTTCCGGCGGCTGGGCGTGCCGACCGTGAAGGTCACGAAGTCGATGAGCGACGAGACGATCGAGTCGATGCTCGGCCTGCACCGCGAGCTGCAGCGGCGCGAGGCGGAGGCGATCGCAACCCCCGAAGAGGCGCGCCGCGCCAACACCGAGCTGCGCCTCAAGATGCGCGCGAAGAACAACTACCTGCCCGAGATCGAGAAGCTCGCCGAGAAGCAGTTGGCGGCGGCCGGTCACTCAACGGGCGCGCTGACGCACCGCACCGTCAGCATCATGGCGCAGCAGCTCGGCTTCCAGCTGTTCTACGTGAACGACCTGCCGGAGGCGACACGGTCGATCACCGACCTCGAGAACGGCAGGATCTACCTCCCACCCGCTTCGATCCCCGGGGGCCACGGCCTGCGCTCCATGGCGCTGCAGGCGATGGCGCACCGCCTGCTCGGCCACACCCCGCCGACCGACTACGCCGACTTCCTGCAGCAGCGTCTCGAGATCAACTACTACGCCGCGTGCTGCCTCATCCCCGAGACCAAGGCCGTCGCCTTCCTGAGCGAGGCGAAGAAGGAGCGCAACCTCGCGGTCGAGGACTTCCGCGATGCGTTCGGCGTGACCCACGAGTCGGCCGCCATGCGGATGACGAACCTGATGACCGAGCACCTCGGCATGCGCCTGCACTTCCTGCGCGTCGGCGCGGCGGGGCAGATCGAGCGCGTGTACGAGAACGACGACCTGCCGCTGTCGGAAGACGTCACGGGCAGCGTCGAGGGCCAGGTCGTGTGCAAGAACTTCTCGGCGCGCGACGCGTTCGACCGGCAGAACCGCACGACCGAGCACTACCAGTACACCGACACGCCCGCCGGCACGTACTGGTGCTCGACCCAGACGGGGACGCGCGACGACGGCGCGTTCTCGATCACGGCGGGCGTGCCGTTCGACGATGCGCGCTTCTGGCGCGGGCGCGAGACGCAGAACCGGCGCGTGTCGACGTGCCCCGACGAATCCTGCTGCCGCAGGGCTCCCAGCGAGCTGTCCGACCGGTGGCGCGGCAGGGCCTGGCCGAGCGCCAGGGTGCACACGCACATCTTCACCCCGCTCCCCCGCGGGACCTTCCCCGGCGTCGACGACTCGACGGTGTTCGAGTTCCTCGACCGCCACGCCCGCACGTAGGGCCGGAGTCCGCCACGACGGGGCGGAGGGGCGCGCCCTTCCGTTCACAGGCGCGTTCCGATTGTGGCGTTGTCGATGAAAAGGACGTCATACCTCGACGACGACGCAAATGAACGGCGATCGCGCGTCGCACCCTGTGGAGAGAACCAGCGGCGGCGATAGGAACGCGGCAACATCGGGGGATGCGAAACCCGCGTCCCTTGCCATCGTCGTTGGCCGAGCACTTCTCCGTGAGCGCGGCGGCGCGCGGGCGTGGGGCGCGACCGACTCGGACGGGGTGATGTGACGGTGCCGTTCCGCGGCGCGAGGTCACGCAGTTCCCCCGCTTCTGTTGGTTCGCCGTCCCCGAGCGTGAGCGAGCGCGCCGACGCGATGGCCCGTGTGCGCGCATACGCGCAGATCATGCCGGAGCACGCGTTCTTCATCGGACCGACGGCCGCGCTCATCGGCGCTGCTCCGCTGCCCTTCGGTCTGCATCGGGAACTCCACGTCGGCGTGCTCGCACCCCGTTCAGCGCCGCGCAGGCCCGGCATCAGAGGGCGTCAGCTCCGGGTCGGCAGTATGCACAGGTACCACGGCCTGCGCGTCGCCGACGTGCCGACGACCTGGGCGACGCTTGCGACCCATCTCGACGAGTACAATCTCGTCACCGCGACCGACCACATCATCCGGATCCCTCGCTCACCCGGCGGCTTCCACGATCTCCCGCGCCTGGACCCGCTGACCGACCAGGCTGCCCTGGCCGCGATCCTGTCGGCCAACCGGTGGCACGGCGCGGAACGGCTGCGACGGGCACTGGATCGAGCACGGACCGGATCCTCGTCCCGACCGGAGACGTGGTTGCGCCTGACGATCATCGACGCCGGCCTGCCGGAACCCGAGCTCGACGTCGACATCTTCGACGGCGACGGACGTTTCGTCGCCTGCGCCGACCTCGCCTATCCGCAGCTGCGGATCTCGCTCGACTATGAGGGAGAGGGCCACCAGGAGCAACGCCGGTTCGAACACGACATCAATCGCTTCGCGCGCCTTGCCGAGATCCGGTGGGACGCCCTGCGGTTCACCTCGCAGCACGTCTTCCGCGACTCCGGCCTGGGCGTCGCGCGCATCCGCCGCGCGTTGGAACGCCACCACGCGACGTAGGCGCACTTCGATTGCGCCTATGTCGATGTTTCGCGCCGCGAACAGCGACAACGGCGCAACCGAATCACGGATGGCGTCCGAGCATCGCCGCGCGGTGCGCTACCCGCGGGCCAGCGGCAGGAAGGCGAGGTATTCGTCGAGGGCGTCCGTCGGGGTGATGGCGCGGAGCACGAGTTCGTCGACCGCCATCGTGTACTCGGCCAGGCGCGGCGCGATGTCGTCCGCGCCGGGTGCGGGCAGCACGGTGTCGCGCGCGCCGAAGCCGAGGCGCGCGAAGTGGCGCTCGTACGCGGGGAACGTCGCGTACCGATCGGCTTCCTGCTCGAGCCGGGCTCGGGCATCCGGATGCGCGTTCGCGCGCGCGTAGAGAACCGAGGTCGCGCCGGGGTTCGCGTCGTGCAGTTCGCGCGCCTGCCCCGCCGCGGCGCCTGGCGTCAGCCAGCTCAGCACGGCGGCGTCGGCGCGCTCGGCCGCGAGCGCCCGCATCTTCGGGCCGAGGGCGCCGAGCGCGAGCGTCGCCGTCGTGCTGGCGCGGAGCTCGGCGAGCGCGCCGCCTACCAGCGCGAGGGCGCCGCGGCGAGTCTGGCCCGAGCCGATGCCCACGGTCAGGCGCTCCTCCGGCAGGCCGAGCCGCGCGATGTCGTCGAGGATCTCGGAGGCGGGGCGCCGGTCGACCGCGATCACGCCGGTCGCGACCCGCAGCGTGTCGGACTCGCGCGCCGCCGCGGCCGCGACCTCGAGCGCGTTCGTGCCCGGCGTCTCGTTGATCCAGAGCGAGCGGAAGCCCGCCTCCTCGAGCCGCGGCGCGAGCGCGGCCGCGGTGTCGGCGCCGAGCGCCCCTGCGATGCCCAGTGAGACGGAACCCATACGACCACGCTACGCCCGTGACGCGGGCACGCGGGGCGCGGCACCCGGATGCGCGGCCCCCGAAGCCGACGGTGCCGACTCCGCGCCGACCCCACCGCCCGCGAGATCGCTCCGGCGTCAGCCTGCGAACGACCACCCGGCGACGATTGCCGCGCCTGGAGCACCCGGAGCGCCCGCGCCACGGCGCGGCGCCCGCACCGTGGCGCGGGCGCCGTCGCGCGCTACGCCGCAGCGCGTTCCGCCGCCTCGACCACGTTCGTCATCAGCAGCGCCACCGTCATGGGGCCGACGCCGCCGGGGTTCGGCGAGACGAAGCCGGCGACCTCTGCGGCATCCGGATGCACGTCGCCGTAGACCCTGTTCTTGCCGGTCTCGGGGTCGGTCTCGCGCGTGACGCCCACGTCGAGGATCGCGGCACCCGGCTTGACGTCCTCGGCCCTGATCAGGTGCTTCACGCCCGCCGAGGCGACGATCACGTCGGCCTGGCGCAGGTACTGCCCCATGTCGACCGTGCCCGTGTGCACCTGCGTGACGGTCGCGTTGATCTCGCGGCGCGTCAGCAGCAGCCCGATCGAGCGGCCGATCGTGACGCCGCGGCCGACGACGACGACGTGCTTGCCCCTGAGGTCGTAGTCGTTGCGCAGCAGCAGCTCGATCACGCCGCGCGGCGTGCAGGGCAGCGGGGTGTCGATCGGTGAGTTCACGTTCAGCACGAGGCGGCCGAGGTTCGTCGGGTGCAGGCCGTCGGCGTCCTTGGCGGGGTCGATGCGCTCGAGGACCGCGTCGGTGTCGAGGTGCTTCGGCAGCGGCAGCTGCACGATGTAGCCGTGGCACGTCGGGTCGGCGTTGAGCTCGTCGATCAGCGCCTCGACCTGCTCCTGCGTCGCGTCGGCCGGCAGCTCCCGCTGGATCGAGTTCATGCCGATGGCCTCGGACTGGCGGTGCTTCATGCCCACGTACAGCTGCGAGGCCGGGTCGGCACCGACCAGGACGGTCGCGATGCCCGGCGTGATGCCCTGCTCCTTCAGCGCCGCAATGCGCTCGGCCAGCTCGGCCTTGATCTCGGCCGAAGCGGCCTTCCCGTCGAGGATCTGTGCGGTCATCGTTGCTCCTTGGGTTCAGCGGGCCGCTCGCGCGGCCGAGTCGAATGGGTACGGCGGCGCCCGATGCGCGAGTGCGGCGGGGCGGCCGCCCGCGGCCCCGGAGATGACCGAGGCTGCGAGCGACCGCCGCTCTCCCGCACGGGCGGAAGGTGCTCAGACGCCTGCGTAGCCGGTTCCGGCGGCCTCGAGCCCCGGGTACAGCGGGAACGCGTCGGCGAGTGTCGCGACGCGGGCGCGCAGCGCCTCGATGTCGGGGTTCGGCAGCAGCGCGAGCGCGATGATGTCGGCGACCTCGGTGAACTCCGCGTCGCCGAAGCCGCGCGTGGCGAGCGCCGGGGTGCCGATGCGCAGGCCCGAGGTCACCATCGGCGGGCGCGGGTCGTTCGGCACCGAGTTGCGGTTCACCGTGATCCGGATCTCGTGCAGCAGGTCCTCGGCGGCCTTGCCGTCGATCGCGGCGTCGCGCAGGTCGACGAGCACGAGGTGCACGTCGGTGCCGCCCGAGCGCAGCGTGATGCCGGCGTCGACGACGTCCTGTTGGTTGAGCCGCTCCGCGAGGATCGCGGCGCCGCGGACGGTGCGCTCCTGGCGCTCCTTGAACTCGGGCGTCGCTGCGAGCTTGAAGGCGGTCGCCTTGGCGGCGATGACGTGCATCAGCGGGCCGCCCTGCTGGCCGGGGAAGACGGCGGAGTTGATCTTCTTCGCGACGTCGGCGTCGTTCGACAGGATGAAGCCCGAACGGGGGCCGCCGATCGTCTTGTGCACCGTCGAGGAGACGACGTGCGCGTGCGGCACGGGGCTCGCGTGCAGCCCGGCGGCGACGAGGCCCGCGAAGTGCGCCATGTCGACCCAGAGGTACGCACCGACCTCGTCGGCGATCTCGCGGAACCTCGCGAAGTCGAGCTCGCGAGGGTAGGCCGACCAGCCGGCGATGATGACCTTCGGCTTGTGCTCGAGCGCCAGCCGGCGGACCTCGTCCATGTCGACGCGTGACGAGTCGGGGTCGACCTCGTACGGGACGATGTCGTAGAGACGGCCGGAGAAGTTGATCTTCATGCCGTGCGTGAGGTGCCCGCCGTGGTCGAGCGACAGGCCCAGGATGGTGTCGCCGGGGTGGGCGATCGCGTGCAGCACGGCCGCGTTGGCGGAGGCGCCCGAGTGCGGTTGGACGTTGGCGTACTCAGCGCCGAACAGCGCCTTGGCGCGCTCGATCGCGAGCTCCTCGGCGACGTCGACTTCCTCGCAGCCGCCGTAGTAGCGGCGACCGGGGTAGCCCTCGGCGTACTTGTTGGTGAGCACGGAGCCCTGCGACTGCAGGACGGAGAGCGGCACGAAGTTCTCGGATGCGATCATCTCGAGGAATCCGCGCTGCCGGTCGAGCTCGCGCTGCAGGACCTGCGCGATCTCGGGGTCGACTTCGGTGAGGGGGGCGTTGAAAAGTGGATCGGTCATGCGAGCTCCCAGGAAGGTGTAAGAGGTGTTCGCATCGGCCCAGGCGCGCGGCCGACTGCCGTCTCAGTCGCTCCCCGGTGGTGACCCACCTCCGGCGCCAGTCGCGACACGAGAAGTCTAGCGGAGCGCGCCTGCGAACCGCCCCGCCCGCCAGCACGGCCGGTGATGAGCGCCGACGCACATCTGGGCCCCGGCGCTCGGCGCGGTCGAGCGCAAGGCGGAAGGAGGAGCGGGCCCGACGGCCAGCGACGACGGACAACGCGGCGATCGGCCGTGCTGAGCGTTGGAGGTGCCAGGGGTTGAGGCCCCTCCCCCGGTGTGCCTCAACCCCTGACTGCTCCTGCGTTCGGTCTCCGTTGCGGAAACGCGGCCCCCCAGCCTTCGGCGACCGAACGCATGTCCCCTCACACATGAGACGGCGGTGTCGTCGTTCCATTACGCGAGTTCGAGATTTTTTCTCGGCCCGGCTGTGCGACCGCCTCGGAGCCGCCCGGGCGGTGTCTCGCGACGGCATTCCGGACGCGCCCGTCCGCACGCGTCGCGCGGAAGAACGAGCCGATCGCGGCGCAGAACCCATATATCTGTAGGATTCCTCAGTCCGCCTGGCGCGCGGCACCCGTTCCATCGCAGAATGGGTGGATGCGTGCGTATGAATCGACGAGCGAGGCGGCGGCGGACGCCGATCTCGTCCTGCGTTCGCGCTCCGGCGATTCCGACGCATTCGGCGAGCTCTGGCAGCGGCACTACCGCTCGGGCATCGTCGCCGCGAGCTGCATCTCGGGCAGCTTCGACCCGGATGACCTGGTCCAGGAGGCGTACACCAAGGTCTTCCAGGCGATCCGCCGGGGCGGGGGCCCGACCGGTTCGTTCCGCGCCTATCTCTTCACCGCCATCCGGAACATCGCGGCCAACTGGGGCCGTGCCGCCGCGGCCGTCGGCACGGACGAGATCGAAGACCTCGAGGATCCGGAGTCGAACGAAGAGGCGGTGGACGCCGCCCTCGATCGCAGTCTGACGGTCACGGCGTTCCGCTCGCTGCCGAACCGGTGGCAGGAGGTGCTCTGGTACACCGAGGTCGAGTCGATGAAGCCGGCCGAGGTCGCGCCCCTGCTGGGCATGAAGGCGGCCGCCGTCTCGCAGCTCGCGTTCCGCGCGCGCGAGGGCCTGCGCGAATCGTGGATCCAGGCCCACATCGCGTCGGTCCCCGACGACTCCGACTGCCAGTGGACGATCGAGCGCCTCGGATCGCACACACGCGGCAACCTCGGGCCGCGCGACGCAGCGAAGGCGGATGCCCACATCGGCACGTGCCCCCGCTGCGCGATCGTGGCGTCGGAGGCCGATCAGGTCGGCAGCCGCCTCGTCATGGTGCTGCTGCCCCTCGCGGTGGGCGTCACGGGCGCCGGCGGCTACCTGGCCTCCCTTCAGCAGAGCGCCGAGCCCGTCGCGCTGATGGCGATGCCGCAGACCGTGCTGGACGGCGCCAGCGTGGTGCCGGGCGAGACCGTCGGCCCCGACCTCGTCGGTCACGGCGCCGAGGTCTTCGGGCAGCTCGTCGAGAGCGGCGCCGCGATCATCGGCGCGGGCGCCGCCGGCGTCGCCGGGATCGCCGGCGCTTCGGCGAAGGGCGCCGCCGACGTCTCGGGGCAGGCCGCGGCCGCGGCCGCCGCGGGCCACGGCGCATCAGGAGGCGCGGGTTCCGGCACCTCCGGCGGCGCGGGTTCGGCCGCGTCCTCGTCGGGCGGCATCACGAGCGTCGCGGGCATGATCACGGCGGGCATCGCCTCGCTCGGGCTCGCGGCCGCCGTCGCGGCCGCCGCGGTGCTCCCCGGCAACCTGACCGCCCCCGGCGGCGGCGCACAGTCCGCCCTGCAGGAGCAATCGGCCTCCGGAACCGAGATCGCGCCCGACGACGCGCTCGCCGAGGCATCCGAGGAGCGCGACGGCGAGGCGGAGCCGCCGGCGCCGCTGCCCCTCCCCGTGAAGCCGACGCCGCCGGATGACGAGCCGGTCAAGGGCGCGACGAAGGCGCCGGATGACGAAGAGCCCGACGACGAGCCGACACCGGACGAGCCGGCCCCCGAAGCCGCGTCCGCCCCGGAGCCGCCCGCGACGGACGGCTCCGACCCCGCGACCGATGGCGACACCGAGCCGGGCACGGACGGCACGGACGCGACGTCGACGGACGGCACCGGTGACGGCACGAGCGACGGCACGGCGGACGACAGCACCACGGACGCCGAGAACGACCCTCCGACCGACGACGGCGGCACGGACCCGGGGGCGGACGACGGGAACACCGACGCTACCGACGAGCCCCCGACGGACGACGACGGCTCCGACCCCGCGACCGACACCGAGGACGACGCCTCGGATCCCTCGACGGACCCGACGGCCGATTCCGACACGGACCCCGGCGCGGATCCCACCGATACCGGTGACGACACCGCGACGGACACGTCCGACGACACCTCGACGGACTCGGATTCCGATGCCGAGACCGACTACACGCAGCTGACCGCCGAGGCCGTCGCGGATGCCGAGGCGGTCACGCTCGCCGTCTCCGGCGGAACCCCGAACGAGGCCGTCGTGATCACGGCGAACGGCAGGGTGCTCAGCGACGCGGACATCGCCGGCGGTGCCGCCGCTGGCGCATCGCGCGCGGCAACGGGCACGGAGCCGGCCTTCGCGCTCGACGACCGCGGCGCGCTCGAGCGCCGTTTCGCGGCCGGGCCCGAGTGGCACGGCTCGACGGTCGAATTCGCGGTCGACTACGCAGACGAGGCGGCGGGCGACGGGCTCAGGGGGGAGTCATCGGTCGCGGTTCCGTCCCCAGACGACGAGGTTGACGAACCCGACGCACCCGATGTTCCGCTCTCCGTGAATGCCGATGGCTCTCAATGGAACCCGCTGAGTTCAGAGTTCACCATTGCGGTGAATGCGACGCCGGGAACATCAGTGGATGTCACGGTCACGAACCACCGCTTTGGCCAGCCGCACACAGCCTCGGGGCAGATGGCCGCTGGCAGCGACGGAGTCGCACGCGTCGCTATCCCGAAGAAGCTCTGGACGAGCGCCGACGACTTCGTCGATATCAGGACGACGGATGATTCCGAACGACTTGATCGCATGACTCTCGGCGAGATTTTCCTCGGCGTCGAGCTTCCGTAGAGAAACGCTGGTGGATGCAGTTGCAGCGCACGTCGTTGCTCGGTTCGTGCGCTCATCCTCTCGCGTTCGAAGTACACGCCTGGCTCCGCGGATGCGGCCGTTGCGCCCGCGCCTTCCACTATTGACGATGAGTGCGCTCGAACACATAATGCACGCCGGGCCAGCCGGCCGTGGGCGCCGCTGAGTCGTTGCGTCCGTGCGACACGGTACCTTTCGACTGTGCCGGCTATGGTCTGCCCGCCCTCACGATTTCCTCGCACGCAGAAGCGCCCCGGGGCGAACCCCGGGGCGCTTCGAAAAGGTGTCGCTGGGACGAGCCTTACTTGAGGCCCACCGTCGCGCCGGCCTCCTCGAGCTTCGCCTTGGCGGCCTCAGCGGCCTCCTTGGCGGCGCCCTCGAGAACAGCCTTCGGCGCGCCGTCGACGAGCGCCTTCGCGTCGCCCAGGCCGAGCGAGGTCAGCTCACGCACGACCTTGATGACCTGGATCTTCTTGTCGCCGGCACCCTCGAGGATGACGTCGAACTCCGACTGCTCCTCGGCGGCCTCGGCGGCCGCGGCGGGCGCGCCGGCAACGGCAACAGCGGCCGGAGCCGCAGCGGTGACGTCGAACTTCTCCTCGAACGCCTTCACGAACTCGCTGAGCTCGATGAGCGTGAGCTCCTCGAACGCGCTGAGCAGCTCTTCGGTGCTGAGCTTCGCCATGATGTATCTCCTGTATATCCGGGGTTTGTGGGTTTGTTACCGGCCGCTTTACGCGGCGGTGTCCTGCTTCTCGCGCAGTGCCTCGACCGTGCGAACGGTCTTCGAGGGCAGCGCCTGGAAGACGGCGGCAGCCTTCGACATCGAGGCCTTCATCATGCCGGCGACCTTCGACAGCAGAACCTCACGGCTCTCCAGGTCGGCAAGCTTGTTGACTTCCTCAGCGGAGAGAGCGGCACCGTCGAAGTAGCCGCCCTTGATGACGAGAAGAGGGTGTGCCTTGGCGAATGCACGCAGGCCCTTCGCGACGGCGACCGGGTCGCCGTGCACGAACGCGATCGCCGACGGACCGTTGAGGTCGGCGTCGAGATCCGAGATCCCCGCGTTGTTCGCGGCGATCTTGGTCAGCGTGTTCTTCACCACGGCGTATTCCGCGTCCTGACGGATGCTGTCGCGGAGCTCCTTGAGCTCGGCAACCGTCAGCCCGCGGTACTCGGTAAGCACGACGGCGGTCGAGTCTTCGAAGTTCTTCTGAAGCTCGGCAACCGTTGCGTCCTTGTGCGCCATGGCCACTCCTAGATCTGTACGAGACGCCCTGCGGGAGCCGGGCGCCGACCGTGACCGCGGCAACAAAAAAGCTCCGGCGCAAGCGCACGGAGCTGGATCCCGGAGGAAACTCATCTGTACACCTGCGCGGGCCCCTGCTGAGCAGAGCTTCGATCGTCTCGCGATTGCTCGCGCGGCGACGACCAGCGGTCTTCGGCTCCGTCAAGGCTACGACATGCCCGACCTCGCCGCCAAATCCATCCGGCGGGCCCGCCCTGGGAATCGCCCCAGAGCGCCCGGATGCCGAGGAGCGGCACCACCGCCGATCGGAGCGTCAGCCGGGCTGGCGGGACCGCTCGGCGTAGAGTGGACGCCGTGTCACCCGAACTCGAAGCCCGGATCGTCGCGGACTCCCGCGACCGGGCCGGGTGGCTGAGGGCGCGGGCCGCGGGCATCACCGCAACCGACGTCGCGCAGCTGTCGACCGAGGCGTCCATCCGACGCGCCGCGATCTCGAAGCTGGGCGGCGGATCGAGCTTCACCGGCAACGCCTACACCGATCACGGCAGGCGGCGCGAGCCGGTGATCGCCGGGTGGATCGAGCGCAACCACACGATCGCGCCGTCGAGCGCCCTGTTCCACGCCGAGGTCGAGAAGCGCCACCTGGCGACCCCGGACGGCGTCGGCGAGGACGCGAGCGGCCGCGTGCTGCTCGCCGAGATCAAGACGACGAACAAGCCGTTCAAGACGGTGCCGCGCACCTACCTGCGCCAGGTGTGGTGGCAGCAGCACGTGCTCGGAGCGGAGCGCACCCTGTTCTGCTGGGAGGAGCACCGGAACTTCCAGCCGCTGCACGAGGAACCGAAGTTCGTGTGGATCGACCGCGACGACGACGAGATCGCCCGACTCGTGCAGCTCGCGACCACCCTGATCGACGAGCTCTACCGGCGCACCACCGGCAACGACCTGCCGACCTCCCGCGCCATGACGCCGCGCGAAGAGGCCCTGCATCGCGCCGCCTCCCGCGACGCCTATCGCGCGCTCGCCCTGAGCGACTGAAGCGCGGCGCCGCCGGGTCAGCCGTCGCGGGCAGCGCAGGCGACTCCCTGCGCGCACGGTCCGCCTCGGCACGGTCCGCATCGATGGGCCACCCACCCGCCGCGCGGCGGAACGCACGCCTGCCCCGCGGCACGCGCCGAGTCGGGACGGCCGCGGCAGCCCTGCCCGCCCCCCGCGTGCGGATCGCCGCGGGCGGACCTCCGCAGATAGTTGCGCCCGATCAACTTCTCGCATATAGTTGACTGCTTGCAACCACTTATGGGCGTCAGCGCCGCCGCCCCATCCATCCGCTCATCTGCCGAAAAGGGGAACGTGCTTGTCCACGATTGAAGAGAAGAAGGCGACCCGACGGAAGCTCGAGGCGCTGTCCGGCCTGCTGCTGGCCATGTTCTGCTCCATGCTGTCGATGACCGTCGTCGGCTCGTCGATGCCCGTGATCGTCGACGACCTCGGCGGCACGCAGACGCAGTACACGTGGGTCATCACGATGACCCTGCTCACCACGGCGATCTCGACCCCGATCTGGGGCAAGCTCGCGGACCTCGTCAACCGCAAGGTCCTGATGCTGACGGCGCTCGTGATCTTTGTGCTCGCGTCGGCGGGCGCCGGCGCCTCGCAGACCGCCGAGATGCTCATCCTGTTCCGCGCCCTGCAGGGCATCGGCGGCGGCGGGCTGCAGTCCCTCAGCCAGATCCTGATGGCCGACATCCTGAGCCCCCGCGAGCGCGGCAAGTACATGGGCCTCTTCGCGGGCGTGATGGCGATCGGCACCGTCGGTGGCCCGATCCTCGGAGGCTTCCTCACCGATTCGATCAGCTGGCACTGGAACTTCTACGTGGGCGTTCCCCTCGGCATCGCCGCGTTCATCGTGCTCGTCAAGACGCTGAAGATCAACCAGGCGAAGCCCGACAAGGTCCGGATCGATTACGTCGGCATCGTGCTGCTCTCGGTCGCCGCTGGCTTCCTGCTGGTGTGGATCTCGAACGTGCAGACGTACGGCTGGGCCAGCTGGGAGACGCTGTACATGGTCGGGATCGCGGTCGTCGCGACGATCGCCTTCGTCCTCGTCGAGCGGAAGGTCGCCGAGCCGCTCATCCCGATGCACCTGTTCCGCAGCCGCACCTTCACTCTCGCGGTCATCGCCTCGATCTCGATCGGCGTCTCGATGTTCGGAACATCGGTCTACCTCGCGCAGTACATGCAGGTCTCGCGCGGCTTCGGCCCGACCGAGGCCGGCCTCATGACGATCCCGATGGCCGCCGGCATGCTCGGCGCGTCGGTGATCATCGGTCAGGTCGTCTCGCGCACCGGCATCTGGAAGCGGTACGTGATCACGGGCGCCGTGCTCATGGTCGCCGGCACGGCCCTGCTCTCGACGCTGCACTACGACACCCCGCTGGCGCTGGCCGGCGTCTACATGTTCCTGCTCGGCTGCGGCACGGGCATGACGATGCAGAACCTCGTCCTGGTCGTGCAGAACTCGGCGAACCCGCGCGAGATCGGTGCTTCGACTTCCGGCGTGAACTTCTTCCGCTCGGTCGGAGGCACGGTCGGCGTCTCGGTGATGGGCTCCGTGCTCGCCGCGAGCATGACCCAGCAGTTCGAGGATCGTGCGGCCGACATCAAGGGCGCCATCGCCCAGTTCGCCGCCGAGAAGGGGCCGGAAGCGGCCACCGAGCTCGGAGAGAAGCTCACGGGCGGCGGCCTGCCTCCCACGCGCGACCTGCCGGAGGCGATCGCATCGATCATCGAGCAGGTCTCGGCGACGGCGATCTCGCACGCCTTCATGGTCGGAATCCCGCTCGCGATCGTCAGCCTCATCGCGATCTGCTTCCTGCCGAACGCCCAGTTGAACCGCAAGAACACGCAGGAGCAGCTGAAGGCCGCCGCCGAGAAGGAGTCGGCCCAGGGCGCCGATCCGCACGACGCGGCAGAGGACGCGGAGGACGCGTGGAGCGAGGCCGAGCGCGAGCATCTCGCCTACAGCGAGGCGCGCGACACCGCGCTCGCGTCGACGGGCGCTGTGCGCCTGCCCGTCCGTCCGGACCAGAAGAATGACCGCGACAGCTGACTCACCGTCGGCACCGGATGGCGTCGACGCGCGCGACGACGCCATCCGGGCCGTCGAGGCCGAGTTCATGCACATGGCGAGCGGCTTCCGCCGGCTCATGTCCCGGCGGGCCGAACGCGTCTCCCCGGGCCTCCTGCCCGCGGGCTACAAGGTGCTCACGACGATCGCGCACCAGGGACCCCTCACGGCCAGCGCAGTCGTGGAGCAGCTGATGCTCGACAAGAGCCAGTTGAGCCGGATCGTCTCGGATCTCGAGCAGCGGGGGCTCATCGCCCGCACGCCCGACCCCGACGATCGGCGCGCCCAATTGCTCGAAGCCACGGTCGAAGCGAGAGCGAAGCTCGACGCGATCCGGGACGACCCGTCCGAGCGCGGCATGCGCCACAGCCTCGAAGTATGGGACGTCGCCGACATCGTGCGGCTCCGCGATCTGCTGCACGCCCTGAACGAAGACACGCACGGCGGGGCGTTCTGAGCGCACCTCCGCTCACGCGTCGGGATTCGGGCAGGAGATGCCCGTCAGCAGGGGAAGGTTCACCCCGATCGACTTCGCCTGGGCCGACCGCCACTCGGACGCTCCCGGCGTCCATACGGTGCGCCCCGCCACGGCGAAGCTGCTGCCGAACAGGTCGGTGATCGAGCCGAGGAGCGCCTGCAGGAGGGTACCTGTGAACGTCGTGGTGTAGACACCGCTCGCGTCGGGCCCCACTGTGGTCGCCTGTGCCTGCCTGCCGTCGATGGACCACCGGGTGTTCGCCCCGGTGAACCCTGTGTAGGGCATCCCTGACTCCGACCAGCGCCACTGCACCGTGAGGAACGGCCGGGTGAGGGTCAGCAGCGTCGGTCGCGTGCAGCTCGTCGACACGATCACGGGTGGCTGCAGCACGACGGTTCCGAGCTGCCCGCCGGCCGCCGCATGCTCGGGGTCGGTGAACGCCGCATCCGTCGCCCGCCCCTCAACGGAGCCCAGCCCGACGACGAGCACCATGATCCCGAGCGCCGCGGCCCACAGCCCCCGCCGCCGCGTCACCGTTCGGCCCTCCGCGTGCGCCGCGCGACGACGAGCACGGCCCCGACCGCGAGCGCACCGAACGCGCCGAACACGATCGGCCAGGGCCCTGTGCCGCCTGTGGCGGCAAGTTCACCCGTCGGGCCGCCGACGTCGACCTCCTCGCCGAAGCCCCCCGCGACGACCCGCACCTCCGTCTTCTCGCCCTGCCGCAGGGCGTCGGGGGCAGCGACCACCAGGCGGAGGTGCACCGTGTCTCCCGTGACCGAGCGGGCCAGTTCGTGGCGCGAGCCATCCCGCGCGACGGGCGACAGCGGGCGGAGGCGGTCCTCCCCGGTCGCACACGCGCCACCCCGCCACGCGACGTCGCACCGATGCACAGCCACATCGACGGCGAGCTCGCCGACGCCCTCCAACGAGGCGGTGATCTCGCCGCGTTCGCCTCTCGTCGTGCCGATGTCGACGAGCCAGTCGATGCTCTCCCCGGGCGCGAGATCGGCAGCGGCATCACGATCGAGGGTCGAGACCAGCCGAAGGTGCTCACCTTCCACGACGCGCGTCTCGCTCGCACCCCACGCCGACGACGGCGCGAAGACGGCGATGAGCGTCGCCGCCCCGACTGCCGCGATGCGCGAGGCCCTCATCGCGACCGCTCCACCGGGTTGGCCCGCGGCAGGGCCGTCGACGCAGGCACGTGGACCGGCGTGTCGGATGCGGGCTCGGCCTCGCGCTGGGCGCGCGGCCAGAACGACCAGACCACGAGCACGCCCGCCGCGAGCGTCAGCCCGCCCAGGACCAGCGGGTGGCCTAACCAGACCATGACGGGCGCGACCCCCGGGACCGAGAACAACACCTCGCGCACCGTCGTGACGGTGTAGGGGAAGGGATCATCGGCATCGTTCGCGTCTCCGCGCATCGTGATCACGCGCTCGTCCGGCGACGCTCCGTCCGCGACGCTCGTGACCCGGTGCGTGACCGGCAGCTCGTCCTCGCCGCGGTCCACCGTCACGACGTCTCCGACCGTCACCTCGCCCGCGGGCGTCTCTTGCACGACGGCGACGGAGCCGGCCGGGATGGTGGGCGACATCGAGCCGGTGCGGAACATCATCAGGGTGATGTCCATGGTGACCGCCAGAACCGCGAGAGCCGCGAACAGAACGCCCGCGGCCGCGGCCAGCCACAGCAATGCCTCGCCCAGCACGCGCGCAGGGCCCAGCCGTCGCGTGGAGCTGGCATCGATCACCGCACCCTTCCTCTCGCTCACGAGGCCTGCGCCGCGACGACCCAGCGCGGCGTCGACGTCAGACCCTGCGCTTCGTTGCCGGCCGACGCCGGCAGCGTCACAGCGAAGCAGTACCGGACGGTCGACCCCGCCGACGCCGCCAGCTGTTGCGACGTCGTGGAGCTCACCGTCATCGCGGAACCCGTCGGCACCACCTCGGTGCCCGCGGCGAATGTCGTCGCGTTGCACACCGCGCCGGTGATAGTTCGGGCGCCGTAGCGGAGGTGCGTCCCGAGGCCTGCTCCGTTGCCGCTGTCGGCCGAGAGGCCCGCGACACCCGCCACCGAGGTCGACAGCGTACGCACCGAGAATCCCGCGTACACCGTCTGCCCCGGTACGAGCCTGGACGCGGCGACCGAGAAATCGAGCGCCGCGGCGGTGCTGGACGAGGCGTGCTCGGTGAAGCTGGTGCCGTCAGCCGATCCCACGATCCCGAAAGTGCCGGCGCCGATCGTCGCCGTCACGTGCTCTTGGTCGGTCCAGGCCGCCAGCGTCGATGCCGCCCCGACCCCGAGGACGATGCCGCCCGCCAGGATCGCACGCACGCGCCGGAGCACGACGCCCCGCGGGCGCGCCCGGCGCTCCCGCCGCGCCATGTCAGGTCGCGTCGTCCGACGTGGCCTCGAACTCCCACGTCGTGGTCGCCGTCGCCCCCTGCTCCAGGTCGGCACCGGCGGTCACGGCGAAGCACAATTGCACGCTCGCACCGGGGGCGCCGTCACCGTGCGCGAGCGTGACGGTGCCCGACGCCGTGTTCGCGTCGAGCGAGGCACCCTCGCCGAGCACTGTTCCCGCAGCGATCGTCGTGGCGTCGCACACCGCGGCCGGGTCGATCGCGGCGACGACGTATCCGTACTGCGCGGCGTCTCCCGTCGCCGTGGTGCCCGCGAGGGCGAGCGAGCCGTCGATGCTGGTGGCGTCGTCGAGGCGTACGAAGAACGAGTCGTAGGCGACCTCGTCCGGCACCATGTTCGACGTGTCGGCGACGAACTGGACGCTGTCGAGCTGCTGAGCCGACGCCGCGTCGGAGTGCTCCGCATAGGTCGTGTCGTCGAGAGAGCCCTCGAGGTTGAACGTTCCTGCGGCGAACGTGCCCGTCGCGAACTCGGAGTCGTTCCATGCGGCCAACGTGACGGCCGTCCCCACCCCGACGACCAGGCCTCCCGCAAGGATCGCGAGCACCTTGCGCCGCTTCGTGCCTGCTTCGGCCATGTTGTTCCCCCAAGATCCGCGTCGACCGGCGAGAACGCCCCGGTCGGACGGCCCCGATAGGTCCCAGCGTACCGATCTTCCGGCACAGGGCAAGCAGAGATTCTCCCCTGCGCGTCGGCAGCGCAGACGACGAAGAACGCCCCCGCTCCGACCGGAGCGAGGGCGTTCTTCTGGGCGATGTGCGTTACGCGACGAGGCCGTTGACGTCCATCGGGATGCCGGGGCCGAACGTGGTCGACACCGTGCCCTTCTGGATGTAGCGGCCCTTCGAGCTCGACGGCTTCAGGCGCACGATCTCGTCGAGCGCGGCCTGGATGTTCTCGTCGAGCTGCTCGGCGCCGAACGACGCCTTGCCCACGATGAAGTGCACGTTGGCGTGCTTGTCGACGCGGAAGTCGATCTTGCCGCCCTTGATCTCCTCGACGGCCTTGGCCGGGTTCGGGGTGACGGTGCCGGTCTTCGGGTTCGGCATCAGGCCGCGGGGGCCCAGCACCTTGCCGAGACGGCCGACCTGGCCCATGAGCTCCGGCACGGCGACGGCCGCGTCGAAGTCGGTCCAGCCGTCGGCGACCTTCGCGATGAGCTCGGCGCCGCCGACCTCGTCAGCGCCGGCGGCGGCGGCGGCCTCGGCCGCATCGCCGTTCGCGAAGACGATGACCTTGGCGGTCTTGCCGGTGCCGTGCGGCAACATGACGGTGCCGCGCACCATCTGGTCGGCCTTGCGCGGGTCGACCGAGAGCTTCAGCGCGACCTCGATGGTCGAGTCGAACTTCGCCGAACCGGTCTCCTTCGCGAGGGCGACGGCCTCGGTCGGAGTGTAGAACTTGCCGTCCGCGATCTTCGCGGCGGCAGCGGTGTAAGCCTTGGACTTTGCCATGATCGTTATCCCCCTCAGTCCTCGACCGTGATGCCCATGGAGCGGGCGGTGCCGGCAACGATCTTCGAGGCGGCCTCGATGTCGTTCGCGTTCAGGTCGGGCTGCTTGGTCTTCGCGATCTCCTCGACCTGAGCCTTGGTGATCTTGCCGACCTTGACGGTGTGCGGAGTGGCCGAGCCGCTCTTCACGCCAGCAGCCTTCTTGATGAGCTCCGCCGCGGGCGGGGTCTTCAGGACGAAGGTGAAGCTGCGGTCCTCGTAGACGGTGATCTCGACGGGGACGACGTTGCCGCGCTGCTGCTCAGTCGCGGCGTTGTACGCCTTGCAGAACTCCATGATGTTGACGCCGTGCTGACCCAGGGCGGGTCCGATCGGCGGCGCCGGGTTGGCCTGGCCGGCCTGGATCTGGAGCTTGATGAGCCCCGAGACCTTCTTCTTGGGTGCCATTACCTCTTCCTTTCACCGAGCGCGTGCCGTGTGCACGCGCTCTCCCACATCCGGATGGACGTGGTGATCGCAGGCGCGCGGAAACGCACGCCAACTGAACGAGTCTACCGGACAGCGACCGTCGACGTTCCCAGCTTCCGCACGCCTTACGCATCGCGGTACTGCTCCACGAGGCGCTCGCCGATCTGCCGCAGGTGGGAGCGCACCTCGGCGGGCTCGACGACTTCGACGACGCTCGCCCACGCCGCCAATTGTTCGGCGAGTGCGTCCGCGCGATGAGCGCGCACCTCGACGACCGGATCGTCCGGCTCGATCACGGAGTCGATCATCCGGGCTTGGACACCGAATCTGTCGAGCATCGCGCGCACCGCCCATGGCTTGACCCGCAGGATCGCACGCACGCGACCCCGCATGCCTTCGACGCGCTCCACCATGCGCGCCCATTCCCCGGATCCGTCGAATCCATCGGGAGCGATGCCTCGCTGCGGCAACAGCTCCACTTCCCGAATTCGGTCGACGCGGTATGTGCGCACGCAATCCGGGTCGGCCGATTCACCGCCGGGAACGACCGGCGCGCCGAGCAGATACCATCGCGCGCCCCGACTGCCCACAACGAGCGGGACCAGTTCGAGCACACGCTCACCGCCCGAGCCGTCGTAGGTTGCGCGCACCTGGAGCTCATCGGCGATGGCAGCCTGCAGCGCCGCCACCGTCGACGATGTCGACTCCCGCTCGGCCTCACCCCACGGCACGTCGCGCACTGTCGCCGCGGCCACGCGCTGAGCGCCTTCCCGGAACGGTGCCGGCATGGCCCTGACGAGCTTGCGCACGGCCGCCACCCGCTCGGGTTCAGCGCCCAGGCTCTGGGTCAGGCCGATGAGCAGCGATGTGACCTCGCCCTGGGTGAGGCCCGTCAAGTCGGTGCGCGCCCCGCCGATCAGCCGCCACCCACCGCCGCGACCCCGCGCCGGGTAGATCGGCACACCGGACATCGCCAGCGCCTCCAGATCGCGCCGTGCGGTCGGCACCGACACCTCCAGCTCAGCTGCGAGCTCAGACGCGGTGATCTGCGGACGCCCCTGGAGGAGCAGGAGCGCCTGAATCAGTCGATCGGCACGAATGTTCTCACCTCTTCGGAAAAGTGATCAGAAGGTGATCACTTCAAGGACGAGCATAGAGAACAACCACACAGAAGAGGAGGACATCATGTTCCGTGGTCTTGCCAACCTGAACTTCGTCGCCGAGGACATGGCCGCTGCCGTCACCTGGTACTCGACCGTCTTCGACTCGCCTCCGTACTTCGCCCGTCCCGAGACCGGCACGCCGCGGTACGCGGAGTGGCGCTTCGGCGACGACGAGGACGAGTTCGCACTCATGGACGCACGCTTCCGCCCCGCGCTCGCCCAACCGGGCGGCGCCCTCGTTCACCTGCACGTCGACGACATCCGGAGTGCGTTCGATCGGCTCGTCGGACTCGGCGCCCGCGAATTCGACCCGGTGACGCAGCGCGGTGATGGTTGGTGGTCTGCCTCCGTCAGCGACCCGTTCGGCAACCTGCTCGGGCTGATCCAGAGCCCGCACTGGGCGGCCCAGCACGAGTGAGCGCCCACACACGAAAGCGGCCTCCCCGGTTCGGGGAGGCCGCTCTCGTCGTCTGGAAGATGTCAGATCATCTTGGTGACCTGGTCGAAGCCGAGCTCGACCGGCGTCTCGCGCTCGAAGAGCGAGACGAGGACGGTGAGCTTGCCGCTCGCCGTGTTGATCTCGCTGATCGAACCGGGAAGGCCCGCGAACGAACCCTCCTTGATGGTGATCGTCTCGCCGATCTCGAAGTCCACCTCGGCCGGGATGACCCGCGGTGCCGCCTTCTGCTCGCCGGCGCCCGACTTCTCGCCGGAGGCGGCCTTCTCGGCCTCCTTCAGCTCGGCCAGCGGCTTGAGCATGTTGAACGCCTCTTCGAAGCGCAGCGGCGTCGGGTTGTGAGCGTTGCCCACGAAGCCGGTAACGCCTGGCGTGTGGCGGACGACCGACCAGGTGTCTTCGTTCAGCTCCATGCGCACGAGCACGTAGCTCGGCACCCGAACGCGGGTGACCATCTTGCGCTGGCCGTTCTTGATCTCGACGACGTCCTCCATCGGGACCTCGACCTGGTAGATGTCGTCCTCGACCTCGAGCGTCGCCTTGCGCTGCTCGATGTTGGCCTTCACCTTGCGCTCGAAGCCGGCGTAGGAGTGGATCACGTACCACTTGCCCTCGAGGGCGCGCAGCTCCGCCTTGAACTCGGCGTACGGGTCCTCGTCGGGCTCGGGCGCTCCGCCCTCCGCCTCGTTCTCCGCCGCGGCGCCGTTCTCGGCCTCGTCGTCGCTCAGGACGTCGGCAGCGGCCTCGACTTCGGCGGTCTCGTCGATGTTCAGGGCGTCGTTCACGATCGCGTCTGCCTCCGGGTCGGTGATGTCGATGTCTTCGTCAGCGGGCTCGCCGCCCTCGATGTGGATCGCACCGGTCTCGGGGGGCTGCGCCGCCAGCTCCTGCTCGGCCAGGACGTTGCCGTCCTGCGCCTCGTCGTCCTCGCTGGACTGCTCCGCGGCCGTCGACAGGTCGACGTCGTCGCGGTGGTTATGGGTCGTCACGTCAGCTCACTTTCGCTCTCGGGGCGTCAGGCAGATCAGCCCGGGATGCCGAACACCCACGTGGTGACCCAGGTGAACAGGCTGTCCAGTCCGAAGACGATCGCCATCATCACGACCACGAAGCCCAGCACGACGGCGGTGAACTTGAAGAGCTCGGAACGGGTCGGGGTGACGACCTTGCGGAGCTCGTCGATGACCTGACGGAAGAAGAGGATCATCCTCTGGAAGAAGTTGGGCTTCTTCTCCGCCTTGCCGTTCGCCGCGACGACATCGCCGCCGGAAGCGTCCCTGACCATTCGTAACCTTTCGTGAGTCAGCTGGCGCTGACGCGCAGGGCGGACAGGAATCGAACCTGCAACCTGCGGTTTTGGAGACCGCTGCTCTGCCAATTGAGCTACCGCCCTAGAGGGCCTAGCGACCCTCGGGGTGCCCCACCATTCTCACACACACCCTCTGACGGGTGCCCCGGAGCGCAGTGGCGCACTGCTCAGCAAGTGTACGTCATGCCCGACGGGCGGCGCGAACCGGGCGCGCCCCGCGCGCGGCGGAACGGCCGCGGCCGATGGCCCGCGAACGGCGCGCGCAGTAGTGTGTGAGCATGACAGAACGCGCCCCGCTCTCCCGCAAGCTGTCCGCGATCGCCGAGTCTGCGACCCTCAAGGTCGACTCCAAGGCGAAGGCACTGAAGGCGGAGGGTCGCCCCGTGATCTCGTACGCCGCGGGCGAGCCCGACTTCGCGACGCCGCAGTTCGTCGTCGACGCCGCCGCTGAGGCCCTGCGCGACCCCGCCAACTTCCGCTACTCCCCCGCGGCGGGCCTGCCCGCGCTGCGCGAGGCGATCGCCGAGAAGACGCGGCGCGACTCGGGGCTCGAGGTCGCACCGAGCCAGGTCATCGTCACGAACGGCGGCAAGCAGGCCGTCTACCAGGCGTTCCAGGCCGTCGTGAACCCGGGCGACGAGGTGCTCCTGCCCGCGCCGTACTGGACGACGTACCCCGAGGCGATCGCCCTCGCCGACGGCACGCCCGTCGAGGTGTTCGCCGGCTCCGACCAGGGCTACAAGGTCACGGTCGAGCAGCTCGAGGCCGCCCGCACCGAGAAGACGGCCGTACTGGTCTTCGTGTCGCCGTCGAACCCGACGGGCGCCGTCTACTCGGAGGAGGAGACCCGCGCGATCGGCGAGTGGGCCCTCGAGCACGGCATCTGGGTCATCACCGACGAGATCTACCAGAACCTCACCTACGAGGGCGTCCGCGCCGTCTCGATCGTCGAGGCCGTTCCGGATGTCGCCGGCCAGACCATCCTCGTCAACGGCGTCGCGAAGACCTACGCGATGACCGGATGGCGCGTGGGCTGGCTGGTCGCTCCCGCCGACGCCGCGAAGGTCGTCGCCAACCTCCAGTCGCACCTGACGAGCAACGTGAACAACATCGCCCAACGCGCGGCGATCGCGGCGATCAGCGGGCCTCAGGACGAAGCGGAGCAGATGCGCCTCGCCTTCGACCGCCGCCGCCGGCTGATGGTCGCCGAGCTGTCGAAGATCGACGGCGTCAGCGTTCCGACGCCGCACGGCGCCTTCTACGTGTATCCCGACGTCACGGGCCTGCTGGGCCGCGAGTGGGGCGGCCGCCGCATCGACACGACGCTCCAGCTGGCCGACTACATCCTCGACGAGGCCGAGGTCGCGGTCGTCCCCGGCGAGGCGTTCGGCCCGAGCGGCTACCTGCGCCTGAGTTACGCGCTCGGCGACGACCAGCTGCTCGAGGGCATCCAGCGCCTCCAGAAGCTCTTCGGCTGACGGCGGGCGGCCCCGCACCCGCACAAGGGCACACCTGAGCGGGCTGCGCGCACGGATGTGGGGGCAGGCTCCGTGCGCCCTACAGGTCGACGCCGACGAAGACTGGTTCTGGCTGCAGTTCGATGCCGAATTCGGCGTGCACGCGGGTCCGCACGAAGCGGGCGAGCTGGGCGACCTCCCACGCGTCCGCTCCCCCGCGGTTCGTGAGGGCGAGCGTGTGCTTGGTCGACAGCGACGCGCGCGAGCGGCCGAGCCGGAAGCCCTTGTGGAGCCCCGCGTTCTCGATTAACCAGGCCGCGCTCACCTTGACGCGGGCATCCGTCACGGGCGCCGGCGGCACGTAGCCGTCGAAGGCCTCGAGCGGGATCACGCGCACGGGTTCGATCTCCGGCTCCATCGGCCAGCGCGGGCAGCCGGCGGGCAGCGCGCGCGCCGCGCTCTCCGACAGGATCGGGTTGTTGAAGAACGAACCTGCGCTGCGGGTGTCGTCGTCGGCCGGGTCCAGCACCATGCCCTTCGAGGCCCGGATGGCGAGCACCGACTCGCGCACACCGGCGAGCGTGACCTCCGCCCCGGCCTGGACGCCGATCGCCTTGGCGATGCGGGCGTCGGTGAGCGGGAAGCCGCCGACGCCGACGCGAGCGAGCTCGAGCGTGATCGAGAGGATCACGGCGCTGCGACGCGGCTCGGAGCCGTAGTGGCGCTTCAGGTCGCTCGTGCGGGGCCCGAGGCCCAGCTCGCCCGCCGAGACGGTGGCGACCTCGCCGGTCGCCTCGTCGATCAGCTCGACCTCGACGAGCGTCTGGTCGATCTCCTGGCCGTATGCGCCGACGTTCTGGATCGGGGCGGCACCCGCCGTGCCGGGGATCCCGCTCATGGCCTCCACCCCGGCGAGACCGTCGCGCACGGCCCACGCGACGAACTCGTCCCAGTTCTGGCCGGCCTCGATCCGCACGCGCTGGTGCCCCTGGGCCGCGCCGTCGACGAGTTCGAAGCCGGTCATGAGCATCCGGATGACGGTGCCGTCGAACGGCTCGTCCCCCGCGAGCAGGTTCGAACCGCCGCCGAGCACGAACCACTCGTCGCCCGTGGCCCAGACGTCCAGGAGCGCCGCGACGGCCTCGTCTCGCGTGCGCGCGCCCACCATACGGGCGGGCGCCGCGCCGACCTGCAGGGTCGTCAGCCGCGCGAGCGGGATCGGCTCGGTCACGCCTGTGCGACCTCCGCGACGGTCGCCTGCGCCTTGGCGAGCACCTTCACGTCGTTGAAGATCACCGTGAGGTCGATGCGCGCGACGCCGTCTTCGACCTTGCCGACCTTCGCCTCGTAGCGCACCTCGGCACCGGCATCCGGGTCGACGACGACGGGCTTCGTGAAGCGCACGCCGTAGTCGAGGATGCGGGCGGGGTCGCCGACGGCGTCCGCGATCACCGACGCGCCGATGCCCATCGTGAGCATGCCGTGGGCGAGGACCCCCGGGAGCCCCACGCGCTCGGCGACGTCGTCGCGGTAGTGGATGGGATTGAAGTCCCCGGATGCCCCCGCGTACCGCACGAGCGACTCGCGCGTGAGGCGCACGGTGCGCTCGGCGACGACCTGACCGACCTCGAAGCTCATCCTGCTGCCCCCACGAGAAGAACGGATGTGGCGGTGACGACGTGCTCCCCCGCGGCGTCGACGATCTCGGCGTCGCTCGTCACCATCGCGTTGCCGCCGACCGAGCGGACGCCGGTGACGCTGAGGGTTGCGGTGAGCTCGTCGCCGGCGACGATGGGGCGCGAGCTGCGGAACTTCTGCTCGGCGTGCACCGTCCGTTCGAGCACGATCCCGGCGCTCTCGTCGCCCAGCAGCTGCTGGAGCGTGAGGTCCTGGATCACCATGGCGAAGGTCGGCGGGGCGACGACATCGGCGTAGCCGGCGGCGCGCGCGGCCTCGACGTCGTGGTGCACAGCGGCCTCCGCGTGCACGGCGCGAGCGAACTCGCGCACCTTCTCCCGCCCCACCAGGTAGGGCGCCGTCGGCGCGAAGACGCGCTCCGTCAGATCGGGGTTCACAGCCACGACCCGAGTCTATCGGCCCGCCCTGATCGCTCTCACATCGCGCGGACGAGGGCTCCGCTCCGCGGGAACGGCGGTGCGGGTGAGCCGGGCCGGCGCCTCAGCGCCGCCCCCGGACGGCGATGACGACCATCTGCACCGTGATGACGGCGAGGAACGCGATGAAGAACCAGTTCGCGACGGCGGGATCGAGCGCCGCGGCGACCAGGGCTCCGAGGGGCGTCGTCACGACCGTCGCCAGCGCGAGGCACATCGCGGCGAGGAGGTCGACGTTCCCGTTGCGGAGGTTGCGGGCTGCGGCCACGATCGTGGTCGGGATCATCATCATGAGCGACGTGCCCTTGGCCACGAGGTCGCTCGTCCCGTAGACGACGATGAGCACAGGGACCACGATCACGCCGCCTCCGACGCCGATCAGGCCGGCGAGCACGCCCGTGACGAGGCCGAGGCCGACGAGCGACGCGCCGACCCAGAAGCCCATGTCGATGCCAACGCCGCGCTCGGGCACGACGAAGACCAGGCTGACCATCACGGCGACGAGGAAGCCGATGAAGATCCAGCGAACGATCCGTTCGCGCAGGACGCGCAGGAAGTGCGCACCGAACGGTGCTCCGACGATGCCGCCGGCGGCGAGCAGGAGGGCGGCGAGCCAGTCGACGTCGCCCTCGATCGCGTACGCGATGACACCGACGGAGGCGGTCACGATGATCGACGCGCCGGACGTCCCGCTCGCCAGCTTCTGGCCGAACGCCGCCAGCATCACCAGCAGCGGAACGATCATGATGCCGCCGCCCACGCCGAACAGCCCGGACATGAAGCCCGAGACGAGCCCGATGCCGATGAACGCGGCGAACATTCCGGGGGAACGTCTCACAGTCTCTGGCACCGGACAACCCTACCCGCACCGCGCGGCGCCGCCCTCCCGAGCACCCGGTGCTCGGGAGGGCGGCGGGGCGGGTCAGCGGTTGCTGAAGGCGGAGTCGAACGCCGCCTGGGGCGGCGTGATCGCGTTCAGCTTCCGGACGAAGCCGATCGCCTCGGCCGCGCCCTGGAGGCGGTCCATGCCCGCATCCTCCCATTCGACGCTCGTGGGGCCGTCGTAGCCGATCGCGTTCAGCGCGCGGAACAGCGGCTCCCACGGAACCTCGCCGTGGCCCGTCGACACGAACGTCCATCCGCGGCGCGGGTCCGCCCACGGCAGGTGCGACCCGAGCACGCCGTTGCGCCCGTCGAGGGCCGTCACCGACTCCTTCACGTGCACGTGGTAGATCTTCTCGGCGAAGTCGAGCACGAAGGGAACCGGGTTCAGCTGCTGCCACATGAAGTGCGACGGGTCGAAGTTGAGCCCGAATCCGGGGCGGTCGCCGATCGCCTCCAGGGTGCGCTTCGCGGTCCAGTAGTCGTACGCGATCTCCGACGGATGCACCTCGAGCGCGAAGCGGACGCCGTTCTCCTCGAACACGTCGATGATCGGGCTCCACCGGTCGGCGAAGTCCTGATACCCCGCCTCGATGACGTCCTCGCCGACGGGCGGGAACATCGCGACGTACTTCCAGATCGACGACCCCGTGAACCCGGTGACGGTCTTCACGCCGAGCTTCGCCGCGAGGCGGGCCGTGTTCTTCAGCTCCTCTGCCGCGCGGCCCCGCACGCCTTCGGGGTCGCCGTCGCCCCACACCTCGGCGGTGAGGATGTCGCGGTGCCGGAAGTCGATGGGGTCGTCGCAGACGGCCTGGCCGGTGAGGTGGTTCGAGATCGCCCAGACCTTCAGGCCGTTCTCCTCGAGGATCGCCTTCCGGTCGGCGATGTACGCGTCGTCGTCCCAGCGGGAGGGGTCGAGGTGGTCGCCGCCGCAGGCGATCTCGAGGCCGTCGTAGCCCCACTCGCCCGCGCGGCGACAGACCTCCTCGAAGGGCATGTCGCCCCACTGGCCGGTGAACAGAGTGACAGGTCGTGCCATGATGTGCTCCTTTGCGATGGTCAGACGGCGACCCAGCGCGAGTCGTCCGCGGAACTGGTCTCGACGGCGTCGAGCACGCGCTGCACCTGCGCGCCCTCGTCGAAGGTCGGGGTGGGCTGGTCGCCGGAGGCGATCGCCTCGACGAGGTCCTTCACCTGGTGACTGAAGCCGTGCTCGTAGCCGAGCATGTGCCCGGCCGGCCACCATCCCGACAGATAGGGGTGGCCGGGCTCCGTCACGACGACCCGGGTGAAGCCCTGGTCGAGGTCGTCGGCGGTGCGGTCGTAGACGTGCAGCTCGTTGAGCGACTCGAGGTCGAAGGCGATCGCGCCCTCCGAGCCCGACACCTCGACCGACAGCTGGTTCTTGCGGCCGGTCGCGAAGCGCGTCGCCTCGAACGAGGCCAGAGCGCCGCCGGAGAGGCGCCCCGTGAAGATCGCCAGGTCGTCGACCGTCACGTCGCCGTACTCGTCGCCGCCGCGGCCCGCGATGCCGACGCGCTCCGTCTCGATGGGCCGACGCTTCGTGATCGTCTCGATCGTTCCCGCGACCTTCTCGACCGTCTGCCCCGTGAGGAACTGGACGAGGTCGACGGCGTGGCCGCCGATGTCGCCGAGCGCCCCCGCACCCGCTTCGTCCTTCTTCAAGCGCCACGACAAGGGCGCGGCCGGGTCGACCAGCCAGTCCTGCCGGTACGCGGCACGCACCTGCCGCACCTCACCGATGCGGCCGGCGGCGATGAGGTCGCGGGCGCGGGTCAGCGCAGGAACGCGCCGGTAGGTGAACCCCAGCATGGCGATGGCGCTCGAGGCCCTGGCCGCCTCCGCCATCCGGTCGGCATCGGCGACCGAGTTCGCCAGCGGCTTCTCGCAGAGCACGTGCTTCCCCGCGGCGAGCGCGGCGATCGCGATCTCGTCGTGCGAATGGCCGGGCGTCACGATGTCGACGACGTCGATGTCGTCCCTGGCGACGACGTCGCGCCAGTCGGTCGCCGCCTCCTGCCAGCCCCACTTCTCGGCGGCGGCAGCGACTGCCTCCTCATTGCGGCCGACGATCACGGCCATCTCGATGTCCTTCGGCAGGTCGAACACGCGCGGCGCCGTGCGCCACGCCTGCGAATGCGCCGCCCCCATGAATCCGTATCCGATGAGTGCGACGCGGAGCTTGTCCGTCATTTTCCTATCCTTTCGCGTGCGCTGAAGATCTGGGGGGACGCGGCCGCCTGCGCGACGAGCCACGGGCTGACGAGCCGCGGTGCGGCCCTGACCGCCGCCGCGAGGTCGGCCGGGTCCATCCACGCGAACTCCGACACCTCCGCGGGGTTCGGGGCGATCGCCGATGCGGCGACGGCGCGGTACACGGGGCAGACCTCGTTCTCGACGATTCCGGATGCATCCGTCGCGCGGTAGCGGAAGTCGGGGTCGACGACCTCGACGTCGCGCACCTCGAAGCCCAGCTCGGCCTGCGCACGCCGCGCGATGGCCTCGGCGTCCGCCTCGCCCGGCGCCGGATGCCCGCAGAACGCGTTGGTCCACACGCCCGGCCACGCGCGCTTCGACAGCGACCGCCGCGTCACGAGGACGCGGCCGACGTCGTCGAACACGTGGCAGGAGAACGCCCGGTGCAGGGGCGTCGTGCCGGTGTGGACGCTCGCCTTCTCCGCCGTGCCGATCTCGCGGCCCGCTTCGTCGAGCAGGACGACGAGCTCCTCCGCGGTCATCGTGCGCCCGCCCGTCCCACGACCGCGCCGTGTGCCTGCCGGAGGAGGTCGTGCACCGCCGTCGCGTCGATGCTGTCGGCCCCGTCGGCGATCAGCGAGGGATCGGAGCAGATGATCAGCGGCGACTCCGCCGCACTGTCGGGCAGGCGGCCGTGAGTCCCCCGCACGTACGACCCGTCGAGCGGGACGGTGCTCATCGCGTAGCGCAGGCCCAGCTTCTTCTTCACCAGGTTCATCCCCGCCTTGGCCTTCGCCCACGGGTCGGCGGGGTTCATGAACAGTTCGGCCGGGTCGTAGCCGGGCTTCTTGTGGATGTCGACCGCCCGCGCGTACTCGGGCGCCCTGGCGTCGTCGAGCCAGAAGTAATAGGTGAACCAGGCGCCGGGCTCGGCCACGGCGACGAGCTCGCCTGCGCGTTCGTGATCGATGCCGTACGCGGCCTGCTGCTCCCTGTCGAGCACCATGTCGACGCCGGGGAGCGACCGGATGACGTCGGCCGTGCGTGCGATGTCGGACGGATCCGAGACGTACACGTGCGCGACCTGGTGGTCGGAGACGGCGAAGGCCCTGGACGCCCACGGGTCGAGCTGCTCCCTGCCCTGCTGCACGTACACCTCGAGCAGGCCCTCCCGCCGCAGCGCGCGATTGATCTGGACCGGGCGATCGGCGCCGGTGATGCCGTACTCGGAGAGCGCGACGACGGTCATGCCCATCCCCTCGGCGTCATCGAGGAGCGGCGCGAGCGCCGCGTCGAGCTCGGCGGCCGCCGCGGCCGACTCCGGCGCGTCCGGCCCGAACTTCTGGTGCGCGTAGTCCAGGTGCGGGAGATAGACCATCGTGAGGTCGTTCTCGTCGTCGCTCCAGCGGTGCGAGAGGAGCCCGCGAGCGCTGGCGATGAGCCATTCGCTCGAGGCGATCGATGCCGTCGGCCCCCAATACTGGAACAGGGGGAACTCGCCGAACGCGCCGACGAGCTGGTCGTGCAGCCACGCGGGCCGCACGTACGCATCCGGGCTCTTGCGGCCGTCGGCGTGGTAGATCGGCCGAGGGGTGACGACGACGTCGGTCGCGGCCCCCATCGCGTACCACCAGCCGACGTTCGCGACGCGGTAATCGCCGTCGCGGCGCATCGTGTCCCAGATCTTGTCCGCCGTCACCAGAGCGTTGTGCTGGCGCCAGAGCAGCGCGTCGCCGAGGCCGCGGAAGTACCACCCGTTGCCCACGATCCCGTGGTCGCGCGGCATGCGCCCCGTCAGGATCGTCGACTGCACGCTGCACGTCACGGCGGGCAGGATCGTGTTCATCCGCGCCTGCCGCCCCCGCTCCGCGACCGCGCGCAGCCGCGGCATCTGCGCGAGCGCGCCCTGCGTGAGCCCGACGACGTCGAGCAGGAGCACCTTCTTCATCGCGCCCCCTCTCCGCTGGCGACGGGCATGTCGACGGGGAGCTCGCGCGCCGCCCAGCGCACCTCGCCCGCGATGCCGTCTGCGAGCGTCGCCGGCTGCATCTCGGCGGGCAGCACCGTCCACGTGTACGTCTCGATGTCGAGGTGCGCTTCCGCGCCGTGCTCGGTCTCGAGCACCGCGGCGACGGCCTCGCGCAGGACATGCTGCGTCGAGGCGAGCGGCGCCGCCGGCGTGAGGTGCAGCGGGATGTGCACGTGCACGCGCCACGGCCGATCGTGCGGCCACTCGTGGTCGGCGAGGACGTCGACGAGGTCGTCGGCGCGCAGCGCCTCCCCCGCGGCCGGATCGGTGCGGACCTGGTGCAGGTAGCGCGCTTCGGCGAACGGGGCGAGCGCCTCGGCCGCGGCGCTAGGGTCGGGGACCTCGAGCGCGGCGGAGGCCTGCACCTTCACGACCCGCACCCCGGCTTCCTCGATCCGCCGCACGGCGGCGGCGGGGTCGGCGTACGACACGGCGAGGTGGCAGGTGTCGAGGCACACGCCGATGCGGCCGTCGGCCGTGAGCTCCGGATGCGCCGCGAGCCAGTCGACGACGTCGTCCACGTCGTCGAGGATGCACCCCGGCTCGGGCTCGACGGCGATCCGCACGCTCCGGCCCGTCTCGCGCTCGATCGCGGCCAGGTGGTCGTGAAGGGACCGCAGGCGGGACGCGGCCGCCGCGTCCCGCTCGGGCGTCCAGCCGTCCCGCCAGCCCAGCGGCAGCGTGGAGATGCTCCCCGACTCCCCTTCGGGCAGGAGGAGGGCGAGCGCGGTCGCGCAGTCCTTCGTGAACTCCAGGCGCTCGTCGCTCGTCCAGTCCGGCGAGTAGACGCCGAGCTTGACGACGTCGTCGTGGAAGCCGCGGTACGGGAAGGCGTTCACGGTGAACAGCTCGAGACCCTCCGCATCGAGCGCCGCCGCGAGCCTCGCCCGCGCGTCGGCGTCCTCGGCGAGCTGAGCGGCCGCGTCGACCGGCAGCCACAGCCCGACGCCGAGGCGCCCCAGGCCGGATGCGCGGCGGGCGGGCCCGGCGTGCTCGTGGAGCTGGGCGATGATCCCGTCGACGTCCTCCGCAGGGTGCGCATTCGTGCAGTACGACAGCCGCATCTCACGCCCCCTTCGCCGCGGGAGCGCCCCGCAGGATCGAGTTCCCGGAGAAGGTCTCGCTCGGCGGCGCCGCCGCGTCGAAACCGGGCACCGGTTCGAGGTTCAGGCGCCCGCTCTGCCCGTAGAAGGCCACGGGGTTGCGCCAGAGCACGCGATCGACGTCGTCCTCCGAGAACCCGGCCGCGAGCATCGCCCTGCCGGTCTTCAGCGTCTTGAGCGGGTCCGAGCGGCCCCAGTCGGCCGCCGAGTTGACGAGCACCCTGTCGAGGCCGATGCGGCCGATGATGTCGACCATGCGCCGTTCGTCCATCTTCGTGTCCGGGTAGATCGAGAAGCCCATCCATGCGCCCGTCTCGCGGACCATGTCGACGGTCATCTCGTTCAGGTGGTCGACGAGCACCGCCTCGGCCGGTACGCCGGACTCGCGCACGACGTCGAGGGTTCGCCGCGTCCCGCTCTCCTTGTCGCGGTGCGGCGTGTGCACCATCACGGGCAGTTGGAACTCGAGCGAGAGCGCGAGGTGCTGCGCGAGGACCTCGTCCTCATCCGGCGTCATCGAGTCGTATCCCGTCTCGCCGATCGCGACCACGCCATCCTTGCGGAGGTAGCGCGGCAGCTCCGTCATCACCTCGCGGCAGCGCGGGTCGTTCGCCTCCTTCGGATTCAGAGCGATGGTGCAGTGGTGCCGGATGCCGAACTGGCTGGCGCGGAACCTCTCCCACCCGATGAGGGCGTCGAAGTAGTCGACGAAGCTCGCCACCGATGTCCGCGGCTGGCCGAGCCAGAACGCGGGCTCGACGAGGGCGCGCACGCCCGCGTCGTACATGGCCTCGTAGTCGTCGGTCGTGCGGGACTGCATGTGGATGTGGGGGTCGAAGATGCGCATGCCGGTCACTTCGCCCCCTCGGCCGCGCCGATCAGGGCGAGGTCGTCGGGGATCGCTCGGCCCGCCGCCCGGCGCTCGGCGGCGAAGCGCTCCGCCATCGCGGCGAGCTCGGCGTCGCGGCGCTCGGCGAGCCCGGCGACCTGCGCGAGCGGTGCCTCCATGAACACGAGCTTCAGCACGCCCTGGCGCCACGCGGCGTCCCCCAGGTGCCGGAGCGCGAACGCGCCCATCGCCGCGCCGACGAGGCGCGGGTCGTTCGTCCGCAGCGCATCGGTGACGATCTCCAACCCCGCGCCGCGCCACGCAACTCCGCCGGCGTCGGCCGCGTCGGACAGCCCCTGCAGCACCGCCAGCCGCTCGTCGGCGTCGCCATGGCGATAGAGCTCGAGGGCCGCCGCGGGGCCGCCCGGATGCTCGGCGAGCTCCCGCACGAGCGCCGCGCGTGCGCGCCGCGCCGGCTCGCCGCGCCCGACGGCGCGGACCGCGTCGGCGAACCGGTCGGCGGCGACAGACGGGTCCGCGGCCACCTCGATGCGCGCCGCCGCCGTCCACGGCTCCTGGTCGGTTTCGCCGAGCCGGCGCATGGCCGCGAGGCTCTCGCGGGCGCGCTGGGGGGCCTCGCCCGTGTGCCGCGGCAGCTCGACGGCGGCGATGCCGGAGAACCCCGTCTCGTCGATCGCGGCGAACGTCGCCGCGAGGTCGAGGTCGCCCTCCCCCAGCGGGAGGTGCTCGTGCCGCCCCTGGGGCATGTCGTCGACGTGCACGTTGAAGAGCAGCTCGCCGGCCGCCCGGATGGCGCCGACGGCGCCTCCCGGTTCGTCGACGGCGATCGCGTGCCCGATGTCGATCGTGACGCCCAGGTTCGCCGGGTCGCCGACCAGCTCGCGCCAGCGCAGCACCTGCGCGACGGTCTCGACGATCATCCCCGGTTCGGGCTCGATCGCGATGCGGACGCCGGCTTCGCGGGCCTTCTCCACGAGCGGGCGCATCCGCTCGGCGAGGCGGCGCCAGCCCTCCTCCTCGCTGACGCCGTCGGGCAGCGCACCGCTCCACGTCGACACGCAGTCGGCGCCGACGATCTCGGCGATCTCGATCGCGCGCTCGACGAGCGCCGTGCGCGGCGTCGCGTCGTCCGACGCGAACGACGGCGAGAAGGGCACGAACGGGTCGAGCAGATACGGCGCGCCCGTCTCGATGGCGATGCGGAAGCCCCGCCGGGAGAGGTCGTCGGCGAGCGCCAGCGCGTCTTCGCGCCAGCTCTCGGCGAAGGGATCGAAGTGCGCGGGGCCGAGCGTGAGGCCGACGGCGCCGTAGCCGGCGGCCTGCATCACGTCGAGCGCGTCCGACAGCGTGTGCTCCGTGAAACCGTTCGTTCCGTATGCGGGCACCCACGCCGATGCGGGGTTGGGGCTCATGTCACATCTCCTTGCTTCTTCCGGGCCGCGACGATGCGGCCGAGAGCGGCGAGCCCTGCGAGCAGCAGGGCACCGCGGGTCGAACCGTGGCCCGCCGCGAACGCCGCCTGCAGCGGGACCATTCCGCGGATGCCGCGCCGCGTCGCGTCGCGGGCGTTGCCCGCCGTCGGCTCCCTCGCCGCGCGCAGGAAGCCGGGGAGCACCGAGCACACGAACGCGCCGGCGCCGATCACCGCACCGGCCGCACCGCGCGGGCGGCCCAGCCGTACGGCGCGGACGACGGCCGTTGCGGCCGCGGCCGTGCTCACGACCGCCGCGAGCACGGCCACGGGGCGCGAGGTGCCGTGCACCTCCCCGCGCGACACCTGCGTCACGGCGAAGGTGTGGCCCGCGATCGCGGCCGCCGGTGCCGCGGCGCCGCGCCAACCGTCGGCCGCCGCTCCCATCGCGACGTCGAGGCCGCGGCAGGCGGCCATCGCGGCCGGCCCCAGCGCCGTCTTCTTCGCGACGAGGTCGTAGAACCACACGCAGGCGACGAGCGGCCGCGCGACGCGCAGGGCGCCCGGCCCGGCCGCGGCGGCCGAGGCGAGCCCGCCCGCGCTGAGCCCAGCCGCCGTCGTGAGCGCCGCCCCCGGCGACACGCGACCGGACGGGATCGGCCGCTCCGGGCGCTCGATCGCGTCGAGCTCCGCGTCGGCGAAGTCGTTCAGCGCCATGCCCGCCGCGTAGAACCCGGCCGACGCGGCGGATGCGGCAGCTCCCTCCGCCCCGATGCGGCCGTCGGCGGCCGTCGCCCCGACGACGCCGTCGCCGAAGACCGTGAGCACGGCGGGCGCCCTGACGAGCTCGAGCAGGTCTCTGACGCGCATCTGAAGTCCTTCCTCCGCGCCGGTGCGGATGCGACGGAGCACCGGCCCCGGCGCGCGGCGCGGCGGGATCGGCTCCGGTCGCGCCCCTGCCACGGGCGCTCGGTAGTGCGGTGGCCCCGCCGATGCCGACGGGGCCACCTGGAGCGATCAGGACTGGAAGGCCTGGTCGTAGTACTCGTCGACGTTGTCGGCGGTCACGACCGGTGCGTCCAGCACGATCCGCCTGGGCACGCCCGCCGAGCTGAGGTCGCTCATCGACTTGCCCTGCGCCAGCAGGCGCGCGAGCTCGATGCCGTCGGCAGCCTGCGTGTACGGGTAGATGATCGTCGCCTCGACGACGCTCTCCGGGTCCCGGATCTCGTCCATCATGTTCTGGCTGCCTGCGCCGCCGACCAGGATGAACTCGTCGCGGCCCGCGTTGTCGATGGCCGCCAGGACGCCGATGCCCTGGTCGTCGTCGTGGTTCCAGATGGCGTCGAAGTGGTCGTTCGCCGCGAGCAGCTTCGTCGTCTCCTCCTCGCCGCCGGCGACGGTGAAGTCCGTCGCGACGCGCGCGTCGACGTCGAGGTCGCATTCGGCGAGCGCTTCCTCGAAGCCCTGCGAGCGGTCCTGCGTCAGCGGCAGCGAGTCGATACCGGCGATCTCACCGATCACGGCGTCCTCGACGCCCTCCATCTGCTCGCAGATGTGCTGGCCGGCCGCCACGCCCATCCCGTAGTTGTCGCCGAGGATCGTGACGCGCGAGGCATCGGGGTCCGAGAACTCGCGGTCGACGTTGACGACGGGGATGCCCGCCGCCATGGCCTCGAGCGCAACGGGCGTGAGCGCCGCGCCGTCGGTCGGCAGCATGACGATGACGTCGACGCCCTCGTTGATGAACTGCTCGACGGCCGCGATCTGCTGGTTGGCGTCGTTCGTCCCCTCCGCCTGGCGGAGTTCGACGTCGTCGAAGCCCTCGGCCGTTTCGATGGCCGCCGAGCTGATGGAACCGAGCCAGCCGTGGTTGACCTCGGGGCCCGACCAGCCGATGACGACCGTGTCGCCCGCTTCCTGGTTCTCCTCGCTGGTGGATCCCTGGCCTGCGGTCGGCTCTTCGCCCTCCGAACCGTCGCTCGTACATCCGGCGAGAAGCCCGATCGCTGCGAGCGACGCGATGCCCGCAAAGACCGCGCTGCGCCTGACCCTGCGTCGTGCCTGCATGATTCCTCCTTGAATGGGTGCAGATAGGCGTCGGGCGTCCTCGCATACAGCGCGTCGCGCCGACAGGGCCGAGGCTAACAGAAGTAACAGCACCGTGTACACCTTTTGCATGACCTATGTAAGAAGTTCGCCGCTCCCCCGATCGCGCGCGGGATTCTGCGGCCGCTTGACCACCGCCGTCCGGGCAGCGCCGAGACCGGACCGTGATCGAGAACCCCCTGGCGCGAAGTTCGGCACCGTGTTATGTTCACTCCGTGATCAAAGCTGACCACCAATCGACATTACTTTCCGTCCGCGGCGTCAAGAAGCGCTTCGGCCCGGTCAAAGCGCTGCGCGGGGTCGACCTCGACGTCGCACCGGGCGAGGTGCACTGCCTTCTGGGCCAGAACGGCGCGGGCAAGTCGACGCTCATCAAGGTGCTCGCGGGCGTTCATGAGCCGGATGCCGGCGAGCTGCTCTGGCACGGCACGCGCGCCGCGGTCGACGGGCCGCAGTCCGCCATCGATCTCGGCATCGCGACGATGTACCAGGAGCTCGACGTCGTGGACGGCCTGACCATCGCGGAGAACATCTTCCTCGGGCACGAGCTCGAGCGCGGCGGCGTGACGAAGCGCAAGGAGCAGACGCAGAAGACGCGCGAGATCCTCGCGCGCCTCGGGCACTCGTCGCTCTCGCCCCATGCGGAGGTCGGCTCCCTGAGCTCGGCCGAGAAGCAGATCGTGAGCATGGCGCGCGCCCTCTCGCACGACATCGAGCTGATCGTGATGGACGAACCATCGGCCGTTCTCGACAAGGAGGAGGTCGACAACCTCTTCCGCGTGGTGCACGAACTCACCTCTCAGGGCATCGCCGTCATCTACATCACGCACCGGCTCGAGGAGATCCGCCGCATCGGCGACCGCATCACGGTCCTGAAGGACGGCGCGTCGATGGCGAGCAACCTGCCCGTCGCCGACACCCCGACGCCCGAGCTCATCAAGCACATGACGGGCCGCGAGGTGAAGAACGTGTTCCCCGACCGGCCCGGCGTTCCCGAGGACGCGCCCGTGCTGCTCGAGGTCGACTCGCTCAGCGCGCCCGGCGACTTCGACGATGTGTCCTTCCGCGTCCGCGCCGGCGAGATCGTCGGCCTCGCCGGCCTCGTCGGGTCAGGGCGCTCCGAGATCGTCGAAGCCGTCTACGGCGCGCGCAAGCCGTCGTCCGGCAGCGTTTCGGTGCGCGGGAAGAGGCTCGCGGCGGGCTCGGTCCCCGCCGCCGTCGCGGCCGGCCTCGGCCTCAGCCCCGAGGAGCGGAAGTCGCAGGGCCTGATCCTCGACCAGCCGATCTACCGGAACGTGACCCTCTCGTCGTTCGCATCGATCGCGAGCTCCGGCCTGCTGAACGAGCGCGAGGAGCGCCGCCTGGCGGACGAGCAGATCGGCGCGCTCGAGCTGCGCCCCGCCGACTCGACGCGCGCCGCCGGCACGCTCTCGGGCGGCAACCAGCAGAAGATCCTGCTGGCGCGCTGGCTCGTCCACGGCAGCAGCATCCTGCTGCTCGACGAGCCGACGCGCGGCGTCGACGTCGGCGCCAGGGCCGAGATCTACGCGCTCATCCGCCGCCTCGCCGACGCGGGCAATGCCATCGTCGTGATCTCCAGCGAGATCGAAGAGGTGCTCGGCCTCGCCGACACCGTGCTCGTCATCGGAGACGGGCGCCTTCTGACCACAGTCGACTCTTCCGAGATCGATGAGCACGGCGTGCTCGATCTCGTCATGAAAGGAACCGCAGCGTGAGCTCGCAGACCCCGGAAACCACGACGACCGTGCAGGCACCGCCGTCTGCGCTGCGCCGGCTGATGTCCGGCGCATTCGGCCGCAACCTCGGCCTGATCGTCGCGCTGCTCCTGATCGTCGTCGTCGGCATCGTCACCGCGCCCGACACGTTCGCGAACGTGAACAATGCGCTGACGATCCTGCGCCAGGCGTCGATCATCGGCGTGATCAGCATCGGTATGACGTTCGTCATCCTCTCGGCGGGGATCGACCTCTCGGTCGGCGCGATCATGGGCCTCGCCTCCGTGACGGCGACGATCGCATCGGTGCAGGATCTCGCCGAATCGACGCACTGGATCGTGATGCTGCTGATCGCCCTCGCCACGGGCGTCGCCGCCGGCCTCATCAACGGGATCGTGATCGCGTACGGCAAGGTGGCGGCTTTCATGGCGACGCTCGCCATGATGGTCGGCGCCCGCGGCCTCGCCGAGATCGTGTCGGACAACCAGACGCTGGTGATCTCGAACCGAGGCTTCACGCAGACGCTGAACGTCGACATCCTGGGCGTCGACATCCTGATCTGGATCTTCGCCCTCGTCGCGTTCGCCGGCTGGTTCATCCTGAACCGCACGACTTTCGGCCGGCGCACCGTCGCGATCGGCGGCAACCCGGAGGCCTCCCGCCTCAGCGGCATCAAGGTGAAGCGGCACACCATGTGGCTGTACGGCATCTCGGGCCTGTGCGCCGGCATCGCCGCCGTCATGATGCTCGCCCGCACGACGGCCGGCACGTCGACGCACGGCACGCTCTACGAGCTCGATGCGATCGCGGCCGTCGTCGTCGGCGGCACGCTGCTCGCGGGTGGCCGCGGCACCATGACCGGCACGATCTTCGGTGTCCTGATCTTCGCGACGCTCTCGAACGTGTTCGTGCAGAACAACCTGTCGTCGTCCGTCCAGGCCGTCGCCAAGGGCATCATCATCGTGGTCGCCGTGCTCATCCAGCAGCGCTTCGCGGCCAGGCCCGGCGGGAAATGACGGGGAGGGACTTCTACCGGGCCGCGGAGGAAGCGGCCAGACCACGAGCGTAAACTCTCACACATTCGGCGGAAGGCCCCGGCCTTCCGCCGAAGCGCTTACCTGGGAGACGAAATGAACGACACGACACCCGGCAGGGGGAACGTCGGCGAGCTGTTCCAGCTGCTGCGCGACGGCGCCCCGAGGACGCGCGCGGAGCTCGCGAAGTCGACGGGGCTCGCCCGTTCCACGATCGCGGCGCGCGTCGACATGCTGATGTCCATGGGGCTCGTCACGCCCGTCGCGGACGGGGTTTCGACGGGCGGCCGGCCTCCGTCGCAGTTCGCCCTGAACCCCGCCGCCCGCCTCGTCGTGGCGGCCGACCTCGGCGCGTCCCACGCGACCGTGGCCATCACCGACCTGACGGGCGCGATCCTCGCGGAGCACCGCGAGAGCATCCCGATCGCCGAGGGGCCCGAACGCGTGCTCACCTGGCTGGTCGACGGTGCGGCGCGCCTGCTCGACGACGTCGGGCGCGGACGGGGCGACGTCGTCGCCGTCGGCATCGGTCTGCCGGGGCCCGTCGAGTTCTCGACCGGCCAGCCCGTGAACCCGCCGATCATGCCGGGATGGGATCGCTTCGACGTCCCCGGCTGGGTGCGCTCGCACTTCGACGCCCCCGTGCTGGTCGACAACGACGTGAACATCTCGGCGCTCGGCGAGCGCGCCGTGGCCTGGCCGGTCAAGGAGCACCTGCTGTTCATCAAGGTCGCCACCGGCATCGGCGCCGGCATCGTATCGGAGGGCGAACTGCAGCGGGGCGCGCAGGGGATCGCCGGTGACATCGGCCACGTCCGGATCGCCCGCGGCGCCGACGTGCCCTGCGCCTGCGGCAACAGCGGCTGCCTCGAAGCCCTCGCATCCGGCCCGGCGCTCGCCAGGGCGCTCCGCGAGCAGGGCATCGAAGCCCGCGACGGGAATGACGTCGTCGACCTCGTCAAGGCGGGCAACCTCGCCGCGATCCAGGCCGTGCGGCAGGCCGGCCGCGACATCGGGGAGATGCTCACGGTCGCCGTCAGTCTGCTCAACCCTTCCGTGATCGTGATCGGGGGCTCGATGGCGCGCGTCGGCGAGCACCTGATCGCCGGGGTCAGGGAGGTCGTCTACACGCGCTCGACGCCGCTCGCGACCGAGCACCTGTCGATCGCCCAGTCGTCCGTCGCTTCGCGCGCCGCGGTCGTCGGCGCGAGCCTCCTCGCCGTGCAGCACGCGCTCTCCCCCGAGGGCGTCGCGGCGTTCATGCGCCAGCCGGCCACCGCGTAGGGCGCGACGGAAGGGCGGCCCCACGGCGGGGCCGCCCTTCCGTCGTCTCGGGCCGCACGCGGCATCCGGCAACCACTCGCGACGAGGCGCCGCCCCCATCGGGAGCGGCGCCTCGCCGGTGCCGTCGGTTCCGGATCCGCTCAGCGCTCGTTGCCGCGCTTGCCGCGCAGGGTCGAGATCGCCTCGTAGCTGCGAGCGGCGTTGCCGAGCGAGTTCAGCTCGTAGCCCGGTTCGGCGACGCTGGCCGCGTTGTCCTGCTCGTACATGCCGTAGCGACGGCCGCGCATCGGCTTGATCGCGCTCAGGAAGCGCTGGTAGGGCAGGTCGCCCGCGCCGAACTCGATGATGTCGTAACCGTTGTCGCTCTCCTCGTTGATCTTGCCGTCCTTGAGGTGCAGCAGGCGGAACCGGCTCGGGTCGGCCAGCACGTAGTCCTCGGGCTCGAAGCCCGGGTATCGGTACTGCCCGACATAGGCCCAGTACACGTCCAGCTCGAACGTCACGTTCGTGCCGGCGAGCTCGTCCCAGAGCAGGTCGTACACGCGCGTGCTCGGGTCGTCGGACGTGAACGCGAACTCGCCGGAGTGGTTGTGGATGTAGAGGCCGAGGCCGGCGGCGCGCGCCTTCTCACCCATCGCGCCCCAGGTCTGAGCCGCCTGCTGCCATTCGGCCTTGGTCGTGCCGCGCGTGATCGGGCCGCCCTGGCCCAGGTACGGCATGCCGAGCGCGAGCGCCTTCTCGATCTCGGCGTCGATGTTGTCGGGCGTGAGGTTCACGTGCGAGCCGACCGCACCCAGGCCGTTGTCGTCGAGCAGGGCCCGGATCTCCGCGATCGAGATGTCGCCGGTGCCCTGGTTGTAGCCCGCGAACTCGATCTCCGAGTAGCCGATGCTGCCGAGCTCCTCGAAAACGGCGCGGAAGCCCTCGGACGCGACCTTGTCGCGCACCGTGAACATCTGGATGCCGATGCGATTCGTCGGCACGAGCCGCTGGCCGCCATGGCCGGCGGCAGAGCCCGGAACACCCGACGGCGGTGCGGCGGATGCCGCCGTGCCGCCGAGGAGCGCGGAACCCGCTCCGACGGCGACGGAGCTGGCGGCGAGCGCCTTCATCATGGTGCGCCGGCTCATGGGCTTGTTCTGGATCGTGGGGTGTGCGTGGTCGTGTGACATCTTCGTCTCCTTCGAGGGATGGCCGGGCCCGGCGCCCGGATCGGGTGGATGGCGGGGGCGGCGCGTTGAAATGCTCGCCGCCCCCGCCCGGCCCGCTAACGGACCTTGAGAACGACGTTCTTGTGGGAGCCCTTCACCCCTTCGCCTCCGTCGTACGTGACGAGCACCCGGTAGGTGCCCGCGTCGAGGCCCGGCAGGCTGACGCTTGCCGCACCGTCGACCAGCTCGGCCGTCAGGGTCTCGACGACCCGGTTGCGGTGCTTGATCTCGAGGCTCACCTCGCCCGGCGCGCCGGCGCCGCTCGCCGTCGCGACCGCGACGTCCAGCTGAGCCTGCTCCCCCGGAGCGACGGTGCGCGCCGCGAACTCCGCGGTGACCTCGGTCTCGGTCTCGGTCACCTCGAGCACGACCTCGTCGGACGACGCGAGGAAGGCCTCGCCGCCGAGGAACTCGACCGTGAGCGCGTGGCTCCCGACCGCGAGGTCGTTCGGCAGCGCGATAACCGCCTCGCCCGCTTCGTCGAGCTCACCGCGGGCGAGCTCGACGTCGCCCTCGGACACGACGACCTCGCCCGCAGGCACGCCGCCCTCGCTCGTGGTCGCCACGTGCACCTCGGCGCCGTCGCCGAACGCGACCGACTCCGCAGAGAGCTCCGCGTTCGTGGTCGTCTCGGCGGGCTCGGGCTCCGGCTCATCCGGAACCTCCGCCACGCCGGCGCCCGTGACCGTGATCACGTCGATCGCGACGCCGTCGGCGCTCGTGACGAACAGGTCGCCCGTGCCCTCGGGTGCATCGAACGCGACCTCCGCGTTCTGCCAGCCCTCGCCGGCGGGAATCACGGCCGTCGCGAACGGCTCCGCGTCCGCCGCGCCCCAGCGCAGCTGGACTTCCCCCTCACCGCGGGCGGCGATGACCGCACCATCGATATTGGTGAAGTTCACGGGGCTGAATTCGAGGTAATCGCCCTCGCCGAGTTCGCCCACGGCGTTTCCGCCGGAGGCGTCGCCGTCGGCAACGGGCTCGGTGCCCTCGATGCCGGCGGCGTGCTCAGCCTCGAGCCCCTTCGGGTTCAGACGGACGGTCGCCTCGCCCTTCGCGGGAGGCAGCCCGTTCGCGCCCTGGTCCTCGTAGTTGACGACGACAGCCCCGTACAGCTCGGCGCCGGCGCCGTGCTCCGGCGAGTTGGCGTCCGTGCGGAACTCACCCTCGCATCCGGTTCCGGAGGACTCCGGATGCGCGTGCTCGTCGTGACCGAGGCCGTAGGTCCATGTGACGTTCTCGCACACGGTCTCCTCGCCGTCCTCGGCGTCGCTCGTCGCGATGCTGAACGGCACGCGGTCGCCCCAGGCGAAGAAACCGCCGTCGGCCGGGAATTCGACCGTGACCTCTGGCGCCTGGTTGCCCACCGAGATGACCTGGCTGGTCGCCGAGAACTTGCCGCCGTCGTCCGTCACGCGAAGGCGTGCCGAGTACGCACCGAGCTCGTCATAGGTGTGCGACGCCGTGACGCCGGTCGCTTCGAACTCCCCGTCGCCGTCGAGGTCCCACTCGTACGTCAGTTCGTCGCCGTCGGGGTCGACGGTCGCGGACGCATCGAAGTCCACCGTCAGCGGCGCCTCGGACGACGACTCCTCGGAGACGGTGAAGCTCGCCTGGGGCGTCTTGTTGTTCGGCGCGTAGTCGATCCGGTACAGGCCGGCGTCGGGGTTGGCGCGGAAGAAGCCATCGCCGTAGTCGAGCATCCACATCGAGCCGTCCGGACCGATCTCGATGTCCATCGGGTTGTCGTGCGGGTGCTGCCCATCGGCGATGAGCTCGGCGTTCGGCAGGAAGTCCTCGATCGCCGTGACCTCGAACGTCTCCCAGTCGACCGTCATGGCCGCGACGTAGTCCTGCGAGAACTCGCCCATGAACGCTTTGCCGTCCCAGTGCTCGGGCAGCGCCGTGTCGGGGTTCTCCGGGTCGTAGTGGTAAACGGGGCCGCCCATGGGCGCCTGGCCGTTGGAGGTGCCGAACTCGACCAGCTCGTCCCACGGCTGGTCGCCGGGGTTGTCGCCGTAGTACACGGTCGCCTCGCGGGCCGCGGGGAGCTCGGTCAGCCCGGTGTTCCAGCGCGAGTCGTTGACGAGGTTCTCCGGGTCGAAGAACTCGCCGGCCGTCTCGGTCTCGAAGTCCCAGTCGTTGTATGCGGCGTTCGGGCCGTGCACGTACGGCCAACCCGAGTTGTGCGGGTCGTCGAGGCCGACGACGTTCCACTCGACGTAGCCCATCGGCCCGCGCACATCGCTCGCCTGCGAGGCATCGGGGCCGTAGTCGCCCCACGAGAGCGAGTTCGTCTCGGGGTCGACCTCGAAGCGGAACGGATTGCGCACGCCCATGACGAAGATCTCGGGGCGGGTGCCCTCCGTGCCCGGCGCGAACAGGTTGCCCTCGGGGATCGTGTACGAGCCGTCGTCCTCGACGTGGATGCGCAGGATCTTGCCGCGCAGGTCGTTCGTGTTGCCCGCACCGCGGCGCGAGTCGAATCCGGGGTTCATCCCCGGGGCGTCGTTGTTGGGCGCGTAGCCGTTGGCACCCGGGGTGCTGGCCGGCGTGTTGTCGCCCGTCGTCAGGTAGAGGTTGCCCTCGCCGTCGAAGTCGATGTCGGCGCCCACGTGGCAGCACTGCCCGCGCTGGGTGCCGATGTCGAGGATCGACTGCTCCGTCGACATGTCGAGCCCGCTGCCCGTCCACTGGAAGCGCGACAGGCGGTTGACGCCCTCCCACATCTCCCAGTAGCTCTCGTCCTCGCCCTCGGGGAGCGTCTCCGGAGCGTTGCCCTCCGGCGTGTCGGCCTCGCCGTCGCCGTCCGCGTCGCGCGGGGCGTACACCGCGTAGACCCAGCCGTTCTCCTCGAAATCGGGGTCGAGGGCGATGCCCTGCATCCCGTCCTCGGAGTTGGCGTAGACGTCGAACTCGTTGACGATCTCCGTCGTGCCGAGCGACGGGTCGTGGAGGCGGACCTCGCCGCCCCGCGCCGTCGTCAGCACGCGCCCGTCGGGCAGGACCGCCATGTCGATCGGCTCGCCGATGTCGCGCGTGATGAGGTTGCGCTCGTAGTTGCCGACGTCGAGCGCCGGCTCCACCGCCTCTGCCGGCGGGTCTTCGTGGCCCTCGTGCGCGACCGCCGGTACGGCGACGGCACTCATGCCTATTGCGACGGCGGCCGTCGTGGCGGCGGTGAGCCACCTTCGCGACCTGCTCCGAGGAGTACGATTCATCGTGACATCTCCCTTGGGGTTGGAATCTTCCTGCTTGGGATGTGTTGATGCGATCGGGTCGTCGCGCCGCTGCAACGGCGCATCCTGGCGGCCCGATCGCCTGCTGTCCCCCGGGCGACCGAGGGAGTCCTTGATCGTTATCCCATCTCACGAACAAAAGTTGTTCGAATACCGAGTGGTATAGACGACGGGCGACGGCTCACGGGCGCGCTAAGGCCCCTCCGCGACGCAGGCGATGTCAGTTCCTCGAACACTCGCGAACCGGGTCACGTGACTCCTCCTGCGACTTCCTCGTCCTGGCAACCGCTTCACCGCGGCTGCCGTCCCTGCCCTGGTCTCGAACGTATTGCTACTTATGCCAGGTGTCAAGCAAAAGATGACGGCGTGTACGCGGAGCATGCATGTTCAGGGCCTTCCCGCGACCCCGCCTACTCCGCGACGCCCAGGCGGAGCGCCATCACGCGCTCCGCGGCCTCCTGCAGGCGCTCATCCGGGATCGTGCCGTCATCGACCGCGGCGGCGATGCCGTCGGCGATCTCGCCGGCGGTCCGAGGCGTGGACGTCGCGATCATCAGCACCATGTCGTTGCCGACCGCGATCGCTTCGACGGCGTTCGCGACCGGGTCGGCGTACCCCGCGTCGCCGGACGAGGCCAGCATGCCGAGGTCGTCGGTGATCGCGACGCCGTCGAAGCCGAGCTCGTCGCGCGCGATGTCGTGCCAGCGGGCGGAGAGGGACGCGGGCGCATCGTCGACCGACGTGTAGGCGAGGTGGCCGAACATCAGCAGCTCGGCGCCGGCGTCGACGCCGGCGGCGAACGGCTCCGCATCGGCCGCGCGCCAGTCGTCCAGCGTCAGATCGGTCGACGGGATGCTCTGGTGCGAGTCGCCGGGGGCCGCGCCATGGCCGGGGAAGTGCTTCACCGTCGAGAGCACGCGACCGCTCTCCCCCGCCACCGCCGCCGCGACGCGCTCGGATGCGGACGCGGGGTCCGTGCCGAGCGCTCGCGGGGCGATGAACGACGAGGCGTCGGCCGGCACGTCGGCGACGATGCCGAAGTTGACGTTCGCGCCGCCCTGGGCCACGAGGTCGGCCCGCCGCGCGAAGGCGGCCTCAGTCTCGCCGGGCGGCGCCTGCTGCAGCGCCTGCGCCGCCGCGGCGTCGTCCCACGGCAGCCGAGACACCGCACCGCCCTCCTGATCGATGGCGATCAGGGGCGGAACGCCCGGATCGACGACGAGCGATGCCGTGACGTCCGCCAGCTCTTCGGGCGTCGCCGGAACGTTCTCGGACATCAGGATGAACCCGCCGTAGCCCTGCGCCATGTAGTCAGCGAGCGCCGCCCGCTCCTGCGTCGCGATCGTGCCCATCACGACGCTTGCGGCGCGCTCGCGCACCGACATGTCGACGACGGCCTGCTCGGCGGGAGTCGGCGTGCGCGTGGGGACCGGCGTCGCTGACGCCGTCTCGCTCGGAGCAGGGCTCGGCGTCGGTCGGGGCGCCGGCTCCGGCGCGCACCCTGCGGCGAGGAGCAGCGCGGCAACCGCGGCGACGGAGACGAGGGTTCGGCGCATGACGCCAGCGTACGGCGCACGCCTCGACGCAGCATGGAGGTGCGGCGCGCGATGTTCAGCGACGACCCGGATCTCTCGAGGGATCCGGCCGTCGCGCACAGAAAAGCCCCGGACGGAACCGGGGCTGATCTGAGTTTCCGTAGCAGGAGCGGGGCTTGAACCCGCGACCTCACGATTATGAGTCGTGCGCTCTCACCAACTGAGCTACCCTGCCGCAGCGGCATCCGAAGGATGCTGCGAGCCCCGAGTCAGGATTGAACTGACGACCCCTTCCTTACCATGGAAGTGCTCTGCCACTGAGCTATCGGGGCGTGTCGCCCATCGGGGCAACCCGAAGAGTCTAACATCACGGCCGAGCTGACTGCGAATCGTCGCGACGTCCGTGCGTGTCGCGCTCCGGGCATCCGTAGACCCTCAGTCGTCGTCGGAGAAGTGCGTGCCGGCGTGCTCCTCGAGCCACGGCTGCGGGTCGAACGTCGCGCCGCCGCGCAGGAGCTCGAAGTGCGTGTGGGCGCCGAAGGAGCGGCCGGTGTTGCCGGTCTGGCCGATGACGTCGCCGACCTCGACCTTGTCGCCCGCCTGCACGCGGAGCGAGCCGTACTCCATGTGCGCGTAGTGGCTCGTGATGGCCTCGCCGTCGATGACGTGGTCGATGTAGACGCTGACGCCGTAGGCGCCGCCCGACTCCGTCGCGACGCGGACGGTGCCGTCGGCGATCGACTGGACGGGGGCGCCCTCGCCCGGGGTGAAGTCGATGCCTTCGTGGAGCCGGCCGGAGCGCATGCCGTAGCCGTAGCTCATGCTGGTGCCGACGGCGAACGGGTACTGGATGTCGGCCGTCGGATCGTTCACGAAGAACGCGTTCGACGTGCGGATGCCCGCGGCGGCGGCGAGGTCGGCGATCTTGACGGTCGAGTAGTCGTCGACGCGATCGAGTTCCGGAGCCTGCGCGTCGTCGGCGGCGACGAACGCCTGGATCTCCTCTTCCTCGCCCGCGGCCGATTCGGCGGCGAGCTCGGCCGAGGCCGTGAGAGTCGCGCCGTCGGCCGTGGCGATCGCGCCGAGCGGGGAGGCCAGGCCCAGCGCGAGCATGCCGATGACGGCCGCGCCGCTCATGGATGCGATCACGGGCGTCACCCAGCGGCGCGCGCGCGAACCGGCGGCGACGGCGTCGCGCGACGGCGTGCGCCTGGCGCGCGACGCCCTGGTCGCGGCCACCGGCGCGGTTCCGGTGAAGTTGAGCGCTTTTGCGGCCGCGGCGAAGGCATCGGCATCCGCGGCGGATTCCGGGTCGGCCTTCGGCACGTCGCCGGCGGCGTCCTCGCGGCTCGCCTCGGCCGATGCCTCGTGCCCGCCGTCGGCGGCGGGCGACGCGACGGCGTCAACGGCCGCTTCTGCGGGCGAGTCGGCCAGGGCGGCGGGTGCGTCCTCGGCGGGCAGAGCTTCCGCTGAGGGCGCCTCGACGGCGGGGGCTTCGGCGGCGGCCGAGCGAGCGGCCTCCCGGAGCTGGCGGCGGGTCAACGGCGCCTTCGCCGTCATCGATGCGCCGCCTTCTGGGTTGCGAGCAGAGCGCCGCAGGGGCTGCTCGAGCTCGTTCGCATCGGAAGGCACAGGCGTACTCAGAGTCTTTCGGTAGGGCGCGGCTCAGGGACCGCACCGAATCGGGGGGATGCTCGCACTCGCCCTCGGGTTGCGGCCGCCGATACTGGATGACCACGGGAAAGTAACGAACTGATAAACGAGAATAGCGGCTCCACCCGGAGATCGCCACTTCGACGGCGGATTCGGACGAGATTGTCCGGAACTCGCCGCTCCCCCGGGCTACGCTGCGGCGCTGTCGGACGCGATCGCCGCGTCGAGGCGGTCGAACACGACGGGCCCCGCCGCGAGGAACATGCCGCGCCCCCACTGGTCGGGCTCGCGCCACCCGGTCATGCCGCCGGCCTCGGTCACGAGCAGCGAGCCCGCAGCCATGTCCCACGGGTTGAGGCCCCGCTCGTAGAACGCGTCGAGGCGGCCCGCCGCAACGTAGGCGAGGTCGATCGCGGCCGACCCCATCCGGCGCAGATCGCGTGCGAGCGGCATCACGCGTCCGACCGTTGCGAGGTCGGACGCGTGCGTGTCCGGGTTGTAGCCGAAGCCCGTCCCGATCAGCGCGCCGGCGCTGACGTCCGTCGTGACCGCGAGCCGCTCGTCGCCGAGCCACGCGCCCTCTCCCTCGGCGGCGGAGAACAGCTCGCCGAGACCGGGAGCGAAGACCGCGCCGGCCTTCACCCGCCACGAACGCGGATCGGTGCCATCGGTGACGGCGATGCTCACCGAGTAGATCGGCACGCCGAATGCGTAGTTCACGGTGCCGTCGATGGGGTCGACGACCCAGGTCAGCCCCGACGACCCGCCCGTGGCATCCGATTCCTCGCCGAGGAAGCCGTCTTCCGGGCGGGCCTCCGCGACCCGGAGCCGGATGAGCGCCTCCACCTCGCGGTCAGCCTCGGTGACGATATCGGCGAGGCTCGACTTGCTCGCCGCGACCGCGACCCCCTCCGCGCGCCGACGCTTGGCGAGCTCCCCCGCCTCCCGCGCGATCTCGCGTGCCAGCAGCTGAAGTTCTTCGGGGTTCGCCATGGGACCACGCTACCCCGGTGCGCGGCCGCCGCGTTCGCCTACGCCGCGCCCCAGAAGCGCGCGCCGGGCGAAGGCACGCCCGTCTGCGCGGCGGCGAAGTCGGGCTCGCCGTTCGGCAGGTACGGCAGCGGCGTGTGCCCATCCGGGAACATCGGCCACGGCTGCCGGCCGTCCTGCGCTGGTTGCGGCACCGCGGGCGCCGGCTGCGCTGCCGCTGCGGGCGGCGCGGGCTGCGCCGCGGCGGGCGGGACGGGCGCCGACTGCTGGGCCGGATGTGCCGCTGCCTGCGGCGGAACGGGCTGAGCGGGAGGCTGCGTCGGGTAGCCGTACGGCTGGGCGCCGTAGGGGGCGCCGCCCTGGGCGTACTGCTGCGGGTAGGGCTGCGGGTAGCCGCCCTGAGCCGGGTACGGCGCCGGCTGCGGCCGCGGAGGCCTCGGTGCGAACAGCGCATTGATCAGCGGCAGGATGAGCGTGCCGACGCTCGCGAGGATGGCGACCGACACGACCACGCGCCAGTACCAGTCGTCGTAGTCGAACAGATGCGGCACCGCCAGGTAGAACGAGAGCATGCCGACGAGTGCCACCAGGAGGGCCGTCGTCACGATCGCGACAGCGCGCGTCATGCCCGTGACGTAGCGGGCGTGCGCCTTCCAGTACAGGCGCTGGTGCAGGAGCGCGAGCTGCAGCAGGCCGACGACGAGGATCAGCTCCCAGACCCGGATCGCCTCCCAGGCGAAGCCCTCATCGGCGCCGCGCGGCACCCAGATCTTGAAGGCGCCGACGATGAGCGCGACGATCCAGGAGACCGTGCTCGCGAGCGCCAGCCAGTCGGGTCGCCTGCTGGCGAGGTTCGCATCGAGCAGCACCGCGCCCGAGAACCCGGACAGCAGCAGGACGGTGAGGAACGCCCGCCCGATCAGGTCGCCCTGGTCGGGCACGAAGACCCAGGCGACGCACACGAGCGCCGCGAGCACGAGCGCCCCGATGGCGATGTAGATCGCACCGCGGACCAGCTTCGACATCCCCTGCGTCGGAGGGTCCCCCATCATCTCGTTCATGCCTCGATCCTGGCATGCGTCCCGGTCATCCGGAACGGGCACCGCCTCCCTGTGGAGCGGATCGACGGCGCGGCTGTGGACAATCGGGAGAGCAGAAGACCCCGGCTCCGTGGAACCGGGGTCTTCATCTTCGGTGGCGGGTGAGGGATTCGAACCCCCGTAGGCAGTGCCAGCTGATTTACAGTCAGCCCCCTTTGGCCGCTCGGGTAACCCGCCGAGTGCGCGCCCGACCGACTTGTTCAGACGACCGGATGCGCGAGAAACCATACTACCCACACACCCGCGTGCGCAGAAATCGGCAGGCCGCACCGTGTTTTCGGGGCGCTCCCCCCCCCGGCTCGGCGCTTCAGGCGCCGAGCACCTGCGCGACGAAGCGGCGCACGCGCTTGGCCGTGTTGTCGATCTTCATGTCGACGCTCGTGCGGTACTCGTTGGGCGCGAGCGGCATCGCGAGGCGCACGTTCTCGTGGCACGACAGATCGGCGCAGATATAGGTGCCGATGCTGTTGCCGTGCACGCCCTCGCCCCCCGCTCGTCGCGCCGTGAAGAGGGCGACCTGGTTCCCCGGTTGCATCGTGCGGCACAGGTTGCAGAACGATTGCCGCACCCCGGACGTCCCGTTGGCACGCCTCAGCACGATCGCCGTCACGTCACCGTCGACCTCGGCCGCGATGTAGCCGCGGCCGCGCGCGTGCGGGTCGGCCCAGGCGAGGAAGTCGGTGTGATCCCATTCAACGAGCGGGAAGTCGTGCGGCAACGACGCGATCCGCAGCTCCTCGTCGGTGGCGTTCGCGAACGCGTCGAACACTTCGTGCTCCGTCATCGCCCGCATCCGCACCCTCCCGATCGGCATCATCCGGACCCCGCCAGTCTAAGAAGCGACGGCCGCCGTGCAACGCGGGCCGCGGTCGGTAGGCTGGCGGGCACAATCATCCGCCCGCACGAAAGGACGCCCCGCCGTGGCCGACAGCTCCTTCGACATCGTCTCGAAAATCGATCACCAGGAAGCCGACAACGCCCTCAACCAGGCGCGCAAGGAGGTCGAGCAGCGTTATGACTTCCGCGGCACGGAGACCTCGATCGCGTGGAGCGGCGAGCAGATCCTGATCAAGGCCAACAGCGAGGACCGCGCAACCGCCGCGCTCGACGTGCTGCAGTCGAAGCTCATCAAGCGCGGCATCTCGCTGAAGAGCCTCGACTCCGGCGAGCCGCAGGCCAGCGGCAAGGAGTACCGCATCGTGTCCTCGCTGAAGGAGGGCATCAGCCAGGAGATCGGCAAGAAGATCACCAAGATCATCCGCGACGAGGGCCCCAAGGGCGTCAAAGCGCAGATCCAGGGCGACGAGGTGCGCGTCTCGAGCAAGAAGCGCGACGACCTGCAGGCCGTCATCGCGCTGCTGAAGGGCCAGGACCTCGACGTCGACCTGCAGTTCACGAACTACCGATGAGGCGTCGCTCTGACCTGGGGTTTCTAACTTCCAGTCCGCACAGAGTCCGCAGAATCGAGCACAGAGCGCGCAAAGTCCGCGGTTGCGGCGCGGATACGGTCCTCGGCAGACGGCCACAAATGCGCGTACGTGTTGAGCGTGATCGACGGTTGCGAATGCCCGAGCGCGCGCTGCACCGTGACGACATCGCACCCTGCCGCGATCAGGTTCGACGCGTACGTGTGCCGCAGCGCGTGAAGCGTGACATCCGCGGGCAACTTCGCGGCCGTTCGAATGCGCCGCCACTGTTCGCCGGCGGTGGAGCGGTTGAACTTGCGTCCGAGCAGGTCGACGATGACGAGATCGTCGCCCCCGTTGTCGGCCAGGTGCGCCGAGAGCGTGCGCAGGAGCTCGTCGGGGACGTAGATGGAGCGTTCCTCGCCGTACTTGGGCGGCACGATCTTCGCGGGCTTGAGCGTCGATCCCTGGACTTGCTGTTCCACGCGGATCGTGCGGCGCAGAAAGTCGACGTCGCGCACGCGCAGGCCTGCCGCTTCGCCGAGTCGGAGCCCGGCAAACGCGCATAGCGCGACGATTGGCTGGAAGCTGTCAGCGGCGTCGAGAGCGGCGCGCAACTGCTTCACGTCGAGCAGGTGCATTGATGCCTCTGCACGGCGCTGACGGGGCGCTGACACGCCTTCCGCGGGACTCGCCGGGATGCGCCGGTCCGCGACGGCGGCGCGGAACGCCATCGACACGTAGTTGAGGCGTGTCTTGATCGTCGACGCCGCCAGTCCCCGCTTCTGCTCGCGCGCGACCCAGGATTGAACGTCGCTCGAGCGGATCGACTTCAGCTGTCGATCCCCCCATGGCACGGACTTGCACGCGGTCTGTGCCGCGTCGAGCGTCCCTTCGGTCCAGGCCTGTCGGTCGCGCCATAGTTCGACCTATCGGGTCCAGGTGATCTTGCCGGCGCGGGGGTCTGCGTACTGGCCGGTGACGATCGCGGCTGTCTGTTCGTCGAGCCAGCGCCGCGCCTCGCGCTTGAGGTCGAAGTGCCGCGCGTGCTCCTTGCCGGCGGCATCATGAACCGCCGCAGGTTTGATGCCGCTTCCTTTCGAGTTGGAAGGATGGCGTCATGCCGAAGAGAATCGATCCCGCAGTCTAGGAGCGGGCTGTCCGTCTGGTGCGCGAGCACCGGTCGGAGTACCCATCGAACGCGCAGGCCGTCGCGGCCGTCGCCCGCCAGGAAAGCGTCGGCGCGGAATCGCTGCGCCGGTGGGTGATCCAAGCCGACATCGACGCGGGCGAGCGCGACGGACAGACCAGTGAAGAGGCTGCGGAGATCAAACGTCTCAAGGCTGAGAACAAGCGACTTCGAGAAGACGTCGCGATCCTGAGAACGGCGACGACTTTCTTCGCGGGGGAGCTCGACCCCCGCAACCGTTGATGAGGGGCTTCATCGACCAGATGAGAGCCGAGGGACACGCAGGCGAGTCGATCATCCGCGTCCTGCGCGAGCAGGGCGTGAAGATCGCTGCGCGCACCTATCGCTCCTGGCAGGCCCGCCTCGTCGCGACACGGACCGTCACTGACGCGATGGTGCACGACGCCGTCCGCGACGTCGCTTGGGTCGAGGTCACCGTTCCGGTCACCGGCGAGGTGCGTCGAAAGCTGACACCGGAAGGCATGTATGGGCGGCGGAAGATGACCGCGCTGATCCGCCGGACCGCTCTCCCCGACGCGTCGTGGGGCGCGGTCGACCGAGCCATGCGAGCGCTCGGCCTGTCCGGTATCACGCGCGCGAAAGCCGTGCGCACGACGATCCCGGCGAAGGACGCAGTGCGCGCCGGCGACCTGTTGAACCGCGACTTCACCGCGCCGCGTCCGGATCCCACGTGGGTGATGGACTTCACGTATGTCCGGACGTGGGCCGGGTTCGTGTATGTCGCGTTCATCCTCGACGTGTTCTCGCAACGCATCGTCGCCTGGCACGCGGCATCGACCAAGCACGCCGAGCTCGTGATGATCCCGCTGCGGATGGCGCTCTGGGAACGCGACCGACAAGGCCACCCCGTCGGCCGGCACCAACTGCGCGCGCATAGCGATGCCGGGTCTCAGTACACGGCGATTTCGTACACAGAGAAGCTCGCGATCGACGGCATCGCGCCCTCGATCGGGAGCGTCGGCGATGCGTTCGATAACGCGCTCATGGAGACGATCAACGGCCTCTACAAGGCCGAATGCATCCGCACCACGGTCTTCCACGATGGCGCGTTCAAGACGCTCGCCGACGTCGAGTACGCAACTGCCGGCTGGGTCGACTGGTACAACCATCGCAGGCTCCACAGTAGCCTCGGCATGGTCGCCCCGGCCGAGTTCGAGGCAACCTACTACGCGGCCCTCGACCGAGAGCCGCTCCCCGCACAGGAACGGCACCGAACCTACGGCGGTTTACTGGAGCGTGGTCGGTCACTGGTGCTCGGGGCAGTACACAGGCTGTCCGGGCTTCGTCGTGATGGTCGCGCGGGTCGGCTTGCCGCATGTGGCACACCGGCGCTGGGGCACTGAACGGCGCTTCGGCATCGGCTCCTCCTTTCTCACAGGAGGCGAACCCTAGGCCCCATCTATCCCCTGTCCGGGGGTTCGACCAACTATTTTCGGCCCGCCCCGAACGGCGGCTGCCGGACAGTCTAGAGTCAACGTGGCTACGCTCCGGTCACCCCCGAAGGAGAGCGCCGGAGCGCAGGTCGCGTCGAGCCGACGCGGTCTACTTGGTGTAGTAGATGTTGGTGCTGTAGTACTTGCCGTGTTTCACGCAACTCGACGACTTCGACAAGATCGTGTATCCCCGCGCGGCTAGCGCGGCCGTCTTCCCGGCCGTCCAGCCGACGCACTGCGACTGAGACGTTGTCGAGTAGGCCGTCCACGACGCCGCTGATGCCGGCCCAGCGATACCCACGACTCCGCCGATGGCAAGACCGAGTGTGAGCGCAGCGGCCGCGAGCTTCTTCCGTGTGTTCCTCATGCTTCGCACGGTACGCCCGACGAGTTCAGCCTCTCAATGGGTAGTACTGCCGTCCTGCCGGGGCAGTTGTCCGTGCTAAGCACGGATGAACGCGCTCCGCTTCCTCCCGGAGGAGGGCGCGGGGCGCGTTCGATAGGGCCAATTCATCGTCTCGTATCGGGTGCGGAGCGTGGTGTCGAGCCAAGGCCGAGCAGTTCAGTGCCTTGCGAACGCACTCTGCTCGCTTGAGTCGCTTTGCCTACGTAGTGTGCGGGTCGTCGAAATCTTCGATGACGGGGTGGATCGTCTTCTGCAGATGGGCCTGCACCCTCTTGATCGCGTCCGCGACTCGTCGCATGTGCATGAGCGAGTCCTCGTCGTCGGAAGACACATCCTGCTCACCGTCCGGGTCGCCGTTGATGAGCGCTTCCGCTGCGTCCTCGCGGACTGCATCAAGGAACGCGTCACGGTAGGCCTTGTCGCGGTCCCTCATCTTCTCGAAACCGTCCGACTTACGACCAGCCTCGCGCATGCGATCGCGGTCTACCGTCGCGACGACCTGGTCGTTCACGAGCACGTCGAACACAGTCCGCGGCTGGATCGAGACATTCAAGCGGGTGCCGACGTGAGCTATGAACTCGTCGGCAGCAGTTTCCTTCACTCGAGCCTTGACCATGAAGCGAGCATGCCACTGATCACGGACACGCGTGCCGCCGGCGGCAACGGCGCATTCACGTCGGTGCGAGCGCGCACCTTGATCCTGCCGCGTCGACGCATAGACTAGCCGCGAGGGCCGGCAGGCAGTTCACTGGGACAGCTGAGCCGGCCTTCACTGTGCCGTCAGCGCCCTTGGCCATCGCCAGAGGGAAGCAGTACGGAGGATGCGCAGAAGGCCGCAGTCAGTGCAGAAGCACAGCTGGGCCGCCTTCTTTTGTGCCCGTCCATCGGTGCAGCGTTCTGGCACGCCAGCGCAAGCGCGAGTCCGCACAGAGTCCGCAAGATTGCCAACCAACGCCTAGAACCCGCCACGAGCGCCACCCACGGATTCCCTGATCAGCAGGCATATACACCGCCCGCCATCAATGCACGCGAACCGGGCGTCCGTTCACGAACTACCGGTAGGAACTGCGCCTCACAGGTACCCGCGCACCCAGCGCGCCATGCGGTCGTACGCCTCGCGGCGGGCCTCGTGGCGCGAGAGGAACACGTCATGCAGCGCGCCGGGGATGCGCTCGATCGCCACCGACGTGCCGAGGTTCAGCGCCGCCCTGGCGACCTCGTCGACCGCGAGAACGGTGTCGGCGGCCGCCAGTTCGTCCGACCACTTCGTCGACATCGAGCTGTGCGTCGACAGCATCACGAGCACGGGCACCTCGATGCCGAGGCCCCTCGCGACCGCCCTGTGGCCGTCGAGCACGGCATCGAGCCAGCCGAGCGAGGGCGGCGGCGCCTTCTCGGGCCGCCACGAGATGTTCGGCTCGGTCGGGTCATCCGGTTCCGACGATTCCTGCTGGGCGCGCCAGTAGAAGCCGAGGTCCATGACGGGCACGACCGGCTCGCGCGGCCGGAACCGCGCGCCGAGCTCGAGCGCGGGTGTCAGCGCCGACCGGCCGAGCCTGCCGAGCTGGAACTCCAGCCATGGCGAGTTCAGGATGATCGCGTCCGCCGCGTCGGGGTTCCTCGACGCCCACAGGCTCAGCACGAGGCCGCCCGTCGAATGCCCCAGGAGCACCAGCCGGCGCCCCGGTCGGCGCTGGATGTGCGCCAGTGCGGCCTCGATCTCCTCGTCGTACGTCCGCAGGTCCCGGATGTACCCGTGGATCTGCCCGTCCCGCAGGCTGCGGCCGTAGCGGCGCAGGTCGAGCGCATAGAACGACGCTCCCCGGTCGGTGAAGAACTTCGCGACGCCCCGTTGGAAGAAGTAGTCGCTCCAGCCGTGCACGTACAGGACGTCGACATCGCGCAGCGTGCGATCGCGGAACAGGCCGTGCGGCAGGCTGCGCACGAGCGTCGCGACGACCTCCTGCGGGCCGTCCGGCTCATCCGGCACCAGCGGAAGCGTCAGCTGCTCGAAACCGCGGCCCAGGACATCCGGGACCCACCCATGCTCCATCCGTTCACCTTAGCGGCGCCGCCATGCCGGAATCCGCGCTTCTCGGCGGGTCTCTGGCGCGTCACCTGTGACCCGGGCGGGGAGGGCGGGTGATGCACAGGCGCCGGATGCTAGGTTGGTGGCACGCGCTCATCTGCGCGTGTCGTCGCGTCTTCTCGAGCGACCGCCTCAGTGCGGCGCCAGCGACTATCGCGGCGAATCGATCCGGCATCCGCCGACGTCGCCACTTCCCGCACCGCCGCGCGCACCGCGCTGTGCCGTGCGAATCCTTCGAAAGAGGACCATGACCTCTGTGTCCACGCAGTCCCCCTCGTTCGCCGATCTCGGCGTTCCCGCTCGCCTCGTCGACGTGCTCGTCGCCGACGGCCGCCCCACCGCCTTCCCGATCCAGGAAGCGACCCTGCCGTCGACCCTCGCGGGCCGCGACGTGCTCGGCCGCGGCAAGACGGGCTCCGGCAAGACCCTCGCGTTCGCCATCCCGATGGTCGCGCGCATCGCCGAGGCCGGCGCCGCCAGGCGCGGCGGCCTCCCCTCCGGCCTGATCCTCGCACCGACGCGCGAGCTCGCCACACAGATCGCCCGCGTCGTCGAGCCGCTCGCCGCCGCCATGGGGCTCAAGACCACTACCGTCTTCGGCGGCGTCTCGCAGCGCCCGCAGGAGCAAGCGCTCCGCGGCGGCGTCGACATCGTCGTCGCGTGCCCCGGCCGCCTCGAAGACCTGATCTCGCAGAAGATCGTCTCGCTCGAGCGCGTCACGGTCACGGTGCTCGACGAGGCCGACCACATGGCCGACCTCGGCTTCCTCCCGGGCGTGACGCGCCTGCTGTCGCAGACGCCGCGCGGCGGTCAGCGCATGTTCTTCTCCGCGACGCTCGACAACGGCATCGACAAGCTCGTGAAGAAGTTCCTCGACGAGCCCGTGCACCACTCGATCGACTCGGCGGAGTCGCCCGTCGCGGCGATGACGCACCACGTCTTCGAGTCGGAGAGCCCCGAGGCGAAGACCGAGCTGGTCCGCACCCTCGCATCGGGAAGTGCGAAGCGCATCCTGTTCACCCGCACCAAGCACCAGGCGAAGAAGCTCGCCAAGCAGCTCACGAAGCAGGGCATCCCGGCCGTCGACCTGCACGGCAACCTCTCGCAGAACGCCCGCGACCGCAACCTCGGCGCGTTCTCGACGGGCGAGGTCAAGGTGCTCGTCGCCACCGACGTGGCCGCGCGAGGGGTGCACGTCGACGGCATCGAGCTCGTCGTGCACGTCGACCCGCCCGCCGAGCACAAGGCGTACCTGCACCGCTCGGGCCGCACCGCGCGCGCCGGCAGCGCCGGTGATGTCGTCACGATCATGCTGCCGTCGCAGCGCCAGGACACGAAGCAGCTCCTGCGCCGCGCGAGCATCCAGGTGACGCCGCAGCAGGTGACCGCCACGAGCCCGACCGTCGCCGCGCTCGTGGGCGACGTCGCCGACTACGTCGCACCCGGCCCCGGCCTGCCCGGCGCGGGCAACCCGCCGGCCGAGCAGCCGGCAGGCACGTCGCAGGGCGCCAACGCGCGCCGCAAGCGCGCCGTGAAGCAGGGCGGCCAGAACGGCCAGGGCTCCGGCCGCAACCAGCGCCGCGGGGGTCGCGGCAACGGCGGCGCGCAGGGTGCCGAGGACGGCCGCGGCTCCCGTCAGGGCGGCCGCGGCGGCCAGGGCGGCCAGCAGTCGTCGGGTCGCCGCCGCACCTCGCAGGGGCACCAGTCGGGCGGCCAGCGCGGCGGCCTGACCTACTCGACGTCCTCCGGCTCGAGTTCGTCCCAGACGGGCGGCGGCCAGCGCCGCAACCGCCGCGCCTCGTCGCAGGGCTGAGCGGCCCCGCAGTCCGCAGAGCGCCCGCCCCGGGTCATCCGGGGCGGGCGCTCTGTGCGTTCTCCACCGGTACCACCGAACACAATGCAGGAACTCCCGCACCTGCGCGGCCGCCGCACCGCGGAATCACGCGGGAGCCACGGCCCCGAGCCGCCGGAGCGACTGCGTTGTGTCATGGCAGCTGGTACCGAGCACACCACAGCGGCTGTGCCCACACGGTCCGAGCGACCGACGACACCGAGCACAACGCAGGAGAACCCGCGCCAGCACCGCCACCGCGCCCGGGATCGCACGGGGGCCATCACCCGGTGCGCGTGGATTGACTGCGATGTGTCCGCCGAACGCGCGACACCGACGCGCCCGGCCCCGCGCGTCAGGCGAACAGCGTCACGGCGTAGACCGCGAACAGCGCCAGGTGGGCGGCGCCGTGCATGGCCGTGACCCGGCGGGCGCCGAAAGTGGCCACCGTGAGCAGCATCGTCAGGCCGAGCAGCAGCAGGTTCGCCGGCGACTCGGCGAGCACGACCGTCTGACCCGTCGCCATGCCGATCAGGAGCACGACGGGGATCGTCGTGCCGACCGACGAGACCAGCGCGCCGTGGCAGAGGTTGCTGACGCGCTGCCCCTCCCCCTGGGCGGCGGCGCGCAGCGTCGTCAGCGTCTCGGGCAGGAACACGATCGCCGCGATCAGCACGCCCGCCAGCGCGACGGGCGCGCCGAGACGCCCCAGCCCGTCGTCGAGCAGCGCGGCCATGTCGTGCGAGAGCAGCACGATGGGAACGGCCGTGGCGAGCAGCACGACGAGCCGTGTGACGACCTCGCGGCGGTGCGTTCGCAGGGTCTCGCCGATCGGCGTGCGGGGCTCGGCCGGTTCCGCTCCTCCGCCCGCATCCGGTTCGCGGAAGTCACCGGCCTGCGGCCCCATCTGCCGGATGAGGAAGAAGGCGTACAGGGCGAGGGTGACGAGGATGATCGGCACCTCTTGGCCCACCGTGAACGCGCCGCCCTCACCGATCACGGCCGGCAGCGCGAACGCGACGCCGACGAGCGGGATCAGCAGCGCGAAGTACGCCGACGTGCCCGCTCGGTTCGTGCGCAGGCCGCCGCGCCGGATGCCGCCGATCAGCAGCGCGAGCCCGATGACGAGGTTCATGATGATCATCGCGACGGCCATCACGGAGTCGCGCGCGATCGTGGTGTGCTCGCCGGGGCCGAGCATCACGGCCGCGATCAGGATGACCTCGATCGCCACGATCGACAGGGTCAGCACGAGTGAGCCGTAGGGGTCGCCCAGCCGGTGCGCGAGCGCCTCGGCCTGCTTGAGCACGCCGAAGGCGCACACGATGATGACGGCGACGATCGCGGCGAGGACCTCGACGAGCGCGGCCGCCGGCACGGGCGGCTCGAGGAGCGGGGCGGCGAGGAGCAACGCCGCGAAGGCGGCCCAGCCGATGATGATCCGGATGGCGTCGGTGCGCGTGACGAAGCGCGTGCGGACGGCGTGGGTCATGATGTCATTCTCCGACCGGGGCCGTCCCCGAGATCACCTGACACGGCCGGGCCGTCCCGACCGGCGCGCGGCAACGCTGCGCTACCTCGACCAGGGTAGCCGGCGAACCTGCGCGGCGCCCGGGCAGGAAACCCCGAGGCAGCCCCGCGCGTCAGCTCACTCGCCGCGGGAGACGCGCACCATCTCCTCTCGCGGCACGACCTTGATGCGCTCACGCCCCTCGGGCTCGCCCAGCGCCATCTCGTGCTGGTCCAGGCGGTGCCAGCCCTCGAGATCGGTCCAGGCGACGCCGCGCGACTCCAACAGCGCGGGGATCGCGTCCTCGCCCGGCTCGACCGGCTGCCACCAGGAGCCCTGGTCGGCCGCGAGGTGCTGCACCGTCTCCATGGCGTCGGACTTGGTGTGCCCGATCAGGCCGACGGGGCCTCGCTTGATCCATCCGGTCGCGTACATCCCAGGCACGATCTCGTTGGATTCCGCCGAGAGCACCTGGCCCTCGTGGTTCGGGATCACGCCGTGGTGCTCGTCGAAGGGCACGCCGTCGAGCGGCGAGCCGAAGTAGCCGACGGCACGATAGAACTGCCCCATCGGGATCTCGCGGATCTCGCCCGTTCCCTCGATGCCGCCGACGCCGTCCGGTCGGGTGCGCTCGTACTTCAGCGACGCCACGCGGCCGTCGGCGTCGGTCGTCAGCTCGATCGGGTTCGCCCAGAAGTGCAGGTGCAGGCGCCGCGAGGCCTCTCCGCCCTCTCCGTTCGCACCGGGGCGCTGGCGCCACGACTGCAGGACGCGGTCGATCACCTTGACCTGCTTGTTCGACGCGATCGCGTCGAGCGAGGCCTGGTCGTAGTCGAAGTCCTCGTCGTACACGACCATGTCGACGTCGCGGAGCTCGCCGAGCTCGCGCAGCTCGAGCGGCGTGAACTTGACCTGCGCGGGGCCTCGGCGTCCGAACACGTGCACGTCGGTGACGGGCGAGCCCTCGAGCACCTCGTAGACGTTCTGGGGCACCTCGGTCGGCAGCAGGTCGACGGCGTGCTTCGCCAGGATGCGCGAGATGTCGAGCGCGACGTTGCCGTTGCCGACGACGCCGACGCTCGCGGAGTCGAGCTCCCAGGTGCGGGGCACATCCGGATGCCCGTCGAACCAGCTCACGAAGTCGGCCGCGCCGAACGAGCCCTTGCCGTCGATGCCGGGGATGTCGAGCGACGCGTCGCGCACCGCGCCCGTCGAGAAGATGACGGCGTTGTAGTGGTGCTTCAGGTCGTCGAGCGTGATGTCGGTGCCGAAGTGCACATTGCCGAAGATCCGGATATCGCCGCGGTCGAGCACGCCGCGCAGGGCCGTGATGACGCCCTTGATGCGCGGGTGGTCGGGCGCGACGCCGTAGCGGACGAGACCGTACGGCGCAGGCAGGTGCTCGAAGAGGTCGATCGAGACGTCGAACGAGCGCTCCATCTTGAGCAGGATGTCCGCGGCGTAGATGCCGGCGGGGCCCGCTCCGACGATGGCCAGCCTGAGCTTGGTCATGGGTGTCCTCTCGTGTGCGACGCCGCCCGTGGCGGCGCAGATCAGTTGCTGCGGTCGACGAGCGTGCCTGCGAAGCGCGTCAGCGCCTCCCGCACGCCGCCGCGCGGCAGCGGTGCCAGGGCCGCCGCCGCGGCGTCCGACCATTCCAGCGCGAGCTCCCGAGTGCGAGCTGTGACGGCGTGGTCGCGCAGCGCGGCGATGCCGTCGTCGAGCGTCTCGGGTGCGGCGCCGTCGGCGATCAGCGCCGCGCCTTCGTCGATGCGGGCCTTGAGCGCCGGGTCGGCTTCGGCGAGCAGCAGGTACGGCATCGTCGGCACGCCAGCGCGCAGGTCGGTACCGGGCACCTTGCCCGTCGTCGCCGCGTCGGCCGACAGGTCGATCACGTCGTCCATCAGCTGGAACGCGACGCCGACCTTCTCGCCGAAGACGCGCAGCGGCTCGTGGAAGCGCTCGTCGGCGCCGGAGAACAGCGCGCCGGCGTGCGCCGATGCCGCGATCAGCGAGCCCGTCTTGTCGCTGAGCACCTGCAGGTAGAACTCGATCGGGTCGTCGCCCTCGCCCGCACCGACGGTCTCGTGCATCTGCCCGAGCACGAGGCGCTCGAAGGTCTCGGACTGCAGCTTCATCGCGTCGGTGCCGAGCTCGGCCATCAGCACGCTCGCGCGCGAGAACAGCACGTCGCCCGTGAGGATCGCGACGGAGTTCCCCCACACGGCGTGCGCGCTGGGCACCCCGCGGCGGCGGTCCGCCTCGTCCATGACGTCGTCGTGGTAGAGCGATCCGAGGTGCGTCAGCTCGAGCGCGCGGGCGGCGGTGACGACCTGCTCGGTCGCTCCGTCGCCGAGCTGAGCGGACAGCATTGCGAGCATCGGGCGCACGCGCTTGCCGCCCGCCTCGTACAGATAGCGCGCCGTCGCGTCGACGAGCCGGTCGGTCGATCGCAGGTCGTCGGCGAGCCCGGCCTCGACGCGCTCGAGGCCCTCCTCGACCTTGCCGACGAGTCGGCGCGCGCCGGGAGTGGCGAAAACGCGGTCGTTGAGACCGAAGCGGCTCGCCAGGCGCGAGCCAGAAGTCTGGGGGCCCGAAGTCACCATGCCAGCCTACAATCCGCCGCGGCGCCCGCGCTCCGCACGGCGAGGTCGCTCACGCCCGCTTCGTCCCTCGGTGCAGCGCCACCATCCCGAAGGTCAGGTTGCGGTATGCGACGTCCGTCCATCCGGCTTCGCGGAGCCATCCGGCCAGCGTCGCCTGGTCCGGCCACGCCGCGATCGACTCGTTCAGGTAGTCGTAGGCGTCGCCGTTCGAGCCGACCGTGCGCGCCACGACGGGCAGCACACGGGCGTTGTAGAAGCGGTAGAAGCCCCGGACGAAGCGGTTCGGCGGAGTCGAGAACTCGTTGATGACGAGGCGCCCACCCGGCTTGGTCACGCGCAGGAACTCGGAGAGCGCACGCCGGGGGTCGCTGACGTTGCGCAGGCCGTACGACATCGTGACGGCGTCGAACTCGGCGTCGCCGAACGGCAGATCCATGGCGTCGGCGTGCACGAAGGAGATGTTCCGGATGTCGCCGTGGCGACGCTGTCCCTCGGCCAGCATCCCCGGCGAGAAGTCGGCCGCGACGACCTCGGCGCCCCGGCGCGCGAGCGATGCGGACGACTTGGCCGTACCCGCCGCGATGTCTAGGATCCGTTCGCCCGGCTGCGGCGCGACGGCTCGCGTCGTGGCGCGGCGCCATGCCCCGTCGAGGCCCACCGTCATCGCGATATTCGCGGCGTCGTAGCGGGCCGCGACCTGGTCGAACATGCCGCTGACGCGCCCAGGGTCTTTGCCGAGGTCAGCTCGGTTCGGTTCCGCGTTCATCGCCACGACACTATCGGGATCAGCTGGGAGCGCCCATCCGGATGCACGGGCCGCATCAGAGGTGGGTGTGCGACTTCGGCAGCTCGCGCAGCTCGTCGAGCCGGCGCAGCCAGCCGTCGGGCACGGCCTCGTCGAACGGCGGCTCGTGGGCGCCGACGCGCTCCTTCAGTTCGCGCGTCGTGCGCTCGAGCTCGGCCATCACATCGGCGGGGTACCCGTAGAGCTCGCTGTGCTCGGCCCACTCGTCCTCGTCGTCGATGAAGAGAGTGCCGTCGACCCGGCGCACCACGTCCAGATCCATGTCGATCGCGGTCGGGGTGCCGTCGCGCCAGCTGACATCCCACGCGATGTCGATGTAGATGCGCGTGCGCTGCGGCGGAGCGTTCACGGTGAGCACGTGGTCGGTGCGACCCGCTGGCATCAACGACACGCTCGGCGCCGTGAGCAGCATGTCGCGGCCGGGGCGGAACGAGCGCCAGCCGACCCGCTGGCCCAACCACTGGCCCCACTCGTCGCTGCCCAGGTACACGCACTCGTGCTCCCAGTGCTTCGAGCCGTCCCACTTCCGCCAGTGGAAGGCGACCTTGGTTCCGGGCTCGGGCAGAGACATACACCGAGCCTACGCGGTCCGACCGATCTCCCCGGGCAGGTGGCACCCGGAGGCGGCACCGCAGGCCGCGCGGGTCGCGGCCGCGAGGAGATTCAGCAGCATCGAGGAGGAATCGGGCTGATTCGTCCTCGATGCTGCCGTTCCTCCTCGGAATTGCGCGTGTGCCTCGTGCTCCGCACGGTCACCGCGCGCGTGCGCACCCGAGTGGGCACTCCCAGGGGCCGCGCCTAGTCTGGAGGGGTGACGACTGATGAGCGCCTCTCCCTGCCGCGCCTCGTCGCGACGACGCGCGAGATCCCCGCTTCCGCCGACCCGCTGCTGTTCGCCTCCGCAGGCGACCCGCTCGCGTGGATCCGCCGCGGCGACGGAATCGTCGGCGCCGGGCCCGAGCTGCTGCGCCTCGACATCGGCGAGGACGGCCGGATGGAGGCGCTCGCAGACATCTGGCACGCGATCGTGCAGGCCACCGAGGTCGACGATGAGGTGGGCCTGCCGGGCACGGGGCTCGTCGGGTTCGGCGCGTTCGCCTTCGACGAGTCGTCGGCGTCGCCCAGCACGCTCATCGTGCCGTCGGTGGTGCTCGGCCGCCGCGGCGGCAGGAACTGGATGACCAGGATCACCCGCGAGGGCGCGGAAGCGCCCGTGATCGGCGAGGCGGGCTACGGCGCGCAGTGGTCGGCGACGCTCGGGCCGGGCGAGATGGATCCGGCGGCGCACGGCGACGCGGTGCGCCGCGTGCTCGACCGCCTCGCCGCGGGCGAGGCGGAGAAGGTCGTCATCGCCCGCGACATCGTCGGCACCGTGCCCGCGCACGCCGACCTGCGCCGCCTCGTGCACGAGCTCGCCCAGAACTACCCCGACACGTGGACGTTCGCGGTCGACGGCATCGTCGGGGCGAGCCCCGAGACGCTCGTGACCGTCTCGGGCGGGACCGTCACGGCCCGCGTGCTCGCCGGCACCGTCGCCCGCGGCGCCGACGCCGACGAGGACACGGCGCTCTCGGTCGGCCTCGCCACGAGCGAGAAGAACATCGGCGAGCACGCCTTCGCCGTCGCGAGCGTGCTCGACGCGCTGCGCCCCGTCACGAAGGAGCTCGCGGCACCCGACTCGCCCTCGCTGCTGCGGCTGCCGAACCTCTGGCATCTCTCGACCGATGTCACGGGCACCCTGTCGAACGGCGCCAGCGCTCTCAGCCTCGTGCGCGCGCTGCACCCGACCGCGGCCGTCGGCGGCACGCCCCGCGAGGCGGCCATGCGGATCATCCGGGAGACGGAGCCGTTCGACCGCGGCCGCTATGCCGGCCCCGTCGGCTGGATCGACGGCAACGGCGACGGCGAGTGGGCGATCGCGCTGCGCTGCGCGCAGTTCGACCCATCGCCCGTGAGCAAGGATCCGGATGCCGCCGAGTACGGCGACGAGGGCGAGTCCGGCGACGACATGCCGCCGACCGACGGGACGATCGACCCGGCGGCGACGCGCCGCGTCACGGCGCACGCCGGCGGCGGCATCGTTGCGGGCAGCCTGCCCGAGGCCGAGCTCGACGAGACCCGCGTGAAGTTCCGCCCGATCGTCGACGCCCTGGCTTAGGCGCGCCCACCCGCACGGCGGGTGCCGAACCGCGGCATAATCCCCGAACCGCGGCATAATCGAGCCGATTATGCCGCGGCTGGGCGATTGTGCAGTGCCTCGGAGCGCGACGAGGCACCGCGCAGGGCGGCGCCGCTGCACTGCGGTGCCCGACGCCGCGGCGCCACCCCACCGCGGCAGAATCCCCGAGCCAGGGCAGAATCGCGCGGTTCATGCCGCGCCTCGCCGTTTGGGCCGCGGCTCAGAGCCCGCGCGCGGCCTCCGTGAGCCAGCGCACGGTCTCGCCCATCGCCGCCTCGGGCGAGCCCGCCAGGTCGCTCAGGCTCGCCGCGCTCGCGAACGCGCCGGTGTCGGCGTCCGGCGCGATGCGGCCCGCCACGAGCGCGACCGGCACACCCGCCTCGCGCGCGAACGCCGAGACAAGGGAGGGCACCTTGCCCGCCGCGGACTGGCCGTCGAACGACCCCTCCCCCGTGATGACGAGGTCGGCGCCCGCGATCGCCTCGCGCAGGCCGATCAGTTCGGCGACGCGCTCGGCGCCCGAGGCCAGCTCGGCGCCCCACGCGATCAGGCCGTAGCCGGTGCCGCCCGCGGCGCCGGCGCCCGGCTCGTCCGGGTCGGCAGCGCGCGCCGTCGCGACTGCGGCCGCGTCGCCGTCGAGCCCGCGCATCCGCGCCACGAGGTTCGCCAGGCCGGCGTCGGCGCGGGCGACGTCGTCGACGCCCTTCTGCGGGCCGAAGACCGCGGCCGCGCCGCGCGCACCCAGCAGCGGGTTCGTGACGTCGGTGAGCACCTGCACCCCGGCATCCGGGAGCTTCCTGAGGCGTTCGAGGTCGATGCGCGTGATGTCGGCGAGGCCCTCGGCGCCGGGCGCAACGGTCATGTCGAAGTCGTCGGTGAAGCGCGCCCCGAGCGCCGTCAGCATCCCGACCCCTCCGTCGGTCGACGAGCTCGACCCGATGCCGAGGACGAGGCGCGAGACGCCGTGGTCGAGGGCCTTCGCGATCGCCTGGCCGAAGCCGAGCGTCGAGGCCGTCCAGGGGCGGAGGTCGTCGCCGAGCAGCTCGATCCCGGATGTCGCGCCCAGCTCTACGACGCCGGTCCCCTGCGGCGCGTCGTCGGTCGGCGGCAGCCACAGCCACGCGGCGTCGACGGGGAAGATGGCCGGCCCCGTGACCCGCACCGCCGTGCGGCGCGCACCGGGCACTGCCTGCTCGACGGCGTCGAGCGTACCCTCGCCGCCGTCTGCCATCGGCATCCGGACGATCTCGGCGTCGCCCAGCCCCGCGGCGAGCGCGTCAACCACGGCCGCGGCCGAGGCCGTGCCCTTGAAGCTGTCGGGGGCGATGACGATTCGGCGCGGAGAGGTCATGGCTCCATCCTGCCGCACGGCGGGTCGCCGGCCCGACCCGACGAGCGCGGCGTCGCCCGCCACGGCGCCCGGGCGCCCGCTCTCAACGTCGCGGGCGCCCTCGCGTCAGCTCGCTCGTTCCGGCATCGGGTGGTCGCGCGTGACCGTTCGTGTCCGCTTGCGCGCGGCGGGCGCGCCCGAGCTGGCAGAATCCGAGCATGGCCCAGTTCGACATGCCGATCGACCAGCTCCGCACCTACCTGCCCGAGAGGGAGGAACCGGACGACTTCGACGCGTTCTGGCGCGACACCCTCGCCGAGGCGCGCGATCTCGCGGCGGCCCCGGAGTTCTCGCCCGTCGACGTGGGGCTGAAGAATCTGCTCGTCGACGACGTCAGCTTCTCGGGCTTCGGCGGCCACCGCATCCGGGGCTGGCTCGTGCGGCCGCGCGGGGAGGTCCGCGGCACGGTCGTGCATTTCATCGGTTACAGCGGCGGCCGCGGCGTGCCCGAGCACTGGACGCTGCTGCCCAGCGCGGGGTACGCCGTCTTCGTCATGGACAGCCGCGGGCAGGGCACAGGAGACCGCCCCGGCGCGACCACCGACCCCGTCGGCAGCGCCCCGCAGATCGCCGGCCGGATGTCGGCGGGCATCGAGGACCCGCGCGACTACTACTACCGACGCCTGTTCACCGACGCCGCGCTCGCCGTCGACGCGGCGCGCGCACACGATTCGACCGACCGCGTCGCCGTCGCGGGCGCGAGCCAGGGCGGCGGCATCGCGATCGCGGCCGCGGCGCTCGGCGACGGGCTCGCGGGCGCCGCCGTCGATGTGCCGTTCCTGAGCCACTACCGCCGCGCGCTCCGGATCACCGACCAGAACCCGTACAACGAGCTGGCCCGCTACCTGCAGACCCGGCGGGGCGAGGAGGAGGACGTCTTCCGGGTGCTCAGCTACTTCGACGGCGTCAACTTCGCCGCCCGTGCGACAGCGCCGGCGCTGTACTCCGTCGGTCTCTACGACGCCGTCTGCCCGCCGTCGACCGTGTACGCGCAGTTCAACCACTATGCGGGCGGCGACAAGCGCATCGAGGTGTACCCGTACAACGGCCACGAGGGCGGCCAATGGACGCAGCAGCGCGCGCAACTGGCGTTCTTCGGCGAGGTGTTCGCGTGAGCGCGCGGGCGGTCATCGCGTCGGGCTCCGGCCGCTACGCCGACCCGTGGCACCCGTTCGATGAGACGAGCGCCGCGATCGCCGGCGTGCTCCGAGAGGTGGGCTTCGACGCCGAGGTGAACGCGGACGTCGACGACGCGCTCGCCTCGCTCGACGGCGCCGACCTGCTCGTCGTGAACGCGGGAGACCCCTGGCGCGGCGATGACGAGACCGCCGCTGCGCCCGCCGCCTCGCTCGCCGGCCTGCGCTCCGCGCTCGACCGCGGCATCGGCGTCCTCGCGACGCATACCGCGGTCGCGTCGCTGCGCGACTACCCGGAGTGGGCGGCCGCCGTCGGCGCGATCTGGATGCCGGGGCTGAGCTACCACCCGCCGCGCGGCGACACGGCCGTGCGCGTCGAGGACGCGCCGGAGCTCGGCGGGCTGTCCGGGTTCGACGTCGACGACGAGCGGTACACGCGCCTGCAGCAGATCGGCGACCGCCGCGTCGTCGCGTGGCACGCGGGCGACGGGTCGCCCGAACCCGCGGCGTGGCTGCGCGAGTTCGGCCCCTCCCGCGTCGCGGTCGACGTGCTCGGCCACGACGGCCGCTCGTACGAGGCGGCGGGCCACCGCGCGCTCGTAGCCGCACTGGCACGCTGGGCCGCCCGCGCGAACTGACGCCCACGGCAGACACGCACCCGCGCGTCTTCACCACCCGCCCCGGGGCGCCGCGCGCCCCCGAGGAGAACCTGCAACTTCGAGGACGAAGCTGCCGAATTCCTCCTCGAACCCGCCGGACCTCCTCGATCCCGCGCGCCGAGCCGCGCCCCACGCTCAGCGCGTCGCGGCGAGGCGCACCTTCTCGGCTTCGACGTCGAAGTCGGCCAGCGGCCACTGCGGATCGATGCCCGCGAGCGCGTCGAGGAGCAGCTGCTGCACCGCGAGCCGCGCGTACCACTTGCGGTCGGCGGGCACGACGTGCCACGGGGCGTCCGGGGTCGACGTGCGCTGGATCGCGGTCTGATAGGCGTCCTGGTACGCCGACCAGTGCTTGCGCTCCGCCACATCGCCCGCGTTGTACTTCCAATGCTTGTCCGGCCGCTCGAGCCGCTCGGCGAGGCGCTCCCCCTGTTCATCGTACGAGATGTGCAGCATCACCTTGATGATGCGGGTCCCGGATGCCGCGAGCCTGCTCTCGAACTCGTTGATCGCGTCGTAGCGCCGCTCGAGCTCGTCCGGGCCGGCGAGCGCGCGCACCCGCCCGATCAGCACGTCCTCGTAGTGGGACCGATCGAAGACGCCGATCATGCCGGCGCCCGGCACGCGCCTGGCGATGCGCCAGAGGAAGTCGTGCTCGAGCTCCTCCTCGGTCGGTGCCTTGAACGAGGCGAGCTCGACGCCCTGGGGGTCGACGCCGCCGACCACGTGGCGCACGATGCCGCCCTTTCCGGCCGTGTCCATCCCCTGCAGCACGAGCAGCACGCGGTCGCTCGTCTCGCCGGCGCGGCTCTCCGCGAACAGGCGCTCCTGCAGCTCGCTCAGCGGCCCCAGCCCCGCGGCGAGATCGCGCTCGCCGTCCTTCTTGCCTCCGACGTACCCCGGCGTCGATCGAGGGTCGACGCGCTTGATGAGGAAGTCGGGGCCCGCGCGCAGCGCTTCTCCCGCGTCGACGGTCCAACGGTCCCGGTTGATCGCGATCATGCCCTCATCCTGCCGGATGTGCGCGAGGGCTTCCGCGCGCGCGACCAGGACGACGCGTCGGCGGGTCGCGCGCTGCCGGAGCACCCGGATGCTCCGCGCGCGCTCGGCGGGCGAGCATCAGCGCGCGAGCGGCACCTCGACGAGGTGGGGGCCGTGCGGCGGCGCCGCCAGCGCGTCGCGCAGCTCCGCCTCGGTCCCGGCGCGGGTGTGCGCCCAGCCGTAGGCGGCCGCGAGGCTCGCGAGGTCGGCGGACTGCGGCGTGTACTGCACGCGGTCCATCGCGGCGCGGCCCGCGACGGCGGCGACCTCGAGGCCGTCGAAGATCGTGCCGCCGCCGTCGTTGCCGACGATGACCTGGATGCGCGGCGGGCGCTCTGCATCCGGCAGCAGCATCGACCCGGCGTCGTGCAGGAACGCGAGGTCGCCGAGGAGCACGCGGGTCACGGGCGCGGGCGGCACCGCAGGTGCGGGCGCGCCCGGCTGATCCTGGCTCGCGAGCGCGATGCCGATGCCCGTCGCGATCGTGCCGTCGATGCCGGCGAGGCCGCGGTTCGCGTGCACTCGCACGTCGCGAGGCGGCAGCGTGTCGTCGGCGACGCGCACGAGGCGGCTCGAGCCGAACATCAGCCGGTCATCCGGGCCGCTCGCCTCCCATACGGCGGCGACGAGCGCCTCGCGATCGAGCGCGTCGGGGCCCCGACCGGCGTCGGCGGCTGCACGGGAGCCCGCCGCTGCCACGCCGTCGCTCCCACCAGCCGTGCGATCCGCGCCGGACAGGGCATCGGTCGGCGCGACGTTCTGCACCTGTGACGGCGCGGGCGCACCGGCGGTGTGCGTCTCGGACCACCGCTCCCATGCCGCGAGCCAGGCGTCGTTCGCGTCGCGGAGCGGCGGCTCGACGCCCCACATCGCATCGCGCGTCGCGCCGTTCAGGTTCAGGCGCTCACCGCCCGAGGGCACCGCCACGACGTCGACGTCGGCGCGCGACAGCAGCGCCGTCTCCTCACGGTTCAGCGTCGGGTGACCGAACACGACGACGCGCTCGATGCGACCACCGAGCTCCGGATCTCGCAGGGCGAAGCGGTAGCGCGGCACCGCGTCGGCCGTCGTGCGCGCGCCGCTGACGATCTCGGCGAGCAGAGGCCAGCCCGCGGCGCGCGCGGCCTCGACCGCGGCGGGGCCGGCATCCGCACCCGCCAGCACGACGGTGCGGGGGCCGCGCCCGAGCACCAGCGGCCCGGGCCGCGCAGGGCGCAGCTGGTCGTCGCCCGCGGTTGCGTCCCCCGCCGGCGGCCCGCTGCCGGCGGGGCCGAACGGCTCGTCGCCGAGCGAGTCCGTGCCCGCGGCGAGACCGTCGGCGCGCGACGCCGCAGCGCCGACACGCAGCGACGCGTCCGCTCCTCCCCGGCCGGCGGCGCCGCTGCGCACCCCGAAACCAGCGGGCAGCGCGCCCGCGAGCGGCTCGCGGAACGGCAGGTTCAGCTGCGCGGGGCCCGGTGCGGCGCGATGCACCCGCACCTCGTGCTGCGGCCGTTCCGGTGAGCCGGCGGGGGCGGTGCCGGTCCACCAGATCTGAACGCCCCTGGCCCCGCCAACAGCACCGCGGAACGCCTCCGCCGCGAGCATCCGGAACTCATCGGCCTCATCCGGCCCGCCCTCCGGCGTCGGCGCGTCGGCCGAGAAGCGCAGCGACCCTCCGAACATGCCGACCTGGTCGGTCGTCTGATTCGCGCCGATGCCGCGCAGCTCGGGCGGGCGATCGGCCGTGAGCAGAAGCAGCGGCACACCCGCGTGATGCGCCTCGAGCACGGCGGGCAGGTAGTTGGCCGGGGCCGTCCCCGACGTGCACACGAGGGCGGCCGGCACGCCGGTCTCCCGCCCGATGCCGAGGGCCGTGAACGCGGCGGAGCGCTCGTCGGTGCGCACGTGCATCCGGATGCGGCCGAGCCGCTCGAGCTCCGCCGCCGCGAGCGCGAGGGCCTGCGAACGCGAGCCGGGGCTCACGACGATGTGGCGGAGCCCCCGCGACACGAGCTCGGCGAGCACGGCGCACGCGGCCCCCGTCGCCGGGCTCACCGCGGCCGAGTAGGCCGTCGCGGTGCGCGCCCGGGCCGCACCGCCGGCGGCGTCCGACCCCGCCGCCGTTTCATCGGCAGCACCTTCGACCGGCGTCACGCCCGGCTCCCGTGCGTCCCGTCGGATGTGCCTCGTTCACGAGCACCTGTGGGCGCGCGCACGGGGGTCACGCCTGCGCGTCCGGATGCCCGCCCGTGCCGTTGCTCCGGCCACCGGTGCCCTTGTCATCCGGCTCATCTGCATCCGGGCTCTCGTCGTCGCGGCTCGGCGATCTCTCGTCGCCGTGGGCCGCGTCGTCGGCGCCCTGCTCCGCTTCTTCCTCGTCGAGCTTGCGCAGCTCCTCCTCGAGCTGGCGGATGCGGTCGTCCGCCTCCTTCTGGGCGGTCTCACTGAGGAACGACGGGTCATCGTCGGGGGCGTTCGGCACGCGGAACGAGCCAGTGGCGCCGCGGGAGCGGCCGATGGTCCACCAGAGGATGCCGCCGATCACGGGAACGCAGGTGATCAGGATCCACACGCCCTTCGGCGCACCGCGATGGCGGGTCGCGGGCTGCACGGCGCAGTCGATGATGCTGATCACCGTGAAGACCACGGCGGCCACCGCGCCGATGAGGAGGAGTCGTGCCATACCTTCCAGACTACGCCGAGCCCGTATGCACCAGCCGCACGTTCGGCACGAGCGGAACGACGCGGCCGCGGATCAGGCCGGCGGGGCGTCGATGCGCGGGAAGACGGGTTTCTCGTCGAAGTCCGACTCGACGGTCTCGGCGGAGTCGTCCTTGCCCGTCAGGCGCGCGACCGCGTCTTCGAACTGCCGCGAGAGCGCGTCGGCCGCCCCCTCGCCGTCGCCCTCGCCGATCGCATCGATGAGCTCGCGGTAGGTCGGCGACACCGAGCGGCGCACCTGGAAGCCGTCCGACATGCTCAGCGTTGCGATGCGGGTCTCCGCGAGGAGCGTGTCGATGCGATCCGACAGGTGCGCGCTGCCGACGAGGCGCACGAGCTCGCGGTGGAACGCGATGTCGGCATCACCGATCGGCACGGCGTCGTCGCCCTCGCTCACGGCCGCCAACCGCGCCAGGGCGGCCTCGAGCTCGGCCGTCTGCACGCGGTCCGGCTGCTGCGCGAGGCGGCGTGCGGCATGTCCTTCGAGAGCGAGCCGCGCCTCGTAGAGGTCGGCGACCTCGTCAGGCCCGATGCGGCGCACGCGCATGCCGCGGCCGGGGTATGACACGAGCAGGCCCTCCTGCACGAGGCGCTGCGCGGCCTCGCGCAACGGGCCGCGGCTCACCCCCAGCTGCGCCGCGATCTCGACCTCTCCGATCGGACCGCCGACGGGCAGGGCGCCCGTCAGAATCGCCTTGCGCAGCTCCGCGGCGACGAGGTGGACCGTCGAGGTGCGCTCCAGGGCCACGACGGCGCGCTGGGCGCCGTTGATCGAGGGCTTCGCCACGACGTCACCCCTCCTGTCCGGCAGCAGTTCTCGCATGCAACAATTCTCGCATCCACCCGATTGTGTCGGATTGTTTACAAGAAGACAATCGGATTGCTTTGAATTCGACACTGTGAGAGTCTGGGCCGCGTCCCGTTACGGCGCGTGCCACGAGTTCGCGTCGAAGATCACGAAAGAGGAATCACGATGATCCGACGCACCAAGACAACCGCGAGCCTCGCCGGCGTCGGCGTGCTCGCGCTCGGACTCGCCGCCTGTTCGGGCGGCGGCGACGGCTCCGGCGAAGAGGCCGGCAGCACCCTCGAGCAGCTGCAGGAAGAGGGCACCATCACGCTCGCGATCAACGGCGAGCAGCCCTACTCGTGGGTCGGCGACGACGGCGAGCCGACCGGCGGCACGATCGCCATCCACGAGGAGATCTTCAGCAACCTCGGCATCGACAACATCGAGGTGGAGCAGGTCGAGTGGGACAACCTCATCCCCGGCCTGAACGCCGGCCGGTGGGACGTCGTCAGCGCCGGCATGTCGATCCTGCCCGAGCGCTGCGAGCAGGCCGCCTTCAGCGACCCCGAGATCATGTACACCACGACGCTCGCGGTCCCGACCGGCAACCCGAACGGGCTGAGCGACCTCGACTCGGTGCTCGCCAGCGACGGTGACATCGCCCTCGCCGTGCAGACGGGTGCGATCGAGGAGGGGTACATCGAACAGCTCGGCGGCTACGACAACGTCGTTCCCGTCGACAGCGCCGCCAACGGCCTCGAGACCGTCGCATCCGGCCGCGCCGACGCCTTCGCCCTGACGGCGGTGTCGCTGAACTGGATGACGGAGAGCATGGAAGACCTCGAGACCACCGAGGCCTTCGTGCAGGAGATCGACGGCGTGAAGCAGGTCGGCGCCGGCGCGACGGTGTTCCGCGCCGACGACACGGAGCTGCTCGAGGCCTACAACGAGGAGCTCGCGAAGATCACGGGCGACGAGTCGGCCTACCTCGGCCTCGTCGAGGAATTCGGCTTCACGGCTGAGAACCTGCCTCCCGAGAACGTCACGACCGAGAAGCTCTGCGCGGGCGACCTCGAGGACCTCCAGTAAGCGGAGGCCGGAGCACCTCACGTGTCAGACAATATCGACGCGCTCGTCAGGGCGCTGCCACGACTGTTCGACGGGCTGCTGATCACCCTCGAACTCTCGATCGGCGGCGCCCTGCTTGCGATCGTCATCGCCATCACCCTCGGGCTCCTCGCCCGCTTCAAGAACGTCTGGGTGCGCGGCGCGGCCCGTACCGTCATCGAGTTCTTCCGCGGAACGTCTCTGCTGGTGCAGCTGTTCTTCCTGTTCTTCGTGCTGCCGCTGCCGCCGATGAACGTCGAGCTCCCCGCCGTCCTCGTCGGCATCCTCGGGCTCGGCCTCAACTACGGCGCATACGGCGCCGAGGTCGTCCGCGGGTCGATCAACTCCGTGCCGAAGGGCCAGTGGGAGGCCACCACCGCACTGTCGATGAGCAAGGCACAGAGGATGCGGCGGGTCATCTTCCCGCAGGCGTGGGCGCTCATGATCCCCTCGCTGAACAACCTGCTGATCCAGCTCATCAAGGGCACGGCGGTCGTGTATCTGATCACGATCGTCGACCTGACCGCCGAGTTCAACAACCTGCGGCAGGCGACGGGTGACGTCTTCTTCACCTACACGCTCGCGCTCATCGTCTACTTCGGCATCGCGTACGCGTTCTCGGGCCTGATGACGCTGCTCGAACGCCGCGCCAAGCGCCGGCTCGGGGTGGGCGTGCGTCCCGCACCCGTGGCCCCGGATGAGAAGAAGGAGCCGGCAGCATGATCGACGAGTCCCTGTGGAACTGGGAGCACGTCTTCGCCGCGCTCCCGGACATGCTCTGGACCTTCCTGAGCGTCACCCTGCTGGTCACGATCGTCGGCAGCGCGATCGCGGCGGCGCTCGGCCTCGGCCTCGAGCTGCTGCGCCGCAGCGTGCCGGTGCCGGTCGAGAAGGTCATCACGTTCCTGATGAACTTCATCCGGATGACCCCGTTGGTCGTGCAGCTGCTGTTCATCTACTTCGCGTTCGTCCAGATCGACCCCATGGTCATCGGCATCGTCGTCTTCGGCGTGCACTACGCCACGTTCATGGCCGAGGTGTACCGCGCGGGCATCGACTCCGTCGCTCCGGGTCAGTGGGAGGCGACGACGGCGCTGTCGATGTCGCGCCGCCGCACCTGGACCGCCGTGATCGTGCCGCAGGCGGTGCGCGCCACGGCACCCGCGCTCGGCAACTACGTGATCTCGATGTTCAAGGAGACGCCGTTCCTCGCGACGATCACGGTCATCGACATGCTGGGCTCGGCGCAGGCCTACGGCGGCTCGCACTTCCGCTACATCGAAGTGATCACCGTGGCGGGTCTGCTGTTCCTGGCCGCCAGTTACCCGACTTCGCTCCTCGTGACCCGATTGGAGAAGCGCCTTGCCTACACCTGATGAGACGCACAAGGACCCCGTCCCGACGCACACCGGTGCGATCGAGCTCGCCGACGGCGACGTACCGGCCATCCGGTTCGACCGCGTCACGAAGCGCTTCGGCGACCACACGGTGCTCGACCAGCTCGACTTCGTCGTGCGCAAGGGCGACCGCGTGACGCTGATCGGCCCCTCCGGGTCGGGGAAGACGACGATCCTCCGCCTTGTGATGACGCTGGAGGAGCTGACCGACGGGTACATCTTCGTCGACGGCCAGGCGCTCACGCACGAACTGCGCGGCGGCAAGAGGGTCGCTCTGAAGGAGAAGCACCGCAACGAGATGCGCAAGCGCATCGGCATGGTGTTCCAGCAGTTCAACCTGTTCCCGAACATGACGGTGCTGGAGAACATCATCGAGGCGCCCGTGCACGTGCTCGGCCAGTCGAAGGACGAGGCGAAGAAGCACGCGCACGAGCTGCTCGAGCAGGTGGGCCTGCCCGACAAGGCCGACGCCCACCCGTCCTCGCTCTCGGGCGGTCAGCAGCAGCGCGTCGCGATCGCCCGCGCCCTCGCGATGGAGCCGGAGATCCTCCTCCTCGACGAGGTCACGAGCGCGCTCGACCCCGAGGTCGTCGGCGAGGTGCTGAACATCCTGCGCGAGGTCGCGCGCACGACCGACGTGACGATGCTGATCGTCACGCACGAGATGCAGTTCGCCCGCGACGTGTCGAACCGCGTGCTCATGTTCGACAAGGGCCGCATCGTCGAGGAGGGCGCCCCCGACGAGTTCTTCGCGAACCCGCAGGAGCAGCGCACGAGGGACTTCCTCTCCGCCGTTCTCTGAGCCCGATCCCCTTCCGATGCCCGCGGCGCCGTCCGGCGCCGCGGGCATCGCGCGTTCGAGCGCCGGGAATGCACAGGCGCGATGCCTAGCATGGGTGGCGTGAAGTTCGCCCTCTACGCCGTCGCCCGCCTCGCCTTCTTCCTCGTGCCGTTCGGGCTGATGATGCTGATGCCGGTGTTCCAGAACCTCTGGTGGCTCGCCGCGATCTTCGCCGCCCTCATCGGCCTGAGCCTGTCGATCATCCTCCTGCGCAAGCCGCTGACGGACGTGACGACCGGCATGGCCGCGCGCCGCGAGGCCCGCACGGCGAAGGGCCGCATCGAGCGCGAGCGCGACGAGGAGGACGCCCTCGAGGACGCCGCGAACGACGAGGCCCGCGGCGACCGGTAGCGCCCCGGCTCAGGCGACGTACGCCCAGGCGAGGATCGCGCCGAACACGAGCGAACCGATCGACGTGAGCGCGAGCGCCGGCACGAGCTCGCCCGGCTTGCGGTACGTCCACACGATCAGGAGCGCGGGGCCGAGCAGCAGCAGCGACAGCAGCACGAGCCACGCCATCGGGTAGGCGATGTACGCCATCCAGAGCACGATGCCGTATGCGACCACGACGAAGAGCGTGTAGAGGATCTTCGTGCCGACGCGTCCGATCAGCACCGTGAGCGTTCGCTTCCCGACGACGCGATCCTGGTCGATGTCGCGGAGGTTGTTGGCGAGCAGAACGGCGCAGGCGAGGAGGCCCGCCGCGATCGCGCCGAACCACGCCTCCTGCGAGAGCTGGAGCGCCTGCACCCACGTCGTTCCGAGCGTCGCGACGAGGCCGAAGAACACGAAGACGAAGACCTCGCCGAGCGCGTTGTAGCCGTAGGGCCGCTTGCCGCCCGTGTAGAACCACGCCGCGACGATGCACACCGCGCCGACCGCGATCAGCCACCACTGGCCGGTCCGGATGACGATCGCCAGGCCCGCGACGGCCGCGATCCCGAAGAAGATCAGCGCGGCCGTGAGCACGGCACGCGGCGTGACGCGGCCGCTCGCCGTGAGGCGGGCGGGGCCGATGCGGTCGTCGTCAGTGCCCCGGATGCCGTCGCTGTAGTCGTTCGCGAAGTTCACGCCGATCTGCAGGGCGACGGCGACGGCGAGGCACGCGAGGGCGATGACCCAGTGGAAGAGATGGTCGGGGTCGGCCCGCACGGCGGCGCCCGTGCCGATCAGGACGGGCGAGACCGCGAGCGGCAGCGTGCGCAGGCGCGCGGCGCCCACCCAGTCGCGGAACGTCACGGGCGCGGGCGGCGGCGCCTGCGCGCTCCCCCGCTTCGCCGGGTTCCCGCTGACCTTGCGCTGATGCTTCGCTCTTGCCACGCGGGAGATTCTATCGGCGCGCCCGTATGCGGCCGGTGTGACCGCGGCGCCGCCGTCCTATCGCGGCAGCCGCTCGGGCGCGAGCGCGCGCAGATACCGCCTCGTGAATACCTCCTGCAACAGGCGCAGAACCGGGTAGCCGAGCCAGTAGATCAGCCCGGCCGGGCGAGAGAATGCCCGAATGCGGACGCAGACGGATCCGTCATCGCGCCGTTCGATGAGGAAGGCTTCCTCGCCCCGCTCGGGATGACCGGGGAGCGTTCCGTAGGCGAAGCCCGCTCTGTCCGGCTCGTCGACGACATAGACGATCCGGCAGGGGACGTCCCGCGGCCAGCCAGGGATGCGCAGCACGGCCTCATCGCCGGCGCACAGCGCTCGATCCGCTGCCGCCACCCGAATGCCCGCGCCGCGCTGGATCCCCCAGCGCAGCGTCGCATCGGCGGCGCTGCGGAACACGGCATCCCCCTCGCCGATCCGCGCCTCGCGATCGATCGGGCGGAAGCCGTGCGGAACGTCTCGGCCGGGCAGGCTCGCTCCTTGCCCGGGGTAGGTGAATGCGCGGGTCGCGGTCACCGTCCGCTGCCCGCCTTCGCCGTGAGGGCGCGGCGGTCGGGCTTGCCGCTCGACAGGCGCGGGATCCCCTCGACCCGGATGAGGCGGCTGGGGCGGGCGGGCTTGCCCGCCTCGCGCTCGACCGCGGCTCTGGCGGCCTCGAGGAGCCGGGCGGCCGCATCCGGATCCGCGAGCGGGGCCGCGATGACCGGTGTCTGGCCCCAGCGCTCGTCCGGAGCGCCGACGACGACGGCTTCCTCGAGGCCGGGCACGTCGCGCACGATGCGCTCGACGCGGTCGAGCGAGACGTTCACGCCGCCCGAGACGATGACGTTGTCGATGCGGCCCGTCACGCTCAGCACGCCGTCGTGGACCTCGCCCGAATCGCCCGTGCGGTACCAGCGGACGCCGTCCCCGTCGGTGTCGAACGCTTCCGCCGTGCGCTCGGGGTCGTTCAGGTAGCCGTCGGCGAGCGTCGGACCGGCGATGCGGACCTCGCCGTCGACGATCTCGACCGACGTGTCGCCGAGCGGCACCCCGTCGTAGACGCAGCCGCCGCTCGTCTCCGTCGAGCCGTAGGTGCGGACGACGTTCGCGCCCGCGGCCGCCGCCCGCTCGCGCAGGCGCGCGGGCAGCGCCTGGCCGCCCACGAGGATCGCGTCGAAGGACTCGAGCGCGCGCCTGACGTCCGGCGATTCGTCCGCCGCGTCGACGAGCGTCTGCAGCTGTGCCGGCACGAGCGACGTGTACGCCGGCACCCGCTCCCCCGCCTCGTACGAACGCATGCCGCTGGCGGCATGGACGAACGCATCCGGGGTGAACCGGCCCGACAGGATCGCCGGCTCGCGGTCAGCGACGAGCGATCGCACCATCACCTGCACACCCGCGATGTACCCGCCGGAGAGGGGAAGCAGCCAGTGGCCGGAGCCGATGCGCGCGGCCGTCGCCATCGCCGACGACGTCAGTGCCGAGCGCGAGAGCAGCACCGATTTGGGCTCCCCCGTCGACCCGGACGTCGTGAGCACGACCGCCGTGCCGGCGGCGACGGTGCGGGGCAGGTCGGCGCCGGCGCCGAGCGCGACCGCGGGGCCCGCCCCGAGGACCGCCCCGCGCAGGGCGCGGAGCACGTCGCGCGGATCGTCGCTCGCGACCGCCTCGAGCCTCATCGGGTCGCTCCTCTCGCCGGTGTGCGCATCAGTAGTGGTACGGGAACCCCGACCAGTCGGGGTCGCGCTTCTCGAGGAACGAGTCGCGTCCCTCGACGGCCTCGTCGGTGCCGTACGCGAGGCGGGTCGTCTCCCCCGCGAACAGCTGCATGCCGACCATGCCGTCGTCGGCCGCGTTGAAGGCGTACTTCAGCATCCGGATCGCCGTGGGCGACTTGGTCAGGATCGTGCGCGCCATCGCGATCGCCTCGCGCTCGAGGTCGGCGTGATCGACGACGCGGTTGACGGCGCCCATCTCGTAGGCGCGCTGTGCCGAGTACTCCTCCGCGAGGAAGAACACCTCGCGCGCGAACTTCTGGCCGATCTGCTTCGCGTAGTACGCCGAGCCGTAGCCAGCGTCGAACGAGCCGACGTCGGCGTCGGTCTGCTTGAACCGGCCGTGCTCGCGCGACGCGATCGTGAGGTCGCACACGGCGTGCAGCGAGTGGCCGCCGCCGGCCGCCCACCCGGGCACCACGGCGATGACGACCTTCGGCATGAACCGGATGAGCCGCTGCACCTCGAGGATGTGCAGCCGGCCGGCGCGCGCCGGGTCGCTTACGGCGGCGTCGTCATCGGAGTACTTGTAGCCGTCGCGGCCCCGGATGCGCTGGTCGCCTCCCGAGCAGAACGCCCAGCCGCCGTCCTTCGCGCTGGGGCCGTTGCCCGTCAGCAGCACGGCGCCGATCTTCGGGTCGGTGCGGGCGATCTCGAGGGCTCGATACAGCTCGTCGACGGTCGCCGGCCGGAACGCGTTGCGCACTTCGGGGCGGTCGAACGCGATGCGCGCGATGCCGCCGTCGGGCGAGACATGCGCCGTGATGTCGCGGTACTCGCCGGAGCCGGGCGCGGGCACCCAGGCATCCGGATCGAACAGGTCGGAGACGAAGTCGGTCACGCCCCAACCCTACGCGCCGTCGCAGACGCCGAACCCGATGCTCGCCCCCGCGGCCGTCCCGAGCGGACTGTCGTCAGCGAGCGCCGCGGGGACCAGTCAGGTCTGCGGCGGCGGCGCGCGCCACCCGGAACGAGCGCCCGATCACAGCCTTGCGAACGCGATCACCAGGTACACGGCCGCAGATGCACCGATGGCGAGCACGGCCAGGGTGGCGAGGAGGAACGGCGTGCCATCGCCGCCCGTCGCGCCGCGGGCGTGCAGCGACTCGTGCACACGGCGATACCCGTGGGACGCGAGGAAGTAGCTCGTCGCCGCGAATCCGGCGCCGAGAAGGCCCAGGATCACGGCGATGACCCCGAACTCCTGGGCCGTGTAGTGCGTCAGGACGACGCTCGCGAGCGCGAACGACAGGCACGTGCGCCGCCAGGCCAGCAGGGTCCGCTCCGGTTGGAGACCCTGGTCGTAGGGGACGCTCACACGAGGCCGCCGACGAAGATGATCGCGACGCCGACGATCACGCCGACGACCAGGACCCCGCCGATCGACAGGCCGGGCAGTGCCGCGCCGCGCCGCAGCGACTTCTCGGTCGCGACCCAGCCGAACCACGCCTGCACCGCCGCGATGACGCCGAGCACGAGGAAGACGACGGCGCCCGCGAGGCGCCACCCGGCATTGATGGGCAATTGCAGTGCTTCGAGCGCGATCGCCGCGGCGAACAGCGCGAGCGACGTGCGCAGCCAAGCGAGGAACGTGCGCTCGTTCGCGAGGCTGAAGCGCGGATCGGGCTCGTCGCCGTCTCGGTAGACGCGCTGCGGGAATCGCGACTTCGCCATCCGGTCTCCTCCTGGTCGAGATGACCCCAGGGTAGCGGCGAGCAGGTCAGCCGAAGGGGCGGAACTCGACGATCGGGATCACGGGGTCGTGGCCCTGCGCGATCTCCATGGCGGCGCTGAGGCGTTCCCACGCGGCGGGGTGCGCCGCCGCGTAGCGTTCGAGCACAACGCGCGACGCGTCATGGTCGAGCAGGTTCACGTCGACGCGACGGCGGCGCACGCGGCCCGTGCTGAGGTACGCGACGCCGTTCGCGCGCAGGTTGCGGTACCACTGCGACTTCTCACCGAAACCCGATGCGACCCGCAGGGCGCTGCCGGTGCGCTCGGCGACCTCGACGACCACGTAGCGCCGCTCGCCCGACACGCGGCCCTGGTGCTCGATCATGACGAGGCGGTCGCCGAGCATCCAGCCGAAGCCGGCGCGGTAGATGCCGATGGGCAAGCGCATGAGCCAGCGCGTGCCGAGGAGTCGTGCGATGAGCGAATCGATCATGGTGCCTCCCGGTATCGGCGCAGGGCCGCTCCCCGCGCGCCGCTGTCGACGCTACCGGAAGCTGGTCTATGCCGTCGGAAGAATATGCTGCGGGGTCGGCGTCTCGAGGCGATGGCGCACGCGGCCGGGCACGCCCGTGCGCTCGTTGAGGGAGAGCGACGCGATCTCGTCGGACTCCTGACCCGCGACGAGCAGGGTGTCGCGCACGATCACGTGGTGCCGCGGCACCCGGATGCCCGAGTCGACGAGAGCGACCGGCTCGAGCCCTCCGCCCTCGCCGGTGACGCGCAGCACGGACAGGGTGTCGCTGCCCCGCAGGCCCGCGTACAGGAACGCGCAGTCGCGGCCGGCCCCGAGCTCGGCGCCGGTGTCGCCGGCCTGCGCGCCCGTCGCGACCGACGCGACGACGCGCCAGCGCGCATCCGGGCCCTGCGCGAGCGTCCACACCTCGCACGAGAACTCCGTGACGACGTGCAGGTGCCCGCTGGGGTGCACGACCATGTGGCGGGGCCCCGTGCCGAAGGGCAGCACGACCTCGTGGTCGGGCACGAGCCCGGATGCGGCGACCCGCCAGATGCGCACGAGGTCGTAGCCGAGGTCGGTCGTCGCAACCCTGCCGTCGGGCAGGAACGCGGCCGAGTGGGCGCGCGTGGGGCGCGGGGCCGCCGTCGCCGCGTCGGGCGCGCCGGCAGGAGCACCCTCGCCGGAGCTCTCCGCGACCTCGGCGGCGATGCGCTGCGCCTCCTCGCGGGAGACCTCGGTGCCGTCGCGCCGGGCGTCCGCGAGTGCCGCGAGCAGATCATCGGCCGCACCGGCCGGCGCATCCGCCGACGCGAGCAGGCTCGCGATGTCGTCGGAACCGGGCACCAGCAGGCCGCTCGGCAGCTCGGCCGCGTCGGCCCCTGTCACCGCGCTGTCGGCGCTCGGCGAACCGACGCCATCGGCCGCGCCCTCCGCCGCGGCGAGCGCCGCGCGCTCGGCCTCGGCCACGACGCCGAGGCCGGCGCCGGCGCGGGCCCAGTCCGGCCCGACGCCGTCGACGCCGTAGGGGTCGTCGGCCGCCTTCGCGAGCGACGGGGTGCCTGGCGAGCCGTCGGCGCGCAGCGGCATGTGCACGACGCGGCCGTCGCCCCAGCAGGAGGCGACGAGGCGCGAGCCATCGGGCGCGACGGCGATATGGCACACGGCCTCGCCCGCGTCGACGGGCGCACCGAGCGGCTCGAGCGAGGTTTCGCCCGTGCGCCGGTACGCCGCAACGCGGCCGGAGCCCTCGAGCGCGGCGTAGACCACGTCGAGCCGCGGATGCGGGGCGAGCCAGGTCGGCGACGGCGCGTCGACGGCGATGCCGCGGTCGGCGAACGCCCCGCCTGCCAGCGGCGAGTCGGCCTCGCCCGCCGTCACGGCGGTGATGCCCGCGCCCTGCCTGCCCATGTCGGCGCCGCGCGCCCCGATCCAGAACCTCATGCGTCCATCCTGCCCCGAACGCGGGCCCCGCCTCGCCGCGGCACCGGGGCCGGGCGCCACCGATGCGACTAGATTCGACGCATGAGCGAGCCGACTGACACCGCCGTCCCGGCCATCGACGAGATCCTCGAGCGCACCAGGGTGGTCTCGCTTCCGATGGCGACGCGCTTCCGCGGCGTCGACCACCGCGAGGCGGCGCTGATCGAGGGGCCAGAGGGGTGGGCGGAGTTCTCGCCGTTCCTCGAGTACGACGCGCCGGAGGCCGCGACGTGGCTCGCCGCGGCGCTCGACTTCGCGTGGCGTCCGCAGCCTCGGGCACGACGCGACCGCGTGGGCGTGAACGCCACGGTTCCCGCCGTCTCGGCCGCCGAGGTACCGGATGTCTTGGCCCGGTTCGACGGCTGCCGCACCGCAAAGGTGAAGGTCGCCGAGCGCGGGCAGACGCTCGCCGATGATGTGGCGCGGGTGCGCGCCGTGCGCGACGCGCTCGGGCCGGAGGGACGCATCCGCGTCGACGCGAACGGCGGCTGGAACGTCGACGAGGCCGAGCACGCGGCGCACGCCCTCAGCGAGTTCGACCTGGAGTACATCGAGCAGCCGTGCGCGACGGTCGAGGAGCTCGCCCAGATCAGGGAGCGGCTGACGGATTGGGGCATCCCGATCGCCGCCGACGAGTCGGTGCGCAGGGCCGATGATCCCCTGGCGGTCGCACGGGCGGGCGCCGCCGACATCCTCGTGATCAAGGCCCAGCCGCTCGGCGGCGTGCGGCGGGCCCTCGCCATCGTCGCGGAAGCGGGGCTGCCGGCCGTCGTCTCGTCCGCGCTGGATACGAGCGTCGGGCTCGCCCAGGGAGCGGCGCTCGCGGCCGCGCTGCCCGAGCTCGACTACGACTGCGGGCTCGGCACGGCGGCCCTCCTCGCCGCCGACGTCGCCGAGCCGCGGCTCGCGCCCTTGGGCGGCGAGATTCCTGCGGGCCGGGTCGTCCCCGCCGCCGCGCTCCTCGACGAGCACGCGGCGAGCGCCGAGCGCGAAGCGTGGTGGCACGCCCGCATCCGCGCGGCGCACACGCACCTCACCGGATGACCGGCTGACACAACGCAGTCGATCCGCACCCCGCGGCGACCGTTGCCGGCGGACTCCCGCGGGCGGCGCAATGCCGGCACCGAGGATCGACTGCGTTGTGCACACGCCGGCCCGCGCGCCGTGTCCGACCGGACGGCGCCGACGAGGAGCGTCTATGCGATCAGCGCCTCAGCCATGCGGGCGACGGCTTCGTGCGACGCGCGGTTGCGCTCCTCCTCCGGGAGCCCAGCGATGACCCCGTTGCGCGCCGTCGAGTCCCACGTCGTCATGAGCACGCGTGCGGCGAACCCCGCATCGACGCGGAGCTCGATGTGCCGGTTGCGCAGCACCTGCTCGACGATCGCGGTGACCTCGTCGACGAAGCGCTCGTACTGCGCGATCAGCGCTGCTCCGAACTCGCTGTCGCGCATCGCGCGGAGCTCGCTCTCGACCGACAGAATCGTATCGTCGCGCGACGCACCGAGCGTGTCGAGCACCCGCAGCAACGACCGGATGTCTCGCCCGTCCGACGGCTCCGTCTCGCTCTCGACCTGCGCGATCCGGCTTCGCACGCGCTCGAGCTGGCGACTGCCCGCCGCCGCTGAGAGCTCGAGGAAGAGCTGGTCCTTGGTCTCGAAATTGGAGTAGAAGGCGCCGCGCGTGAAACCGGCACGATCGCAGATCGCCTCGACGGACGCGCCGGCGATGCCGACCTCCGCGAACACCTCCGCCGCCGCCTCGAGCAGCCTCGCCCGCGTGTTCTCGCGGCTCCTGGTCTGTTCTGCGCCCACGCGCCCCACCTTCTCACATGCGATGCCCAGCCGTCCGAGGGCTCGCCGCTCTACGATACACTTACGTACTGGATACAGTGTTGTATCGAATCGTCCCCTGTATCCGGAGGCACCGCGTGTCCACCCTTCTGTACTCCCTCGGCCGCTGGTCGTTCCGCCGCCCCTGGCGCGTGCTCGGCGCCTGGGTGCTGCTCCTGCTCGTCGTCGGGGGCGGCGCCCTCGGCCTGAACAAGGGCTTCGACAACTCGTTCACGATCCCGGGCACCGAGTCCCAGGAGGGGCTCGACCAGCTGTCGCGCACGTTCCCCCAGGTCGCCGGCACGAGCGCCCAGGGCATCGTCGTGGCGGCCGACGGGCACAGCATCACCAGCGATTCGTACCGCGAGCCGATCGAGGAGTTCGTCGACGCGGTCGCCGATGTCGACGGCGTGTCCGCCGCGAACTCTCCCTACGACGAACTCGTCGAGGGCATGATCTCCGACGATGCGACGTCCGCGATCATCCAGGTGCAGGTCGACGGCGACATGACCTCGATCCCGGATGACACCAAGGAGCAGATCCAGAGCGACTTCGCCGCGCTGCAGACCGAACTGCCGAACGGCGCTGAGTCGGCCCTTGGCGGCGACCTGTACGCGACGGAGCTGCCGACCGTCACCATCACGGAGGCGTTCGGCGTGCTCGTCGCCCTCATCGTGCTGATCATCGCGTTCCGCGCCGTCGCGATGGCGGGCGTCCCGCTCGCCGTCGCGCTGCTCGGCGTCGGCGTCTCCATGCTCGGCATCGTCGCCGCGACCGGCTTCGCGACCGTCAGTTCCACGACCCCGCTGCTCGCGCTCATGCTCGGCCTCGCGGTCGGCATCGATTATTCGCTGTTCATCGCCGCGCGGCATCAGGACCAGGTGCGCGACGGGGTCCCGCTCGAGGAGTCCGCCGCCCGCGCGACCGGCACGGCCGGATCCGCCGTCGTGTTCGCCGGCGTCACCGTGCTCATCGCGCTCATCGGCCTCGGCTTCGCCGGCATCCCGTTCCTCACGACGATGGGCATCGCCGCCGCGATCTCGGTGGCGGTCGCGGTCGCGATCGCCGTGACGCTCACGCCCGCACTGCTCGGCTTCGTCGGGGCGCGCGCCGCCGGCCGCCCGAAGAAGCCGAGGAAGGGCGGGAAGGCGAAGCCGGCGAAGGTCGGCTTCGCCCGCCGCTGGGTCGGGCTCGTCACGCGCCACCCCATCGTGACGACGATCGCCGTCGTGCTCGGGCTCGGCATCGTCGCCATCCCGTCGACGCAGCTCGCGCTCGCCCTCCCGAACGCCGGAGTCCTCCCGGAGGAGTCCGAGGCCCGCCAGGCGTACGACCTGACCGGTGAGCACTTCGGCGACGGCTTCAACGGCCCGCTCATCCTGACCGGAACGATCGTCACGAGCGACGACCCGCTCCGCCTGATGGACAACATCGCCGACGAGGTCGAGCAGGTGCCCGGCGTCGCGTCCGTGCCCATGTCGACGCCGAACGAGGCCGCCGACACCGGCATCGTCCAGATCGTACCGGAGACCGGCCCCTCCGACCCCGAGACGGCCGACCTCGTGCGGGAGCTGCGCAGCCACCACGACGAGTGGCTCGACGAGTTCGGCATCGACCTCAAGGTCACCGGCTTCACGGCGGTGTCGATCGACATCTCCGACCAGCTCGGCGACGCGCTGCTGCCCTTCGGCATCTTCGTCGTCGGCCTGTCGTTCATCCTGCTCATGATCGTCTTCCGCTCGATCTGGGTTCCCCTCAAGGCCGCGCTCGGCTACCTGCTGTCGATCCTCGCGGCGTTCGGCGTCGTGACGATGGTGTTCGAGTGGGGCTGGGGCGCCGACCTGCTGCACGTCGCCAAGACGGGCCCCGTCATCGCATTCATGCCGATCGTCGTCATGGGCGTGCTGTTCGGCCTCGCCATGGACTACGAGGTGTTCCTCGTCTCGCGCATGCGCGAGGACTACGTGCACGCCGTGCGCCGCCTGGGCCCGATCACCGACAGGGCGAGCAAGCGGGCCGCGAACGACGTCGCCGTGGAGTCGGTGCGCTCCGGCTACGCCGCGTCCGCCCGCGTCGTCTCGGCCGCTGCCGTCATCATGTTCGCCGTGTTCGCGGCGTTCGTGCCCGAGGGCGATAGCAACATCAAACCCATCGCGCTCGCGCTCGCATCCGGCATCGCCTTCGACGCGTTCCTCGTCAGGATGACGCTGGTGCCGGCCGTGATGGCCCTGCTCGGGCGCCACGCGTGGTGGATGCCCCGCTGGCTCGAGCGCATCCTCCCCCACTTCGACGTCGAGGGCGAGGCCGTCGAGCGCGAGCGCAGCCTCGCCGACTGGCCCGAGCCCGGCTCGACCGCTGTCGTCGCCGCCGACGACCTGCGCGTCGCCGCGGGCGACCGGGTGCTCGTCGACGGCCTCTCGCTGCGGGTCGAACCGGGCGAGGCGGTCGTGCTGGCGACCCCGGATGCCGTGGCCGCGCGGGCCGCTTCGCTCGCGATCGCCGGGCGCGCGTCGTCGGAGGGCCTGCTGCGCGTGGCGGGGCACCTGATGCCGGGCCGCGCCGCCTGGGTCAGGAAGCACGTCGGCCTCGCCGAGCTCGGCGGCGCTCCTTCCCCCGACGAGGCGACGGCCCAGGCGCTGCGCGGCTCGCCGCCGCTCGTCGTGCTCGACGGCGTCGACCGCCTCGACGCGGCCCAGCGCGACCAGCTGGCCGCGGCCCTCCGCGACGCGGCGCAGGCCGCCGACCCCGCCCGCCCGCTGGCCGTCTTCGTGACGGCCGCCGATGCCGGCGCCGCCCGCACCGCCCTCGCGGCGGCCGGCTGGCCCGACGCCCGCACGCTCGACCTGAATCGCACAGAGGTGACCGCATGACCCTCCTGGAACGCGCCCGCGCGCGCAAGCCCATCACCTGGCTGACCGTCGTCGGCATCGTGCTGCTTCCCGTGGTGATCGGAGGAGTGCTGATCGCCGCGCTGCACGACCCGACCGAGCGGCTCGAGAACATGACCGCCGCGATCGTCAACGACGACGAGGCAGTCACGGTCGACGGGCAGCTCACCCCGCTCGGCCGGCAGCTGTCCTCCGGCCTCGTCTCCGGCTCCGACGACGCCGACAGCAACCTCACGTGGGTGCTGTCCAATGACGAGGATGCGGAGGCGGGCCTCGCCGACGGCAGCTACCAGGCCGTCGTGACGATCCCGGAGAACTTCTCGGCGGCCGCCATGTCGTCGGCCGAGAACCTGTCGGGCGACGACGCGGCGCCCGAGCAGGCCACGATCGACGTCGAAACAGCCCCGGATGCCCTCGTGGTCGACCAGGCCATCGCCGACCAGCTCGCGGCGGCCGCCGCCGGCTCGATGGGCGACATGCTCTCCGAGGCGACCATGAGCAACCTGCTCGTCGGTTTCAGCACGATGGGCGAGCAGCTCGGCGATGCGGCCGACGGTGCGGAGCAGCTCGCGGACGGCGCGGGCGAGGCCGAGGACGGGGCCGGCGAGCTCGCCGATGGCGCGGATCACCTCGCGGACGGCGTCGGCCAGTTGGGCGACGGCATCGGCCAGCTCGCCGATGGCGCGGGCGACGCGTCCACCGGCGCGTACGAGCTCTCGGACGGCGCTCGCGCTCTCGCCGACGGCGCTCCCGCGCTCGCCGACGGCGCCGGCGAACTGGCGGCAGGCGCATCCGGGGTCGCCGACGGGGCCGACGAGCTCACGACCGGCGCCGACCAGCTCGCCGGCGGCGCGAGCGGCCTCGCCGAAGGCGCCGCGGGCCTCGCGGACGGCATCGACCAGCTCGGCGCGGGCATCTCGGGCGATGGCACCGCCGGGAACCCCGGGCTCGAGGGCGGCGCCCGCCAGCTCGCCGACGGCACGGCTCAGCTCGAGGAGGGCATCGCCGGCGACGGCGGCGTCGCCGCTGGGGCGGCTCAGCTCGCTGCCGGCCTCGACGAAGTCAAGACGGGCGTCATCGGATCCGGCACCGCCGAGAATCCAGCGCTCGTGCAGGGCGCGAACGGCGTCTCCGAGGCGATGGGCGGCATCAGTAGCGGGCTGAACGGCGACGGCAGCGCCGAGAACCCCGGCCTTGCGGCCGGAAACGCGCAACTGGCCAGCGGTTTGGAGGAACTCGCGGCGAGCTGCGCCGCGAGCGGCGGCAGCGCCGAGTTCTGCGAGCGGCTCGCAGGTGCCTCGTTCCAGGCCGACGGCCTCGCGACGGGAGCGGCGGATCTCGCCACTGCCGCGTCGCAGGCGGCGCCGGGCGCCACGGAGCTCGCGGAGGGCGTCTCGGCACTCGCCTACGGTGTCATTCCGCTCGCCGACGGCGCGCAGCAGCTCTCGGACGGCACGGCGCAGATCGCCGACCAGCTGCCCGCACTCACCGCGGGGGCGGAGTCGCTCGCCGACGGAGCAGAGCAGCTGGGCGCGGGCATCCCCCAGCTCTCGGACGGCGCGCACCAGCTCGCCGACGGCGGCGCCTCGCTGTCTGGCGGGGCCGCGCAGCTCGCCGACGGCACGGGCCAGCTCGCGGACGGGGCCGGCGCGCTCTCGGGCGGCGCCTCGCAGCTCGCCGACGGCACGGAGCAGTTGGGCGGCGGCGCGAGCGCCCTGGCCGAAGGAACGTCGAGCCTTGCGGACGGCGTCGGGCAGCTCGCGACGGGCGCCGGGCAGGCGGCGGCCGGCGTGCCGACCCTGCAGGACGGCGCGATCCAGCTCTCCGAGGGTGCGTCCGGCCTCGGCGACGGCGTCGGCCAGTTGGGCGACGGCGCCGGCGAGCTCGCCGACGGGCTCGGCACGGCCGTCGACTCCGTGCCCTCCTACACGCAGGCCGAGGCCGACGACCTCGCGACGGTCGTCGCGAACCCCGTCGCCGCCTCATCCGGGACGGGCCTGTTCGGGGCGTCGGCGATCCCGCTGCTCGTGGTCGCGGTGCTGTGGTTCGGCTCGCTCGCGACGTTCTTCGTGCTGCGCGCCTTCCCCGCGGCGGTGATGGCCTCGCGCCGCTCGTCGGCGTTCCTCGCGGGCCGCTCGCTGCTGCCGGCCGCCGTGATCGGCGCGGTGCAGGGCGCCGCAGTGGCGGGCATCGTCCAGCTCGCCTCCGGCTACGACGCCGCCGAGTTCTGGCCGCTTCTCGGGCTGTCGGTGCTCGCGGGCGTCTCGTTCGCCGCCGTGAACCAGGCGCTCGTCGCGGTTTTCCGCGGCGCGGGCCGCTGGATCGCCGGCATCGTCGGCGCCTACTCGGTCGCGATCGGCATCGTCTCGACGATGCCCGCCGCCCTGCTCGCCATCCGGCCCCTGCTGCCGACGAGCCCCGCGTTCGACGGCATGATCGCCGCGATCACCGGCACGAGCGGCGCGGGCGCCGCAACGGTCGCCCTGCTCATCTGGGGCGTGGTCTCGTTCATCGCGACGACGATCGCCGTCACGGCGCGCCGCACCGTGAGCTCGAAGGCCCTGATCGCTCCCGCCGCCGCGTAAGCCGGCCGCACGAGCCGCGCCGCCGATCTTCCCGGGGTCGGCGGCGCGGCTTCGCCGTGCGCGGGAAGCGCTCCCGGTGACAGAGGCGGGCAAGGCGGTACCATCCTGCCTATGGAGCCGCCGAACGACCTCTTCATCGTCGAGCTGTCCCCGGAATGGGGGTTCGGCGACATGGTGCTCGGAACGCTTCCGGTGTCCGCGGAGACGCGGCAGAGGGCCGCATCCTGGAACGAGACGTGGGAGACCGTTCTGAATCCCGTATCGGAGATCCGCTGGCCCGATGCGAACGTCGGTCGCGCATGGTACCGCGAGGGATTGGACCTCATCGACGCGATCCAGCAGGAGCTCGGGGGTCGGTATCGCGTCATGAACGGATTCTCCGCCTACAACCCCGACGCCGACCCGCAGCGGGCGGGATCGACGTGACGCTGACCTCGACTGCCGCGGTATCGCAGACGTGGAGCCGCGCATGACTCGACCCCGGATGCACAGGCCGATGGCGGCCGCAGCGATCTGCCTCGGCGTTCTCGCTCTGGCCGCGGGATGCAGCGATGGCAGCTCCTTCGCCGACCTGGAGCGGGAGCCGTCCGCCGATGATGCCCTTCCGATGCCTGAGAGCGGGCTCGACGGAGTGGATCTGGGCTCCGTGCGCTACGTCGGCGATCACGAGGGGACCGAGGTCTGGGTGGCCCGTGCGGCAGACTTCCGGCAGGACATCTGTCTGGCCCTGATGCCCAGCGACGGCGCATGGAGCGTGGCCTGCGGCGGGGTGTGGCTGAAGACCAACGGCTTCGTCGTGCAGGCGGATGGGGCTCTCGCGGACGACGACTGGGTCCGCGTCTCACACAACGTCTGGGCGTACTGACTGCGTGCTCCGTTCGGATCGGTTCGACCTTCCCGTTCCCTCCCCGTCATCGGCGTGGGATATTGAGAGCGGTCGCACCCCGAGCGGCGATGGCGCCGCACCACCCGATCGAAGGAGAGTGATCCGATGTCGGATCAGCCCGCCGTGACAACGGCTCTGTACATCAACGGCTCCGAGCGCACGACCGCGGACGTGCTCCGCATCGCCGACCCCGCCAAGCCCGGCCGTATCGTAGGCGAGGCCGCCTCGGCGACGCCGCAGGACGTCGACGATGCCGTGGCCGCCGCGAAGGCCGCGTTCCCCGCATGGTCGGCGCTCAGCCCGCAGGAGCGCGCGAAGCAGATGGCCGATGCGGTCGCGACGCTCGGCGACCACCGCGACGACGACGCGGCGATCCTGTCGCAGGAGAACGGCAAGGTCGTCGGCGAAGCGTGGGCCGACGCATTCGTGTTCGAGCTGCGCTGGAACCTCGCCCTCGCCGAGACCGACAGGGTCGACGCCGTCGAGACGCTCGAGCCGGCTCCGGGCATCCCCGTGACGACGCAGGTCGGCTACCAGCCGCTCGGCGTCGTCACCGTGATCGTGCCGTTCAACTGGCCGATCGCGATCCTCGCCGCGTCGCTCCCCCACGCACTGCTGGCGGGCAACACCGCGATCGTGAAGCCGCCGCCCTCGGCCCCGCTCGCGACCACCCGGGTCGTGCAGCGCGTCGCCGAGCGCTTGCCGGCCGGCGTGCTGCAGGTCGTCACGGGCGAGGACGCGAACATGTCGTCGCTCATCCGGAACACCGACGTCGCGAAGGTCTGCTTCACGGGCTCGGTCAGCGGCGGCAAGAAGATGATGGAGATGGCCTCGCAGTCGCTCACCCGCGTCACGCTCGAGCTGGGAGGCAACGACGCGGCGATCGTCACGGAGGACGCCGACCTGTCCGACACGCACCTCGACCGGATGTTCGCGGCCGTATACGACTCGACCGGACAAATCTGCATGAACGCGAAGCGCATCTATGTGCACCGCTCGCGCCTAGATGACGTCGTGGCGGGGCTCGAGGCACGGCTGCAGAAGACCGTGCTCGGCTACGGCCTCGACGAGGGGACGACGATGGGCCCTCTGCACCAGCCGGCGCAGAAGACGTTCGTCGAAGACCTCATCCGGGAGGCGAAGGAGTCGGGCGCCGAGGTCCGCGAGTACGGGGAGCTGCCGGGCGGCGAGCTCGACGGCGGCAACTTCCTGCGGCCGGCCCTCGTGATCGATCCGGACCCATCGCTGCGCGTGGTGACGCAGGAGCAGTTCGGGCCCGTGATCCCGATCATCCCGTTCGATTCCGAGGAAGAGGCGATCGCGAGCGCCAACGACTCGTGGGGCGGCCTGTGCGGCAGCGTGTGGACGTCGGACCCCGAGACGGCGCAGCGCATCGGCTCGCGGCTCGAGTGCGGCTACGTCTGGTTCAACGACCACGGCGCGACGCGCCTCGACCTGCGCGCGCCGTTCGGCGGCGTGAAGCAGTCGGGCTTCGGTCGCGAGCAGGGCATCCACGGAGTGCGCGACTTCCAGGACACCCGATCGCTGGCCACGCTCGACGAGGAGGCCCTCGCGGCGATGGCGCACTGAGCCGACACGGTCGAGACCCCGGATGCCCCTACCGCGCTCGTTGCGCGGCAGGGGCATCCGGGGTCTGCGATTGCGCCTATGGATGATCGGTTCGCGAGTGCCGTGATGGCAAGGCGGACGAGGAGCGGGCCCCAGGCCAGCGACGAGGACAACGCCGCCAGCGCGGTGCTCGCGGGCCGATCAGAGCCCTGAGTAGGCGTGGAGGCCGTCGAAGTACATGTTCACGATGGTGAAGTTGAAGATCACCGCGGCGAAGCCGACGATCGCGAGCCAGGCCGAGCGCGTGCCGCGCCAGCCGCGGGTCGCGCGGGCGTGGATGTAGCCCGCGTAGAGCACCCAGATGATGAAGGTCCAGACTTCCTTCACGTCGAAGCCCCAGTAGCGGCCCCAGGCGTCCTGCGCCCAGATCGCGCCGGCGATCAGCGTGAAGGTCCAGAAGATGAAGCCGATGATCGCGAGGCGGTACGCGAGGCCCTCGAGCGCCTCGGCCGAGGGCAGCGTGCGCAGGAAGCTGCGCTTGGGCTCCTCGCCGTTCTCCGCGGCGACGACCGCCAGACGCTCGCGCCTCGCCTGCATCAGCTGCACGACGCTGAGCCCGAATGCGAGCGCGAGGAACGCCGTGCCGAGCGAGGCGACGAACACGTGGATGACGAGCCACGCCGACTTCAGCGGGTCCATCAGCGGCACGATCTCGACGTAGAAGATCGACGACGACGCGAGCAGCACCGTGACGAGACCGGTCATGAACGTGCCGAGGAAGCGCAGGTCCTTCCAGAACAGCACGCCGAGGTAGACGGCCATGATGAGCAGCGTGCCCGTCATGGCGAACTCCCACATGTTCGACCACGGCACGCGGCCGGCCGCGACGCCGCGCAGCACCGTCGCGGCGAGGTGCATGACGAAGCCGAGCGCCGCGAGGGCCGTGCCGATGCGGGCGAACACGCGCCGCTTCGGGGGTTCGGCGCCCGCGGGAACCGCACTCGAAGCGGCTGCGCGCGTGACGGTTCCGACGGATGATGCCGAGGCCGCGTTCAGCGCCCCGACCTTCTCGCGCGCGGGCGCGCGCACCGCGTCCTTGACCTCGATCGACTCCTGCGACCGCTTCGACAGGTCGACGGCGTAGGCGATGAAGCTCAGCGTGTAGATCGCGACCGCGGTCCACACGAGGATCACGGAGTAGGTGTCGAGTGCTGCGACGTCCGGCATGCCCGCCACACTACGCCGCCCCACCTGCGTTCTGCCGGGGAATCGCCCCCGCCGGGCGCCCCGCTGCGTGGTCGCGCGGCCCGCTCACGTGCCGCCACCTGCGGGTGCGACTGACCAGAGTCGCGCCTAGTGACACCTGAACGGGAAGGGGTGCCGCTCAGGTGTCACGTCCTGCGGGTTCCGTCGCCCGAGAGCCGCGACTGGCGGTACCTGAGCGGTGGCAGCATCAGCGGGTCGGCGGGTGCTCCTCGACGCCGAGCGACGCCAGGTGCTTGTCGGCGAGCTGGTCGACGGCGGCCCTCAGCGTCGGGTCCTCGCCGCGGGCGAGGCCCGCGTACTCGAGCTCGACGCCGTCGGCGCCCTCCGTGGCCTTCACCCACATCCGGCGACGGGGCACGAACAGCGCCGTCAGCAGGCCCAGCACCGCGAGCACGGCGAACAGCAGCACCCAGGGGGCCGAGGCGTCGTGGTGCACCTGCAGCGACGCGAAGCGCTTGACCGACTCGGTCATGCCGATCGAGTCGTCGGCGCCCTCCGGGGTCTCGTCCTCGAATGTGATGGTGCCCATCCCGTTCGGAAGATCGGCCGTGTCTCCCGGTGCGAGCTCGATCGACTCGCGATCGGTGTCGCGGCCCGTGAGCTTGTCCATGCCGTCGGTGTCGAGGGCGTACACGTTGCGGGGTGTGCCGTCGTCGATGCCGAGGTCGCCCGCGTACACGTCGAGCGTCAGGAGCGGGTTCAGCAGATCGCCGTACTGCGAGGCGTAGGCGCCTGTCGTCAGCTCCGCCACCGTCGGGTAGAAGAAGCCGACGAGGCCGAGCTGCTCCGGCAGGCCGTCGGCGACCTTGATGACGCCCTGCGACGTCATCTGCGCGTCGCCCGACGGCAGGAATGCCACCGAGTCCTCGTAGACGACCTCGCCGTCCGCATCGCGGATCGTCACGGTCGGGGCGTAGCCGTTGCCGAGCAGGTAGATGCTGTCGTGGCCGACCTGCAGCGGCTCGTTCACCTTCACGACGCCGGGCTCCGGCTCCTCGCCCGGGTGGGTGATCGTGACGTTGGCGGCGAAGTCGCCCGCCTGGCTCATCGCGTTGCTGCCCGGCGGCTGGTACGTGACGTCGAAGCTGTCGAGCGTCATCGCGTACGGCTCGAGCGCGTCCTCCGAGACGAACTGGCCGCGGTTCATCGACGAGTAGTCGAGCAGCGTGTTCACGAAGGTGGTGCCCTCGATGACGACGCGCTGCCCCGTGTACTTGAGGGTGCCGCCGATGCCGACGGCGATCAGCACGCCCACGAGCGCCGCGTGGAAGACGAGGTTGCCCGTCTCGCGCAGGTAGCCGCGCTCGGCCGAGACGCTCTTCACGGCCGGACGGGAGCCGACCGCGTCGGTGTCGTACCGCTCGACGCGGTATCCGGAGGCCTTCAACTGCTTCGTCGCGGCCGCGATCGCCTCGTCGGCATCGACGTGCGCCGTCGTCGCGCGGTGGTCGGCGAGGCGGCCGAGCCGCACGGGCGTGCGCGGCGGCCGGGAGCGGAGTGCCTTGAGATGGTGCTTGGTGCGCGGCAGGATGCAGCCCACGAGAGAGATGAACAGCAGGATGTAGATCGCCGAGAACCACGCGGAGTGGTAGACGTCGAACATCTGGACGCTCTCGAGGAGCGGGAACAGGTCGGGGTGGTCGGCCTGGTACTGCGTCACGCCGTTCGGGTCGGCGGAGCGCTGGGGGAACAGCGAACCGGGCACGGCCGCGACGGCGAGCAGGAGCAGCAGCACGAGCGCCGTGCGCATGCTCGTCAGCTGCCGCCACGCCCAGCGGAGCCAGCCGACGACGCCGAGCTTCGGCGAGACGACCCCGGATGCCGGCGCCGAGTCGAAGTGGTCGGACGGGCGCTGCGGGTCGGACGCGTCCGCGCCCGTGGTGTCGGCGCCGCTCGCGGTGCGGGCGCCGCGGCTGCGCGGTGCGGCGTCCGATGCCTCGGCTTCCGGGGCCTGCTCGCCTGCGGCATCCGGGTTCGCGTCGTTCTCGCCTGGCACGTGGCCGCCCTTCGCATTCGAGTCGGGGTCAGAGGAGCGCCGGGACACTGGCGAACACCCCCTGCAGGTGCAGCATCCACGCGGTCCAGACACCCGTGGCCATCAGCAGGCCGAGGGCGACGAGCATGATGCCGCCGATGATGTTGACGGCGCGCACGTGGCGCCGCAGGAACCCGATCGCGCGGGTCGCCCAGCCGAAGCCGAGCGCGACGAGCAGGAACGGAATGCCGAGGCCGAGCGAGTACGCCAGCCCCAGGATCGCGGCGCGGAGGGCGTCGCCCTGCAGGTACGCGATCGAGGTGATGGCCGTCAGCGTCGGGCCGATGCACGGCGCCCAGCCCAGGCCGAGCGCGACGCCGAGCAGGGGCGCCCCGATCAGGCCGAGGTTGCCCTTGATCTGCGGGCGTTTGATGTTCTGCGCGAAGCCGAAGAAGCCGATGAACACGAGCCCCATCGCGATGATCACACCGCCGAGGATGCGCATGACGAGGTCGCCGTACTGCAGGCTGAAGCGCTGCATCATGCCGCCGGCCATGCCGCCGAGCACGATGATCGTGACGAACACGAGCGTGAAGCCGGCGATGAACAGCAGCACGCCGCCGACGAGCCGCCCGCGCGCCTGTGTCTCGGTCGAGCCGTCGCTCGGCAGCACGCTGACGTCGCGCCGGGGAGCAACGGCGCCGGCGATGAAGCCGAGGTAGCCGGGGATGAGCGGCAGCACACACGGCGACAGGAACGACAGCAGCCCTCCGAGCAGCGCGATCGGGATCGCGACCCAGAGCGCGCCGTCGAAGACGAGGGAACCGGCGTCCATCAGGTGGCCGTCGATCCGGATGCGGCGCGGCCGCTGCTCGCGCTCGTCATGCCTCGTCGAGAGTGTCGCCGACCAGGGTGGACAGCACGCTGGGGCCCTCGAGCTCGCCGATGATGCGGGCCGCGATGCGCCCCTGCTTGTCGATCACGAGCGTCGTGGGCGTGGCCTGGATCGGCGTCTCGGCGGCGAACGCGAGCTTCACGGCGCCCGTGTTCACGTCGATGATGCTCGGGTAGGTCACCCCGTTGTCGCGCGCAAAGCTCACGGCTGTGGGGGCCTGGTTGTACGTGTTGACGCCGACGAACTGCACTCCGTCGCCCTGGTACTGCTGCCAGACCTCCTCGAGGTCGCCGGCCTCGGCGATGCACGGGCCGCATTCGGCGTACCAGAAGTTGATCACGGTCACGTCGCCGGCGGTGTCGTCGCTCGAGAGCTGCTCGCCCGTCTCGGTCTCGCCGGCCCACTCGACGGGCTCGCCTCGGTCATCCGGAGCGATCTCGTCGACGCGGAAGTCGCTCGCGATGTAGCCCTTGTTGTCGCCGGAGCGGTACTGGTCGGCGACCGGGTCCGCCGAGCAGCCGGCGAGCGCGGCGCCCGCCACGGCGATGGCGGCGATGGCGGCGAATCGGATGGCGCGGGTCACGCTGGAATCCTACGGATCCTGCCGTGGAATCAGCTGGACGCGACTGCCGACCGGCCGCCGGGGACACAACGCAGTCGATCCGGCCCCCGCGCCCCGAGGAACCGTGTCCACGCCCCGACCGACCGAGAATCGACTGCGTTGTGCGCCCGAGACGGTCGTGCCGACATTCTCGGACGGGCGCTACACGGCGCCGACGTCGACGGCGCCCGAGGTCGACGCGGGTTCGGCGTAGCCGACCTCGCGCCACGCGCCGTTCCTGCGCTCGAAGCTCGTGACGCTCGAGAGCGCGCAGCGGCGGGTGCGCGGGTCGTGCGGGAGTTCCTCGCCGGCGACGGCGAGATGGGTGATCCAGATCGGCGCCTGGTGCGAGACGATCACGGCGTCTCCGTCGGGGGCCGCCTCCCACAGCTCGTCCATCGCCGCGCGCATGCGAGCGGCGATGTCGCGGTACGGCTCGCCCCAGCTCGGCACGGAGGGCCGGATGAGCTTGGGCCAGTTGAGCGGGTTGAGCACGGCCTTCCTCATCACCTTGCCTGCGAACTTGTTCCACGGCTCGATGACGCGCTCGTCGGGCGCCGCCTCGAGGTCGAAGGCGCGCTCGAACGGCTCCGCCGATTCGGCGGTGCGCTGCAGCGGCGAGCGCACGAGCGCCGTGACGGGCCTGCCGAGGCCGGCGACGTGCGTCGCCGCCGCGGCCGCCATCCGGCGCCCGTCGGCGCTCAGCCCGTAACCGGGGATGCGCTCGTAGAGCACGCGGTTCGGGTTGTCGACCTCGCCGTGCCGCACCAGATGCAGTCGCTTCGCCGTCACCCGGCCAGTCTAGGGGCCTCGGGTCCGTCTCCACCTGACGCGCTCCGGGGCCCGCGAACCGCAGGACGCGTCAGGCGGACGGCGCTCCGCCGACGCCCAGTGCGAGCGGCATACGCTGGGGCGCATGAAGTGGCTCGCCTTCGTCATCGACGCCGTGCTCGTCGTCGCGTTCGCCGCGATCGGGATGGTGCAGCACCACGGCGGGTTCGACGCCGCGGGGCTCGCCGTGGTCGCGTGGCCGTTCCTCGTCGCGCTCGTCGCCGGCTGGGCGGTCTCGCTCGCGTGGAGGGCACCGTGGGGCCCCGTACGCGTCGGCCTGCCGGTGTGGGCAGTGACGGTCGTCGGCGGCCTGCTGCTGCGCGCCGCGACGGGCGGCGGCACCGCGACCGCCTTCGTCATCGTCACCGCCGTGACGCTCCTCGTCCTCCTCGTCGGCTGGCGCCTCATCGCCCTGCCGATCCGCGCTGCCCGCCGCTCGCGCACCGCCGCGTAGCGGCGATCCCGCATCGGGCGCGGGCGGCCGATCATCCGGTCGCCGATTCGCGCCGCGGACCGGCGCGCGGGAACATGGGTCCATGCGCGTGCACATCCCCGTGGAACGGCGGTGGGGCGACCAGGACGCCCTCGGCCACATCAACAACGTCAGCCTGCTGAAGATCCTCGAGGAGGCGCGGCTGCGCGCGTTCTGGCGCGACGGCGACGTCGCCCCGACTCCCGTCGCAGTGTTCGACGACGACACCGTCTCGGGTTCCGGCGCGGCGCAGACACTGATCGCCCGCCAGGAGATCGAGTACGTCCTGCCGGTTCCGTACGGCCGGAAGCCTCTCGACGTGCAGCTCTGGATCGGCCGCCTCGGCGGCTCGAGCGTCGAGATCTGCTACGAGGTGATGAGCCCCACCGGCGAGGAGCAGACCTGCTACGCGCGCGCCACGACGGTCGTCGTGCTCGCCGATGCCGCGACAGGCCGCCCCGTACGCCTGCCCGCGCACGTGCGCGACGCGTGGCAGCCGTACGTCGGCGAGCCCATCGAGTACCGCCGGCGCTGAGCGCGCCGAACGCCGCGCCGGAGCGCGGCGTTCGGCCGATCCGTCCGTCGGGACTCAGCCCGCGCGGAGGTCGATCCCGCCCGCCGAGACATCCGCCTCGACCACGCGCGGCGCATCGAAGGACGTCTGCAGGTTGTTGGTGTCGATGCCGCCGGCCGACACGCTCTCGCGCACGTCGTACTCGACATCCGGGAGCGTGATGTCGGCACTGCCCGCGCTGACCTCGATGCCGACGCGGGACGGGGCCTCCCCCGAGAGCGAGGCCATCAGGTCGCCCGCCGACACCTGCGCGTCGAACTCGCGCACATCAGCGAGCTCGACGATCGCCTCGCCCGCGCTCACCTCGCCGTCGACGCTCGTCGCGCTGCCCTCGATCTCGACGCTGCCCGCGCCGAGGTCGAAGCTTACGTCGCCGAAATCGCCCTCGGCGTTGACGGAGCCCGCCCCGGTCTCGATGTCCAGGTCGGCTCCCTCGAGGCTCTCCGGGAGCGTGAGCGTGGCGCGGTGCTCCTGGTCCCAGTCGCCGAACCAGGTGAAGTCCCCGAAGCCGAAGCCGTCGCCCTCGCGGCGCACCTCGAGGGTGGCGCCCTCGCGCTCGAGCCGCCACTCGCGCGTTCCCGACCATTCGAGCTCCGCCTCGTCGACGTCGCCGAAGACGATGCGCATGTCGCCGAAGCCGTGGTCGACGTCGACGGCCGTGATCCCATCGACGGCGTGCGCGAGGGTTCCGCTGTCGACACCGTTGGCCTGGTTCGCGGCCGCGACCGAGTCGCGCACGGCGCCGAACGCCGCGCCCGCGCCCGCGAACAGCAGCACCACCGCGCCGATCGCCGTCGCCGTGATCGCCACGGCCCGCGTCCCGATGCGGGCCGTCTCGCTCTGCGGTGGCACCGGTCCCCCGGCGGCCGGCGGCGTCGGGCCGCCCGCCGGGGGGACGCCGCCGCCCGAGGCCGCCCCTGGATGCGCGGCTCCGGTCGCGTACGGCGATCCGTACGCGGGAGGCGCGCCCTGCGGCTCGCCCCACGGCGAGGGCCCAGGGCCGCCCTGTGCCGCGGCGCCTTCGGCCGGGGAGCCGTTCACGGCGACGCGCGGCGTCTCGCCCGTCGGCGCGACCGCGCGGCCATCGCCCGTGGATCCGGCCGCCGGCACCTGGTTCCCGCTCGGCGCATCCGGAGCCGAGTTCGCGCCCGCGGCATCCGGCGCCCGATTCTCGGTCAGGGCGTCCGGGGTCTCGTTGCCGCCCGCGGGCGGCGGTGTGAGGTTCGTCATCGGTTCTGTCCCGTCTCGTTCGCGCCGGGGCGCGGGGTCTGCGGCGTGACGGGGGTCGGTTCCCCCGTCGCTTCGATGTGGGCGAGCACCGCCAGCACGCGGCGGTTGCCCTGGGCATGGTGGTCGAGGTCGAGCTTCGCGAAGATCGACGTGATGTGCTTCTCGACGGCGCCGGGGCTGATGAAGAGCAGCTTCGAGATCGCCGCGTTGTTCTTGCCCTCGGCGATCAGCGAGAGCACGGTGCGCTCGCGCTCCGTAAGGCGCTGCATCTTCTCGTCGCGGGAGCGGCGCGTCAGCAGCTGTGCCACGACCTCGGGGTCGAGCACGGTGCCGCCCTCTGCGATGCGGTCGACCTGCTCGAGGAAGTCGGCCACGTCGGTGACGCGGTCCTTCAGCAGGTAGCCGACCGCGCCGCCCTGTTGGGCGATGAGCTCGCTCGCGTACCGCTCCTCGACGTACTGGGAGAACACGAGCACGGCGAGCGAGGCGTCGCGGCGGCGGAGGTCGAGCGCGGCCCGGATGCCCTCGTCGCGGAACGTCGGGGGCAGGCGCACGTCGAGGATGCACAGGTCGGGCGAGGTGCGCTCGACCGCCTCGACCACGTCGGTCGCGTCGGGAAGCGCAGCGACCACGTCGTGGCCGGCGTCGGCGAGCAGCCTGGTGAGGCCCTCGCGCAGGAGCACGGAGTCTTCGACGATCAGAATGCGCACGGCACGCTCACTTCCAGCGAGGTCGGTCCCCCGTGGGGGCTGTCGAGGCGGGCGTCGCCGCCCAGCGCCGTGATGCGGGTCCGGATGCCGTCGAGGCCGCCGCCGGGGACGATGCGGGCGCCGCCCATGCCGTTGTCCTCGATGCGGGCCCACAGCACGCCGGCATCCGGTCGCGACCTGACGGTCACGCGGCACTCGGTGGCGCGGGAGTGCTTCGCGGCGTTGGTGAGGCTCTCTGCGATCGCGAAGTACGCCGCCGCCTGCTCGTCGCGACCTGGGTTCCCCTCGATGCGCACGTCGAGGCTCACGGGGATGTGCGAGCGGCCGGCGAGCGCCGACAGCGCGGCGTCGAGGCCGCGGTCGTCGAGCACCGAGGCGTGGATGCCTCGGGCTAACTGGCGCAGCTCCGTGATCGCCGCCTTCGTCGAGGTGTGCGCCTCGGCCACGAGATCCTTCGCCTGATCGGGGTCGGAATCGATCTTGGTCTGGGCGAGGCCGAGCGTCATGCCGACCGACACGAGCCGCGGCTGGACGCCGTCGTGCAGGTCGCGCTCGATGCGGGTGCGCTCGAGGTCGCCGGCCCGGATGGCGTCGGCACGCTGGCTCGCGGCGCTGTAGGCCTGTGCGGTCGCCTGCTCGGCGCGCTGCGCGGCCTCTCGGGCCTGCGCGGCCAGCTGCGCTTCGCGCATCGGTGCGACGATGACGCGCGACATCGCTCCGTGCAGCATCGCGACGCCGTAGAGGGCGGCGAGCGCGATGACCGCGATGATGGCGGCGGCGAGCGGGCCGGCCGGCGCCTCGAAGGTGTAGCCGAAGACGCGCACGGCGCCGCCCCACAAGGGCGCGAACGCCGCCGTGACGGCCCAGACGAAGAGCGTGAAGAACGTCCACACGACGTAGCCGAGCACCGTCGCGATCGCGAGGTGCGCGATCGCGCGCCAGGTGCCGCCGTCGATGAACTGCAGCCACACGGTGTGCAGGAAGCCCTTGAAGCCCGGCTTCTGCGAGCGCCGCGGCAGCAGCGTCGGCAGCCCGAAGCGGTACAGCCCCTCGACGCGCGCGGTCTCGAGGAACGCGGCGCCGTACAGGAGGTAGACGAACCCGAGCAGCAGCGGCAGGCCGACCGCGATGAGAGCCAGGCCGAGGCCCGTGCCCAGCAGCGTGCCGAGCGTGATGAACACGGCGAGGCCGTATCCGGCCAGCAGCGCCAGGTGGCAGATCACCTGGAGCGCCGTCAGCGGGCCCGCGATCGAACGGGCCCGCGCGGCCGTCGGCGGCGCCGTCTCGGTCGGATGGAGGTGCGCCGAGGGCGCGGTGGTCGATGTCATACCTCCAAGGTATGGACCCGAGTCGCTCGGCACAGCGGGGACCGCCGGTGAGATTCGAGGGGGGATATCCCCCGGCGGCGTCAGCGCGCCCTGCGCTCCATCGCCGCTTCGACCGCGACGAGCGTCAGGACGACCACGGCACCGAGCACGGCGAACAGGATCGGCCCCGCCGGATCGGTCGGCGCCAGCAGCGTCCCGTGGCCGTCCTCCCCGCCCTGGCCGCCCTGCCACGGCCAGAGCGCGCGCAGCGAACCGAGCATGAGCCCGAGCATCACGAGGAGCGTCGTGCGCCTGGCCCGCGCGAGCAGCACCGTGATCCCCTTGACGATCGTGACGAGGCCCACGAGCGCCCCCACGGCGAACACCCCGATGTAGGCCCAGTCGCGCTCGTCGACGGCGGTGAGTGTCGGGCCGTACAGCCCGATCGCGAGGAGGAAGAACGACCCCGAGACGCCCGGCACCACGAGGGCGCACACCGCCACGGCCGCCGCGAGCATGACGAACCACCAGGCGGGGTCCTCCGCCTCGGTGTTCGAGGCCAGCCCGACCAGCAGGAATGCGGCGACGCCGGCGATCAGCACCGCGAGCGCGTCGACGAGCCAGTGCGCCTTCCCCGTACCCTCGGGCAGCATCCGGATGGGCACGATCAGGCTCGCCGCGACGAGGCCGAAGAAGAGCCCGCGGGCGTTCTCGGGATTCGCTTCGACGAGCGCCGACACGGTTCCGGCGCCGAACAGCACGGCGACCGCCATGCCGACGAGCAGCGGGGCCGCGAGCCACCAATCGACCGAGCGGATGTTCTCGCGGAAGCCCGCGGCCCTGTTCGGGCCGGTCACGAGCACGCGGAGCGCGCGGCCCAGCATCAGCGCCGCCGTCATCGCCCGCTCGTACACGCCCGTCACGAGAGCGATGGTGCCGCCGGAGACGCCGGGGACGAGCTCGGCGAGGCCGATGAGGAAGCCCCGCAGCAGCGTGAGCGGCGCCTGCCTCGGCCCCGAGCGGCGTGCGGTGGTGTGCGACGTCATGTGATCGGCCCTCTCTCGGCGTCGTGCAGCTGTGGGGAGACTACAGACCCCGCCGGGGAGAGCGCCCAGCGAGCCCCCTCCGGAGCTGATCTGCGCGCCGGGCGCTCGCCAGTAGACTGGGCGGACCGCACTTCGACCAGGAGGAACACCCGTGCTCCGCACTCACGACGCAGGCTCGCTCCGCGCCTCGCACATCGGTCAGACCGTCACCCTCGCGGGGTGGGTCGATCGCCGGCGCGACCACGGGGGCGTCGCCTTCATCGACCTGCGCGACGCCTCCGGCATCGCCCAGGTGGTCATCCGGGACGAAGAGATCGCCCACCCGCTGCGCAGCGAGTTCGTGCTGAAGGTCACGGGCGAGGTCTCCGGCCGCCCCGACGGCAACGCGAACGCCAACCTCCCCACGGGCGACATCGAGGTCATCGCGACCGAGGTCGAGGTGCTGAACGAGTCGGCCGCGCTGCCGTTCCAGGTGTCGACGGCGCTCGACGGCCAGGAGTCGGTCGGCGAGGAGGTGCGCCTCAAGCACCGCTACCTCGACCTGCGCCGCCCCGGCCCCGCCGCCGCCATGCGGCTGCGCTCGAAGGCGAGCCAGGCGGCCCGCCGCGTGCTCGACGCGCAGGACTTCGTCGAGGTCGAGACGCCGACCCTGACGCGCTCGACGCCCGAGGGCGCCCGCGACTTCCTGGTGCCCGCGCGCCTGAACCCCGGCAGCTGGTACGCCCTGCCGCAGTCGCCGCAGCTGTTCAAGCAGCTGCTGATGGTGGCCGGCATGGAGCGCTACTACCAGCTCGCCCGCAGCTACCGCGATGAGGACTTCCGCGCCGACCGCCAGCCCGAGTTCACGCAGCTCGACATCGAGATGAGCTTCGTCGACCAAGAGGACGTCATCGCCCTCGGCGAGAAGCTCGTCAGCGAGCTGTGGAAGCTGATCGACGTCGAGATCCCGACGCCGATCGAACGCATCACATTCCACGACGCCATGCGCCTGTACGGCTCGGACAAGCCGGATCTCCGCTTCGGCAACGCCATCGTCGAGCTCGCCGAGTATTTCAAGGACACGACCTTCCGGGTGTTCCAGCAGGAGTACGTGGGCTCGGTCGTGATGCGCGGCGGCGCGTCGCTGCCCCGCCGCCAGTTCGACGCCTGGCAGGACTGGGCGAAGTCGCGCGGCGCCAAGGGCCTCGCCTACGTCACCTTCGCCGAGGACGGCACGCTGGGCGGCCCCGTCGCCAAGAACCTCTCGGACGCCGAGCGCGACGGCCTGGCACAGGTCACCGGCGCGGAGCCGGGCGACGCCGTGTTCTTCGCGGCCGGCAGGACCGGCGAGGCGCGCGCCCTCCTCGGCGCCGCCCGCGTCGAGATCGCGCACCGGACGGGCCAGATCGACGAGAACGCCTGGGCATTCGTGTGGGTCGTCGACGCGCCCCTGTTCAAGCCGACAGGCGAGGACGACGACGTCGACCTCGGCCATTCGGCGTGGACTGCCGTGCACCACGCCTTCACGTCGCCGAAACCCGAGTACCTCGACTCGTTCCACGAAGACCCGGGGAACGCCCTCGCCTACGCGTACGACATCGTCTGCAACGGAAACGAGATCGGCGGCGGCTCGATCCGCATCCACCGCCGCGACGTGCAAGAGCGCGTCTTCGACGTCATGGGCATCGGCGAGGCCGAGGCGCAGGAGAAGTTCGGCTTCCTCCTCGACGCCTTCGCCTTCGGCGCGCCGCCGCACGGCGGCATCGCCTTCGGCTGGGACCGCGTGGTCTCGCTGCTGGCGGGCGTCGACTCGATCCGCGAGGTGATCGCGTTCCCGAAGACCGGCAACGGCTTCGACCCCCTCACCGCGGCCCCGGCCCCGATCACGGCCGAGCAGCGCGCCGAGGCCGGCGTCGACGCGGAGCCCGAAGAGGCGTAAGCATCCGAGGCCCCTGCTCATCGCCGCATCGGTGATCGGCGGGGGCCTCGCCGTGCCCGCGCCGAGCCGGGCGATGTCAGCCCGTCCGCACGCTCAGCCGACGCCTCGGTGGTCGGCGTCACCCTCCGCATTCGGCCCAACGGCATCAGAGTCAGAAGCGGCGGCCTCGTCCGCCGCCGCGACCTCTGCGTACTGGGCCGAGAGCATCCGGTACGACTTCGTCAGGAACGCGGCGAGCGCGATGAGCACCGCGACGATGCCGGCGAAGAGGAACACGAGCGCGATGCCGCGAACCTCGCCCTCGCCGAGCAGCCAGCCCCAGCGCGCCTGCCCCGCCTCGCCGCGCATGTACGGGATGACCCAGAACTCCGCGATCGGGGCGATCAGGAAGGCCGTCACGGGGGCGGCCGCCGCCTCGAACGTCATGGCGAAGCCGAACACGCGGCCCTGCTGGCGGAACGGCACGACCCGCTGGATGACCGTCTGCTCGGCGGCCTCGACGACCGGCATCGTCACCATGAACAGGAAGATGCCGATGCCGTAGAGCCACCACCATTCGCGCAGCGCGAAGCCCGCGCCGAGCACGCCGACGACGCCGGCGAAGACCAGCATGGTCCGGATGGGGTTGCGGCCGAGGCCGAACTTGGCGATCAGGCCGCCGCCGACGAGGAAGCCGCACGTCGCGACGGCGAGCGCGATGCCCCAGGTCTCCGCGCCCCCGAACACCTCGAGCCCGTACGGGTCCATGAGCGCCATGTAGACGCCGCCGACGAGATTGTTCAGCGTCGTGAACAGCACCAGCGCGACGAGACCCGGTGCGGCGCGCACCGCCTGCCACCCGCCCTTGATGTCGACCCAGTGGGTGCCGCCCTCGCCCTTGGCCAGGACTGGCTCCGGGATGCGCACGAACAGCAGGTGCACGAGCGACAGCCCGATGAACACCACGGCGATCAGGATCGTCGGCCCCATGCCGAGGATGCCGACCGAGAGGCCGCTGAACGCGCTCGTGACGATGAAGGCGAGCCCCTGCACCGTGCCGACGAGGCCGTTCGCATTGGCGCGGCGCGGGCCGGGCACGAGGAGCGAGACGGTCGTCGACAGCGCGATGTTGCGCAGCTGCTCCACCACGGCGCCGGCCAGCATCACGGTGGCGAACAGCCAGAACAGCGGGCTCGTCGCGATCGGCAGCGAGACGGCGGGCAGCGTGAGGAACATCACGCCCGTGATCGCGAAGGCGACGAAGGTTCCCGCCGTGGCCCACACCATCACGGCGTGCTTCCGGAAGCGGTCGACGAGCGTGCCGAAGAACATGCTGAAGATCGCCACCAGCAGCATGTACGCGCCGCCGATCACGCCGGTCGCGAGCACCGATTTCGTCTCGAGGTACACCCAGAACGTCAGAGCGAACCAGAGGTAGCTCGTCGTGACGTTCGCGAACGCCGTGTTGACGAGCACCTGCGCGAACGTGCGCATGCCGCCCGGCGGGGGTTCGGGGTCGGACGAGTGGTCGGCGGCGCCGGATTCGGCGCCCTGGCTCGTCGCGGCATCCGGATCGGACACGGCGGCGGGCGCGTCACTCGGTTCGGGAGCGGCACCGGGCACGCGCACGGGCGCCGGGCCGCGCGGGAGCTCCGGGCCGGGCGCGAAGTCGCGGTTCTCCGAGGAATCGCTCGCCGGGCCCTCCGGCGGCCCACCGGGCGCGTGGTCGTTCATACTGCTCACACTAGGGCCGCGGCGCACCCGCCGGAACGCCCCCGAGCACTTCCCCAGCTTCGCGGTCGTGCGTGCGCCCTGCGGCGTCGGGCGTCACCGATCTGCGCCGTTGTCGACCTCCGGGCTCCCACACGTCGACAACGGCACGAATGAGCCGCGCCGCGCGTCCCTCACGCCCCTCCGCCCGGCGCTGCGCGCCGAACGGAGCCTCCGGCGTGAGGTGCCCTGGCGGAGGATGGAGCGGGCCTCCGGCCAGCGACTGACGACAACCCCGCGATCGGCGCGCTCGGGGCCGCGTCAGAACTCGTAGTCGACGACGGCGCGGGATCCGCGGAAGGTCCCGATGAAGCCCGCCGCCTCGACGTGAGCCGGGTGGGAGCCGTAGACCCTCACGGCCTCGAGGTCGTCCATGACCGCGATGATCGCGAAGTCGAAGTTGTCGCCGCCGAGCTCATCCGTGTGCACCTCGATCGACTTCAGCCCCGGCACCTGGCCGACGAGCGGCGCGAGCCTCCTGGCGGCTTCTGCGATCAGCGCGTTCTTCTCCGCCTTCTTCTCCTCGATGACGGTGAATAGTGCGACGTGGCGGATCATGAGTGCCCTCCGGATGGCTCGGTGCCGCCGGACGACTGCCTCGGCGTGCCCTCATCGTACGGGCTGGGCCGCGGCGCGCCGGATGCGCGGGCGCGTGCCGCGCGACCCGGATGTGCGCCGCGCGCGTCAGGCCGCCGCGGCGGTCAGCGCCGCGCGGAGGCGGTCCTGCGAGACCCGCCAGTGGCCGTGCAGCTCCCCGTCGATCAGCACGACGGGGATCTTCTCCCACCACTCGGCGTGCAGCGCTGCGTCGTCGGAGATCGACTTCTCGGTCACCGTGATGCGGTCGGCCTCCGCATCCGGGAGTTCGGCGATCGTGTGATTGATGACCTCGCGCGCGACGTCGCAGAGGTGGCAGTCGGGCTTGGTGATCAGTGTGACGTCCGTCATCTCTCCACCTCGTACCCCGCCTCGATCCACGCGGCCGTGCCGCCGACGACGTTCGTGGCCTCGTAGCCGTGCGGCTCGAGCGCCTGCGCGACCTGGGCCGAGCGGCCGCCGACGTGGCAGATCACGTCGAACTCCGGGGGCAGCTCGCTGAGGCGCTCGCCGAGCTGCGACATCGGGATGTTGATCGCGCCCGGCACACGGCCGGCGGCGAACTCGCCCTCCTCGCGCACGTCGATGAGGGGCGTGTTCTCGCGCGTCTTCAGTTCCGCGACCGTGATCTCGAGCATGCCACCATTGTCCCACCGACCGCGGGTGCCCGGGCTGAAGGCACTGGCGCGCATACAGCACGCCACGTGCCGCGGCGTTCTCCCCGAGCCCCTGCAGAATCCGGCCGATTCTGCAGGGGCTCGGGGATCGTGCCGCGGCTTGGAGCCGGTCGGTCGCCGAGCGATGCGTGGATCGCTGGCGCGGCGCTACATCAGCTCCGCGACGGCATAGACCTCGCCGTCCTCCGGCGAGAAGACGACGGCGTGCGTGTACGAGGCCGTGTCGCCCATCGCGTCGAAGGTCTGCTCGGCGTCGTCCGCCAGCTTGCCCAGGTCGAGGCCCGCCTCGGCCGCCATCGCATCGTCCCCCTCGGCGAGGTACAGGTGCAGCCCCATGCCGTCGGCCGAGAACTCGGTCAGCTCCACGGTGCCGTCGGCGACCGTCACGGATCCGGCGACCATCTTGTCGCCCGCGAGTGCGCCGCTGCGCGCCTCACCCATCGATTCCTCGGACATCTCGTCCGACTCCATCGACTCGTCCGCCATGTCCTCCGAATCCATCGACTCCTCGTTGTCCATCTGCTCGCTCGACGCGCCGTCCATCTGCTCGTCGTCTGACGCGGCGTCGGCCCCGCCGCACGCGGCCAGCAGCACGGACAGCCCGATCAGTGCGGACCCCATCAGGATCTTCTTGCGCATCCGGATCACTTCCTCTCGTCCAGCCGCACGGTGCGGCCTGCCGTCCCAGACAAGCAAGCGCTGACACCGCGCCTGCCAGTTCTTTCAGAACCGTGAGATTCGCGGCGCAGCCCTGCGCGCTCGTGTCGGCCCGGCGGTCGCGCCTTCCTCCCTGCCGTGCCCGGCCACTTCCCCGGGTTCGTGCCGTCGTCGAGGTTCTGCGCCGACGAACGTCGACAACGGCGCAGATTCGCGGTTCTCACCCAAGGCGATCTACCCCACCACACCGGAAGGCGCCCCGCACCGCCGCACGGCACCGGGACCCCGCTCCATCGCCGAGAGCTTTCGACGCCGTAAGAACTGCCGCTCGCGCGCGCCCGCGGGGCTAGCCTCGGAGGATGCAGAGCGAGCCGCGTGTCATGGTCGTCGAAGACGACGCGACCGTGCGCACGCTCGTCGGCGACTACCTGCGCGCATCCGGGCTCGCGGTCACTCTGCACGCCGATGGCGCCAGCGCGAGCCGGGCGCTTGCGCAGGAGCTGCCGGATGCCCTGGTCGTCGACCGAATGCTCCCCGGCGTGAGCGGCGACGAACTGACCCGTGCGGTGCGGTCACGCTCCGACATTCCCATCCTGATGCTCACCGCGCTCGGATCGGTCGACGACCGGATCGACGGCCTCGAGCACGGCGCCGACGACTACCTGGCGAAGCCGTTCTCGATGCGCGAGCTGCAACTGCGCGTCCAGGCGCTGCTGCGCCGCCGCATCGCCGCCGACCCAGTCGCGGTGATCACGGCGGGCCGCTTCCGCGTCGACCCCGCGCATCGCCGCGTCTGGGTCGCCGGCCGCGAGCTCGCCCTGACCGCCCGCGAGTACGAGCTGTTCCTGTACCTGGCGCGCCACCCGGATCGTCCGCTGACCCGCGACGAGATCCTCCGCGACGTGTGGCAGTGGAGCGCCGGCGATGCCGCCACCGTCACAGTGCACGTGCGCCGCCTGCGCGAGAAGATCGAGCCCGACCCGCGCTTCCCCGTGTACCTGCGCACCGAGTGGGGCAAGGGGTACCGTTTCACGCCGTTCGGCGACGAGGGTCAGGATGACGCGACCGCTGGCGAGCACACGACCGACGACGCACGACCGACCGCGGATGGCGCGCCCCGCCGCCATCCGCCCGCGGCGTCCAGGGGTGCCGACGACGCCCCGAAACGGGCTGGGCGATAATGCCTGTGGACGAGATCATGCTCACCCCGGCGGCGCTCCTGCAGATCGCCCTGACGACGCTCGGCTGCACGGCCGTCGCGATGGCGCTCGCCCTCGCCGCGCTGCGCCTGAACCGCCGCGGGTCGATCGCGTCGCAGTTCACGATCGTCGTCGCCGCGGCGATCCTCGCCATCGTCGCGTCGACGGTCGCGATCGTCGCCGAGATGTTCTTCTCCTCGCACGACCTCGCCGTGTTCCTGTGGGTGATCGGCATGTCGTCGATCGTGAGCCTCACCGCCGCGTGGCTCATCGTGCGCCGCACGGCCAGGGCATCCACGGCCGCCCTCGTCGAGAAGGCCCAGCGCGTCGGCGACGGCGCGGTCGTCGACGACGCACGCCCCGGATGGCGCGAGTTCGACGAGGTGTCCGCCCAGCTCGCCGAGACGAGCGAGCGCCTCGCGGCCGCCCGTGACGAGATCGCCGCGCTCGACTCCTCCCGCCGCCAGTTCTTCGCCTGGATCTCGCACGACCTGCGCACGCCGCTGGCCGGCATCCGGGCAATGACCGAGGCGCTCGAGGACGGCATCGCGACCGACCCCGCGGAGGCGACCCGGGTCATCCGGGCCAAGGTCGACACCGTCAGCCGCATGGTCGACGACCTGTTCCAGCTCTCGAAGCTCGAGACCGGCACGCTCGAGCTGCGCCCCGAGGCGGTCGTGCTGCTCGATATCGTCTCGGACGCGGTCGTCGACGTGAGCGCGGAAGCGGCCGAGCGCGGCGTTCGCGTCGTGCAGCGGGGCATCGACGGGCACCTGCTCTGGGCCGACCCCCGGGAGCTGACGCGAGCGATCGGCAACCTGCTCGCCAACGGCGTGCGCCACGCGCCGAGCGGCTCCGAGATCCTCGTCGAGGCGCACACGCGCGACGAGCGCATCGTGGTCAGCGTGCTCGACCACGGCAGCGGCGTGGCGAGCGAGGACCTCGGCCGGATGTTCGACGTCGGGTGGCGCGCCAACGAGGCCCGATCGACCGAATCGGCCGGCGCCGGCCTGGGCCTCGCGATCGTGCGCGGCATCGTCGAGGCGCACGGCGGGGAGGTCGGCGCCGAGAACGTTCCGGGCGGCTTCCGGATGAGCCTCACGCTCCCGGCGGGGGCGTAGCGCCACTCGCCGCGTCGCGTCCCCGCGTCGGGCCGGCGGACCCGGCTCATGTGCGCATCCTGAAGGAGATTCCGCATCATCGAGGGCGGCTCGCACCGATTCCTCCTCGATGCTGCGGAACTTCCTCGATCAGGCGCGGGAGCTCGCCCGCGACGCCGGAATCGAGAGCGGCCGCCTCAATCGACTGAGACCTGCCGTGCAGGCCGCCGGGGTGCGCATTGCGGAGGAGATTCCGCATGATCGAGGCCGAATTCTCCCGGAACGTCCTTGATGTTGCGGAATCTCCTCGATCGCGCGCGGCGTCGCAACCCCTTCGCACGCGGCTCAGCCGACGGAGACCTCGATCGTGTGCCATCCGCTCGCCCCGTTCGGGGCGGGGGCGGCGAGTTCGGAGGTCTGCCGCTCGCCCGCCGCGCTCGTCGCGCGACACCGGATGACGTGGTCACCCGGCCGCGCGTCCCACGGCAGCGACCACTGCACCCACGTGTCCTGCGAGATCGCGCTCGCGAGCGCGGCCGGCCGCCACGGCCCGTCGTCGACCTGCACCTCGACGCCCGCGACCCCGGTGTGCGGCTGCCACGCGACGCCGGCGATGACCTGCTCGCCGGCGTCGACGTCGCGCGAATGCGGCACGTCGATGCGGCTCTGCAGCTTGATCGGGCCTCGTTCGTCCCAGCCGCGGTCCGTCCAGTACGCGCGATCCGCGTCGAAGCGCGTCACCTCGAGCTCGGTGACCCACTTCGTCGCCGAGACGTAGCCGTATAGGCCGGGAACGACCATCCGCACGGGGAAGCCGTGCTCGAGCGGCAGGGGCTCGCCGTTCATGGCGACGGCCAGGATCGCGTCGCGGTCGTCCGTGAGCGCCTCGATCGGGGTGCCCGCCGTGAAGCCGTCGTGCGAGCGCGACAGCACCATGTCGGCGTCGGCGCTCGGCACCGCTCGCCTCAGCAGCTCCCTGATCGGGTAGCCGAGCCACACGGCGTTGCCGACGAGGTCGCCGCCCACCTGGTTCGAAACGCACGACAGCGTCACGGCGCTCTCCTCGAGCGGCAGAGCGAGCAGCTCATCCCACGTGATCGTGACCTCGTTCTCGACCAGGCCGTGGATGCGCAGCGACCACGAGGCCGGATCGATCTCGGGCACGACGAGCGCCGTGTCGATTCGGTAGAAGTCGGAGTTCGGCGTCACGACGGGCGCGAGGCCGTCGATGCCGAGCTCCGCGCCTGCTGGAACGTCGGCGGTGGTCGTCGCCGCCGGAAGCGACACGGCGTCGCGGACGGCCTGCACGGCGCGGGCACCCGACCGGATGCCGCTGGCCACGGCCGCGCCGACCAGGCCGGCCGCGGCGGCCGCGGCGCTTCCGATCACGAACGCCCGGCGCGACGGCCCCTCCCCCGAACCCGCCGCCCGCCGCGGCAGCAGCAGCCCCAGCGCGACGAAGCCGACGGCGCCTGCGATGAGCGACGGCGCCCAGAACAGCTCGGGCGCGTTCTCGCGCGTCCAGGCGGCCGCGATGCCCACGAGCCCGAGCGCGCCGACGATCGCGCGGCCGGCGTAGGGAACGCGCCGCTCGACGAAGCCGGCCGCGGCACCGACCGCGAGCAGCACGAGCGCGATGCCGACGAGCAGCGCGTTCTTGTCGTTCGTGTAGAACAGACTGATTGCGAGCTCCTTCGCCCACGCCGGCGCGAGGTCGACCGCGACCCCGCCGATCGATCCGAAGGGGCTCGCAGCGCTCGCGAAGATCGCGGCCGCCAGCTCGCCGATGCCCGCGCCCGCCACGACGGCGACGAGGCCGGCGACGGCCGCGCGGCCGCGCGAGGGCACGCTGGATGCGCCGCGCGGCGCGTCCAGCCGATCGGCGCTGCCGCGCCCGCCGCTCGTGTCGCCCGCATCCTGCGGTGCCTGGACGCCCGGTTCGTTCCCGCTCATGCCGGCGACGCTACTCCGCGCGCCGGACCGCCGCACCGTTCCTTACAGCCCGGTAAGGACCCCGCACACCCCGCCCGCGCATAACCCTTCATCTCTGGCACATCTCCGGTGCGAACCACCACATGAGATGTGCCAGAGATGAAGAGATAGGGCCGGATGGGGGCGCGGGCGGAGCGTGCGGGGCGTGCGGGGCGTGCGCACCAAAAACGCCGGGCCCTTCGGGCACCGGCGTGATTGGACTCGTCGCAGTTACTTCTTGTTGCGACGCTGGTGGCGAGTCTTGCGAAGCAGCTTGCGGTGCTTCTTCTTCGCCATGCGCTTGCGGCGCTTCTTGATGACAGAACCCACGGGAACCTCGCTATATCAGGGGTTGGACGCTTGGCACCGGTCAGGTGCCGAGGTCCGCAGAGCGGGCACGGCAGAAAAAGTGCCTCGGATGATCCTAGCGCATCAGGTGCGCCCCGATTGTCACCGGACGGTCAGGCGCTGAGATCCTCGCGGTTGTCGAAGGGGTTCTGCAGCGCGGCGGTGACGGCGCTCTCGGGCACGCGGTAGCTGCGACCGAACCGGACGGCGGGGAGGTCGCCCGAGTGCACGAGGCGATAGACGGTCATCTTCGAGACGCGCATGATGTCGGCGACTTCGGCGACCGTGAGAAAACGCACATCGGGCAACTCGGCCATGGTTTCGATCTTCCTCCCCAGGTGTGGTCACGGCATCCCGCGCGCCGGGACGGCGCCGGCGGGGCGTGACACGCGCCGCAACGGCGCTCCCTGCCCACCAACCTTAGAGGCAGAATACGGCCGAAGTAAACCCGTGTGACCGAAGTGACACCCGGCGTACGCGGGCTACGCCATCCGCGCCCGCGCCTCGCGGAGCGCCTGGGCCTGCGCCCTGCGCGCCTGGCGCAGCGCCTTCTCCGCCTGGCGCACCGCCTTCTCCGCCTCGGATGCGGCCTTGACCGCGGCACGGTAGCGCTTGTCGCCGGCGACGTCCGCGTCATCCGGAGTCGCCCAGTCCTCGACGAGAGCGGCAGGCGCACCGTCGGCGCGCTCCGCGAAGTAGCGCTCGAAGCCGTCGAGCAGGCGGTCGAGCGCGAAGCGGAAGGGGTCGTACGGCGAGACGAAGACGCCCGCCTCGATCGCGGCGCGCAGCCGGGGGTACTCGTCCGCCGTCACGACGGCGTCGAACAGGGCGCTCTCGCGCTCCGAGATCTCCTGCGGCGACGACCCGGTGCGCCGGGCCTCCTCGCTGTAGCCCGCCAGGACCATGCCGTTCCAACGGGCGCTCCCCGTGACGGCGAGCACGATCGCGAGCCGCTCGTCCGCCTCGATCGGGAGGCCTTCGAGGGCGCCGAGGCCGCACTCGATCCACAGCGAGGAGTTGGGCGTGATCGGCGAGCCGCTGATCGGCAGGGACAGCAGCCACGGATGCGTGACGTAGATCGCGACCTGCTCGCGGAAGAGCACGAGCAGCTTCTCGCGCCACCCCTCGGCCTCGCGATGAGCGGGCGACGGCGCGCCAGTCGCCTCCTCCTGCATCAGCAGCAGCAGGTCGTCCTTCGCGCTCACGTACCGGTACAGCGACATCGGCGTGAACCCGAGGCGCTTGGCGACGGCGGCCATCGACACGGCGCCGATGCCCTCGGCGTCCGCGAGCTCGACCGCCGTCTCGACGATGCGCTCGACGCTCATCTCGCGCTTGGGCCCGCGCTGCGGGTCGGCGGCGACGCCCCAGGCGAGGGCGATGCCGCGGGGCAGTTCGACGGCTTCGGGATCGGTCATGCCCACAGCCTACGTTGTGTACGTCATAAACAGTGTGTTACGGTCATACACAGTTAGTCGACGACGTAAACAGTTTCGGATGTACACAAGGAGGCATCATGACGTCAGTCATCGAGGTGCGGGGCCTGCGAAAGGCGTTCGGCGACCACACCGTGCTCGCCGGGATCGACCTGACGGTCGAACGGGGCGAGATCTTCGCGCTGCTCGGCCCGAACGGCGCGGGCAAGACCACGATCATCAGCGTGCTCACGACGCTCGTGCATGCGGACGAAGGCAGCGCGGTCGTCGCGGGGCACGACGTGCACCGCTCCCCCGACGGCGTGCGCGGCCGCATCGCGCTGACGGGTCAGTCCGCCGCCGTCGATGAGGTGCTGAACGCCCGGGAGAACCTCGTGATGTTCGGGGAGCTCTCGGGCCTGAGCGGCCGGGCCGCACGCCACCGCGCCGACGAACTGCTCGAGCGCTTCGGCCTCACCGACGCCGCCGGCCGCAGGGTCGCCACCTTCTCGGGAGGCATGCGCCGCCGCCTCGACCTCGCGCTCAGCTTCGTCGTGCAGCCCGAGGTGCTGTTCCTCGACGAACCCACGACGGGCCTCGACACGCGCAGCCGGCGCGAGCTGTGGCACGTCATCCGGGAGCTCGCCGGTGCGGGCACGACGGTCTTCCTCACGACCCAGTACCTCGAGGAGGCCGACGAGCTCGCCGATCGGATCGCGGTGCTCTCGGGCGGCACGATCGTCGCCTCCGGCACGGCCGCCGAGCTCAAGGAGCGCGTGGGCGGCGACGTCGTCGAACTCCGCGACGCCGCGGGCGCGCTCCTGCGCTCCGAGCCGACGGACGGGTCGCTCGCCGGCGTCCGCCGGGCGGTGGACCTCCTCGACGCCTCCGGCGCCGAGGGCACCGTGAGCATCCGACGACCCTCGCTCGACGACGCGTTCCTCGCTCTCACGGGCGATGGCCTGCCCGTGAAGGAGGACGCATGACCGCCTCAGGCCGCCACCGCCGCCCGACCCGCACCGCCGCCCTGAAGGAGGCATCATGACCACGACGACTGCCCCGACCGCGCCGACGGCGCCCGGCCCCGCCATCCGGCCGCGCCTGCGAGGCCTCACCGCCGAACGCATCTTCATCGGCCGCGCGATGCGGCACTCGTTCCGCGACGCCGAGTCTCTGCTGATGAGCGTCGTCCTGCCCGTGATGATCATGCTGATGATGACGTTCGTCTTCGGCGGCGCGATCGACCCGAGCGGCGGCTATGTCGATTACGTCGTACCGGGCACGATCCTCACCTGCGCCGGCTTCGGCGCAGCGACGACCGCGACCTTCGTGGCGAATGACATGAGCCGCGGCATCATCGACCGGTTCCGGACGATGCCGCTCCGTGCCGGCGCCGTCCTCACGGGACACGTCATCGCGAGCCTCGCTCGAAACCTGCTCGCGACCGGCGTCGTGATCCTCGTCGCGCTCGCAATCGGCTTCCGACCAGACGGGGGCCTGAGCGGGTGGCTCGTCGCGATCGGCATGATCGCCCTCTGGATCCTCGCGATCACCTACCTGTTCGCCTCGATCGGCCTCGCCGCTGGGTCCGCCGAGGCGGCCAGCGGCTACGGCTTCATCCTGCTGTTCCTTCCGTACCTTTCCAGTGGCTTCGTCCCGCTCGAGACGATGCCCGACTGGCTGCGCCCGATCGCCGAACACCAGCCGGTGACGCCCGTGATCGAGACGATCCGCGCGGGCATGATGGGCACCGACGCGGGGCTGCAGCCGCTCTGGGCCGTGCTGTGGTGCGTCGGCATCCTCGCGGTCGCAGCCGTGTGGGGCGCATGGCTCTTCGCGCGCCGCGCGGGGCGCCGCTGACGCCGAGCACGCCAGGGCACGCCGTCCGCGAGGCGCGGATGGCGTGCCCGGGCATCCCCGACACAGACGAGCGGCGCCCGGGTGCGTCAGCCGCAAGGCGGACGAAGGAGCGGGCCACCAGGCCAGCGACTGAGGACAACGCAGCGGATGGCATGCCCGGGCATCCCCGACACAGACGAGCGGCGCCCGGGTGCGTCAGCCGCAAGGCGGACGAAGGAGCGGGCCACCAGGCCAGCGACTGAGGACAACGCAGCGGATGGCGTGCCCGGGCATCCCCGACACAGACGAGCGGCGCCCGGGTGCGTCAGCCGCCAGGCGGACGAAGGAGCGGGCCACCAGGCCAGCGACTGAGGACAACGCAGCGGATGGCGTGCCCGGGCGTCGCTCAGAGCCAGCCGCGGTCGCGGGCGATGCGGGCGGCCTCGCTCCGGGTCGCCGCCCCGGTCTTCGCGATCGCGGCGCTGGCGTAGTTGCGCACCGTGCCGGCCGAGAGGTGCACGGCGGCCGCAACCTGCGCGACGGTGCCGCCGTCCAGCGACGCCCGCAGCACGTCGCGCTCGCGGTCGGTCAGCGGGCTCGCGCCGTCGAGCAGCGACTCGGTCGCGAGCGCCGGGTCGATGACCCGCTCGCCGCGGTGCACGCGCCGCACCGCCTCCGCCAGCTCGGCGGACGGCGTGTCCTTCACGACGAAGCCGCTCGCGCCGGCCTCGAGCGCGCGCCGCACGTAGCCGGGCCTGCCGAAGGTCGTCACGATGATGCTCCGGATGCCGGGTGCCCGCTCGCGGAGCGCCGCGGCGGCCGCGATGCCGTCGCCGCCCGGCATCTCGACGTCGAGCAGGCAGACGTCGGCGCCCGCGGCGAGCGCCGCATCGACGACCTCGTCGCCGCGCCCGACCTCCGCTGCCACCTCGATATCGGCTTCGAGGCCCAGGAGGGCGGCGAGGGCGCCGCGCACGAGCGCCTGGTCATCCGCCAGCAGGATCCGGATCACGATCGTCCCCCTTCGTCCGCGCCGTGCGGCGCCCGCACCCCCGCGGGGCCGCGCCGGGGCACCCGTCCGCCGCACACGGGCGTCCGCCCGCTCACCAGCGCACCTCGATCCGCGCCCCGGGGCGCCGCACCGGCCCTGCGGTGCGCGCCCCGAGGAACTCGGGCGACGCCGGACCGACCACCATGCGCGCGCCCGCACCCTCGACCCGCTCGCGCAGGCCGCGCATGCCGTTCGCCGCCGCGTCCAGGTCGATCCCGATGCCGTCGTCCTCGATCGCGACGCCATCCGTTCTGAGCGTCACGGCGCACCGCGCCGCGGCCGAGTGGCGCACGACGTTCGTGACGGCCTCGCGCAGCACCCAGGCCACGACGATCCGGTACCGAGGGTCGACGACGTCGGGCTCACCGGGCAGCTCGGCTTCGATCCCCGCGGCGCGCAGTGCGTCGCCGGCCGCGAGGAGCTCGTCGCCCAACCTGGCGACGCGCAGGCCCGAGACCGTCGCGCGGACTTCGGCGAGCGCCTCGCGCGACAGGCTCCGGATCTGGGCGAGCTCCGACTTGGCCCTCTCGGGGTCGGCGTCGACGAGCCGCTCGGCCAGCTCGGCCTTGACCGTCACGATCGTGAGGCTGTGGCCCAGCACGTCGTGGACGTCGCGCGCGACCCGCTCGCGCTCCGCGACGAGCACGGCCTGGCGCTCGACGGTGTCGTGGCGCTCCTGCGCGGCCGTGATGATCCGGATCAGTCCCGTCGAGAAGAGCACGATCGCCGGCGGCATGAAGAGCACGTAGTACGCGTACACGTCGGGAGCCATCAGGATGACCGCGGCGAGCACGATGTACTGGGCCAGCAGGATCGCGACCGCCTGCACGACGGCCCGGCGCACCGGCCCGGCGAACATCGCGATCGAGATCAGGAACGCGCCGGCCCCGAGCGCGCCCGGTCCGACGAGGAACGCGGCGGCGATCATCAGCACCGTCATCACGGCGAGCCCGATGTAACCCCTGCGACCGGCGGTGATCCAGTCGCGCGTGCGGATCATCCAGGCGTACGTCGCGATGTAGACCGCCGCGTAGAGCAGGAGCAGCGCCGTCCCCGCGATGCGTCGCCAGTCGGCGACAGGGGCCTCCGACGCGGCGGCGATCGGGAAGAGCATGAACACGACCCACACGGCGCCGAGGACCCACGAGAACCGCGCCCAGGGGTCGCGCGAACCGCGCGCGCCGGGCCTCCGGAGCACGGGCCCATCCGGGGCCGCAGGCTTCGTCATCGTTCCTCCCCGCCCCATCCTGTCAGCCGGCGGTTCCCCCAGCGCGCTCGATCCGGCCGGCCGTGCACAACGCAGTCGCTCTCGGACGGCGGCCCCTCCGAAGTCCGGGACCCCGCGGGCACCCGGCCGCCGACGATGAGGATCGACTGCGCAATGCACGCCGTGCCGTGCCGCGCGCCCGCGGCGCCGACGTGTGCTGCCGCGCCACAGCACAAGCACGGTCCGTGCACAACGCAGTCATTCTGAGGCGGCGACCTCGCCGAGATCCAGGAGCCCCGTGGCCCCCGCCCCGGCCCGATCGGAGCCTGACTGCGTTGTGCACGGCGTCCGGCTTCACTGCCGAGCGCGGCCGCGGCGGGCGAGCACGATCGTCCCGACGATGAACAGCGACGCCCAGAGCACGAGGTTCAGGACGAGCGCCCACAGCGGGTCCGCGGCCGGCACCTCGTCGGCCGGCGGGCCCATCATGGCGGGTTCGCCGTCGGTCTGCGGGTACCTCGCCAGCGCGACGTAGCCGTACAGCGGCGTGAAGCGCGCGATCTCGAGCAGCACGCCGCTGAGCGGGAAGAACACATTGCCGAGGAAGCCCAGGATGACGAGCGAGCCGGAGGCCGCCGCGACGGCGCCCTCGCTGCGGAACAGGTAGCCGGCGAGCAGGCCGTAGAAGCTGAACACGGCGGCGCCGAGCACGACGACGGCGGCGCTCAAGGCCCACACATGCGGCTCCGCCTCGGCACCCGTGAACGCGCCGATCGCGTAGATGATCGCGACGGGGATGAGCGAGATCGTGAAGCCGACGCCCGCCTTCGTCAGCACCAGCGCGCTGTCCCTCATCGGCGTGAGCCCGAGCTGGCGGCCCCACCCCTGCATCTGCTCGACGGCGGCCGTGCCCCCGACACCGACCGTCGCGGTGATGGCTCCGTATGCCGCCATGCCGACCATCACGTAGAAGGCGACGTTGCCGTTCCCGAACTCCATCTCGCCGTACGACTGCACGGCGCCGAAGATGATGTACAGGATCGCGGGCAGCACCGCGACGAAGAACATCGTCACCACGTCGCGGATGACGCGCGTGATCTCGATCCGGTAGTAGGTGGGGTTCATCGCTCGCGCTCCTTCGTGTCGGTCAGCGCCGAGAAGGCGTCGTCGAGGCTGCCCGCGGAGATCTCGAGGTCCCGCGCACCGATGTCGCCCAGCAGCAGTCGGGCGATCGCGTCGGAGTCGCCCGTGCGCACGAGGAGGCGACCGGCGTCGGCCTCTACCTCCGCGCCCGCGCGCTCGAGCCGGACCACGGCATCCGGGACCGCCGCCTCGTCTACGTACGCCGTGACGCGCCGACCGGTCGCCGTCGCGCGGATCTCGGCCGTCGTGCCGTCGGCGACGACGCGGCCTCCGGCCATCATCACGATGCGCTGCGCGAAGGAGTCGGCCTCCTCGAGGTAGTGCGTCGCGAACACCACGGTGCGGCCGTTGCGGGCGTCCTCGCGCATGGTGTCCCAGAACGCGCGGCGCGCCGTGACGTCCATGCCGGCCGTGGGCTCGTCGAGCACGAGGAAGTCCGGATCGGGCAGCAGCGCGAGAGCGAACCGGAGCCGCTGCTGCTCGCCGCCCGAGCATTTCGACACCCGCCGCCTTGCGAGGTCGGTGACGCCGGCACGCGCCATCGCCTCGTCGACTCCGAGCGGGTTGTCGAACGTCGACGCTATCAGGGCGACGGTCTCGCGCACCGTCAGGTCGCGCAGCAGGCCGCCCGACTGCAGGACCGCCGACACCCGCCCCGCGCGCACGGCGCGCCGCGGCGGGCCACCGAACACCGACACGTCGCCGTCCGTCGGGTTCGTGAGCCCGAGCACCATGTCGAGCGTCGTCGTCTTTCCGGCGCCGTTCGGCCCGAGCAGCGCGACGATCTCGCCCTGCCGGATGTCGAGGTCGACGCCGTCGACGGCTCGGAACGCGCCGGAAGAGGTGCGGAACTCCTTCACGACGGCTCGGAGGGAGACCGCTCCTGGTTGGGTGCGTGCGCTCGGCGGTGAGGCCGCCGATGCCTGTGCCATCTCGTCCATGCCCACCAGCCAACCGGCCTCGGCGGGCGAGCGCCAGGCCCCGTCGTCACGACTCCCAGGTGACAGATGTCATCCGGATGCCGGCGAAGTCCTGCGCGCGGCGATTCGTGCCGTATCGCAAGGCCGACGAGGGAGGCGTGCTCGGAGCTACGCTCCTTCGACGCTCAATCGCTCGGCATGAGAATGCAAGCATTCTCATGCCTCGCTCAATCGCGTGCTCCGCACGTCGACTGAGGAGAACGCCGCGAGACGGTGCGAAGCGGCGTGCGCGGCCGTCAGGAGGCGCCGAGGCGTTTGAGGGCGGACTGCACCACGGTCTTCGCGCTGGCGGCGGCGCGGCCGATCGATTCGGCGGCGCGGGCGGCGGGCTCCGGCAGCGCGGTCATGGTCGCGGTCGCGACCTCCTCGGCGAGCTCCTCCTCGTCGACGAAGAACTGCATCAGCCAGTCGTCGACCTGCTCGAGCGGCTCGGGCGCGAGGCTGTAGAACCGGCGCTGGCCGTCCTCGCGCACGCTCACGAGCTCGTTCTCGCGCAGCACCTTGAGGTGCTTGGAGACGGTCGGCTGGCTGACGCCGAGCTCGCCCACGATCTGCGAGACGCTCGTGCCCCCTTCGGCCTCGGATGAACGGCGCAGCAGGAACTGCAGGATGTCGCGCCGGGTGCCGTCCGAGATCACGTCGAAGATGTCCGCCATGGGGGTAGGTTAGCCGCACCGCGACCCGAGTACCATGATGACGTTCTCGTCGAAGGGGGATCCGGATGCCGACTGGCGCTTTCGCCGCGCCGTCCGATGCCGCCGGCGGCATACGACGGATCGTCCGGATACTGACCCACTGGTTCCGCGTCGTCACCACCCGGTCGCCCGCGCGGTTCGCGATCCTGGTGTTCGCGTCGCTGATCCTGGTGTTCACGACGCTGCTATGGCTGCCGATCGCCGCGCGCGACGGCGAATGGACTTCGGTGCCCGACGCGCTGTTCACCGCGATGTCGACGATCTGCGTGACGGGGCTCGTCAGCCTCGACATGACATCGCACTGGTCGCTGTTCGGCGAGATCGTCATCTTCATCGGCGTGAACATCGGCGGCATGGGCGCACTCACGCTGGCCTCGCTGCTCGGCGTCATCATCTCGAAGCGCATCGGCCTGCGCGCCAAGCTGATCGCGGCCGGTGACACCAATCCTCTGCGCGCCCACGGCGGCGCCGTGTCGGAGTCGCAGGCCGTGCGGCTCGGCGAGGTCGGGCAGCTCCTGCGCACCGTCGCGCTGTCGACGATCATCGTCGAGGCCGCCGTCGCCCTGCTCCTGCTGCCGTCGACGATCGCCCAGGCACCGCACTGGCTGATCGGGGTGTGGAACTCGATCAGCTACGCCGCGATGTCGTTCACGAACACCGGGTTCACCCTGAACAACGGCGGGCTCGGCGTCTTCGCGCACGACGAGTACTTCCTCACGATCGTCATGATCAGCGTGTTCATCGGCAGCCTCGGCTTCCCCGTGCTGCTGGCGCTGTCGAAGCACCTGCGCCACCCCGTGCGCGGGCGCGTGCTGCACCCCGCGTCATGGTCGCTGCACGTCAAGCTGACGGTGGTCACGTCGGTGCTCCTGCTGTTCGGCGGCGCCGGCGCGTACCTGCTGCTCGAGTACGACAACCCGGGCACCTTCGGCTCGATGCCGTTCGGCGAGACACTGTTCCAGTCGTTCTTCATGTCGACCATGACCCGATCCGGCGGCTTCTCGGTCGTCGACCAGGGCGAGCTGTACGGCTCCGGCATGCTCGTCAGCTCGATGCTGATGTTCATCGGCGGCGGCTCGGCCTCGACGGCGGGCGGCATCAAGGTCACGACCCTCGCCGTGCTGGCGCTCGGCGTCTGGTCGGAGGCGCGCGGGCGCACCTCGGTGCAGGCGTTCGGCCGCCGCATCCCGTCCGACGTGCAGCGCGTCGCGGTCGCGGTCCTCGCGTGGGGGGCCACGATCGTCGCGCTCGGCACGATCATCATCGCCCAGCTCACGCACGAGCCGATCGCCGAGGTGCTGTTCGATGTGATCAGCGGCTTCGGCACGGTCGGCCTCTCGACGGGCCTGACCGAGGAGCTCGGCGACCCCGCGCTCATGGTCATGGCGGTCGTCATCTTCATGGGCCGCGTCGGCACCGTCACGCTCGCGGCGGCCGTCGCCGCGACGTCGCGCCAGCAGCACTACGCGCTGCCGGTCGAGCGCCCGATCGTCGGCTGACGCGGGCGCCGGACGCGCGACGTCGTAGGCTGATCAGCATGGTGGAGCAGATCCGGGGCGATGCCCCCGTACTGGTGATCGGCCTCGGCCGCTTCGGTGCCGCGTGCGCCGGCGAGCTCGACCGGCTCGATCGCGACGTGCTCGCGATCGACGCCGACCTCGACCTCGTGCAGAAGTGGTCGGAGCGCGTCACCCACACGGTGCAGGCCGACGCGCGCAACCTCGACGCGCTGCGGCAGATCGGCGCGGGCGACTTCCAGATGGCGGTCGTCGCGATCGGCTCGTCGATCGAGGCCTCCGTGCTCATCACCGCGAACCTCGTCGACCTCGGCATCCCCCAGATCTGGGCGAAGGCCGTCTCGCACTCGCACGGCAAGATCCTCTCGCGCGTCGGGGCGAACCACATCGTGTACCCCGAGCGCGAGGCCGGCGAGCGCGTCGCGCACCTCGTCGGCGGCCGCATGCTCGACTTCATCCGGTTCGACGACGACTTCGTGCTCACGAAGATGTACCCGCCCAAGTTCATCAGGGGCCGCGGCCTCAACGAGTCGGGCGTGCGCACCAAGTACCGCGTGACGATCGTGGGGGTGAAGAGCCCTGGCAAGCCCTTCCACTACGCCGAGGCCAACACGGTCGTGACGAACCACGACCTCGTCATCGTGTCCGGCACGTCCGCCGATGTGGAGCGCTTCGCCTCACTCGACCGCTGACGCGGCCGCCGCTACCGCAGCTGCGCGAAGGCCTCGACGCTCTTGCTCGGGCCGACGGCGAGCACCGTGCTGTCCGGGCCGAGCACGGTCGCGCTGTCCGCGTGCTCCCACGCACCGCCGCCCGTGCGCGCCGCCGCGATCGTGACGCCGCGCTTGGCGCGCAGGTCCGTGTCGCCCAGCGGCAGGCCGTGCAGCTCGCGGGGAGCGATCGTCTTGACGAGCGCGTAGCCGTTCTCGATCTCGAGGTAGTCCTTCGCCGCGCCGCGCACCAGGTGGGCGACGCGACGGCCCATGTCGGCCTCGGGGAACACGATGTGGTGCACGCCGAGCTGCTCCAGGATCGTCCCGTGCTGCTCGTCCGTGGCCTTCGCCCAGACGATGGGCCCGCCGATCTTGAGCAGCAGCGACGTCGCCAGGATCGATGCTTTGAGGTCGCCCGTGATCGCGACGACGGCCCGGTCGAACTCGTGCACGGCGAGCTGCCGGATGACGTCCTCCTTGGTCGCATCGGCCCTGACGACCTGCGTGAGGCGGCCGTTGAGCTCCTGCACGACGTCCGCGTCGCCGTCGATGCCGAGCACTTCCGTGCCGGATGCCATCAGCTCGAGGGCGACGGAGCGGCCGAAGCGGCCGAGGCCGATCACGGCGACCGAGTCGGCCTCCGCGATGCGGTGCGACCGTTCTCCGAACGACAGGAATGAGCCCATCAGGTGTGTCCTTTCCGCGCCGGTCAGCCGATGACCGGGCGCTCCTTCGGGAGTTCGTAGGCGATCCGGCGCTCGCGGAGCGCGAGCGCGGAACCGATCGTGAGCGGGCCGATGCGCCCGGCGAACATCAGCGCGGCGAGCAGCATCTGCGCCGGCTCGGGGAGGTCCGCCGTGATGCCCGTCGACAGGCCGACGGTCGAGAACGCCGAGATCGTCTCGAACAGCACGCGGTCGAGGTCGAAGTCGGTCGTCGCCAGGATCGCGGCCGTGGAGACGACGACGGCGCCGATCGCGAGCAGCACCACCGCGATCGCCTCGCGGTGCACTCCGCGGTCGAGGCGCTTGCCGAAGACGTTGACGGCGGTGTGGCCGCGCAGCTCCGCGAGCAGGATGAAGAACAGCACGCCGAACGTCGTGATCTTGATACCGCCTGCCGTGCCGCCGGGGCCAGCGCCGATGAACATCAGCACGTCCATCACCAGCCAGGTCTCGTCGTTCATCGCGCCGACGTCGACCGAGTTGAAACCCGCCGTGCGGGTCTGGACGGAGTGGAACAGGCCCGCGAGGATGCGGGTGCCGGGCGGCTCGGCACCCAGCGTGCGCGGGTTCTCCCACTCCATGGCGGTGATCGCCGCCCAGCCGACGACCAGCAGCGCGGCCGTCAGCGGCAGCACGATCCGCGTGTTCATCGACCAGCGCAGCGGCGTGCGCCACTCGCGTGCGAGCTCGCGGAGCACGGGGAATCCGAGCCCGCCGAGAACGATGGCGGCGCTGATCGGCAGCGCGATCCACGGGTCGTCGACGAAGCCCACCATGCTGTCGCTGTACAGGGCGAAGCCGGCGTTGTTGAACGCCGAGACGGCGTGGAACGCGGCGTGCCATATCGCCTTCCCCGGCGCGTAGTCGTAGCCCGAGACGAAGCGCCCCGCCAGCAGTGCCGCGAGCACCGCTTCGATGACCACCGAGGTGAGGGCGATGTTCCGCACGAGCCTGCCCACATTCGGGAGCCCGCTCGACTTCGTCTCCAGCGCCGTGTTCATCCGGGTGCGCACGGACACCCGCCGCGCCAGCACGATGCCGACGAGCGCCGCGAACACCATGATCCCCAGCCCGCCCAATTGGATCAGGACCATGATGACCCCGAGGCCGAAGGGGCTCCAATGGATCGCGGTGTCGACGACGACCAGGCCCGTGACGCAGAGCGCCGACACCGCGGTGAACAGCGCTTCGACGAAGCTCGTCGCGCCGCCCGTCGACGAGATCGGCAGCCACAGCAGCGTCGTGCCCACGAGCGCGACGAGACCGAATCCGGTGACGATCGCTTGGGCGGGCGCCGAACCCGTCCGCAGGCGGGACCGGACCCGCGCGCTTGTCTTCACGAGTCCACAGCGTACGCCCCTGCCCGGCCGCCACAACTCCCGCCGGCCCGTGCGGCGCGTCCCGGCCGCGCGCGGCCGCTCAGGCGCCGGCGGCGAGCTCCTTGGCGCGGGCGTAGGCCGCGTCGGTCGCCGAGGAGAACGCCGCGGCGAGCTCGGCGCCCTGCAGCACCTCGACGGCCCTCTCGGTCGTGCCCTTCGGGCTCGTGACGCGGCGGCGGAGCTCCGCTGGCCCGTCGTCGGAGGAGCCGAGCAGGGCGGTCGCACCGGAGAAGGTCGCGGCCGCCAGGCGTGCGGCGGTGGCGTCGTCGAAGCCCTGGTGCACTGCGGCCTTCGCGAACTCCTCGATCAGCAGGAACACGTACGCGGGGCCGGAGCCCGAGATGGTCGAGATCGCGTCGATGCCGTCGTCGCCCGGCACCTCGACGACTTCACCGACCGTCTCGAACAGGCGCCGCACGACCCGGATGTCGTCCGTCCCGGTGTGCGCGCCGCCGGCGATCCCGGTGACGCCCCGGCCGACCGTCGACGGCGTGTTCGGCATCGCTCGCACGACCGCAGCCCCGGGGAGCGCCTCCTCGAAGGCGCCGATCATCACGCCCGCCGCGATGCTGACGACGATCGCGTCGTCGCGCAGGTGCGGCGCGAGGCGCGGCAGGAGATCGGCGATCATCTGCGGCTTCACGCCGACGACGACGACCCGTGAGGCCGCAGCGACGGCGGCGTTGCCGCGAGCGTCGTCCTCGAGCGCGATCGACGTCACGCCCGGCAGCTCCGCGAGCTCGGCAGCCTTCGCCCGCGTCCGGTTCGTGACGCGGATTCCGCCGTCGACGCCGATGCCGCTGGCGACGAGGCCGCGCAGGATGGCGCCGCCCATGGAGCCCGCGCCGATGAAGCCGATGGAGGGGAGGCTGTTCGTCATGATCCCCAGCCTACGGCTCGCCGGGGCGCGGTTCAGGCGGCCTGCGCCGCTTGGAGGGCGAAGTAGATCCACCCCGCCCAGAACGCCGCGGAGAGCGTGCCGACGATGCCGAGCCCGAGCGCCCAACCGGCGATCGCGCGGTCCTCCCAGTCGCGGGACAGCGCGACGGAGCCGAGGACGACGGCGAGGATCGACACCGGCATCGCCCACGGCATGAACCACGACATCGACAGGCCGAACATCGCGCACGTCAGGGCGACGCTCGCGAACGCGCGCTTCGGCTTCCAGCGCTCGGGCTCGCGAGGTCTCTGCGGGCGCTTCTGCGCCGCCTCCCGCGCCGCGCGCTGCTCGGCGCGGGACGCCGGCTGGGCGCCCTGGCGCAGCAGCGCGAGCACCTCGGCGTCCGGGTCCGCGTCGGCGTGCCTGCGCGCGACCGCGACCTCCCCCGTGTCGTGATCGCGCTCGCGCGCCGAGATCGTCATGCCGCCTCGGCCATCCGGGTCTCGGCCACCTGGATCTCCGTGACCGGCAGGGTGGAATCGGCGCCGAACGCGAGCGTCGACGGCGGGCGGCCCGACGCGATCAGCTCCGCGGCGAGGCCCGCGATCATCGCACCGTTGTCGGTGCACAGGCTCAGGGGCGGGATGCGCACCGTGACGCCGCGTTCTGCGGCGCGCGCGGTCGCGACGTCGCGGAGGCGCTTGTTGGCGATCACGCCGCCGCCGAGGAGCAGGCGCGGCACGCCCCGTTCCTCGCACGCGTCGAGCGCCTTCGTGACGAGCACGTCGACGACCGCTTCGCGGAAGCTCGCGGCGACGTCGGCGACCGGGATCGGCTCACCGGCGGCCTCGCGCTGCTCCACCCAGCGCGCGACCGACGTCTTCAGCCCGGAGAACGAGAAGTCCCAGCGGTGCTTCGCGAGGTCGCTGGCGCGCGACAGCCCGCGCGGGAACCGGATGGCCTTCGGGTCGCCGCCGACGGCGGCGCGGTCGATCTGGGGCCCGCCCGGATACGGAAGGCCGAGGATGCGGGCGACCTTGTCGAATGCCTCCCCCGCCGCGTCATCGATCGTCTCGCCGAGCATCTCGACGTCGGTCGTGAGGTCGCGCACGTGCAGGAGCGAGGTGTGCCCGCCCGAGACGAGCAGCGCGATCGTCGGGTACTCGAGCGGCTCGGTCCCCTCCGTGAGGATGTCGGCCGCGATGTGCCCGACGAGGTGGTTCACGGCGTAGAGGGGCTTGCCGAGCGAGACGGCGAGTGCCTTCGCGGCGCCGACGCCGACCATGAGGGCCCCGGCGAGGCCGGGGCCGCTCGTCACCGCGACGGCGTCGAGCTCGTCGAGCCGGATGCCGGCCTCGGCGACGGCCGCTTCGATCGCCGGCTGCAGCGCCTCGAGGTGCGCCCGCGCGGCGACCTCGGGCACGACGCCGCCGAAGCGCGCGTGCTCGTCCATGCTGCTGGCGATCGTGTTGCTGAGCAGCGTGCGCCCCCGCACGATTCCGATGCCGGTCTCGTCGCAGCTCGTCTCGATCCCGAGGACGAGGGGCTCCCGCGCGCCGCGCACGACGATGTCGGCGACTCCGGCCCCCATCGTGCCGGATGCCGCGCTCCGTGTCTCGAAGTCCGTCATGCGCTCGCCCCCGATCCCACAGTATCCCGGCGCCGCCACCGGGGAACGTCGATCTTCATCACGATCGCGTCAACATCATCCGGCTGGTAGTAGTGCGGGCGCGTCCCGATCTCCTCGAAGCCCTCCGATGCGTACAGGGTGCGGGCCGCATCGTTGTCGGCGCGGACCTCGAGGAAGACCTCGCGCACGCGCCGCGCATCCGCCTCGGCGATCAGCGCCCGCAGGAGGGAGCGGCCGAGACCCGCCCCGCGGGCGGCCGCGGCGAGCGCGATCGTCTGGATGTCGCCGTCGGAGGCCCCGGCGAGCGCCCGCAGGCCCCCGTATCCGATCACCTCGCCGCCGCGCTCCGCGACGAGGTAGTGCCCGTGCGCGCCCGACAGCTCGTCGGCCATCATCGGTTCGCTCCACGCGTCGGTCGGGAACGAGGCGCGCTCGATCGCCATGATCGCGGCCAGGTCTTCGGGCGCCGCGGGGCGGATGACCGGGGGCGGGCCGTCGGACGCCCGCCGTTCCCGCCCGACCGCCGGGCTGCCGTTCGTGCTCGGCGCGTCGGCCGGACGGGATTCGCCGGCCGCCTCATCCGGCGCCGTCACGTGCTCACCCGCTTGCGCGTGTGGTTCACCGTCACATCCGGCGAGCGCAGGTAGAGGGGTTCGTTCTCGCGCGGCTCGACGCCGGCGGCGAGCATGCGCGCCGCGACGCGGCCGAGGTCGGCGGCCCGAATGACCGCCGCGGCGCCCGCGTCGGACGGCTCGGCCGGCGCCGCGCCGGCGTGCACGATCTCGACGCCAGACAGTGCCGCGGCGAGGTCCGCGGTCTGCGGGTGCAGTTCCGGGCCCGACGCGCGCGCGGGCAGCCCGGAGTCGTCGAGGCCGCGGTAGACGGAGACGGCGTTCTCGCGGCGACGGGCGTCCGTGACGATCGCGAAGGCGTCCTGGGCGGAGACCTCCGCGTGCGCGAGCGCCGGGGCATCGTGGCTCGCGACCGGTACGACGGGCAGGCCGCGCCCCGCGGCGAAGGCGCGCGCGGCGGCGATGCCGATGCGCAGGCCCGTGAAGGGGCCGGGGCCCATGCCCGCCGCCACGTGAGTGACCGCATCCGGCGCGATGCCGGCACGCTCGAACGCGGCGACGAGCAGGTCGCCGATCACCTCGGCGTGCCCGCGCGGGCTCGGGCTGTTCGCCTCGGCGAGCACGTCGCCCGCGGGCGAGACGAGCGCGACGGTCGACCCGATCGACGTATCCACGGCAAGAATCACGCCATCAGCGTATCCGCGACACGCTGGACGGCCGCGGAGATCCGGCGTGCAGGCGCATCGCCGCCGGCTCCGAGCGCAGTGCCGTTCACCGCTGCCGCCGGCACGATCCCGGCCGCCCCGCTGGGTGCCGTCGCCCGGCGCAGTGCGGCGCCTACGGCGCGCGCGTGATCGTGACCACGCGCGGGGCATCGGCGTCGAGCTCCTCCGCCGAGCGGGAGAGGTCGCCGCACATGGTGTCGGCGCCGCGGCCGCCCGTGGGGCGCTCGATCTCGATGTCCCACCAGGTCTCGCGGAGGCCCTCGACCTTGCCTCGGCCCCACTCCATCACGACGACCGACGCGTCGACGTCGATGTCGAGGTCGTCGAGCTCCATGGCGTCGCCGACGCGATAGGCGTCGGCGTGCACGAGGGGCGCGCCGCCCGTGAGTGACGGATGCGTGCGCGCGATCACGAACGTCGGGCTCTGGATCGGCCCGCGCACGCCGAGGCCCTCGGCGAGCCCGCGCGTGAACGTCGTCTTGCCGGCGCCGAGCGGGCCCGTCAGCACGATCAGATCGCCCGCGACGAGCCGCTCGCCGATCCCGTGCCCGAGCCGTTCCATGGCCTCCGCGGTCTCGATCTCGTGCGTACCGAGCCACTCGTCTGCGATCACCGCGCCTCCCTGATCCCCATTCTATCGAGGTCGTCGACCCCGCGAAGTCGCCGTTCGACGCCGGGCGCACGGCCCCGGCGTCGAGGAGATCCAGCAGCATCGAGGAGCACGGGGTCGAATCCGTCCTCGATATTGCGTTTCCTCCTCAGTTCTGCGCGCCGGGCGACTCGGCCGCGGTGCGCTCGACGCGGTGGCCGATGCGCGTCACGATCTCGTACCCGATCGTGCCCGCGGCCTCGGCCCATTCCTCGGCCAGCGGCGCACCGGTGGCGGGGTCTCCGAACACGAGGACCTCGTCGCCCACCTCGACGGGCGCATCACCGACGTCGACGATGAACTGATCCATCGCGATCGTGCCCGCGACGCGGTAGCGCTCGCCCCGGATGCTCACGGGCCCGGCGTTCGAGGCCTGCCGCGGCATCCCGTCGGCGTAGCCGAGCGGCACGAGCGCGTAGGTCGTCTCCCGCGGCGCGCGGTAGCGGTAGCCGTAGGAGGCGCCGTGACCCTCGGCGACGCGGCGGACCGCCGCCACGCGCGTGCTGACCGTCATGGCGGGGCGCAGGCCCAGCTCGGCCGGCGTGCGGTCGGCGACCGGCGAGACGCCGTAGATGCCGATGCCGATGCGCACGGCGTCGAGGCGCGCCTCGGGGATGCCGATCGCCGCGGCCGTCGCCGCGATGTGGCGCAGCCGGCCCTCGAGGCCGTGGGCCGCCGCGAGGTCGACGCCCTCCTCGAAGAGGGCGACCTGCGCGAGGTCGTCGGCGCGGCTCGTGCCGCTCAGGTGGCTGAAGATGCCGTCGACCCGGATGCCGCCCTCGCGCTCCGCGGCGGCGGCCGTCGCGAACAGCTCGTCCCACTCGCTGCGGTGCGCGCCGTTGCGGCCGAGGCCGGTCTCGAGCTTGAGGTGCAGGCGCACGGGATCGACGGATGAGCTCCGGGCCGACGCCGCGACCTCCACGACCTGTCGCGCGCTCGAGACGCCGAGCTCGAGCCTCGCATCGGCGGCCGCGGCGAAGTCGGCGCCGGGGCCATGCAGCCACGCGATCACCGGGGCGTCGATGCCCGCGCGGCGCAGCTCGAGGCCCTCGCCGATGTCGGCGACACCCAGCCGCGTCGCACCGCCGGCGAGCGCCGCGCGCGCCGCCGTCACGGCGCCGTGCCCGTATCCGTCGGCCTTCACGACCGCGATCGTCTCCCGCGTGCCGGCGATCTCCCGCAGCCGGCGCACGTTGTGCTCGATCGCCGAGGCGTCGATCACCGCCTCGCGCAGCGGCGCGGCGCTTCCGTTCGCTTCCGTCATCTCATCCCCCGTCGTCTCAGCTTCCCACTCACGCTCCCTCGGCCCGGTTGCGCCGCGGGCGCCGGATGGATCGACCGCGCGCGCCCGCTTCGACGCCCCGCGGGTCCGCACCGCGTCTTCCTCCGGCAGAGGTCGCCCCGCGCGGATGCGCGCGGCCGGGCGAGCTCGGCCCCGGTCATCCGGGCTCGGCAGCACCGCCGCCGTCCGGCGCCGCCCCCTCGAGCACGGCGTATGCGACAGCGATGCCGGCGTCGTGCGAGAGCGAGAGGTGGAGGCTTGTGACGCCGCGCGCGGCGACCGTCGCGGCCGTCTCCCCCGTCAGCACGTAGTTCGGCGCCTGCCGCTCGCCGAGCCGCGGCACCTCGATGTCCTGCCAGTTCACCCCGTCGCTGCCGCCGAGCGCCTTGATGAGCGCCTCCTTCGCGGCGTAGCGCGCCGCGAGCGAACGCAGCGGCAGTTCGCGCTCGTGCGCGCTGAACAGCCGCTCCGCGAGCCGAGGCGACGCCTCGATCTGGTGCTGGAAGCGCTCGACGTCGACGACGTCGACGCCGATCCCGATGATCATGCCGCCCCCGCACCGTCGCGAGTCGTCGAGCCTCCCGCGGTCCCTCCGCGAGGGGAGGAGCCGCGGGAGACGTGCGGACGCGCGGGGCGCATCACTCCACCGTGACCGACTTCGCGAGGTTGCGCGGCTGGTCGACGTCGAGGCCCTTCGCCGTGGCGAGGCCCATCGCGAAGATGTGCAGCGGCACGACCGCCAGCAGCGCCTCGAAGAGCGGGCCGGCGAGCGGCACGCGGAGCATCTCGTCCGCGTGCTGCACGACGGCCGTGTCGCCCTGCTCGGCGATCGCGATCACGCGGGCGCCGCGGGCGCGGATCTCCTCGATGTTCGAGATGACCTTGGCGTGCAGCGTCGACGAGCCGCGCGGCGACGGCACCATCACGAACACCGGCTGACCCGGCTCGATCAGGGCGATCGGGCCGTGCTTCAGCTCGCCGGCGGCGAAGCCCTCGGCGTGGATGTACGAGATCTCCTTGAGCTTGAGCGCGCCCTCGAGCGCGATCGGGTAGCCGACGTGGCGGCCGAGGAACAGCACAGAGCGGGTGTCGGCCATCCAGCCGGCGAGCTGCTCGATGCGCTCCTGCTCGTTGTCGAGCACCCACTGGATCTTCTCGGGCAGCGCCTCGAGCTCGGCGACGGCGACGGATGCCGCCTCGGCGTCGATCGCGCCGCGCACGCGGCCGATGTGGAGGCCGAGCAGGTACAGGGCCGTGATCTGGGCGACGAACGCCTTCGTCGACGCGACGGCGACCTCGGGCCCCGCGTGCGTGTAGACGATCGCGTCGGACTCGCGCGGGATCGTGGCGCCCTGCGTGTTGCAGATCGAGAGCGTCTTGGCGCCGAGGCGCGCGGCCTCCTTGACCGCCATCAGCGTGTCCATCGTCTCGCCGGACTGGCTGATCGACACGACGAGCGTGTCGGGGCCGACGATCGGGTCGCGGTAGCGGAACTCGTGCGCCAGTTCGACATCGACGGGGATGCGCGCCCACTGCTCGAGCGCGTACTTGCCCACCTGGCCGGCGTAGGCCGCCGTGCCGCAGGCGATCACGATGATCCGGCTGATGCCCGAGAACAGCTCGTCGAGGCCCTCGAGCTCGGGGATCGAGACGGCGCCGTCCTTGACGCGGCCGCGCACCGTGTTCGCCACGGCGTCCGGCTCCTCCGAGACCTCCTTGGCCATGAAGCTCGACCAGCCGCCCTTCTCGGCCGCGGCGGCGTCCCACATCACCTCGAACGGGCTCGTGGCGACCTCGTTGCCGTCGAAGTCCGTGACGCGCACGTCGTCCGCAGTGATCGCGACGATCTGATCCTGGCCGATCGCGAGCGCGCTGCGCGTGTGTTCGACGAAGGCGGCGACGTCGCTGCCCAGGAAGTTCTCGCCCTCGCCGAGCCCGATCACGAGCGGCGAGTTGCGGCGGGCGCCGACGACGAGGCCGGGGTGGTCCTCGTGCATCGCGAGGATCGTGAAGGCGCCCTCGAGGCGGGCGGCCACGGCGCGGAACGCCGCGACGAGGTCGCCGCCGGCGGCGCGGTACTCGCGGCCGAGCAGGACGGCGGCGGCCTCCGTGTCGGTCTGGCTGCGGAAGGCGAAGCCCTCCGCAGCGAGCTCGTCGCGGATCTCGGCGAAGTTCTCGATGATGCCGTTGTGGATGACGGCGAGCTTGTCGTCGTCGGCCAGGTGCGGGTGCGCGTTCAGGTCGGTCGGGCCGCCGTGCGTCGCCCACCGGGTGTGCCCGATCCCCGTCGTGCCCTCGGCGATGGGCGCCTGTTCCAACCGCTCCCGCAGCATCGCGAGCTTGCCCGCCTTCTTCTCGGCATGCAGGTCACCCGCGCTGTCGATCACGGCGATACCGGCCGAGTCGTAGCCGCGGTACTCCAGTCGAGCGAGCCCCGCGAGCAGGATGTCCTGGCTGGAGCGCTGGCCGACGTATCCGACGATTCCACACATGCAGATGAGTCTAGGCCGCGCCTCCTGGGGGAACCGCCGAGCCCCGCTCCGCGCTCAGCGAATCGGCAGGCACGGGTCACGCCGCCGCGGCGGATGCGGGCGCGCCGCCGGGGGCTCGAACGGAGGCCGGCGCGGAATGCCCCGCGCCGCGCTCAGGCCTTCCTGAGCAGCACGGACTCGACCGCGTGGTCCTCGCCCTTCTGCAGCACGAGGGTCGCGCGGTGCTTCGTCGGGAGCACGTTCTCGACGAGGTTCGGCATGTTGATGTCGCGCCAGATGCCGAGCGCCGTCTGCTCGGCCTCGGCGTCGCTCAGGCCCGCGAACACGTTGAAGTACGACGCCGGGTTGGAGAACGCTCCCTCGCGCAGCTTCAGGAAGCGGTCGACGAACCAGCGCTCGATGTGCGCCGCCTCGGCGTCGACGTAGACCGAGAAGTCGAACAGCTCGCTGACTGCCACGTCGTTCGGCGCGGGCGGCGGCTGCAGCACGTTCAGGCCCTCGACGATCACGACATCCGGCCTGCGGACCGTGACCTGGGCATCCGGGACGATGTCGTAGCGCACGTGCGAGTAGAACGGCGCGTGCACGACGTCGGCGCCGCTCTTGACCTCCGTGAGGAACTCGACGAGCGCCCTGCGGTCGTACGACTCCGGGAAGCCCTTGCGGCCCATCAGGCCGCGGCGCTCGAGCTCGGCATTCGGGTACAGGAACCCGTCGGTCGTGACGAGGTCGACGCGCGGCGTCGTCGACCAGCGGCTCATCAGCTCGCGAAGCAGGCGCGCGATCGTCGATTTGCCGACCGAGACGGAGCCGGCGACCCCGACGACGAAGGGCGTCCGGATGTCGTCGTCGCGGTGCAGGAAGTCGCTCACGTCGTTGCCCATGCGCTGGAAGCCGTTCGCCCAGATCGACAGCAGGCGGCTCAGCGGCAGGTAGACGTCGCGCACTTCGTCGACGTCGAGGCGGTCGCCGAGACCCCGGATCTGCACGACCTCCGACTCGGTCAGCGGCTGGTCCATGCCCGCCGCGAGCGCCGCCCAGTCGGCGCGGGCGATCTGTCGGTACAGCGACATCTGGGGGTCTGAACTCACCCGCGACATCCTACCGCCGAGGAGATCACGCCTCCCAGCCGAACTCCTCGATGTAGCGCAGCATGACGCCCTCGCGGAGGGCCCACGGGCTCACCTCGAGCTCGTCGACGTCGAGCGCCTTCATCGCCTCGTGCAGCACGACGGCGCCGGCCGTGATCTGGAATGTGCGGTCGGCCGTGATGCCAGGCAGCTCCTGGCGCGCGTCGGCGGGGATGCGCGCGAGCACCGGGATCCACGCGCCGAGCGCCGCCTTCGGCAGCCGCCAGCGTTCGCCGCCGGCCCAGCCGGGCTGCGCGTAGCCGGCGAGCTTCGCGAGCGACCGGATGGTCTTGGACGAGCCGACGACGAAGTCGGGCCGCGCCAGACCGCGGAACTGCTTCGCGAGCGGCTTCAGGAGCGTCTTGGCGTGCGAGCGGAGTGCGTCGATCTCCGCATCGCCCGCCGGGTCGTCCGGGAGGTATTCGATCGTCATCCGCCCGGCCCCCAGCGGCACCGACTCCGCCAGTTCCGGCAGCTCCTCGCTGCCCGTGGCGACCTCGAGCGAGCCGCCGCCGATGTCGAACATCAGGATCTGGCCGGCCGACCAGCCGAACCACCGCCGGATGGCGAGGAACGTCAGGCGCGCCTCGTCCGCCCCGCCGAGCACCTGCAGCGGCTGGCCGAGCACGTCCTCGACGCGGGCGATGATGTCGCCGCCGTTAGTCGCCTCGCGCATCGCGCTCGTCGCCGTGGCGAGCAGCTCCCGCACGCCCTCGCGCTCGGCGGCGAGCTTGGCCTGCCTCACGGCCGCGACGATCGCCTCGGCGCCCTCACGGGAGATCGAGCCGTCCGGCTCGAGGTAGCGCATCAGGCGCAGTACGCTCTTGTCGCTCGTCGTCGCGAGGGGCCTGCCGCCGGGGTGCGCGTCGGCGACGAGCAGGTGGACGGTGTTCGAGCCGATATCCAGGACCCCGAGGCGCATGCCGCAACGATAGCGCGACCGCTCGCACCGCACCGGCGCGTGACGCCGTGCGACGCGGCCCGTCCGCGCCGCAACTCTTCATTTCTGGCACATCTCCGGGGCGAACTACCACGGGAGATGTGCCAGAAATGAAGAGTTGCGGCGGGGCTCGGGTTAGAGCCCGAGCCGTTCCTTCACGACGCCTGCGAGCTCATCGGCGTGGCGGCGGGCCGTCGCCTCGTCCGCGGCCTCGACCATGACGCGCACGAGCGACTCCGTGCCGGACGGGCGCAGCAGCACCCGCCCCGTGTCGCCGAGCTCGGCGCGCGCCGCCTCGACCGCCGCGGCCAGGACGGCATCGTCCGTGCGGGTCTTGTCGACGCCGCTCACGTTGACGAGCACCTGCGGGTACACCGTCATGATCCGTGCCAGCTCCGCCAGGGGCTTGCCCGTGCGGGCGACCTCGGCCGCCAGATGCAGCCCCGTGAGCACGCCGTCGCCGGTCGTGGCGAACTCGCTCATGATCACGTGGCCCGACTGCTCGCCGCCGAGCGCGTGCCCGCCGGCGTTCATGGCCTCGAGCACGTAGCGGTCGCCGACCGCCGTCTGCGTCACGGCGATGCCTCGTTCGGCCATCGCGCGGTGCAGCCCGAGGTTGCTCATCACGGTCGCGACGAGCGTGTCGTTGGCGAGCGTGCCCCGCTCATGCATCGAGGCGGCCAGGATCGCCATGATCCGGTCGCCGTCGATGGGGGCGCCCTCCGCATCGACCGCGAGGCAGCGGTCCGCGTCGCCGTCGTGGGCGATGCCCATGTCGGCGCCCAGGCGCACGACGGCCTCGGCCAGGTGGTCGAGGTGGGTCGACCCGACGCCGTCGTTGATGTTGAGCCCGTCGGGCTCCGCACCGATGACGGTGACCTCGGCGCCCGCGTCGCGGAACACGTCGGGCGAGACACCCGCCGCGGCGCCGTGGGCGCAGTCGAGCACGACGTGGAGGCCGTCGAGTCGGTGCGGCAGGCTCGCGAGCAGGTGCACGAGGTAGCGGTCCTCGGCGTCGGAGAAGCGCCGGATGCGGCCGACCCCCGAGCCCGTCGGGAGCCACTTCTCGCCGTCCATGTGCTCTTCGATGCGCCGCTCGACGACATCCGGGAGCTTGGTGCCCCCGCGCGCGAAGACCTTGATGCCGTTGTCGGGCGCCGGGTTGTGCGACGCCGAGATCATGATGCCGAAGTCGGCGTCGAAATCGGCGATGAGGAACGCGAGCGCGGGCGTCGGGATGACGCCGGCGTCGTAGACGTCGACGCCGGAGGACGCGAGGCCCGCGGAGACGGCGGCGGAGAGGAACTCCCCCGAGATGCGCGGGTCGCGCGCGACGACCGCCGTCGCACGGCGGCCTTCCGCGCGGCGCGCCTCGGCGGAACGGCCCTGGCCCAGGACGACGGCGGTCGCCTGGGCCAGGGACAGAGCGAGATCGGCGGTGAGGGGGCCGTTGGCCAGCCCCCTCACACCGTCCGTGCCAAACAGCGGCATCGGTGGAGCGCTCGCTTTAGCGCTTCGAGTACTGCGGCGCCTTGCGGGCCTTCTTGAGACCGGCCTTCTTGCGCTCCTTGATGCGCGCGTCGCGCGACAGGAAGCCGGCCTTCTTCAGCGCCGGGCGGTTGTTCTCGACGTCGATGCCGTTCAGCGCACGGGCGATGCCGAGGCGCAGGGCACCGGCCTGGCCCGAGGGGCCGCCGCCGGTGATGCGGGCGATCACGTCGTACGAGCCGTCGAGCGACAGCAGCGTGAACGGGTCGTTGATCAGCTGCTGGTGCAGCTTGTTCGGGAAGTAGTCCTCGAGGGTGCGACCGTTCACCGTGATGGTGCCGTTGCCGGGGACGAGGCGCACGCGGGCGATGGCCTGCTTGCGGCGGCCGACGGCCCCGCCGGGAACGCTGACGACGGGGCGCGGGGCCTCGACGGTCTCAGCAGGCGCAGACTCGGTGCTGTAGTTCTGCGGGAAGTCGGTGGTGTCGTTCTCCACAATGAATCCTTAGCTGGGCGCTTACTGCGCGACCTGGTCGAAAATGTACGTCTTGGGCTGCTGCGCGGCGTGCGGGTGCTCGGCACCCGTGTAGACCTTCAGCTTCGCCAGCTGCTCGCGACCGAGGGTGTTCTTCGGAAGCATGCCGCGGACCGCCTTCTCGACGGCGCGCACCGGGTTCTTCTCGAGCAGCTCGTCGTAGCGAACCGACTTGAGGCCACCGGGGTGGTTCGAGTGGCGGTACGCGAACTTGCGCTCTGCCTTGTTGCTCGTGAGCACGACCTTGTCGGCGTTCACGATGACGACGTAGTCGCCCATGTCCATGTGCGGGGTGAAGGTGGCCTTGTGCTTACCGCGCAGCAGCGCGGCGACGTGCGAGGCCAGGCGGCCGAGGACAACGTCGGTGGCGTCGATGACGAGCCACTCGCGCTGGGCGTCGCCAGCCTTCGGGGAGTACGTGCGAGTCACAGTTGTGTCGCTTTCTCTTCGAACGGAGACGTTCGTGAATCCCGCTCCCGTGCCCCGTTCCCACCCGAGGGCGGAACCGAGCGTCGGAGGGCTCACGTTCGCAGTGCGCGCTTCGCGCACCAACGAGATAGCTTAGCACAGCCCCCGGGGAACGCCTGAGCGGCGCCCGCGCCGCCCGTCGGCGGGGCGGCGGCGGTAGTGTCGGGGCATCCGTCCGATCCGCCGGGAGCACCCATGAGCACGCAGGCCGACGTCGCCACCGCCCGTTCGATCGCGGGCGAGGCCCTCGCCCGCCTGCGCGCGATCCGGGCCGAGCACCCGGATGCGTCGGTGCCGCAGCTGCGGGATCTCGGAGACAGGGGCGCCGAGGAGCTGATCGCGGCGCGCCTGGCCGAGCTGGCGCCGGGCGACGCCGTGCTCAGCGAGGAGGCACCGGATGACCGCAGGCGGCTGGGTGCCGACCGCATCTGGATCGTCGACCCGCTCGACGGCACGAACGGGTACGGCGCCGGCCGCGACCAGTGGGCCGTGCACATCGCGCTCGTCGAGGGCGGCCGGCTCGCGGTCGGCGCCGTCGCGCTCGGCACGACGGGCGAGGTGCTGGACTCGGCGGACCCGCCGCGCCCGCCCGCGCACGCCGGGCGGCCCCTGCGCATCGCCGTGAGCCGCTCGCGCCCCGTGCCCGTCGCCCGTCGCGCGGCCGACGCCCTCGGCGCCGAGCTGGTGCCGATGGGATCGGCCGGCATCAAGGCCTGCGCCGTCGCGACGGGCGAGGTCGACGCCTACGTGCACAGCGGGGGCCAGTTCGAGTGGGACAGCGCGGCGCCGATCGCGGTCGCCCGTGCCGCCGGGCTCCACACCTCCCGGCTCGACGGCTCCGAGCTCGTCTACAACCAGCCCGACGTCTACCTGCCCGACCTGGTCGTGTGCCGCGCCGACATCCGGAGCGACGTCATGGCGGCCCTGGCCGGCGCCCTCGGCGCGCGCCGCTGAAGCGGCGGGCGACGCGGCCGCGTCACATCGCGCGCAGCGTTCCCGTCATACCCGTGCGGTAGCTCGCCTGCACGAAGATCGGCAGGTGGTCGCTCGTGCCCTGCGGCAGGGTCTGCACGTCTTCGATCGACAGCAGGCGCGACGTGACGAAGTCGTAGTGGCCCTTGAAGAAGCGGTAGCGCGTGTAGGTGCGCGAGTCGCTGAGCGTGAGATCGTAGCCGTGCTCGCGGACGCGGCCAGCGAGCGCCTCCTTGAACATCGGATAGTTGTAGTCGCCCACCATGAGCGTCGGCGTGCCGGGCCCGAGCTGCTCGAGCGCCTGCAGCGCCGCCGTGATCTGCGTGCGGCGCAGCGAGTTGAGGGCCGTCAGCGGCGCCGCGTGGAACGACGCCATCGTCACCTCGCGGCCGTTGTCGATGTCGTAGAGCTGCACGCCGAGCAGGCGCTCGTGCGCCGGCTTGAGCACGATGTCGTGCAACGACTTCTTCAGTCCCATCGAGACGCTGTCGACGAGCCGGAATGTGTTCTCGCGGTAGTAGACGGCGAGCCCGAGTCGGTTCTTGTCGGTCTGCGCGGCGAGCTTGAGCCCCTGGACCTTCGAGGGAAGGTCGTCGACGTCGGCTTCCTGCAGGCAGACGACGTTCGGCTCGAGGCGATCGACCAGCCGGTTCAGCTCGCCCGCTGCGGCGTGCTTGCGGAGGTTGTACGAGAGCACCTTCATGATCGCAACGCTACGCCGCCGGGCCGACGATGCGGGGGCGATTCGTCAGGCGTTCGCTATGCGGTCGCTATGAGTACACGTGCGCGGCGCGGGCCGGCGGCAGGGCCCGTCACTCGCGATCGCGGCGGTTGCGCGTGCGCTCGGCGCGTGCCGCGAGCTGATCGTCGGCGGGGTAGCCGACGGCCGTGAGGGTCAGGCCCCGCGCCTCGAGCACCTTGAATGCGCTCGTGCGCTCGAGCGCGTCGCGGAGTGCCGCGAGGTCGGTCGGGGCGAGCCGCCCCTCCCCCACGGCGACGCAGCCGCCGACGAGCGCGCGCACCATGGAGTGGCAGAAGGCATCCGCCTTCACGTTCGCGACGAGACAGCCCTGCGCGCGCCGCCAGTCGAACTCGAGCAGGGTCCGGATGGTCGTGGCCTCCGGCCGCGGCTTGCAGTACGCCGCGAAGTCGTGGAGGCCCACGAGGCTGCGCGCCGCTTCGTCCATGGCGTCGACGTCGAGCGCGGCCCGCACCCGGGTGGTCCGGAGGCGTTCGAGCGGGTCGTACCCCGTGACGGCGTCGGCGATGCGGTACTCGTAGCGGCGCCACGCGGCGGAGAAGCGCGCGTCGAAGCCATCCGGAGCCGTCCCGGTGCGGGTGATCGCGACGTCGGAGTACGTGCCGAGCACGCCCATGGCGCGGTGCGCGATGACGGCGGCAGGGTCGCGCTCGGCGTCGCCGCCCGCGGCCTCGCGCGCGCGGTCGACGCGACGCCGGCGCGTGACGCGCTCCCACTGCTCGGGCGTCAGGTCGGCGTGCGCGACCTGACCGGTCGCGTGCACGCCCGAGTCGGTGCGGCCCGCGACGGTGAGGCGCACGGGCGAGCCCGTCACGCGGGTCAGCGCGCCCTCGAGAACGCCTTGCACGGTGCGCAGGCCCGGCTGCCGGGCCCACCCCTTGAAGTCGGTGCCGTCGTAGGCGATGTCGAGCCGGATGCGCGTCGCACTCCCCTCGCCCCCGTCGCGAGCATAGGAGACATCCTCGAGGCTAGGCACGATCCACCCGATTCTGCCTAGAGCCGAGGAATTCCCCGAGCGCCGGAACACCCACGCCGGGTGCCCGAAGCGGTGCAGCGCGGCCCGCGAGCATGCGTGCTGGGTGCGTCACAGGGCCCCCAGTGCCGCGATGACGACGCGAGCCGAGCGATCGGCGGCATCGTCGATGTGCGTCTCGAACTCACTGCCGTCGGGCGCGCAGAGGTCGCTCACCGCGCGAGCGACCGCGAAGCGTGCGCCGTGGTTGTGGGCGACCTGCGCGATCGCGACCGTCTCCATGTCGATCGAGACGAGCGCGGGGAACGCCTCGCGCAGCCCCAGCGCGATGTCGGCGGTCGCGAACTTGTCGCCAGAGCCGACGCCGCCCTCGCGCACGGGCACGCCCGCGACCGCCCCCGCGAGGGTCGCGCGCAGCTCGGCGTCGGCGGCGTACGACGCGGGCATGCCGGGCGTCTGGCCGGGAACGTAGCCGAATGCCGTTGCGTGCGCCTCGACGTTGACGGTCTCCGTGCCGACGACGACATCGCCGACGGCGACCCCTGCCGCGAGCCCGCCGCAGCTGCCCGCGCAGATGATCGCCGCGTCGGCTCCATAGCGATGGATCGCGCCCGCCGCGGCGTCGGCCGCGTTCACCATGCCGATACCGCTCACGACGAGCACGACGGTTCGGCCGCCCAGCTGCAGGCCGCGATGCACGGCCCGGCCGATCGTCACGGGCTCGCTCACTTCGTCCGCCATCGCGAGGAAGGGCTCCGCCTCCTCGTCCATCGCCACCTGGATCACGTACGCACCGCTCGAAGTCACGCTACGAGGCTATGCCACGAGGCTGGGCCGGAGCGGTGGCGGCCCCACCCCGGACCGCGTTGGAGCAAGAGGACCACCGGCGGCGCGGTGCCGCGCCTCCCCACGCATCGCCGGGGCGCGCGGAAACGCAGATGGTCCCGCACCCAAGGGTGCGGGACCATCTGCGTTGTGCGAGGGAGTGTTACTCCTTCTCCTCCGCGGCGGCCTCGGGGGCCTCCGACTCGGTCGCCTCGGCGGCCGTCTCCTCGGCGGCGGTCTCCTCGACCACTGCCTCGGTCTCGACGACCTCCTCCTCGGCGGGGGCCTCCTCGACCGGCGCCTTCTCGGCGGGCTTGGCGGCCTTCACCTTGGGCGAGACCGGCTCGGTGACGAGCTCGATCACGGCCATCGGGGCGTTGTCGCCCTTGCGGGGGCCGACCTTGGTGATGCGCGTGTAGCCGCCGTCGCGCTCCGCGACCAGCGGGGCGATCTCGGCGAACAGGACGTGCGTCGCCTCCTTGTTGCGCAGAACCGACAGCACGCGGCGGCGCGCGTGCAGGTCGCCGCGCTTGGCGAACGTGATCAGGCGCTCGGCGACGGGGCGCAGGCGCTTGGCCTTCGTCTCGGTCGTCTTGATCGACTTGTGCGTGAACAGCGCCGAGGCGAGGTTCGCGAGGAGCAGACGCTCGTGGGCGGCGCCGCCACCGAGGCGGGCACCCTTCGTGGGCTTAGGCATTTCTCTTTACTCCAGAGTGATGAAAGTGGCGCGGGGCCTGGTCAGATCTGCTCTTCGTCGTAGCCGCTGTAGAAGTTGGCGCCGTCGAAACCGGGCACCGAGTCCTTCAGCGACAGGCCGAGCGAGACGAGCTTGTCGCGCACCTCGTCGACCGACTTCTGACCGAAGTTGCGGATGTTCATGAGCTGCGTCTCCGAGAGCGCGACCAGCTCGCTGACCGTGTTGATGCCCTCGCGCTTGAGGCAGTTGTACGAGCGGACCGACAGGTCGAGGTCCTCGATCGGCATCGAGAGCTCGTTCGAGAGCACCTCTGCGACCGGCGCCGGGCCGATCTCGATGCCCTCCGCCTCCTCGTTCAGCTCGCGGGCGAGGCCGAACAGCTCGACCAGCGTGCGGCCGGCCGATGCAACGGCGTCGCGCGCCTGCATCGAGGGCTTGGTCTCGACGTCGAGCACGAGCTTGTCGAAGTCGGTGCGCTCACCGGCGCGCGTCGCGTCGACGCGGTAGGCGACCTTGACGACCGGCGAGTAGATCGAGTCGATCGGGATCTGGCCCGCCTCGGCGTACTCGTTGCGGTTCTGCGACGCCGACACGTAGCCGCGGCCGCGCTCGATCGTGAGCTCGAGCTCGAACTTCGCCGTGTCGTTCAGCGTGGCGATGACCAGCTCGGGGTTGTGGACCTCGACACCGGCCGGAGCCGAGATGTCGGCCGCGGTGACCTCGCCGGCGCCCGTCTTGCGCAGGTAGGCCGTGATGGGCTCGTCGCGCTCGCTCGAGACCACGAGCTGCTTGATGTTCAGGATGATCTCGGTGACGTCTTCCTTCACGCCCGGGATCGTGCTGAACTCGTGCAGCACGCCGTCGATCCGGATGCTCGTCACGGCTGCGCCGGGGATCGACGACAGCAGGCTGCGGCGCAACGAGTTGCCGATCGTGTAGCCGAAGCCGGGCTCGAGCGGCTCGATCACGAACTTGCTGCGCGACTCCGAGACCTTCTCCTCGGTGAGGGTAGGACGCTGTGCAATGAGCACTATGTGTTCCTTTCGATCAAGTGACCGCTATATGACACTTGGTGAATGAGGTGTTGAGTTGACTCGGCGCGGCTCTCGCCGCGGGAACGGGTGCACCCCGGGAGCATCGAGTGCTCCCGGGGCGGACCGGTCTCAGACGCGGCGGCGCTTCGGCGGACGGCAGCCGTTGTGGGCCTGCGGCGTCACGTCCTGGATCGAACCGACCTCGAGGCCTGCGGCCTGCAGCGAGCGGATCGCCGTCTCGCGACCCGAACCGGGGCCCTTCACGAAGACGTCGACCTTCTTCACGCCGTGGCTCTGGGCCTCCTTGGCGGCCGTGTCCGCGGCCATGCCTGCGGCGTACGGCGTCGACTTTCGCGAGCCCTTGAAGCCCACGCCGCCCGACGACTTCCAGCTGATGACGGCGCCGGTCGGGTCGGTGATCGAAACGATCGTGTTGTTGAACGTCGACTTGATGTGGGCCTGGCCCAGCGCGATGTTCTTCTTCTCCTTGCGGCGCGGCTTGCGCGCTGCGGACTTGGGGGTAGCCATATCTCTTCCTGCCTATCCGCGCTTAGCGCGCCTTCTTCTTGCCGGCCACGGTGCGCTTCGGACCCTTGCGCGAGCGCGCGTTGGTCTTGGTGCGCTGACCGCGCACGGGGAGGCCGCGGCGGTGGCGCAGACCCTGGTACGAGCCGATCTCGACCTTGCGGCGGATGTCGGCGGCGACCTCGCGGCGGAGGTCGCCCTCGACGCGGTAGGTGCCCTCGATGTGGTCGCGGAGCGCGACCAGCTGGTCGTCGGTGAGGTCCTTGACCCGGATGTTCTCGTCGATGCCGGTGGCAGCGAGGATCTCGTTCGAACGGGTACGGCCGATGCCGTAGATGTACGTAAGGGCGATCACCACGCGCTTGTCGCGCGGGATGTCGACGCCGGCAAGACGTGCCATGCGTTTCACTCCTATGGGTAGGTGGAGGTGTGGAGCAGGATCGGTGCCCGGGCCTCCGCCCCGAGGTGTCCCCCGCCGTGCGGGTTCTGATCCTGCCGTTTCAGATGTTGAGTTGTGAGTCTCGCGTGCCCCGGGTCATCCGGAGCGGCCGATCGCGCTGACGCCGTTGCTCGGAGCGCCGGGCGTCAGCCCTGGCGCTGCCGCTCCTGCGGAGCGGGAGCCGATCTGCGGAGCAGATCATCAGGCACCTGGCGGAGTCACGAGCAGCAGAAGGGCGTCAGCCCTGGCGCTGCTTGTGACGCGGGTTCGACTTGCAGATGACCATCACGCGGCCGTTGCGGCGGATGATCTTGCAGCTGTCGCAGATCGGCTTGACGGAGGGCTGAACCTTCATGATGTTCCTTGTTCGCTGTCTTCGTTCCCCCGGATGCGGGGGACGTTACTTTCCGACCGGGCTCAGCGGTAGCGGTAGACGATGCGTCCGCGTGTCAGGTCGTAGGGGCTGAGCTCCACGACGACACGGTCCTCGGGGATGATGCGGATGTAGTTCTGCCGCATTTTCCCCGAGATCGTGGCGAGCACCTTGTGACCGTTCGACAGCTCAACGCGGAACATCGCGTTGGGCAGCGATTCGATCACCGTGCCCTCGATCTCGATGACACCGTCTTTAGCCATAAACTCGCTATCGCTCGAGCAGACCGGCCGGTCTGCGGTGGGTGGGGTCGGTGCCCGCTCTCGCCGGGTCGGAAGACACGCGGAAATGAGGCGCAGGGCACCAAGGTTCTATGTTAGTCGACGCGCCCGGGAACGGCAAATGCGGCCCGCCGCACCCAGGACATCCGGAGGCTCGCCCCGACCGCGAGCGCGTGCCCTGGCCGCCGGAGCCGACCAGGGCACGCCGCCGCGCCGCCGGCGTCAGCCGAGCAGCGCCTGCTCGTCCGTCGCCTGGTCGAGCGTCAGGTTGACGTACTCGCCGTTGCGCGTGACGGTCGGCGTAGAGACCTGGTTGGTCTGCGGGTTCGGCGGGATCTCCTGCGTGCGCGCCGCGACGAAGTCGAAGTATGTGCCGTCGGCGATGCAGGATTCGACGTCACCGGAGGCGCCCGCTCGCTCGGCAAGATCGAGCAGTTCCCCGTCATCGAGGCCTGTCGTGCCCTCGCCCGGCTGGTTCTGGAACAGCGCGTCATAGAACGGGTACACGGCATCGGGGTTGTCGTCGGCTACGCAGTACACGGCGTTCGCCGCCCGCGTGGAGTAGTTCGTTCCCTGCGACTGACCGTCCAGGATCGAGATCGGGTGCAGATTCAGCGTGATCTCGCCCGACTCGACGGCGGCCGAGAGGTCCTCTCCGCTCGAGTCGTGGAACTGGCCGCAGAAGGGGCACATGAAGTCGACGTACTCGTCGATCACGTTCTCGCCCTCGCCCAGCGCGATCGCGCCGGTCTCCTCGTTCACGACCGCCGAGGCCGGCGACTCCGCGAGCGCGAGCGCCTGCCGGTTCATCCAGATGGCGATCGCGGCGATCGCGACGACCACGACGACGATGGCCGCCGTGATCCAGATCACGAGCCAGTTGACCCTACGGGCAGCAGCTGCCATGTTGTTGCTCTTTCGTGCTCGGGCGCGGAGTGCGCGTCAGGCGATAGGGACCGGGGTGACGCCGAACTCGGCGAGGCCCTGTGCTCCGCCGTCGGCGGAGGTCAGCACCCAGATGCCCCCATCATGCACGGCAACGCTGTGCTCCCAGTGTGCGCCGGAGGAGCCGTCGGCCGTCACGACCGTCCAGTCGTCGTCGGCCACCAGGACGCGCTCACTGCCGGTCACCATCATGGGCTCGACGCACACGCACAGTCCCGGCTTCACGCGGGCGCCGGCCTGCGGCGTCGCGTAGTGGAAGAGCGTCGGAGACTCGTGCATCCTGCGCCCGATACCGTGGCCGACGTAGTCGCGCAGGATGCCCAGCGGCCGGTCGGTGCCGGGGTGCGGATTCGACTCGATGAAGCCCTCTATGCGCGCCCCGACCTCCCCCAGGTGCTTCGACGTCGCGAGAGCGGCGATGCCGGCCCACATCGACTGGCGGGTGATGCGCGAGAGCTCCTCGCGCTCGGCGACGAGCTCGGGGCGATCCGGGTCCGGCAGCACGATCGAGATCGCGGAGTCGCCGTTCCAGCCCTCCGGCGTCTCGGCGCCGCAGTCGATCGAGACGATGTCTCCGGGTTCGAGGACGCGGTCGCCGGGGATGCCGTGCACGACCTCTTCGTTCACCGAGACGCAGATCGTGTGGCTGTAGCCGGGCACCAGCTGGAAGTTCGGCTGGGCGCCCGCGAGCCGGATGTGGGACTCAGCGATCGCGTCGAGCTCGAGGGTCGTCATGCCGGGCCGGATCGCTCCGGCGACCGCTTCGAGGGCCTCGCGCGTGATGCGTCCCGGTTCGATCATGCCGCGCAGCTGTGCGGGGCTCTTGTACATCGAGCGGCGGAACACGGGTCAGGCGGTGATGCCGCGCGCGGCCAGGGCCAGCCTGATGCGCGCCGTGATCTCGTCGAGCGTGCCGACGCCGTCGATGCGGTCGACGATGCCCCGCTCCGAGTACAGGCCGATGATCGGCGCCGTCTCGGACTCGTAGATGTCGAGCCGCTTCGCGATCGCGTCGGGGGTGTCGTCCTCGCGCCCCTCCTGCTCGGCGCGGAGGGAGATGCGTGCGAGGCTCTCCTCGCGCGGCACCTCGAGGAGGATGACGGCGTCGAGCGACTCGCCGCGGCCCGAGAGGAACGCATCGAGGTGCCCCACCTGCACGGTGTTGCGCGGGTACCCGTCGAGGAGGAAGCCGCCAGCGGCGTCCTCCTCGCTGAGCCGGTCGCGGACGAGCTCGCTCGTGACCTCATCCGGCACCAGGTTGCCGCCGGCGGTGATGGCCTTGACCTTCTTGCCGAGCTCGGTGTCGTTCTTGATGTGGGCGCGGAAGATGTCGCCGGTCGCGACGGCGGGAACGCCGTTCTCCGCCGCGATGATCGCGCCCTGCGTGCCCTTGCCCGACCCCTGCGGACCGACGATGAGAAGACGGGTCATCGGAGGAGCCCTTCGTAGTGGCGCTGCTGGAGCTGCGCGTCGATCTGCTTCACCGTTTCGAGGCCGACGCCGACGATGATGAGGATCGAGGCTCCGCCGAACGGGAAGTTCTGGTTCGCCTGCACGGTCGCCAGCGCGATCAACGGGATGAGGGCGACCAGGCCGAGGTACAGCGAGCCGGGGAACGTGATGCGCGTGATCACGTAGTCGAGGTACTCCGCCGTGGGCCGACCCGCGCGGATGCCGGGGATGAAGCCGCCGTACTTCTTCATGTTGTCGGCGACCTCGACCGGGTTGAACGTGATCGCGACGTAGAAGTAGGTGAAGCCGATGATCAGCAGGAAGTACACGGCCATGTAGACGGGGCTGTCGCCCGACGTGAAGTTGGCGTTGATCCAGCTGACCCAGCCGGGGACGTTGCCGTCGGCGTCGGGTGTCGCGTTGAACTGCGCGATCAGCGACGGGATGTACAGCAGCGACGAGGCGAAGATGATCGGGATGACGCCCGCCATGTTCACCTTGATCGGGATGTAGGTGTTGGTGCCGCCGTACGTGCGGCGGCCGACCATGCGCTTGGCGTACTGCACCGGGACGCGGCGCTGCGACTGCTCGACGAACACGACCGCGAAGACGATCACGACGCTGACGAGCAGGACGAGCAGGAAGATCTCGAAGCCGCGCGCCTCGAAGATGCCCCAGAGGGCGGCGGGGAACGTCGCGGCGATCGACGTGAAGATGAGCAGCGACATGCCGTTGCCGATGCCGCGCTCGGTCGTGAGCTCGGCGAACCACATGATGAGGCCGGTGCCTGCGGTCATCGCGATGATGACGAGGAGCTGCGCCCACCAGACGTCGTTGGTGAGGAGCTGCTGGCACTCGGTGACGCTCGTGGTGCCGAAGAGCTGGCCCGTGCGGGCGATCGTGACGAGCGTCGTCGACTGCAGCACCGCGAGGGCGATCGTGAGGTAGCGCGTGTACTGGGTGAGCTTGGCCTGGCCGGCCTGGCCCTCCTTGTGCAGCGCCTCGAAGTGCGGGATGACGACGCGCAGCAGCTGCGTGATGATCGTCGCGGTGATGTACGGCATGACGCCGAGCGCGAAGATCGACAGCTGGAGCAGGGCACCGCCGGAGAAGAGGTTGACCAGGGAGAGCAGCCCGTCGGTGCCCGACGTCTCCGCGACGCACGTCTGCACGTTCGGGAAGTTCACGAACGGTGCGGGGACGTGCGCGCCGAGGCGGTACAGCACGATGATGCCGAGGGTGAATCCGATCTTGCGCCGCAGGTCCGGCGTGCGGAGGATTCGCGCGATGGCGCTGAACAAAAGGGGGCCTCCCTGGGAAAACATCTGCGCTTGAGCGCAGTTTGGACCAGCCTAACGCAACAGGGACCGGGGGCGTGTGCCCCCGGTCCCTGTCCCGCGTCAGTTGATGCTGCCGCCTGCTGCGACGATCTTCTGCTCGGCCGCTGCCGAGACCTTGTCGACCGTCACGTTCAGCGCGACGCTGACATCGCCGTCGCCGAGGACCTTGACGAGCTGGTTCTTGCGAACCGCGCCCTTCGCGACGAGGTCCTCGCGCGTGACGTCACCGCCTGCCGGGTAGAGCTCGGCGAGCTTCGCCACGTTCACGACCTGGTACTCGGTGCGGAACGGGTTCTTGAAGCCGCGCAGCTTCGGCGTGCGCATGTGGAGCGGCATCTGGCCGCCCTCGAAGCCCACGCGCACGGTGTTGCGCGCCCGCGTGCCCTTCGTACCGCGACCCGCGGTCTTGCCCTTCGAGCCCTCACCACGGCCCTTGCGGGTCTTCGCGGTGTTGGCGCCGGGAACGGGACGCAGGTGGTGCGCCTTGAGCACGCCGGGGCGCGACTCTTCGCTGTTCTCAGCCATTAGTTGATCTCCTCGACCTGGACGAGGTGAGCAACGGCCCTGACGTAACCGCGCGTCTGCGCGTCGTCCGGACGGACGACCGAGTCGCCGATCCGCTTGAGGCCGAGGCTGCGCAGCGTGTCACGCTGGTTCTGCTTCTCGCTCACCTTGGACTTGATCTGCGTAACCTTGAGGCGCTCTGCCATCACGCACCTGCCTTCTCAGCGGCGGCGGCGGCAGCCTTCGCCTCGTTCCGGATGATGATGCCCGGGACGACCTGGTCGTACTCGAGGCCGCGGCGCGCGGCGACGGCACGGGGCTCCTCGAGGCCCTTCAGCGCCGCAACGGTCGCGCCCACGATGTTGATCGTGTTCGACGAGCCGAGCGACTTCGACAGGACGTCGTGGATACCGGCGCACTCGAGCACGGCGCGGACCGGACCACCGGCGATGACACCGGTACCGGCGGCAGCCGGGCGGAGCAGCACGACGCCGGCAGCGGCCTCGCCCTGCACCGGGTGCGGGATCGTGTTGCCGATGCGCGGAACGCGGAAGAAGTTGCGCTTCGCCTCTTCGACGCCCTTCGAGATCGCGAGGGGCACCTCGCGGGCCTTGCCGTAGCCGACGCCCACGAGGCCGTTGCCGTCACCCACGACGACGAGCGCCGTGAAGCTGAAGCGACGGCCGCCCTTGACGACCTTCGACACGCGGTTGATCGTGACGACGCGCTCGAGGAACTGGCTGTCGTTGCCGCGGCCGCTGTTGCGGTCGTTGCCCCGACGCTCGCCGCGGCCGCCACGGCCGCCGCGGCGCTCCTCGCGCTGCTGCTCGCCGGCGCCCTGGGCGGGTGCCTGAGCGGCTTCGGTGGTCACTTCGGTCTCCTTGTTGTCACTCACAGGTTCAGCCCTCCTTCGCGGGCGCCCTCGGCGATCGCGGCAACACGACCGGCGTAGCGGTTTCCGCCGCGGTCGAACACCGCGTCGGTGATGCCGGCAGACTTCGCGCGCTCGGCGAGGAGCTCGCCGACCTTGCGGGCCTTGGCGGTCTTGTCGCTGTCGGCGCCGCGCAGGTCAGCCTCGAGCGTGGACGCGCTGGCGAGCGTGTGGCCCGCCGCGTCGTCGATGAGCTGCACGAACACGTGGCGCGACGAACGGGTCACGACGAGGCGCGGCCGGGCGTCGGTGCCGACGACCTTCTTGCGAAGGCGGGCGTGGCGGCGCTTGCGCGCGGCGGACTTGGAAGTCACAGCCATGATTACTTACCAGCCTTTCCGGCCTTGCGGCGGACCTGCTCGCCGGCGTAGCGCACGCCCTTGCCCTTGTAGGGCTCCGGCTTGCGGATCTTGCGGATGTTCGCGGCGACCTCACCGACGGCTTGCTTGTCGATCCCGGTGACCGTGATCTTGTTGTTGCCCTCGACCTGGAAGGTGATGCCCGCGGGGGGCTCGACCGAGACCGGGTGCGAGAAGCCGAGCGCGAGCTCGATGCCCTGGCCCTTCTGCTGCACGCGGTAGCCGGTGCCGACGATCTCGAGGCCCTTGGAGTAGCCCTCGGTCACACCGATGATGTTGTTGTTGATCAGGGTGCGGGTCAGGCCGTGCAGGGCACGCGACTCGCGCTCGTCGTCGGGGCGGGTGACGAGAACCTGGTTCTCCTCGACCTTGGCCTCGATGGGCGACGCGATGCGCGAGGAGAGCTCGCCCTTCGGGCCCTTGACGATCGCCTGGTCCCCGTCGATCGTCACAGTGACGCCGGCGGGAATGTCAATGGGAAGACGTCCAATACGCGACATGGATGATCACCACACGTAGGCGAGGACTTCCCCACCCACGCCCTTCTGCTCGGCCTGGCGGTTCGTGAGAAGGCCCGACGAAGTGGACAGGATTGCAACGCCGAGACCGCCGAGCACGACGGGGAGCTCGGTCGACTTCGCGTACACGCGGAGGCCGGGCTTCGAGACGCGCTTGATGCCGGCGATCGACCGCTCGCGGTTCGGGCCGTACTTCAGCGTCAGCGTGATGTTCTTGCCCACGCGGGCGTCCGACTCCTCGAAGGACGAGATGAAGCCCTCGGCCTTGAGCAGTTCGGCGATGCGCGTCTTCAGCTTGCTCGACGGCAGGGTCACGGTGTCGTGGTGCGCCGAGTTCGCGTTGCGCAGACGGGTCAGCATGTCTGCGACCGGGTCTGTCATTGTCATTTCTTGATTCCTTTGATCATGAGGTTTCGGCTGCCGTTACACGACAGACGACCTTCGATGAAGGGGGCCCGCCCGTGCGGGCGGGCCCCAACAGCGGACTCAGGACTCCTGAGTCGCCTTGTTCACGAACGGGAAGCCGAGGTGGCGCAGGAACGCGCGGCCCTCGTCGTCCGACTTCGCGCTGGTCACGATCGTGATGTCGAAGCCGCGAACGCGGTCAATCTTATCCTGATCGATCTCGTGGAAGATGGACTGCTCCTGCACGCCGAACGTGTAGTTGCCGTTGCCGTCGAACTGCTTGTCCGACAGGCCGCGGAAGTCCCGGATGCGCGGGAGCGCCAGCGAGATGAGTCGGTCCAGGAACTCCCACGCGCGGTCGCCCCGGAGGGTGACGTGCGCGCCGATCTGCTGGCCCTCGCGCAGCTTGAACTGCGCGATCGACTTCTTCGCCTTCGAGACGTACGGCTTCTGGCCGGTGATCGCGGTGAGGTCGTTGATGGCCCCCTCGATCACCTTGCTGTCGCGCGCAGCCTCACCGACGCCGGTGTTCACGACGACCTTGACAAGGCCGGGAACCTGCATGACGTTGTCGTAGCCGAACTCGTCCTGCAGCTTCTGGCGGATGTCGTCGCGGTAGACCGACTTCAGCCGCGGCTGGATTTTGCCAGCCTGCGTAGCGGTGTCACTCATTCTCAGATGTCCTTACCCGACTTCTTCGCGTACCGAACGCGAACAGTCTTCTTGACGCCGTCCTTGACCTGCTCCTCGAGGCGGAAGCCGACGCGGGTCGGCTTCTTCGTCTCGGGGTCGACGACCGCAACGTTGGACACGTGGATGGGGGCCTCGAGGGTCTCGATGCCGCCCGTCTTCGTGCCGCGCTGGGTCTGGCCGACGCGCGTGTGCTTGGTGATGTAGTTGACGCCCTCGACGACGACGCGGTTGCCCCCGTCGACGACCTCGAGCACCTTGCCCTGCTTGCCGCGGTCGCCGCCGCGGTCCTGCTTGGCACCCGTGATGACCTCCACGAGGTCACCCTTCTTGATATTCGCCATGAGTTACAGCACCTCCGGGGCGAGCGAGACGATCTTCATGAACTTGCGGTCACGGAGCTCGCGGCCGACCGGACCGAAGATGCGGGTGCCGCGAGGCTCCCCGTCGCTCTTCAGGATCACGGCGGCGTTCTCATCGAACTTGATGTACGAACCGTCGGCACGACGCGTCTGCTTGACGGTGCGGACGACGACGGCCTTGACCACGTCGCCCTTCTTGACGTTGCCGCCGGGGATCGCGTCCTTGACGGTCGCGACGATCGTGTCGCCCACGCCCGCGTAGCGGCGGCTCGAACCACCGAGAACGCGGATCGTCAGCAGCTCCTTGGCGCCGGAGTTGTCGGCGACCTTGAGGCGGGATTCGTTCTGGATCATCGCTTACTTCGCCTTCTCGAGGATCTCCACCAGGCGCCAGCGCTTGGTGGCGCTGGTCGGGCGGGTCTCGTGGATCTCGACGAGGTCGCCGATGCCGGCGGTGTTCTGCTCGTCGTGGGCCTTCAGCTTGCTGGAGCGACGGATGACCTTGCCGTAGAGGGGGTGCTTCACGCGGTCCTCGACCTCGACGACGATGGTCTTGTCCATCTTGTCGCTCACAACGTAGCCGCGAGCCGACTTGCGGTAGCCGCGCTCGACGGCTTCCTCGGTCTTGTTCTCAGTGGCCATCAGGCAGCCTCTCCTTCAGCCGGGGTGTCCTCGGCCTTCTTGGCCTTCTTCTTCGCGGCCTTCTTCTCCACCGGAGCCGGGGTGGCACGGATGCCGAGCTCGCGCTCGCGGATCACGGTGTACAGGCGCGCGATGTCGCGCTTGACCGCACGGATGCGGCCGTGCGCGTCCAGCTGGCCGGTGGCCGACTGGAACCGGAGGTTGAAAAGCTCCTCCTTGGCCTTGCGCAGTTCCTCGACGAGGCGCTGGTCCTCGAATGTGTCGAGCTCGGTCACAGCGAGCTCCTTGGTGCCGACAGCCATTACGCGTCGCCCTCCTCGCGAGTGATGATGCGTGCCTTGAGAGGCAGCTTGTGCATGGCACGGGTCAGGGCCTCACGAGCGAGCTGCTCGTCGACGCCGGCGACCTCGAACAGGACGCGACCCGGCTTGACGTTGGCGACCCACCACTCCGGCGAACCCTTACCGGAGCCCATGCGGACCTCGGCAGGCTTCTTCGTGAGCGGACGGTCGGGGTAGATGTTGATCCACACCTTGCCGCCGCGCTTGATGTGACGCGTCATGGCGATACGAGCTGCCTCGATCTGACGGTTCGTCACGTACGCGGGCGTCAGGGCCTGGATGCCGTACTCGCCGAAGGAGACCTTCGTGCCGCCGGTGGCCTGGCCCGAGCGCTTCGGGTGGTGCTGCTTGCGGTACTTGACCTTGCGGGGGATAAGCATCAGGCAGACGCTCCTTCCGGCGCCTTCTGCGCACCGGCGTCGTTTCCACGACGCGGGCCGCGACGGCCGCCACGATCACGGTCGCGCGCAGGCTTCTGGTTGGCCTGCTCGCGAGCGAGCTCCTTGTTGGTGAGGTCGCCGTTGTAGACCCAGACCTTCACGCCGATGCGGCCGAAGGTGGTCTTCGCCTCGTAGAAGCCGTAGTCGATGTTCGCGCGCAGCGTGTGCAGCGGCACACGACCCTCGCGGTAGAACTCGGTGCGGCTCATCTCGGCGCCGCCGAGGCGGCCCGAGACCTGGATCCGGATGCCCTTGGCGCCGGCGCGCTGGGCGCCCTGCAGACCCTTGCGCATCGCGCGGCGGAAGGCCACGCGACCCGCGAGCTGCTCGGCGATGCCCTGGGCGACCAGCTGAGCGTCGGCCTCGGGGTTCTTGACCTCGAGGATGTTCAGCTGGATCTGCTTGCCGGTCAGCTTCTCGAGCTGGCCGCGGATGCGCTCGGCCTCCGCGCCGCGACGACCGATCACGATGCCCGGGCGGGCCGTGTGGATGTCGATGCGGACGCGGTCCTTGGTGCGCTCGATCTCGATCCGGCTCACGCCGGCGCGGTCGAGCGAGGTGCGCAGCATCTCGCGGATCTTGATGTCTTCGGCCACGTAGTCGGCGTACCGCTGGCCCGGCTTCGTCGAATCAGAGAACCAGCGCGAGACGTGGTCCGTCGTGATACCGAGGCGGAAGCCGTAAGGGTTGATCTTCTGGCCCATTACTTGCTCGCCTTCTTGTCGCTGCCGGTCGTCGCGGACTCCGCGACCTCCGGCGTCGAGAGCACGACCGTGATGTGGCTCGTGCGCTTCTTGATCTGGTCGGCGCGGCCCTGGGCGCGGGGACGGAAGCGCTTCAGCGTCGTCCCCTCGTCCACGAAGGCGTTCTTGACGAACAGATCCTGGCTGTCGAGGTACTCCCCGTCCTTCTCCGCCTTGACCTGGGCGTTCGCCATGGCCGACTCCACAAGCTTGTAGATCGGCTCACTGGCGCCCTGCGCAGCGAACTTCAGGATGGCGAGGGCCTCTTCGGCCTGCTTGCCCTTGATGAGCGCGACAACACGACGAGCCTTCTGAGGGGTCACGCGGATGTGTCGCACGCGTGCGATGGACTCCACCATTTCTTCTCCTCTGCGTCGCCGCGTCAGCGGCGACGGCCCTTCTTGTCGTCCTTCACGTGGCCGCGGAAGGTGCGGGTGGGCGCGAACTCGCCCAGCTTGTGGCCGACCATGGACTCGGACACGAACACGGGGATGTGCTTGCGTCCGTCGTGCACGGCGATCGTGTGGCCCAGCATGGCCGGGACGATCATCGAGCGACGCGACCAGGTCTTGATGACGTTCTTCGAACCCGACTCGTTCTGCGAGACAACCTTGCGAAGCAGGTGCTCGTCGACGAAGGGGCCCTTCTTCAGACTGCGTGGCATCTTCTTGACTCCTACTTGCGCTTCTTGCCGGCAGTACGGCGACGCACGATGAGCTTGTCGCTTTCCTTGTTGGCGTGACGGGTACGGCCCTCTGCCTGGCCCCACGGCGAAACGGGGTGGCGGCCACCGGAAGTGCGGCCCTCACCACCACCGTGCGGGTGGTCGATCGGGTTCATGACGACACCGCGGACGGTCGGGCGGATGCCCTTCCAGCGGTTGCGGCCCGCCTTGCCCCAGTTGATGTTCGACTGCTCGGCGTTGCCGACCTCGCCGATCGTGGCGCGGCAGCGCGCGTCGACGTTGCGGACCTCGCCCGAGGGGAGGCGCAGCTGCGCGTAGGGGCCGTCCTTCGCGACGAGACGCACCGAGGCGCCCGCCGAACGAGCCATCTTCGCGCCGCCGCCGGGGCGGAGTTCGATGGCGTGCACAACGGTACCCGTGGGGATGTTGCGCAGCGGCAGGTTGTTGCCCGGCTTGATGTCGGCGTTCGGGCCCGACTCGACGACGTCGCCCTGCGAGAGCTTGTTCGGCGCCAGGATGTATCGCTTCGTGCCGTCCGCGAAGTGCAGCAGCGCGATGCGCGCCGTGCGGTTCGGGTCGTACTCGATGTGCGCGACCTTGGCGTCGATGCCGTCCTTGTCGTTGCGACGGAAATCGATCACGCGGTACTGGCGCTTGTGGCCACCACCGATGTGACGGGTCGTGATGCGACCCTGGTTGTTGCGACCGCCCGTCTTGGACAGGGGGCGCAGCAGCGACTTCTCCGGCGTGGATCGGGTGATCTCCGCGAAGTCAGCCACCGACGAGCCGCGACGACCGGGGGTCGTGGGCTTGTAATTGCGAATAGCCATTGTTCTGTTCAGTCCTTCCGGCTATCAGGCGACTGCCGTGAAGATGTCGATGGTGCCCGACTTCAGCGTGACGATGGCGCGCTTGGTGTCCTTGCGCTTGCCGGTGCCGAAGCGGGTGCGGCGGGACTTGCCGACGCGGTTGATCGTGTTCACCGAGGCGACCTTCACATCGAAGATCTTCTCGATCGCGAGCTTGATCTCGGTCTTGTTCGACCGCGGGTCGACGAGGAAGGTGTACTTGCCCTCGTCGATGAGCCCGTAGCTCTTCTCCGAAACCACCGGCTTCAGGATGATGTCGCGCGGGTCCTTGTTGATCGCGGTCATGCCGAGACCTCCTCCGTGGCGCCGACCTTGGTCGCGACGAACGCGTCGAGGGCGGCCTTGGTGAAGACGATGTCGTCGGAGACGATCACGTCGTAGGCGTTGAGCTGGTCGGGCGTCACGATGTGGACGTTCACCAGGTTGCGCACGCTCAGGAAGCTGAAGTCGTCGGTGCGGTCGAGCACGACGAGAACGCGCTTGCCCGGGGCAGCGGTCGCGATGTAGCCGGCAGCGGCCTTGGTCGAGGGCGCCTCGAAGCCGAACGAGTCGACGACGTGGATGCGCTCGCCGCGAAGACGGTCGCTGAGCGCGCCGGCGAGGGCGGCAGCGATCATCTTCTTGGGGGTGCGCTGCGAGTAGTCGCGCGGCTTCGGGCCGTGCACGATGCCACCGCCGCGGTGCTCGGGCTGGCGGATCGAACCCTGACGGGCACGACCGGTTCCCTTCTGGCGGAACGGCTTCGCACCGGTACCGGAGACCTCACCGCGACGCTTGGTCGAGTGGGTGCCCTGGCGCGCCGCAGCCTGCTGCGCGACGACGACCTGGTGGATCAGCGGAATGTTCGTCTTGACGTCGAACACCTCGGCGGGCAGGTCGACGGTGCCGACCTTCTTGCCAGCGGTGTCCTGGACGTCGAGAGCGAGAGTCGAGTCAGCCATCTAACTCAGGCCCCCTTCACAGCGTTGCGGACGTACACGGCGCGGCCGCGCGCACCGGGGACGGCGCCCTTGACGAGCAGCAGACCCTTCTCGGCGTCGACGGCGTGCACCGTGAGGTTGAGGACGGTCACGCGCTCGGCGCCCATACGGCCCGCCATGCGCATGCCCTTGAACACGCGACCCGGCGTGGCAGCGCCACCGATCGAACCGGGCTTGCGGTGGTTGCGGTGCTGGCCGTGCGAAGCGCCGACACCCTTGAAGTTGTGGCGCTTCATGACACCGGCGGTGCCCTTGCCCTTGCTCGTGCCGACGACGTCGACGAGCTGGCCGGCCTCGAAGGTGCCGTCGACCGTGAGCTCCTGGCCGAGTGCGTACTCAGCAGCGTCAGCGGTGCGGATCTCCGTCAGGCGACGGCGGGGCGTCACGCCAGCAGCCTCGAAGTGGGCGGCGAGCGGCTTCGTGACCTTGCGCGGGTCGATGGCGCCTGCGGCGATCTGGATGGCGTTGTAGCCGTCCTTCTCGGGCGTGCGGACCTGCGTCACGACGTTCGGGGCAACCTCGATCACGGTGACCGGGATGAGCTTGCCGTCTTCGTTCCAGACCTGGGTCATGCCGACCTTGGTGCCGAGCAGACCCTTGGACGTCTTGGTGTTGATATCAGCCATGGCGAACCTCAGAGCTTGATCTCGATGTTGACGTCAGCAGGCAGGTCGAGACGCATGAGCGAGTCGACGGCCTTCGGCGTCGGGTCGACGATGTCGATGAGGCGCTTGTGCGTGCGCATCTCGAAGTGCTCGCGGCTGTCCTTGTACTTGTGGGGCGAACGGATGACCGCCACCACGTTCTTCTCGGTCGGAAGGGGCACGGGGCCCACGACCTGGGCGCCTGCGCGCGTGACCGTCTCGACGATCTTGCGCGCCGAGGAGTCGAGACCTGCGTGGTCATACGACTTCAGGCGAATGCGGATCTTCTGTCCCGCCATGTTCACTCTCTTTCTCGCGTCGTGCCTCTGGGGGCATTGGACGCACATCGGCACACGGGTGTGTGCCTGGCACGTGAGCGCTTCGCGCTTCGCACCGCTGTTCTGCTGTCAGCCGGGCGCCTGGGGCGCCCTCCCCTCCTTCGCGCACGGCGGACCGCGCGATCTGCGAGGGGTTATGGTTGCTCTGCTGCCCGCGGCCTAGGCCCGTCGCGGGCTCCGCTGGAGCCCGCCGCCTATGCACTGCCCTGGCAGTGATCCCGCGCCGGCACCGAAGTGGGCGCAGGAATGTCGAACCTGACTATTCTGCCATTGGGATCACCCCCGCTGCAACCCGGGCGTGTCGCGCCGCGCGCCCCGCAATCACGCGGAAGTCGGCGCCCTCACATCCGCTTCGCGGCGCCTTCCCAGGCCACGGGCCCGGGGCGCGTCGCGGTTCACCGCCGCGCTACCCGGCCACGGCCGCGAGGACGCCCCCGCGCCCCCTTCGGTTCACCGCGCGTGCCTAGCCTCCCGAACAGGCGAACGGGAGGGGAACGGATGCGGATCTCCGTCATCGGATGCGGGTACCTGGGGGCGGTGCACGCCGCCGCGATGGCCTCGCTCGGCCACGATGTCGTCGGCATCGACGTCGACGAGGACCGGGTTCGCGCTCTCGCGGAAGGGGTGTCCCCCATCTTCGAACCGGGCCTGCCGGAGGCGCTCCGCGAGGGCATCGCAGCGGGCCGGCTGCGCTTCTCGTCCGAGATGTCCGACGCGGCGGCCGCGGATGTCCACTTCGTCGCCGTCGGCACGCCCCAGCTCGCGCACGGCGCCGGCGCCGACGTCTCGTACGTCGACGCGGCGTTCGCGGCGCTGCGGGAGCACCTGCGTCCCGGCGCGCTGGTCGTCGGGAAGTCGACCGTGCCCGTCGGCACCGCCGCCCGGCTCGCCGAGGGCCTGGCGGGCGCGGGCGCCCGCCTGATCTGGAACCCCGAGTTCCTGCGCGAGGGCCGCGCGATCCGCGACACCGTCGCGCCGGACCGGCTCGTCTACGGAGTGAGCCCGGCCGGCGACGACGGCGTCGCGACCCTCGACGAGGTGTACGCGCCGCTCGTGGCCAGGGGCACCCCCCGGCTCGTGACCGATTACGCGACGGCCGAGCTCGTGAAGACCGCCGCGAACGCGTTCCTCGCGACGAAGATCTCGTTCATCAACGCCATGGCCGACGTCGCGGAGGCCACGGGGGCCGACGTGACGACCCTCGCCGACGCCATCGGGCACGACGCCCGCATCGGGCGGAAGTTCCTGAACGCCGGCGTCGGCTTCGGCGGGGGCTGCCTGCCGAAGGACATCCGGGCATTCGTGGCCCGCGCCGAGGAGCTCGGCCTGGGCGATTCGCTGGCGTTCCTGAAGGAGGTCGACCGCATCAACCTGCGCAGGCGGGAGCGCCTCGTGGACCTCGTCGTCGACTCGTTCGAGGGCGAGCCGGCCGGGCGGCGCGTCGCCGTGCTCGGCCTCGCCTTCAAGCCCGAGAGCGATGACATCCGCGACTCCCCCGCCCTCGACGTCGCGGTGCGCCTGCGCGGACTCGGGGCGAAGGTGCGCTGCTACGACCCGGAGGCCATGCCGAACGCGCGCCGCATGCACCCGCAGCTGAAGTACGCGGCGACGGCGGAGCACGCGCTCAGGGACGCGGAGGCCGTCGTCCTCGTCACCGAGTGGCGCGAGTTCCGCGAGATGGACCCCGCCGGCGCCTTCGGCATCGTCAGCCGGCCAGTGATGATCGACGGCCGCAATGCGCTCGACGCCGAAGCGTGGCGCGCCGCCGGCTGGGCGTACGCCGGCATGGGTCGCCCCTGACCCACAGCGGAACGCGCGCCGGCGCGGAGACGATCGCCGCCATCCGGGCCGCCGCCCGTCCGCCCTCGGAGACGCGGGAAGGGCCCGGATCCGAGGATCCGGGCCCTTCCGAGCAATCAGATGATTACTTGATGATGCTGGTCACCGTGCCGGCGCCGACGGTGCGGCCACCCTCACGGATCGCGAAGCCGAGGCCCTCTTCCATGGCGATGGGCTGGATGAGCTCCACCGTCATGTCCGTGGTGTCGCCGGGCATGACCATCTCGGTGCCCTCGGGCAGCGAGATGACGCCGGTGACGTCCGTGGTGCGGAAGTAGAACTGCGGACGGTAGTTCGTGTAGAACGGGTTGTGGCGGCCGCCCTCGTCCTTCGAGAGGATGTAGGCGGTGCCCGTGAAGTTGGTGTGCGGCGTGACCGAACCCGGCTTCACGACGACCTGGCCGCGCTCGACGTCCTCGCGCTTGAGGCCGCGGAGCAGCAGACCGCAGTTCTCGCCGGCCCATGCCTCGTCGAGCTGCTTGTGGAACATCTCGATACCCGTGACCGTGGTCTTCTGGGTGTCGCGGATGCCGACGATCTCGACCTCGGAGTTGATCGCGAGGGTACCGCGCTCGGCGCGGCCCGTGACGACCGTGCCGCGACCGGTGATCGTGAAGACGTCCTCGATCGGCATCAGGAACGGCTTGTCGCGGTCGCGGACCGGGTCCGGGATCGACTCGTCGACGGCCTTCATGAGCTCGAGGATCGAGTCGACCCACTTCTCCTCGCCCTGGAGGGCCTGGTAGCCCGAGACCTGGACGACCGGAGCGTTGTCGCCGTCGAAGTCCTGCGAGCTGAGGAGCTCGCGGACCTCGAGCTCGACGAGCTCCAGGATCTCCTCGTCGTCGACCATGTCGCACTTGTTGAGGGCGACGAGCAGGTAGGGAACGCCGACCTGCTTCGCGAGCAGGACGTGCTCACGGGTCTGGGCCATCGGGCCGTCGGTCGCGGCGACCACGAGGATCGCGCCGTCCATCTGGGCGGCACCCGTGATCATGTTCTTGATGTAGTCGGCGTGACCCGGGGCGTCGACGTGCGCGTAGTGGCGCTTCTCGGTCTCGTACTCGACGTGCGAGATGTTGATCGTGATGCCGCGCTGGCGCTCCTCGGGAGCCGAGTCGATCGAGCCGAAGTCGCGCAGCACGTTGACGTCCGACGGGAACTTCTCCGCCAGCACCTTCGAGATGGCTGCGGTCAGCGTCGTCTTGCCGTGGTCGACGTGCCCGATCGTACCGATGTTGACGTGCGGCTTGGTCCGCTCGAACTTGGCCTTGGCCACTGTGTCCTCCTAGGACGGTCGAGTAACAGCACCGGTCACCGGATTGCGACCGGCCTGCTACATGGGTTGTTTCAGTCTAATAGACAGTCAGTGTGAAGTTTTGTGCGGGGCGGGTCGGCGGATTCCGCGACCCGCCCCGAGCCGGAGGGGCAGGACGATTACTCGCCCTTGCCCTTCTGGATGATCTCGTCGGCGACGGCCTTGGGGACCTCGTCGTAGCTGTGGAACTCCATCGAGTACACGGCGCGGCCCGAGGTCTTCGAGCGCAGGTCGCCGATGTAGCCGAACATGCTCGACAGCGGAACGAGCGCCGAGACGACCTTCACGCCCTGGCCGTCCTCCATCGACTGGACCTGACCGCGGCGCGAGTTCAGGTCGCCGATGACGTCGCCCATGTACTCCTCGGGAGTACGGACCTCGACGGCCATGAGCGGCTCGAGCAGCACGGGGCTCGCCTTCTGGACGGCCTCCTTGAAGCCCATCGAACCGGCGATCTTGAACGCCATCTCCGAGGAGTCGACGTCGTGCGACTGGCCGTCCGTCAGGGTGGCCTTCACGCCGACCATCGGGTACCCGGCGAGGATGCCGACGTTCATGGCGTCCTGGAAGCCCGCGTCCACCGACGGGATGTACTCGCGCGGAACGCGGCCACCGGTGACGGCGTTGACGAACTCGTAGACCTTGTCGCCCTCGACCTCGAGAGGCTCGAGCTTGAACTGGATCTTCGCGAACTGGCCGGAGCCACCGGTCTGCTTCTTGTGCGTGTAGTCGTGGCGCTCGACGGCCCGGCGGATCGTCTCGCGGTAGGCGACCTGGGGCTTGCCCACGTTGGCCTCGACCTTGAACTCGCGCTTGATGCGGTCGACGATGATGTCGAGGTGCAGCTCGCCCATGCCCTTGACCGTCGTCTGACCGGTCTCCGGGTTGTTCTCGACGCGGAACGTCGGGTCCTCTTCCGCCATCTTCTGGATGGCGACGCCGAGCTTCTCCTGGTCGGCCTTGGTCTTCGGCTCGATGGCGACCTCGATGACCGGCTCGGGGAACGTCATCGACTCGAGGACGACCTGCGACGACGGGTCACACAGCGTGTCTCCCGTCGTGGTGTCCTTGAGGCCGATCACGGCGTAGATGTGGCCAGCGGTGACCGAGTCGACCGGCTGCTCCTTGTTGGCGTGCATCTGGAAGATCTTGCCGATGCGCTCCTTCTTGCCCTTGGTCGAGTTGATGACCTGGGCACCGGAGTCGAGGCGGCCCGAGTAGACGCGCACGTAGGTCAGGCGACCGAAGAACGGGTGCGAGACGACCTTGAAGGCGAGGGCGGCGAAGGGCTCGTCGGCGTCGGCGTGACGCTCGATGATCTTCTCCTCGTCCTTCGGGTCGTGCGCCTCGATCGCGGGCACGTCGAGCGGCGACGGCAGGAAGTCCACGACGGCGTCGAGCATCGGCTGGACGCCGCGGTTCTTGAACGCCGAGCCGCAGAAGACCGGGAAGGCCTCACCGGCGACGGTGAGCTTGCGGATGCCGGCCTTGAGCTCGTCGACGGAGAGCTCCTCGCCGCCGAAGAACTTCTCGAGGAGCGCGTCGTCGGCCTCGGCGACCTGCTCGATGAGCTTCTGGCGGTACTCCTCGGCCCTGTCCTGCAGGTCCGCGGGGATCTCGCGGGTCTCGTACTCTGCGCCCATGGTCACGTCGCCCTTGGCGTCGCCCGGCCAGACGTAGGCCTGCATCGTGAGCAGGTCGACGACGCCGACGAAGTCGTTCTCAGCGCCGATCGGCAGCTGCATGACGATGGGGGTCGCCTTCAGGCGGTTGACGATCGTGTCGACCGTGAAGTAGAAGTCCGCGCCCAGCTTGTCCATCTTGTTGACGAAGCAGATGCGGGGCACGTTGTACTTGTCGGCCTGGCGCCACACCGTCTCGGACTGGGGCTCAACGCCCTCCTTGCCGTCGAAGACCGCAACGGCGCCGTCGAGCACGCGGAGCGAGCGCTCGACCTCGACCGTGAAGTCGACGTGACCCGGCGTGTCGATGATGTTGATCTGCGTGCCGTCCCAGAAGGAGGTGACGGCAGCAGACGTGATCGTGATGCCGCGCTCCTGCTCCTGCTCCATCCAGTCGGTCGTCGCGCCGCCGTCGTGCGTCTCGCCGATCTTGTGGTTCACACCCGTGTAGAACAGGATGCGCTCGGTCGTCGTCGTCTTGCCGGCATCGATGTGCGCCATGATGCCGATGTTGCGGACCTTCTTGAGGTCGGTGAGCACTTCCTGTGCCACGGGCGTTTCCTTACGTCGAGGAGAAAAGAAGATTCGGTGCGGGTTCCGGATGACCGGACGTGCCGATCATCCGGAACCCGCGTGAACAGCTGGTTACCAGCGGTAGTGCGCGAAGGCGCGGTTCGACTCGGCCATCTTGTGAGTGTCCTCGCGGCGCTTGACCGCGGCACCGAGGCCGTTCGAGGCGTCGAGGATCTCGTTCATGAGACGCTCGGTCATCGTCTTCTCACGACGACCCTTCGCGTAGCTCACGAGCCAGCGCAGCGCGAGGGTGTTCGCGCGGTGCGGCTTGACCTCGACCGGCACCTGGTAGGTCGAGCCGCCGACGCGACGGCTGCGGACCTCGAGGGTCGGGCGGACGTTGTCGAGCGCCTTCTTGAGCGTCGCGACGGCGTCCTGGCCGTTCTTGGCCTCGACGCCGGCGAGCGCGCCGTACACGATCGACTCGGCGAGCGACTTCTTGCCGTCGACGAGGATCTTGTTGACGAGCTGCGTGACGATCGGAGCGCCGTAGACCGGGTCGTTGACGACCGGACGCTTCGGAGCGGGTCCCTTACGAGGCATAGCGGTCAGCCCTTCTTCGCGCCGTAGCGGCTGCGAGCCTGGCCACGGTTCTTGACGGCCTGGGTGTCGAGAGCACCGCGGACGATCTTGTAGCGGACACCGGGGAGGTCCTTGACACGACCGCCGCGGACGAGCACCAGAGAGTGCTCCTGGAGGTTGTGGCCCTCACCGGGGATGTAGGCCGTGACCTCGGTACCGTTGCGCAGCTTCACACGAGCGACCTTGCGCATCGCCGAGTTCGGCTTCTTGGGGGTGGTCGTGTACACACGGGTGCACACGCCGGCCTGCTGCGGGTTCGCCTTCAGTGCGGGCGCCTTCGTCGTGACCTTCTTCGACTTGCGGCCCTTGCGAACCAACTGCTGAATAGTTGGCACTAGTTCTCCTTGTCAGTGCTGCACGGTGACAGCGCGTGATGTTTCACGTTGGACCCGCCGGAGCCCCGGGAGACCCGGGGAGCCTTGCGTGGCGGGTATGCCGTGGGGGTGGGCTGTTCGCAGCCCGGTCCCGCGTGCGCCGCGAACGCCCCCTCGGCCCGCGCGAGCACGGGTTCGGGCGCGCGCGAAAGCGCACACCCCTTCATGCTACGCGCAATGACACGCCGGGTCAAAAGCAATGCGGCGCGCGGCGGCCGCGCGGGTGTAGCGCCGCGCGGATCGCCCTCTCCGTCGCTCCGGTGCGGCCTGATGCGGGCCGCGCGGCGCCCACGCACAGGAAGCGGCACCTGAACGGTTGTGATCCCGCGGTCAGCGGAGGTCGTTGGGGTCGAACGGCGCGTCGAGCGAGCGGGTGAGGTCGGAGAGCATGCTCTCGACCTGCGGCTCGACGAATTCGGAGACGGCACGGTGGATGCGCATCCGGTGCGGGAGGAGGAGTTGGCAGACCTCGCGCCCGACCATGTTCGCGTACTCGTCGGCCAGGGCGACCTCCTGCCGCAGCGCCGCTTTCGCCTCCTCGGTCAGCGGAGGCAGGCTGGGCACCTCCCCCGCCGCCTCGTTCGCGAGCCCCTCGATCGTGAACAGGAACGGCTGGCCCGGTTGCGGATCCGGATCGAGCGGGAGCCCCTCGTGCTCCGGGTCCAGCCCCTCATCGGGGCGGTAGCTGCGCGCCCTGTTGCGCGCGCTCTGCTGGTCGAGCTCGGCCTGCAGCATCGGCAGGTTCAGCTCGGTGTAGCGGCCGACGTGGCGGTCGATGATCGTCTTGACGCGGGTCGAGAGCCCGTGCTGAACGCCGTGCGGCACGTCGGACCCGAGGCCGGCGGCCTCGAGGACGGGCGACCCGTAGCAGCGACGGCAGGGCGCGACGCGGCCGCGATGCGTCGCCGGCTGCCACCGGGGCAGCCAGCGCAGCCAGGCGTCGACAGCCTGCGACACCTGCGTCTCGAGCGACCGCTCCTCCATGCGCCCAGGGTAGTGCGCGCCCCGCGGCCCGTCACGCACCGCCGCTCCCCGGCGGGGCGGCGGGCGCAGGACGAGGCCCGATGCGGCACGGCGGCGGCTACTCGCCGCGGCGCTCCCACGGCCAACGAGGTCGGTCCGCGTCCGTGCGGCGGAGCGCGACGCCCGCCCACGCGCAGGCGGCCGCGAGCAGGGCCGCGAGGACCGAGAACCCGCCCGTCACCGACCCGGCGACGGCCGCGCCCGCGACGCCGAGCCCCGACCCGAGCAGGACGGCGAACAGCCACAGCGAAACGAGGTGGGCGAGCGCCGCCGTCAGAGCGACGCCAATCGCCGCCGTGTAGGCGGGGCGGGGCGGGCGTACGGCCCTGTGCAGCGCGCCCGCGAAGGCGAAGACGGCGGCGACCGCCGCGAGCATGGCGGGCACGACCCCGAGGCCGGGCACGTCGATGACGGGAGCGTCCGTCCAGAGCGTGACGACGCCGGCCGCGCAGACGAGGAGCGCGCCGTAGGCCGCGCCCGCGAAGGCCGCGGCCGCTGCGGCGCTCAGGTGCTGCGCGCCCATCCGGTGCCCCTTCCTCCGCTTTCGACCCCTCACGATCCATTCTCGCGCGCCGCACGCGACGGTGGGGCGCCGACCCTTCCGGACCGACGCCCCACCGCAGTTCTGGGCTCGGGCGACGCGCGCCCCGAGCTCACTCGGCCTCCGCGACCGCCTTGTCGTACTCCGCCTTGTCCTCGGCGTTCAGGCGCTTCATCCTGCGACCGCGCCCCGCGGCCCACGCACCGAACCACACCGTGACCTCGCGGGCGATGATGAAGACACCGATCGCGACGGGGTTCAGCAGCAGCGCCTCGACAGCGGCCGACGCGTCGCTCGGCGTCATCAGCCAGAACGGGTAGGCGATGACGGGCGCGAACACGAAGCCGAGATAGGTCACCGCCGCCACGACGAAACCCAGCACGACCCACCAGCCGGCGCGGCCACGGTTCACGATCACGCCCACGAGCCAGAACGCCAGGAAGAACACCGCGACGGGGACCCAGAAGCTGAACTCGAGGATGCGCGGCACCAGGTCGTCGACGAGCGTCTCGACCTGGACGTCGTTCTGGAACCAGCCGTACAGCAGGTCGACGGCCGCGTACAGCAGCGCGAACACGATCGTCGCCGGCACGCCGATCAGCAGGGCCGCGACGCGGTTGCCCCGTTTGCGCGGCGGCTCGAAGGTCTCGAAGATCGCGTCGCTGTGCGGGCCATCGGATGCGCCGGCCGCGGCGCTCCCCGCTCCGGCTCCGGCCGCGGCGACCGTGGTCTGCGCCGTGGGCTCGCTCGGGGTGATGACGGCGGTCTCGGACTGATCCCCCGCCTGCGGCAGCACGGCGGTCTCACCGGCGTCGGGGGCTCCGGGAGGGGCGATCACCTCGGTCGGCGAGTCCTCACCGGGCTCGGTCGCGCGGAACGTGTCGGGGGCAGGGTCGAACCAGCCGCTCGAGTTCCGCTCCTCCGCGGCGTGCGCGGCGGGCGCGGCGCCCGCCGCTCCCGCCTGGCGGGCCTCGAACTCCTCGAGCTCGGCCGCCAGCGCGGCGTAGTCGACCTCCGCGGCGGGCGCATCCTCGGCGGGCTCGCCCGCGATGCCTCCGGCCTCCCCCTCCGCCCGCGCTCCCTCTGCGTGCGGAGCGTCCGCGTCATCGAGGGCATACGTCGCCGTCTCGGGCGCCGGCTCCTTCCGCGCCGCGTCGAAGGGCGCCGCGGCGCCGGCTGCCGCACCCGCGGCATCGTCGGCGGCGCCCGTCGGGGCGTCGTCCCCGGCCGTCGGCACAGCGCGCGTCGCATCGTCGGCCGCGTCGGCCGTCGGAACGGCGCGGGTCGCATCGTCGGGGGCGTCGGCCATCGGCACGGCGCGGGTCGCGTCGTCCGCGGCAGCCTCCTGGGCCGCGGCGTCGTCCGCAGCACCGGCGCGCGCCGCGCCGGTCTCCTCCCCCGCGGCGGCCTCGATGGGCTCGCCGGTCGTCGGGTCGTCGTTCTCGCCCTTGGCGTCACTCATCACACGCACTCCTCACGGCGGGGTGGTCCCCACGCGGCGAGCGTAACCCGGCCCAGCGCCCGCACCGCGGCGCCTCGCCGCGTGTGCGGCGCGTCGCGGGCTCGAGGGCTGCCACGCCCGGCACGCGCCGGTCGCGCCGGAGCCGGTGCGCCCCGATAGCGGCAGCCCCTGCGTTCAGGTGGGCGACTACCGGGATGGGTGTTCCGATAGGGACCCGCTCGTGCGCCGCCTCAGAAGTCGGAGAAGTCGGCTTCCACGTCTCCGTCCTCCGTCGCCGCGACCGGAACCGAGGCCCCCGTCCAGCCGAACGGCGCGCTGTCGACCGTGTCATCAGCCTCCCACTCGTCGTCCTCCGAGTAGCGCTCCTTGTAGTCGAAGCGCAGCTCGCCGCCGTCGACGACGACGTAGTCGCCGTCCTCGCGCGTCTCGAATCGCAGACTCGGTTCGGTGTCCCAGGAGCGCTTGATGTCGGTGACCGCCATGAAGAACGGCTCGCTCATCGTGAGGTTGTTCTGGCAGAGCTTCGGGACGAACTGGTCGGACTTCATGCACTCGTCGATGCGCTGCTGCACCTGGGCGATCGCCTGGTTCTGCGCTTCGTCGGTCCAGTCGGCCGTGAACGAGATGAGGCCCAGATCCTCCGGGTTCACACCCTCGATCAGGTCGTTCGCGCCAGGCAACGCCGTCACGGTCTGGTCTTCCCCGTAGCTGAACACGCCGTCGGCCTTCGGCGCCGCGAACACGTAGTCGCCCGGCAGCACCGGCAGGGTCCTGAACTGCCCTTCGCTGAAGCCGTCCTCGCCTGCCCCCGCGGCGCCCGAGACCTGCGAGAGATCGACCTCGACGCCGTTGACCGCCGTCACCTTCGTCACGTCACCGACAGCGATCGTCTGCTCCGGCCCCGCCACGATGCGCCAGTCGTCGAAGACGACGTCGGCCGAGCCGGCCTTCTCGAGCGTGAACGACACGTCGTACTTCTTGGTGTCGACCGTGAGGGTTGCGGCGACCTCCACCGTATCGGTCCTTTCGATCTCCGCGACGTCGCCGACCTCGTACTCCGTCGGCCGGTTCTCTGCCGCCGCATAGATGTCATCCCGCAGCAGCACGCGATCCGCGCTCTCGACGTTCGGCGCCCACAGTTCGAGCGCCTCGTCGGCATCGCCGTCGACGATCGCTTCGAGGTACTTCTCGGCCTTCGCCTGGGGCGAGTACTTCGTGCCGGAGAGGTAGCCGTGGGCGATCAGACCGCCGGCGACCAACAGCACGATGACCAGCGCGGAGCCTCCAGCGACGATCCACGCGGTCTTGGCTTTCCGACTGACCGGCTGGCGTTCCTCCCCCGCGAGCAGTTTCTGGAAGGGATCATCCGCGGGTGGCGCCGGCTGCGACTGCGACTGCGACTGCGACTGCGACTGCGCGGAATCGTATGCCGCGGCGCCCGCGGTTGGGTACGCCGCCGTCTGCGCGGGCGGATACGGCGCCGACGCGGCGAGCGGGTCCAACCGCTCGGCCACCGCGGCATCCGGCGACTGCTCGGCCCCACCCGCCGCAGAGCCAACGGCCGCGTAGTCGGCCGGCTGCGGCCGAACGGTCGGAGCCGGCTGCACCGCGGCCGCGGCCGGGGCAGCGGCCGCACCGAAGGCGAGCGCACGCAGCAGGCCGGAGGGCAGCGTGCGCGCAGCGGCCGGCACGACGAATCGGGAAAGCGCCTCAACGGCAGCACCGAACACCGCGAACAGCACGAAGGTCCACGGCGCTGGTGCGATGGCTGCGGCCATCCCCATGGACTCCTCGCCCAGGAATGCGCCGAGGATGCCGCTGTCGCCGCCGAACGCCGCGGTGACGGAGATTCGGCCGGCGACCATGACGAGAATGCCGAGCGCCGCGTAGCCTACGGGCAGTACGAACCACCCCGCGACATCGTTCACCGCTCCCCGCCGCACGCGCCAGCGCAGCGCGGCGAAAAGGAGGGCGAGGACGGCGACGACAGGGATGACGACGCGCGCCCAGAGCGGGAGAGCATCAGAGAACGTCGTGAAGCTGTAGGCGGGGAGATCGACGGGAAGGTAGTTCTCGACATCGCCCTGAACCGTCGTGGAGACCGCCGAAAAGGCGCCGATGCCCGTGCCCTCCGCCGCCAGCATCGGGAGCAGCAGCGGCGCGAACAGCACGAGCGCGCCCGCGCCGCCATCGACGTTCACGAGCGCCGCAGTGAACAGGCCGAGCCCGATCAGCGCGCCGACACCGCCGAGGTGCTCCACCGCCTGGAGCGCACCGGAGCGCCACCTGCCGCGCGTCGCGCCACGCGGGCTCAGCGACACGAAGACGGCGCCCGCGATGATGAGGATGCCGAACATGACACTGATCGCGCTGACGGCGCGGATGTCGACGGACGGCGCTTCCGGCACCGCGATCGAGATGGGCGCTGCGAGCTGCAGGATCAGCACGACGGCCGCGAAGATCGCGCCGGCGATGCCCGCTGTGAGAGCGCGCCACAGCGGCGGCAGGGAGAGCGGCTGTGCGGCGCGCCGGCCGAACAGGAGCACGGCGAGGCCCGCCCCCACCGGCACGAGCAGCGGCACGAAGAACAGGCTCGCGGTGACGGTGACCCCCATCGCCGCGACCGTGGTGTCGAAGGCGCCGAAGAACCCAGCGCCCAGGAACTGCACAATGAGCGGGAACCACTGCGACGAGACCGCAGAAGCGACGTCCTGGTCGTCGAGCGTGCCGAAACCGATGACGCCGAGTAGGACGACGAGCGCGCTCGAAGCGACGGCGCCCGCGAGCGCGAGGCCCACATGGATGAGCGCTGCGAGCCACGGCTCCTTCGCCGCAAGCAGGGACGGCGAGGAGGGCCGGGGCGGCACGGCCCCGGCGTAGGGGCCCGCCTGCGGCGGCGCCGTGGCGTAGGCACCCGCCTGTACGGCGTACGCGTCGGTGCCCGGCCGCGGCTCCTCCGCATACGCGTGAGCAGGCTGCTGCGATGCCTCCGGGTATGCGCCCTGCGGCACGACCGACTCTTCCCCCGCCCCACCTGCGGGCGGCGGTGCCTGAGCGTGTGAAGCCCCCTCGGCCGCAGGCTGTGTGCCCTGCGCGCCGTCATCTTCGGGCGCGACGTCTCTCGGATCCGTCATGTCGGTGTGTCCCCCCAGGAATATCGAACTGACGATGCCAAAGGGTATCGAACGCCTCAGGCGTTCCGCGCGTCGAAGCCTGGTTCCGTGCGCAGATCGAGACCGCGGAACGACGAACGGCCCCGGATCCGAAGATCCGGAGCCGTTCAAGCGCTGCCTCAGCTGGGGAGGGCTTTGGTTGTCGCTTCGCTCAACAACTTCAATCGGCTCGGAAGAGCGAGCGAGCTCGCTCTTCTCTCGCCTCAATCAGTTGTCGCTCCGCTCAACAACTTCAATCGGCTCGGAAGAGCGAGCGAGCTCGCTCTTCTCTCGCCTCAATCAGTTGTACTGCCCGGGCGTCGTGAAGTCGTCCGACGAGAACGCGTCGAAGTCGACGAACCCGTAGTCGCCGTCGGCGAAGGCGCCGTCCGAGGCGAAGATGCGGTTGGGGTACCGCTCGCTCTTCGCCTCCTCCGTCGCCTCCACGACGACGTCGCGGTACTTCGAAAGGCCGGTTCCCGCGGGGATCAGCTTTCCGATGATGACGTTCTCCTTCAGGCCGACCAGCGGGTCGCGCTTGCCCTGGAGGGCCGCCTCCGTGAGGACGCGGGTCGTCTCCTGGAACGACGCGGCCGACAGCCACGACTCGGTCGCGAGCGAGGCCTTCGTGATGCCCATGAGCTCGGGGCGGCCCGACGCGGGGCGCTTGCCCTCGGCGACCGCGGCGCGGTTGAGCTCCTGGTAGCGCTTCACGTCGACCATCTCACCGGGCAGCATCTCGGTCTCGCCGTGGTCGACGACGGTGACCTTGCGCAGCATCTGGCGCACGATGACCTCGATGTGCTTGTCGTGGATCGGCACACCCTGCGAGCCGTACACGCCCTGCACGCCGCTGACGAGGTACTTCTGCACCTCGCGGGCGCCCTGAACGCGCATGATCTCCTTCGGATCCAGCGTGCCGACCTGCAGGGCCTGGCCCACCTTCACGTGGTCGCCGTCCTCGACGAGGAGAGTCGCACGCTTCAGCACCGGGTAGGAGTGCACCTCGTCGCCGCTGTCGGGCGTGAGGATGATCTTCTTCTGCTTCTCGGTCTCCTCGATCGTGATGCGGCCATCGGCCTCCGCGATCGGGGATGCGCCCTTCGGGGTGCGCGCCTCGAACAGCTCCTGCACGCGGGGCAGACCCTGCGTGATGTCGTCAGCCGAGGCCGAACCACCGGTGTGGAAGGTGCGCATCGTCAGCTGCGTGCCCGGCTCACCGATCGACTGGGCGGCGATGATGCCGACCGCCTCGCCGATGTCGACGAGGTTGCCGGTCGCGAGCGAGCGGCCGTAGCACTGCGCGCAGACGCCGACGGCCGAGTCGCACGTGAGCACCGAGCGGACCTTGATCTTCTCGACGCCGGCGGCGACGAGCTTCTCGATCATCGGGTCGCCGATGTCCTGGCCCGCCTCGGCGAGGACGGTGCCGTCCTCCGCCACGACGTCGGCCGCGAGCGAACGGGCGAACACCGAGTTCTCGACGTTCGCGTCCTTCACCAGCGTGCCGTCCGCATCCGGAGCCGCGATCGTGTACTCGAGGCCCTTCGACGTGCCGCAGTCGTCCTCACGGATGATGACGTCCTGCGAGACATCGACGAGACGACGCGTCAGGTAACCGGAGTCGGCCGTGCGCAGAGCGGTGTCGGCGAGGCCCTTTCGGGCACCGTGCGTGGCGATGAAGTACTCCGCGTTCGACAGCCCCTCGCGGTACGAGGAGATGATCGGGCGCGGGATGATCTCGCCCTTCGGGTTGTTCACCAGGCCGCGCATACCGGCGATGTTCCGGATCTGCAGCCAGTTGCCTCGCGCACCCGACGACACCATGCGGTTGATGGTGTTGTCCTCGGGGAAGTTGTCGCGCATGGCCTGCTGGATCTTGTCCGTGGCCTCGGTCCACACCTGGATGAGCTCCTGGCGGCGCTCGCCGTCGGTGATGAGACCCTTCGCGTACTGCGAGTTGACCTTCGCGGCGAGCTTCTCGTGCTCGGCGACGATCCCGGCCTTCTCCGGCGGCGTGAGCACGTCGGAGAGGGCGACCGTCACGCCGGAGCGCGTGGCCCAGTAGAAACCGGCGTCCTTGATGTTGTCGAGCGTCTCGGCGACGACCGTCTTCGGGTACTCCTCGGCCAGCTTGTTGACGATCTGGCTGAGCTTGCCCTTGTCGGCCTGCTCCCGCACGAAGGGGTAGCCCTTCGGCAGGTTGCCGTTGAAGATCGCCTGGCCGAGCGAGGTGTCGACGAGGCCGTGCTTCTCGTAGCCCTCCGGAGCCTGGCCCTCGAGGAAGGTCAGGCCGGGGATGCGGATGCGGACCTTCGCCTGCAGGTCGAGGGTGCCCTCGTCCTTGGCGAGCTGCGCCTCCGAGACCGAGCCGAACGCGCGGCCTTCGCCGCTCGCACCCTCGACGAGCGTCGTCAGGTGGTGCAGACCGATGATCATGTCCTGGCTGGGCAGGGTCACCGGGCGGCCGTCCGACGGCTTCAGGATGTTGTTCGACGCGAGCATCAGCACGCGGGCCTCGGCCTGGGCCTCGACCGACAGCGGCAGGTGCACGGCCATCTGGTCACCGTCGAAGTCGGCGTTGAACGCCGCGCACACGAGCGGGTGGAGCTGGATCGCCTTGCCCTCGACGAGCTGCGGCTCGAAGGCCTGGATGCCCAGGCGGTGCAGGGTGGGTGCGCGGTTCAGCAGCACGGGGCGCTCGCGGATGATCTCCTCGAGCACGTCCCAGACCTCGGGGCGCGTGCGCTCGACGGCGCGCTTGGCCGCCTTGATGTTCTGCGAGTGACCGAGGTCGATCAGGCGCTTGATCACGAACGGCTTGAACAGCTCGAGCGCCATCTGCTTCGGCAGGCCGCACTGGTGCAGCTTGAGCTGCGGGCCGACGACGATGACCGAACGGCCCGAGTAGTCGACGCGCTTGCCGAGCAGGTTCTGGCGGAACCGGCCCTGCTTGCCCTTGAGCATGTCGCTGAGCGACTTCAGCGCGCGGTTGCCCGTGCCGGTGACGGGGCGGCCGCGGCGGCCGTTGTCGAACAGGGCGTCGACCGACTCCTGCAGCATGCGCTTCTCGTTGTTGACGATGATCTCGGGAGCACCGAGGTCCATCAGGCGACGGAGGCGGTTGTTGCGGTTGATGACGCGGCGGTACAGGTCGTTCAGGTCGCTCGTGGCGAAGCGACCGCCGTCGAGCTGGACCATCGGGCGCAGCTCCGGCGGGATCACCGGGACCACGTCGAGGACCATCGACGCCGGCGAGGTGCCGGAGCCGAGGAACGACTGCACGACCTTGAGGCGCTTGATCGCGCGGATCTTGCGCTGGCCCTTGCCCTCGGCGATCTGCAGGCGGAGCGACTCGGCCTCAGCGGCCAGGTCGAACTCCGCGAGACGGCGCTGAAGGCCCTCGGCGCCCATGAGCGCCTCGAAGTACTGGCCGAAGCGGTCCTGCAGCTCCTGGAAGACGTCGTCCTCAGCCTTGAGCTGACCCACCTCGAGCGTGCGGAACTCCTCCCACACGCGCTCCAGGCGCGCGATGGACTCGTCCGAACGCTTGCGGATCGTCGCCATCTCCTTCTCGGCGGCGTCCTTGGCCTTCTTCTTCTGGTCGGCCTTGGCACCCTCCGCCTCCAGTGCGGCGAGGTCGTCCTCGAGCTTCTGCATCTTCTCGGCGATGCGCGCGTCGCGGCGGTCGCCGAGCGCCTTGATCTCGAGGCGCAGGTTGTTCTCGTGCGTCGAGAGGTCGCGGTGGCGCGCATCCTCGTCGACCGAGATCACCATGTAGGCGGCGAAGTAGATGACCTTCTCGAGGTCCTTCGGCGCCATGTCGAGCAGGTAGCCGAGGCGCGAGGGCACGCCCTTGAAGTACCAGATGTGGGTGACGGGAGCGGCGAGCTCGATGTGACCCATGCGCTCGCGGCGGACGGAGCTCTTGGTGACCTCCACGCCGCAGCGCTCGCACACGATGCCCTTGAAGCGGACCCGCTTGTACTTGCCGCAGCCGCACTCCCAGTCGCGCGAGGGGCCGAAGATCTGTTCGCCGAACAGGCCGTCCTTCTCGGGCTTCAGGGTGCGGTAGTTGATCGTCTCGGGCTTCTTGACCTCACCGTACGACCAGCGACGGATGTCGTCGCCGGTGGCCAGGCCGATGCGAAGCTCATCGAAAGTAGTTGCGTCGAGCAATTGACTCTCCTGTTGGAATTCTCGAAGTCGGCTGGCTGGTTCAGATCTCGTCGATCGAGGCGGACTCGAAGCGCGAGGAGATGTTGATGCCGAGTTCCTCCGCGGCGCGGAAGGCCTCGTCGTCGGTGTCGCGGAGGTTGACCTCCGTGCCGTCCGCCGCGAGCACCTCGACGTTCAGGCACAGCGACTGCATCTCCTTCATGAGCACCTTGAAGGACTCGGGGATGCCGGGCTCGGGGATGTTCTCGCCCTTGACGATCGACTCGTACACCTTGACGCGGCCGAGGATGTCGTCGGACTTCACCGTGAGCAGCTCCTGCAGAGCGTACGCGGCGCCGTAGGCCTCGAGGGCCCACACCTCCATCTCACCGAAGCGCTGACCGCCGAACTGCGCCTTACCACCGAGCGGCTGCTGGGTGATCATCGAGTACGGGCCCGTCGAGCGCGCGTGGATCTTGTCGTCGACCAGGTGGTGCAGCTTCAGGATGTACATGTAGCCGACCGAGATCGGTGCGGGGAACGGGTCGCCCGTGCGGCCGTCGAACAGGTCGGCCTTGCCGCTGCTGTCGATGAGGCGCTCGCCGTCGCTGGTCGGGAGCGTCGAGTCGAGCAGACCCGCGATCTCGGCCTCGTGCGCGCCGTCGAACACCGGCGTCGCGACCTTCGCGCCCGGCTCGCCCTCGCGGAGCTCGTCCGGGAGGTGGATCGCCCACTCCGGGTTGCCCTCGACCTTCCAGCCCTGGCTGGCGATCCAGCCGAGGTGGGTCTCGAGCACCTGACCGAAGTTCATTCGGCCGGGGATGCCCATCGGGTTCAGGACGATGTCGAGCGGCGTGCCGTCCGCGAGGAACGGCATGTCCTCGACGGGCAGGATCTTCGCGATGACGCCCTTGTTGCCGTGGCGGCCCGCGAGCTTGTCGCCCTCGGTGATCTTGCGCTTCTGGGCGATGTAGACCACGACGCGGCGGTTGACGCCCGAGCCGAGCTCGTCGTCGCCCTCTTCCGCGTCGAACTCCTTGACGGCGATGACCGTGCCCTGCTCGCCGTGCGGCACCTTCAGGGAGGTGTCGCGGACCTCGCGGCTCTTCTCGTTGAAGATCGCGCGGAGCAGGCGCTCCTCGGCGCTCAGCTCGGTCTCGCCCTTCGGCGTGACCTTGCCGACGAGGATGTCGCCGGGGCGGACCTCGGCGCCGATCCGGATGATGCCCCGCTCGTCCAGGTCCTTGAGCAGGTCCGGGCTGACGTTCGGGAGATCACGGGTGATCTCCTCCTTGCCGAGCTTGGTGTCGCGGGCGTCGACCTCGTACTCCTCGATGTGGATCGAGGTGAGGGTGTCGTCCTTCACCAGGTTCTGGCTGAGGATGATCGCGTCCTCGAAGTTGTGGCCCTCCCACGACATGAAGCCGACGAGGAGGTTCTTGCCGATCGCGAGCTCGCCGTTCTCGGTGGACGGGCCGTCCGCGATGATCTGGCCGACCTCGACGCGCTCGCCCGCCGAGACGACGACGCGCTGGTTGTAGCTGTTGCCCTGGTTCGAGCGGTCGAACTTGCGCAGGAAGAACTCCTGCGTGCCGCCCTCGTCGAGCTGCAGGACGATCGTGTCGGCCGAGACCTCGGTGACCACGCCGGCCTTGTCGGCGATGATCGAGTCACCGGAGTCGACGGCCGCGAAGCCCTCCATGCCGGTGCCGACGAACGGAGCGCGGCTCTCGATCAGCGGAACCGCCTGGCGCTGCATGTTCGCACCCATGAGGGCGCGGTTCGCGTCGTCGTGCTCGAGGAACGGGATGAGCGCCGTTCCGACCGAGGTCATCTGTCGCGGGGAGACGTCGATGTAGTCGACGTCGGCGACGTCGATCAGGTCGACCTCGCCGTCGCGCCCGCGGGCCAGCGTCTGCTTCTCGGCGAACGAACCGTCGGCGTTCAGCTTGGCGTTCGCCTGGGCGATGTTGAGGCTCTCCTCGTCGGCCGCCGTGAGGTAGTCGATCTGGTCGGAGGCCTTGCCGTCGACGATGCGGCGGTACGGCGTCTCGATGAAGCCGAACGCGTTGATGCGGCCGAAGGTCGCGAGGCGGCCGATCAGGCCGATGTTCGGGCCTTCCGGCGTCTCGATCGGGCACATACGGCCGTAGTGCGACGGGTGGACGTCGCGGACCTCGACGCCCGCGCGCTCGCGCGACAGGCCGCCGGGGCCGAGCGCCGACAGCGTGCGCTTGTGCGTGATCGCCGAGAGCGGGTTGTTCTGGTCGAGGAACTGCGACAGCTGGCTCGTGCCGAAGAACTCCTTGATCGCGGCCACGACGGGGCGCACGTTGATCAGGGTCTGCGGCGTGATCGCCTCGATGTCCTGCGTCGTCATGCGCTCGCGCACGACGCGCTCCATCCGGCTCAGGCCCGTCCGGACCTGGTTCTGGATGAGCTCGCCGACGGCGCGGATGCGGCGGTTGCCGAAGTTGTCGATGTCGTCGGCGCCGATGCGCTTGTCGACGATCTCGCCCGACTTGTTGACGCCCTCGAAGGTCTCGTCGCCGCGGTGCATGCGGACGAGGTACTTGACGGTCGCGACGATGTCCTCGACCGTCAGGGTCGAGGCGCTGATGTCGGTCGCGAGGCCGAGCTTCTGGTTCAGCTTGTAGCGGCCGACCTTCGCGAGGTCGTAGCGCTTCGGGTTGAAGTAGAAGTTGTCGAGGAGGCTGCGCGCAGCCTCGGCCGCGACCTGCTCACCCGGGCGGATCTTGCGGTAGATGTCGCGAAGCGCCTCTTCCTGCGTGAGGATCGTGTCCTTCGCCAGGGTCTCCTCGATCGACGAGAAGCCCTCGAACTCGCGCTCGATGTCCTCGGTGGTCAGGCCGAGCGCCTTGAGGAAGACGGTGACGGGCTGCTTGCGCTTGCGGTCGATGCGCACGCCGACCTGGTCACGCTTGTCGATCTCGAACTCGAGCCAGGCGCCGCGGCTCGGGATGACGCGGGCCGAGACGATCTCCTTGTCGGAGGTCTTGTCGGGCGTCTTGTCGAAGTACACGCCGGGCGAGCGGACGAGCTGCGAGACGACGACGCGCTCGGAGCCGTTGATGACGAAGGTGCCGTCGCTCGTCTGCAGCGGGAAGTCGCCCATGAAGACCGTCTGGGTCTTGATCTCACCGGTCTGGTGGTTCATGAACTCGGCCTCGACGTACAGAGGGGCCGCGTAGGTCTTGCCGCGCTCCTTCGCCTCTTCGACCGAGTACTTCTCGGGCTCGAGGTAGGGGTTCGCGAACGAGAGCTGCATCGTCTCGGAGAGGTCCTCGATCGGCGAGATCTCCTCGAAGATCTCCTCGAGGCCGCTCTGCTCCGGCTGGTTGCGGCTCGCGTCGGCGGCGCGCTCGCGCCACGCGTCGTTGCCGACGAGCCAGTCGAACGACTCCGTCTGCAGTGCGAGCAGATCGGGGACGGTCAGCGTGTCGTTGACTTTCGCGAACGACCGACGCGATGCGCCGCGGCCGTTCTTCGGATTGGTGGATGCGTTGTTGCGCGCAGCAGCCAAGGGGATGACCTCCATGAGCCCGCAGCGTGTGCGGACTGCTAGATTCCTTGTCGACAGGTGAGGTGCGCCCGGATCCGGTACCCGATCGACTCGCCGCAATCTGCGAGGATCGAGGTTCCCGACCGACCACCATATGAAGGCACGGGAGAACCCGAGAAGCGCAACTGTCGACGATACCCGACTTTCTTCGGCATGTCCAGTGGCGATTCCGCATCCGACGTGCTTTCATGTTCGGTTCCGGGTCGATCGGGCGCCGTAGAGTGACCGCATGGGCAGGAAGAGGGACGACCCGGGTCAGGTGCCGCAGGCGCGGCTGGCGGGCGGGATCGCTCGCATCCTGCCGAGCGACGTGACGACCGGGTTCGAGGTCGACGTCGACGGCACGCCGCAGTCGCACGTCGACCTCGCCGACCCGACGCACCTGCACTTCGAGTACGTCGCGCGGATGGGCGCCGTCATCGACCAGCTCCCGGATGGGCCGCTCACGGCCGTGCACCTCGGTGCCGGCGGGATGACGATCCCCCGCTACATCGCGACGACGCGACCGGGCTCGCGACAGCAGGTGGTCGAGCTGGAGCAGCCCCTCGTCGACCTCGTGCGCGAGCACCTGCCGCTGCCGCGAGGGGCGGCCATCCGGGTGCGCATCGGCGACGCCCGCGACGGGCTGGGCCGGATGCCGCAGGGCATGCACGGCGCCGTCGACCTGCTCGTCAGCGACGTGTACTCGGGCGCCCAGACGCCCGCGCACCTCACGACCGTCGAGTTCTACTCGGCGGCGGCCGGCCTGCTCTCCCCGACGGGCGTCCTGCTCGTGAACGTCGCCGACGGGGCGGGGCTCGCGTTCGCCCGGCGCCAGGTCGCGACGATCCGCGAGGTCCTCGGCGAGGTCGCGATCCTCGCGGAGGTGCAGGTGCTGAAGGGCCGCCGCTTCGGCAACCTGGTGATCGCGGCATCCGCCGCTCCGCTGCCCGTCGAGTGGCTCCCCCGCCTGATGGCCGCGGGCCCCCACCCCGCGAAGATCGCCCACGGCGACGAGGTCGAACGCTTCATCGCCGGCGCGCGGTCGGCGCACGACGGAGACGCGACCGACTCGCCCAAGCCGAATCTGCGCCTCTTCGAGCGGTGACGGCGGGCCGAGCGCCGAGATAACGGTTCGGTTTCGGGTGTCGGCCGCGCGCCGCCAGCGCGCGGCCAGGAGCGTCTTGCACACTGGTGTTGCGAGCGGCCCGCGCGCGCTCGAGAAGGGAGTCGTGTTGAGCTATATCCAGGGGTACGACTCGGAGAGCCTCCGCGAGATCGTCGATCCGTCGGCGTGCCGTCAGCGGCTCGAGGACATCGGCTCGCAGAGGAGCCTTCCGGCGCTGCTCGAGCGCGTCTGGCTGCTGAAGGTGCTCGGTGAGCTGGACGAATCGGTCGCGCTGAGCGAGCAGTCGGTGCGCGTCGCGCGCATGGCCGGCACGCGCAAGGACCTGCTGCGCTCGCGCATCCTGCACGCCTCCGTCCTGACGGAGCGGGGCGCGTACGAGGCGGCCGACGCCGAGCTCTCGACGTGCGCAGAGGAGGCCGATGGCCAGGAGTGGCCGTCGATCGCCGCCTTCGCGCTGAGCCACCGCGGCCGCGAGCGGCACGCGGCGGGCGACGCAGAGGGCGCGCGCTCCGACTTCAAGCGCGTGCTGTTCCTGCGGCAGGAGCTCGGCGCGAGCGAGGACGAGCTCGAGCTGGCCATGACGATGATCGAGGCGACCGAGCGCCGCCGCTCCGCGGTCTCCGCCGGCTGAGGCCGTGCGCTCGGCGCCGGGCGTCCGTGGGTCGGATTAGGGTGCCTGCATGGCAGATCTCGAACGGGTGAGGGTGTGGGCCGAGGCCCTCATCCGGATGCATCTCGACGGCACGTGGTCGTTCGGGTTCGACAACGCCAAGCGCCGCGCGGGCGTGTGCAGCCACACGCATCGGCGCATCACGGTCTCCCGCTACATCTCGGCGCTGAACGATGACGACGAGGTGCATCAGACCCTGCTGCACGAGGTCGCGCACGCGATGGCGGGCGCCGGCGCGGGCCACGGCCCCGAGTGGAAGCGCATCGCGCGCGAGATCGGCTACGTCGGCGGCACGACGCACAACGGGCGGACGCCGACCGAGCTCGCCCCCTGGGTCGGCACCTGCCCGAACGGCCACGCCCTGCATCGGTATCGGCGCCCGCCGCGCGTCAGCTCCTGCACGAAGTGCGCGCCGAGGTTCGACCCGCGGTTCGTCATCGCGTGGCGCCACCGCGAGGTGCCGACGACGGTGCGGCGGAGGGCCAGGGCTGCCGCGGGCTGAGCACGTGCGGGCCGGGGCCCGCCTCGGCGCACGCCCGGGTCATCCGGTGCGTACGCCTTCGCCCGCGACGATCGCTCACGCGCGCCTTCATCCGCGTCCGCCGCGACCCCACCCGCACAAAGCGGCACCCGAACGCGACGCACGCCGTTCAGGTGCCGCTTGATGCAGGTCCGCGCCCACCCGCAGGAAGCGGCGCTTGAGCGGCGCTGCTGCGCGGCCGGAGGCGGCTCCGCTCAGTCGGCGGCGAGCGCCTCGACCGGCGAGACGCGCGTCGCGAGGCGCGTCGGCGCGACCGACGCGAGCAGCGTCAGGACGGCGGCGGCCGCCGCGATCACCCCAACTGTGAGCCACGGCACGGCGGGGGCGATCAGGTGCCCCGACGGCTCCTGGCCGTTCAGCGACAGGGCCCCGAGGAGGGACTGCGCGCCCGCCCAGCCGTACAGCACGCCGAGGAGGAGGCCGAAGACGACTGCGGAGATCGTGATGTGCGCGGCCTCGAGCATCACCATGCGGCGCACCTGCGGGTTCGACAGCCCGATGGCGCGCAGCAGGCCGAGCTCGGTGCGGCGCTGCACGACGCCGATCGTGAGCAGGTTGACGAGGCCGACGGCGGCGATCACGGCGGCGACGGCGACGAGCCCCATCATCACGAGCGAGAACATGTCGAGGACGGTCGTGACCTGCTCGACATCGGCGCCGCCGGAATTCGCGACGAACACTGCCTTCGCCGTCTCGGCGGCGACGGCGAACATCGTCACGAGGGTGACGCCGATGACCACGCCGATCGCCATGCGGCTGGAGCGCTCGGGGTACCGCAGCGCGTTCTCGGACGCCATACGCGCCGTCGCCGTTCCGCCGAACAGGCGACCGACCAGGCGCAGCACGGGCGGCATCACGAGCGTCGCGCCGATGCTGAGCCCCGTGAACGACAACAGCCCGCCCGGGAACGCCACGAGCAGCCCGAGCGGCGTGAACACTCCGAGCGCCGCGCCCGCGCCGAGCAGCGCGAAGCCGGTCACGAGGAGCACGATGCTGCCCACGCCGCGGCGCCGGCCGCCCGCCTCGCGCGCCGAGCGCGGCGCGGCGTTTCCGAGCGCCTGCAGCGGCGTGACGGCGAGCACGCGGCGCGAACCGGCCCACGCGGCGAGCCAGGTGGTGGCGACGACGGCCGCGGCCGGCAGCAGCACCCACGGCTGCAGCACGTCGTAGCCGATGTCGGGCATGCCGGTGAAGCCGGAGGCCTCGGCCTCCGCGACAACGGCGCTGTCGGCGAGCCGCGAGCCGATCGCCGACAGCGCGAGGCCCACGACGAGACCCACCAGCGCGCCGAGGGCACCGACGACGAGGCCCTGACGGGCGACCGCCGAGCGCTGCGATCGCGCGGAGGCCCCGATCAGCCGCATCAACGCGATCTGCCGCGTGCGGCCCGCGACGACCGTCGCGAAGGTGTTGCTCGTGACGACGGCTCCGACGTACATCGAGATGATCATGAAGACGCCGGCGGTCATGCCGAGCACCAGCGCCAGCATCCCGGATTCTCCGTAGAGCGCCGTCGACATCGCGCTCAGGAAGCCCGTGGTCGACAGCAGCACCACGCCGAACGCCGTCGAGATCGCCGCGACGAGGACGCTCGCCCCCATCCCCCGTTCGCGGAGCAGCGCGAACGCGGGCGCGCGGGTGCGGGCGGCCGCGGGCGGCGCGACGACTGCCGCGGCGCTCATGCCGCCTCCCCCTGGGCGGCGCCGGCGCGCTCCCCCTCGGCGCGCAGCATGTGCGCCGAGATCTCCTCGGCGGTCTGCCGCGGCTTGTCGGCGACGATACGGCCGTCGCCGAGGAAGAGCACGCGGTCCGCCCAGCTCGCCGCGATCGGGTCGTGCGTCACCATCGCGATGGACTGGCCGTGGCGCTTGCTCGCATCCGCGAGCAGGTCGAGCACCTCGCGGCTCGTGCGCGAGTCGAGCGCGCCCGTCGGCTCGTCGGCGAACACGAGGTCGGGTGCGGTCGCGAGCGCGCGGGCGATCGCGACGCGCTGCTGCTGCCCGCCCGACAGCTCGTGGGGGCGGTGCGACAGCCGGTCGGCGAGGCCGAGGCGCGCGATCAGCGCCTCGATGCGCGCCGACTCGTCTCCGGACGGCCGCCGTCCGTCGAGCTCGAACGGCAGCAGGATGTTGCCGCGCACGTCGAGCGTCGGCACGAGGTTGAAGGCCTGGAACACGAAGCCGACCCTGCGGCGCCTCAGCACCGTCAGCTGCCCGTCGCTCAGCCCCGTGATCTCGGTGTCGCCGATCCACGCGGCGCCCGACGTCGGTGCGTCGAGCCCGGCCATGACGTGCATGAGGGTCGACTTGCCCGAGCCCGACGGCCCCATCACGGCCGTGAACTGGCCGCGCCGGATGCCGACGCTCACGCCGTCGAGGGCCGTCACGCGGGAGCTCCCGGTTCCGTAGGTCTTGGTGAGGTCTGCGACCCGGGCCGCGAGGCCGAGGTCGGTCGTGGTGATGTCCATGCCTTCGACGCTACGAAGCGCGCGGCACCGGGTCATCGGCCTGCGGGATGATCTGCGTGCATCCCGAGGATGACCGCCCGAGAGGACATCACGTCTCGCGTGGAACCGACGGACGACGAGGTGCCTCAGGCGAGCCCGTGCTCGTGCGCGAAGACGACGAGCTGCACGCGGTCGCGCAGCGCGAGCTTGGTGAGGATGCGGCTGACGTGCGTCTTCACCGTCGCCTCGCTCAGGAACTCCGCGGCGGCGATCTCGGCGTTGCTCATTCCGCGAGCGGCATACGCGAAGATCTCTCGTTCGCGCTCCGTGAGCTCGCTCCACGCCGCGGGCGGCTGCTTCGCGGGCGGGGAGAAATGCGCGAACAGCTCGCGCGTCGCGGAGGCGGCGATCACCTCGCTGCCGGCGTGCACCGAGCGGACAGCGGCCAGGAGGAACTCCGGCTCCGCGTCCTTGAGCAGGAATCCGCTCGCGCCCTGCCGGATCGCGCGCGCGGCCGCCTCGTCGAGATCGAAGGTCGTGAGCATGACGATGCGCGGCGAGTCGGGTCGCCGCAGCAGCTCCGCCGTCGCCTCGAGGCCGTCCATGACGGGCATCCGGATGTCCATGAGCACGACATCCGGCCGGCTCTCGGTGACGACGGCGACGCCCTCCCGCCCGTCCCCGGCCTCGCCGACCACCTCGATGTCGGGCTGGGAGCCGAGCAGCATGCGGATGCCCGCGCGGAACAGGGCCTGGTCGTCGACGAGCACCACCCGGATCGGGGCGGTCACTCCGCCGCCTCTCGGCCGCCGACGGCGCCGTCGCGCGCGTAGCCGGTGACCGGCAGTTCAGCTCTCACGACGAACATCCTGCCATCCGGCGCCGCGAAGAGCGTACCGCCGACGAGGTGGGCGCGTTCCGTCATGCCGACGATGCCGTGACCGCGGGGCCCAGCGCCGCCCGGCGCGCGGCCCTGGGCGTGCGCCCGGTCGTCGCCGACCGCGTTGCGCACCTCGATCACGACGCGACCGGGCCGCCACGCCATCCGGACGTCGACGGCGCTGCCCCCGCCGTGTCGGAGCGCGTTCGTCAGGGCCTCCTGCAGGATGCGGAACACGGCCAGCTGAACGCCCGTGGGCGGTTCTCCCGGCGGCGTCGGGTCGGTGTCGACCGAGAGCTCGACGCCCGCAGCGCGCACGCCCGCGAACAGCCCCTCGAGGTCGGCCAGGCGCGGCTGGGGGCCGGCCGCCTGGCTGTGCCGGAGCTGGGCGAGCAGCTGCCTCACGTCGACGAGAGCGGCCCTGGCCGTGCTGCTGATCGTGCCGAGCGCCTCCTTCGCGAGGGCGGGGTCGGCGTCCGCCGCGTAGCGCGCGCCGTCGGCCTGCGCGACCACGACGGCGAGAGAGTGCGCGACGACGTCGTGCATGTCGCGCGCGATGCGGCCGCGCTCCTGCTCGCCGGCCGCGAGGAGCTCCGCCCGTTCCCGTGCCTCGCGGTTCGCGCGCGCCTGCCGCGCCGCCCGGACGAGCGCGCCGGTGGTCCACGACAGCAGAAGAGCGAACGCGACCATGGCGAACCACATGCCGACGGTCACCCCCCAGTCGAGCGGCGAGAGCACGGGGCTGTAGACCGCGTACTGGATGCCCATGTACACGGCCGCCACGAGCGCGCCCGCGACGGCGGAGCCGCAACCGACCCACATCACGACGGTCGTGCCGTACGCCGCCGTCGCGTAGAGCACGAAGAACACGGCGACGTCGAAGAACTGGGGCGACATCCCCACGGCCATCTGCGCGATCGCGCCCAGCCAGGCGATCGCGAGCGCGAGAACCGGCGACAGGCGCCGGAACGCCAGCGCGACGCCGAAGACGACCGTGATCGCGACGCCCCATGCCTGGACGGCGGGCGAGTACGCGGCCCCTCCGACGAACAGGTCGCCGACGATGCCCAAGGAGAAGAACGGCACGAACAGCGCGGCCAGCACGATGTCGAAGGCGAGCTGCCCGCGCGTGATCCGACGGAACAGGGTCTTGCGCATGACTCCGACGCTACGCGGAGCAGGCGCGCGCCGCGTCATCCTGGAGACGTACGTCGGCGGGCGCGATCGGGTGCCGAGCCGCGGCAGAATCCTCGAGCCGCGGCAGAATCGCGCCGATCTTGCCGCGGCTCGGGGTTTGTGCAGTGCCTCAGAGCCAGCCGAGCAGGCTGCCGACGAGCACGGCGAGCGGCACGAGCAAGGCGGCGAGCGCGAGGCCGAGCGCCGACGAGGCGCCGGTCGTCGGGCCGAGCTCCATCGCGCGCGCCGTGCCGATCGCGTGCGCGGACAGGCCGATCGCGAAGCCCTGCGACACGGGGTCGCGGCGGCGCAGCAGGCGCAGCAGCGGCGGGCCGGCGACGGCGCCGAGGATGCCCGTGATGATCGAGAACACGGCCGCCAGCGCCACGTCGGCGCCCACGACCTCCGCGACGGCGGCCGACACCGCCGACGTCGCGTGCTTCGGCGCGAGCGCGAGCAGGACATCCGGCGGCGCCCCGAGCGCCCACGCGACCGCGACCGTCACGGCGAGCCCGACGACGGTACCAGCGACCGCCGCGACGATGAGGGCGGGCAGCAGGCGCCCGAGCTCACCGCCGTGGCGCCGGATCGGCAGTGCGAGCGCGACGATCGCGGGCGCGAGCAGCGCCGTCAGCGGGATGGTCCCCTCCTGGTACTCGGCCAGCGGCACGTTCCGGATGATCAGCAGCGCCGCGATCGCGATCGTGCTGACGAGCACGGGGTTCAGCCAGCCGCGCCCGACGCGCGCCAGGGCGCTCGCACCCGCCCAGATGAGCAGCGTCACGGCCAGCCAGATCACGAACGCCCCCGCATCAGCAGATCGGCGACGAAGACCGCCGTGAGGAAGGTCGCGAGCCAGCCGACGACGAGCGCCGCGATGATCGCGAGCGCGTGCTCCGCGAGCGTGCCGAACGCGCCGATGACGCCCACGGCGAGCGGCACGAGCAGGAGCGGCAGCACGGCGATGAGCGTGTCGGCGGCGGGCGCGACGACGCGCATCAGCCGGTTCCCGAACGGCAGCACGAGCACCACGAGCAGCGCGATCATGCCGAGGGTCGAACCAGGGATCGGCAGGGACGCCGCTCGCTGCAGCGCCTCGCCGCCGGCCGCGAACGCCACCAGGACCCCTGCACCCAGGAGCCAGCGCGCGATCGTGCGCGTGCGGTCGCCGCGCCGCCCTTCGCCGCCCTGCTCGCTCACACGCCTCCCGTTCGCCGCCCTCCGTGAGAGTCTGCCAGTTCCGCGCCCGCAGCCCGACGCCGGTGCGCGCCCCGTCAGGAACGCGGATCGACCGCCGACTACCCTGGTCCGGTGATCCCTCTGCATGACCCCGCCCAGCGCGGCTTCGCGTCCGACAACTACTCCGGCATCCACCCCGAGGTCCTCGAGGCCATCGCCGCCGCCAACGGCGGGCACCAGAGCGCCTACGGCTACGACGCGTACACCGACCGGTTGCGGGAGGTCATCCGGGGTCACTTCGGCGACCGAGCCGAGGCCTTCCCCGTCTTCAACGGCACGGGCGCGAACGTCGTGGCACTGCAGTCGATGCTGCCTCGGTGGGGTGCCGTGATCGCCCCGCAGACGGCGCACATCAACACCGACGAGGGTGCCGCCCCTGAGCGCGTCGCCGGCATCAAGCTCCTGCCGTTCCCGACGGTCGACGGCAAGCTGACTCCCGCGCACATCGACGAGGCCCTCGCGAACCGGCTCGACGAGCACAACGCGCAGCCCAGGGTCGTGTCGATCACGCAGTCGACCGAGCTCGGCACGCTGTACACGGCCGACGAGATCCGGGCGATCGCCGACCGCGCGCACGCCGCCGGGCTGACGGTGCACATGGACGGCTCGCGCATCGCGAACGCCGCGGCCGCGCTCGGCGCCCCGCTGCGGGAGTTCACGACGGACGCGGGCGTCGACGTCCTCAGCCTGGGCGGCACCAAGAACGGCGCCCTCGCGGCCGAGGCGATCGTCGCGATCGATCCGGATGCCGCTGACGGCCTGATCTACCTGCGCAAGTTCGACATGCAGCTCGCCAGCAAGATGCGCTTCGTGTCAGCGCAGCTGCTCGCGCTCTACGACGGCGACCTGTTCCTGCGCAGCGCGGCGCACGCGAACGCCATGGCGGCCCGACTGCGCGACGGCCTGAACGCGTTGATCGGCGCGGGCGCGATCGCCGGCGTCTCGGTCGCCGACGGCCCCGTCAACGGGGTGTTCGCGACGCTCCCGGAGGGCGTCGCCGACCGCCTGCGCGACCGGTTCCACTTCTACGACTGGGACGCCTCGCGCGGCGAGGTGCGCTGGATGTGCAGCTTCGACACCACCGAGTCCGACATCGACGCGCTCGTCGCCGCGGTCGCGGCGGAGACCGCGGCCTGACAGCCCGCCGCGGCGCCGTTCCCGCGCCGCGACGCGGGGCGGGAACGCCCGCGGGAGCCGCAACGGGCCGCACCGGGGCGAACGCCGTTCCGCTCCGGTGCGGCCCGTGCCCCCGGCGTCGGTCAGCGGCCGCCGAGGAACTCCCGGTACGCATCCGTCGCGAACGGGCGCCCCAGGAAGGCCTCGACGAGGTCGGCGGCATCGCGGCTGCCGCCCGGTTCGAGGATCTCGCGCCGGTAGCGCGCCGCGGATTCCGCGTCGAGCGGGCCGGCGAAGCCCGTGAGCAGGTCGCGCGCGATCACGAGGCTCCACTGGTAGGTGTAGTAGCTCGCCCCGTACCCCGTCAGGTGCCCGAATGAGGCGTACGAGTGGCTGCCCTCCGGCCGCGCCACCGGCGTCGACGCCGCGTGCCAGCGGTCGGTCGCGGCGGCGATATCCGCGGGCCCGTCGACGTGCAGGTGGTACGAGACGCGGGCGTGCCCCAGCTGGGTGCGCACGAGCAGCGCCCGGCCGAAGGCGTCGGCTTCGCGCATCCGGCGCACGAGCTCTGCGGGGATCGGCTCGCCGGCGTCGTTCACGGCGAACGAGGCGAGCACACCGGCGTCCCACGCCCACTCCTCGAGCATCTGGCTCGGCGCCTCGACGAAGTCCCACTCGGTCGCGACGCCCGAGAACGCGAGCCACTCCTGGTCGCCGCCGAGGATCTGGTGCACGAGGTGCCCGAACTCGTGGAAGAAGGTCTGCACCTGGCGATGCTCCATCAGCCCCGTCGGGAAGTTGCACACGAGCGCGGCCTCGGGCAGCACCCTCCCCCGCACGCCGGGCGCGATGCCGAAGCAGGCCGCGTGGTTGTACTTGCCGTCGCGCGGGTGCAGGTCGAGGTGGATGCGCCCGATGCGCGCGCCGTCGCGGACCACGTCGTAGGAGCGCACATCGCCGTGCCAGGTCGGCACCTCGACGGGCACGTACGCGATGTCGAACAGGCGCCCCGTCGTCGCCAGGACGCCGCCCAGCACCCGTTCGAACGCCAGGTACGAGCGCACCTCCTGCGCGTCGACGGCGAAGCGCTCCTCGTGCAGCCGCGCCAGGAGGTACTGCTGGTCGGCCGTGGTCACGGCCTCGGCGTCAGGAACCTCCTCGCGCAGGCGGGCGAGGAGGAGCGCGTACTCGCGTTCGGCGGCCTCCCGCGATGCCTCGTCGACCTCGTCGAGGAAGGCGGCGACACGGGCGCTGGAGCCGGCCATCCGCTCCTCCGTCTCGTAGTCCGACCAGTCGCCGTACCCGAGCAGCGCGGCGCGCTGGCGCCGCACGTCGAGCAGCTCGGCGAGCACGGCATCGTTCTCGGGCCAGGCGAGGTCGGCGCGGGCCGCGGTCAGGGCGATCCGGGTCGCGCGATCCGTCGCGTAGCGGCTCACCGGCATCACGTCGGTGGAGTCGGTCGACAGCGCGACGAGCCCGTCGTCGCCGACCGGATGCCGCGCGACGAAGTCAGCGGGCAGGCCGGCGAGCGCCTCGGGCGCCACGCGGATCTCCCGCCGCCCCTCGCGGATGCTGCGGGCGAACGCCAGGCCGAGCTCTGTGTCGCGCGCCGCGAGCTCCCGTGCCGTCGACCGCGTTGCTTCGTCGCGGTCGGCGGCGCCGCGGCGGAACCCTCGCAGAGCGCGCTCGCGCACGCGGGCGGCGTCGGCGTCGAGGTCCGCGGGGTCGGCGCCCCCGAACACGGCCGCGAGCTCGGCGTCGGCCATCAGCTCCGACAGCTTCGCGCTGCCCCGTGCGAGGCGCGATTCGGCCGCCTCCCGCACCTCCCGATCCGGATGCACTTCGCTGAGCAGGCGGGCCTCGTTGCGCACCGAGCGCACCGCGATCTGCACGTCGTGCCAGATCGCGAGGACCTCCGGAGCGGAGCGAGCCGTGCCGTCCACGAGCCGCGCGACGAGCTCGTCCGCTCGGGCGAGGCGGTCGTCGGAGCGCGTGCTCGCGAAGGCGAGCCAGGCGGACAGGGCCGAGGGGTAGGCGATCGGTTCAGTCACCCGATCGAGCGTACGCGTCAGCGCAGCGCGCCGAGGTGCGCCAGGGCCTGGCGCACGAGGGCTCCGCGGCCGCCCTCCATCTCCGCGGACACGGCATCGCTGGCGGCCTCATCCGGCGACAGCCACGTGAGCTCGAGCGCGTCCTGGCGCGGCTCGCACGTGCCCGTGACCGGGACCACGTACGCGAGCGACACGGCGTGCTGGCGCTCGTCGTGGAACGCCGAGACGCCCGGCAGCGGGAAGTACTCCGCGACCGTGAACGGCACGGGCGACGGCGGGATGGCGGGGAAGGCCATCGGGCCGAGGTCGTTCTCGACGTGGCGGAACAGGGCGTCGCGCACTGTCTCGCCGAACCGCACGCGCCCCGACACGATCGTCCGGCTCATTTCGCCCAGCGGGCTCGCGCGCAGCAGCAGGCCGACCTCGGTGACCTGGCCGTTCCCGTCGGTGCGCACCGGCACGCCCTCGACGTAGAGGAACGGCAGCCGGCGCCGCGCCTCGGCGAGCTCGACCTCGCTGAGCCAGCCGGGGTTCGCGGCCCCGCCGTCCGACAGCGGGTCGGACGGCAGGTCGTCCGGGTCGTCCGGCATGTCATCCGGGTCTGGCGTGCGAACGGTCATGCCTCCTGTATACCCCGTCGCGGACGGCGGGCGGGCCCACGCGCCCTGGCGCCGCGAACGCGCCCCGGGGCGCGGCCGACGAGGCGAGCCGCAGCGCGCCTCCCAACGCGACGCGGCCGCGGTCGGTGCGCTCGGCACCGGCCGCGGCCGCGTCATCCGGATTCCCTACGGACCTGTGACGGGTTCGTCCTCACCGCCGGTCGGGTAGGCCTCGACCTCTGGCCTCCTGGCCAGGAAGACGATGCTCGCGACGAGCCCGCCCCAGACCACGACGGCCGCGATGATGAGGAATGTGATTGCGATGGCGCTCATCGGGCGCCTCCCTTCACTCCGAGCTGCTCATTGGTGGGCCATGCCTCGAACTTCGATGGGTCGTGGCGCCAGCGCACCGACGGCAGGATGAACGCGAAGACGAGGATGACGATCAGGCTGCCCCAGCCGGCGACCCAGAGGTACCACGTCGGGTAGCCCTCGTAGCCGTTGGTGAGGAAGTCGACGACCTTCGAGATCAGCATGTAGGCGAGCACGATCGGCGCGAGGATGCCCGTGAACACCTGCCAGATCGTGCCGACCTTGAAGGTCGAGACGGTGCTGAGGTGCTTGGCGAGCTCGGGGCCCTTGCGCCTGACCCAGAGCACGATCACCGCCATCGCGACGGCCGAGCCGACGATGCCGAGCTGGTTGGTCCAGGCGTCGATCGTGTCGAGGGCCGTCAGGCCGGATGTCGTGCCGAACAGGACGAGCGAGATCACGGCCAGCACGCCGCCGAAGCCGTAGACTGCCTGCGCCCGCGACCAGCCGAACTTGTCGCGCACGGCGGCCATCACGACCTCGAGGATCGAGATCAGAGAGGTCAGGCCCGCCAGGGTCAGCGCTCCGAAGAACAGGGCGCCGAAGAACGGGCCGCCCGGCATCTCGTTCACGATCGCGGGGAAGGTGACGAACGACAGGATCGGGCCTGTGAGGCCCTCCAGCTCCCCGATCCCGACGCCCTGCTGGAAGGCGAGGAAGCCGAGCGCCGCGAACACGCCGATTCCGGCGAGGATCTCGAACGACGAGTTCGCGAATGCGACGACGAGACCGGCGCTCGTCATGTTCGAGCGGCGGCGGCGGTACGTCGAGTACGTGATCATGATGCCGAACGCCACGGACAGCGAGAAGAACACCTGGCCGTACGCCGCGATCCAGACGTTCGGGTCGCCGAGCGCCGCGAAGTCGGGCGTGAAGAAGGCGTTCAGGCCGTCGGCGGCGCCCGGCAGCGTGAGCGCGTAGATCACGAGGATGAGGAACCCGACGATGAGCAGCGGGATGAAGATCATGTTGGCGCGCTGGACGCCCTTGACGACGCCGAAGCCGAGGATCACGAGCGTCACCACCCACATGATGGCCAGCGGGATCAGCACGGCGCCGACGAAGTCGAGCGTGAACGGGCTCGCGTCGACCTTCAGGTACTCGCCGACGAAGAAGCCGGCGGTGTCATCGCCCCAGCCTCGCCCGAAGGAGAAGACGAAGTAGCTCGACGACCACGCCAGCACGGCGGTGTAGTACAGCGCGATGAACACGCAGATGCCGACCTGGAACCAGCCGAGGCCCTCGCCGAGCTTGCCGCCGAGCCGCTTGAGCGCGGTCGGCACCGAGCCGCGGAAGCGGTGGCCGATCGAGTAGTCGAGGAAGAGGATGGGGATGCCGGCCGTGACGAGCGCGACGAGGTACGGGATGAGGAACGCCCCGCCGCCCGACTCGTACGCGACGCCGGGGAAGCGCCAGATGTTTCCGAGGCCGACGGCCGAGCCGATGGCCGAAATGATGAAGCCGGTCTGGCCGGTCCACTGCTCGCGCTGTGGTACCGCCGCGGCGGCGTCTGCTCGCGACATTGCGTTCCTTCGTCTGTGTCTCTTGTGGAGGTAGCGGGTGCGAACGCGCGCCCGTGTCAAAGGGAGATCGTAACCTGTGCGCCAGCTGAATGAAAGCGGGTTCGCCGACGGACGACGCCGTGATCTGCCCAGTGGCGGGCCCGACCCGCTCGCGCTGCGTGCGCATTCCGCTCATCCGGCGGCCCGCGACGGGATCGGGGTGCCGCGAGCGCGGGGGCGCCTGTGGACACCGCAGGGGCATGCGGGCTACGCTGTCCTGGCCCCTGTCGTCGAACGAAGGATCACCGGTGAAGATCGTCGCAGCTTCCGCGCTCCCGCGCTGAACCGACGACGCTCGCCGTACCCCCGACGGGCTGACCCGCCTCGAGGCTCCGCCTCGGCGGGCGCCGCGGTTCCGCGCACCCAGAACCTGGTGTGCACGAACGCACCGCGGCCCCGAAGGAGGGCCCTATGCCTGTACTCACTCTCTCTTCCGTCACATACGCCTGGCCGGACGGGTCGCTCGCGCTCGACGATGTGTCCGGCTCGTTCGGCTCCGGCCGCACGGGCCTCGTCGGCCGCAACGGCGCCGGCAAATCCACCCTTCTGCGGCTCTTGTCCGGGGCGATGGCCCCGACATCCGGAACGATCACCCGCGAGGGCGGCGTCTCCTCCCTGCCGCAGCGGCTCACTCTCGACGTCGACCGGGGCGTCGCCGAGCTGCTCGGCGTCGCAGCGCCCCTCGCCGCGCTGCGCGCGATCGAGGCCGGCGACCCCGACCCCGCGCACTTCGACGCCGTCGGCGACGACTGGGACGTCGAGGCCCGCGCACAGGCCGCCCTCGCCGAGGCCGGTCTCCCGCCTGATGCACTCGACCGCACCGTCGGCACCCTTTCGGGCGGCGAGGCCGTGCTCGTGGCGATAGCGGGCATCCGGATGCGGCGAGCGCCGATCACGCTGCTCGACGAACCGACGAACAACCTCGACCGCGACGCCAGGGCGCGCCTGTACGACATGGTTCGCGCGTGGCGAGGGGCCCTCGTGGTCGTCTCGCACGACGTCGCCCTGCTCGAGCTGATGGACGACACCGCGGAACTGCACGAGGGCGGGCTGTCGGTGTTCGGCGGCCCGTACTCCGAGTGGCGCGCGTGGCTCGAGACCGAGCAGGCGGCGGCCGCGCAGGCCGAGGTCGACGCGAAGAAGGCATTCGCGAAGGAGAAGCGGCAGCGCATCGAGGCGGAGGCGAAGCTCGCCGCGCGTGCGCGGTCCGCGAAGAAGGCCGAGATCGAGAAGCGCGTGCCGAAGATCATCGCACAGGGCCGCAAGCGCGCCGCGCAGGTCTCGGCCGGTCGCCTGCGCACGGAGGTCGCGGGGAAGGAGGCCGAGGCGCGCGCCGCGTACGACGAGGCGCAACTGCGCGTCCGCGACGACGATCGCGTCAGGCTCGACCTGCCCGACCCCGCCGTCGCCGCGGGGCGCCGGATCGCGACGTTCGCGTCGGCGATCCTCGCCGCGCCGGACGCGGACGGCGGCACCGACGGCGGAACCCCCGGCGGCGCTCGGGAGGTCGTGGACGCCGCGGATGCCGCGGCGAGCGCGGGCGCCCCGCACGCCTTGCCGGGCGACGAGCGCCGCTGGGTCGTCGAGGGCCCGGAGCGGATCGCGATCATCGGGCCGAACGGCGCGGGGAAGACGACGCTGCTGCGGGAGCTGCTGGGGCTGCCCGCGCCCGACGCAGGAGCCCCAGGCTCCGCCGCGACGGAACCCGCGGAGACCAGGGGGCCGGCGCCGGGCGAGGAGCGACGGCGCCCGGCGCCCTCCGCCGTCGCGCACACCGACCGCATCGGGTACCTGCCGCAGCGCATCGACGGGCTCGACGACGCCGCGACGGTGCTCGACGCCGTGCGGGGCGCGGCGCCGGGCGTGCCCGATCGCGAGCTGAGGAACCGGCTCGCGCGCTTCCTCATCCGGGGCGATGCCGTCGCCCGGCCGGTCGGCACGCTCTCGGGCGGCGAGCGCTTCCGCGTCGCGCTGGCCCGGCTGCTCCTGGCCGACCCGCCGCCGCAGCTGATCGTGCTCGACGAGCCGACGAACAACCTCGACCTCGACACGGTCGACCAGCTCGTCGACGCCCTGCGCGCCTACCGCGGCGCCGTCGCGGTCGTCAGCCACGACGACGCGTTCCTCAGCCGACTGGGCGTCGATCTGACGCTGGAGCTGCGCGACGGGGTCCTGACGGAGAGGTGAGCCCCTCCCCCGCGCCGAGCGTGCGGGCGAGGGCGGCGAACACGAGGGCGCACACCGCGTGCACGACGAACACGACGCCGAGCGCGCCGTCGAGCCCTTCGCCGCCTTCGCCCGCGACGGCCGAGAACACGCCGCCGAGCACCGCGACGCCGACGCTCAGCCCGACCTGCTGCATCGTGGTGAACAGGCCGCTCGCCGCGCCGGCGGCCCAGCCGGGAGCCCGCGAGAGCACGGTGCCCAGCAGCGGCCCGAACATCATCGCCTGCGCGGCGCCGAGCGGGATCAGCACGGCCTGCAGCGTCCAGATATCGTCGCGGCCCGCGAACGAGAGCAGCGCGATGGCGAGGAATGCCGCGGCCTGGGCGAGCGCCGCCGCCGTCATCGCACGGGGCCCCGCCGTGGGCAGGAGCGCGGGAAGCAGGACCGACGTCGCGACGAACGCGAGCCCGAAGCCGAGAACGAGCAGCGCGGCGCCGAGCGCCCCGAGCCCGAAGCGCGCCTGCGCGAGCGCCGCCAGCTCGTACAGGAACGCGCCATAGGTGGCGAAGAAGAGCAGCGTCATCACGAGGCCCCGCCGCACGACCCGGACGCGCAGCACGGAGGGAGGCACGACGGGCTGCTCGCCCCTGCGCTCCGAGCGCCGCTGCATCGCCCAGAACGCGATCAGCGCGACGACGCCCGCGGCGAGCGCCGCGACCGTCAGAGCATCGCCACCGCCGATCGTGAGCGGCACGATGAGGAGCAGCACGGCCGCGCCCGCCGTCGCGGCGCCCGGCAGGTCCATCGCGAGCCTCTCGGCCGACCGCGACGCCGGCACTGCCCGAACCGCGGCGATGCCCGCGAGCGCGATGGCCCCGGTCGCGACCTGCACCAGCCGCCAGCCGAGCTCGTCCGGGACGACGGCGGAGACCGCCCCAGCCGCGACCTGCCCGAGCACCGTGCTGGCGCCGCTCATCGCGGCGAAGAGCATCATGCCGGTGCGCTGCAGGGGCCCGTCGGCCGCGGCCCGGATGATCGAGAGCACCTGGGGCGTCAGCAGCCCGGCGGCCAGACCCAGCAGCACGCGCAGCGCAATCAGTGCGGCTGCCGTCGTCGCGAAGGCCGAGGCGATGCTCAGCAGCGCCACCCCGACGCCGCCGGCGACGAGCATCCGGCGCCGCCCGAATCGGTCGCCGAGCCTGCCGGCGACCACGAGCGACGCGGCGAACGATGCCGTGTACGCCGAGAGCACGAGCTGCTCGACGGCCGGCGAGGCGCCGAGGTCGCGCCCGATGTCGCGGATCAGCACGTTCACAGACCCGAACGTGAAGTTCACGGGGACGTAGACGATGAGCAGGACGGCGAGCCCGGATGGAGCGAGCGCGCGGCCGGTGTTCTGGGAAGACATCGCACCAGCGTCCGCCGGGATTCATCCTGTTACCAGAAGCCCATTCATCCTATTACCAGCGGCACCTGGCACGGAGCTTCGGGAGCCGCCAGACTGGGAGGCATGACGGGAGCAGAACCGCAGCTGGGCGAGCTCGGCGCGTTCCTCCGCGCGCGCCGCGAGCGGGTGTCGCCCGGGGAGATCGGGCTCGCTTCGACGGGGCGGAGGCGTACGCCGGGCCTGCGCCGCGAAGAGGTCGCGCAGCTCGCCGGTGTCGGCATCACCTGGTACACCTGGCTCGAGCAGGGCAGGGCGTCCGGGGTCTCGGAGCAGGTCATCGGCGCCGTGGCGCGGGTGCTCCGGATGACCGAGGCGGAGCGGCACCATGCGCTCGTGCTGTCGGGCCACGCGCCCGTGAAGCAGGCGCCGCCGATGCGGCTGCTGCCGTCGCAGGCGGCGATCCTCGAGAAGCTGCTGCCGTTCCCCGCAGCGGTGCAGACCGACGGCTACGAGATCGTCGCGTCGAACCGCGCCTACCGGTTCCTGTTCGACGACCTCGACGCCTACGACCCCGACGACCGCAACTGCGCGTGGCTGATGTTCACCGAGGCCGCGTGGCGGGGCGCCCTCGTCGACGAGTCGCAGGTGCTGCCCGACATCGCGGCCCGACTGCGCGCGCACCGCGCCGAGCACAGGGACGAGCCGCGGTGGGAGAAGCTGATCGACCGCCTGCTCGAGCGCTCCGACGACTTCCGCCGCCTGTGGGAGCACCACGAGGTCGCGGACGAGCGCACCCGGCTGCGTCGGTACCGCTCGCCGCGGGCGGGTGCCCTGAACGTCGATTTCCAGAGCCTGTGGCTCGACCAGCGCAGCGGCGCGCGCATCATCGTGATGTCGCCCGCCGACCGCGCGACGGAGGAGCGGCTCGAACGGCTCTCCCACCTGGTCGCGTCCGCGCCCGCGTGGACGGCGCGCGACGGCGTCGTCGGCGAGCTCGCGAGCTGACGGCGGTCGGGCGGCGCGCGGGCGGGGTCAGCGCGGGAGCGCGCCGCCGTCCGCGCCGGGGTCGCCGCCGTCCGGGCCGGCCCCGCCGTCGTCGGGTCCGCCCCGCTCGGGCCCTGATCCTCCGGCCCCGCCGCCCTTCTTCGGCGTCGCGAACGCGAAGGCGAAGACCGCCATGAAGGCGCAGCCGATCGCGATCCATACCCCGAGGTCGCCCGTCGCGACGCCGATCGCCGTTCCCACTCCGAGCCCGAGCGCGACGCCGAGGCCCCAGTTCGGCTCTCGATCCGCCCACCGCCCCGCTGGTTTGCTGGTGTCAGACATCCGGGCCCCCTTCCGGCCGGTCGTGCCACAACGGTACGCCCGGCTCGCGCCGCGGCGCCTCCCCCGTGCGGCGGAGATCTCGGGGCGCGAGGGCGCGGCCCGCCCCGTCGTCGCGGGGTCGAGCCGGTGCCGGCGACCCCGCGCGGGCGCTTTCGGCCGCAGCGGCACCGCCGAGCACGCCGGATGTCGGCGCTGAGGGGCAGGATGGAGGCCATGGACGTTCTCGATCGGTTCTCCCCCGCCACGCGGGAGTGGTTCCGCGGGGCGTTCCCGGCGCCGACGAGCGCGCAGGCCGGCGCGTGGCAGGCCGTCTCGAAGGGCAGGCACGCGCTCGTGGTCGCGCCGACGGGCTCCGGCAAGACGCTGGCCGCGTTCCTGTGGGCGATCGACCGCGCGTTCCGCGAGCCGCGCGACCCGGCGTCGAAGACCACGCGCGTGCTCTACGTGTCGCCGCTGAAAGCGCTCGGCGTCGACGTCGAGCGCAACCTCCGCTCCCCGCTCGTCGGCATCTCGCAGGCCGGCCGCCGCCTGGGCATCGAGGTGCCGGATGTCACGGTCGGGGTGCGCTCAGGCGACACCCCCGCGAACGAGCGGCAGAAGCTCGTGCGGAACCCGCCCGAGATCCTGATCACGACGCCGGAGTCGCTCTACCTGATGCTCACGAGCCAGGCGGCGAAGACGCTGCGCGGTGTGCACACCGTGATCGTCGACGAGGTGCACGCCGTCGCGGCGACCAAGCGCGGCGCGCACCTCGCGGTGTCACTCGAGCGGCTCGACGACGCCATCCGGGCGGGCGGGGGCGAACCGGCGCAGCGCGTCGGGCTGTCGGCGACCGTGCGGCCGATCGACGAGGTCGCGCGCTTCCTCGGCGGTGCCGCGCCCGTCGACATCGTCGCTCCGCGAGCGTCGAAGACGTTCGACCTGCGCGTGACCGTGCCGGTCGACGACATGCAGAGCCCACCGCCCGCGGGCTCCGGGCGACCCGCGGCCAGCGGGGGCCCGACCGGAGCCCGCACTTCGGCGAGCGACGGGGGCGACCGCGCGTCGGGCGCCGCCGGCGACGAGTCCGACGACTGGTTCCGCCCGCCGCAGCAGACCGAGATCACGGGCTCGATCTGGCCGCACGTCGAGGAGGCGATCGTCGACCGCGTCGTCGAGCAGCGCTCGACGATCGTGTTCGCGAACTCCCGTCGGCTCGCCGAGCGCCTCACGGGGCGATTGAACGAGATCTACGCAGAGCGCCTCGGGCTCGAGGCTCCCCCTCCGGCGAAGGCCGCTCTGAACGGGCCGACGACGTCCGAGACCGCGGGCGTCGCGCCCGTGCTCGCGAAGGCGCACCACGGCTCGGTGTCGAAGGAGCAGCGCGCCCAGGTCGAGGACGAGCTGAAGTCGGGCTCGCTGCGCTGCGTCGTCGCGACCAGCAGCCTCGAGCTCGGCATCGACATGGGCGCCGTCGATCTCGTGATCCAGGTCGAGGCCCCGCCCAGCGCCGCCAGCGGCCTGCAGCGCGTCGGGCGCGCAGGGCACCAGGTGGGCGAGATCAGCCGCGCCGCGCTGTTCCCGAAGCACCGCGCGGACGTTCTGCACACGGCGATCGTGACCGAGCGGATGCTGTCGGGGCAGATCGAGGCGATCGCGGTTCCGCAGAACCCGCTCGACATCCTCGCCCAGCAGACCGTCGCGGCGTGCGCGCTCGACGCGCTCGAGGTCGAGGAGTGGTACCGCACGGTGCGGCGCTCCGCCCCGTTCCGCACGCTTCCGCGCGGTTCGTTCGAAGCGACGCTCGACCTGATCGCCGGCCGGTATCCGTCCGACGAGTTCGCCGAGCTCCGCCCCCGCGTGGTCTGGGACCGCGACGCCGGCACGCTCGAGGGTCGGCCGGGTTCGCAGCACCTCGCCGTCACGAGCGGCGGCACGATCCCGGATCGCGGGCTGTTCGGGGTGTTCGTGGCCGGCGAGGAGCGCGGCGCGCGCGTCGGCGAGCTCGACGAGGAGATGGTGTACGAATCGCGCGTGAACGACGTGTTCACGCTCGGCACGACGAGCTGGCGCATCGTCGAGATCACGCACGACCGCGTCAACGTGGTGCCCGCCTTCGGCCAACCGGGGCGCGTGCCGTTCTGGCACGGCGACGGCTTGGGGCGCCCCGCCGAGCTCGGCGAGGCACTCGGCGCCATGACCAGGCAGCTCTCCTCCGCGCCGCGCGAGAAGGCCGCCGACCGGCTCACCGAGGCGGGCCTCGACGAGCGGGCGGTCGCGAACCTGCTCGACTACCTCGACGAGCAGAAGGAGGCCACCGGCTCCCTCCCGACCGACCGCACGCTCACGATCGAGCGGGGCAAGGACGAGGTCGGCGACTGGCGCATCATCCTGCATTCCCCGTACGGAATGCACGTGCACGCACCGTGGGCGCTCGCGGTCGCCGCCCGCATCCGGGAGCGCCTCGGCGTCGACGGCTCCGCCGTGGCGAGCGATGACGGCATCATCGCGCGGATCCCGGACGCCGAGAGCCAGCCGCCCGGCGCCGAGCTGTTCGTCTTCGAGCCCGACGAGCTGGAGCAGATCGTCACCGACGAGGTGGGCGGTTCCGCGCTGTTCGCGTCGCGCTTCCGCGAGTGCGCCGCCCGCGCGCTGCTGATGCCGCGCCCTCGCCCGGGCAAGCGCACGCCCCTGTGGCAGCAGAGGCAGCGCTCGGCGCAGCTGCTCGAGGTCGCCCGCCGCCACCCGACGTTCCCGATCATCCTGGAGACCCTGCGCGAGGTGCTGCAGGACGTCTACGACCTGCCGGCGCTGATGCGGATCGCGCGCGGAATCGGCGAGCGGCGCATCCGGCTCGTCGAGACCGAGACGCCGCAGCCGTCGCCGTATGCCCGCGACCTGCTGTTCGGCTATGTCGGGGCGTTCATGTACGAGGGCGACTCGCCCCTCGCCGAGCGCCGGGCCGCGGCGCTCTCGGTCGACCCGGCCCTCCTGAGCGAGCTGCTGGGCCGCGTCGAGATGCGCGAGCTCCTCGACCCGGATGTCGTGGCCCAGTACGAGGCCGAGGCGCAGCGCCTCGCTCCCGACCGGCGCGCCAGGGGCGTCGAGGGCGCCGCCGACCTGCTGCGCACGCTCGGGGCGCTCACCTCCGCCGAGGTCGCCGCGCGCCTGCGGGGAGGCGAGGCCGAGCGAACGGGCGACGGCGACGCGCCGCGGGCCCCCTCGCGCACGGGGCCCCCGACGGCCGGGGACGACGCGAACTGGCCGGACGCCGACGCAGCGGCACCCCCGCCGCCGGCCGCGGCGGACGCCGTGGCGGCGGCACACCTCGACGGGCTCGTGCGCGCGCGCCGCGCCATCCGCGTCACGATCGCCGGCGAGGCCCGCTTCGCCGCGATCGAAGACGCCGGGCGGCTGCGCGACGCGCTCGGGGCCGCCCTGCCGGTCGGCGTGCCGAACGCGTTCCTCGAACCCGTCGCTGACCCGATGGGCGACCTCGTCGCGCGCTACGCCCGCACGCACGGGCCGTTCACGACCGCGGCCGTCGCCGCGCGGCTCGGCATCGGCGTCGCGGTCGCGCGCCACACCCTGCAGCGGCTGGAGGCCGACGGGCGGATCGCGAGCGGCTTCTTCCTCCCCGAGGGCGAGGCCCCTGGCGCGGGCCCTTCCGCCGGCGGAGCCGCGGAACCGGGGGCGCCGCGCGATGCGGATGGGGCGCGGCACCCCGAGGGCGCCGAGCCCCGCGCACGCGGCGCCGGGGCATCGGCGGCCCCCGACGAGAACGAATGGTGCGACGCGGAGGCGCTCCGCCGCATCCGGATGCGCTCGCTCGCGGCGCTGCGCGGCAGCGTCGAGCCAGTCTCTCAGCCCGCCTACGCGCGCTTCCTCGCCGATTGGCAACACCTCGTCCGGCCGCTCGAGGGGATCGACGGCGTTCTCGCGGCGATCGAGCAGCTCGCCGGAGTGCCCGCGCCGGCCAGCGCGTGGGAGTCGCTGCTGCTCCCCAGCCGGGTGCGGGACTACAGCCCCGCGATGCTCGACGAGCTCACGTCGACGGGCGAGGTGATCTGGGCGGGGCACGGCACGCTGCCCGGCCGCGACGGCTGGGTGTCGCTGCACCCCGCTGACGCGGCGGGCGTCACGCTCGGCGACCCGGCGGAGGAGGAGTTCGCGCCCGATTCGCTCGAAGGACGCATCCTGGGGGTCCTGTCGTTCGGCGGCGCCTACTTCGCGCCGCAGCTCGCCGAGCTGGCGAGGGCGCGCACGCCCGACGCCGAGGCGGCGGAGGTGTCGGAGTCGGCCGTCGTCGATGCGCTCTGGCGACTCGTGTGGGCCGGTCGCGTCACGAACGACACGTTCTCGCCCGTGCGCACGCTGCTGGCCGGCGGTACCCAGGCGCACCGCGCGAAGCGGCGCCCGCCGCGGGCGCGCGCGTTCCGCGGCGCCGGGCTGCGGCAGCCCGCGCCGCGCCCGACGATCGGCGGCCGCTGGTCGCTCCTGCCGCTGCGCGAGCCGGATGCGGCGGTGAGGGCGACCGCGACGGCGTCGCTCCTTCTCGACCGGTGCGGCGTCGTCACGCGCGGCGCCGTGCAGAGCGAGGGAACGCCCGGAGGGTTCGCGCAGGCGTACCGCACCCTGGCGGCGCTCGAGCGCGCTGGCCACTGCCGGCGCGGCTACCTCATCGAGAAGCTCGGGGCGGCGCAGTTCGCCGCATCGCCGACGATCGACCTGATGCGGCGCTTCGCCGCCGCACCCGACCCCGCGCCGCTCGACGCGCTCGTGCTCGCGGCGACCGACCCCGCCAACCCGTACGGCGCCGCGCTGGCGTGGCCGACGATCGACGGCGTCAAGCACCGGCCGGGGCGCAAGGCCGGCGGCCTCGTCGTCACGGTCGACGGCGAGCTCGTGCTGTACCTGGAGCGCGGCGGGAAGAGCGCGCTCGTGTTCTCCGGCGACGAGGCCGTCGTGGGCGCCGCGTCGCGCGCGCTCGCCGACACGTCGCGCGCGCGGCGCCTCGAGACGCTCACGGTCGAGCAGGCGAACGGAGAATTCATCTACCGCGCGTCCCTCGGCCGCGCCCTGCGCGCCGCGGGCTTCGTCGAGTCGACGAAGGGCCTCACCCTCCGCCGCGCGTAGCCGGCCGCCCGCCCCCGACACCGCGGGGGAACGCCCCCACCGCCGCGGTGTCAGATGACGCGCCGGAACCCGCACGCACGGCGCGTCGTCCGACACCGCGGCGGGCGTGCGCACCGGTGTGTCGGTCGCCCGCGACACGCCGCACTTGCGCGTCACAGGCGACCGGTATGCTGTCGCGGACATAGGCGGTGCGCCGGGGGTTCCGCACCGCGGGCACGACGCCGTGCGGTGCGGATTCCCCCGGCGCGATCGGCCCACTCGGGTGGATTCCCTGCCGGTGGGAATACCTCCGGCGGGTAGTGTGTTTACGCAGTTAGGCAGGCCTAAGTCAAGGCCACGGAAGGACATCGTGGGCAAGAACTACGTCGATATTGAAGACGACAACGGCGAGACGCTGCGGTACCGGAAGCACATCAACGGCCGCGGGTTGGTCGCGCACGGCGCGAAGGTCCACCCCGAGGCCCGCGTGGAATCCGGCGCATACATCGAACCCGGCGTGCGCATCGACGCCGGCGCGAAGGTCGCGAAGGGCGCCTGGATCGAACCGAACGTTCAGATCGGCATGGGCGCCGTCATCGACGCCAACGCGCACATCGGCCCCGGCGCCGCGATCGGCGCCCGCGCGCACATCGGCATCCGGTCGATGATCGGCGCGGAGGCGCTCGTCGCTGACGACTCGATCATCGCGGACGACGAGAAGATCGCCACCGGCGCGCGGATCAGGACCGACCGCCGAGGCTTCCACCTGGCCGCCTGACCCACCACTCGCGACGCACCCGCTCGGCCCCGCCGGCGGGTGCGTCGCCGTATGCGCCGGCTCCCCTGCGCGCGCCGGTGCGTCCGCGTGCGCGCGAGCGCCGAAGGGACGTTCGCCCGGGTGAGCGGCCGGCGTTCGGCGGCGCCGACCGGGCCGCGGGGAACGATGCGGACGCCGGACCTCAGCGCGAGGAGCGCACTCCGCGGCCGCGCGTGATGCCGGCGAAGTGCTGCACGTCGTCCGCGTCGCGGTCGCGGCGCCATGCGAGCGCCACCTGCGACACGGGGGCGCCCGCGAGGGGGCGGTAGTCGGCGTCGCGCCGGTGGTGCAGGCGCGCGAGCGACATCGGCACGACGACGACGCCGATGCCCGACGCGGCGATCGCGATGGCGTCCTCCGTCGTCGCGGGAGCGTCGAAGCGCGGCGCGGCGGTCGGCAGCCCGAGCTCGCCCAGCACGTCGTCCGCCGCCGTGATCAGGACTTCGCCGGCCAGGTCATCCGGGGCCAGCTCGTCGGCGGCCATGAGCGACGACTCGTTCGACGCGACGACGACCGGCACCTCGTCGTAGAGCCGCAGGATGTGCACGTCGTCGGCGTCGCCCGCCAGGGGGAGGCGCACGATCGCGGCGTCGACCTCGCCGGCGTCCAGCGCCGTGCGCTGCTCCGCCGCTGTCAGCGGCACGAGCTCGATGGCCTGCTCGGGCCGCTGCTCGCGCCAGCGCTGGACCCATTTCCCGGGCGTCGCGCCCGCGACCGTGCCGAGGCGGAAGGTGCGCGGCCGCGGCGCGGCGTCCCCGCGCGCCGAAGCGCCCCGCTGGGCCTCGCCGCGCCGCCCGCGCGAGGCCGCGGCACCGTGCCCGCTGCCCCGCGCGCCGTTGCGGCCCGCGCCGCGCCCGGCGGAGCCCCGCGCCTGCCCGCGCGCACCGCGACCCGGATTCCGCTTCACCATGTCACTCAGCGTACGGCGCGCTCCGCTCCCGCCGCTGTGTGCGCCGCCGGGCAGGGCCCGGCACTCCGTGGGCCGAGCACGGCACCGGCCCCGGCATGCCTCGCGTGCGCACGACGCCGACCCCGCCGCCGCACGGCCGCTCGGTCGCGCCCGAAGCGCTTCGCCGCGCGGATCGTGCCGCGCGTCGGCGGCCGCTCACTCCCCCAGCAGCGCGTCGATCTTCTCGCGGAGGTATGCCTCGAGCGGCATGGTCGCGCCCGCGGCCGTCCACCGGATCCGCACGACGCCGTCGACGACGCGCAGCGGCCCCGCCGACCCCGACGCGGAGAGCGCGCCCAGGTCGATCTCGACGTGATCGACGTCGACGACGTCGCCCGGCGAGAACCCGCCGCGCACGCACATCGCCTCGGCGTCCGCGCGGCGGCGGGCCGCATCCGACGTGAAGCCGCGGCGGCGCTCCTCGCTCGCACGCAGAACGTCGCCGACCTCGTAGACGGCCTCAGCGGAGATCAGGAGCGTGCCGACGCGCCAGGCCTCGCCGTCCGGGACGACCTTCGGGCGCGCGCCCGCGGCCGCGCGCAGCCGGCCCGGCACGACGAGCCGCCCGAGGTGCTCGCGCGGGGCGTCGGCCAGGCGCTCGCGCGCGGCCTCGAACAGCTCGACCGCCTGCCGCCCCGCGTCTTCCACCCCACCAACCTACGCGGCCCGCGGGGCGGGATCCGAGCGCGCACGCGTCCGTTCGGGCACGACCGGGCGCGGACCCCCGTGGGGAGACCACGATCACCGGCACCCGAGCGGCGGATCACCCGGCGCGGCGCCGGGCGTCACAGGGCGCGGTGCCCGCGCACCGTCAGGCGCGCTGGGCGCCGCCGTCGTCCTCCACGATCCGCAGCGGCCGCACGGGCGCCGACGCCGAGCCGTGGATCTCGCGGTGGATCCGCTCCATCCGCTCGTCGAGCTCGCCCGCAGTCAGGGCCGCGTCGCGCAGGCTGTCGAGGATGCGCTTGGGGACCTGCTTGTCGTACTTGTAGTACGTCTTGTGCTCGAGGCTCGCCCAGAAGTCCATCGCGATCGTGCGGAACTGCACCTCGACCGGAACCCGGACCTTGCCCGTCGAGAGGAAGACCGGCACGTCGACGATGGCGTGCAGCGACTTGTACCCGTTGGGCTTCGGGTTCGCGATGTAGTCCTTGATCTCGCGCACCTGCACGTCGTCCTGCGCGCGCAGCTGGTTGAACATCCGGTAGACGTCCGTGACGAAGCTGCACGTCACCCGCACGCCGGCGATGTCGAGGATGTTCGTCCTGATCGATTCGAGGTCGGGGTCGATGCCGCGGCGCATCACCTTGTCGGCGATCGAGTCGGCGGTCTTCAGCCGCGTCTCCACGTTCTCGATCGGGTTGTACGCGTGCGCGTTCTCGAAGTCCTCGCGCAGGATCAGCATCTTCGTCTCGACCTCCCGCATGCCGAAGCTGTACTGCGAGAGGAACCGCGTGAAGTCGTCGCGGAACTGGCGTGCCTCGGAGAGGGTGCGCGGGTCGACGACGACGCCCTCGGCCGCGTGCTCTGCTGTCATGGCCCCAACGTATGCACCCCGCGTTGGCATCGGCTGTGAGATGTCGATGATCCGGATGGGCGGCGTCACCCCCACACGGAACGGGCACCGGCCTCTCCGATGAGCACGACCATCGCGACGCTCCCGACCGCGACGACGACGGCGGCCGCGGCGAGCGCGATGCCCACGGCCCGCTCCCCGCGCGTCGGCGATGCGCCGCGCCGCTCCCGGCCGCGCGCGCCGCGGCGGAACCACAGCCACTGCGCGACGGCGACGACGAACAGCGCGATCGCCCACGGCGGCAGCATCCTCCCGAGCGCCTCGTGGGCCAGCGCCGATGGCACCGGGCCGACGCGTTCGAGCAGCGACTCGCCCGACAGGATCGCGACGGGCGTGAGCACGAGCGCGGCGAGCGCGAGCAGCGGCGTGATGAGGCCGAGCCTGCGCCTCAGCGCCGGCCAGAGGGCGCTCAGGAGCACGGCGAGCGCCGCCAGGGGCACCAGCACGACGACGCCGTGCACGACGAGGGGGTGCAGAGGCAGCCCCCACACTTCGAGGTCATCCGGGGTCATACTCGAGAACACGAGGCGGATCACCGACGGGTTCAGATGAACTCCCGCGCGCCCCGCCTCGTGTCACCGAGGGAACGCCAGAGCGATCGGAGCCGCCGATCCGTCCGGCGGACCGACGGGAGGCGGCGGATGCCGAGCGATGCGGAGCGGCTGGGCGCGCTGTACGACGCGCACGCCGGGCCCGTGCGCCGCTACGTGGTGCACCTCACGGGCGACGCGGCCGGCGCCGACGACATCGTGCAGGAGACGCTGCTGCGCGCGTGGCGCACCCCGCGGGTGCTCCAGGACGAACCGGGGTCGGCCCGTTCGTGGATGTACACCGTCGCCCGCCACCTGGTGATCGACGAGGCGCGCAGCGCGCGGCGCCGGCACGAGACGAACGTTCCGGACCCGCCGGAGCGCTCCATGCGCGACGCCACCGACGCGCTGTTCGACGAGATCCTCATCGCCGAGGCGCTCGCCTCCCTCAGCGAGGCGCACAGGGAGGCCGTCGTGCTGGCCTACTACGGCGGCCGCTCGGTCGCCGACATCGCCGCCGAGACCGGCACCGCGGAGGGCACCGTGAAGTCGCGCCTGCACTACGGACTGCGCGCGCTCCGGCTCGCGCTCCAGGAGAAGGGGGTCACGCGATGAACGCCGCCGACGACCACACCCGCTTCGCCGAGTGGGACGCCGCCTACGTGCTCGGCGCCCTTCCCCCCGCCGACCGCGCCGCCTACGAGGAGCACCTGTCGCGCTGCGGCGCGTGCCGCTCAGCGATCGCGGAGCTGTCGCCGCTGCCCGGCCTGCTGTCGCGCGTCCCGAGCGACCGCGCTCTCCGGATGATCGGGGGCGACGCGGCCGCCGCCCCGGGCAGCGACGCCGCCCCGGCCCGGCGCGCCCGCGACCCCCGCACCGACCCGGCACCGGGTCATCCGGGCGCGCGGACCCCCGCAGCGCCAGGTCATCCAGGCATCCGCACCCCCGCCGCAACGGGGCATCCGGACGCTCATACCACCGGGGCACCGGATCACCCGGACACCCCCACTCCTGCCGCTCGGAACGATCCGGATGTCGACACGGCCGACGGCGGCCCGCGCGCCGAACTGATCGACATCGGCGTCGCGCGGGCGCGGCGGCGGCGCGTCGCCCGGTGGGGCGCCGGTGCGCTCGCGGCGGCCGCCGCCGTCGCGGCGATCGTCGCGCTCCCGATGTGGCTGACGCCGCCGGGCGCACCGGGCCCCGAACGCGAGAGCATCACCCTCGCGGCCGACGCCGACGTGCCGATCGAGGCCTCGGTCGAGCTCACGGAGGTCGCGTGGGGCACGCGGATCGAGATGGACTGCCGCTACGACGGCGCTGGGGCACCGGGCGGGGCCGCCTATGCGCTGGTCGTCGTCGGGGCCGACGGCACCGCGCGCGAGCTGTCGAGCTGGCGCGCGTACGGCGGCGCGACGGCCGAGCTCAGCGCGGGGACGGCGCTCGACCTCGACGAGATCGCCTCCATCGAGATCCGCTTCCCCGGCGGCGACGCGCCCCTGCTGAGCGGCACGGTCCCCGCCGGCTGACCCGAGTCCCGTCGCCCGACAGCTGACTGCTCCGCCCCCGCGAACCCCGCCGCGGTGACAGAAAACGCGCCGAAAACCGCCTTGAGCCCTCTTTGCCAGGCTGTGTGTGAGTCGTTCGGCTCGGGGAACGGAGTCGTGAGATGACATTGAGTCCAGGGTTCACGAGCTCGCAGATTCGCGGGTTCGTGCATGAGTATCAGCGGCAGCGGTATG
>NZ_PNFA01000006.1 GCF_002970975.1 Microbacterium halophytorum
CTCCTCGTCGGCCTCGAGCCGGTCCTGCACCATGCGCACGGCACGATCCTTGAACGCTTGCGGATACTTCGAAGGCATATCCCAATCCTCTCGAAAACGGATCGGAACGAAACCCAGGACGGTTCAGTGGAGGAATCGGGCGGCGGCTAGCGCTTGGCGGTGCAGCCCGCGCTCGCGGCTCGGGCCGACCGTGGTCGGGCGGGTTCTGGGCCGCGGCAGAATCTCTGAGCCGCGGCAGAATCGCGGGGATTGTGCCGCGATTGGGGGATTGTGCCGCGGTTCGGAGCGTGTGCGGCGGTGCTGAGGCTGAGGTGCGCCGGGTGCGCTTCGCGCGCGGCGCGCCCGCACTCGCGGCGGCGCGAGCGGCGGGAGACTGGGGACATGCAGATCGAGCGGGCGGCCGAGGCGTTCGCCGCGCACCTGGAGCGGGTGCGGCGGCTGTCGCCCGCGACCGTTCGGGCGTACCGATCGGACCTGGCAGACCTCGCCGATGCCGTCGGCGACCTCGAGCTCGCCGGGATCGACATCGAGCACCTGCGCGACTGGCTGTGGCGCGCGACCAAGCGGGGCGACGCGCGGTCGACCCTCGCCAGGCGAACGTCGTCCGCACGCTCCTTCTTCGCGTGGGCGCACGACGAGGGCCTGGTGCCCGCCGACCCGAGCCTGCGTCTCGTGACCCCGAAGCGCGGGCGCACGCTGCCGCAGGTCGCGACCGCCGACGCGATGCGCGATGCGCTCGATGCGCTCACCGCGGCCGCCGCCGAGGGCGACCCGATCGCGCTGCGCGATCACGCGGCCCTCGAGCTGCTCTACGGCGCCGGCATCCGCGTCTCCGAACTGTGCGGGCTCGACATCGGCGACGTCGACCTCGACCGGGGGACGGCACGCGTGCTCGGCAAGGGGTCGAAGGAGCGGGTCGTGCCCTTCGGTGCGCCGGCCTCGCGAGCTCTCGGTGCGTACCTGACGCGGGCGCGACCCGCACTGCGGGAGCGCGCGAAGCGCGGTGCGGCTGGCGGGGACCCGGAGCCGTCGGACCGCGCGCTCCTGCTGGGGGCGCGCGGCGGGAGGCTCGGGCCCCGCGCCGTGTACGACCTCGTCGCCCGCACGATCGGCCCCGCGGTGGGCTCGTCGTCGGTGGGGCCGCACGCGCTGCGGCATTCGGCCGCGACCCACCTGCTCGACGGCGGAGCCGACCTGCGCGCCGTACAGGAGATGCTCGGGCACGCGAGCCTCGGCACGACGCAGATCTACACGCACGTCTCCTCCGAGCGCCTGCGTCAGAGCTACCGCCTGGCGCATCCGCGAGCGTAGGCCGAGTGCCGACGGGGCGGCCCTGCCGGCCACCGTGGCCGTCAGGCTGGGGCGTCGCGGGCAGATCGGGAACTCCCCGCGAACGAGGGAATCCGTGCGGCACCGGACGTGTCGACGCTGCGGGGGGAGGGGACTTCCCCGCGCGCGAGGGAACCCGTGGTCCGGTGCTCGCCGCCTCCGCCGCGGCCCCGAGTTCGGATTCGCGACGAACCGGACGCCCGTGATGGCTACGCACCCGGCGCCGTGCCCGTGGTGAGCCGGATGCTCGGTTCGCGGCGGGCCCGGTGCCCGAGCCTGTGGTGAAACGGATGTTCGGATCGCGACGGACCCTCCGCTCGAGCCCGTGGTGAGCCGGATGCCGCGGTTCGCGGCGGGCCCGGTGCCCGAGCCTGTGGTGAAACGGATGTTCGGATCGCGACGGACCCTCCGCTCGAGCCTGTGGTGAGCCGGATGCCGCGGTTCGCGGTGCGACCTATGTGCAGCAGGGCAGCAGCACGGCGCGGGGGACCCCGCCGAGGAGCAGGCGGGGGTTGATGTAGTCGCCGTGCAGGCGCACGCCGAAGTGCACGGCTCCCCGCGGCGCATGGCCGCCGGAAGCGACGACGCCGACGGCGTCGCCTGCCGCGACGGCGTCGCCGGGCGACAGGGCGCTCTCGACGGGCTCGAGCGTCGTGACGAGGCCGTCGCCGTGGTCGATCGTCACGAGCGGCCGGTCGACCACGACGCCTGCGAACGCGACGACGCCGCCGGCGGGGGAGCGGATCTCGCCGGCCGCCGCCAGGTCCATCCCGCGGTGACCCGGGGCGTAGTCGTGTGCCGGCCCGGCGAACTCCGCGAGCACGTGGACCGGCACGACGGGCCAGACCCACGGCTCGCGCGTGGGCACGGTCGCCGACCCACCGGCGGGCGCGGCCGGGCCGAGGAACCGCGCCGCGGCCGCCACGGCGTTCTCCGCGCGCGGTGCGCCCGCGGCGGCACGCGCACGGGAGGGGAGCGGAAGAGGTCCCGTCACGGCCGCGGCTGCCTGAGTCGGCCCGGATCGCTCTGCGACCGCTCCCGGGTGACGGGCATGGGCGGGATCCGCCGCGATCAGCGTCAGCGCGAGCGCGGTCGCGAACGCGAGGAACAGGCGGAACGACGCGCGCCGCCCCGCACCGCGGCGGGTCGGAGCGCGCACGCCGATGGAGTCGTCCGGCCTGCGGCGGATCGTCGTGCTCATGGCGCCACTGTGCGCCGACGCACCGCCGATCGGAACAGCACGGATCGGGGTGTGCATCGTCCCCACCGCGGGCAGGCGGGTGTGGGCGAGGAGTCGGCGACGCCGCCGGCGCACATCCCTCGGTCGCCGAACCCGCGCTCGCGCGTGGCCCCGGATCGTCAGCCGTGAGTGAGGGGCGGGAACAGGGGCCGAGCGGCGCGCACCCCTCGGCTGCCCCACAGCCGTTCCGAGGAGGTCGAGCTGATATGCTTGCCCCTGCACCCCGGGTGATCGGGGTGACTTCGCGTGCCCAGAGCGGGCGCCCGCAGCGGCCGGACGGCCGACGCGGCTCCCGCGGCAGCTTCTCCCTTCGGTCCCTCTCGATGAGGGTGGGAGTGCGTCGGGCACCAGGACACCAACCGCAGAATCGCGCCCGCGAGGGCGCCAGACAAGGAGTACGACCATGGCCGTCGTCACCATCCGCCAGCTGCTCGACAGCGGCGTTCACTTCGGACACCAGACCCGCCGGTGGAACCCGAAGGTCAAGCGCTTCATCCTCACGGAGCGCAGCGGCATCCACATCATCGACCTGCAGCAGTCGCTGGGCTACATCGACAGCGCGTACGAGTTCGTCAAGGAGACGGTCGCCCATGGCGGCACGATCCTCTTCGTCGGCACGAAGAAGCAGGCGCAGGAAGTCCTCGCCGAGCAGGCGCTGCGCGTCGGCCAGCCCTACGTCAACCAGCGCTGGCTCGGTGGTCTGCTGACCAACTTCCAGACGGTGTCGAAGCGCCTCGCCCGCATGAAGGAGCTCGAGGAGCTGGACTACGAGAACCCCTCGGAGTCGGGCTTCACCAAGAAGGAGCTGCTCCTCAAGAAGCGCGAGCTCGACAAGCTGCACAAGTCGCTCGGCGGCATCCGCAACCTGCAGAAGACCCCGTCGGCCCTGTGGGTCGTCGACGCCAAGCGCGAGCACCTCGCGATCGACGAGGCCAAGAAGCTGGGCATCCCGGTCATCGGCATCCTCGACACGAACGTCGACCCGGATGACCTGCAGTACCCGATCCCCGGCAACGACGACGCGATCCGCTCCGTCTCGCTGCTGACCCGCATCATCGCCGACGCCGCGGCCGAGGGCCTGCAGGCCAAGCACAACCCCGAGGCCGGCGACGCCGAGCCGCTCGCCGAGTGGGAGCAGGAGCTCCTCGCCGGCGACGAGGCGAAGGCGGCCGAGGGCACCGAGGCTCCTGCCGAGACCGAGGCGCCCGCCGAGACCGAGGCGAAGCCGGCCGAGGCCGCTGACGCCGAGGCCCCCGCAGCCGAGTAATGCTCATGGCCCGGCGGTCATCGCCGCCGGGCCCTCAACGACCAACTGATAGGGAGAGCCGCACAATGGCCAACATCAGCATCGCTGACATCAAGACGCTGCGCGAGCAGCTCGGCACGGGCATGGTCGACACCAAGAAGGCGCTCGAGGAGGCCGGTGGCGACATCGAGAAGGCCACCGAGATCCTGCGCCTGAAGGGTGCGAAGGGCAACGCCAAGCGCGCCGACCGCTCCACGAGCGAGGGCCTCGTGGCCTCGCGCGAGGTGGGCGGCAAGGCGACGCTCATCGAGCTCGCCTGCGAGACCGACTTCGTGGCGAAGAACGACAAGTTCATCGCCCTCGCCGACCAGGTCGTCGACGCCGTCGCCGCCGCGGGCGCCGAGACGGTCGAGGCCGGCCTGGCCGCCGCTGCCGGCGACAAGACCGTCGACCAGCTGATCAGCGACGAGGCCGCGATCATCGGCGAGAAGGTCGAACTGCGCAAGGTCGCGACCCTCTCGGGCGACGCCTTCCAGGTGTACCTGCACCGCACGAGCAAGGACCTGCCCCCGCAGGTCGGCGTGGTCGTCGCCTACTCGGGTGACGACGCGGAGACGGCTCGCTCGATCGCGCAGCACATCTCGTTCGCCGACCCGCAGTTCCTGTCGCGCGACGAGGTCCCGGCCGAGGTCGTCGACAAGGAGCGCGACATCGTCACCGAGATCTCGCGCAACGAGGGCAAGCCCGAGGCAGCCCTGCCGAAGATCATCGAGGGCCGCGTCAACGCGTTCTTCAAGCAGGTCGTGCTCGGCGAGCAGCCCTACGCGAAGGACAACAAGCTGTCGATCGACCAGGTCGCGAAGGACGCCGGCATCACGGTGACCGGCTTCGCCCGCTTCAAGGTCGGCGCGTAACAGCCCGATTCAGGGGCCCGGATCCGCGAGATCCGGGCCCCTTTTTCGCGGCATCATCCGTACCCGATGGCGGGCGACTGCGGATGCCGCACCCATCAGCTAGCGTGAGAAGCGGCCTGGACGGAACGCTTCGCGAGAGAAGGAACACACATGCGCAATGAGACGGGGCGCCGGCGCGTCCTCCTGAAGCTCTCCGGCGAGGCCTTCGGCGGTGGCACCCTCGGTGTCAACCCGGATGTCGTCGGCCAGATCGCGCGCGAGATCGCAGAGGTGACCGACGAGGTCGAGGTCGCGGTCGTCGTCGGCGGCGGCAACTTCTTCCGCGGCGCCGAGCTCAGCCAACGAGGCATGGAGCGAGGCCGCGCTGACTACATGGGCATGCTCGGCACCGTGATGAACGCACTCGCGCTGCAGGACTTCCTCGAGCAGGCGGGCGCCGCAACGCGAGTGCAGTCGGCCATCGAGATGACCCAGGTCGCGGAGCCGTACATCCCGCTGCGCGCCGAGCGCCACCTCGAGAAGAGCCGCGTCGTCGTGTTCGGCGCCGGTGCCGGCATGCCGTACTTCTCGACCGACACCGTCGCCGCCCAGCGCGCGCTCGAGATCGGTGCAGTCGAGGTGCTCGTCGCCAAGAACGGCGTCGACGGCGTGTACACGGGCGACCCCCGCACCGACGCGACCGCCACGAAGCTCGACAGCGTGACGTACTCCGACGCTCTGCAGCGCGGCCTCAAGGTCGTCGACTCGACCGCCTTCAGCCTGTGCATGGACAACGGCATGGACATGCGCGTGTTCGGCATGGAACCGGCGGGCAACATCACGCGCGCCCTGCGCGGTGAGGAGCTCGGCACGCGCGTCAGCTCCTGACGCCACGGCGGACAACGCGCCGGGCCGCCCGGCTCGGCGCGCGGCGCGGACTGCGCCAAGTAGACTCGACCCAGTTGTATCGACGAATGGAGCCACCGTGATCGCGGATGTTCTGAAAGAAGCGACCGGCCGCATGGAGCGCGCTGTCGAAAGCGCGAAAGATGACTTCGCCACGGTGCGGACGGGGCGCGCGAACCCGCAGCTGTTCGAGCGGCTGACCATCGACTACTACGGCTCGCCGACGCCGCTGCAGCAGCTGGCATCGATGCAGAACCCCGAGGCGCGCACGATCGTGATCACGCCCTACGACAAGTCGGCGCTGAAGGCGATCGAGGACGCGATCCGGGAGATGCCGAACCTCGGGGCGAACCCGACGAACGACGGCAACCTCGTGCGGGTCACGATGCCGGAGCTCACGCAGGAGCGCCGCAAGGAGTACGTCAAGCTCGTGCGCGCGAAGGGTGAGGACGCGAAGGTCCACGTGCGCGGCATCCGGCGCAAGACGAAGGACGAGCTGGACGCGCTCCAGGGCGAGGTCGGCGAGGACGACATCGCACGCGGCGAGAAGGAGCTCGACGCCCTGACCAAGACCTACGTCGACAAGATCGACGAGGCGCTCAAGCACAAAGAAGCCGAGCTCCTCGAGGTCTGACCGAGCATGTCGCGGGGGTCCGACGAGGGCGAGAAGCCGCCGGGCGAAGAGCACGGTGACGACGCTCAGCACACGCACTTCGAGGGCGCGCGCGAGCGGATGGAGCACACGCGCGAGCAGTTCGACCAGGCACGCGAGCGCGCCCGTGATCAGGTCGAGCACGCGCGCGAGCAGTTCGATCAGGCGAACGAGCGCATCAAGGAGCGCACGGGCCGCGACCTGCTGCTCGCGATCGCCGTCGCGCTCGTGCTCGGTGCCGCCGTGCTGTGTTCGCTGCTGTTCCTGAAGGGGCTGTTCGTCGTCGTCGCCCTCGCGGGTGCCGGGATCGGCGTCTTCGAGCTCGTGCGGGCGTTCCAGGGCGGCGGGCGCCGCGTCGACCTCGTTCCGCAGCTCGTCGCGGTGCCGCTCATTCTGCTTCCGGCATACTTCCTCGACGAGCAGGTGCACTGGACGAGCCTGTTCCTCGCGATCGCGCTCATCATCGTCTGGCGGCTCGTCGCCCAGATGACCGAGGGCGACGGCCGCGCCCGCGGCGCCACCGGGGTGCTCGACGACGTCGTCTCCGGCGGATTCATCGCGCTGTACGTGCCGTTCCTCGCGAGCCTCGCGCTCGCGCTTCTCCGCCACGAGAACGGCGAGTGGTGGATCCTGGCGTTCCTGATCGTCGTGGTCGTCGCCGACACGGGTGCCTATGCGTCCGGCCTCGCCTTCGGCAAGCACAAGATGGCGCCCCGCATCAGCCCGAACAAGACCTGGGAGGGCCTCGCCGGCGCGGCGGTCGCGGCTCTCGTCGCCGGTGCCCTGCTCGCCCACTTCATGCTCGGGCTGCCGTGGTGGTCCGGCCTGATCATCGGCGCCGTGATCCTATTGACGGCGACGATCGGCGACCTGGGTGAGTCGATGCTCAAGCGCGACCTCGGCATCAAGGACATGAGCGACTGGATCCCCGGGCACGGCGGCGTGCTCGACCGGCTCGACAGCATCCTGCTCTCCGCGGGCGCGGCGCTCGGCCTGTTCCTCGCGCTGTCGCCGCTGAGCTCGCTCTGATCCGCCCGCCGCTACACTCAGTGCGAACCACAGACACGAGGACCGAGGATGAGTGACACCGCGACCATCGACTCCGGGGCCGAGGCAGGCGCGCCGAAGAAGCTCCCCTTCCCGGTGACGCACGGCCGGGAGCGCGGGTACGACCGCCGGCAGGTCGAGGAGTTCATGGCGAGGGCCCGCGCCGCGTTCGAAGCAGGGGGAGCGGACGAGCCGGGCGCGCTGACGGCGGAGGACGTGCGCCGCGCCGCGTTCACTCTCACGAAGAAGGGCTTCGAGGTCGAGGCCGTCGATCAGGCGCTCGGCCGCATCGAGGAGGCATTCGCCGCTCGCGAGCGGCGCCGCGCGATCGATTCGGAAGGGCCGAATGCCTGGGTGGACCGGGCGCGCGACGAGGCACAGGTGATCCTCGACCACCTCGACCGGCCCGCGAAGCATCGCTTCGCGCGCGTCGGTGCGTTCTCGCACGGCTATGCTCCCGACGAGGTCGACGCGGTCGCCGACCGGATCACGGAGTTCCTGCAGCTCGGCACGCCGCTCGAGGCGGAGCAGGTGCGACAGGCGGCGTTCCGGGTCGTCCGCCGCGGCTACCGCGAGGAACAGGTCGACGCGCTGCTCGACGCCGTCGTCGAGATCATCCTCGCCGTGCGCTGAGCGCGCGGGGGAGAATCTCGAATCAATGTCACGGCATGGTAACGAGCCTGGTACAGTGGGGGCACTGTGACTCCCGACACACCTCAGAAGCAGAAGCAGACCACGCTCTCCCGCCGCGAGACCCGCGCCCTCATGCAGGACGCGGGGCTGATCGAGCGCCGCGAGAAGCAGGCGTGGTCGGTCAAGCGCACCGTCACGACGGCTCTCGCCGGCGTCGGTGCGCTCGCGCTCGTCGGTGCGTTCGCGGCGCCGAGCCTCGGCGCGTTCTCGGACCCGGCCGAGGCCGCGGCGACGATCCAGACGACGTCGGCCTTCGAGGACACGCTTGCCGAGGCGCAGGTCTACGCCGCCGACGAGAACGTCGAGCCGATGGCGCTGCAGAGCAGCGCCTACGAGGTGTACGTCAAGCCGAAGCCCAAGCCGAAGCCGAAGCCGGAGCCCGAGACGGCATCGAACGAAGGCGATTCCGACAGCAGCGGCGAATCGAGCGGCGACTCCGGCGGTGGCGGCAGCGCGCCGAGCCCGTTCTACTCGGGCGGCGGCTCGAAGGAGGAATGGCTCACGGCCGCCGGCATCGCTGAGTCCGACTGGGGCTACGTCGACTACATCGCCAACCGCGAGAGCGGCTGGAACCCGAACGCGACCAACCCGACCTCGGGTGCCTGCGGCATCATCCAGGCACTTCCGTGCAGCAAGGTGCCCGGCAGCGGCTACGACCCGGTCGACAACCTGCGGTGGGCCAACGGCTACGCGATCGACCGCTACGGCAGCTGGGCCGCGGCGTACAGCTTCTGGACCGCCAACCACTGGTGGTGACCGGAGCGATCCCATCGCCCCCTGCTCGCGCTTCGGCGGCGCAGGGGGCTTTCGCGCGCCCCGAACCATCCGGTGCCCGCTCGACCACGGGGGGAGCGCGCTGATGGGGCGCTCGCGCAGCAGGCGCGCCGTCGACAGGCGCCGCCGCGAGGAGCAGTCGCGCGACGGCTTCGACCGGATGCTCTCGGGCTTCCGACGCACGGAGACGCGGCGCGGCAGGGAGTACTCCGTCCAGCCTGTGTCGGGCCAGCGCGCCGTCAAGGAGTACACCTGCCCCGGCTGCAGCGGAACCGTGGCGGTCGGAGCGGCGCACGTCGTCGTCTGGCGCGAGGACGGCGTGATGGGCCCCGAGGCCGACCTCGCCGCTCGACGGCACTGGCACACCCACTGCTGGTCCATCGCCTGAGCGACGCGCAGGTGCCGCGCTGCCGTCGTTGTCGTCGGTCGCTGGCCCGGAAAGGCCCGCTTCCCTCCTCCGCCTCGGCATCACGACCCCTGCGCGCCGCTCGGGGGTGATGCGCGGGGGCCGCGCTGCCGTCGTTGTCGTCGGTCGCTGGCCCGCAAGGCCCGCTTCCCTCCTCCGCCTCGGCATCACGACCCCTGCGCGCCGCTCGGGGGTGATGCGCGGGGGCCGCGCTGCCGTCGTTGTCGTCGGTCGCTGGCCGCCGGATAGGGTGGGCGGGTCGTGTCTGACGAGCGAAGGGAACGATCGTGGCGGAGATCCGTGGGGCCGTCGAGCTGCCCGCGAGGCGCGAGGACATCGAGCTGACGACGCGGGACGGGCTGACGCTCGTCGGGGAGCTGGCGCTGCCGGCCGGGCGCGCGCCGGTCGCGACGCTCGTGACGCTGCACCCGCTGCCCACAGCGGGCGGGTTCATGGACTCGCACATCATCCGGAAGGCTGCGGCCCGACTGCCCGAGCTCGCGGGGCTCGCTGTCCTGCGCTTCAACACCCGCGGCACATCCTCGCCGCGCGGCACGAGCGACGGTGCGTTCGGCGACGGCGTCGCCGAAGAGGCCGATGTCGCGGCGGCGATGGCGTTCGTCGCCGAACGGGGGCTCCCGAACCCGTGGCTGCTCGGCTGGTCGTTCGGCACGGAACTGGCGCTGAAGTACGGCCGCGAACACCCCGTGCGCGGCATGATCCTGCTCTCGCCGCCTCTGCACCGCGCGACCGACGACGATCTGCGGGCGTGGAACGGCGACGAGCGCCCCGTCGTCGCGCTGATCCCCGAGTTCGACGACTTCCTCCGGCCCGCCGAGGCGGCGGAGCGCTTCTCGGTCGCGCCCGGCATCCGGCTCATCGCCGTCGAGGACGGCAAGCACCTGTGGGTGGGGGAGAAGCAGACCTACCGCGTGCTCAGCGAGATCGTCGGGCTGACGGCGCCGGAAGCGCTCCCGCTGCCGACCGAATATCCCTGACGCCTCAGCGGGCGTCCATCCGGGGGATGAGCACCTGGCGGTAGATGATCAGGATGCTCGCCGCGATCGGGATCGCGATGAGGGCGCCCAGGAGGCCGAGCAGGGCGCCGCCGGCGAGGGCCGCGACCACGACGACTCCGCCGGGAACGGAGACGGCCCTGCTCATCACGCGCGGCGAGATCACGTATGCCTCGATCTGCATGTACACGAGGTAGTAGATCGCGGCGATGATCGCGGTCGTCACGGAACCCGTGCCGGGGATGAGGCACACGAGGACGATGATCGTCGACGCCGTGATCGAGCCGACGAGGGGGATCAGCGACCCGAGGAACGCGATGACGGCGAGCACGGCGGGGAACGGCGCATCGATGATGTTCAGGAAGATCATGCTGAGCACGCCGTTGATCAGGCCGAGCGACAGCTGGCCCATGACGTAGTAGCCGACGGAGTCGGTGATCTGGTCGGCGACGCCGATGAAGCCCGGTCGCTTCGACGCGGGAACGACCCGGTAGACGGCCGAGCGCAGCGTCGGCGTCGACGCCGTGAAGTAGATCGTCAGGATCAGGATGATGAAGGCGCCGAACAGACCCTGGGCGACGCCGACCGTCAGCCCCAGCACGCCCTCGCTGATCGTGTCGATGTTGTCGAGGAGCCAGCTGTTCACGCGTTCGAACAGTTCGTCGACCTGAAGGGTCGGGAACGTCGTCTCGAGCCACGTGACGGTATCGGTCTGCCACGAGCCGCTGTTGATCAGGAACGAGATGCGGCGCACGAGCTGCGTGATCTGCTCGATCAGGGTCGGGAACACGATCCAGATGATCCCGCCGAAGACCGCGAGCGTCGCGATCACCGTGGTGAGAACGGCGAGCCAGCGCGGCAGCTTCTTGCGCTCCAGCCAGGACACGACGGGGTCGAGGCCGAGCGAGATGAACAGCGCCGTTCCGACGTAGAGCAGGATCGACGAGAGCGCCTGCACGCTCTGGAGCAGGATGAGCCCGAGCCCGACGCCCAGCGTCGCGACCAGGGCGACCCGGAAGGGGTTGTGGATCTTCATCGTTCTCCTCGCGTCGAGCAGTTCGCACCAAGCCTATGCGGGTGGGGGCGGCGAGCGGAGCCTCCCCGCGGGCGTTCCGCCGGATCGTCCCGGTCGGCCCATCCAGCGCTCCCGCGGGTTTCTCCCCGATCGTTCAGGGGCGGGCCCGGTACCCTGAACCGTTGAGTTCTCGACAATCGCGAGCGGCCACGGGCGCTTCCCGCCCCGCGCCGCGCGCCGAGGGAGTGGTTACGTGCGTTTCGTATGGGCTGTGGTGGCGTTCATCCTCGCCGCCGGTCTGATCGCGGTGGGCGTCGCCCAGCGCACCGTTCTGCTGGGCCCCGACTCGGAGACGATCACGGTCTCGTCCGAGGAGGACCTGCCCTACACGGTGATCGACTCCGACGTGTTCGAGGCGCTTCCCGAAGCGCTGCCGGGCGAACGAGGCACTCTGACGATCGAGAGCGAAGGCCCCATCTTCGCGACCTACGCGCGCACCCTCGACGTCGAGGGCTGGCTGAGCGACCAGACCTACACCCGTGCATCGGCCGACGGCGGCTCGATCGACGTCGCGACGGTCGCCCCGACCGCCGAGATCGACGGCGAGTCGCCCGTGCGCACCCCCGCCGGCTCCGACCTGTGGCTCGAAGAGTTCACGGCCGAAGGGTCGATGGAGGAGAACTTCACCTTCCCCGAGGGCATGGAGCTGAGCGTCCTGATCGCGTCGGACGGCGAGGCAGCGGCACCCGAGACCATCGAGGTCACGTGGCCGATCGACAACAGCACGCCGTCGGCGCCGTGGTTCATCGGCGCCGGCATCGCGATGCTCGTGCTCGGCATCATCCTGTACATCTTCGCCGTGCTGCACGCGCGGCGCTCGCGCGGCCCGCGCCGCAAGGGGCAGCCGGTGCCGCTGACGGGCCCCGTCGCGACGGCGAGGGACAAGCACGCGGCCAGCCCGCTGCCCGGAGCCGCCGTCGGCACCCAGGATGCGCTCGAGGAGGGCGAGGACGCACGGGGCGGAGACGCCGCGGGCGACGACGGCCGCGACGGCCCTTCGGATGACGACGCGAACGGCACCGGGGCATCCGGCGGCGCCTCCGGATCCGGGTCGGGCTCGTCGAGCGGGCCCCCCGAGGGCGGCACGGCGCGGCGCACCGCGGCGACCCGCCGCGGCTGGCGTCTCGCGCTCCCCGCGCTCGGCCTCTCGGCCGCGCTGCTCGCCGGCTGCACCCCCGATGCGCCTGCGGAGGGCCCTTCGCCCTCACCGAGCGCGACGGCGGACGACACAGGGGCCGACGCGCAGCAGCCGGCGGTGACGGAATCGCAGGCGGCGCGCATCGTCGCGGACGTCTCTGCGCATGTGACGAAGGCGGACGAGGAGAGGGACGCCGACGTCGCGGACGACCGCCTGACGGGCGTCGCTCTCGCGATGCGCGAGGTGAACTACTCGCTCGGCGAGGAGATCGACGACTACGGGTCGCTGCCGGGCGTACCCGCCGAACCGATCGTGGTCCTGCTCCCGCAGGCGTACGACGGGTGGCCCCGTTCCGTGATGGCCGTCGTCGAAGACGCCGAGGACGAGACGGTCGCGCCCACGATGCTCGCCTTGACCCAGGAGGACCCCTGGTCGGACTACAGGGCGACGTACATCTCGCAGCTGCGCCCGTCGGCCGAGATCCCGGATCTCGCGCCCGCCTATCAGGGCACGGCGCTCGTTCCGCCGGACTCGTCCTTCCTGCAGGTCGCGCCTCAGGATCTCGCCGGCGCGTACGCCTCGATCCTCGGAGACGGGGAGGAGAGCGAGTACGCCTCGCTGTTCGACATCGAGAACGACGGGTTCTACGCCGAGGTCCAGGACAAGCGGGCGCAGACGAAGAAGAACTTCGACAAGACGGGCGAGGAGACCGGCGACCTCACGTTCGACGAACGCGGTGGGGACACCGATCCGTTCTCGCTGCTGACGCTGCACAGCGGTGCGATCGTCGGCGTCTCGGTCGTCGAGACCGAGCAGGTCACCCCCGCCGAGGGCGAAGACCAAGACCGCACACTGATCAAGTTCGAGGACGACGCGGTGCTGAAGGCGCTCACGGGCGAGGAGGAATCGGCCGGGGGCGTCAAGACCGAATACGTCGACCAGCTGTTCTTCTACGTTCCGGCGAAGGGATCGGAGGAGAAGATCCAGCTCCTCGGCGCTTCCTCGTCGATCCGCGACGCCACCATCCTCGAGGTCGAGGATGATGGAGACGAAGAAGAAACAGCGGAGTAGCGCCCGCGCTCCGCACGCCACCCGCTGACCACCGCTCTCGACGAAAGATCGCACCCGATGTCGAACGTTCCTCCCGAGGCGGCCGCCCTGCGCGGCGCCGTCGACCTGTCGTCGCTCAAGAACCGCCAGACCGCGCCTCCGCAGGGCGCAGGCGCGCCCGGTGCCGTTCCGGATGCCGGGGCGCCTGCGGCATCCGGAGCCCTCGTCCGCGACGTCACCGATGCCACGTTCAACGAGATCCTCGAGCTCTCGCGGACCGTCCCGGTCGTCGTCGACCTCTGGGCCGAGTGGTGCGGGCCGTGCAAGCAGCTCAGCCCCGTGATCGAGAAGGTCGTGCGGGAGCTCGGCGGCCGCGTCGTGCTGGCGAAGGTCGACGTCGACGCGAACCCGCAGCTGCAGCGCGCCTTCCAGGCGCAGTCGATCCCGATGGTCGTCGCGCTGCTGGCGGGGCAGCCGGCGCCGCTGTTCAACGGGGCGATCCCCGAGGAGCAGGTGCGCCAGGTGCTCGACCAGCTGCTCCAGATCGCGGCGCAGAACGGCATCACGGGCACGGTGGAGGCCGGCGACGCACCCGAGGCCGATGCCGAGCCGGAGGAGAAGCCGCTCCCGCCGCTGCACGCCGAAGCGTTCGCGGCGATCGAAGCCGGCGACTACGCCCGCGCGGCCGAGGCGTACGAGAAGGCCCTCAAGGAGAACCCGCGCGACGACGAGGCTCAGGCCGGGCTCGGGCAGGTGCGCCTGCTCGGCCGCGTGCAGGACGTCGACCTGCAGCAGGCCCGCCAGGTGGCGGCCGAGGCGCCGAACGATGCCGCCGCTCAGCTCGTGGTCGCCGACCTCGACATCGCGGGCGGCCACGTCGAGGACGCCTTCGAACGGCTCCTCGACCTGTTCGCGTCGCTCGACGCGGAAGCGCGGGGGCCGGTGAAGGATCGCCTCGTCGAGCTCTTCGGCGTGATCGGCGCTGCCGACCCGCGCGTCGTGAAGGCGCGCACGCGGCTGACCAACCTGCTCTTCTGAAGCCGCGATGAGCGCGCACGTCTACCTCGATCACGCTGCGACGACGCCGCTGCGCGACGAGGTGCGCGACGCGTGGCTCGAGGCACAGAGCGTCCTGGGGAACGCATCGTCGATCCACGGCGCCGGTCAGCGCGCGCGGCGCGCCCTCGAGGACGCCCGCGAACGGCTCGCCGCGGTGCTCGGCTGCCAACCCATCGAGGTCGTGCTCACGAGCGGCGGCACCGAGTCGGTGTCGCTCGCGCTCCAGGGGCTGTGGCGCCGCCGCGCGCCCGGTGCCGACGGCATCGTCCTACCGGACGGCGAGCACCACGCGAGCCTCGACACGGTCGAGTGGCTCGCGAAGCGCGAGGGCGCGCGCGTGACGCCCGTGGCGCTCGATCCCTGGGGACGGATCGACCCGGACGCGTTCCGCGAAGCGCTGCGCGTCGGCTCCACGGGAGAGGAGCTGCGCGACCGCGTGCCTCATCCGGGGGCGGATCCGTCGCGCCGTGACGACGCAGGCGATGTGCCGCCGGCGGGCGTCGGCGGGCGGGACGTTGCATCGCCGATCCTGGTCGCTCGTCAGGCGCCGGTGTCGGATGGGCGCGACGGGGGCGCCGGGCCATTCGCCCGTGCCGCGCTCGCGACGGCGCTCGTCGCGGCGAACGAGACGGGCACCCTGAACGACGCCACGGGGCTCGCACGGGCCGCGGCCGAGGCGGGAGTTCCGCTGCACCTCGACGCCGTCGCGGCGCTCGGGCACGCTCCGGTCGCGTTCGACCTGTGGCGCGGAGGCGCCGAGCCCGGGGTGGGGCTCGTTGCGATGAGCGTCTCCGGGCACAAGATCGGCGCGCCCGTCGGCACGGGCGCGCTCGTGGTCTCGCGCACGATCGATATCGAGCCCCTGCTGCACGGCGGCGGCCAGCAGCGCGGGCTTCGATCGGGCACCCAGGACATCGCGGGGGCCGCTGCGCTCGCGCGCGCCGCCGAGCTCGCGGAGGCGGAGCGGGGGGCCGAGACGGAGCGGCTGTGGGGGCTCCGTCACCGATTCCTCGCGCGGCTGGGGCGCGACATGCCCGAGGCGGTCGTGCTCGGGCATCCGGATGACCGACTCCCGGGCACGATCCACCTGCACCTGCCGGGGGCATCCGGCGAATCGCTGCTGTTCCTGCTCGACCAGCGCGGCATCTCGGTGTCGACGGGGTCGGCCTGCCAGGCCGGCGTCGCCGAGCCGAGCCACGTCGTGATGGCGCTCGGCTACGGCCAGGCGGAAGCGTCGCAGGTGCTGCGCATCAGCTTCGGCCGCACGACGACCTCCGCCGACGTCGACGCGCTCGCCGAGGCGCTGCCGGAGGCCTACCGCCGGCTGGTCTGATCGCTCGGGCGCGCCCTCCTGGTCTGACCGCTCAGGTGACCCGATGGGTGGGTCACGCCGCGCCCCAACCCGCATGCAGCGGCACCGGAACGGCCGGTCGTCCGCTCTGGTGCGCCGTGTTGCGGGTGGGGAGCGCTCTGACCGCACGAAGCGGCACCCGAGGGCTGTCTCCGCGCTGACCCTCCGCCCAGGGGTGGCGCGTACCCTGGTTCTATGCGTGTTCTAGCGGCGATGAGCGGCGGCGTCGACTCCGCCGTGGCGGCGGCCAGGGCCGTCGAGGCAGGCCACGAGGTCGTGGGCGTGCACCTCGCGCTCTCGCGCGCGGGCGGTACGCTGCGCGCCGGCAGTCGCGGCTGCTGCACGATCGAGGATTCGATGGATGCCCGCCGCGTCTCCGATAAGCTCGGCATCCCGTTCTACGTATGGGACTTCTCCGAGCGCTTCCGCGAAGACGTCATCGACGACTTCATCGACGAGTACCGTGCGGGGCGCACTCCGAACCCGTGCATGCGCTGCAACGAGAAGATCAAGTTCGCGGCTCTCTTGGAGCGCGCCATCGAGCTCGGCTTCGACGCCGTCTGCACGGGCCACTACGCCACGCTCATCGAGGGGGAGCGCGGCCTCGAGCTGCACCGCTCGAGCGAGGAGGCGAAGGACCAGTCGTACGTGCTGGGCGTGCTGACGGCCGAGCAGCTCGCGCACTGCATGTTCCCGCTGGGCGAGACGCCGCAGAAGGCGCTCGTGCGCGCCGAGGCCGAGCGCCGGGGGCTCGCCGTCGCCTCGAAGCCCGACAGCTACGACATCTGCTTCATCCCGGATGGCGACACACGCGGCTGGCTGGCCGAGAAGGTCGGCGAGGAGCAGGGCGAGATCGTCGACCGCTCCGGCGCCGTGGTGGGCTCGCACGAGGGCGCACACGCGTTCACGGTCGGCCAGCGCCGGGGCCTGAAGCTGGGGGTGCCGGCGCCCGACGGCAAGCCGCGCTTCGTGCTCGAGGTGCGACCGGTGTCGAACCAGGTCGTCGTCGGGCCGAAGGAGGCGCTCGCCGTCGCCGAGCTCGCCGGGTCCCGGTACACCTGGGCGGGCGCCGCGCCGCTCGACCCCGAGGCTGCGTTCGCCTGCGATGCGCAGGTGCGCGCCCATGGCGAGCCCGTGCCCGCGACGGCGCGGGTCGAGGCGGGCGAGCTCGTCGTCGAGCTGCGCGACCCCCTGACGGGCGTCGCCCCCGGCCAGACCGCCGTACTCTACGACGGCACCCGCGTGATCGGCCAGTGCACGATCGACCGCACGGTGTCTGCCGTGCCCGTCGCGGCATAGCCCACCGCGCCGCGACGGTCTGCACACCGCGCCCGGTCGCAGATGACGCGCTTCGGGAACTTCGCACAGCGCGGAGCCTGCGATGGCGACGTCGGGGGTGGACGGGAAGCCGTTGCGGTCGCAAGCACGGCTCTGTCGGGGCGACCCGACGTGCGCGATCTGCCACGGGGCGGTCCGTGCGCGATGCCGGTGGGGACGGATGAGGCGTCACGGCTGGGTATTCGGCGCATGCGGCAGAAGTCATAACTCTGCCCTCTGGTGGCCATAGGAGCCGCATAGGGTTCGCCCGTTCACTGGTGGTCGAACGAAAGGTGAACAATGCCAGACCCGACGATGCTCCTCATCGACCTCGCCGCCATCACTGTGCTGACGGTAGCGATCTACTTCCGACGCCACCGCCGACGCGACCTCGTCGTCGCGTTCTTCGGGGTGAACGTCGGCGTATACGCCGTTGCGTATGTGCTCGCCACGGGGTCGGTCGCCGCCGGGCTCGGACTGGGGCTGTTCGGCGTGCTGTCGATCATCCGGCTGCGCTCGAGCGAGATCTCGCAGCGCGAGGTCGCCTACTACTTCGCGGCGCTCGCGATCGGCCTGATCGCCGGACTCTCGACGACCTTCTCGGTGTGGCCGACCCTGCTCATCGCCGTGATCGTCGCGGTCCTGGCGATCATCGACCACCCCGGCCTGTTCGCCGCGACTCGGCAGCGCACCGTCAACCTCGACGAGGCGATCGTCGATGAGGACGAGCTGCGCGGCGTGCTCTCGGAGCGGCTCGGGGGCGAGGTCAAGGCCCTCACGGTGCAGCACATCGACTTCGTCAACGACACCACGCTGGTCGACGTGCGCTACCGCGCGGCGCGCAGCACGGCTCGCTCCGCGGCGCGCACCGCCTCGCGAACGGCGGTCGGCGCGTGAGCGGCGCGATCGACCTGCGCCGGCAGGCGGGCGACGCGAGCGGTGCGAGCACCCGGACGGTGCAGCGCGGCGCCCGCACGGCGCCGAGCCGCGCGCACGGCACCGGCCGCACGGGTGTGCCCGCGGTCGACCCCGCCGTCGAAGCCGCCGCACGTTTCGCCCCGATCTCGCTCGAGGAGCTGATCGCCGAGGCGGAGCTGCTCACTCGTGTCGACCGCAAGTACCTCGTGCCGATCGACCAACTCGGAGCCCTGCTCGGCGGCCTCGGTTCGGCGACCCGAGTGCTCGAGATCCAGGGCGAGCGCGGCAGCGCCTACGCCTCGATGTACTTCGACACCCCGGGACTGCTGAGCTACCGCCTCGCGGCGCGGGGCCGGCGTCGGCGCTTCAAGCTGCGCTCGCGCCATTACGTCGACACGGGCGACGCGTTCCTCGAGATGAAGACGAAGGGCGCGCGGGGCGCCACAGTGAAGGAGCGCATCCCGCACCCCGTCGACGCGGTCGACGAGCTCACGCCGGACGGCAGGGAGTATGCCGCCATCGGCATGCGGGCGCTCGGCCTCGACACCGACGCCGCCGACGCGCTCCGGCCCGTGCTGCGCACGACGTATCGCCGCACGACGCTGCTGCTTCCGGACGGCGGTCGCGCGACGGTCGACACCGAGCTCGCCTGGGAGGGCGTGGACGGCGCCCGGCTCGACACGCCCCGCCTCGCGATCGTCGAGACCAAGTCGGCCTCCCGGCCATCCGGTTTCGACCGACGTCTGTGGCGCTCCGGCATCCGGCCCGACGGCATCAGCAAGTTCGCCACGGGGCTCGCCGCCATGCACCCCGAGCTGCCCTCCAACAAGTGGAGCCGCGTGCTCCGCACCCACTTCGCCCGCTGATGGGCATCGCGGCGGGCATGAATCGTCGCCCGCCGCATGACGGAAGACCCCACGAAGGAGACCCACCATGAGCACCGAACCCCACCCCCATTTCCGCCCTCGTATGCGCGCCGTGGCCGGCCTCGGCATCACGTTCGCCGCCGGCGTCGCCGTGCTCGCGGGCTGCGCCACGGCTGGTGCTGACGCCACGGAGGCGTCGACCGAGCCGACGCAGACCTCGGCGGAGACCCGGCCCGAGAACGTACAGGCGATCATCGACGAGAACTCCGACCAGACGGTCGTGAAGGACGACGAATGGTCGGCCGACGACGCACAGGACGTCGCACTGACAGGCGACGGCGTGGAGGCGGATGCCGGGGGCGTGAGCGCGTCGGACGGGACCGTGACGATCTCCGAGGCCGGCGTCTACCGTCTCAGCGGCGAGCTGGATGGCTCGATCGTGATCGACGCCGCAGACGACGCGCAGGTCGTGGTGATCCTCGACGGCGCGACGATCAGCGCCGAGGGCGGCCCGGCGATCTCGTCGATCGCGGCGGACGACGTTGCGATCCACCTCGCCGACGGCTCCCACAACACGGTCTCGTCTACGGGGACGTACGACGAGGACGCGGATGCGAACGCCGCGATCTATGCCGACAACGACCTCACGATCTCGGGCACGGGCGCGCTCACGGTGAACGGCGAGGCGAACGACGGGATCACGAGCAAGGATGACCTCGTCGTGCTCGACGGAGCGATCTCGGTCACGGCCGCCGACGACGGCCTGCGCGGCAAGGACTCGCTCACGGTGCGCGGCGGTGACATCACCGTCGGCGCGGGCGGCGATGGACTCACGAGCGACCAGGACGAGGACGAGACGAAAGGCTGGACTCTGATCGAGGGCGGCACCCTCGACATCACGGCGAGCAGCGACGGCATCGACGGCTTCACCGATGTCGTCATCACCGACGGTGAGGTCACGATCTCGTCGGACGAGGGCCTTGAGGCCGGCAGCATCGGCATCACGGGTGGCACGATCGACATCACCGCAACGGACGACGGGATCAACGGCTCGGACGGATCGACTGACAGCTCGACGACGGACACCGCTGGTGGCGCGAGCGATGGGTCGGGGGAGAGCGCCGAGCCTTCCGAGGAGGCGACCGACTCGTCCAGCGGAACAGCAGCAGCCGCGACCAACGCGGAGGACGAGGCGGCCGCCCCCGGCGGGGCCGCTCAGGGCACGCGGCCCGAGCCCCCGACCGATGGCGAGATGCCGGGCGGCGGGCAGCGCCCGAGTGGCGAGCTGCCGACCGACGGCGACATGCCGCAGCGCGGCGGCGGAATGGGCGGTGAGATGGCGGACACCGGCGAGTGGGTCCTGATCGAGGGCGGCGAGGTCACGATCGATGCCGGCGGCGACGGGCTCGACTCGAACGGTTCGCTCGACATCTCGGGAGGCAGGGTCGTCGTCTCCGGCCCGGCGAACGCCGGCAACGGCGCGCTCGACGTGAGCGGCACGCTCACGACGAGCGGCGGCACGCTCGTCGCGTTCGACTCGGGCGGCATGAGCCAGGCTCCGTCGGCGGACTCCGAGCAGGCGTGGGTCGCGGCCTCCGCCGCGGGTGAGGCCGGCCAGTCGGTCGAGGTCACGGATGCGAACGGCGCCGTGATCTGGCAGGGTGACGCCGCGAAGGCCTTCGGCGCGGTCATCGTCTCGACACCGGATGTCGCGATCGGCGGTACGTACACGGCCGTGGTCGACGGCACGGAGTCGGCGGCGGCCACCGCCGGCGAGGCGATCGCCGGCGGGATGGGCGGCGGCCCGCGGGGCTGACGTGCAGCGTGTCGGCGACGAGGGCATATCTCTCGATTCCGACCCACTGCGTTGGCCTGAGTACCTGCACGCGTTTCGCTCCTCGGTCGGCCGGCAGAGCCTGCTTCCCCTGGGCGCAGCGATCAGGCACACGCCGGGTAGGCTCACGCCGCCCGAGAGGCTCCGCGCGATGCGAAGCAGCTCGTGGACGGGGCAGTCGGGACGCGCGCCGATCCGATTCAAGAGACACGCCCGAGCCCGCGGCAGTCGTCGTTGCAACGCATGCGCTGTCGATGCGGGCTGTGCGACGGCTGCGCTGGGCCTCGAGCTGGCTCCAGACGAGGGGAGTCAATCCCGCTGAAAGATGGCGAGAGGGCGTTGTTTCCGATGCATTGGTGGTTCATTCCGACCACGGGGGCGGCCAAGGTGCGGGCGAGCACCTTGGCCGCTCCCGGCGTCAGAGGGCGTTCTTCAGCCCGACGACGCGCTCGACGATCGCCACGATGACGACCGAGAACAGGATGAGGACCACCGAGAGAGCGGCGACCACGGCATCCGCCGAGTTCTCGACGTACCGCAGCACGTAGACCGGCAGCGTCGGGGCTCCGGACTCCGCGACGAAGAGCGATATCACTGCCTCGTCGAACGACACGATGAATGCCATCACACCGCCGGCGATGACGCCCGGCCGGATGATCGGCAACGTGACCCGTCGGAAGACGGTGAACGCGTCGGCCCCCAGCACTCGGGCTGCCTCCTCGCACGAGGTGTCTGCCGTCTGCATCGCCGTCAGCGTCGTGCGGATCACATAGGGCACGGTGATCGCGATGTGCCCGATCACGATGCTCGCGTACGTGTTCGTCAGGCCCAGCGGCCCGAGCACCAGCACGAGGCCGAGCGCGAGCACGATCGTCGGCACGAGCAGCGGCGACAGGAAGAAGCCCGCCACCGCGCCCTTGCCGGGAAACTCGTATCGGTCGATCGCGAGCGTCGCGGGCACTCCGATCGCCAGCACGATCAGAGTGGTGATCGATGCCGTGATCAGGCTGGTCCTCAGCCCATCCATGAACTGCGCCTGCTCGGGCAGGGCCTTGTACCAGTCGAGCGTGAACCCCTCTGGAGGGAACGACAGGTACTGATTCGAACTGAACGAGATCACGAAGACGATCGCAAGCGGTGCCAACAGGAAGACGTACGCCAGGACGACGACGATCTTGAACAGCAGGCCGCCGTACGCGAACTTCTTCTTGAACGGAACGGGTGCAGCAGTCATGTCAGCTCATGCCTCCGAGCTTTTTCGCAAGGGCCTGATACACCGCGACGACGGTGCCGAACAGAACGAGCAGGATGATGGCAAGCGCTGAGGCGAACGGCCAGTTCAGTAGGCCGGTCGCCTGGTCGTAGATCTCGGTCGCGAGCACCTGCACGACGCCGCCGCCCAGGAGCCGTGGCGTGACGAAGGTGCTGATCGAGAGCACGAAGACCAACAGGAAAGCGGTGAGCACACCGGGAAGGCTGAGCGGGAAGGTGATGCGGAAGAACACCTTCGCCCTATTCGCTCCGAGTGAGCCGGCGGCCTCCTCGAGCTGGGTGCTGATGCGCCCGAAGCCCGACATCATCGCGAGGATCGCGTACGGCATGAAGATCTCGACCAGCCCGATGATGACGCCCGTCATGTTGTTCGCCATCGGGATCGGCGCGTCGATCAGGCCGACGCCGAGCAGGCTCGAGTTGACGAGCCCGTCGTCGTTCAACAGCACCATCCAGCCGTACGTGCGCACGACCGAGCTCGTCAGCAGCGGTGCCAGCGCCATCGCGAGGAGCACGCCGGACCACTTGCTCTGCGTGCGCGCGAGGAACAGGGCGATCGGATACGACACCACGATGCAGAGCACGCCGACGACGAGCCCCATCAAGAACGTGTCGACCGTGACCTGCCAGTAGTACGCGTCGGTGAGCGGCTCGAGGATCGTCTGGAACGTGAACGTCTCGACGACGATGCCGTTCCCTGAGCCCTCGTTGAACGCCATCCGGATCATGTATGCCAGCGGGAACACGAAGCTCACGGCCAGCCCGATCAGGCCAGGAACGACGAGCGTCAGTGCGGTCAGGCGTGAGCGACGCCTGGTGCGTCGCTCCTGCTCGCCCTGCTCGCGGTGCGGTCCCGTGCCCCGGACGGACGCGATCGTCTGCGTCGCACTCATGGCGCCGCGTCCTCGACTGGTTCCGGCAGCACGAGTGCGTCTTCTGGGCGCCACGAGATGATCGCGGCGTCGCCGACGGACATCCGGTCGGTGCCGCTGGTGAGGCGTTCCGCCGTGAACGATGTCTCGCCGACGCGCACCCGGTACGACAGGGAGTCGCCGGTGTAACTGAGCGACTCTATGGTGCCACGCAAGCCGGCGGCGGCGGCGGCCGGTTCTGCGCCCAGGCGATGGGGCCGGATCAGGAGCGTGCGCCGACCCGTGAGTCCGGGCGAGCCGATCGCGGGATGAACCCCGAACCCGGGAACGTCGACTCGGTACCGTGAGTCGGCGCCCGACTGCCGCTGCTCGTCCACGATCGTCACGGTGAGCAGGTTCGCCCGCCCGATGAAGTTCGCGACGAACCGTGTGCGCGGCCGTTCGTACACCTCGATCGGGGAGCCGAACTGCTCGATCAGCCCGCCGTTCATCACAGCGATGCGATCGGACATGTCGAGCGCCTCGTCCTGATCGTGCGTCACGAACAGGGTCGTGGCACCCGTGCGCTGCTGGATCTGCCGGATCTCGGCGCGCATTGTCTCGCGGAGCTTGGCGTCGAGGTTCGACAGCGGCTCGTCGAGCAGCAGGAGAGTGGGCTCGACCACGAGCGCGCGGGCGAGGGCGATCCGCTGTTGCTGGCCGCCGGAGAGCGCCCTGGTCTGACGCTTCGCGAGGTGCTCGAGCTGCACCATCTCGAGCGCACGGTGCACGAGGCGATCCTGCTCCTGCTTCGGCTTCTTGCGCATCTGCAGGCCGAACGCCACGTTCTCGTGTACGTTCATGTGCGGGAAGAGCGCATACGACTGGAACACCATGCCCATGCCGCGCTTGTGCACAGGGGTGTTCGTGATGTCGGCGCCGTCGACCATGATCTGGCCAGCGGTCGGGTCCATCAGCCCCGCGACCATGCGCAGCGTGGTGGTCTTGCCGCAGCCCGAGGGGCCGAGGAGGGACACCAGGTGCCCCTCCTCGACGTGCATGTCGAGGCGGTCTACGGCCGGGGCGATGCCCTGCGCGTACTGCTTGGTGAGACCGACCAGCGACAGTTTGTGAGTGCCGTTGTCAGCCACCGATGACCTCGCGCTTCCAGCGGTCGGTCCACTCGCCGCTCACCGTGCCGAGCCAGGCGGGGTCGAGCTGCAGAACCTTCAACGACCCGTCGGTCTTCACGACCCGGTCGGCGACCTCCGCCGGCAGTTCCACATCCGTGCTCGGCGCGTAATAGAGCGCTTCGGCGAACGCGACCTGCGCCTCGTCGGAGAGCGCATAGTCCATGAACGTCTTGGCGGGCTCGGGATTCGGCGCTTCGGCCGACAGGTTGATCGCGTTCATCTGGTACACCGTGCCCTCCTCGGGGAAGGCGATGCCCAGCTTGCCGTCGCTCTCGTCCGAGTAGTACTGGCCGCGGGCGTTCTGCCCGAGACCCAGAACACTCTGGCCGGTGATGATGCTCTGGTACTCATCCGGGTTCGGCGCGAAGGACTGGATGTTCGGCGCGAGCTCGGCGAGTCTGGCGATCGACTTGTCGATCGACTTCGTGTAGTCTTCGCCGAGCATCTCCGACGTGATCGCGGTGAGGTCGATGCCGAGGGCCGACGGCGGCGCCACGACCTGCACCTTGCCCGCGTACGTGTCGTCCCAGAGGATCTCCCAACTGGTGGGCGGCTCGGGGATCGTCTCGGTGTCGTAGAGCAGGCCGACGGCATCGAGTCCGACGAGCGGGCCGTAGCCGTCGGCGTTCAGGAACTCGTCCCTCACCTTCGCGATGTTCGGGACGTCCGCCTCGCTGACTTCCGCGAACAGGCCCTGTTGGTTCCCGCTGTCGGAGACCGAGCTGTCCATGATCGCGACGTCGGTGATGGGGTTCCCGCCCTCCGCCTGGATCGCGCTGAGCATCTCGGCGGAGGACCGCTTCGACGAGTAGTTGATCGTGATGTCCGGGTACTTCTCGAGGAACGGGTCGATGACGGCCGTCTGGTACTGCTCCTGCCAGATGCCGGCGTACCCGATGATGTTGACCTCGCCGGATTCGGGGCTGCTGCTCGTTTCTTCGCTACCGCCGCCGCAGCCGGCGAGCGTGAGAACGCCTGCTGCGGCTACGGCCATGAACGTCGCAATGCGACGGGAGGTGATTGCGGGCATGTGCGTGTCCTTCGTGTCGTGCGCCCAGGTGCGAGGGCGGCGGCTGACAGGACGTCGGGATTCCAACGTCTTCGTTGGCGTTCGGGGAACCGGCATCGTCCCCTCCGCTGTCAGCAACGTAGGAACTGCAGAGCGCCAGGGCGAGGTTTATGCCAGATCTGTGCCATGTCATCCTGGACAACATCAGTGAGGCAGGGGGCTGTTGCAGTTTTGTGCACGATGCTCGGCACGAACTATGCCAGGCCATAGAGTGCCGGATGCCGCGCCTCACCGCGCTGGTGCAACCTGCGGGAGCCGGGACTTCAGAAACCGAACCGAATTGATGAAGTCGATGTCCTCCTGCGGCTCGCGCTTGGGCTCGACGGTCAGCGTGCCCCGGTAGTCGTCGGCGAGCAGAGCGCTGACCTGGCCGGCGATGTCCGTCTCGCCGGTTCCGAAGTGCTGCCAGCGCATCTCGCCGTCGATGAACGTTCCGTCCTTCAGGTGCACGTTCCGGATGTGGGGGCGCAGCAGCTGGTAGCTCTCCGAGAAGTGCTTCCGCTCGGCCTCGTAGATGTTGCCCGTGTCCCAGATCAGACCGAAGTTGCTCCGGCCGACGCCCTCGAGCAGTGCAAGGCAGTTCTCGCCCGTGTCGGCCCACGAGCCGGGCAGCGGCTCCAGCTGCACCTCGAACCCGCGAGCCGCGGCGATATCGGCGGTCTCCCCGAGGAGGTCGATGACGCGGGCACGGTCCGAGGGCTGATCGAGACGGCTGCGCTCGACGCCGAAGGTGACGAGCGTGCTCACGCCGATGCGTTCGGCCAGATCGAGGCTCATCGACAGCAGTTCATTGCCGTGCAGGCCGATCAGGTCGCTGTACAGGTCGGCCTTGTACAGCCCGGGGGAGACGGTCGAGTACGTGATGCCGAACTGCTGGGCGTACGACTTCAACCGGTCCCACGCGGCCGCTTCGACGACGGGGAAGCGCTTGGCCTCGACCATGCGGATCTCGAAGTTCGAGATGCCTTCTTCTGCGGCCATCCGGAAGATCTTCGGGAACGCGCCGGCGGATCGATCGGGAGTGACTTCATCGGTGACAGTGGACAGGATCATGTGTGTGCTTTCGGTTCGTGTGCGAGCGGGGGTCAGCCCTTGACGGCGCCCGTGGTCATGCCGCGGACGAGCGAGTTCTGGAGGAGGAGGTAGACGACGAGGCTGGGGACGAGCGCGAGGAAGGCACCGGCGAGCAGGACGCCGGTGCCGACTTCCACGTCGGCGCGCAGGCTGCTCAGGGCGACGGTCACGGTGTAGTCGTCAGCGCTGTTCGCCGCGATGAGCGGGAGCAGGTACTGATCCCAAACGCTGATGAACCCGAAGATCGTGACGACTCCGAGCGCGGGCTTGCACAGCGGGAGGATGATCTGGAACAGGATCCGCATGTCTCCGGCCCCGTCGATCCGCGCCGCTTCCTCGAGCTCGTCGGGGATGTCGCGCATGAAGGCGGTCATCACGAGGATCGAGAAGGCGTTGGCCGCGACGGGCAGGATGATCGCGAACACGGTGCCGCGCAGATTGATGCCGGTCAGCGGGACGTCGCCGAGCACTACGGCCAGGGGGACGGCGACGAGCTCCTCGGGGAGCATCATCGTCGCCAGGAACAGCCCGAGCACGATCGCCTGGCCCCGGAACCGGTGGCGCGCGAGCGCGTACCCCGCCGTGATCGCGACGAGCGTCTGCAGCAGCAGGCCGCCACCGGCGATGACGATGGAGTTCCAGAAGAAGCCCCAGATACCCTGCTCCGCAGCGACCTCGAAGTTGCGCATGCTCGGATTCGTGGGCCAGAGGGTCAGCCGCGTCGGGTCGGGGTTGAGGTCGAACGCGCCGGCGATGATCGTCAGGATCGGCCCGGCGAACACGTACAGGACGAGGACCGTCACGATGATGCGCAGCACCAGGGAGACCCAGTGATCGGACCGCCACCCCAGCGCCGTGTCGAACTGCTCCGCGTTGCCCACCTTGCGTCGGCGCCGACCGCGGTGCGCCGAGGTGACGATCGTCTCGGTCTCCGTCGTCGTGCTGGTCGCGTGGGGGAGCGTACGAGACATCAGGCGTCCTTCTTCCGTCGCATGACAGCCGCGGCGACCAGGGTGAGAACGACGGTGGCGACGAGGAGGATGATCGAGGCCGCCGCGGCCAGACCGAGCTCGTTCCGCTCGAAACCGAGCGAGTACGTCAGCGTCATCCAGACCTCGGTGGCACCGGACGGACCGCCGCTGGTGAGCACCCACACGTCGGTGAAGACGCGCAGGGCCTTGATCGCGGCGAGCACGATGACGATCGTGAACGCCGGCCGCAGCGCGGGGATCACGATGTAACGGAGGCGCTGCAGGGTGTTCACGCCGTCGATGGCCGCCGCCTCGTACAGGGAGCGGTCGACCCCGGCGAGCCCGGCGAGGATGATCACCATGTTGTACGGCGCGCCCTGCCAGATGCCGACGATCATCACGGACCAGAGTGCGACATCCGGGTCAGTGAGCCACCCGACCGGGGGTACCCCGAACAGCCCGACGACTGAGTTGAGGTAGCCGTCCGCCGCCGGGAAGTAGATGATGCGCCAGACCTCGGCGATCACGGCGGTCGCGGTGACGACCGGGAGGAACGCCGCCGTGCGGATGAACCACAGGTACCGGCTCGCTCCTTCGAGCAGCAGAGCCAGGACGAAGCCGCCCACGACGGCACCGAGCGCGGTCCCGACGCCGAGCACGATGGTGTGCCAGATCGCGCTGCCGAACTCCGGGTTGGTCAGCACCGAGACGTAGTTGTCCAGGCCGCCCCAGACATCGCCGAGGAACGGGCGGACCTCGTGGAAACTCATCTCCAACCCGGTGAACATCGGGATGAACTTGAAGTATGCGAACAGGAGCAGGCCGGGGAACAGGAAGCCCCAGACGATGACCGTCCTGCGGACGTTCCGGCCCCGATGGCGGCGACGAGCGGGCGGCGCCGCCGTCGCCGCGCTCGGTGCCCGATTCGGCGCGCTGACTGTCATCGCAGTGCGTCCTGTGCGGCGAGCTCGTCGTCGATCCGGTCGGCCAGATCGCCGAGCACGCCGGCGACGTCCTGCGAACATTCGCCGTACATCGCGTTGAAGGTCTCGGCGATGTCCTGTCGGATCGCCGTGAAGTCGATGTCCGAGGGGAACAGCTGCGAATCGGTCAGCTGCTCCTGGACGACGGCCCAGCGCTCGTCGCCGTAGATGGCGGCGGCGTCGAGGCTCTCGTTCACGGGGAGGCGCACCACCGGCTGGCCGGGAGCGGTCATCCCGATCTCCTGGCCCTCTGCGGAGATCAGGTACTCCGCGAGCGCCTGCTGCTGCTCCGGCTTGTCGCTCGATGCGCCGTAGTAGATCGAGGTGCGCTCGGCGAGCACCGTGCCGCCCGCGGGGCCCGCGGGCGCCGGGATCACCTCGTACGTGTCCTTGCCGGGCGCGTTGTCGAAGTTCGCGAACGCATACGGCCCGGTCTCGTAGATGCCGGCCTGGCCGTCGGCGAAGAACGGTGTGGCGCTCGCGTTGGTCAGGGCGCCCGGCTGAACCAGATCCGCCTCGCAGAACAGGCCCTGGAGCTGCTCGGCGGCGGCGACGCTCTCCGGGCTGTCGATCACCGCTTCGTACTTCCCGTCGCCTCCGTCGACGAAGTCACCGCCGAGCTGCCAGATCGGTGAGGCGAGCCACCAGGCGAAGTAGCCGCGGTCGGTGGTGCCGGGAACGGCCATGCCGTACGTGTCGCCGTCGACGCCGTTCCCGTCGGGATCCTCGGTCGCGAACGCCGCGGCGAGCTCGATCAGCTCCTCCCGGGTCTTCGGGACGTCTTGGCCGACGTTCTCGCGCCAGTCCTTCCGGATCATCGTCATCCGCGGGTGTTGGCTGAAGGGCACGCCGTAGTACTCGCCATCGGCCATCCTGACCGAGTCCCACGACTCGTCCGACATCTGATCGGCACCCGCCAGGGCATCGCGATCGACGGTGAGCAGCATTCCCTCGTTCACGTAGTTCGCCATGCTCGACTGGTCGTAGATCATGATGTCGGGCAGGTCGCCGGTGGCGGCGCGGGCGCGCAGCTGCGTCTCGAACTCGACGGTCGCGAGGTAGTCGACTTCGATCCCGGTCTTCGCGGTGAACGCCTCGAACACCGCCTCGTACGTGTTCGAGGCCTCGGGGCCGCTGCGCGACCAGACCTCGAGCGGCTCGCCGTCGTTCCCGCCGGCGTTGTCGGTGCTCCCACCGCCGCATGCGGACAGCACCAGCATCGTCGCGGTGCCCAGTGCGGCAATGGGGGCCAGGGTGCGCATTCGCTTCGTCATCGTTCTCTCGCCTCTCTCGGCAGGTCACGGACAGGCCTCGTCGCCTGCTCTCCGCAAAGCTATGCACGCTCCGGACGGAAGAACAGCGATTCGACCATGGGGGATCCTGATACCCGTATCGCGGTTCCGAGTGGCGGCGTCGTGATCGGTGCGGGACGGCATGCGCCGCGCGCGCTGGATACACTCGGCACGACCGGAACGGTGCGAAGGGACGGCGGCGAGATGGACGTGAAGAAGCTGGAGGCGTTCTGCAAGGCCGTCGACCTCGCGAGCATCTCGCGCGCGGCGGTCTCGCTGCATCTCACGCAGTCGGCGCTCAGCCAGCAGCTGTCGTCACTGGAAGCGTCGATGGGCACCCAGCTGCTCGCCCGCACGCTTCAGGGCGTGACGCCGACGCAGGCCGGCCTGATCCTGTATCGGCACGCGCAGTCGATCATCCGCAGCGTCGACGAGGCGATCGCGGACGTGCGCTCCGGCGGCGAGAACGTCAGCGGTCGGGTCTCGATCGGGCTCGCGCCGTACAGCCTGGCCGAAGCGCTCGCGGTGCCGCTGCTCGAAGAGGTGCGGCACGAGCATCCGAACGTCGCGGTCCATGTCCGGGAGAACTTCGGCGGTCTGCTGAGCGAGCAACTGGCGGCCGGTCAGATCGACATGGGCATCCTCTACACGCCGGTACCGCTGCGCGCCGTGCACGTCGAGCCGATCTACGTCGACGAGCTCCAGGTCGTGTCGCATGCGGATCGCGGCCTCGGCGATGTCGTTCGGTTCGTGCAGCTGACCGACATCGGTCTCTACGTCCCGACGAGGCAGCACGCGATACGCACGGCGGTCGACGCCGGTTTCGGTCGCCACGACACCTTCCCCCGGATCGCCGGCGAGATCGAGAGCATGCCCACTCTGATCGGTGTGATCGAGCGGGATCTGGGCATCGGGATCGTTCCGGCGACCTGCATTCCGCCGATTCCGAGCGGCTCCGACCTGCGCGTCAGCCGGTTGGACGAAGACTCCGTGGAGGTGCGGTTGGCGTTCTGCACGCCGGCGCACGCCGCGCAGACGCCGCAGGCCGCGGCGGTGGAACGCATCCTGAGGCGCCTCGTCGCGAGGCGCCTCCTGGGTCTGAGTGCCTGATGCCCCTCACACGCGCGGCGGCCGTGAGGGGCGTCAGGGGTCGGTCGAGCGCGGGTCAGTAGAACTCGACGGTGTCGACGACGTTGCGCAGCGGTTCGCCGTCGAGGAAGCGCCGAGCGTTGTGGGCGAACAGCTCGGCGATGCGACGCGGCTCCTCGGCCGAGAGCGCTGCCGTGTGGGGCGTGACGAGCACGCGCGGGTGCGACCAGAGCGGGCTGTCGGCGGCGAGGGGCTCGTGCTCGAACACGTCGAGGGCGGCGAACGAGACGCGCCCGTCGTCGAGCGCCGCGACCAGCGCCCGCTCATCGATCACCGTGCCGCGGCCGACGTTCGTGATGATCACGCCGGGCTTCGCGGCCGAGAGGAGGTCGGCGTCGATGAGGTGCCTCGTGCTGTCCGTTCCTGGAAGCGTCGCGACGACGGCATCGACCTCTCCGACGACGTCTCCGAGCTCCTCGAGCGGCACCACGCGATCGACGCCGTCGACCGCGCGACCGGAACGGCTCGTCCCCCACACGGTCGCTCCCAGAGCGGAGAAGCGAGCCGCCGCGGCGGCTCCGATGCCGCCGAGGCCGAGCACCAGAACGGTCATGTCCTCGACGTGCCGCATCTCCCAGCGGCCCTCCCATGTCCCGGACGCCTGGGCGGCGCGGATGCGGGGGAGGTCCTTCGCGCCCGCGAGCACGCCGAAGACGGCGTACTCCGCGAGCGTCGCGCCGTGCACCCCGGCAGAGGTCGTGAACACCACGCGATCGAGCTCGTCATCGCTGAGGCCGGCCGCCTTGACTTGGCCGCCGCCGCCCGCCGCCATGATCTGGACCCAGCGCAGCTTCGGGTTCGTGCGCACCGTCCGTGCGAGCGCGGCCGGGTCGACGTCGGGGATCGAGAACAGCACGTCAGCGGAATCGACCATCTCCTCGAAGCGTCGCTGCTCGTCCGGCGTGCGCACCTGTGCGGGGTCGCCGTCGAAGTCGGCCGCCCAGCGCATCGGCTTGTACAGCGAGTGATCCCTGACGACCTCGACGCGCGGTTCGAGGCGTTCGATCTCTCGGCACAGTTCCTCGGCGAGATCCGTGCCGACGACGACGCGCAGCCGGGGTGTGGAGTCAGTCATGTTCGTCCTGTTCTGCGGAGCGGAGCCGACCACGACGAGCCGTCGTCGGCGGATGGAGCCACCATCATTGCATGGCACAATGCGTGCCGAGATCGGGTGGTCAAACTGCCGATTTCTCGCATTTCCGTGTCGGGATCACGTGCGTGTTGGCATCAGAGTGGCAAAATTTCTTGCCGATCGGTGCGCGGCATCGAGCGAATGCGTAGCCTGCCTGTACGCGCTCACTGGCGGCGCACCCCACAGGCTCCGATGGCGGAAGGAACGAGCGGATGACGCGGAGGATCGACCTCGTCGCCGACCTGGGCGAGGGCTTCGGCGACTGGAAGATGGGCGACGACGAAGCGATGCTCGACGTGCTGAGCTCCGCGAACATCGCCTGTGGCTTCCACGCCGGCGACCCGCGGATCATGGACGCCACCGTCGCCTCGTGCGCCCGCCGCGGGATCGCGATCGGTGCCCACCCGAGCTTCCCCGACCTGGGCGGGTTCGGCCGACGGGCGATGGACCTCACGGCGCACGAGGTGCGCACCGATGCGACCTACCAGCTGGGTGCCCTCGCCGGGTTCGCCGCACATCACGGCACCCGGGTGACGCACATCGCGCCGCACGGCCGACTCGGCAATCTCGTGGCCGTTCGCCACGACTACGCGGACGCGATCGTCGAGACCGTACTCGGCTTCGATGACAGCCTCACGGTGATGGCGCAGGACGGCGAGCTCGCCGCTGCCGCCCGTGCCGCAGGTCTCCGCGTCGGGATCGTGGGCATCGTGGACCGCGCATACCGGGCGGACGGCACCCTCGTGCCGCGTTCGGAGCCGGGCGCCGTCATCCACGACCCGGCGGAGGTCGCCGACCGCTCCGTGCGCCTCGTGCTCGAGGGCAAGCTCACCAGCGTCGACGGCGTCGACCTCGAGATCACGGCTGACACGCTGCTGATGCACGGCGACAACCCCGCAGCCGTCGCGCTCTCGCGCGAAGTGCGGGCCCGCCTCGAGGCCGCAGGTGTCGTCATCGCACCGTTCTCGACCGAAGCGGCACGATGAGGTCGCCCATCCGCATCCAGGAGACCGGGGAATCGGCGATCCGCGTCATCGGCTCGTCCGGCGACCGGGAGGCCGACTGGCGGGTCGTCCACAAGATCGCTCGTGCGGTGACCACGCCGGGAATCGAGGGCGTGCACTCGGCGATCCCGACGTACGACGCCGTGCTGATCGAAGTCGACCCGGAACGCACGACGCTCGCCGCGATCCATGCGATCGTGCAGGCCGTGGCCGGCGAGATCGACCCCGACGAGCCGCTCACCCAGCAGCCGCGCGAGTTCGTCGTGCCCGTCGTGTACGGCGGCGAACACGGTGAGGACCTCGCGGACGTCGCGCGTCTCACCGGCCTGAGCGAGGAGGAGGTCATCGCCGCCCACCTCGCACCGACCTACGTGATCCGGTGCCTCGGAGCACCCGGCGGCTCGCCGATGCTCGATGGGCCGACACTGCCCGTCCCCGTCCCGCGGCTGACGAGCCCGCGCACCCACGTGCCGCAGGGCGCCGTGTCGCTCGCGGGCCGGCAGGCGACGATCACCCCGACGGCCGCGCCCGGTGGCTGGTCCCTGATCGGCCGCACGCCGCTCTCGGTCCTCGACCTCTCGGAGGAGACGCTCGTGCCCTACGCACCGGGGGACATCCTGCGGTTCGAACGTATCGACGAGCGACGTTTCGCGGAACTCGCGGGGCGGCGCCTGACCGCAATGGAGACGGCGCCGTGACCGCTTCGATCCGCATCACCGAGGCCGGGCGTGCGGCCGTGACGGACCTCGGCAGGCACCGGGGGCCGGGGGTCGGCCTGCCCGTGAACGGAGCACTCGACCAGTACTCGGCGCGGGCGGCGAACATTCTCGTCGCGAACGCCGAGGGAGCGCCCCTCATCGAAGCGCTGGCGTTCGACATCGCATTCGTCCCATCGCACGACGTGCTGATCGCCGTCACCGGTGCCGACATGCTGGTCACGGTGGACGGCGTCGAAAGGCCGATGTGGGAGCCCGTTCCCGTCGAGGCCGGGCAGGAAGTCCGGCTCGGCGACATGCTCGGCGGGATGCGCACCTACATCGCCGTGCGGGGCGGATTCGACGTGCCCGAGCTCCTCGGCAGCTGTGCCCCCGACCCCGCGATCGGGTTCGGTACGACGCTCGCGGTGGGCGACAGCATCGGCCTGCATGCCCGCACCGGCGTTCCGGTGAACCCGTACTTCGGCATCTCGCTGTTCAACTTCGGGGTCGACCGGCCGTACTTCGGCGACACCGCCTGCATCGACGTCACCGACGGCCCCGACATCGACGAGTTCGCCGGAACGGCCGGGCTGCTCTTCGAAGCCCCATACCGCGTGAGCACCCGCAGCAATCAGGTCGGACTCCGGCTGAGCGGCGTGCTGCCGACGCGGGTCGGCTCCGGCGAGATGATCTCGCGGGGCGTTCCCGTCGGTGCGATCGAGGTGCCGCCGGGGGGCGAGCTGCTCGTGCTGCACCGCGGCCGAGGCGTCACGGCTGGGTACCCCGTGCTCGGCGTCGTGACCTCGACGTCGCTCGACACGCTCGGCCAAGTACGCCCGGAGACCGAGGTCTCGTTCCGCCGCGTCAGCCTCGAGCGGGCCGCCAGGGACGCCCGGGTGTGGCGCGAGCGCCTCGACCGGCTCCGCGACCGCGTCGGCACCGTCTTCTCGTGCCTCGGCGTCACGCCCGCCGGCATGGAGCGTGCCGAGTCATGAACCGACCGACGCCGCGCCGCGGTGCTCGGACCACCATCAATTGAGAGAAGGGACGTCGCAGTGACATACAGCGACTACACGACCGCACTCGTCACGGGTGCCTCAACCGGAATGGGCGAGGCGACGGTGATCAGGCTGCGTGAGCAGGGCCTCGAAGTGCACGCCGTCGCTCGGGACGAGAAGCGGCTGGCCGCGCTGGCCGAGCGCACGGGAGCGATCCCGCACGCCATCGATCTCACGGACATCGATGCCGTCGAGCGCGAGCTGGGCGGGCTCCAGATCGACGTTCTCGTCAACAACGCGGGCGTGAGCGGGCCGGGTAACATCCTGGACGCACCACGGGGCATGGTCGACGCGATGGTCGACGTGAACGTGCGCGCCGTGCTCCACCTGTGCCGACTGTTCCTGCCCGGCATGGTCGAGCGCGACCTCGGCCACGTCGTCAACATCTCGTCGATCGCCGGCCTGTACAACTTCTTCGGCCACACGGCCTACCACGCCACGAAGGCCGCGGTGCACCAGATCTCCCGCCAGCTGCGCAACGACACGCTCGGCAAGCGCATCCGCGTCACCGAGGTCTGCCCCGGCCGGGTCGAGACCGAGATCTTCGGCCGGAACATGGGCGGCAGCCCCGAGGCGATGAAGGAGGCGTGGGAGACCTATTACGAGGGGTTCGAGTCGCTGACGGTCGCCGATATCGTCGCCGCGATCGACTTCGCGCTCGCGGCGCCCCGCCACGTGAACATGGGGCTGATGGAGATCATGCCGACGTTCCAGGTTCCCGGCGGTCTCACGTTCGACAGGAGGGAAGACGTATGAGCACGGACACTCTCCGCCCCCTGGCGGCCCCGCCCCACATCACGACCAAGATCACCCGGCCCGACGCGGAAGCGCTCGCGCGCCTCGGTCGGTTCGGCTCGGCGAGCATCCACGAGGCGCAGGGGCGCCGCGGGGATGTCAGCTCCGTGATCAAGCCGATCGACAACGCGATGCGCTTCGCCGGGTCGGCCTTCACGGTCGTCTGCGCCCCGCGCGACAACCTGATGCTGCAGGTCGCGATCCATTACGCACAGCCCGGCGACGTGCTCCTCGTCTCGGCCGGCGAGATGGGTCAGGCCGGCACGTTCGGCGATGTGCTCGGCAACGCGGCGAAGGCGAAGGGCATCGCCGCCGTCGTCACCGACAGCGGCGTGCGCGACACGCAGTCGCTGCGCGCGCTCGGGCTTCCCGTCTTCTCCGGAAGCGTCGCGATCACCGGCACCGTGAAGAACTCGCTCGGCCGCGTGAACCAGCCGCTGGTGTTCGGCGACCAGCTCATCCACCCGGGCGACGCCGTGGTCGGCGACGCGGACGGCATCGTGGTCGTTCGCCGCGACGAAGTCGACACCGTCGCGGAGCTCTCCCGCAGGCGTGAAGAGCACGAAGACGAGCTCATCGAGCTGTACAAGGCGGGCCGCACGACGATCGACCTGTGCGGGCTGCACGACGTGCTGCGCGAGAAGGGCCTGACGACGGACATCGACGATGTCGATCCCGACCACGGCCTGGGGGCCAAGCCATGACCGCGTTCGTCCCCGCGAAGCGCGTCCAGCGCATCAAGGTGTCGCCGTCGACGGCCGCGGCCGCTCGCGTTCGCGAGCTCAAGGCCGCCGGTCGGGAGATCATCGACCTCACGGTCGGCGAGCCCGACTTCGACACCCCGGAGAACGTCAAGCGGGAAGGCATCCGTGCGATCCGCGACGGTGAGACGAAGTATACCTCCGTCAACGGCACCGTCCGCCTGCGCGAAGCCATCCGGGAGCGCATGCTCCGGACGAGCGGCATCGAATACTCCGACGACCAGATCACAGTCGGCGGCGGCGGCAAGCAGGTGATCTACCTGACGTTCACGGCCTCGCTCGACGAGGGCGATGAGGTCATCATCCCGTCCCCGTACTGGGTCTCATACCCCGACATGGTGGCTGCCAACGACGGCACTCCCGTGATCCTGCACACGAAGAGCGAGGACCGTCACAAGGTGACGCCGGATGCGCTGCGCGCCGCGATCACGCCGCGGACCAAGTGGCTCGTGCTGAATGCGCCGAGCAACCCGACGGGCGTGCTGTACTCCCGAGGCGAGCTCGCGGCACTCGCGGAAGTGCTCGAGGAGAACCCGCACGTGCGCGTGCTGACCGACGAGATCTACGACGAGATCGTCTTCTCCGATGAGCGCGCCGTCGGGCTCGCAGAAGCTGCCCCATCCATCCGTGACCGTGTCCTCACAGTGAACGGCGTCTCGAAGAGCTACGCGATGACGGGCTGGCGCCTCGGGTATGCGGTCGGCGACCCCGCCGTGATCAAGGCGATCAACCTGCTCCAGTCGCAGACCTCATCGTGCCCGTCGTCGATCACCCAGGCCGCCGCCGCCGAGGCCCTCACGGGCGACCAGAGCTTCGTCACCGAGTCGGTCGCCGTGTACCGCCGGCGCCGCAACCGCGCCGTGGAACTGCTCGGTGCCATCGACGGGCTCGAACCCGTCGAACCCGACGGCGCGTTCTATCTCTTCGTCGACTGCGCCGGTCTGATCGGCAGGCACACGCCCGCCGGCGACGTGCTCGAGAACGACCAGGGCGTCACCCTATACCTCCTCGACGAGGCCGGAGTCGCCGTCATCCAGGGCTCGGCGTACGGCGCGGAGTCGTTCTTCCGGATGTCGTTCGCAACCGACCTTGAGACGATCGAAGCGGGCGCCGCCGCGATCGGAGAGGCGGTCGCCGCGCTCTCGTAGCCGGCAGCCGGAGGGGCGCAGGCCCTTTCGGCACCGCGACTCGGAACGAATCGAAGGAGAACTCGTGATCCCCGAGAGAAGGTACGCGCGCCGCGTCAACCTGACGGACATCGCCCGAGCCTGCGGCGTCGCGCCGTCGACCGTCTCGCGCGCGCTCAACAATCCCGGGCGGGTCAGCACGGCGATGCACGAGAGGATCTCGCAGAAGGCGATCGAGATGGGCTACGCGTCCGCGACTCTGCCGCAGGGGCCGCGTCGGCGCTCCCGGGGGACGATCGCGCTCGTGGTGCCGAACCTGGTGAACCCCTTCGTCCACGATCTCATCCGCGGCAGCCAGGCGCAGGCACAGGCAGCCGACTTCCTCTTCCTCATCGTCAACACCGAGGACTCGGAGCACCTCGAGCAGAAGTGGCTCCGGGAGCTCTCGCAGACCGTCGACGGCGTCGTGCTGTCGTCTCCGCGCACGAGCGACGCCGAGCTCCGTGCGGTCGCCGATGCCGTGCCGCTCACGCTCATCAACCGCGACGTGCCGGGGATCTCGGGCGTGACGATCGACACTCCGAGCTCCTCGGTCGAAGCGCTGCAGTACCTCGGCTCGCTGGGCCACCGCCGTGTCGCATACGTGCGCGGCCCGGAGACGTCGTGGACGAATCGGGAGCGCGTCGCCGCGCTGCAGCGCGCGGTCCCGGACATCGGCATCGAGCTCGTTCCCATTGGCGCGTTCCACCCCTCGCTCACGGCGGGAGCAGCCGCCGCGGACGCCGTGGCCCTGACGGGGGTGACCGCCGCCCTGTTCTTCAACGACACGCTCGCCCTCGGCGCGATGACCCGGTTCCGGCAGCGCAGCATCCGGATCCCCGAGGACATCAGCGTCGTCGGCTGTGACGACATCATGGCCGCCGAGACGTCCTATCCGCCCTTGACCACGATCACCAGTTCGGGGGAGCGCGTCGGGCGCTCCGCCACCGAGCTCCTCATCCAACACTTCACGGCGCGCTCGCCCCGGGTGCGGACCGAGACCATGGCCGCTCACCTCACGGTGCGGGATTCCACGGGCCCCGCGCCCGCCGGCGTCGAGTCACCCGCATTGATCTACGGTGTGCGCTGAGCGGCACCGCAGCACCTCTTCCGAAAGGCATCTCCCCATGAATGAACTGTTCGATGTGTCCGGGCGCCTGGCCTTCGTGACGGGATCGTCGCGCGGGCTGGGGCGTTCGTTGGCGCTGGCCCTGGCGCAGGCGGGGGCGCGAGTCGTCCTGCACGGCCGCGATGAGGCGGCGCTGGAGGAGACCCGGGCGGCGCTGGTCGAGGCGACGGGCGCCGATGTGTCGTGGGTGTCGTTCGACGTGATGGATGCGGGCGCCGTGGAGCAGGGAGTGTCCGGACTGGTTGCCGAGCACGGCGTGCCGGATGTTCTGGTGAACAATGCGGGGCTGCAGTCGCGGGCGCCGTTCACGGAGTTCGCCGTGTCGGATTGGGATCGGGTGATCGCGAGCAATCTGTCGAGCGCGTTCTACGTGTCGCGGTTCGTGACGCCGGGGATGGCGGAGCGGGGCTCGGGCAAGGTGATCAACATCGGCTCCGTGCAGTCGGTGCTCGCCCGTCAGACGATCGCTCCGTATTCGGCGTCGAAGGGCGGCGTGGTGATGCTGACGAAGGGGATGGCGGCGGATCTGGCGCGGTTCGATGTGCAGGTCAACGCGATCTCTCCCGGATACTTCGCGACGGAGATGAACCGGGCACTGGTCGAGGACGAGGCGTTCAACGCGTGGCTGATCGCGCGGACGCCTGCGCAGCGGTGGGGGGACTTCCGGGAGCTGTGGGGGACCTTGATCTATCTCGCATCAGATGCATCGAGCTTCGTCTCCGGCCAGAACATCCTGGTCGACGGCGGCATGACGGCGGTGGTCTGAGATGGCGGAGACGATGCGTGCGGCGTTCATCGACGGCAAGGACACGCTGGAGGTCCGCGCCGCTGAGCTTCCGGTTCCGGGCGACGGGCAGGTGCGCCTGAAGGTCGATTACGTCGGCGTGTGCGGCTCGGACCTGCACTACTACTTCGAGGGGGCGAACGGGGAGTACGCGGTGCGGGAGCCGCTGGTCCCCGGGCATGAGTTGGCGGGCAGAGTGGATTCGGACCCGTCGGGTGCGTGGCCGGTCGGCACGCCCGTGACGGTGCATCCGGCGCGGTTCGGGGAGTCGGTGCCCGGGGTCGAGGATGCCCCGCACCTGTGGCCGGGCGGCTCGTATCTGGGCAGTGCGTCGACGTGGCCGCACACGCAGGGCGCGATGACGGAGTATCTGATCGTCGACGAGCGGATGGTGCGAGCCCTGCCTTCGGGGCTGAGCGTGCGGCGGGCGACGTTGGCCGAGCCGCTCGGGGTGGCGCTGCACGCGGTCGCGCGTGCCGGGGATGTGGCGGGGCGTCGCGTCCTGGTATCCGGTGCGGGCCCGATCGGGCTGCTCGCGGTCGTGACCGCGCAGGCGCGCGGGGCGGCGAGCGTGACGGTCGCCGATGTGCTGCCGGAAGCGCTCGAACGCGCCGAAGCGCTCGGCGCGGATGCCGTAGTGCGGGTCGGGGCCGAGGAGCTTCCGCGGGAGGCGTTCGATGTGGTGCTGGAGTGCTCGGGTGCGCCAGCGGCGATCTCGGCGGCGGCTGCCGCCGCGGTCAGGCGGGGTGTGATCGTTCAGGTCGGGATGGTTCCGGATCGGGCGCTGCCGGTCAACCTGGCCCCGCTGATCGCGAAGGAGGTCGAACTGCGCGGGACGTTCCGTTTCCGCGACGAGATCGATGCCGCGATCGACCTGCTCGCGGTCCGGGCGGATGTCGAGTCTGTGATCACCCATGAGTACGGTCTCGATGACGTCGTCGAGGCGTTCGCGACCGCGCGGGACGGGAAGCGCTCGAGCAAGGTCGTCGTCGCCCTCTGAACACCTGCGTGCTCCGGAAACGTCGGCGGGGGTTCGTAGACTGAAGCCGTGGCCGATACTGCAGACGAGACGACCCTCGACGCCGCGCGATCCGAGGCTCAGGAGCTCACGGCGCGCATCATCGATGCGCGCGAGGCGTACTACGGGCGCGACACCTCGCCCGTCGACGATGCCGAGTACGACGGGTGGATGCGCCGGCTCGAAGACCTGGAGCGGGCACACCCCGAGCTGCAGAACCGTGATTCCCCGACGCTGAGCGTCGGGGCGCCCGGCGAGACCGAGCTCGACACGATCGAGCACGCCGAGCGCATGCTGAGCCTCGACAACGTGTTCTCGCTCGACGAACTGCGCGAGTGGTGCGCCAAGACGCGGGCCGCGGCCGGGCGCGACGTCGCGTGGCTCACCGAGCTCAAGATCGACGGCCTCGCGCTCAACCTGCGCTACGAGAACGGAAGCCTGACCTCGGCCGCGACGCGCGGCGACGGCCGCATCGGCGAGCTCGTCACGCAGAACGCGCTGCGCCTCGCCGACGTGCCCGAGCGGCTGGCCGGTTACGGGCATCCGGCGCTCGTCGAGGTGCGCGGCGAGGTGTTCATCCCCGTCGCGGCGTTCGAGGAGCTGAACGCGCTGCAGGCCGAGCTCCGCGAGCGCGCCTACGCCGAGTCGCGTGAGAAGTGGGAGCACGTGCGCAGCGCGGGGAAGAAGGCGTTCGACGAGGAGGCCAGGCGCCGCTCCGCCGAGCGCCGCTTCCCGGCCTTCGCCAACCCGCGCAACGCCGCCAGCGGCGGCCTGCGCCAGGATCTCGACAAGAAGGAGGGGCTCGAGCTCGAGGCCGGCGAGGCGCGCCTCGGCTCGCTGCGCCTCTACGTGCACGGCATCGGCGCCTGGCCCGACCCGCCCGTCGCCGCCCAGAGCGAGGTGTACGAGCTGCTCGCCGGGTGGGGTCTGCCCACGAGCCCGCACACGAGGGTGCTGGCGACCGACGCCGAGCTGGCCGACTTCGTGCACCATTACGGCGAGAACCGCGCGAGCGTCGAGCACGAGCTCGACGGCATCGTCGTGAAGGTCGACGAGCTCGCCCTGCACGCGGAGCTCGCGGAGACGAGCCGCGCGCCCCGGTGGGCGATCGCGTATAAGTACCCGCCGGAGGAAGTGCAGACGCGCCTGATCGACATCCGGGTCGGTGTCGGCCGCACGGGCCGCGCGACGCCGTATGCGGTGATGGAGCCGAAGCTCGTCGCCGGCAGCGAGGTCAGCCGCGCCACCCTGCACAACCAGGAGGTCGTGGTCCATAAGGGCGTCCTGATCGGCGATCTCGTCGTGCTCCGCAAGGCCGGCGACGTCATTCCCGAGGTGCTCGGCCCCGTCGCGGAGGCCCGTGACGGCTCGGAGCGCGCGTTCGTGATGCCGACGGAGTGCCCCGAGTGCGGGCACGAGCTGCGCCCCATGAAGGAGGGCGACATCGACCTGCGGTGCTCGAACCCGCGCACGTGCCCCGCGCAGGTGCGCGGCCGCGTCGAGCACATCGGCTCCCGCGGCGCGCTCGATATCGAGGCGCTCGGCGAGGTCGCGGCCGCCGCGCTCACGCGACCCGCCCGCAACGCGCAGACCGGGGAGGAGCTCGCTCCGCTCCTGCCGACGGAGGAGGGCCTGTTCGACCTCGAGCTCGAGCGGATCGTGCCCCTCGAAGTCGTCGTCACCGACCCCGAGACGGGGGAGGACCGCGTCGGAGACGACGGCGAACCCGTGCGGCGGGCACCCTTCCAGCGCATCGAGAAGGTCTACCCGCCCGGATGGGAGGATGCGACGCCGGCGGAGCGGCGCAGGGCCGGCGTGCGGAAGGACCACCTGATCGTGCATCCGTCGGCGCAGGCGGTGAAGCTCCTGGAGGAGCTCGAGAGGGCGAAGACGAAGGAGCTGTGGCGCCTGCTCGTCTCCCTGAACATCCGGCACGTCGGCCCCGTCGCGGCACGGGCGCTCGCCGCGTACTTCGGCTCGCTCGATGCGATCCGGGCGGCCGGTCGCGACGAGCTCGCGGCGGTCGAGGGCGTCGGCCCGATCATCGCCGATGCGCTGCTCGACTGGTTCGAGGCCGACTGGCACCGCGTGATCGTCGACCGCTGGGTCGCCGCGGGCGTGCGCTTCTCGATCCCCGACCACCCGGGGCCGGGGGCCGCGTCGGCGGCCGGGGGCGTGCTCGCGGGCCTGACGGTGGTCGCGACGGGAGCGCTCGAGGGGTACACGCGCGACGGTGCGCAGGAAGCCATCGTGCAAGCCGGCGGCAAGGCGGCCTCCAGCGTCAGCAAGAAGACCGACTTCGTCGCGGCGGGGCCGGGCGCGGGCTCGAAACTGGCGAAGGCGGAGTCGCTCGGAGTCCGGGTGCTCGATGCGGAGCAGTTCCGCATCCTGGTCACAGAGGGCCCCGGCGCGCTTCCGCCCGCCGAAGCGTAGGCACCGCGGCCGCTGCTGGCCGGGTCTCGGTATGGCAACGGTACGCGCGCCGGTCGACGGGGCCACGCTGAGTCGGTAGCGTGCAGGGATGAGTCCGCAGACGTACTTCATCATCGCACTCGTGGTCTACTTCGCGGGAATGATCGCCATCGGCGTCTTCGCCACGCTGAGGACGAAGAACCACGAGGACTACATGCTCGGCGGCCGGAGCCTTCCTCCGGCAGTCGCGGCGCTCAGCGCCGGCGCGAGCGACATGTCGGGCTGGCTCGTCATGGGGCTGCCCGGCGCTCTCTACGCCACCGGTCTCATCGAGGCATGGCTCGCCATCGGTCTGACGATCGGCGCGTACCTCAACTGGCTCTTCGTCGCCCCGCGCCTGCGCGCCTACACGGAGGTGTCGAAGAACTCCATCACCGTCCCGAGCTTCCTCGAGAACCGCACGAGGGACACGTCTCACGTGCTGCGCATCGTCGCGGGCGTCGTCATCCTCGTCTTCTTCACTCTCTACGTCTCCAGCGGCATGGTCGCGGGCGGAAAGTTCTTCGAGAGCGCGTTCGGCGGCGACTACATCGTCGGCATGCTGCTCGTCGGCGGCGTCACGCTGGCGTACACCCTGTTCGGCGGCTTCCTGGGCGCGACCTACACCGACTTCGTGCAGGGCATCATGATCTTCGCGGCACTGCTGATCGTCCCGGTGCTCGCCATCGTGTCGATCGGCGACCTCAGCGCGGTCGCGCAGGGGATCCAGACGGTCGCACCCGAGAACCTGAACTGGTTCGGCAGCGGCCTGTCGGGCGCCACGATCATCGCGATCGTGTCGTCGCTCGCGTGGGGGCTGGGCTACTTCGGTCAGCCGCACATCATCGTCCGCTTCATGGCGCTGCGCAGTGCGGGCGACGCGAAGACCGCGCGCCGGATCGGCATGAGCTGGATGATCCTCTCGCTGCTCGGCGCCGTTGTCACCGGCCTGGTCGGCATCGCGTGGTTCGAGATCAACGGCATCGAGCTGCCAGACGCCGAGACCGTGATGCTCGTGCTCGCGCAGAACCTGATGCATCCGTTCGTCGCCGGCCTCGTGCTCGCGGCCGTGCTCGCGGCGATCATGTCGACGATCTCGAGCCAGCTCATCGTGTCGTCCTCCGCGCTCGTCGAGGACATCGCGCGGCTCGTGCTGAAGAAGACCGTCAGCGAGAGGGCGCTCGTGTGGCTGGGGCGCGCGGGCGTGCTCGTCGTTGCGGTGATCGCGATCCTGATCGCCCTCGACTCCGAGGCGAGCGTGCTCGACCTCGTCGGCTTCGCCTGGGCGGGCTTCGGCGCGGCGTTCGGTCCGCTGATCCTGCTGTCGCTGTTCTGGCGCAAGCTGACGAACGTCGGCGCGATCGTCGGCATGATCGCCGGCGCCGCGACGGCATGGGTCTGGGGCCAGTACCTCTCCGGCGGGATCTTCGACCTCTACGAGATCATCCCCGGATTCCTCATAAACCTCGTGCTGGCGTACCTCGTCAGCCGCGCGACGTACCGGGAGGGGAGCGCCGGCGACCAGGAGGTCCAGCGGGAGTTCACCGACACCCAGGCGATCATGCTCGACGAGGTCAAGGGCCAGTAGGCGCCGCACGGGCGCCGGAAAAGCGCCGCGGGCCTGACCGGCCCGCGGCGCTCCCCTTTCCGGGTCAGGACGCGAGCAGCTGCTCGCGGACCTGCTTGCGCATCACCTTGCCGATCATCGACTTCGGCAGCTCGTCGACAACCACGAAGCGGCGCGGCGCCTTGTACGGCGTCAGGATGCGCTTGACGTAGTCGCGCGCCTCCTCAGGGTCGAAGTCCGGCTCGCCGTCGAGCACCACCGCCGCCACGACCTCCTCGCCGCCCGGAGACGGCATGCCGACGACGGCGGCATCGGCGATCGCCGGGTGCTGGCGGAGGGCGATCTCGACCTCGGTCGGCGCGACGTTGAAGCCGCCCGTGATGATGAGCTCCTTGATCCTGTCGACGACCGTCAGGAAGCCGTCCTCGTCCATCTCGACGATGTCGCCCGTGCGGAACCAGCCGTTCGAGAACACGCGCTCGGTCGCCTCCGGCTTGCCGTAGTAGCCGCCGAACACCTGGGGGCCGCGCACCAGCAGCTCGCCGGGGGACCCCTGGGGAACGTCGGCCGAGGGGTCGTCGGGGTCGGCGACGCGCACTTCGGTGCCCGGGAGCGGCAGGCCGATCGTCCCGGCCTTCCGGTTCTCGCCGACGGGGTTGACCGCCAGCACGGGGGAGCATTCGCTCAGGCCGTAGCCCTCGACGAGCATCCCGCCGGTCTCGGCCTCCCACGGCACGACGAGCGCGTCGTCGAGCGCCATCGCGCCCGAGACGCCGATTCCCGTGCCGGCGAGCGACACGCCCTTCTCCTGAGCGCGCTTCAGCAGCCGCTCGGCGATCGGAGGCACGGCGGGCAGCACGGTTGCGGGGTGCTTCTTCGTGACGTCGAGCACCATGTCGGGGTCGAACTTCGGGAACAGCACGAGCCGGGCGGCACGCGACATCGCGTACGTCAGGCAGAGCGTGAGGCCGTAGGCGTGGAACATCGGCAGCACGGCGTACACGACGGTGCCCTCGCCGTCGGCGACGTCGGGCGTCCACGCCCGCGCCTGCGCCGCGTTCGCGAGCAGGTTGCGGTGCGTGAGCACGGCGCCCTTCGGGTCGCCCGTCGTGCCCGAGGTGTACTGGATCACGGCGACGTCGTCGGTGCCGGGGCGCGGTGCGTCGGTCGGCAGGGGCGCGTACCCGCAGATCGCCTCCCAGGACACGGCCCCGTGCACGGGCTCGGTGAGCTGCCCCCTCTGCTCGCGCAGCTTCGGGAACGGCAGCTTCAGCGCGAGCTGCATGTAACCGGGCATGCCCGTCGTGACGTCGACGGAGATGATCGAGTCGAGCGCCAGGTCGTCCGGGAACTCCTGCACGGTCTTCGCGACCGTGCTCCAGACGATCGCGTGCCTGGCGCCGTGGTCGGAGAACTGCTTGCGCAGCTCCCGCGGCGTGTACAGGGGGTTGTGCTCGACGACGATCGCGCCGAGCCGCAGCACGGCGTAGAACGCGATGATGTGCTGCGAGCAGTTGGGGAGGATCAGGGCGACGGGGTCGCCCTTGCGCACGCCCTGCGCGCGGAGCCCCGCGGCCGCTCGTTCGACGGCGGCGGCGAGCTCGCGATAGCTCGTGACCCTACCGAAGAACTGCAGGGCGGGGGCATCCGGATGCGCGCTGGCGGACTCGGCGACGAGATCGAGCAGGGAGCCCGAAACCTCGGCGAGGTCTTCTGGTACGCCGGGGGCGTACGAGGCGGTCCAGGGGCGCGGCGGGTCGAACTGCGTCGTCACGCTCGCAAGTCTAGGTCGTTCGGGTGCGCGCACGCGCGGATCGGGGGACAATGGCGGTATGGGTGAGAGAACTCCGCTCCGGGAGCGCATCAGGGAGGCCGGCGGCCTGTACAACTGGGCGAACTCCCGCCTGATCCGGTACGCGGGCCCGCCGTCGGTCGGCAAGCTCACCGACTACACGCCGCCGCCGTGCGACGGCTGCCGGCGGCCGAAGGCCGAGCACGTCGAGGGCGCCGACGGCTCGCTGGCCTGCCCGTCTGCCGGCGGATAGCGCCGACCCGCGCCCGGTTAGACTTGGCTGGTGTCTGAAATCACCCCAGAACTCGTGCGCCACCTCGGTGTGCTCGCCAGGATCCAGCTGGACGACGAGGAGGTGACGCAGCTGACGGCCGACCTCGACGCCATCGTCGAGAACATCGCCAAGGTCAGCGAGGTCGCCTCCGACGACGTGCCGGCGACGAGCCACCCCATCCCCATGCAGAACGTCTTCCGGGAGGACTCGCCGGGAGACATGCTCACGCTCGACCAGGTGCTGCAGAACGCGCCCGATTCCGACGGCGAGCGGTTCCGCGTGACGGCGATCCTCGGCGAAGAGCAGTGACGGGGGAGAAGATGACCGACATCATCCGGATGACCGCGGCTGATCTCGCGGCGAACCTCGCCTCGGGCGAGATCTCGAGCGCCGAGGCGACCCAGGCGCACCTCGACCGCATCGCTGCCGTCGACGGCGACGTGAACGCGTTCCTGCACGTCAACGAGAACGCCGTCGCGACGGCACGCGCGATCGACGAGCGCCGCGCCGCCGGCGAGGACCTGCCGGAGCTCGCGGGCGTTCCGCTGGCGATCAAGGACGTGCTCGTCACGACCGACATGCCCTCGACATCCGGATCGAAGATCCTCGAGGGCTTCATGTCGCCGTACGACGCGACCGTCGTCGCGCGCTCGCGCGCGGCCGGCCTGGTGCCGCTCGGCAAGACGAACATGGACGAGTTCGCGATGGGATCGTCGACCGAGCACTCCGCGTACGGCCCGACGCGCAACCCGTGGGACCTCGACCGCATCCCCGGCGGCTCCGGCGGCGGCTCGGCCGCGGCGGTCGCCGCCTACGAGGCGCCGTTCGCCCTCGGCTCGGACACCGGCGGTTCGATCCGCCAGCCCGCCCACGTCACCGGCACCGTCGGCACGAAGCCGACCTACGGCGCCGTCAGCCGCTACGGCTCGATCGCGCTTGCATCGAGCCTCGACCAGGTCGGCCCCGTCTCGCGCACGGTGCTCGACTCGGCGCTGCTGCAGGACGTCATCGCCGGGCACGACGTGCACGACGCGACCTCGATCGAGCGGGACTGGCCGTCGATGGCCGCAGCCGCCCGTGCGGGTGCGAACGGCGAGGGCGTCAAGGGTCTGAAGATCGGCGTCGTCAAGCAGATGCCCGACTCCGGCTTCCAGGCCGGTGTCGCGAGCTCGTTCCACGACGCGCTCGCGAAGCTCGAGGCCCAGGGGGCCGAGATCGTCGAGGTCAGCGCGCCCCACTTCGAGTACGCCGTCGCCGCGTACTACCTGATCCTGCCGGCGGAGGCGTCGAGCAACCTCGCCAAGTTCGACTCGGTGCGCTTCGGCCTCCGCGTCGACGTGCCCGGCGGCACCGTCGAAGACGTGATGTCGGCCACGCGCGACGCGGGCTTCGGCCCCGAGGTCAAGCGCCGCATCATCCTGGGCACCTACGCCCTGTCCGCGGGTTATTACGACGCGTACTACGGCAGCGCGCAGAAGGTGCGCACCCTGATCCAGCGCGACTTCGCGGCGGCCTTCGCCGACGTCGACGTGATCGCAACGCCGACGGCGCCGACCACGGCGTTCAGGCTCGGTGAGAAGCTCGACGACCCGCTGGCGATGTACCTCAACGACCTCACGACGATCCCGGCGAACCTCGCCGGTGTCCCCGGCATCTCGGTGCCGAGCGGCCTCGCGGCCGAGGACGACCTGCCGGTCGGCGTGCAGTTCCTCGCGCCCGCGCACGAGGACGCCCGCCTGTACCGCGTCGGCGCATCGCTCGAGAAGCTGCTCGTCGACGAGTGGGGCGGCCCGCTGCTGTCGCAGGCACCGGCACTGAACGGAGGGGCACGCTGATGGCCCGCGCAGAACTGATGGACTTCGACGAGGCGCTCGAGCGGTTCGAGCCGGTCATCGGCCTCGAGGTGCACATCGAGCTGAACACCGCGACGAAGATGTTCTCGTCGGCGGCGAACCCCGCCAACACGGAGAACCACGACGCCGAGCCGAACACGCTCGTCGCGCCCGTCGACATGGGCCTGCCCGGCTCGATGCCGGTCGTGAACGGCGAGGCCGTGCGCAAGTCGATCACGCTGGGCCTCGCGCTCGGCTGCTCGATCGCGCCGTCGAGCCGCTTCGCGCGGAAGAACTACTTCTACCCCGACCTCGGCAAGAACTACCAGATCAGCCAGTACGACGAGCCGATCGCGTTCGAAGGCTCGGTCGAGGTCGACCTCGGCGACGGCGAGACGTTCGTCATCCCGATCGAGCGCGCCCACATGGAGGAGGACGCCGGCAAGCTGACGCACGTCGGCGGCACCACCGGCCGCATCCAGGGCGCGTCGAGCTCGCTCGTCGACTACAACCGCGCGGGCGTGCCGCTCGTCGAGATCGTGACGCACCCGATCTTCGGCGCCGAGCACCGCGCGCCCGAGCTCGCGAAGGCGTACCTCGCGACGATCCGCGACATCGCGATCGCCACCGGCATCTCCGAGGCCCGGATGGAGCGGGGCAACGTGCGCTGCGACGCGAACGTGTCGCTGCGCCCGCGCGGCGAACAGAAGCTCGGCACCCGCACCGAGACGAAGAACGTCAACTCGATGCGCTCCGTCGAGCGCGCCGTGCGATACGAGATCCAGCGGCAGGCGGCGATCCTCGCGGCCGGCGGCACGATCACGCAGGAGACGCGGCACTGGCACGAGGACACGGGCGAGACCTCGCCCGGTCGCCCGAAGTCGGACGCCGACGACTACCGCTACTTCCCGGAGCCCGACCTGCTGCCGGTCGCACCGAGCGACGAGCTGATCGACCAGCTGCGGGCCGCGCTGCCCGAGGCGCCGACCGCGCGCCGCCGCCGGCTCAAGGCCGAGTGGGGCTTCACGGACCTCGAGCTGCAGGACGTCGTCCACGGCGGTCTCCTGAACGAGGTCGAGGCGACCGTCGCCGCCGGCGCCTCCGCGCAGTCCGCCCGCAAGTGGTGGACGGGTGAGATCACGCGCGTCGCGAACGCGCAGGACGCGGCCCCGGCCGACCTCGTCTCGCCGGCGCACGTCGCCGAGCTGCAGAAGCTGATCGATGCGGGAACCCTCACCGACAAGCTGGCGCGTCAGGTGCTCGAGGGCGTCATCGCGGGCGAGGGCGGCCCGCAGGAAGTCGTCGACGCCAGGGGCCTCGCCGTGGTCTCCGACGACGGCGCGCTGATCGCGGCGATCGATGAGGCGTTCGCGGCCCAGCCCGACGTGCTCGAGAAGATCAAGGGCGGCAAGGTCCAGGCGGCGGGCGCCGTCATCGGTGCCGTCATGAAGGCGATGAAGGGCCAGGCCGACGCGGCCCGCGTGCGCGAGCTCATCCTCGAGCGCGCACAGCAGTAACCATCCGGAACTGCACCGCTCGGGTGCGGCTTCGTGCGGGTCGAGTCGATCGACACCCGCGAGAAGCCGCACCTGAGCGGTTCTCGCGCGGGAGAATGGACGCATGGGGCGATCGGACGGGACGGGGCGGCGGGTGTCGTCGCCGGGCGCCGACGACTCGGGCACCGGCATCCTGCACATCGACATGGACGCGTTCTTCGCCGCAGTCGAGGTGCTGCACGACCCCTCGCTCGCGGGCGAGCCCGTCGTGATCGGCGCTCCCGACGGCCGCAGCGTCGTCTCGAGCGCGTCGTACGAGGCGCGGCGCTACGGCGTGCGCTCGGCGATGCCGATGGCCCGCGCGATCCAGCTGTGCCCCAGGGCGCGCATCGTTCCGCCGAGCTTCGAACGGTACCGCGAGGCGTCCGCGCGGGTCATGGACATCTTCCGCGCGTTCACCCCGCTGGTCGAGCCACTGTCGATCGACGAGGCGTTCCTCGACGTGCGAGGGGCGCGGCGCCTCTGGGGGAGCCCCGGCGAGATCGCCCGGATGATCAGGGAGCGCGTGCGCGACGAGACCCGCCTCGTCTGCAGCGTCGGCGTCGCCGGCACCAAGCACGTCGCGAAGATGGCCTCGACGATGTCGAAGCCGGACGGCCTCCTGATCGTTCCGGGATCCGAGACCCTCGCCTTCCTCGAGCCGCTCTCGGTCCGTGCGATGTGGGGGATCGGTCCGCGCGCCGCGGAGGCCCTGGAAGCGCGCGCCATCCGGACGATAGGCGACGTGCGCCGCGCGCCGGAACACGTCCTCTCCCGAGCGCTCGGCGACGCGGGCGCTGCCCGGATCGCGCAGCTCGCGAACGGCGCGGACCCGCGCGAGGTGCAGACGCAGCGCGTCGAGAAGAGCGTCAGCCACGAGGAGACGTTCGAATACGACGTGGCCGACGCGCAGACACTGCGCGCGGAGCTGCTCCGGCTGGCCGATCGCGTCGCCGTGCGCCTGCGGAAGGCGGGGGCCGAGGCGGGCGGGATCGCGATCAAGGTGCGCTTCTCCGACTTCACGACGATCACGCGTTCACAGGCGCTGCCGGAGGCGACGGACGTCGGGCAGCGCCTCGGGGAGGCCGCACGCGCGCTCTTCGCGGCGGTCGGGCGCCGCGACCCCGTGCGCCTGATCGGCGTGCGCGCGGAGAAGCTCCGCCCCGCAGGCGGCTCCGCCGTCGCGCTCTGGGACGACGACGAGGACTGGCGCCGCGTCGACGGTGCGCTCGACGACGCGGCGGCACGCTTCGGATCGGGCGCCGTCACACGGGCGGCGTTCCTGGGCGGTTCGCCGACGAGGGCGCCGGCGGTCCCGCCGCGCCCGCCGGAGATCTCCGACTGACGCGCCGCGCATGACGCGCGCGACGGCCCCGCGGCCTCAGAACGGCGATGCGCGTCAGGTGGAGGCCGCCGCGCGCCGCGCGAGGTCGTGCTGGTGCGGCGCCGGTGATCCGGAGTAGGTTGGTGCCATGCCCAACATCGCTCTGGAACTCGCGAAGCTCTCGGCCACGGCCGGCGTCAAGTCTGCGTACGGCGAGAAGCAGGAGGTCGACGGCGTCACGATCGTTCCCGTGGCCGCGGCGTGGTCGGGCTTCGGCGCCGGTGAGGGCGACGGCAGCGCCCCCGGCGGCAGCGGCGCGGGTCAGGGCTCGGGCGGCGGCGGGGGCAGCCTCTCGATTCCGCTCGGCGTGTACGTGCGGCGGCAGGAAGGCCTGCGCTTCGAGCCGAACCTCATCGCGCTCCTTGCGGTATCGGTCCCGGTGATCTGGGTCGCGGGCCGCGCCCTGCGCAAGATCATCCGTGCCCTCAAGCGCTGACGCCGCGTTCCGCCTCGCCTTCGACGACGCGTTCTCCCGCGTCGCGGCGAGCGTGCGCGCCCTGGCGCATGTGAACCCGCGCATCGTCATCGACGGGCGCAGCGGCTCCGGCAAGACGACGCTCGCAGCGCGCCTCCGCGACGAATGGCCACTGCCGGGGGAGCCGCGCGTCGTCGCGCTCGACGAGTTCTATCCCGGTTGGGACGGGCTCGCGGAAGCGACCAGGGTCGTGGCGGACGACATCCTGAGCCCGTTGGCGGCCGGGCTCGACGGCGCGTATTCGCGCTGGGATTGGACGGCGGGGCGCGAGGCCGAGCGCCGTCGGGTCGATCCGGATGAGCCCCTCATCGTCGAGGGGGCTGGCGCGCTCTCGGCGCGCGCCGCCGAGAGCGCCGATCTGAGCGTGTGGGTCGACGCGCCCGAGGCGTCTCGGCGCGCGAGGGCCCTCGCACGCGACGGCGAGACCTACACGCCGCACTGGGAGAGATGGGCTGCGCAGGAGCGAGCCCACATCGAGCGCGACCGCCCAGCAGAGTCCGCCGACATCGTCATCGAATTGCCATGACGTGGTCATTTCGGCAGAGTAAGGGACCCAAAGCGTGGCACGGTGTGTGCCACGATACGCACGGCCGTGGCTTGTCATTAACGGGGAGTCCGGTGCGTGGCGATACGCGCGCGGGTCGCTTCGGCACAAAAACGGCAAACTATGATGTCGGCGTTCGCCATGCCTTTTAGTGTCGGAGCACTTGCCCACGGATGTGCCCGCACGGCACCGATGAACATGTACGCGACGGAGCTAGATGTCACACTCTGAGACCCACAGGAAGACACCGGCCAAGGCGGCGATCGCCTCCTGGATCGGGACGACGCTCGAGTACTACGACTTCGCCGTTTATGGAACGGCATCGGCACTCGTACTCAATCATCTGTTCTTCTCGCCCGAGCTGAGCACGGGCCTGGCGGTACTGCTGAGCATGGCCACGCTCGCGGTCGGCTACGTCGTCCGGCCGCTGGGCGCCTTCATCCTCGGCCCGCTCGGCGACCGTTACGGCCGAAAGTTCGTGATGATGCTGACACTGTTCGGCATCGGTGTGTGTACATTCCTCATCGGATGTCTGCCGACATATGAGCAGATCGGGGCACTCGCGCCGATTCTCCTTGTGGTCATCCGGATCATCCAGGGGCTCTCCGTATCGGGCGAGCAGGCTAGCGCGATCACGATGAGCCTTGAGCACGCGTCCGACAACCGTCGGGCATTCACGACGAGCTTCACCACGAGTGGTTCGGCATCGGGTGGTCTGCTCGCGACGGCCGTCTTCATTCCGTTCGCCGCACTTCCTCCGGAGCAGCTGTACACCTGGGGATGGCGGGTGCCGTTCTGGCTATCGGCGGTCGTCGTCGTCGCGGCTTACATCATCAGGCGAAAACTCGCCGAGCCGCCGGCATTCATCGAGACGCAGGCCGTCAAGATCAGCCTCAAGCCGGTTGCGCAGGCGCTCCGGTTCCACTGGGTCACGATCATCCGGATCGCCGCTTGTGCTCTGATCGCGGGCGTGAGCTATGTGTTCGCAACATTCGGCATCGCGTTCGCGACGACAGGATATGAGCTCGACAAATCAACGATGCTGTGGGTGCCGTCGATCGCCAGTTTCGTCGCGCTCATCTACACACCGTTCGCCGGCCTGCTCGCCGATAAGATCGGCCGAAAGCCCGTCTTCATCATCGGCGCTCTGGGCGCCGGCCTCACGACTGCGCCCTACCTGTGGTCGATCACGACGGGCAACTGGGCGCTGATCTTCGCCTTCGGCATCGTCTGTAATGGCCTCTTCTACTCCACGGCGAACGCGGCTTGGCCGGCGTTCTTCGCCGAGATGCTCCCGAACCGGGTGCGGGTGTCCGGCCTGGCCATCGGCACGCAAGTCGGGTTCGCGATCGCCGGCGCGATCGGTCCTGTCGTGTCGACCGCACTGGCGGGTGACGACGTGCGGAACTGGATCGGCCCGACGATGCTTGCGTTCGTGCTGATGGCGATCGCGACGATCGCAGCGCTCACTGCGAAGGAGACACGCGGCTACTCGCTCGACGAGGTTGACGACCTCCAGCAGACTGAGCTGGAGAAGGAGACCGTGACGTCGTCGATTATCGTGCCGGCATCGCGCTGACCTCGGCGACAGCCCGGATGGAGCCGAGCGCGCCGCCCGCCAGGGCCGTGCTCATCCGGCACCGGACGATCTGAGGTGTGACGACTCGCGAAGACGCGTTCGGCCGTCCGTTTCGTCGTGCTCGCGTCAGCCACAGCGACGGTGACGGGCCCGTCACGGGCGCGAGCTCCAGCCAATCGAGACGCTGGAACGACGCCGGTCCAGGTGTCATGACCCCTAGGGCACGTTGCTAAACCTGGCACCTACCGCGCTTGCCGTTGCGCGCCGTCTCGCGGCGTCCTCGTCGGTCGACGATGCGGAGCATCGCTTCCCTCATCGTCCTGGCGATACGACGCACATCGACCAGGGCCCACGCCTCCCGCGAGGCTCCGCGCGATGCGAAGCAGCGCGTGGAGGGGGCGGTGGGGACTCGCTACGGCACCGGGTAGAGCCAACGCACCCTAGCGGTGCGAGGAGAGCCGTCCTCAGGCGCCCAGGTCCGCGATCGCGCGGCCGACGGCCTCGCTGAGCTCGGGCTCGGCGTCGGCGTCGAGGCGATCGGCGAGCGCGCGGAAGGCGTCGAGCGCCTCGCCCGCGCGATCCGACGCGGCGAGCCCGGATGCCCGGTAGAACAGCGCGAGAACGGTGAAGTGGGCGAGCCCCTTCGCCTCCGCGCTCTCGGATGCCGCCCGCAGCGCGGCGGCGCCGTCGTCCGTGCGACCCAGCGCGAGGAGGGCGCGGCCGAGGGAGATGCGTGCGTCGGCGGCGCGCTCGGCGAGGTCGGCGGCCTCGGCCGTAGCGATCGCCTCTTCGAGTGCCGCGAGACCCTGTGCGTCGCCGCCGAGGCTCGCGATCCACCCCGCGACCTGCAGGCCGCGCGCCACGAGGGCCGGAACGCCCGAGCGGCGCGCCAGCTCGACGGCGTGCTCCGCGGCGGCCGGCGCATCCTCGTCCCCGACCTCGTGCAGGAGGTCGGCGAGGTCGAGCGAGGCCGCGGCCGCGTACCCCCACAGCTCGGCTCCCTCCGCGATGCGGGCAGCCCATCCCCACACCCGGTAGGCGAGGCCGTACTCGCCGCAGCGCTTGGCGGCCTCGCCCAGGCCGCTCGCGACCTTGGCCAGGACGGCGGTCTCCTGATCGTCGGACTCGCGCAGCTCGTCGAGGACGAGCTGGAAGTTCTCGAGCGCCTCCTGCGGCTGCCCCGCGCCCAGCTGCAGAGACGCGAGCGTGTGGCGGTGGCCGGGGAACGCCATCCCGACCCTGTCGAGCGTGCGCACGCCGAAGGCGGCGCGAGCCGAGGCCTCGCGGGGCCTGTCGAGGTCATCGTAGATCTGCGCCGCGAGCATCGCCGCGTTGCCGATCAGCTGCGGGTCCTCCGTGCGTACGGCGTCCGCGATCAGCGCCTCTGCCGCCTCCGCCGCCTCGGCGAAGCGCGCCTTGCTCGCGAGCGACACCGTCAGGATCCGGCGGGCGAGGGGCAGTTCGAGCGCCTCCGCCCGCGGGTCGGCCACCGCCGCTGCCGCGATCTCGGCGGCCTCCTCGAACAGCTCGGCCCTCGTCAGGGTCGAAAGGTGCGTGTCGAGCACCGAGTGCCACAGCAGGTCGGGGTCCTCGTCCGGCAGCACCAGGGCGGCCTCCCGCGCCTCCGCCAGGGCGAGCTCCGCGTCGGCGTCGCCCGAGCCCGGATGCTCGACCAGCAGCGAGGCGTGCGTGATCAGCAGGTCGGCCAGGACGGAGGCATCGCCGCCGGCGGTGCGGGCCCTGTCGATCTCCTCGGCGATGCGGTCGGCGTCGGAGCGTTCTGCGCAACCCATCAGGAGGAGCCCGAGGCGCGATTCGACCTCGGCGTGCTCCGTGCGCCCCGCCGCCGCGAGCGCCGCGACGCGCTCCCTGTGGGCCGCGGCGGCGCGCTCGTCGTCCCCCTCTGCCAGCGCCGCCCACACGCGCACGGCGTGCAGCAGCGGGGCCTCGTCCCGCCCGGCCGTCTCGAGCCCGCGCTCGGCGGCGGTGCGCGCCCGCTCGGGGGCGCTGCCCGACAGGAACCGGCGCGCCTCGCGCACCCACCCGGCGGCGTCGACCGGTTCCGGATGCGCGGGGGCGGCGGGCGCGAAGGCCTCAGCCGTCGAGAACGGCACGTCGTACCGCTCCTCGCGCAGCGCCCGTGCGGCGCCGATGCGACCGAGGTAGTGATCGTTGCGGTTCCGAGCATCGAGCGCGCGGGCCAGGCGCTCGGCCGCCGCCCAGGCTTGCTCGCCGAACTCGGCGATCGTGTAGTCGCGGGGCTCCGCGCCGAAGAGCCGCGCCGCGTTCTCGCTGCGTGAGCCGCGCAGCGTGCGGTCCCCGAGACCCGCGTCGACCGCGGCGTCGAGGAGGACCGCGATGGAGCGCAGCACCGTCATGTGGTGCTGGTCGCTGATCTGATCGACGACGAAGCCGGGGAGGTGCCGCTCGAGCAGGTCGATGCCGCGTTCGACGTTGCCCGTGACGGCGAGGAACTCGAAATGGAAGCGGACCATCGAGATCGCGTCGGGGTTCGTGCGGGCGACGCGATAGCTGCGCGCGTGCACCGCCATCGCTTCGTCTGCGCGCCCCGCCCGCAGCAGGGCGAGGAGGATCTGGGAATCGGCGTACTCCGGCTCCTCCCCGCACGAGAGGTCCTGCGCGTGGATGTCCTCCCAGAGCCGGATCGCCGTCGCCTCGTCGCCGAGCAGCGCGGCGAACCCCGCGTCGGTCGAGCGCACGCAGGCCTCGCAGTGCGAGTAGTCGTCGCGAGGGGTCAGGTCGCGCTCCTGGGCATACCGCGCCGCGGCGTCGAGGTCGCCGAGGTCGAGCGCCACGTCGCGCCGCGCCTGCAGCACGCCGTTGCGGCTCAGCCCGGCCTCGAGGAAGCGGCGCTCCATGTCGTCGAGCACGGCGTCGACGCGCGCCGCGGGGAAGCGGCTGTTGCCCGCGAGCAGGCCCGCGATCCACTTGTGCTGGAACAGGAGGTCGGGCGAGTCCTCGCCGGTCGCGATCGGGAACCGCGCGGGGTCGGAGTCGTGCTTCGCCACGCACCACGCGAACGACGTCAGCATCGCGTCCGCGTCGTTCACCCAGTGCGCGATGTCGGTCATCAGCATCCGGGCGCGGTACGACACCTCGTCGGCGCCCGCCTCGTCCGCGAGCCGGATGGCCCGGTTCAGCTGCTGTCTCGGGTCGTCGCCGAACGCCCCCTGTTCGACCTGCTCGAGAATGTGCTCCGCCTCGATCGCCGTGCTCACGCGTCCTGCGCTCCTTCGTTCGTGATGTCGATTCCGTCCCAGCCGTCCGTGACGCCCGCGCTGAGCGCGATCATGTCGCCGAGGGCGCCCGTGAGCATGTCGCGGTCGGCCGGGGTCAGCGGCCGGTGCGATGCCAGCAGCGACTGAACGTAGAGAAGCTTGATCGTGCGGTCGAACACCACCTCGTCCGTGACCTGCGCCACCTGCCTCACGAGCGGGCTCGACCAGTTCAGGCACAGCTCGATGCCGAGCCCGCGGCGCTCGCCCTGCCGACGCTCGTCGAGGATCGCACCGATGTCGCCGAGCACATCGCCCCACAGCGACCCCGACGCCTGGTCCTTCGCCTGCTCGATCTCCTGCCGGCGCATCGACTCGGGGTCGGCCACGCACAGCCCCGGTACGCTCGCGGGTTCGAACGCGCGCACGCCCACCTCGGTCCTCGCGTCGGCGAGAGCGGCGGCCGCCCGCCGGGCGAGCGCCCGCGCCGCGTCGGCGTCGTCGGCGGGAGGAGGCGAGAGCTCGGCGAAGACGTCGCCCACCCGCACGCGGCTCACGCGCGCGCCGGTGAGGGACGGCAACCGGCGCAGCAGCTCGGCGTCGTAGGAGTAGCCGGCGTTGACCACGGGGGCGTCGGCGCCCGCGACGGCGGCCACCTGCCGGAACTCGTCGACCGTCTCGACGTAGCGGATCTCGGCGCCCGACTCGGCCAGCTCGGTCACGGTCCGCGTGCCGGAGGAAGTCTCGAGCGTCAGCCACGGCAGCACGGCCCTGGCGAGCTCGTCGTCGTGCACGGCCATCGCCTTCAGCGCCATCGCGTGCACGGAGAGGAACTCCTGGAACCGCCACGGCTCGTTCTCGGAGAGCCGCACGATCCAGTCGCGCAGCGCACCGCCGAGGCGCTCGCGGGTGACCTCGAGGGCGGTGTCGTCGACGAACGCCTCGCGCGAGGCCGTCGGCGTGAGGTGCTCCGTGTTGATCACGGCGCGCACGAAGAACGCCCACGGCGGCAGCAGCGTGTCGAGCTGCTCGGAGACCAGCATGCGCCCGAGGTGCACCGTGCTCGGCTGGCGCATGCCGGGCGGGGCGGGGAACGGCAGGACGAAGGCGACGCCGGACGTCCCGGTCTCGGGCACCGACAGCGGGATCACGTCGAGAGGGGCGCGCCCGAGCAGCTCCTCGCCGAGCGCGTCGAGCGCCGGCCTGTCGGCGTCCCGGTCGAGGAAGGCGGGCTCGCGCGTGATCGTGTCGCGGCCGCCGCGGGCGTCGGCGACGGCGACGCGCACCGGCAGGTATCCGCCGAAGCGTGCGGCGAGGCCCGTCACGCGCGCTCGCTCCAACAGCGCCCGCTCGTCGGGGCGCGGCTCGAGCACCACCTCGGTGCCGATCGGCAGCGACGCGGTCTCGGCGCCGTCGAGCTCGCGCACCCGGAACTCGCCCGTCGCGTCGCCCACCCACTCGATCGCGGGCGCCCCGGATGCCGAGCGGCTGATCACGGTGATGCGATCGGAGACCATGAAACAGCTGAGCAGGCCGATGCCGAACTGCCCGAGGAAGCTCTCCCGCCGCACCTGCAGAAGCTCATCGCGCTTCGAGGATCGGCCGACCGTCGAGAGCAGGTCGGCCGCCTCGGCGGCGGTCAGGCCCACCCCGTTGTCGCGGAATCGGAACGGCTCGCCGCCTTCCGCCGGGGTGATCTCGATCAGCCCGGCGGGGGCATCCGGATCGCGCTCGCCGCGGGCGCGGATCGCGTCCCTTCCGTTCTGGAGGAGCTCGCGCAGGAAGACCTGGGGACTGGAGTAGATGTGGCGGCCGAGGAGATCGACGACGCTGCGCAGATCGACCTGGAACGGGCGGGTGGTAGACGAGCTCACCCGACTAACCTATGCGCGGCGCCGGCGCCCCGGTCACAGATCCGGGGCGGCACCCGGCTCCGCTCATTCCTCGCGCAGCGAATCGGCGGCCTGCACGAGGCCGTCGAGGCGGTAGCCGAGCCAGTCGAGCACGCTGAAGCGGGGGTCGTCCGGGTCGTGGTCGCCCTCGGTCGTCACGCCGAGGCGGCTCGCGATCACGAGGCGCAGCGCCGTGAGCGTGCGCAGCCACGGGTCGATCGCCTCCTCGGCGACGGCGATGTCCACGGGGCCGAAGTCGGGGTCGCCCTCGGGGGAGTCGTCGCCGGAGGCCTCGGGCTGCTCGGCCAGTACTCCGTCGAGCGCCTTCCTCACGATCTGGGCTTCGCGAGCGCGCCGATGCAGCAGGTCGGCGCGCGTGAGCGAGCGGAACTCACCGGCGGCCTCGGGGTCGTCCGGGTACACGTCGGGGGTCAGCCGCTCCACGGCGGGGTCGTCCTCCGCCGGCGTGCCCGTGACGAGGTCGCCGAACTGCCCGACCAGGTCGCGCAGGTGGTCGGCCTCGATGCGGGTCAGCGTGAGCATCAGCATCCGGTCGGTCATGCGTTCGCCTTCCTGACCGTGGCCCACAGGCCGTAGTCGTGCATCGCCTGTGCGTGCATCTCCATCTGCTCCCTGGCACCCTCGGCGACGACCGCGTGGCCCTCGTGGTGCACCGCGAGCATGAGCTGCGTCGCGCGGTCCTGCCCGAAGCCGAAGTACTCGCGGAACACGCGCACGACGTAGCTCATCAGGTTCACGGGGTCGTCCCACACGACCGTCTGCCACGGCACATCCGGCGCGGCGCGCAGGTCGACGGACTCGTCGACGTCGGGCAGCGCGGTGCTCACGCCCACCCCAACTCGTGCAGGCGCGCGTCGTCGATGCCGTAGAAGTGGCCGATCTCGTGCACGAGGGTCGTGTGCACCTCGTCGCGCAGTTCTTCCTCGGTCGCGCACTGGGCCAGGTGCGGCTCGCGGTAGACCATGATGCGGTCGGGCAGGTCGCCCATGCCGTAGCGGTCGCGCTCCGTCAGCGCCAGGCCGTCGTACAGCCCCAGCAGGTCGAGGCTGCCGTCCTCCGGGCGGTCCTCGACGACGAAGATGACGTTGTCGAGCCCGTCGACCATGTCATCCGGGAGCCGATCGAGCTCGTCGACGACGAGCCGCTCGAACGCTTCGGCGTCCATCTGCATGGCGGCGTCGCCGGCTGCGGCACGGTCGGTCATGCAGCTCCTCGGGTCGTCGGGGTGTCCGCCCAGTCTACGAATCCCGGCGCGTGCCCAGGGCGGGCTCGCTCGAAGTTCTCGCACGGCCGAGTGGCGATGGACGCGGACGCGTGCGCTGGTCGGGGAGGCCCAGGTTAACCGGAGGTGAACGACGCATGCACAGCGGCGCGGCGGGGTGTGCGCCGGTATGCCGCCGGTCTACGCTGATCGCGGTCCTCGGCGGCGGTGCGGGGTTCGGCGTGCCGGCGCTCCGCTGCGGCGGAGGTGGTGCCGTCGCGGGGACGGACGACTCAGCACGAGAAGAGAGCGAACGCGTGATCCCGACCGATTCGCCCACCGCCCACCGCGACCTCCAGCTGCCGCTCGCCGGAGGCCTGCGAGCCCCTGCGCCCCGCACGCTCGTCGAGGTACTGCGTGCGACGGCGGCCGCGCATCCGGAAGCGAGCGCCCTCGATGACGGCTCCGGCGCACTCAGCTACGCCGAGCTGCTCGAGGCCGTCGACGCGAAGGCCGCCGAGCTGCGCCGCGAGGGCGTGACCCGCGGCGACAAGGTGGGCGTGCGCGTCGCGAGCGGCTCGCGCGATCTCTACATCGCGATCCTCGGCATCGTCTTCGCGGGCGCCGCGTACGTGCCGGTCGATGCCGACGACACCGACGAGCGCGCCCGGCTGGTGTTCGGCGAGGCGGCGGTGGCCGGCATCATCGGCGACGGCGGGTTCGTGCCGACCGCTCGGCGGGCCCCGGAGGAGCCGGTCGCTCCCCGCGCGGAGGCGGTCGCAGGAGAAGGCGCCGCGCTGACGGCGAGCGCCGGCCCGGATGGCGCTGGCACGCCGAGTCTCACGGTCGCGGATGAGTCAGCAACCGTCGCGCCGACTGCGGGCGATAGCCCGGATGGCGTCAGCGCGCCGAATGACACGGCCGCAGGTGAGCCGGAAACCGCCGCTGCAGCCCCAGGCCCCCCTGCCGTTTCCGTAGCTGCCCCCGATCGCGACGACGCGGGCGACCCCGCCCTCGACGACGCGGGCGACCCCGCCCTCGACGACGCGGGCGACCCCGCCCTCGACGACGACGCGTGGGTGATCTTCACATCGGGCTCGACGGGCGTGCCCAAGGGCGTGGCCGTCTCGCACCGATCGGCCGCGGCGTTCGCCGACGCCGAGGCGAACTGGTTCCTGCGCGACGCGGCGCTCGGCCCCGGCGACAGGGTGCTCGCCGGCCTCTCCGTCGCGTTCGACGCCTCGTGCGAGGAGATGTGGCTCGCGTGGCGCAGTGGCGCGTGCCTCGTGCCCGCGCCGCGCTCGCTCGTCCGCTCGGGCGAGGACCTCTCCGGATGGCTCGTCCGCCAGAACATCACGGTGGTCTCGACGGTGCCGACGCTCGCCGCGATGTGGCCGGCCGAGGCGATCGAGAACGTGCGCCTGCTGATCTTCGGCGGCGAGGCCTGCCCTCCCGAGCTGGTGGCGCGTCTCGTCGACGAGGGGCGCGAGGTCTGGAACACCTACGGCCCGACGGAGGCGACCGTCGTCGCGTGCGGCTGCCCGCTCGACGGGGAGAGCCCCGTGAGCATCGGCCTGCCGCTCGACGGCTGGGACCTCGCGGTCGTCGACACGGACGGCAACAGGGTCTCCGAGGGCGAGACGGGCGAGCTCATCATCGGCGGCGTCGGCCTCGCGCGCTACCTCGACCCCGCCAAGGACGCCGAGAAGTACGCGCCCATGCCGTCGCTCGGCTGGGACCGCGCATACCGCTCGGGCGACCTCGTCCGCTACGAACCCTCCGGCCTGATGTTCGTCGGCCGCGCCGACGATCAGGTCAAAGTCGGCGGGCGGCGCATCGAGCTGGGCGAGGTCGAGAACGCGCTGCAGGATCTGCCGGGCGTGACCGCCGCGGCGGCGGCCGTGCGCAAGAGCGAGGCCGGCGTCCCGGTCCTCGTCGGCTACCTCGTCGTCGAGGGGGAGGAGCCGCTCGACCGCGCGGCGGCCAGGGACGCGCTGGGCGACCGCCTCGCCGCCGGCGTGATGCCGCTGCTCGCCGTCGTCGACGAGCTCCCCGTCCGCACGTCCGGCAAGGTCGACCGCGCGGCGCTGCCCTGGCCTCTGCCGGAGGTCGAGGGCACCGAGATCGCGGGACTGACGCACACGGAGGAATGGCTCGTCGCGCAGTGGCAGGCCGTCCTGGGCGTGCCCGTTCCCGACACGCGCGCCGACTTCTTCGACCTCGGCGGAGGGTCGCTCTCGGCGGCGCAGCTGGTCTCGCGGGTGCGACAGCGGGTGCCCGAATTCACGGTCGCCGACATCTACGACATGCCGAAGCTGAAGCAGATGGCCAAGGCGCTCACCGCGACCGACGACGCATCCGGTGCCGACGGCTTCCATCAGTCGGCGCCGACGCGCCGGCGCACGCAGTGGGCGCAGGTGCTCGTCGGGCTGCCGCTGTTCATCACGAGCGGCCTGCGCTGGCTCACTTACGCCCTCACGGTCACGACGCTGCTGAACCTGACGACGGGCTTCGAGGCGCTTCCGACGGCGCCGTGGTGGGCGATCATCGTGTGCCTCGTGCTGTTCGCGACGCCGTTCGGCCGGATGGGCATCTCGGCGCTGGCGGCACGGCTGCTGCTGGCGGGCGTGCAGCCGGGCGATTACCCGCGCGGCGGCCGCGTGCACATGCGGCTGTGGCTCGCCGAGCAGTTCGCGGTGCAGATCGAGGCCGTCGGCCTCGCCGGTGCGCCGTGGATGACCCTCTATGCCCGCGCGCTCGGCGCCGACATCGGCAGGAACGTGAGCCTGCACACCCTGCCGCCCATCACCGGAATGCTCACGATCGGCAAGGGCTCAGCGATCGAGCCCGAGGTCGACCTGACGGGCTACTGGATCGACGGCGACCTGCTGCGCCTCGGCGAGGTGCGCATCGGCGAGCGGGCCTCGATCGGCGCGAGGAGCACGCTCGCCCCCGGCACGCGCATCGACGACGGCGCCGAGATCGCGCCGGGAGCGGCCGTGTTCGGCCGCGTGAAGGCCGGTCAGACCTGGGCGGGGTCGCCCGCCGTCCGCGTCGGCGGCGACTCGTCGGCGGACTGGCCGAAGGGCTCAGCGCCGCGCTCGCGAACGTGGCAGACGATCTACGGAGTCACGTCGGCCCTGCTCGCGCTGCTGCCGATCTGCGCCTTCCTCGCCGGAGCGGCGCTCGTGGCGGCCGGCATCCGGGGCTCCGACACGCTCGGCGAGGCCTGGCTCGTCGCGCTGATCTGGCTGTTCCCCGCCGTGCTCGTGGTCGGAGTCGTCTACGCGGGCGCCGTCGTCGTGATCGTGCGACTGCTGTCGATCGGGCTGCGCGAGGGCACCTACCCGGTGCTCAGCCGTGTTGGCTGGCAGGCCTGGGCGACCGAACGCGTGCTCGACGCGGCGCGCACGCTCCTCTTCCCGCTGTACGCCGGCCTGTTCACCCCGGTATGGCTCCGGATGCTCGGGGCGCGCGTCGGCAGGAACGTCGAGGCCTCGACGGTGCTGCTCATTCCGAGCCTCTCGCGCATCGACGACGGCGCGTTCCTCGCAGACGACACCATGGTGGCCTCCTACGAGCTGCACCGCGGTTGGCTGCGCGTCGGCAGGGTCCGGATCGGCAAGCGGGCGTTCCTCGGCAACTCAGGCATGGCGGCCCCCGGTCACCGGGTGCCGAAGAACTCCCTCGTCGCGGTGCTCTCGTCGGCGCCGACGAAGGCGAAGTCGGGCTCATCGTGGCTCGGCTCGCCGCCCGTGCGCCTGCGCCGCGTGTCGCAGGATGCCGACGACTCGCGCACGTACGACCCCGGTGCGGGCCTGCGCATCGCCCGCGGCCTGTGGGAGCTGTGCCGCATCGTCCCCGTCACGATCAGCTGCGGGCTCGGCCTCACGCTCATGTTCGTCCTGGCCTGGCTGTGGCAGGCGGTCGGCGGATGGTGGACGGCCGCGCTCGCGGGGGCCGTCATGCTCGTCGCCGGTGCCGTCGCCGCGCTCATCTCGACCGCCGCGAAGTGGCTGATCGTGGGGCCCATCCGAGCGGGGGAGCAGCCGCTCTGGTCGAGCTTCGTCTGGCGCACCGAGGTCAGCGACGCGTTCACCGAGATGCTCGCGGCGCCCTGGTTCGCCCGCACGGCCGCCGGCACTCCCGTGCTCACGCTGTGGCTGCGCTCGCTCGGCGCGAAGATCGGCGCGGGCGTGTGGTGCGAGTCGTACTGGCTGCCCGAGCCCGATCTCGTCCGCCTCGGCGACGGCGCGACCGTGAACCGCGGCTGCGTCGTCCAGACGCACCTGTTCCACGACCGCATCATGAGCATGGACACCGTCGAGCTCGGTCCCGGCGCCACGCTCGGCCCGCACAGCGTGATCCTGCCCGCCGCGTCGATCGGCGACCACGCGACCGTCGGCCCCGCGTCGCTCGTCATGCGCGGCGAGGGCGTGCCCGTCGGGTCGCGCTGGAGCGGGAACCCCATCGGACCCTGGCGCGCCGTCAAGGTGCGCGCCTACCAGTCGACGACGTAGTCTCGCGAGAATGCGGCGGGCCGTATCGGCGAGGGCGGCCCATCGACGGCGGCTCAGCGAGGAGGAAGCACACCGGATGCCCCAGCAGTACACCCCGAACAGCGGCGATCGCGGCTACGCCGTGACCCACTACGATCTCGAGATCGATTACACACCCCGTACCAACCGCCTCGACGGCCGCGCCCGCATGAGCATCCGGATGCTCGACGACGCGCACGCGCTGAACGTCGACCTCGTCGGGCTGCAGGCGGGCAAGGTGCGCATCGACGGCAAACCGCACAAAAAGGTGCAGCAGGGCCAGCACGGCCTCAAGGTCAAGCTCCCGCGGAGCCTGCCCGCCGGTGCGGAGCTCGAGCTCGAGATCGAGTACGGCGGGCGGCCGGGGCCGCGGCGCTCGCGCTGGGGCACGCTCGGCTGGGAGGAGCTCGAGGAGGGCGCGATGGTCGCATCGCAGCCGATCGGCGCCCCGACCTGGTTCCCGTGCAACGACCGCGTCGACGACAGGGGCACGTACGACATCCGGTTCACGACCGATCGGGAGTTCTTCGTCGCCGTCACGGGCGCCCCCGGCGCCGTGAGTCACAAGGGCGGGAAGACGACGCGGGAGTTCTCGCTCGACGTTCCGACCGCGAGCTACTTGGTCGCGGCGCACCTCGGGCCGTACGCCGAGTACGCGGGCGCCGCATCCGTCGGCGCGGCAGGGCTCGGCTGGCGCATCGTGACGCCGCCCGCCCAGCGCGCCGAGACGCTGACGGCGTTCGAGCACGTCCCCCGGATGATCGAAGCGTTCGAGGGCTGGTTCGGCCCGTATCCGCAGCCCGACCTGACGGTCGTTGTCACGGCGGAGGAGCTGGAGATCCCGCTCGAGGCGCAGGCGCTCGTGACCTTCGGAGCCAATCACTGCGCCCCGGACGAACAGCGGCTGATCGCGCACGAGCTCGCCCACCAGTGGTTCGGCAACAGCGTCGGCATCGGCCGATGGCGCGACATCTGGCTGAACGAGGGCTTCGCCTGCTTCTCGGAGTGGGTGTGGTCGGAGGCGGCGGGCGGGCCGAGCATCGCGGAGCACGCGGAGGCGCACTACGCCCGCCTCGCCGGGCTGCCGCAGGATCTCGTGCTCGCCGACCCCGGCCCGGCCGACATGTTCGACGACCGCGTCTACAAGCGGGGGGCACTGGCGCTCGAGGCGCTGCGCCGCACGATCGGGCACCAGCCGTTCCGCACGCTGCTCCGCGAGTGGGCGACCCAGAACCGGCACCGCCTCGCGCGGCCGGCCGACCTCATCGCCCTGGCGGAGGGGCACTCGCCCGCGCCGCTCGACGGGTTCTGGGAGGCGTGGTTGCGCGATCCGGCACTCCCGGAGCTCCCGCCCCGCGCGGCGCGCCGCGGCGCGGCGTAGGCGTCCGCGCGCGGCGGCGCGGCACCGGGACGAGCTCGGCGCGTCTCATTTGTGCCGTTGTCGGCGTCTGGCGCGTCTTTCGTCGACAACGGCGCAAGTTGGGGAATCCGGTGGCGGTGTCTACGCCAGGCGATGCTCAGGAGTGGGTGGGTCGTGCTGTCGGAGCGCGGCGAGGTGGACCTCGCGTGCGCACGGGGTCGAGCGCGTCTCATTTGTGCCGTTGTCGGGGTTTGGCGCGCTTCTCGTCGACAACGGCGAAAATTGGGGATTCTGGTGGCGGTGTCTACGCCAGGGCGATGCTCAGAACCGCCCGCGTGGTGGCATCGAGATCGATGATCGCGTCTGTGACGTCGAGGCCGCGAGGGTGGGCGTCGGGAGCATTGCCCGCCGCACCTCGGGCGTTCCGGAGGCCGGTGCCCCGCGCCTTCGCGACGGCCTCGAGACGCGTCCAATCGGCGATCGTCGGTGCAAGGGCATCCGGGGTATCGCCGGGGGCAGGCTCGCGCGCTTCATCGCGATGGAGGGCCGGGCGCGCCGCATCGCGAGACGCTTCCGTGCCGACCGGGACCCTGGCGGCAAGGGCCTCACGGACGCGCACCAGCGTGGCGGCGTCGTCGAGCTCCATGTCGATGCCGAACGCGCTTGCGCCTTCCGGTGCGACCGCCGCGGCGGCGAAGCCGCCCGCGTACGACACGCTCACGAGCCTCCCCGGTGCGCCCGAAGAGAGCCGCACCCGGATGGCACCGTGCGCCCCGCCGCACGCGGGGCACACCTGCACGAGGGTGCTGCCCTCGGGCAGCAGCTCGCCGAGAAGCCCCCGCGAAACGCCGCGCCGATCGCTGCCCGTCGGTGCGACCGCCACCCGCACCCCGCCGTTCAGATGACGCGCAATTCGGTTCTGCGCGAAGAAAACCGTCGTGCGCGTCATGTGAAGCGGGTCAGATCAGGCTGCGGAGGAAGTCCTCCGCGGAGACGCCGGCCTCCGCCGCGCGGGCGCGCAGGCGGGTCGACTCGCGGGCCGTGAGGGTGATCCGGATCTCGTTGTCGACGGCGGCGGGCTGCTCGATGTCGTCGAAGAGCGTCGGCTGGGCGATTCCGACGGCGCCGCCCGCTGCGTGGTCGGTGAGTGAGACGCGCTCGCGCACGGCCGCGCCGCGGCGACGGGGCCCCGCGGCGTCATCCCCTGCCGGGGCCGGAGCCGTGTTCGTGCGTGCGGTCGCGGGCGCCGATGCTGCGGAGGTGCCCGACCGGCGGCGCGGCCCAGGTGTCTCCGCGTCCGCATCGCTGAGTGCGCTGCCCGCACCGGGCGAGCCAGCGGTGTCAGCGACGGAGCCCGGTTGCTCGGTTCCGTCGCGCTCGTCGCCGCCGGCGAACCCTGGCCCCTCCGCGACGGGGGAGCGGCGCTGGAACGCCTGTGCCGCACCGTTCGCGCGCACATCGGCCGCCTCGTTCAGGGGATGGCCGGCGTGGCCCTTGACCCACTCGAAGCGCACGTCGCGGCCGGCGAGCTCGGCGTCGAGGGCCTCCATGATCTCGCGGTTGAGCACGGGCTTGCCGTCGGCTTTGCGCCAGCCCTTCCGCTTCCATCCGCGCATCCACTTGGTTACCGAGTCGATCACATACTTGCTGTCGCAGTGCACGACCATCGCCTCGCCCGTGTGCTTCGTCGCCCGCAGCAGTTCGAGCACGGCGGTCAGTTCGCCCTGGTTGTTCGTGCCGTGAGGCGCGCCGCCGGCGGCCCAGCTCGTGTCGTCGATGTACCAGGCCCAGCCCATCGGGCCGGGGTTGCCGAGTGCGGAGCCGTCTGCAGCGGCGATGATCGTCATGGAGTCAAGCCTATTCGTGGCCGGCGACCTCTCCGGAACGGTGAGCATCGCAGCTCGATGCGGTTCTCAGAAGGCGTCGAAGGTCGCCGCTGCACCGGGCGCGACTCGCGGCAGAATCTCCGAGCTGCGGCATTCTCGCGTGGACTATGCCGCGGTTCGAGAATTGTGCAGTGTCTCGGCGCCGGGCGCGACTGCCGCGGCACCGGCGGGCCGCGCTGCGCGAGCCGTTCACCGCGGGTTCACGCTCGTGGTGTCGGATCTCAGCATGGGTCGTGTGCGCACGGTGGCCGGGGTCGCGTTGGCGGCCGCCTGCGCCGCCTCGGCGGTCTGGGGCGCTCGCGAGCTGCTGAGGCGCCAGGCCGCGATCGCGCGCGAGCGCATCGGCAAGCCGCTCGGCGAGGAATCGATCCCCGCCGACCGGATCTGGCGCCGCAAGCTCGGCGGCGAACCCGTCGAACTGCTCGTGCTCGGCGACTCGCTCGCGGCGGGTCTCGGCGCCGAACGCCGCAAGCAGACGCTCGGTGCGCGGCTCGCGAAGGAGCTCGCGCGCCGCATGGACAGGCCCGTCCGGCTGCACACGGCGGCCGTAGTCGGATCGGAGTCGAGCGCCCTGAAAGCGCAGATCGACGGCCTCGACCCCGCGCTGCGCGCCGACGTCGCGGTGATCGTCGTCGGAGGCAACGACGTCACCCACACGGTGTACCCGACGACGGCGGCCGCCCAGCTGTCCGAGGCGATCCGACGCCTGCGCGAGCGCGGTACGCCCGTCGTCGTCGGAACGTGCCCCGACCTCGGAATGCTCCCTGCGGTGCCGCAGCCGCTGCGCACGATCCTGTCGCGGATGTCGCACCACATGTCGATCGTGCAGGCGCGGGCGGCGCGTCGGGCGGGCGCCGTGCCGGTGAGCCTGCGCCGCACGCTGAGCCGGGCGTTCCGGGAAGCACCGGACGAGATGTTCAGCCTCGACCGGTTCCACCCCAGCCCCGCCGGCTACCGCCGCGCCGCCGATGCGCTGCTGCCCGCCGTCGCGGAAGCCGCGCTCGTCGGCGCGGCGTAGGCGCCGCCGCGGCCCGGGGCCTACGGCACCCGGTGCCCGGCGGCGCGGGTCAGCTCGTACCACTCGGCGCGGGTGAGGTACACGTCGGAACCGGCGGCCGCGGCGGCCACGCGGGCGGGGGTCGTCGTGCCGAGCACGACCTGCATGCCCGCGGGGTGGCGCGTGATCCAGGCGATCGCGATCGCGATCGGTTCGACGCCGTACTGTGCCGCGAGGCGGTCGATCACGGCGTTCAGCTCCGGGAACTCGTCGGAGCCGAGGAACACGCCGCGGAACATGCCGTGCTGCAGGGGCGACCACGCCTGGATCGTGATCTCGTTGATGCGGCAGTACTCGAGCAGGCCGCCGCCGTCGAGCACGGCCGATTGCTCGAGCCCCATCATGTTCGCCGCGATGCCCTGCGTCACCAGTGCGCCGTGGGCGATCGACAGCTGCAGTTGATTGGCGACGAACTTCTGCTCGACGGCCGTGCGCAGCAGGTCGATCTGGCCCGGCGTGTGGTTCGAGACGCCGAAGCTGCGCACCTTGCCCGCGCCCTCGAGCTCGTCGAAAGCCTTCGCGACCTCTTCCGGTTCGACCAGGGCGTCCGGGCGGTGCAGCAGGAGCACGTCGATGTAGTCGGTCTGCAGCGCCTTCAGCGAGCCGTCGACCTGCCGGATGATGTGGTCATAGGAGAAATCGAAGACTCCGCCCGCGTCCTTCACGATGCCGCACTTCGTCTGGATCGTGATCTCGTCGCGCTCGGCGGCGCTCAGGGACAGCGCTTCGGCGAATCGCGTCTCGCAATGGTGCACGTGGTCGCCGTAGATATCGGCGTGGTCGAAGAAGTCGATGCCGGCATCGCGCGCCGCGCGGTACAGATCGCGGATCTGGTCGTCGCTGGAGTCGTTGATGCGCATCATGCCGGCGACGACATTGGGCGCGACAGCGTCGGCGGGGCCGAAGGGGACGGTCTTCATCGGAGGGCTCCTCACGGTGGTGATGCGGCTGCGGTGCCGCGCGCCCAGGCTATCGCCGACGTCGGACATCCGGCGTCGGCGTGCGGGCCGGAACCGACAGGGAGCCGCCGGCCCCGGACGCCTCCCGCGTGGTGGGACGAACGCCGCTTGGCACGCGGCTCCGGATCGCGTACAGTGGTGCTCGGAAAGCGTTTACCCAACGACGAGTAAGGACCTGAACGTGACCGAGAACACCCCCGCCGTCCGCGAGATCGGCATCATCATGAACGGCGCCAGCGGGCGCATGGGCTACCGCCAGCACCTCGTGCGCTCGATCCTCGCGATCCGCGACGAGGGCGGCTTCGAGCTCTCCGACGGCACCAAGGTGACGGTCCGCCCGCTGCTGGTCGGCCGCAGCGAGGCCAAGCTCGCCGAGATCGCCGCGCAGCACGGCATCGAGGACTACACGACCGACCTCGACGCGGCGCTCGCCGACCCGAAGTGGGAGATCTACGCAGACTTCCTCGTCACCAAGGCCCGCGCCACGGCCCTGCGCAAGGCGATCGCCGCCGGCAAGACGATCTATACAGAGAAGCCGACCGCCGAGACGCTGGAAGAGGCGATCGAGCTCGCGCAGCTGGCGAAGGATGCGGGCGTCAAGGCCGGCGTCGTGCACGACAAGCTCTACCTGCCCGGCCTGCAGAAGGCCAAGCGCCTCATCGACTCGGGCTTCTTCGGCCGCATCCTCTCGGTGCGCGGCGAGTTCGGCTACTGGGTCTTCGAAGGCGACTGGCAGCCCGCCCAGCGCCCGAGCTGGAACTACCGCGTCGAAGACGGCGGCGGCATCATCGTCGACATGTTCCCGCACTGGAACTACGTGCTCGAGAACCTGTTCGGCAAGGTCAACAGCGTCTACACGCAGGCCTCGATCCACATCCCCGACCGCTGGGACGAGCAGGGCGAGCACTACGCGACGACGGCGGAGGATGCCGCGTACGGCGTGTTCGAGCTCGAGGGCGGCGCCGTCGCGCAGATCAACTCGAGCTGGACGACCCGCGTGAACCGCGACGAGCTCGTCGAGTTCCACATCGACGGCACCCACGGCTCGGCCGTCGTCGGCCTGTTCGGCGCGAAGATCCAGCCGCGGGGCGCCACGCCGAAGCCGGTCTGGAACCCCGACCTCGAAGACACGATCGACTACGACGCGACCTGGCAGAACGTGCCCACCAACGAGGTGTTCCTGAACGGCTTCCGCCAGCAGTGGCAGGAGTTCCTCGAGAGCTACGTCATCGGCACGGACTACGCGTTCGACCTGCTGGCCGGCGCCCGCGGCATGCAGCTGGCTGAGGCGGGCCTGAAGTCGGACAAGACGGGCGCCAAGGTGTCCCTCGACGAGATCGTGCTCGACTGATATGTCCGACGGCTTCATCCTGCTGGGCGAGGACGGCGCGACGTCCCTCGCCCCCGTGAACGACGCCGCTGGCTTCTCGAAGCCCGCGGGCGGCCTGCGCTCGCGCGTCGCCTATGCGGCCGCGCACGTGGCGCCGGTCGCCTGGGCCGACAACACGCCCGGTCAGCCCGCCGCGATCGACTGGGACTCGACGCTCGCCTTCCGCCGCAACGTCTACTCGTGGGGCCTCGGCGTCGCCGACGCCATGGACACCGCCCAGCGCAACATGGGCATCGACGCCACGGCGGTCCGCGAGCTCATCGCCCGCAGCGCCGAGGTCGCCCGCGAAGAGGGCGGCTCGGTCGCGGTCGGCGTGAACACCGACCACATCGAGGACGCGTCGATCTCGCTGCAGCAGATCATCGACGGCTACGTCTACCAACTCGAGCACGCCGAAGAGCACGGGGCGGTTCCCGTGCTGATGGCGAGCCGCCACCTGGCGCGCGCGGCCGAGAGCGCCGACGACTACCGCGCCGTGTACCGCGCGGTGCTCGCGAAGGCCACGGGCGAGGTCGTGCTGCACTGGCTCGGCACCGCGTTCGACCCGCAGCTCGAGGGCTACTTCGGGGCGAGCGATTGGCGCGAGTCGTCGAACACCGTCGTCGACATCATCGCCGAGAACGCCGACAAGGTCGCGGGCATCAAGATGAGCCTCCTCGACGCCGACAGCGAGGTGCACGTGCGCGAGCGCCTGCCGCAGGGCGTGAGGATGTTCACGGGCGACGACTTCAACTACGTCGGCCTCATCGGCGGTGCGGATGTGCCGCAGGCGGCCCAGCCGGAGCGCTCCGCCGACACTGATCGCACGCACTCCGACGCGCTCCTGGGCGCGTTCGCCGCGATCACGCCCGTGGCATCCGGGGCGATCCAGGCGCTCGACGCGGGCGACCCCGACCGGTACTACGAACTGCTCCAGCCGACGGAGGCCCTCAGCCGCCAGGTGTTCGCCGCTCCGACGTTCTACTACAAGACCGGCGTCGCGTTCCTGGCCTGGCTGAACGGGCACCAGCCCGCGTTCCAGATGATCGGCGGTCTGCACTCGGCGCGCAGCCTGCCGCACCTGAGCGAGATCGTGCGCCTCGCCAACGACGCGCACGCGCTCGAGAGGCCCGAGCTCGCGGTGCAGCGATGGAACGACTACCTGCGCCTGAACGGAGTGACCGCATGACCGCCCCGCACCCCCGCCTGTCGATCAATCAGGCGACCATCAAGCACACGACCGCCGCGCAGGCGATCGAGGTCACGCGCGCGGCCGGCATCGGCGCCATCGGCCTCTGGCGCGAGCAGGTGCAGGAGGCGGGCCTCGACGAGACGGCGAAGATGCTCGCCGACAGCGGGCTGCGATACTCCACGCACTGCCGCGGCGGCTGGTTCACGGCGGAGGAGGGCCCCGGCCGGGTCGCGGCGCTCGACGACAACCGCCGCGCGATCGATGAGACCGCTGTGCTCGCGGCCGCGGGCGCCGAGGGCTCCCGGCCCGTGCTCGTGCTCGTCGTCGGCGGCCTGCCCGAGGGGTCCCGCGACCTCCTCGGCGCCCGCGAGCGCGTCCGCGACGCGGTCGGTCAGCTCGCGCCGTACGCCGCCGAGCGCGGCGTGACCCTCGCCCTCGAGCCGCTGCACCCGATGTACGCCTCCGATCGCTCGGTGCTGTCGACGCTCGACCAAGCGCTCGACATCGCCGCCGACTTCGCGCCCGAGACCGTCGGCGTCACGATCGACACGTTCCACCTGTGGTGGGATCCGGATGTCATCGAGGGGATCGAGCGCGCGGGTGCCGAGGGGCGCATCGCCACCTACCAGGTGTGCGACTGGAAGACGCCGCTCGAGGCCGACAACCTGCTCTCGCGCCACTACCCGGGCGACGGCATGATCGACTTCGCCGACATGACCCGCGCCGTCGAGGCGACGGGCTACGACGGCGACATCGAGGTCGAGCTGCTGAACCAGGCGATCTGGGACACGGAGCCCGCCGAGGCCGTGCGGCGCACGATCGCCGGCTTCGACGTCGCAGTCGCGCCCTACCTCAGGGCGTAGCCCGTCGAATCCCCGGCATCCGGAGGGCCTTCGATACGATGAGACGCATGACGACCCCCGCCCCGCGAGCCGCGACCCTTCAGGACGTGGCGCGCGAGGCGGGGGTCTCCCTCGCCACGGCGTCGCGCGTGCTGAACGGCTCGACGCGCAAGGTCGCCGAGGCCTATCGCGAGCGGGTCGAGGCCGCGGCCGACGCGCTCGGCTACGCCGCGAACATGTCGGCTCAGGCGACGGCGAGGGGCACCTCGTCGACGCTCGCCCTGCTGGTCGCCGACATCGCCGACCCGTACTTCGCGCAGATCGCCTCCGGCGTCGCGCACGCCGCCGCCGACGAGGGCCTCGTGCTCACGATCGGCATCACGGAGCGCGAGGCGGCGCAGGAGGCCCAGTTCGTCCGCTCGCTGCGCGGCCAGCGCCCGCGCGGCGTCGTGCTCGCCGCTTCTCGATCGAGCGCCGGCGCGAGCGAGGCGCTCACCGCTGTGCTCAACGAGGTCGAGCAGATGGGCGGCACCGTCGTCTCGCTCGGCGCGCCCAGCGGAACCCCGGGCGGCCGCATGATCGCGGTGCAGAATCGCGAGGGCTCCCGGATGCTCGGGGCGGCCCTGGCGCAGCGCGGCTACTCCTCGGCGATCGCGCTCGGGGCGGCGGAGGGCCTCGTCACGAGCGACCAGCGCCTCGGCGGCTTCGCCGAGGGCTTCACCGGTGACGTGGCCGTGCGGCGCGACGGCTTCGACCGCGAGTCCGGCTACCGCGCGATGTCCGATGCGCTCGCCGCGGGCGTCCCAGGCGGGACCGTCGTGTTCGGCATCACCGATATGGTCGCGCTCGGTGCGATCGCCGCCATCCGGGACGCCGGCCGCTCCGTGGGCGACGACATCGCCGTCGCCGGCTTCGGCGACGTGTTCCCCGACATCGAGGTCGCCCTGTCGATGACGACGGTGCGCGCGCCCCTGCGCGACCTCGGCGAGCAGGCCGTCGCGGCCGTCGTCGCCGACGACTGGTCGGACGCCGACCCCCTCGGTGTCGAGGTGCTGCTGCGCGGCTCGACCCCCGGCCGCTGACCCGCGGCGGGTGCGGCCCATGGGCGCTGAGACGCGGCAGAATCCGCGAGCCGCGGCAGAATCGGGCGAATTGTGCCGCGGCCCAGGGATTATGCCGCGGCTCAGGAACTGCGGCGATCGCGCTGCGAGCTCCTGAGGGTCTCGGCTTCGAGCCCTGAGTCGAGGGCGGCGGGTGCGTTTCGGCACCGTACGCCGAGCCGGGCGCGGCACCGTGAGCGCTGAGACGCGGCAGAATCCGCGAGCCGCGGCAGAATCGAGCGGACTGTGCCGCGGCTCAGGGATTGTGCCGCGCCTCAGACCCCCGCGACGACCGCGTTGTCGAGCTGGAGGGGGTCGACGCCCGCGCGGTCGGCCTTCGCCGTGAGCAGCACGTAGGCGACGCCGTGCTCCGGGTGGAGCCAGAACTCCGTGCCCGACCATCCGGCGTGGCCGCATCCGTCCGTCGAGATGAGCCCCGGCGTGCGGTTGTTGAGGTTCAGAGTGAAGCCCCAGTCCTGGCCGCGCTCGGCCGGGTAGGGATCGAGGCGCGCCATTCCCTGCGTCACCGGGCGCCGCATGAAGGCGAGCCCCGCGGGGGTGAGGACGCCCGCCGTGCCGTCGCGGTGAGTGCGCAGCAGGTCGGTGGCGAGCCGCAGCAGGTCGTCGGCGCGGGCGAACAGGCCGGCGCCCGGGTCGCGGTTCGCGACGAGCTGCGACCAGTTCATCCCGGCCTCCGCGATGCCGTCGACCGGCACGTAGCCATCCGGATCGAGCGTGATGCCGGTCGCGCCGATCGTCTCGGCCCAGTCACGCACCGCCGCATCCCAACTGCGCCCGGTCGCGTGGGCGATGAGCTCCGCGATGCCGGTGTAGCCGAGCGTCGAGTACCGCGATGCGGTGCCTGCGGGGAAGTCTCGGCCGCGCGTGCGCAGTTCCGTCGCGAGGGGTACCGCGGTGTCGAGAGCGGGCTCCGAGATACCGGATGAGTGGCTCGCGAGGTGCCAGAGCCGCACGACGTCGTCGCGGTCGCGGCCGAACTCGGGCACGGCGGCAGTCAGCGGCGTCTCCGGCGTGAGCAGCCCGCGCTCGATCGCGCGGGCCGCCGCGATGCCCGTGAGCACCTTGGTGATCGAGAACAGGGGATAGGTCGCGTCGGCCGCCACGGGGCCGAACGCGTCGAGGGCGACGGTGCCGTCAGCGGTCGCGACGCCCAGCACCGCGTTCGGCAGGCGGCCGGAACCGACATGTCGGCGCGCCCAGTCGAAGGCGGCGTATGTGCTCATGAGGTCCTCTCGGGTGCTCTGGGCGCGTGATGCACCTCGACAAGTCTCCCGGTCATCCGAGCGGATCACGGGCGGGTGGGGGAGTGTTGCCCGCACGGGCCCGCATCGCCGGGCCCATCGAGGCTCGGAAGCGGCACGCCGGGCCGGAATGCGTCAGCGCTGGCGATCAGCGGAACCGGATGCCGAGCCCCAGCGCCGGGCCGCCCGTCGCCCGCCCGTCCGCGATGCGCAGCCCCGTCGGCTCCGCGAGCGCTCCGAGCTCGCCGAAGCCGGCAGACTCGACGTCCTCGACCCACGTCTCCTCGGGGAGCGCGTACGACAGCTGGCTCGACAGCTCCGGCAGCAGGTGCGGCGCGAGCTGTGCCCCGCGGTCGCGGGCGAGCTCCGCGATCTCCAAGAAGGGCGTGATGCCGCCGACCCTGATCACGTTGGGCTGGATCACATCGACGGCGCCCGCGTCGATCGCGTCGCGGAACTGGTACCAGGTGTGCCGATTCTCGCCGAACGCGATCGGCACATCGATGCGGCGGCGCAGCTCGGCGTGACCCGCGATGTCATCGGCGCGCAGGGGCTCCTCGATCCAGGCGGGCGAGAACTCCGCGAGCCTGCCCATCGCGTCGGTCGCCTTCTCGAGCGACCAGCGCTGGTTCGCATCGATCATGAGGGTGCGATCAGGGCCGAGCACGTCGCGCACGGCGGCCACGCGCTCGACGTCGCGGGCGATGTCGGGGCTGCCGACCTTGAACTTCACCGCCGTGAAACCATCGGCGACCCAGCGCTCGACCTGGCCGACGAGATCGTCGAGCGAGTAGTGCAGGTTCACGCCGCTGCCGTACGCCGGGAGCGACGCGTGCCTGCGGCCCAGCAGGTCGGTGACGCTCCGGTCCGCGCGGCGCGCGCGCAGATCCCACAGCGCGAGGTCGAGCCCCGCGAGCGCGATCGTCGTGACCCCGCCGCCCCCGGCCTCGTGCAGGTGCTCCCACAGGGCGCGCCAGACGTCGGGCTCGGCGTCACGGCCGATCGCGGCGCTGGCGATGTCGTGGTCGAGCAGCGCCTGCACGGCGCGGGCGCCGATCGACGGCGTCCACGAGAAGCCGTGCCCCACGGCGCCGGATGAGTCGGTCACGTCGACCGCGACGACGCTGATCTCCGTGACGTCGGGGCCCCACGGGCGAGTCAGCGGGACCGTGATCAGACGCGTGTCGACGGCGGCGATCGTCGCAGTCATCCGGTCGCCCCCGCCGTGTCGGGGGTGCGCACGAGCTCGTCCCGCCAGAGGTGCCTGGCGCGCCACCCCAGCAGCTCCTCGGCGCGCGCGCTCGAGAACATCGACTGCGAACCGGTCAGCTGGTCGGCGGCACCCGCCGCCGCCGGCAGGAAGCTCCGGATGGCGGTGGCCGTGTCGGATTCGCAGAGGGCATCGGGCGCCCCGACGAAGAACGTCGATCCGTTCGGCACATCGGCCGCGCGCTCGACCCATGCGGCCACGAACGCCCCCGCGTCGCGCGCGTCGACGTAGTTGAACAGCGCAACGGCGCTGAGCGCCGGGTCGGAGATGCGCTCGGCGACCGTGTGCCCCTGCTGAGTGGGCGCGCCTGCCCACTCCTCCGGAGCGATCACGTAGCAGGGGCGGAAGACGCCGAAGCTCATCCGGCCGCCGTGCTGGCGCACCGCCATCTGCACGATCTGCTCCATCGCGACCTTCGACGCGCCATATCCGTTCCACGGCGCGACGGGGTGATCCTCGTCGAGCGGCAGGTAATCGGGCTTCCAGCCGCTGGGGGAGTGATAGCCCATGACGGTGGGGCTGGAGGCGAGGAGCATCTTCTCCGCGCCCGCGTCGAGGGACGCCTGCAGCACCGACCAGACGAGCTGCGTGTTGATGCGGTACGTGTCGGGGTCGGGCAGGGCACCCGGTACGGCGATCGCCGCCAGGTGCACGACGGCGGCGGGGCGGATGTCGGAGAAGACCGCCGAAGTCGCGCCGGCGTCGAGGAGGTCGACGGCGACCTGCCGAGCCGGGAGCCCGTCGAGGGCCTCGCGGTCGAGCGACGTCACCTCGTGCCCCTCGGCCGCGAGTGCCGCGACGACGCTGCGGCCGAGCCGGCCGGCGCCCCCCGTGACGATGATTCGGCTCATCGCGATTCACCGCCGAGCGCGCGGGATGCCGGGCCGAGGTCGAGGTCGGCGATCCTCACCGCTTCGCCCGTGGCGAGCGACCGGTTGCCCGCGATGCCGACGACGACGCTGCGCACGCCGTCCGTCCAGTCGGCGGTGAGGCCGAGCGGGTCGTCGCCCGCGCCGTGGAACACGTCGCCCAGGAGCTCCTGGTCGCCACCGCCGTGGCCGCCGTCGGCGACGGGGATCGGGATCTCGCGCGCGGGGGAGAAATGCGTCTGCACGACGAGGCTCTCGCTCGCGGGCCTGGCTCGGTCGTCGACGACGAGGTCGGGCCTGGCGCTCGGGTCGACGACGGTGCGGCCCTCGTCATCGGTGACGACGCTGCCCCGCTCGACGACCGTGAGCTCCGCACGGCCCTTCGTGCCGTTCACCGCGACCGTGTACCCCTCCCACGGCGAGTGCGCGTTGAGCGAGTAGCTCATGGTCGGGCCGCCCGAGTAATCGACGATGAGGGCCAGGTTGTCCTCGATCGTGATGCCCTCGTCGAACACGTCGCGGTCGCGGAGGTAGCCGTCGTTCGCCTCCTGCTCGAAGTACAGCCCCTTGAGCTTGTCGTCGGCACGCATGTCGAGGCTGAACGCGTCGGTGCGGGGGTCGTCCGTCGAACCGCGTTCGGCGCGCTCACCGAGGCCGCGGGCACGCGCGTTCTCGGCTCCGTAGAAGCGCAGCCCGCCCGAGGCGAACACGCGGCTCGGGGTGTCGTGGATCCACCAGTTCACGAGGTCGAAGTGGTGGCTCGACTTGTGAATGAGGAGCCCGCCGGAGTTGGCTTTGTCTCGGTGCCAGCGGCGGAAGTAATCGGCGCCGTGCGCCGTGTCGAGCACCCACTCGAAGTGCACGCTCGTCACATCGCCGATCTCCCCGGACGCGATGACCCGCTTCAGCGCGGAGTTCCGCGGCGAGTAGCGGTAGTTGAACGTGATGGTCACGCTGCGGCCCGTCCGTTCTGCCGCCTCGGCGATTGCTCGGACGCCGCCCTCGTCGATCGTGAGCGGCTTCTCGACGATCGCGTCGGCCCCGGCGTCGAGGGCGGCGACGACGTACCGCGCGTGCAGGTGGTCGGGGGTCGTCACGATGACGGCGTCGATCGAGTCCTCGGCTACGACGGCCGCGAGGTCGTCCGGATCGAAGCGGCGCGGGGAGCCGAGGCCAGGAGTCTGCCGCTCGTGCCAGTCGAGGCGGCCCGGGTTCGTGTCGGCCCACGCGACGAGCCGGCCCGCGTCCGCGTGCGTCGTCGCGAGCGCCTCGAGGTACATCTGGGCGCGGGATCCGGTGCCGATGAGGGCGAAGCGGCGGGTCATGTGAACGTGATCCTCTCGGAAGAAATCGGTTGCTCGTCGGGTGTGTCTGCGTGCGGGGTCGCGCCGCCGGTCATGCGCGCGTGAGGGGGAGCGGCCGGGGGAGGCCGCGGACGTCTGCGGTCGGCCACACGGGGTCGCGCGTGAGCACCTCGACGCCGGCCGAGCTCGTGATGATCGTGTCCTCGAGCTTGGCACCGGGGACCCAGGGGTTGAACGCGAAGGCCTGGCGCTCGGCGACGGTGCCGACGGAGTCCGGGGCGAGCTTCGGGTCGCGCCCGGCGTAGCCCGTCGGCCCGCCCTGGTGGTGGCGCGCCCACGCGTCGCGGCCGAAGCCGTTCGCGGCGTACGCGGCCCGGATGTCGCGGAAGACGTCATCGTACCCCCGGCCGGGGCGGGCGGCGGCGAACACGTCGGCCTCGACCTCGCGGAGGCGGGCCTCGGCGTCGGTGTTCGCCTGGTCGTCGGAGAACGCAACCCAACGCGACATGCTCGCGTGCAGCCCGCGCCTGACGGTCGTGACGACGGCCAGGGCGCGGTCGCCGAGCGGGGCATCGGTCGGGATCGGGTGCTGCACGCGGGATCGCGATGCGCCCGCGACGAGCACGACCGACGGCTCCGCGCCGATGTCGTAGGACGCGGCGGCGAGCCGGGAGGCGAGGGTGCGCTCCGACCAGTCGGGCCGCGCCTCGCCGAGGACCCGCGTGACGGCGGCTGCGGTGTCGGCGCCGAGCGACCGGTAGCGGTCGAGCTCGGCCGGGAGCAGGGAGGCGCGCGCCGCGCGCAGCTCGCCGGCGATCTCCTCCTCCGCGACCGCCCCATCCGGGATGTCGCCGAGGCTCGCGTGCCAGGGCACGACGCGCCAGTCGACGTCACCGCCGATCTCCTCGGCCGCGAGGCGGTCGACCTCATTGGCGAGCGTCGTGATCGCGACGCGGCCGTCGCGGTCGACGAGTGCTGAGAGCACGGGGGCGCCGCCGAGCGGAACGCCCGTGCGGGCACCTTCGAACAGCCACGCGAGCGAGGCGGGCGTCGCGAGCACGACCGCGCCCGCGCCGCGCTGTTCGAGCACCGACGCGACGCGGCGGAGCTTCGCCGGGCGATCGCCCGCATCGACCTCGATGGAAACTGCCATAGGTAGACAGTAACCGGTTTCCCGCTTATTGTGAACTCGCCGGACGAACACGGGAGGCGGTCACGATGGCGACCAGAAGAGCGGGGCAGACCACGACGCGCGGCACGACGATCTCCGATATCGCCGCGGCCGCAGGCGTGTCGAAGGCGACCGTCTCGCGGGTGATGAACGGCGTGTCGACCGTGAACGCCGACATCGCGCAGCGCGTGCGGGACGTGATCGACGAGCTCGGGTACTCGCCGAGCCAGACGGCGCGATCGCTCTCACTGGGCGAGAGCCGCACGGTGGGCGTGCTCGTGCCTGATCTCGAGAACCCGATGTTCCACCAGGTGCTGAACGGCTTCAACCGTGCCGCTGCGGCGGACGGCTACCACGTCGTCGTCTCCGACGCGTTCGAAGACGCGGAGCGCGAGCCGGGGCTGGCGCTCGACCTGCGCGACCGCACCGACGCGATCGCGCTGTTCGCGCCGCGCATGACGCGCGAGAACCTGCTCGACCTCTTGCCGAGGGTGCAGCCCGTCGCCGTCTTCAACCGCACGACGGGGAGGAACGCCCCCTCGGTCCTGGTCGACTACCGGCAGGGCATCGTGCTGTTGGCCGAGCACCTGATCGGGCTCGGGCACCGGAGCATCGCCTTCCTCGAGGGCCCCGCGTTCAGTCGTTCGAACTGGGAGCGCGAGAAGGGGCTCGACGAGGTCCGCGAGAGGCATCCCGACGTCGACATCCTCGCGGTTCCGTGCGGGCACTCGTTCGCCGACGGACACGCTGCGTGGCCTGCGCTGTCGGAGACGGGGGCGAGTGCCGCGATCGCGTTCAACGACGTCGTCGCGCTCGGCCTGCTCGGCCGCCTGGCGCAGGAGGGCGTGTCGGTGCCCGGCGACCTCTCGGTCGTCGGCTTCGACGACATCCCGTTCTCGCAGTACTCGTCGCCCTCGCTGACGACCATGACGTCGGGGCTCGGCGACGTGGGCGAACGGCTGTGGCGCGAGCTGCGCGCCGAGATGGTCGGCGGCGTCGGCGAGCGCGAGCCCGTGATGTTCGCCCCGTCTCTGGCGGAGCGCGGCAGCGCGGGGGAGCGCGCATGATCATCGAGCTGCTGCGCGACGGGGCCGCCGCCGTGCGGTACGACACCGGCGACGGCATCGCGCCCGAGCTGTCGCCCCGCCCGTTCCTCACCGCGACGACCCCATCGGGAGTGCCTGCCACGGACACGGCGCCGGCCGACCACGCGCACCACTTCGGGCTCAGCCTGGCGATCCCGGATGTCGATGGCACGAGCTTCTGGGGTGGCCGCACGTTCGTCCGCGGTGCAGGGCCGACGATGCTCGACAACCATGGCCGGCAGCGGGTGCTCTCGCGTGAGGTCGCGGGGCCGGGAGCCCTCAGCGAGCGCCTCGTGTGGGTCGGCGCCGGGGGCGAGGAGCTGCTCGACGAGGAGCGGGAGGTGATGGCGCGCCGGGCGGACGACGGCTGGGAGGTGCACTGGCGATCGCGCCTGACGCCGCGCGGCCGGGGCGCAAGCTTCGGGAGCCCGCAGACGAACGGCCGGGACGGAGCGTTCTACGGTGGGCTCTTCTGGCGCACGGCGTTCGACAGAGCGCGCGTCTCGTGCTCCGACGGTGAGGGCGAGGCCGCCGCGCACGGGTCGACGTCGCCGTGGCTCCTCGTCGTCGCCGACGATGCGGCGGTGCTCGCGGCGACCGCGACGGGCATGCCGTGGTTCGTGCGCACCGGCGAATACGTCGGCTTCGGCCCCGCCGTCGCCGTGGACGAGAGGCGGCGCCTCGCGGCGGGGGAGGCCCTCGAGGTCGACCTCTGCGCTGCGCTGCTCGACGGTCCGCCGCGCGACCCCGCGGCGCTCGCCGCAGAGCTGCTCGTGCGCACTTCGTAACAACTCGCGGCGACCCCTTGGTAACCGGTTCCCGGTGTGCTACGTTCGCATCAGCAACCGGTTTCTGGCGCAGGTCGGCAGAACATCTCACGACAGGATCGACGCAGATCCGCAACGGCGAAGAAGCCACGAGAGGACGCATTCATGGCGGTGATCCAAGAGTTCGCCAAGACGCGAAAGGCGCCACCGGAACGGCGCAAGGGCGACGGCAGGGCGGCACTCATCTTCCTGGCCCCCTGGTTCATCGGGCTGGCCCTGATCACGGCGTTCCCGCTCGGGGCCTCCCTGTACCTGTCGTTCACCGACTACAGCCTTCTCGAGGCGCCGAACTGGCTCGGGCTCGACAACTACCAGCGCATGCTGGAGGACCCGCGGCTGGGGAAGGCCCTCGGCGTCACCTTCGTGTACGTGTTCGTCTCGGTGCCGCTGCAGCTCGCCGCGGCGCTCGGGCTCGCGATCATCCTCGACAAGGGGCTGAAGGGGCTGGCGATCTACCGCTCGGTCTTCTATCTCCCGTCGCTGCTCGGCGCGTCCGTCGCGATCGCGATCCTGTGGCGCCAGGTGTTCGGGGCCGACGGCCTCATCAACCAACTGCTCGGGCTCTTCGGGATCCAGGGCGAGGGGTGGGTCTCGCACCCCGACTACGCGCTCGGCACCCTGATCGTCCTGAACGTGTGGACGTTCGGCGCCCCGATGGTCATCTTCCTCGCGGGGCTGCGCCAGATCCCGCAGATGTACTACGAAGCCGCCGCGATCGACGGCGCGGGCCGCTTCCGGCAGTTCTGGTCGATCACGGTGCCGCTGCTGACGCCCATCATCTTCTTCAACCTCGTGCTCCAGCTGATCGGTGCGTTCCAGACCTTCACGCAGGCCTTCATCGTGTCGAACGGCACGGGCGGGCCGGTCGATTCGACGCTCTTCTACACGCTCTACCTCTACCAGCGCGGCTTCGGCGCATACGACATGGGATACGCATCGGCGCTCGCCTGGCTGCTGCTGCTCATCATCGCCGGCATGACCGCGGCCAACTTCCTGATCTCGAAGTACTGGGTGTTCTACGATGACTGACTCGCTGACCCGCAGGGCCGACACCCGGCCCGCACCGACCGTCACCGAGGCGATCTCGCTCACCCCGCGCGAGTCGCGCCGGATGCGGCGGAGGGCGCTCGGGCCGACCTGGAAGCGCGTGCTGAAGCACGTCCTCCTGATCGTCTTCGGCTTCATCATGCTGTACCCGCTGCTGTGGATGCTGTCGAGCTCGTTCAAGCCGACCGAGCTGATCTTCCGCGAGCCGGGCCTCATCCCGAGCGACATCGACCTCAGCAACTACAGCGAGGGCTGGAACGCCCTGCTGCATCCGTTCGGCCACTACCTGTGGAACTCCGCGATCGTCGTCGCGGGCTCGGTGCTCGGCAACCTCGTGTCGTGCTCGATGGCGGCGTACGCCTTCGCCCGACTGAAGTTCCGCGGCCGCGGGCTCTGGTTCGCGATCATGCTGATGTCGATCATGCTGCCGATCCACGTGATCATCGTTCCGCAGTACGTGCTGTTCGCGGGCCTCGACTGGATCAACACCTTCCTGCCGCTGATCGTGCCGAAGCTGCTCGCGACCGACGCGTTCTTCGTCTTCCTGATGGTGCAGTTCTTCCGCGGCATCCCGAAGGAGCTCGACGAGGCCGCGCGGATCGACGGCTGCGGGCACGGCCGCATCTTCCTGCAGATCATGCTGCCGCTCTCGCTGCCCGCCCTCGCGACCACCGCGATCTTCACGTTCATCTGGACGTGGAACGACTTCTTCAGCCAGCTGATCTTCCTCACCGACCCCGAGATGTACACCGTCCCGATCGCGCTGCGCACGTTCGTCGACGCGACGACCTCCAGTTCGTGGGGCGCGCTGTTCGCGATGTCGATCGTCTCGCTGATCCCGGTGTTCTTCGTCTTCCTGTTCGGCCAGAAATACCTCGTGAAGGGAATCGCGACGACCGGTATCAAGTGAGCGCCCCGGCGCAGAACAGAACAACGGCGTTCTCAACGCACACACCAAGGAGTGAACACATGCGATACAACAAGCACGTCCGCAACTCGGCCATCGCGCTGACCGCCGTCGGCGCGCTGGCACTCACCGGATGCGGCGGCTCCGGCGACGAAGGGGGCGGGGGAGGCGGTGACGTCGAGATCCGCTTCTCGTGGTGGGGGTCCGACGACCGCCACCAGTCGACGCAGGAGCTCATCGACCTCTTCGAATCGAAGAACGAGGGCATCACGGTCACGCCCGACTACACCGACTGGGGCGGGTACTGGGACAAGCTCGCGACCTCGGTCGCCGGCGGCAACGCCCCCGACGTCATGACGCAGGAGGAGCGTTTCATCGCCGACTACGCCACGCGGGGCGTCGTCACCGACATGTCGCAGCTCGACATCGCGACCGACGAGATCCCCGAGGCCGTGCTGGCCACGGGCCAGATCGACGGCGCGCAGTACGGCATCCCCACCGGCGTCAACGCGTACACGATCGTCGCCGACCCCGATCTGTTCGCAGAGGCGGGCGTCGAGATGCCCGACGACACCACGTGGACGTGGGAGGACTTCGTCGACATCGCCGGCCAGCTCTCGGAGGGCCTCGGCGACGGTGCCTGGGGCATGCAGGACATCGGCTTCAACGAGGCGGGCCTGAACATCATGGCGCGCCAGCACGGCGAGAACCTCTACAACGAGGACGGCACCGTCGGCGCCTCGGTGGAGACCGTCACGGAGTTCTTCGAGATCGGCCAGCAACTGATCGAGAACGGCGGGCAGCCGGACGCCTCGCGCACCGTCGAGATCCAGAACGCGGGCCCGGAGGGTTCGCTGCTCGGCACGAACACCGGCGCCATGGGCATCTGGTGGTCCAATCAGCTCGGTGCCCTGAGCGCCTCGTCCGGCCACGACCTCGAGCTGCTCCGGATGCCGGGCGAGACCGAGTTCGACGCTCCCGGAATGTACTTCAAGCCCGCCATGTACTACTCCATCGCGGAGGACACGGAGCATCCGGAGGAAGCGGCCAAGTTCGTCGACTTCCTGCTCAACGACCCGGAGGCGGCGGAGATCATGCTCACCGACCGCGGTCTGCCGGCGAACCTCGACGTGCGCGATGCGATCCAGGACCAGCTGGAGCCCGCCGACCAGCGGATGAGCGAGTTCATGTCCGACATCGAGGACGAGATCGGCGACGCGACCCCCGTCCCGCCGGACGGCTCCGGCGAGGTGCAGGACATCACGATCCGGCTCAACACCGAGGTGCTCTTCGGCGACAAGACGCCGGAGGAGGCGGCTCAGGCGTTCATCGACGAGGTCAACGCCGCGACACAGGGCTGATGCCCACGCGCCCCGCTCCCTCTCCAGGGGGCGGGGCGCACTTCTTCCACCCGAAGCACGATTCACAAAGGAGTGACATGCAGCGCACGAGAGGGAACAGCAGGACGAAGGCGGCCGTCGGGGCCGCACTGGCGGCGGCGCTCGCGCTGACGGGCGCGCCGGCGCTCGCCGCGACGACGGACGCAGCGGGATCCGGCGCCGAGGCCGGCACCTGGTTCGAGAGCGCCTACGCGACGTGGTCGGGAAGCGACGACGGCTACCGCGTGTACGTCAGGGCGCAGGAGGCCTTCGACTGGCGCGACGACAGCCGCATCTCGGGGTGGCTCGCCGAATGGGATGAGGTCGACTCCCAGCTCGTCCGGGTCATCGACGAGGCGCGCGGCACTTGGCGCGTCGACGTGCCCGGACTGCCGCGGGGCACGTACGACATCGAGGTGCGCGACGGCGACGGCGCTGTCGTGCACGCGTTCGACGGGCTGCAGACCTCCTCGTACCCGCGGAACGGGGCGGCTTTCGTCCCCTCCGACGAAGACGTCTACGGCTTCCCCGGCACGAACGGAGCAGCGCCCGAGGGCGTCACGGGGGGCTACCTGGCCGACGGCCGCATCGATCCGGATGCCGAGCTCGTCTACCTGACCGCCGAGACGATGGGCGACTTCGACGCCGCCGTGTTCGCGGAAGGGCGCGGCGATGCGCGCGAGGGCGACGAGCCGCTCGTCGTGCGCGTCATCGGAACGGTCGGATCGTTCGACGAGGTCGCGGCGACGAAGGCCGAGGCCGGTGCCGAAGTGCCGGCGGGCGTCGGCGACGGGCGGATGATGTCGATCGGGGCGGGCAACGGCGATGTCACGATCGAGGGCATCGGGCCGGACGCGACCGTGTACGGGTGGGGCTTCACGACCGCGGGCGCCAGCAACGTCGAGTTCCGCAACCTGAGCTTCGACCAATGGCTGGACGACGCCGTGTACCTCAACGGCGGCGGGAGCGGGACCAGGGCATCGAACCTGTGGGTGCACAACAACACGTTCGGCTACGGCCAGAACAAGCATCTCGCCCTCGGCCAGGATCCGGATCAGGCCAAAGGCGACGGCGCCGTCGACGTGTCGAACCACGCGCGCAACTACACCGTCGACTACAACCGCTTCGACGGGAGCAGCAAGGCCATGCTCATCGGCGGCGGCACGGGGTCGATCAGCCAGCACTACGGCACGATCCACCACAACTGGTTCCACGGCTCCGAGGAGCGCACGCCGCGCGTCCGCAACGGGCGGGTGCACGTCTTCAACAACCTGTACCAGGACATCCAGGGCCACCCGTTCCACAACCAGCTCCTGGAACGGAACACGGGCTACGGCATCGGTGCGGCGCACAACGCGACGGTCTGGGCCGAGGGCAACATCTTCGACGACGTGAACTACCCGTTCCTCCGCAGCCGCCAGGGGCACGCGCGCGGGTCTCAGGTGATCGACTACGAGCCGGGGCCCGGCGAGAGCGCCGACGCGAACGCGGGCTTCAACCACTTCTTCGGCGACGCTCCCGGCTTCATCGTGTCGCAGGAATCCGTCGCACAGGGCGACTTCCCCGAGAGCGTCGCAGGGTTCCGCAGTGCCGACGATGTCGAGGCCGGCATCACGGAGGAGGACCTCGACTCGCTCCGCGAGGCGGCAGGGGCGCTGCAGCCGAACGTGCTCGACGAGGCCTCCGCGGCGAACTTCGACCCGACGCTCGACGTCGGCGTCGTGGTGGCGGACGGCTCCACGACGACGAACCCGACGATGAAGACGGACCCGCTCGCGCAGCTCGACTGGGCGTTCCGGCCGGCTGAGGGCGGCGTATGGTCGACGGGAACGCCGGACGAAGCGGCGGCGCTCAGGGCCGAGATCGAGGAGCGAGCGGGGGCGATCCGCAGGGACGTGCCGCAGCAGACGCCCAGCGCGCCGAGGATCACGGGCGTCGAGATCAACGATGAGCGGCGTTCGGCGACGAGCGAGTTCATCCCCGAACCCGGCCGCATCGTCGTGCACGAGGGGACCTTCACGATCGACTGGGCCGGCGAGGACCCGTTGGCCGAGGCGTACGAGGTCGAGTGGGATCGCGGAGAAGGGGAGTGGACCCCGATCGCGACCATCGCGGCGAGCGCGCGGCCCACGACGCTCCTGACGGAGACGATGAACCAGTTCGCGCTGCCGGAGTCCGTCGAGATCCAGGCGGAGGCGGACGATCCCGATGCGCAGTTCCTGTTCCGCGTGAGGGCGGTGAACCCCGCGGGCGCCAGCCCCTGGTCGGAGACCTATGCGCTGAACGGAGAGCTCGTGCGTGCGACGCCGGCAGCGACGGTGGAGCGCCGCTCCGGCGCGACGAACCAGCTCACCGTCACGGTCGACGAGGAGTACTCGGACGGCCTCGTGCTCGAGGAATCGGCGGTATTCGACGTCCGGAACAACGCCGACGGCGCCTACCGGGTCGGATCCCGCCTTGTGCACGTCGACACGTACGGCGGCACGAAGGTCCGCGACGTCCGGTTCGTCGACTGACGATCCGGTGACAGCGGCGGGCGGCGCTCCATCGGATGCGACGATGCGCCGCCCGCCGCGCGCGAACCATCGACGATTCGGCACCACACAGGAACGAGAGACACATGAGAGATCGGACGTCCTTTCGTCGGGCCATTGCGCTCGGCATCTCCTTGGCGACGGGGCTGTCGCTGTTCGGGCTGGCGCTGCCGGCCGCTGCCGGAACCGGGCCCACCGGCGCGATCGCGCGGCAGATCGCGCCGGCCGCGACCGACGAGGATGCGGGCGAGGTGGTCGTGACCTTCGACACCGGCGGCGGCGGCGAGGTCGAAGCGCAGCGGCTGAGCCCGGGTGCGGCGATCGCCGAGCCGGACCGCCCGACGAAGGACGGCGCGGTGTTCGTCGGCTGGTACGCCGACGCGGCCGCGAGCAGCGCGATGTGGGATTTCCGGAACGGCACCGTGACGGAGCCGTTGACGCTGTACGCGAAGTGGGTCCAGGTCGACGAGACGCACCTGCTGCTGAATGCCTACGCGTCCGAGGAGGAGCTGGAGAGCCCGTACGTCGCGTCGACGCTGCAGGCGCTCGGTGAGCTCTCGGACGATGAACGGCTCCTGACGGTTCCGGACGGCACGACCGTCTACGTCGCCCCCGGGGTATACTGGACCGACAGGACGTACCGCGAGGGCGGTGTGATCGCCGGGCCGAACGTCGGGCTGAGCATCCTCGGCGAGGACGTGTCGTTCCTCGGCCTCACGGACGACGCGACCGACACCATCATCGCCGGCAACCGCGGCGAGGGAGGCGAGAGCGGCCTCGGCGCCGATGGGAGCTGGTACTCCCTCGGCATCTCCTCGGGGTTCCGCGGCGAGAACATCACGATCGCGAACTACGCTCAGCAGGATCTCGTGTATCCTCGCGATCCCTCACAGAACATCGAGAAGCGCCTCGATTCGAAGAACCACGCCGAGGTGCTGACGCGCGCCGTCGGAACGGGCGCCCCGGATCGGATCCATTTCGAGAACATGCGGTTCGTCGGGTATCTGAACATGATGCTCGGCCTCGCACCGGAGCGCGCGTACTTCAAGGACAGCTTCTTCCAGCTGACCGACGACTCGGTGTTCTCGGGGAAGAAGAACGTCTACGAGAACTGCACGTTCCATTTCTTCGGCAATCATCCGTCCGTCAACGGCGCCGACGACGGCGGCATCGTCGCCCTGCTCGGCAGCGAGGTCGTGGGCATGCCGCAGATGACGAGCAGCGATGTCTTCCTGGCGAAGCAGTCCAACGAGATCGGACCGGACGCCAACGGCATCTTCGCCATCATCGACACGCATTTCTCCGGCCGGATCGAGACGGTCGAATGGGAGAACGTCGTGCGCGAGGACGCCCGCCACTTCGTGTCGAACAACACGATCGGAGACGAACGCGCACCCCTGGCGATCAGCCCGGCTCAGCCGCAGACATCGGTGGAGCTGACGGGGTCGGCACTCGAGGCGTTCAAGGTCGGCGACGAGTACAACGTCTACAACCTGCTCAAGGGCGACGACGGCTGGGACCCGAAGGGCCAGGCGGGCGGCGGCTGGGAGCCGTTCGCCGACCTGCCGTACCGGTTCCTCGTGGGCGCCGAGGGGAAGACGATGCGCTCGGGCGAGACGGGGGAGTCGAATCGCGCCGTGCTGACGCCGGCGGTCGCCCCCGCCGGCTCCGCCGACCCCGCGGCGATCGAGTGGGAGTACGACACCGAGCTCCTCGACGGCACCATCGACCCGGAGACGGGCGTCGGGACGTTCACGGCCGCGCCGAACGCCACGGGCGCCGAGATCAGCACGATCGTCACGGCGACGCTGCCGAGCGGCATCTCGGCGGGCGCGACCCTGCACATCCGGCCGCTCCCGGTCGACCCTCCTGTCGTCACGGACACATCGCTGACGATCGGCGAGAACGCGGCCTCTCTCGACTACGCACTGGACGAGGCTGACTACCGGGAGGCCTCGGTCATCGATTGGTACCGGGAGAGCGGCCCCGACACGACCGACGGCGTCCACATCGGGACGATGCGCAACGATGACGCCGGCTTCTTCATCGACGAGCCGTACACCGAGTACGCGCTCGGCCGCTACGACGTCGGTTCGTACCTGCGCGCCGTGATCCGGCCGAAGTACGAGTTCAGCGGGTACGGAGACCCCGTCACGGTGCGCTCCGAGCGCCCGGTCGAGGCGGCCGACGTGACGGAGGCGTCGCTGTCGACCGACTTCAGGAACCTCTTCGTGACGGACGAGGACCACCTCACCACGACGGGGCGCTGGTTCTTCGACCGCGTCAGCGGCACGGCCGTGCCGTGGGGTTGGGGCATCGGAACGAACGGCACGGACCGGATCTGGGGGCTCCAGAACAACTCCGGCGGCGCAGGCACGCGGTTCGTGTTCGGGCAGGAAGGCGCATACGGAGACATGAGCCTGACCCTGGACTACTCCACCAGCAAGGTCGAGGGGCAGGGGTTCGGCGGAAGCGGTCACTTCATGGACGTCTACGTGAAGTACGACCCGGCGGCGCGCGTCGGCTACGGGCTCCGCGTCGAGCGGACCGCGGCGGGCGGTTCGAACGCGACGATGTGGACGCTGAACAGGTACGACGGCGACACGGTGACGCCCGTGACTGAGCCCATCCGGACGGCGGCGTTCATGCCGAAGAGCGAGATCACGATCGGCGTCGAGGGCGATACCCTGCGGGTGCGGGCGACGACCGAGTCCGAGCGAACGCCCCTCCAGGTGGAGCAGGGGCTGTCGAACTCGGTCGATCTCGCGTGGACCGACACGACGGGGGCACTGCGCGGGAACGACGACGCCGGCTTCGGGTTCCGGATCAACAACTCCGGCAACTCGTCGTACGACTACGCGGGCAGCGGCATGATGACCAACAACACCGTGATGCTGCACGGCGTGACGGTCACGGCGGAGGAGGCGGCGCGCGAGAGCACCGTGACGTTCGACACCAGGGGCGGCAGCGACGTCGCCCCGGTGACCGTGGAGGCGGGCGCCGCGGTCGGCGAACCGGCGGCGCCGACGCGCGGCGAGGACCTGTTCTTCGCCTGGGCGACCGACCCGTCGTGCGAGGCGATGTACGACTTCGGCAGCGCCGTGACCGGGGACCTGACGCTCTACGCGTGCTGGGAGATGCTCGTCGCGGCCGAGCCGTCGGCGCGCGTCGACAAGGTCGCGGGACCCGAGAACGCGCTCACGATCACGGTCACGGAGGAGTACTCCCGAGGCACGTCCAGGGAGCACGTGGAGGCGTTCACGATCAGGAACAACGCGTCGGGCGTGTTCGAGGTCGCCGGCTACCGCGTCCACGTCGCCACGTACGACAACACGGGGGTCAGGGACGTCCGCCTGGTCGGCTGATCGCGTCCCGCGCATCGGCGCCCCGCGAGCGGGGCGCCGATGCGCGGGACGCGCGGCGACCGGCTTCCGCGCCGGCCCCGGTTCGGGTTGACTGAGGGGAGCCCTGTTCCCCGAAGAAGGAGACTGACGTGCGACGTCGCCGTCCCATCGCCGCGCTGGCCGCGGCCGCCCTGGCACTGCCCCTCTCGATCGCCGCGCTCGCTGCGCCGGCGCACGCGAGCCCCGATTCGACGCCGAACGGCCCGTACGTGCAGTGCGGCAAGCAGCCGATCAACCTGAACGGCATGCTGTCGAACGAGGAGCTGCAGAACGAGATCGACCGGCTCGAGTCGCGGCGAGGCGACGTCGTCTCCGTCGAGGAGATCGGCCGATCGGTCGAGGGGCGCGCGCTGAACGCCGTGACCGTCGGCAGCGGCCCCCGTACGCTCGTCGTGCAGACCCAGATCCACGGCGACGAGCCGATCGGAACCGAGGCGGCCGTGGCGCTGCTGAAGAGCGTTTCGGCACCGACGGCTTCCGCGCAGGAGGTCCGCGACGCGGTCACGCTCGTCGTGGTGCCCCGCCTCAACCCCGACGGGTGGGAGCGGTACAACCGCGACGACTGGGCGAGCCGCCTCGACCCGCGCCGCAACAGCAATGACGTGGACCTGAACCGCACGTTCGGCCCCTCCGATCAGGACATGAGTCTCGCCCCGGAAGCGGTCGCCATCCAGGACCTCCTGACCGAGCTCCAGCCCGACCTCGTCCTCGACTACCACCACCAGGTCACCTACGGCACCGAGGACGGCGGCATGGCGACCATGTCGGTCATGTGGGGCACGCACCCGGATGTCGCGCCCGAGGTCGCCGACACGGGCAAGCGCGCCGCGTCGGTCATCGGTGAGGGCCTGGCGGGCAGCGGCCACGCCGCCGTCACGCTCTACCCGCAGTCCGACACCGCCACCACGGCGCGCAACGGCCTGTCGATGGACGGCATCCCCACCCTCCTGATCGAGCAGCGCGGTCAGCAGGAAGCGGGCCAGAAGTCGTCCGGCGTGCTCACGAAGGAGGCGCTGACGAGCATGGACTCCGTGCTCGGCGCGTTCGCCGACGGCAGTTTCGAGTCCGTCGACCCGGAGACCGCGTACGACCTGCCGGAGCGCGGCGACCGCATCCGCACCTCCTGCAAGGAATGACCGGCCGGCCGAGCTGACGCGGCCTGCCCGAACGCGCCGGGGCGCACGGCTCCCCGTTCCCGCACCCCGGCGCGATCGGGCGTCCGGGCGCATCGGCCGCGAGCCGAGTGCGCCCCGATGCCGGAAAGCGCTTGCTCGGCTAGACTGGGTCGACGGCGCGGGCGCCCGCGCCCCTGCCGCGCTGTTCGCACCGACCCTGAGGACCACACCGCATGAACGCACCTCGCATCGCCGTCATCGGAACCGGTGGCTACGGAAAGCACCACATGAACACGGCGATCCGGATGCAGGAGGAGGGCACGGCGCTGCTCGCCGCGGTCGCCGACACGCACCCGCCCGCTGCCGAGGAGCTCCCGGCCGGCACAGCGGTCTTCACCGACGGCGCCGAGATGATCGCCGCAGGCGGCACCGACATCGTCGCGATCGCGACGCCGATCCACACCCACTTCGATCTCGCGTCCGCGGCCATCGAAGCCGGCAACGACGTGCTCCTCGAGAAGCCGACCACGGCGACGCTCGAGCAGTTCGAGGAGCTCGTCGCCCTGGCGGGGGCGAGGGGCGCGCGCGTGCAGATCGGCTTCCAGAGCCTCGGCTCGGAGGGCATCCGGATCATCCGGGATCGGATCGCGTCGGGTGAGATCGGCGACGTCGTGCGCTACGGCGCGCGCGGCACGTGGCTCAGGAGCTTCGCCTACTTCAACCGCTCGAAGTGGGCAGGGAAGCGCCGCATGGACGGGGTCGTCGTCGCAGACGGAGCGCTCACCAACCCGTTCGCGCACGCGACCGCGACGGCCCTGGCGATCGCGGGGGCGACCCGCGTCGACGATGTCCGCGGCCTCGAGCTCGACCTGTGGCGGGCGAACGACATCGAGGCGGACGACACCTCGGTCGCGATCTTCGAGCTGCCGGGCGGCGTGCGGCTCACGACCGCCGTGACGGTGGCGGCGCGCGAGCAGGTCGAGCCGCTCGTCGACGTCGTCGGCTCGGAGGGCACGATCCGGTTCTGGTACACCCAGGACGTCATCGAGCGGCTCGATGCGTCGGGCGTGGTCGTCTCCACGGAGACCGTCGGCCGCTCGCCGCTGCTCGAGAACCTCGTCGATGCGCGCACCGACGGCGCCCCGCTGATCGCGCCCCTGGTCGAGACGGGCGCCTTCATGCGGCTCGTCGAGGGCGTCATGAGCGCCCCCGACCCGCGCCGGGCCGCCTCGGCTGAGGTGGCGACCGTCGACGACGAGTGGGGCCCGCGCCGAGTGATCGCGGGCGTCGCGGCCGAGGTCGACCGCGCCCTGCGCGAGGAGCGCACGTTCACCCAGCTCGGCAGCGCGTTCACGCGGGGCTGAGCGGCCCCGTTTCCCGCGGCGGGGCGACGTGATGAACGCGTACCCCTGCGGCTCGAGCGTGCGCTTCTCGCCGGCCGGCAGCGTGACGGACACCGGCTCCGCGCCGTGGTTGATCACCGTGAGCAGGTCGCCGCGGCGGGCGACCTCCACCCCCTCGGGAACCTCGGCGAGCTCGCCCGAGACGCCGGCGTCGTCGAGCAGCACGCCGAGCACGGGGTCGAGGGAGCCGAGCGACGGGTGCGTCGTGAGGTACCAGGCGGAGCCGTCGCCGTGCGCACGGCGGGTGAGCGCGGGGCGGCCCGCCGATGGCCCGGTCCCGTAGCTCGACACGACCTCGGCGTCATCCGCCCAGACGGCCTCGGCGAGCACGGTGCCCTCGCCCGCGACGCGGCCCGCGTAGCGGGCGTACGCGCGCTCGTCGCGTTCGGCGGTGTCGGACGACCCGAGCTCCCCGGCTCGTTCGGCGATCTTGGCGCGGGCGGGCGGCACGAGCGCCCGGAAGTCCTCGAACGCGACGCCGAGCATCGGGCCGAGCTGCGTGAGGAACCCGCCCTCGCGGAAGGCGTCGTTCCCATCGACGACGTCGGTGAACGGGCCAGCGGCGAGAACGCCGCCGTGCTCGACGAATGCCCTCAGCGCCGCGGCGCCCTCGTCTCGCAGGAGGTACAGGAACGGTGCGAGCGCGAGCCGGTAGCGGTCGTCGACCTTCTCGGGCGGCACGATGTCGGCCATGACGCCCCTGCGGGTGAGCGCGGCGTGCCAGTCGCGCACGAGCTGCAGGTAGTCGACGGTGGTCGGGTGCCCATCGCCCTCGACCGCCCACCAGTTCTCCCAGTCGAAGATGAGGGCGACCCTGGCGTCGTCGGCGGGCGGCGGCAGCTCGCCGAGCCGCGCGAGACGCTCGCCGAGCGCGACGACCTCCCGCCATGTCCGGGTCCGGGTGCCGGCCTGGGGGATCATCGCCGAGTGGAACTTCTCGGCACCGGAGCGGGACTGGCGCCACTGGAAGAACATGATGCCGTCGGCGCCGCGGCCGATCGACTGCGCCGTCTCCGCGGCCAACTGGCCCGCCGCCTTCGACGGGTTCGTCCGCCGCCAGTTCACGGCGTCCGATGCCTGCTCCATCAGGATCCACGGCTGCCCGCGCTTGAGCGAGCGCACCAGATCGCGCTGGAACGCCGTCGTCAGCGGCCGCTGCGGATCGAGAGGGTCGGGGTAGCAGTCGTCCGTGATGACGTCGATGTGCTCGGCCCACTTCGCGTAGTCGGCCGGCGGGAACGCGCCCATCATGTTCGTCGAGATCGGCTGCGTCGCGCCGGAGGCGCGGATGATGTCGCGCTGCATCACGTAGATCTCGAGCCACATGTCCGACATGAAGCGCTTGTAGTCGAGCACCTGGGCCGGGTTCCGGATGAACGGCGCCCTCCGCGGGGGGAAGACCTCGTCGAGCGATCCGTACCGCTGCGACCAGAACGCCGTTCCCCACGCCCTGTTGACGCCCTCGACGTCGCCGTACCGGTCGGCGAGCCATGCCCGGAACGCGTCCCGAGCCGAATCCGAGAACTCCTCGTTCAGGTGACAGCCGAGCTCGTTGTCCACGTGCCACATCACGATGGCGGGGTGGTCGGCGTACCGCTCGGCGAGGCGGCGCACGAGCTCGGCGGCGAGGCGCCGGTACGTCGGCGAGGCGGGGGAGTGATGCTGGCGCGAGCCGTGCCAGTACGGGGAGCCGTTCTCGTCGGCGGCCAGGACGTCCGGGTGCGCGCTCGTGACCCACGGCGGCGGCGAGGCGGTCGCCGTCGCGAGGTTGACCCCGATGCCTCCCGCGTGCAGCAGGTCGACGATGCGGTCGAGCCAGCCGAAGTCCCAGGTGTCGGGGCCCGGTTGGAGGCGCGACCACGCGAAGATGCCGAGGCTCACGGTCGTGACGCCGGCCTCCCGCATCAGCTCGACGTCCTCCGGCCAGATCTCCTCCGGCCATTGGTCGGGGTTGTAGTCGGCTCCGTACAGCACGATGGCTCCAGTTCTCTCGGTCGGAACGAGTGAGCCGCACCCCTGGGTGCGGCTCACCTGCGGATCAGTCTGCGGATCAGGCAGTGCTTCTGCCGCGCCTGCGGGCGGGGGCGGCGACGGCCGCGAGGGCCGCGCATCCGGCGGCGGGGATCGCGAGCGGCAGCAGCATCCACCCGGCGAGGCCGACGAAGCACGCGGCGACGACGGCGTAGAGTGCGCCGATGGGGTCCGCCGCGACGGCGGTTGGGGCGGCGCGGAAGGCCGCGCGCCAGCCGGCCTCGGAGGTCCACGCCGCGCAGACGAGGAGGAGCCCGCCCGCCGCCGCGGCCGCGATCACCCAGCCGAGCGCCTCGATCACGGGGCCGCCGGGCATCGCACCCGAGCGAGCGACCACGATGTCCAGCGCGAGCACGCCGCCCAGGAGCGCGGTCGCGGCACCGACGAGCAGGCCCGCCGGCAGCGCCTTGAGGAAGTCGGCCCACAGGGCGCGGAACGGAGATCCCTCCGCGCGCACGAACCGACGCACGTGCCGGATGCCGGCCGCGAGGGCCGCCGGCAGGGTCAGCACGGTGAAGCCGAAGCCCACCACGACGACCCCGACCAGCAGCACCTCGCCGAGGAGGGCGAACGCGCCGACCGCGCCCGGGTTCGGCGCCGGCGCGTCGTGCGTCGGGCCGATCCCGGTGCGCGCCGCGCGGCGCATCGCGCGCTGCTGCCTGCTCATCGCGTCAGCCCTTCAGCCCCTGCGTCGCGACGCCGTTGACCAGGAAGCGCTGGAACACGATGAAGAACAGCAGGATCGGGATGAGGGCGATGAACGACGCGGTGACGGTCGCGCCGTAGTCGCTCGTCGACGTCTGGTCGTTGTAGAGGCGCAGCGCGATCGGGAGCGGGTACTTCTCGGGGCTGTTCAGGTAGAGCAGGGGGCCGAGGAAGTCGTTCCACTGCCAGATGAACGCGAAGATCGCGCCGGTCACCATCGACGGCTTGATGAGCGGCAGGATGATCGAGAAGAAGATGCGCCCGTGGCCGGCGCCGTCGATCCGGGCCGCCTCGTCCATGTCCTTCGGGAGCCCCCTGATGAACTGCACCATCAGGAAGACGAAGAAGGCCTCCGTCGCGAGGAACTTCGGCAGGATCAGCGGCACGAACGTGTCGACGAGGCCGAGCTGGTTGAACCAGATGTACTGCGGGATGATCACGACGTGCACGGGGAGCAGGAGCGTGCCGATCATCGCCGCGAACAGGATCGCCACGCCCTTGAACTTGATGCGCGCGAACGCATAGGCCGCTAGCGACGACGAGAACAGCGTTCCGACGACCGCGGCGACCGACAGGATCGTGGAGTTCAGGAAGAACCGCCACATCGGCACGCCGCCGATGCCCTCGGAGACCGTCGCGTAGTTCTCGAGGGTCGGGTCGATGGGGATGAGCCCCTGGTTCTGGCCGAACTCGCTGTTCGGCTTGAACGTCGAGGCGAAGAGCCACACGAGCGGGTAGATCACGACTGCGGCGATCAGCAGCAGCGCGATGAACCAGATCACCGTCTGCCAGCCGCGGCGGGTGATCTTCTTGCGGGGGGCCGGCTTGCCCGTCGTGACGAGAGCGGTGGCGGTCATCGGTCTTCTCCCGTGTAGTGGACCCAGTTCTTCTGGGTGCGGAACAGGATCACGGCGATGACCGCGACGGCGATCATCACGATCCACCCGATCGCGGAGGCGTAGCCCATCTGCGTGTCGGTGAAGCCGCGCTTGTACAGGTACAGGGTGATGAAGTTGGTCATGCCGGCGGGGCCGCCGGTGCCGTTGGAGATGATGTACGCGGACGCGAACACCTGGAACGCGGCGACCAGCTCGAGCAGCAGGTTGAAGAAGATCACCGGCGAGAGCATCGGGATCGTCACGGCCCGGAACCGGCGCAGCGCGCCGGCGCCGTCGACCTCCGCCGCCTCGTACAGCTCCTTCGGCACCTGCTTCAAGCCCGCGAGGAAGATCACCATGGTAGAGCCGAACTGCCACACCGCGAGCAGGATCATCATGGGCAGCACGAGATTCACGTTGCCGATCCACCCGCCCCAGTTGATCCCGAAGACCTGCAGGGTGCTGTCGACGGGGCCGTCGGTGCTGAACATCGCACGCCACACGATCGCGACCGACACCGACGCGCCGATCAGGCTGGGCGCGTAGAACGCCGAGCGGAAGAAGCCGGCGCCCCTGTCGCGGTAGTTCAGCAGCAGGGCGATCGCCAGTGCCGCCGCGAGCTTGATCGGGGTGCCGACCAGCACGTAGACGAGGGTGATCTGCGCCGACTGGATGAACACCGGGTCGTCCGTGAACAGCCGGATGTAGTTCTCGAACCCGACCCACTCGGGCGCCGAGAACAGGTTGTAGTCGGTGAACGACAGGTACAGCGAGTACGCCATCGGCCCGAGCGTCAGCCCGAGGAAGCCGATGATCCACGGCAGCAGGAACGTGTATCCGGCCGCGGTCTCCCTCAGCGTCCGCTTTCGGTGGGCGGCGGAGCGCTCCCAGCGGACACCGCCCTTCTGCGAACCGCCGTCGGCGGTCACGACCCGCCTCGTCTCAGTTGTGCTCATGATCTCCCGATCGGTAGCGGTGGGCGGCGCGGGGTGCGCCGCCCACCGGTGACAGCATCAGTTCAGCGCCGCGTCCATCTCGCCGAAGAACTGCTCGACGGCCTCGTCGACGGTCATCGTGCCGAAGCCGAGCTCCTTGCCCAGCTCGAGGAACTTCTGCTCGAGCGAGCCGTAGCCGACGATCGGCACGGGCGGGGCCGAGCCCAGGCGGTCGGCGATCGACGCCTCATAGTCCTTGATCTGCGTGCTGAGTTCGTCGAGCTCCGCCGCCTCGAGCGCGACCGTCGACGCAGGGAGGCCGCGGTTCGTGCCGAAGACCTCGCCCGACTCCTCCGAGTTGATCAGGAAGTCGACCAGCATCGCCGATGCCTCGGGGTGCTCCGTGCCCTCGGCGACGGCGTGCAGCATCGAGGGCTTGAGGTAGAGGTCCTTCGCGTCCTCCTCGAAGTACGGCGGGGCCTGCAGGCTGAGCTCGGTGTAGTCCTCGCCGAGGTTGCCGAGGTACCCGGCGCCGAAGTTGTCCCACGTGCCCTCGCTCATCACGAAGGCGGCGTCGAAGCCGCTCAGCGGTGCGATCTCCTCGAGGTTCTTCGCGGGGAAGCCGTAGTCGGCGCGCGCCTCCTCGCCCATCGCCCAGAACGTGCGCAGGTCGTCCTCGGTGAACTGCGGCTCGCCATCCTCGGAGAACAGGTCGGTGCCCTGCGAGCGCATGTACAGCTCGAAGAGCTGGATGCGCCCCGACCAGTCGGTCGCGCCCCATGCGTCGACGCCGTTGGCCTGCGCGGTCTCGGTCGCCTCCTTCATCCAGGCGTTGTAGTCCTCGAACGACCCGCCGGCGAAGTCCTCGACGCCCGCGTCGGCGAGCAGCTTCGTGTTCCCGAACAGGCCCCACGCGTTCGTCGAGGTGGTGATGCCGTAGTTGCCGCCGGCGACCTCGCCGATCGCCAGGATGTCGTCGGAGAGCGATTCGTCACTGATCTCTTCGCCGATGTACGGCGTGAGGTCGAGCAGCAGGCCGTTCTCGGCGTACTGGCGCAGGAACGAGTAGTCGAACTGCATCACGTCGGGCAGACCGCCGCCGGCGGCCTCGGTCTGGCGCTTCTCCCAGTACGCGGGGAAGTCGAGGAACGACGAATTGATCGTGATGTTCGGGTGCTCCTCGGTGAACAGGTCGAACATCTGCTGGTACAGGTCAGCGCGCTGGTCGTTGCCCCAGAGCGAGAAGTTCAGGGTGATCTCCTCGTCGGGGTCGTAGCCGTCGCTCCCGCCGCCGGAGCAGCCCGCGAGTGCGAGGCCGGCGATCGCGGTTCCCGCGACGGCCGAGAGGAGTCTTGTCGTGCGAAGCATCGTTGCTCGTCCTTTCAGAACATCATTGTTCGGTCACGAAGCTGAGTTCGGGCCAGCGCTGGAAAGCGCTTGCCAAGATTCTAGTGGAAGCTCAAAACGTTTTACAAGTCTCGAGGGCGTAACGATCGCCCGGAGGGGTGCGGCGGCGGCGCCGTGCCGCCGCCGCACCGGGGTCAGCTGCCGAGGATGACGTCGGCCTCGCTGAAGAACTGCTCGACGGCCTCGTCCACGGTGACGGTGCCGAGCCCCAGCTCCTTGCCGAGGTCCCAGAACTTCTGCTCGAGCGAGCCGTAGCCGGCGACGGGGACGGGCGGTGCGTCGCCGATGCGGTCCTCGACCGACTCGAGGAAGTCGGCGACCTGCTGGTCGGGGCCCTCGAGGGTCGCGCCCTCGAGCTTCGTGTCGGATGCGGGGAAGCCGACCGAGGTGCCGAAGATCTCCCCGGCCTCGGGGCTGTTCACGACGTAGTCGAGGAAGATCGCGGCGGCCTCGGGGTGCTCGCTCGACTCGGAGACGGCCATCTGCAGGCCCGCCTGGCGGTACAGGTCCTGGGCGCCCTCGACGTCGAGCGGCGGCGCGACCACCGAGATGCTCGATGCGCCGGAGTCGCCGAGGTAGGAGGCGATGAAGTTGCTCCAGCTCGCCTCGCTGGCCGTGAGGTTGCCGCCGAAGCCCGAGACGGGGGTGATCTCCTCGAGCGCCTGCTGCGGCACCGTGACGCCGTCGCGGTCGGCCGCCCCGCTCTCCCAGAACGCGGCGAGCTGCTCCTCGGTGAACCCGAGCTCACCGTCCTCCGTGTAGAGGTTGCCGCCCTCGGCGCGCAGGACGTTCTCGAAGTTCTGGATGCGCTGCGTGTAGTCGGTGCCGCCGTAGATCTCGCCGCCGGTGGCCTCGGTGACGTCGGCCATCCATTCCGAGTACTCGGCGTAGGTCGTGCCGCCGGCGTAGGGCTCGATGCCGTGCTCGGCGAGGATGTCGTCGTTGAGGAACACCGACCAGGTGCTGTAGCCGATCGGCAGCGAGTACTGCGTGCCCTCGAGGGCGCCGGTGCCGAGCAGGCCCTCGTCGATCGCGTCGGTCGACACGTACTCGCTGAGCTCGCCGAGGTCGGCGAGCAGGCCGTTCTCGGCGTACTGGCGCAGGTAGGTGTCGGAGAACTGCCACACGTCGGGGAGGCCGCCGCCGGCCGCCTCGGTCTGCCGCTTCTCCCAGTACGCGGGGAAGTCGGTGAACGAGCCGTTCACCGTGATGTTCGGGTGCTCCTCGTTGAAGGCGTCGATGAGCTGCTGGTAGCGCTGGGCGCGATCGTCGTTGCCCCACCAGGTGAAGGTGAGCTCGACCTCGGCTTCGGGGTCGTACTCGCCGCCGTCGGACGAGCAGGCGGCGAGTGCGCCGGCCGCGACGCCGAGGACGGCGACGGTGGTCAGGGAGCGTCGGAGGGATAGCTTCATTGCGGTTCTCTTCTCTGGTGCGAGCTGATAGGAAAGCGCTTGCTCGCGACACAATAGAAGGAATCAAAACGATTCACAACCCCGATGACGGCCGATGGCGCCGTCCGCGACGGCGCCGGGTGCTCGGTGCGCCGGGGGTCGTGCGCCGACGCGGTGGGCGGCGGGAGGGCCGTTCGTGCGCGGTGGGCGGCGGGAGGGCCGTTCGCGCGCGGTAGGGTGGCGGAAAGCGATTTCTCGTGCGCACGACCTGCGCGCCGATCCGTCATCGTCGACGAAGAGCACGAAGGAGGCGCCCATGCAGGGGGGCACGCTCGAGCCCGCGCGCCGGACCCGGCGCATCGGGATCCGCGACGTCGCCGAGCACGCCGGCGTGTCGATCGCGACGGTCTCGAACGCGCTGAATCGGCCGCAACGGGTCAGCGACGCGACGCGTACGCGCGTCTCCGCCGCCGTCGAGCAGCTCGGCTACGCGCCGTCGCCGGCGGCGCGCATGCTGCGCGCGCAGAAGAGCGGGCTGATCGGCATGACGGTCATCAACATCCGGAACCCCTTCTTCGGCGCGCTGATCTCCGGCGCCGAGCAGGCGGCGGCCGCCCGGTCGATGCGCGTGTTCTCCGGCAACGTGTCCGACAGCGCGCAGACGGAGAAGGACCACCTCGGCCTGTTCCGCTCCGTCCATGTCGAGGGCGCGCTCATCACGCCGTTCGGTGACACGTCGTCCGCGATCCGGAGCCTCCGCTCCCACGGAATCCCCGTCGTGCTCGTCGACGGCGCGGACGAGACCGGCACCCTCTCGTCCGTGTCGTTCGACAACCGCACGGCGGCCGACATGGTGGCCCGCCACCTGCTCGAGACCGGGCGGCGCAGGGTGCTGTTCCTCGGCTCGCGCCGCGAACTCGCCCAGGTGCGCGATCGCGAGGACGGGGCGCGCGAGGTGCTGGCCGCGGCCGGCTCGACCATGGCGGCCGAGCGCCTGCACCGGACGGACCCGGAGGCGGGGCTCGAGTACGGCGCGAAGCTCGCCGCGGGGGCCGCCGGCGACCTGCCCGACGCGATCATCTGCTCGAACGACCATCTCGCGGCCGGCCTCGTGCGGGCGCTCGTCGACGGGGGTGTGCGCGTGCCGGAGGACGTCGCCGTCGTGGGCTACGACGACACGCCCCTGTCGCGCGTCGCCGCCGTGCCGCTCACGTCGATCCGGCAGCCGGCGGTGGACATGGGGCGGCGAGCGGCGGAGCTCCTGCTGGGTGCGATCGGCCGTTCGCCGGAGCCCCGGCAGAACGTCGTCTACGCCCCGGAACTCGTCATCCGCGCGTCGACCGTCGGCTGACGGCTGCCCCTGGCGTCCACGCCACCGGGGTTGAAACGTTCGGACCCGACGCGCTAACGTGACACCGTCGGTGCGGGAAAGCGCTTGCTACATCCGGGTGGGCGAAGGTGCGCGGCGACGTGACGAAGAGGAGATTCGATGGAGAACTCGGCATTCATCCGGCCCAGGGCGCTGCGCATCGGCGCGTGCGCTGCCGCGGCCGCGCTCGCCCTGACCCTGCCAGTGGTCGCCGCATCGGCGGCGCCCGCATCGGGCGCACGGGAGCACGTGCCGGCGCAGCTCGAGCAGGACCTGGGGCGCGGCCTCGCGGCCGCGACGACCGACGACGGCGTGTTCGTCAGCTGGCGCCTGCTGGGCGGCGAGACGACCGGCGCCTCCGGCACGGGGATGACGGGCGCGGACTTCGCCCTGTACCGCGACGGCGAGCGCATCGCCACCGTAACCGACAGCACGAACTATCAGGACGCCGAGGGCTCGGCGGATTCGCGGTACCAGGTCGCCCCGATCGTCAACGGCGTCGAGCTGGAGCGCAGCGACGTGGTCGCTCCGTGGGGCGGTCAGTACGGGTCGATCCCGCTGCAGAAGCCCGAGGGTGGACGCACGCCGGCCGGCGTCCTGCACCCGGAGGGCGAGGAGTACACGTACGCGGCGAACGACATGTCGGTCGCCGATGTCGACGGCGACGGCGAGTACGAGTACGTCGTCAAGTGGTACCCGTCGAACGCGAAGGACGTCTCGCAGCGCGGGTACACGGGGAGCACCATCCTCGACACGTACGAGGCCGACGGCACGCTGCTGCACCGCATCGACCTGGGCAGGAACATCCGATCGGGCGCGCACTACGCGCAGGTGGTCGTCGAGGACTTCGACGGCGACGGCAGTGCGGAGATCATGGTGAAGACGGCGCCGGGAACGACCGTCACGGCCGGCGGCGAGACGACGCCGATCACACTGCCGCAGCGCGACGTCGACGCCGGCGTCGCGAACGACGACGACTACCGGATGTCGGCCGACGACTATGCGGAGCACCTCGCCGGGATCTTCGAGGGATGGGCCGAGCGCGATGAGGTCGTCTCCGGCCAGTGGCCCGCGACCATCGAGGCGGCTCTCGGTATCGAGCAGCGCTACGACTACCCGCTCAGCGGCGCGGACGCGGCCGAGCTCGCCGACTACTTCATCGACGAGTGGGCGGTTCAGCGCAGCGGCAGGAACCTGCTGCGCGAGTTCGAGGGCTTCATCCTCACGGGCCCGGAATACCTCACGGTGTTCGACGGCGACACGGGCGCCGAGCTCGACACGGTCGACTACGAACCGGGCCGCGGCGACGACGGACTGCTCTGGGGCGACTACGCCATGAGCCGCATCGAGCCGGGCAACCGCGTCGACCGGTTCCTCTCAGGGGCGGCGAACCTCGACGGCGAGTCGGTCTCGGCCGTCTTCGCGCGCGGCTACTACACGCGCGCCGTCATCGCGGCGTACGACTGGGACGGCGAGCGCCTCTCGATCCGATGGGTCTCCGACAGCGGGCACGTGCCGATGACGAACCCGTTCGACGACGGGCCGCACGGCGGCGTCGGCTCCGACCCGGAGCTCGGCGCGCTCGCGGGCCAGGGCTTCCACTCCCTGTCGGCCGCCGACGTCGACGCCGACGGCGCGCAGGAGATCGTCTACGGCGCCGCCACGGTCGACGACGACGGCTCCCTGCTGTACAGCTCGCACGACGTGCTGCCCGAGGGGAGCGCCGACCCCGGCGCCACGGCGAAGCTCGGCCACGGGGACGCGATGCACGTCACCGACATCGTTCCCGGGCGCGACGGCCTCGAGATCTTCACGGTGCATGAGGGCGGCAGCTACGCGCCGTACGGTTGGGCGCTGCGCGACGCCGCGACGGGCGAGATCATCGACGGCGAGTACTCGGGCCGCGACACGGGCCGCGGCATGATCGGCGACATCGATCCGGAGCGCGAGGGCCTCGAGTACTGGGCCTCGATGCCTCCCGGTTCCGACCTGGGCACGGCGACCGCGGGCACGAACGCGTCGATCCGGTGGGCCGCGGACGGGACGACGCAACTGGTCGCAGGCTACGGCGACGAGAACGTCCGCATCGAGAACGGTGAGGGCGAGACGCTCTTCACGGCGGAGGGGACCCGCACCAACAACGGCACGAAGGGAAACCCGGGCCTCGTCGCGGACGTGACGGGCGACTGGCGCGAGGAACTGCTCGTCCGCGACGCGGACAGCACCGAGATCCGGGTCTACATGTCGACGGACCCGACCGATCGCAAGCTGACGACGCTGATGCACGACCCTCAGTACCGGGTCGAGGTCGCGCGCCAGAACACGGCGTACAACCAGCCGAGCTACACGAGCTACATGCTCGCGAGCGACACCGACTTCGCCGACGTGCCGGTGCTCACGGAGCCCGTGGCGGCGCCCGCCCCGGAGTTCGTGGAGCGGCCGGGCCTGGGGCGCGACGGCTACGTCATCCCGGATGCCGATCACGTGACCTATTACGTCGACGGCGAACCGGTCGAGGCGGGCTTCCACCGGGAGAAGCGGGCGGTCGAGATCACGGCCGTGGCGGACACGTGGTTCCGTACGGACGGCGAGGCGACCTGGTCGCATACGTTCCGCACGGGTCGCTGACGCGGAACGGGAGGCCGCGCCCCGCTGGAGCGCGGCCTCCCGTTCCGTACGCTGGACCCATTCCCGCAGGCGCGGATCTCGCAGGAGGAAGCCACCGCCACGACGCACGAGCCGAAGCGCCGCCGCGTCGCCGTCATCGGCGCGGGACAGAACCAGAGCGACGACCCGCGCGAAGCGACAACGAGCGGCGGCAGGGTGCCGCGGCCGCATCAGAACCAGGAGACAGGCGCATGACCGGATTGAGGATGACCCACGAGATCGGCCGCGAGATCGCGGTGCGGGACGGCGAGGTCGAGCTGTTCCGCTACGTGTACGCGCCCGACGATCCGCAGCTCGAGTCGCCCCGCCCGTACGTGCACCCGCTGCGGACCCGTGCCGGCAACGACGTCAGCCTGTACCGGCCGCACGACCACGTCTGGCACAAGGGTCTGTCGTGGTCGCTGCCGGTCGTGAACGATCAGAACTTCTGGGGCGGGCCGACGTACATCCGGGGCGAGGGGTATGTGCAGCTGCCGAACAACGGCACGCAGGCGCACCGCGCGTTCACCGAGCTGACCCAGGACGACGACGGCGTCGCGATCGAGCACGAGCTCGACTGGACGACGCAGGCCGGCGGGGCGTACATGGCCGAGGTCAGGCGGATCGAGGCGCACCTCAGCGACGCCGGATCGTGGGTGATGACGTTCGCGACGACCCTCGAGAACGTCTCGGGAGGCCCGATCGCGCTCGGCTCCCCGACCACGAAGGGCCGCGAGAACGCCGGCTACGGCGGCCTGTTCTGGCGCGGCCTGCGCTCGTTCACGGACGGAACCCTCGTCACCGCCGCCGGCACCGGCTCCGGCGGCGACGTGCGCGGCCAGCGGCACGAGTGGATGGCCTTCGAGGGCAGGCAGGACGCAACCGACGCGACGAGCCTCGTGCTGATGCTCGACGATGCGGCGAACCCCCACCACCCGCCCCAGTGGTTCGCGCGCTCGGAGGAGTACGCGGCGCTGAACCCCGCCCCCTTCTTCAGCGAGGAGGTCGTGATCCGCGCGGGGGAGAGCGCGGCGTTCCGGTACGGAGTGGGCATCGCCGACGCCGACGCCGGAGGCGCGCAGGACCTGCTCGGCTCGGTCAGGCGCGTGCTCGCGGGCGCGGGGTCGTGACGACCCGCCCCGGCGGCGCGCCGGTGTCGTCCTCCGCAGCACGGAGCGCTCTATCATGAGCGGGGCCGCGACCCGCCCCCTCCCGGAATGGGCGCGTGAGGCGTCGCTCGGCATCTTCGTCCACTGGGGCCCGTACTCCGTGCCGGCGTGGGCGGAGTCGCCCGGCGCGTGGGGCGCGGTCGACCCCGACACCTGGTTCGCGCACAACGGCTACGCCGAGTGGTACGCGAACACGATCCGCATCGAGGGTTCGCCCGCAGCGCAGCACCAGGCCGATGCGCACGGCGGCCGGCCGTACGACGCGTTCGTCGACGCGTGGCGAGCCGAGGAGTACGACCCGGTCGACTGGGCGCGACTGTTCCGCGACCTCGGCGCCGACTACGTCGTCCCCGTGGCGAAGCACCACGACGGCATCGCGCTCTGGGACGCACCGGGCGCCGAGGAGCGGAGCACCGCGCACCGGGGCCCGAGGGGCGATCTGATCGCGCCTCTCGCCGACGCGGTGCGGGCGGAGGGGATGCGCTTCGGCGTGTACTACTCGGGAGGCCTGGACTGGGCGCACTCCGCGTTCCCGCCCATCACCTCGATGGAGGACGTCGAGCGCTGGCGACCTGTCGACGCGGACTACGCCCGGTACGCGACAGCCCACGTCCGCGACCTCGTCGACCGGTATCGGCCGTCGGTGATCTGGAACGACATCGACTGGCCGGATGCGGGCAAGGCCGACGGGTCGCTCGACGCGCTCATCCGGCACTACCGCGCCGTCGTTCCCGACGGCATCGTGAACGACCGGTGGGGCGGTGCCGCTGCGGACTACCGAACGAGCGAGTACGCGCACGACGCGCAGAACGAATCGGGCGTCGGCTGGGAGCACAACCGCGGCCTGGGTTTCTCGTTCGGCTACAACGCCGAGGAGGACCCGGCGCATGCGCTGTCGCCGCGCGGGCTCGCACGGCTGTACGCCGACGTCGTCTCGCGCGGTGGGCGCCTGCTGCTCAACGTCGGCCCGGACGCCGCCGGGCGCATCCCCGCTTGTCAGCGCCGCACGCTCGAAGGCGCCGCCGCCTGGCTGCGCGCCGTCAAGCCCTGGACGGCATCACGGCGATCGTTCACAGAGGCCGAAGCGGCGCAGCTCCCGGATGCCGGATGGTCGTGCGGATGGATGAGCCGCGGCCGGCCGGTCGTCGTCGCGGAAGCCGAGCCGACCGCGGTCCGGATCGACGGCGTCCCGGCGACCGTCTTCGTCCTGCCCGCCGACGACGCGGCATGATCCGGTAGCGTCGGACCTGTTCCGCGACCGCGCGCCGGTGGGGCGGTGCCCCGTTCTCGGAAGGACCGGGCGACGTCCGCACCCCGGCCGCCCGGCGCGACGCCCGCACCGCAGCGACGAGGAGCGCGATGACCGATACACCCGCGGCAGCGACGGGAGAACCCCGCCGACCGACCGTCACCACCGCCGACCGCGTCGTCGCCGGCCGCACGCTGCGCATTTACGCACCCGAGCGCCCGAGCGGCGCCGGGCTCGTCTGGCTCCACGGCGGCGGGTTCTCGCGCGGCGACATCGACATGCCGGAAGCCGACTGGGTCGCGCGCGAGCTGGCGGCTCGCGGCATCGCGGTGGCATCGCTCGACTACCGCCTCGCCGCCGTCGCGGGCGAAGCGGCCTTCGGCACGATGCAGGGCCGCCACTACCCGGCCGCGTCGGACGACGCGCTCGCCGCGTGGGAGTGGGCGATGGCGCACGCCGATGAGCTCGGCGTCGACCCGGCTCGCGTGGGCTTCGGCGGCGCGAGCGCCGGCGCGAACATCGCCGTGGGCGCGACGCTGCGGATGCTCGCCGACGGCCGGCGGACCCCGGGGCTGATGGTGCTGGCGTACCCGACGCTGCTCGCGGAGCAGCCGGCACCGGCCGCGGAGCTGCGCGCGAAGCTCGAGGCGGACCCGGTCGCCGATCGCTTCGGGCCCGAGGTCGTGCTCGCCATGTACGAGAACTACCTCGGCGGAACGGTCGCCGGCGCACCCTCCGCGGCGATCCCCGGGCTGGCGTCGGCGGAGGAGCTGGCGGGCTTCCCGCCGACCGTCATGGTCAACAGCGACGCCGACGAGCTGCGCGTCTCGGGGGAGGCGTTCGCCGACCAGCTCCGTGCCGCAGGCATCGAGGTCGCGGCCGCGACGGAGCCGGGCACCACGCACGGCCACCTCAACCGCCCGAACGAGGGCACGGCCGCCCGCGACACGATCGACCGCTTCGCGAGCGCGCTGCTGCGCTGATCCGGGTCGCCCGAGGCATTCGGGCGGCCCGTCCGCGGGCGGGCTCGGGGTTCCCCGATCCGGCCGAGCGCGACGGCGTGCGGCCGCGCTCGGCCGGATCGGACCGCCGAGGCGCACACGACGGGGCGGGAACGGCCGCGCGCCGCTCCCGCCCCGCGTGCGATCACGCCTGGCCGGCCGCCTCGTAGGGGGCCGTGACCCTCGTGATGGTCCCGTCGGCATCCGTCGCGGTCAGAGCCACCTCGCCCGCGGCGATCTCCTCGGCACGTGTGTGGAACGTCACGGACTTCGTCGCACCAGCCGCCAGGTGCTTCAGCGCCTTGTCCCCATACGCCGATCCGATCTCGACCGAGACGGGCTCATCCGAATCGTTCGTCACGCTCACGACGAGCACCTGCCGGCCGCCGACGGTCCGCGTGTCCGCCTCACCGCTCACGGGCGAGGCGTGCACCGGCTCGAGCGCCGGCGCCTCGGTCGTGTACCGGATGTGCGGCGCGGCAGGCGCCTCCATGCCCTCGCCCAGGAAGTAGCTGGTGTGCGGGGGCTGGTTGTACGCGGACACCTGCGTCGCGACGGCCGCCCGGTAGACCGGATCGGACATCAGCGTGCGCAGCCGGTGCTCGGTCTCGTCGACCGTCGTGAAGATCCGCAGCGCGGACGAATCGGCCGTGCGATACACGAGCTCCTCGCGCCAATCGCCGAGGAAGTCGGCCTGCAGGGCCGGGTTCCCCTTGGTCGAGTTGTTCGTCAGCACGCCCTCGGGCGCGAACACCGTGGTCTCCTTCGCGTTCTCGTAGTCCCAGTCGGACACCGTCGGCGAGCCGGCGCCGGTCTCGGCGTCGTACTCGTGGTCGACGATCTCGCTGAGCAGGTCGCCATCCCACTGCGCGACGAAGTTCGCCGCGGGGATCGACTCCGAGATCAGCTCGCCGGACGCGCTCTTCAGCGTTCCGACGGGGGAGTTCCACGCGGCATCTCCGCCGACGGCCCACCCCTCGGCGCCGTCGTGCCGAGGGTCGATGTCGGCCATGGCGGCTCGGCCTGTGTCGCGCTCAGCGGGGATGTCCCACAGGACGTCTCCCGTGGCCGCGTCGCGGAACGTCGCGCCCCTGTTGCCCGAGCTGCCCATGTCCTCGTGCGCCGCGAACACCTCGAGACCGGGGCGCGAGGGGTCGAAGTCGCTCACGTGCAGCGCGTCGCCGTGGCCGAGGCCGGTGGAGTACAGACCCGTGCCGTCGTCATCGATCGCGGCCGAGCCGTAGATGATCTCGTCCTTGCCGTCGTCGTCGACGTCGGCGACGTTCATGTTGTGGTTGCCCTGACCGTAGTAGTCGCCGTTGCCGGGAGCCGACGAGTCGAAGGTCCAGCGCTCCGAGAGGCTCTCACCATCGAAGTCGAACGCCGCGACGACCGCGCGCGTGTAGTAGCCGCGGCTGAACACGACGCTCGGGTGCTCTCCGTCGAGGTGGGCCACCGACGCCAGGAAGCGGTCGACGCGGTTCCCGTAGCCGTCGCCCCAGGAGGCGACGTCGCCGCGCGCCGGAACGTAGTCGATCGTGTCGACCGCCGCTCCCGTCGCGCCGTCGAAGGCCGTCAGGAACTCCGGGCCCTGCAGCACGTAGCCCGACGAGTTGCGGTGGTCGGCGTCGGCGTCGCCGATCACGGTGCCGGTGCCGTCGACCGTGCCGTCGGCCGTCTTCACGAACAGCTCCGCGCTGCCGTCGCTGTTCAGGTCGGCGACCATCGGCTGCGTGTAGTGCGCGCCTGCCCGGATGTTCCGACCCAGGTCGATGCGCCACAGGTTCTCGCCCGTCAGCTCATAGGCGTCGAGGTAGACGTTGCCCGTGTAGCCGGACTGCGAGTTGTCCTTCGCGTTCGTCGGGTTCCAGAGCAGCACGATCTCGTACTGCCCGTCGCCGTCCAGATCGCCGATCGTCGCGTCGTTCGCCGTGTACTCGTACGGCTGCCCGTCCTTCGTGTACCCGCCCTCCGGCTTGTCGAGCGGCACGTCGAGGTGCTGCTCCGCCCACGGCGAGAACTCCTCGGTCGACCAGTGCTCGACGCCGTCGCTCACCTGCGCGATGCGGTAGCTCGCCTCGGCCGTGCCCTCGGCGTCGGTGTAGTTGGTGCTGCCCGTGATCGGCTCATCCGTGATGCGCTCGCCGTCGCGGTAGACGTGGAACGCAATGTCCTCAGGGTCGTCGCCGTTCATGCGCCACCCGATGTAGGTGCCGTCGCCCTGGGCGACGGCGACCGGCTGGCGGCCGATGCGCTCCGCGTCGCGGTCGAGCACCGTGCCGCCGTCGACCTCGAGGGCCGCCGATGCGTCACCGGTTCCGCCCGCGTTGACGGCCTGCACGCGGTAGAAGTACGGCACCGTCGTCAGGACGTCCTCGTCGACGAAGGCGGCCTCGTCGGTGCGTCCGATGACGGCGAAGTCGCCGTCGGCGGCCTCCGCGCGGCTGACGAGGTAGAACAGAGCGTCATCCGATGCGTCCCAGCTCAGCGCGACGCTGCGCGCCTCGACCGCATCGGCGGCCAGGCCCGTCGGCGCCGCCGGCACCGCGACATCCGGATCGAACACGTCGACGTCGACGGCCACGGAGGCGACCGATTCGTCGTCGCCCGTGACCGCGGTCACGTCGTACGAGTAGGTCGAACCGGCCGCCGCCGTCGCGTCGATGGCGCGGAGCTCCTGGGTCTCGGCGACGAGCTCGCGCTCACCGCCGGCGGAGCTGCGGTAGACGCGGTACGAATCGGCCTCGGCGGCCTCGTCCCACGCCAGCGCGACCGATCCCGTCGCGCCGTCGACGTCCACGGACTCGACCGCGAGGCCCTGCGGCGCCACGAGGATCGGCGTGATCTCGAGCGCGTTCAGATGACCGGTCTGCCCGCTCACGGTCAGGTCGAGCCGACCGTCCTCGACGACGATGCCGTCGAACGCCTTCTCCGTTGCACCCCTGCTGACCGACATCCCGCCGTAGTCCTGGCCCTCGAACGCGATGTTCGAGCGCACCGTGCCGAGCGTGTCGCCGACCGTGACGGTCGCGGCGTACTCGCCGTTGGGCAGCTCGGTCGCGAACTCGTATTCGCCGCCGAAGTACGCCACGAAGTCGCGGGCGGCGGCGTCGAGGGAGTCGCCGCGGTCGCGGTCGATCATGCCCATGGGGTCGACGATGCCGAAGCCGCGCTCGGCGCTGTAGACGGTTTCGCGCGTGACCTCGTCGAATCCGTCGGCGACGACCGAGCCGACGGGGCCGAAGTCGTAGCGGTACTTCGCGGTGCGCGTGCCGGCGACGACCGTCTCGCTGGGCTCGCCCTCGCCGAGGCCGTTCGCGGCCGCGACGCGGAACTCGTACGAGGTGCCCTCATCGAGGCCGGACACGGAGGCCTGCGGGATCGTCGACGTCGTCGCGAGTGCGAAATCGATCGTGCCTGCCGGCGCGCGGTAGACGCGGTAGATGTCGGCACCCGGCGTCTCGTCCCAGCGCAGCGCGACCGATGAACCCGTCGTGCTGTCGAGCGTGAGGCCCGTCGGTGCCGCGGGCACGGCATCCGGCGTCGTCACCTCGACGGCGTCTGAGATCGGCAGGCCGAGCTCCGCGACGTCGAGCGCGATCAGCCGCGCCATCTGGATCGCGCCGTACTCCTGGAAGTGCGTGTCGTCCTGCGTGCCGTCCGGGCGGTTCGGGTACACGCCCGCCGGCACGTGCAGGAACACCGACTTCGCGTTCTCCACGCCGATCTCATCGAGGTACGCGCGGCTCGATGCGGAGAGGTCGACCAGGTCGACCTCGAGTTCGGTCGCGACGTCCTTCATCGCCTGCACGTACTCGGGGAAGCTCTCGTTGAAGGCGCCCGTCTCGGTGTTCACGTCGAGGCGGTTGACGGGGGTGACGAGCACGGGGGTGCCGCCGCGCTGGCGCGTGCCCTCGACGTAGATCTTCAGGTAGTCGCGGAAGTCCTCGGGGCTCGTGTAGCGCTCGGGAACGGACGCCGTCGCGTCGTTGTGCCCGAACTGCGTGAAGACGTAGTCGCCCGGCTTCACCGAGCGCAGCACGTCGTCGAGCCGCCCCTGCTCCACGAACGAGCGCGAGCTGCGGCCGCCGATGGCGTGGTTGTCGACGGCGACGTCGTCGCTCAGGAAGCGGTCGAGCATCTGGCCCCAGCCGGCCTGCGGAACCCAGTACGGGTCGTAGGTCTGCACGGTCGAGTCGCCCGTGAGGTAGGCGGTCGGAACGGCGCCGGCCTCGTCTGCGGGGTGAGCCGTGATCTCGATCGCGGCGATGTTCGGGGTCTCGCCGCCGAACGCGAACGACAGCTGCCCGTCGACGAGCGCGATGTCGTAGTCCATCTCGAGGAACTCGCCCGTCGCCTTCTGCGTGGGCTGCACCTTCTGCATGAACTCGGTCGTGATCGAGATGTCGGTCGCGCCACCGGTGTCTCCGGCGATGAGCGACACGGTGTAGTCGAGGTTGTCGAGGTCGACGGCGAACGTCGCGCCCGCGGCCGTGACGAAGTCGCCGCGCAGCGCGTCGTCGCCGCCCCTGTCAGTGCCGGTGACGCCGGCCGGGTCGATGAAGCCGAAGCCCCGCTCCGGCGTGTACGCCGTCTCGGCGGTGACGGCCTGGTAGCCCTCCGCCGCAGCTCCGGGGCCGAAGTCGAATCGGACGGGCTCCGGTACCTCCTGCATCGTCGTATCGCGCTCCGCCGCCGTGGCGGCGCCGCTCGCGCAGACGATGCCCGAGACGGTCATGGCCGCGGCGAGCGCCGCCCCTGTGACGCGCAGCGTTCGGCGTGGGGAGCCTGTGCCCCCTCGCCGCGCGCGTCGGAATGCCGTTTCCATTCGATCCTCTCTGATCCGATTCGCTGGCGGCGTCTTCGCCGCAGCGGCGCCCGCGAGGGCTCGCGCAGGCAGCCGGTCCATCCGGGCGAACACAGCTGAGAAAGCGCTATCCCGAAGTTAGTGAACCGTTTTACGCGGCGTCAAGCCCGTGTTTCGGAGTGCGTCGCCGGGGGAGGCGCCGCCGGGGCTCAGCGGCCGGTCGTCCGCGCGGAGTTCCGCGCCGCAGGGCGTGGAAGCGGGGCGCTGCGCCTGACCGGCCGTAGGCTGGGCGGGGGAATGCCGTGTGACCTGCGCGGGGAGGAGGCCGGATGCACCTGAAGTCGCTGACGATCAAGGGCTTCAAGTCGTTCGCGCAGCCGACCACCTTCGTGCTCGAACCGGGGGTGACGGCGATCGTCGGTCCGAACGGCTCCGGCAAGTCCAACGTCGTCGACGCCCTCGCCTGGGTGATGGGGGAGCAGGGCGCCAAGAGCCTCCGCGGCGGCAAGATGGAGGACGTCATCTTCGCGGGCACCGCGACGCGCGGCCCGCTCGGCCGGGCCGAGGTGCAGCTGACGATCGACAACTCCGACGGCGCGCTGCCGATCGAGTACAGCGAGGTCACGATCAGCCGCACGCTCTTCCGCAGCGGACAGAGCGAGTACTCGATCAACGGCGAGACCTGCCGCCTGCTCGACGTGCAGGAGCTGCTGAGCGACTCGGGCCTCGGCCGCGAGATGCACGTGATCGTGGGGCAGGGTCGCCTCGACACGGTGCTGCAGGCGACGCCGGAGGACCGCCGCGGCTTCGTCGAGGAGGCCGCGGGGATCCTGAAGCACCGCAGGCGCAAGGAGAAGTCGCTGCGCAAGCTCGCCGCGATGGAGCAGAACCTCCAGCGGCTGAGCGACCTGGCGGGGGAGATCCGGCGCCAGCTCAAGCCGCTGGGGCGCCAGGCCGAGATCGCCCGCGAGGCGCAGACGATCGCCGCCGTGGTGCGCGATGCGAAGGCGCGCCTGTTCGCCGACGAGGTCGTGCAGCTGCGTCGTGCCCTGGCTGACCACGCGCGGAACGAGCAGGAGCGCCACACCGAGCGGCTCGTGCTGCAGGACCGCGCCGATGAGGTGAAGGCCCGGATCGCCGCGCTCGAGGCGGCGCAGAGCACGACCGAGGTCGACGAGGCCCGTCGCGTCGCGTTCGATCTCGAGCAGGTGCAGGAGCGGCTGCGCGGCCTGTTCTCGCTCGTCGGGCAGCGGCTCGCGCTGCTCGGAGCCGAGGAGGACGATCCGCAGGCGCAGATCACGGTGACGCAGGCGGCGATCGACGAGGCGCGCGAGCGCATTACGGAGGCGAAGGACGGCGTCGGCGCCGCACACGACGCCGTGGCGGACTCCGCCAGGCGCCTCGCGAAGGCGAAGGCCGATCTCGACGCGCTCGACGAGGAGATCGCGGCGCAGAGCGCGCTCGTCTCCGAGTACGACATGCGCGTTTCGCAGCTGCGCGGCAACGCGTCGTCGGCCGAGTCGACGCTCGAGGCCGTGCGCCAGGCGGTCACGCGCCAGCAGGTGCAGCTCGATGCCGCGAACGAGCGCCGAGACGAGGCGACAGCCGCGTACGAGGCGCTCGACGACGCGGAGTTGCAGGAGGGCGCCGCCGCCCGGCTGCAGGAGGAGTACGAGGCGGCCCAGCAGTCGGCAACCGCGGCCGAGGGGGAGGTCGAGCGGCTGCGCGAGGCCCACCGCGCCGCCGAGCGCGAGGCCGACGCCCTCACGGCGAAGGCGTCGGCGCTCGGCAGCGCGCTGCAGGTGCTGGGCGGTGCCGCAGACATCGTCGCGGAGGGCGGCGACGGCGTGATCGGCCTCGTGGGCGATTCGGTGCAGGTGCGGGGCGGGTTCGAGGGCGCCGTCGCCGCCGCGCTCGGCCCGCTCGCCGAGGGCGTGCTCGTCGCCGACCGCGACGCGGCCCGCGAGGTCGCCGCCCGCGCCGAGGGCATCGGCGTCGTCGACATCGTGATCGCCCAGGGCGGCCCGGATCAGGCCGAACCGCCGGGCGCACCGGGCGAGCTCGAGCGGGCGTCGGACGTCGTGACGGCACCCGCGGGCATCCGCGCGATCCTCGCGCACACTTTCATCGCCGACGACCTCGCCGCCGCGCTCGACGCCGGTTCCGCGGCGTTCTCATCCGGCGCGGCCACGATCGTCACGCGCGCTGGCGAGGTGCTGACGCCGCAGACGCTGCGCGCCGGTTCGGGCGAGGGCCGGTCGCGCCTCGAGCTGCAGGCCGAGCGCGACGACGCCGTGGCGCGCCTCGAGGAGGTGCGGGCGCAGGTCGACGACTTCGCGGCGCAGCGCCGCGAGGCCGGCGATGCGCTGCAGGCCGCGCGCACGGCATCGAAGGAGGCGCTGGCCGAGCTGAGGCGCCACGACGCCCAGCTGGCCCAGCACGCGGAGCACCTCAACAGAGTGACGGTGCGGTACGAATCGGCCATCGCCGAGTGCGAGAGGCTCGAAGCGAGCCTCGGGCAGGCGCAGGCCGCGGTGGGCGACGCCGAGAAGGACGCGGCGGCGCACACGGCCGCGCTCGAGGCGGCGCTCGCCGAACCGCGCCCCGTCCTCGACGCGTCGGCGCGCGCGGGGGTCGCCGCCGCCGTCGAGGAGGCGCGCGAGGCGGAGATGGGCGCTCGCCTCGAGGTCGAGACGCTGAAGGAGCGCGTCCGCCAGGCGGAGGGCAGGGCGCGCGGCCTCGAGAAGCAGCGCGAACGCGAGAAGGCGGCGGCCGAGCACGCCGCGCGGCGCGCGGTCATCCGGCGACGGCAGCGGGAGGTCGCAGAAGGCGTCGCCGATGAGCTGCCCCGTGCCATGGAATCGGTCGACCGCTCCGTCGCGGAGGCGCGCGTGGCCCTCGCCGAGGCCGAGAAGCGGCGCACCGAGCAGAACGAGGAGCTGCGCGGCCTGCGCGAGCAGGAGGCGGGCCTGCGCGAGCGGCTCGCGGGCCTCACCGAGAGCGTGCACGGTCTCGAGCTGCAGATCCACGAGAAGAAGCTCCACGTCGCGAGCCTGCTCGAGCGCGTCGCGAGCGAGCTGGCCCTCGACGAGCGCATCCTCGTCGCCGAGTACGGCCCCGACCAGCCGGTGCCCCGCGACATCGCCGACATCACGCCGGATCGCGCGCCCCGTGAGCTGCTCCGCGAGCCGGCGGAGGCCGTTCCGGACGGCGCCGCGGCGGACGAAGACGCGGAAGCCGAAGAGGCGGCGCGCCGCGGGGTCGCGGAACGGCGCGAGGCCGCGGCGCAGCGCGACCTGATCGCGGAGCCGGACGGCGCGGGCGGCGGCCCCGAACCGGGGGCGTCCGCGGCCGGTGCCGACCGCGGCGGCGTGGGCGAGGCGCCCGGAGCGGGCTTCGGGGACGGGCCGGCAGCACCCGGTGCCGACCCCGTCGACGCGACCGCGGCAACCGGGGCCGCCCCCGATGCGCCGGGTGCGTACGACGACGTCGAGACGATCCCGTACGACCGCCGCATGCAGGAGCGCCGCCTGCGCGACGCCGAGCGCAAGCTCTCGCAGCTCGGCAAGGTCAACCCGCTGGCCCTCGAGGAGTTCGCGGCCCTCGAGCAGCGCCACGCGTTCCTGAAGGAGCAGCTCGACGACCTGCAGCAGACCCGCGCCGACCTGATGACGATCGTGGCCGACCTCGACGAGCGGATGCAGGTGATCTTCGCGGCGGCGTTCGAAGACACCAGGGCGGCGTTCACCGAGGTGTTCCCGATCCTGTTCCCCGGCGGTACCGGCAGCATCTCGCTGACGAACCCGGATGACATGCTCACGACGGGCATCGAGGTCGCGGTGCGGCCGGCGGGCAAGAAGATTGAGCGGCTCTCGCTGCTCTCGGGCGGCGAGCGCTCGCTCGCGGCCGTCGCCCTGCTGACGGCGATCTTCAAGGCACGACCGAGCCCGTTCTACATCCTCGACGAGGTGGAGGCCGCGCTCGACGACGCGAACCTCGGCCGCCTGCTCGGCGTGTTCGAGACGCTCCGCGAGAGCAGCCAGCTGATCGTCATCACCCACCAGAAGCGCACGATGGAGACGGCGGACGCGCTCTACGGCGTCTCGATGCGTCAGGACGGCGTCTCGGCCGTCGTGGGCCAGCGCATCCGGGAGACCCAGGACGCGTAGCGGCGCGAGGCGCCGAATAGACTGGCCGGATGGTGCCGGACGTGACCTCGCAGTTCGACGCGATCGGCCCCGGAATGCGCCGCTGGCCCGACGTCGAGACGCACGACCTCGTCGCCGCCGATCGGAGCGACCGGGCGGTCCTCGGCGAGGCGGGGGAGATGCCGGATGACGTGGTCGTCATCGGAGATCGGTACGGGGCGCTGGCCCTGCCCGTTCTCGCGGCCCGGCCGGGAACGCGCGTACGCGTGCACCAGGACCCTCTGACGGGGGAGCGGGCGCTCGCGGCGAATGCCGAGGCGCTGGGCATCGACCTGGGCGGGCTGACCTGGCACGCGCTCGACGCCTCTCTGACGCGCGGCGCCGGCCTCGTGATCGGGCACCTGCCGCGCGGCCTCGACGCGCTCGACGAGATCGCGGGCGTCGTCGCCGACCACGCCGACCCCGCCGTGCGCGTCGCCCTCGGCGGGCGCGTGAAGCACATGACGCCGTCGATGAACGAGGTGCTCGGGTTGCACTTCGCCGAGGTGCGCGCGAGCCGCGGCATCGGCAAGTCGCGCGTGCTGCACGCGGCCGCTCCCTTGCAGGGGGCCGGCGCGCCGTGGCCGCGCAGGGCGGAGCACGACGGGCTCGTGCTCGCCGCACACGGCGCCGCCTTCGCCGGCACCGACCTCGACATCGGCACGCGCTTCCTGCTCACGTTCCTCGACGACATGCCGCATGCGGCATCCGTGATCGATCTCGGCTGCGGCACGGGTGCGATCGCGGCGTCCTTCGCGCTCGCTCGGCCGGAGGCGCGCGTGATCGCGACCGACCGCTCGGCCGCCGCGGTGGCCTCCGCCGCCGAGACGATGCGCGCCAACGGCGTCGCCGATCGCGTCGCGGTCGTGCGCGACGACGGCCTCGGCGCACAGCCCGACGCGTCGGCCGACCTCGTGCTGCTGAACCCGCCGTTCCACTCCGGCAGCGCCGTGACCGACGAGATCGCGCCGCGCCTGTTCGCCGACGCGGCCCGGGTGCTGCTTCCCGGCGGCGAGCTCTGGTGCGTGTGGAATTCGCACCTCCGCTATCGCGCGCACCTCGAGCGCCTGGTCGGCCCCACGCGCCAGGTCGGCCGCAACGCGCGGTTCACGGTGACCGCGTCATCCCGCCGATCGCGGCCTTCGTAGAACGCGCACGACCGTTCCGACGGCCGGGAACGGTGATCCGCGTCGTTCGGAAGGCTCGGGGCGCCACTGTCGAGAACCGACCGGATTGCGCCGTTCGAGCCCCGTGGCCGTTGAATGATTCGCCGGATCCGGCGCTGACACGGCCCACGACTCCGTACGATCGAGTCATCGTTCGAAAGAGGGGGACCATGGCTCAGCAGGTCGCGATCGTGTGGAATCCGAGCAAGACGTCTCGGGAGGAACTGGAGGACGCGCTCGGGGACGCCGTCGAGAAGACGGGCGCCGAGCTCGAGGTGATGTGGCTGCAGACGTCGCCGGACGACCCCGGTCGTGCCGCGGCCGAGCAGGCGATCGACAAGGCGGCCGGCCTGATCGTCGCCGCCGGCGGCGACGGCACGGTCCGTGCGGTCGCCGAGGTCCTCGCCGAACGCACCGCGGCGCTCGATGTCGGCGCTCCCGGCGCGGCCAGCGCGAGCGTTCCCCGCGATGGCCTTCCCGACCTCGCGATCGCACCGCTCGGCACGGGGAACCTGCTGGCCAGGAACCTGGGCGTTCCGGTCGGCGACCTCGCCGCGGCGTTCACGAGGGCGCTCGCCGACGACGCGCGATCGATCGACGTCGGCTGGCTGTCGGTCGACGGGGCCGACGAGCGACAGGCGTTCGCGGTGATGGCGGGCTTCGGCATCGACGCGCACATGATCTCCGAGACGGACGACGACCTGAAGAGCCGGGTCGGTTGGCTCGCGTACGTCGAGTCGCTGGGCCGCGCCGTCTCGGTCAGCGAGGTCATCGACATCCGGGTCACGGAGGGCGACGGGGCCGAGCGCGAGGCACGCGCGCACACCCTGATGATCGGCAACTGCGGCATGGTCCAGGGCGGCATCACTCTGCTGCCGGCGGCCGACCCGGCCGACGGCGAGCTCGACATGCTCGTCGTCGACACCGAAGGCGTCGGCGGCTGGTTCGACGCCGCCCGGAACATGCTGTGGGACAACGGCCTCAAGAAGCTTCTGCCCGGCACGGGGGTCGAGGCGGAGAGCAGCGACTCGATCGCGCATCACCGCACCACCCGCATCCGGATCGACCTCGACGAGCCGCGCGAGATCGAGCTCGACGGCGACATCATCGGTGAGGCGACCCGCATCGATGCCGAGGTGCAGCCAGCCGCCCTCCGCGTCCGCTGACGCGGTCGGCGGGACGCCGCAGGATCGCTGACCCGCGGCATGCTTCCGCCGATTGCGCCGCGCCTCGCGGATTCTGCCGCGCGTCGCAGCGCCGGACGTCTCCGCAAGCGCGATCGCGATTCCGCCGCCGTCGCGATCGACGCGCTTTCGGGCGCGTTCTTGCCGCGGATTCTGGAACCGCGGCTCGGAACGAGCGCTGCGCGCCGGCGGCAGGGCGGGGCCGGGCGCGATCCGGATGCGCGGGGCCGGGCCGATAGGCTGGGGGCATGGCGGAGAAATGGTCACTCGGGCGCGCGCTGCGCGGCATGTTCACGAAGCCGCAGATCGACGACGGCACCTGGGACGACCTCGAGACGGCGCTCATCACGGCCGACTTCGGGCCCGACATCACCGAGGCGATCGTCGACGACCTGCGCGAGAAGGTCGTTCGCTACGGCACGACGGACCCGGCCGACCTGCAGCGCATGCTGCGCGAGTCGCTCGAGGAGCGCTTCGCGAAGTTCGACACGACGCTGAAGCTCACCGAGCGCCCCGCCGTGGTCCTCGTGGTCGGTGTGAACGGCGTCGGCAAGACGACCACGATCGGCAAGTTCGCGAACTTCCTGCGCCGATACGGCCGGTCGATCGTCGTCGGCGCGGCCGACACCTTCCGCGCCGCCGCCGTCGACCAGCTCGCCACGTGGGCCGAGCGCTCGGGCGCCGCGATCGTGCGGCCCGAGAAAGAGGGGCAGGACCCGGCGTCGGTCGCCTTTCAGACGATCGACTACGCCAAGGCGAACGGCACCGAGATCGTGCTCGTCGACACCGCGGGCCGCCTGCACACCAAGGCGGGCCTGATGGACGAGCTGACGAAGGTGCGCCGCGTCATCGAGAAGCAGGCTCCGATCAGCGAGGTGCTGCTCGTGCTCGACGCGACGACGGGCCAGAACGGCGTCATGCAGGCCGAGGCGTTCCTCGAGCACGCGGGCGTCACCGGCCTCGTCATCAGCAAGCTCGACGGCTCCGCGAAGGGCGGCTTCGTGCTCGCGGTGCAGGAGCGCACGGGCATCCCCGTGAAGCTCGTCGGCCAGGGCGAGGGCCTCGGCGACATCACCGGCTTCACGCCGCATGTCTTCGTCGAGCAGCTCGTCTCATAGTCAGCGGCCCGCGAGCACTGCGCCGGCGGCGTTCTCGTCGCTTGCAGTACGCGGTACAGCTGCGCTCCTCGGCCCTGCCGGCACGGCACTCGCGAACCGCTGGCCCGTCGTACGAGCACGGCGCAGAACGCAACCGGATGGCATCGATCGTCAGCGACTGCTGACATCCGGTGCCCGGAATGATTGGATAGCCGCATGGCACTCGAACACGACTTCTTCGGCCTCTTGGAGTCCGGGCCGGACGGCTCGGTCTTCTGGTCGGAGACCGTCGATCTCGGCGATCAGAGCGTCGCGGTCGACCTGACGGCGCCCGATCAGGACGACGTGACCCCCGACGCGCTCGATGCCGCCGCCGCGATCGTCGCGAGCATCGAGGAGATCGACCGCCGCGCGCGCATCGCGATGCTCGGCGAGGTCGACAACCGCGCCAGCGAGGTCACCGAGTACATCCTGCAGCAGCAGGACCAACTGGGCGACGATCTCGAGGACCTCCTCGTCGATGTGTCCGGCGACATCGCGGTCGACATCATCCGGTCGATGCAGCTCGCGAGCGTCACGATCCTTGCCGACGAGCACGGCGGCTCCGACCCCTTCGCGGTGTTCGAGTACGCACTCGACCGCGATGCCGCCGACGATGTGCTGCTGGTCAACCTGATGGGCGACGGCGAGATCCAGTCGGTCACGAGCGCCGAGTAACCGAGCTCTCGTAAGCGAGGACGTCGCCGGGCCGGCAGCCGAGCTCGCGGCAGATCGCGTCGAGCGTCGTGAACGGAACCGCCGTCGCAGATTCCGCACCAGATCCGCACGTCAGAGCGCGTTCGTTGTCACCGCGGCCGGGTGGGATTGCGCGCCCGGGCGGCCGGCCCGGGCTGAGGGCGGGGACAGGGCCCGACCCCGCGCGGCGGTCTACGCGTCGCGCGATCTCCAGAGCAGCCAGACGAAGTACGGCGCACCCAGGAGGGCGACGACGAGCCCGGCGGGCAGCTGCTCGGGGGCGATGACCGTTCGTCCGATCGTGTCGGCGGCGCCGACGAGCAGCGCTCCCAGCAGCACGGCGACGGGGACGACGCGGGCGTGCCGCGCCCCGACGAGCGCCCGCGCGGCGTGCGGGGCGACGAGCCCGACGAAGCCGATCACCCCGACGGCCGTCACGCTCAGCGCGGCCAGCACCGCAGCGGTCACGAGGAGCACCAGCCGCGTCCGCTCGAGCCTGATGCCGACCAGGCGCGGGGTGTCCTCATCCAGCGCGAGCACGTCCTCCTCGCGCCGCAGCGCGTAGGCGAGGGGCAGGGCGATCAGCAGCACGACCGCGATCGGGATGATCTGCTCCCACACCCGACCGTACGTCGTGCCGGACAGCCAGGTGTAGATCTTCGGGGTGTCCCACGGGTTCGCGCGCAGCAGCACGAACGTCGTCAGCGCCGTGGCGCCGTACGAGACGCCGATGCCGATCAGGATGAATCGGTCGGCGTTGAGCCCGCCTCGCCAGGCCAGCAGGTAGACGAGGGCGAACGCGAGCAGTGCGCCCGTGACGGCGGCGGCGATCATGCCGGCGGTCGAGGCGACGGCGCTCGTGACGACGATCACGGCACCGAGGCCCGCGCCGCCCGTCACGCCGAGGATGCCGGGGTCGGCCAGCGGGTTCCGGCTGACGGCCTGGATGAGCGTTCCCGCGAGCGCCAGCGCCGCACCGGCGCAGACCGCGGCGGTGATCCGGGGCGCGCGCTCCGACAGCGCGAAGGCGATCTGCGGCGGGGCGTCGCCCTGCAGCCACAGCGCGACGTCCCCGGTGCGCAGCAGCGAGGTCCCCAGCAGCAGGCCCGCGACGACGACGCCGATCACGCCGATGACCGCCAGCGCGAGGACGGTCCAGAAGCGGGATTCGCTGCGCACCCCGAAGCGCACTTTCGGGGGTTCGCGGGTCGGGCCCGCGTCGCGGATCCTGCGCGCCATGACCACGAGGACGACGGCGCCGAGCAGCGTCGTGGCGACGCCGGTCGGGATGCTGATGGCCGCTTCCGCGCCCAGGACGGCGCGGAGCACGGCGTCCGAGAGGAGGACGACCAGCGCGCCGATCAGGCCCGAGGTCGGGAGCAGGAACACGTGGCGGGAGAGCCCGGGGATCACCCGGGTGAGGAGACGGGCGAGCACGGGGGCGCAGAGCCCCACGAACCCGAGCGGGCCCGCGAGCGTGACCGAGATCGCGGTGAGCGCGACGGCGAAGAGGATGCCGACGGCGCGCGTCGAGCGGATCGGGACGCCCAGCGACGACGCCGTGTCGTCGCCCAGCGCGAGCACGTCGAATCGCCGCCCCATCAGGAGCGCGATCGCGAGCACGAGGATCACGACGGGGGCCGCCTGTGCGAAGGCGTCCAGGTTCAGCTGGGTGAGCGAGCCGCTTCCCCAGGCGAGCAGGCCGTCGGTCTCCTCCTGGAACAGGATGAGCAGCGTCGACGTGCCCGCCTGGAACGCCATCGCCAGAGCGGAGCCCGCGAGGACGAGCCGCGTCGTGGAGGAGGCGGCCCCGCCCGCGAGCCCGAGCACGATGACGGCGCCGACGAGCCCGCCGGCGAACGCCACCGTCCCGGATGCCCAGATCGGCACGGCGATGCCGAAGGCCGCGACGATCGTGACGGCCAGGTACGAGCCGGCGGTGACGCCGAGCGTGTCGGGCGAGGCGAGCGAATTGCGCGACAGCGACTGCAGCAGGGTGCCGGCCGCGCCGAGCGCGAGGCCGACCGTGACGCCTGCGGCCAGGCGGGGGAGGCGGGAGCCCCACAGCACCGTCTGGTCGGCGAACACGGCGCCGCTGGTGCCCTGCGTCAGATGCCACAGCGACACCAGCGCGAGGAGCACGGCGAGGGCGACGAGCGCCGCCGCGGGGCCGAGGCGCGCGGCGCGCCGATCGGGCGCGGTATCCGCTCCGACCGGAGCGCCGCGCGTCTCGGTGACGGTCACTCGCCCAGAGCCGACACGTACGCGTCGATGATCTGCTGGGCCGAGCGCGGGCCGCCGAAGGTCCAGATGCCGGCGGGGAAGCTGTACACGCGCTCCTCGGTGACGGCCGGGAGCGACGCCCAGACCTCGTTGCTGTCCAGCGCGGTGACGAAGTCGTCCTCGGCGTCGTCGACCGTGCCGGTGTGCAGCAGGTTCGCGTCGCCGACGGCGACCATGCCCTCGATATCGGTCTGGCCCAGGCCGTAGGCCGCGTCGACCTCGCCGGTCCAGGCGTTCGTGAGGCCGAGCTCCTCGCCGATCTCGCCGATCAGCGAGCCCTGGCCGAACGGGCGGATGGCGACGTTGCCGCCGTCGACCCAGCCGTCGAAGAACACGAAGTCGGTGGTGGCCAGGTCGGCATCCGCGAGCTCGCCCGAGGCCTCGGCGAGGTGGGCCTCGAACTCGTCGGTGACGACCTCGGCGCGCTCCTCGCGGCCCGTCGCCTGTGCGATGAGGTCGAAGGTCGACAGCATCTTCGCGATGGGGTCGGCCGCGTCGGCGCCGATCGTGGCGAGCACGGGCACGTCGTACGCCTCGAGCTGGGAGATGATCTCGTCGTCCGCGCCGGTGGCCTCGACGATCACGAGGTCGGGGTCGGTCGCGAACAGCGCCTCGAGGTTCGGCTCCTGGCGCGTTCCCACGTCGGTGATGCCGTCGGGGAGGGCCTCGGCGGTGTCCCACGTCGAGTACCCCTCGGCATCGGCGACCGCCACGGGGGTGACGCACAGCGTGAGCGCGTCCTCGATCTGCTGCCATTCCAGGATGGCGACGCGCTCCGCCGGCTCTTCGAGCTCGACCGTGCGGCCGTAGTCGTCGGTCAGGGTGACCGGGTCGGTCGACGTCGCGGTCTCGTCGGCCGAGCAGTCGGCGCTGGACGCCGACTCGGGGGCCGCCGTGTCCTCAGCGGCGACGTCGGTCGTGCCGCATCCGGACAGCGCGAGCGCGAGGACGCCGAGCGCCGCGAGCGAGGCGAGGGGTGCCTTCTTCATCATTCCTCTGTTCAGTTCGTCGAGGCGGTGAGCAGGGCATCGGATGCCCGGCGACGCCGCTCCTGGTGACGCCCGCGCGGGTGCACGCGGACGTGGCCTGTCTCGGCGTCGACGACGGTGTCGATCCGCAGTCCGTAGACCTCGGTGAGGTTCTCGGAGGTGAGCACGTCTTCCGGGGCGCCGGCAGCGCGGACGCGTCCGGCCTGGATGAGGACGACCTCGTCGGCGACGGACGCCGCGTGGTCGAGATCGTGGAGGACGACGCCGAGCGCCGTGCCGCGATCGGCGAGGTCGCGCACGAGCTCGAGCGTCTCGATCTGGTAGCGCAGGTCCAGGTGGTTCGTCGGCTCGTCCAGCAGCAGGATTCCCGTGTCCTGCGCGAGGCACGTGGCCAGCCACACGCGCTGCAGCTCGCCGCCGGACAGCTCGTCGACCGCGCGGTGCGCCATGTCGGCGAGGCCCGTGAGCGCGAGCGCGTGGGAGATGGCGGCGTGGTCGGAGCCGCTCATGCCGGAGAAGCGGCCGCGGTGCGGGTGGCGGCCGAAGGCCACGACGTCGCGGATCTCCAGGCCGGAGGGGTGGGGGCGGGACTGCGACAGCATGGCGACGGTGCGCGCGAACTCGCGGGAGGTGAGCGCGCGGGATTCCGCGTCACCGACGTGCACCGTCCCGGCGTCGATCGGATGCAGCCGCGCGAGCGAGCGCAGCACCGTGGACTTGCCGCTGCCGTTCGGGCCGATCAGGGCCGTGACCTCTCCCGGGCGCAGCTGGAGCGACACATCGTGCACGACCCGGTCCTTGCGGTAGCCGAGCGCCAGGCTGTCGCCGCGCAGCGCGCTGAGGGAGTGGTCGGCATCGGGGGCAGTCACATTAGGGGAGCCTAACCTATAGCCGCCGCCACGCCAAGCGGGCCGGCGCGACAGCGGCCCCCTCGGGCGCCGCGCCGCGTCAGCCGGCGGTCGACCCGGCCGCGATGAGCTCCGCCGTGAACGCGTGCTGCGGCTCCGCGTACACGCTCTCGGTCGGACCGAGCTCGACGACCTCGCCGCCGCGCATCACGGCCACGCGGTCGCTCACGCGGCGCACGACGGCGAGGTCGTGCGAGATGAACACGATTCCGAGGCCCTCGTCCCTCTGCAGGGCCAGCAGCAGGTCGAGGATGCCGGCCTGCGTCGTGACGTCGAGCGCCGAGACCGGCTCGTCGCAGATCAGCACGTCGGGCACGGCCGCCAGGGCGCGCGCGATCGCGACGCGCTGCCGCTGCCCGCCCGAGAGCGTCGCCGGCATCCGGCCCAGCAGCTCGGCGCCGAGGCCGACGCGCGCCAGCAGCTCGCGGTCGCCGGGCGCCCCGTCGCGCCGCGAGTGGCGCAGCAGCGTCGCGACGCTGTGCCGGGGGTCGAACGATCCGAGGGGATCCTGGGGGACGAGCCGGATGCGCGGGGCCGGCTCCGGCATCCGGATCTCGCCGTCGTCGGGCCGCTCGGCGCCGATCATCAGGCGCGCCAGGGTGGTCTTGCCGGACCCGGACTCGCCGACGATGCCGAGCACCTCGCCGCGGGCGAGGCCGAGGCTCACGCCGCTGACGGCGGTGACGTCGCCGTAGCGGCGGGTGACGTTCTCGGCGGTGATCGCCGCGGGCGTCGGCGCGCCGCTCCGCCGGGCGCCTTCGCCCGCTCGCGCGGGCGGGGCGGCGCCGCGCTTCGGGCCGGACGGCACGGCCGCGAGCAGGGCTCGCGTCGTCGGGTGCTCGGGCGCGTCGAGCAGGCGCCGCAGCGGAGCGGCCTCGACGATCCGGCCGGCGTCGATCACCGCGACGCGGTCGGCGATGCGCGACACCGCGCGCAGGTCGTGGCTGATCAGGACGACGCCCATGCCCTCGTCGCGCAGGCTTCCGAGCAGGTCGAGCACCTTCACGGCCGTCGTCGCGTCGAGCGCCGTCGTGGGCTCGTCGGCGATCAGCACCTCGGCGTCGCCGACGACCGCCGACGCGATCAGGGCGCGCTGGCGCATGCCGCCGGAGAGCTCACCGGAGCGGCGGCGGAGCAGCGACTCAGCGTCGGGGAGGCCCGCGTCCTCGAGGGCGTCGACGACCCATTCGCGGCGCACCTTGCGCCCGATCCCGCCGACGGCGAGGATCTCGCCGACCTCGGCCCCGATCGTCCGCAGCGGGTCGAGCGACTGCAGGGCGTCCTGCAGCACGAGCGCGACGTCGCGGCCCCGCACCCGCCGGCGGGCGCGTCGGCCGGCGCGCGCGAGGTCGGTGCCCGCGACCCAGAGTCGGTCGGCGGTCACCCGGGCGCGCCGGTCGTCCTGCGTCAGGCCGAGGAGGGTGCGCGCGAGGACCGACTTGCCCGCGCCCGACTCGCCGACGATCGCGAGGCACTCACCGGGCGCGACGGCGAGGTCGAGCCCGTCGAGCACGCCCCCGGCGCCCGGCAGGTCGACGCGCAGCCCTCGGACGTCCAGCGCGAGGGCAGCGTTCGGCCCCGTCAGGTCGAGGTCGACCCCGCGGCGCCTGTTCCGGCCCCCGCCGGCGCTCGTCGCGCTCATCGGCCCGCTCCCGACATCCGGCGGCCCAACACCGTCAGAGCGGTCGCGACGACGACGATCGCGAGGCCGGGGAACACCGTCATCCACCAGGCGGTCGTGATGTAGACGCGCCCGGCGTTCAGCATCGCGCCCCATTCGGGCGACGGCGGTTCGGCGCCGAGGCCGAGGAAGCTCAGCGCGGAGACCCAGACGACGGCCTGCCCGACGCCGAGCGTCGCGGTGGCGACGAGGGGCCAGAGCGTGTTCGGCGCGATGTGCCGCAGGAAGGTGCGGCCGCGCCCCGTGCCCTCGAGCCGCGCGTACGCCACGTAGTCGCTGCGCGCGACGCCGCGCACGCGCGAGCGCAGGATGCGCGCGTACCCCGGTGCGGTCGCGAGGCCGATCGCGAGCACGCTCGACGAGGTGCCGGCGCCGAGCACGGCGACGAACAGCAGCGCGAGCACGAGCGTCGGCAGGGCGAACAGCACCTCGATCGCGCGGCCGAGCGCCGCGTCGAGCCAGGCGGGCCCGAGCCCGGCCGCGAAGCCCACCACGAGCCCGAGCCCGATGCCGAGCCCCGTCGCGGCCAGGCCGATGCCGGCGGATGCCCGCGCGCCGTGCACGATGCGGGTCAGCACGTCGCGCCCCGATTCGTCGGTCCCCGCCGGGTGCGCCCAGCTCGGCGCCCGGAACGCGTCGCTCGGCGCGATCGCGAGGGGGTCGCCGGGCGCGAGCAGGCCGGGTGCGGCGATCGCGAGGGCGAGCAGCGCGACGAGGGCGAGCGCAATGGCTCCCGAGGGGCCGAGCGCTGCCCAGAACCGGATGAGGCGGCCGGGCCGCGTCGTGGGAGCGAGTGTCATGAGCGCACCTCCGCGCGAGTGCGGGGCGTGCCGCGCGCCGCGTCGATGCCGGTCACGAGACCACCACCGCATCCGGTGCCCCCAGGCTCTGACGCTTCGCGCGGCGCAGGCGGGGGTCGACGAGGAGCTCCGCGGCATCGGTGAGGATGATCACCACGACGTACATGACGGCGACGACCGTGACGGCGCCGACGACGACGGGGACGTCCTGGGCGAGCGCCGCCTCCTGCAGCAGGCGCCCGAGGCCCGGCCTCGCGAACAGCACCTCGACGACGACGGCGCCGCTGAGGAGGTTGCCGAACGCCCAGCCGGACAGGGCGAGCGCGGGCAGCGACGCGTGCCGAAGAGTGTGGCGGAAGAACACGCGCGCCTCGCCGGAGCCCCGCGACCGCGACGTCGTCGCGAACGGTGCGGCATCCGCTTCGAGCACGGCGTCGCGCGAGACCTGCGCGAGGAACCCGGCGATGGGTACGGCGAGGGTGAACACCGGCAGGACGAGTCCCGCCGGGTCGCCCGGTTGGCTCGTCGCGGGGAACCAGCCGAGCGCGGAGGCGAAGACGAGGATGAGCACGGCGCCCAGCCAGAACTGCGGCATCACGGTCGACACGATCTCGGCACCACGGATGACGGCGTCGACGGCGCGACCGATCTGCCCGCGCACGGTCGTCGCGATCAGCGCGCCGGTCACCGCGAGCGCCCAGGCCAGCGCGAGGGCGAGCACGGCGAGCAGGAGGGTGCCGGGCAGCTGGTCACCGATGAGCTCGGCCACGGGCTGCCTGCGCGCGTAGGAATCGCCCAGCTGCAGCGTCGCGATGCGCCACAGCTGCGTGAGGTACTGCACGAACAGCGGCCGGTCGAGGCCGTACTCCTCGACGGCGGCGGCGGTCGCCTCCGGCCCCGCCTGCGAGCCGGGGCCGCCCATGATGGCCTCGAGAGGGTCGCCCGTCGAGCGCAGCGCGAAGAACACGATCGTCGCGACGAGCCAGACGACCAGCACCGCCCGGCCGATCCGCGCGAGCACCCATCGGGCGACGGCGCGCGCGGTGCTGACACGACCGGATGCCGCGGCCGCCCCGTACGGGTCGGTCGCGGCATCCGGTCGTGCGCCCCCTGGCATGCGCTACTTCGTGAGCTGCGCGTTCAGCAGCAGCGGCGTCGCGATCGTGTGCAGCGCGTCGACGCCCGTCACGCCCTTGTACAGGAAGTGGTTCTGCTGGTCGTAGAGCGGCAGGACCGCGAAGCTGCCGAGGATGATCTCCTGCGCCTGCGCGTACAACTCGGTGCGCTCGGCGTCGTCGGTCGTGCGCAGGGCGTCCTCGAGCAGTCCGTCGAGCTCGGGCAGGGTCAGCTGAGCGTTGTTCGCGAAGTAGCCGGACGGTGCGGGGACCGTGGAGTCGGAGTGGTACAGGATGCGCAGCACGTCGGGCCCGACGGTCGTGTACGGCGCCGAGACGGCCTCGTACTCGTGCGCCGCGAGCGCTCCGTACCAGGTCGACAGGTCGACGGGGTTCAGCTCGACGTCGAAGCCGACCGCCGCGGTGTTCGCCTGGATCTGCTCGAAGAGCGACTGCTCGGCCTCCGTCGACTGGTTGGTCGAGACGGGGAACCGCACCGTCAGCGTCTCGCCGCCCTTCATCCGGACGCCGTCGTCGTTGCGCTCGGTCCAGCCGGCCTCGTCGAGCAGCTCGTTCGCCGCCTCCGGGTCGGTCGCGAACAGCGCCTCGTCGCTGACGCCCATCGGCTCGACGCTCGACAGCGCGGAGTAGGAGCGCTCCGCCGTGCCCCGGAAGAGCGACTCGATGCCGGGGTTCGGGTCGGCCGACCGGATGAACGCCTCGCGCACGCGGGCGTCATCGAACGGCGCCTGGGCCGTGTTCAGCTCGATGCGGTTGGCCGACGCGGGGCGCGGCGCGTCCAGGTGCTCGATGCCCTGCGCCTCGGCCGCGGCGATGTCGGTCGGGAGGGGGTTGTCGATGACGTGCACCTCGCCGGACGCGAGGGCGGCCTGGCGCGTGGCGGCATCCGGGATGAAGCGCCACTCGAGCGTGTCGACGTGAGCCGGGCCGTCGTGGTCGCGCTGCGGGTTCGTCGGCACGTAGTCGTCGTTGCGCGTCATCACGACGCGGTCCTGCGGCGCCCAGCTCTCGACGATGAAGGGGCCCGTGCCGATCGGGGCGGCGCAGTTCTCCTCCTGGCCGCGCTCGATGCCGGCCGGCGACTCCATGGCGCTCCACTGCTGGCTGAGCACCTCGAGCAGCGCCGACTTCGGGGTGGAGAGGTGGAAGCGCACGTGGGCGTCGTCGACGACCTCGACCTCGTCGATCTCCTTGACCGACAGGTAACCGGTCGACGAGGCCGTGTCCGGATCCTGCAGGTGCTCGATGTTGGCCTTGACGGCCGCGGCGTCGAACGGGGTGCCGTCGGTGAAGCTCACGTCGTCGCGCAGCGCCAGGTTCCAGGTGAGGCCGTCGTCCGTTGCCTCCCACTCGGTCGCGAGCCAGGGCTCGATCTCGCCGTCGGCGCTGCGACCGACGAGCGGCTCGAGGTACTGGGTCGAGATGAGGCCCTGCGGGTAGTTGCCGCCGACGTGGGGGTCGAGGCAGGTCGGCTCGGCATCGCCCGTCGCGTAGACGAGCGTGCCGCCCTCTACGGTCGCCGCCTCTTCTTCGGGGGCGGCGGTGCCGCCGGCGCACCCGGCGAGGATCACGGCGACGGCCGCGAGTGCGGCGATGGGCAGGGAACGGCGGAACGGAAGCATGGCTCCTCGGGTGGTTCGCGGACTCGGTCCGGAAAAGGGACCGTCGTCCAGCCTACCCGCGACCGCGCCCCCGGGCGCCGCGCGCTGCGCGGGCCCCGCAGGACGCGGGTCGCCGTCTTCGTCGAAGAACGGTGGCCCGCGTCATGCGAACGCGCTCAGACCGCCTGCGCGAACTCCGCTGGCTGGTCGTCGGCGAAGTGAGCGAGGTTCGCGGGCAGCGCCCGACCCTTCTCGCGCATGCTCTTCGCCCAGAGCCGACCGGCGCGGTACGACGAGCGCACGAGGGGCCCGGCGAGGACGCCGAGGAATCCGAGCCGCTCGGCGGTCTCCTTGAACTCGACGAACTCATCCGGCTTGACCCAGCGCGCCACCGGCATGTGGCGCGGGCTCGGGCGGAGGTACTGCGTCAGGGTGATGATGTCGCAGCCGGCGTCGCGCAGGTCGCGCAGGGCCTGCTCGACCTCATCCGGCTCCTCGCCCATGCCCAGGATCAGGTTCGACTTCGTGATGAGGCCGGCCTCATGGCCCTGCGTGATCACGCCGAGCGAGCGGTCGTAGTCGAAGGCCGGCCGGATGCGCTTGAAAACGCGCGGCACGGTCTCGACGTTGTGCGCGAACACCTCGGGCTGCGCGCTGAAGATCTCGCCGAGGAAGCGGGGGTCGCCGTTGTGCTCGTTCGCGAGGAGCTCGACGCCCGTGTTCGGGTTGAGGCGGTGGATCTGCCGCACCGTCTCTGCGTTGAGCCAGGCGCCCGTGTCGTCCAGGTCGTCGCGGGCGACCGACGTGACGGTCGCGTACCGGAGGCCCATCGTCCGCACGCTCTCGGCGACGCGGCGCGGCTCATCTGTGTCGTAGGCGTCGGGCTTGCCCGTGTCGATCTGGCAGAAGTCGCACCGGCGCGTGCACTGCGAGCCGCCGATCAGGAAGGTCGCCTCCCTGTCCTCCCAGCACTCGTAGATGTTGGGGCAGCCGGCCTCCTGGCACACCGTGTGCAGGTCCTCGCCCTTCACGAGCGAGCGGACGTCCTGGTAGGCGGGGCCCTGTCTGACGCGGGTCTTGATCCACTCCGGCTTCTTCTCGATCGGGGTCTGCGCGTTGCGGACCTCGAGGCGGAGGAGCTTGCGGCCATTGGGGGCCGTCGTGGTCATGCGGGGATCCTCTCGAAGGCGTTGCGGAAGGCGCTCGCCGCGGCATCGGCGAGGTCGGCGGGGGAGACGTCGCGCCTGGATTCGCGCGCGATCGTCGTGACGCCCGCGTCGGCGATGCCGCAGGCGACGATCTCCTCGTACGGCGCGAGCGAATGGTTGCAGTTCAGGGCGAAGCCGTGCATCGTCACGCCGTGCGCGACGCGCATGCCGATCGCGGCGATCTTGTCCTGCGCGCCGTCGGTGCGCTGCACCCAGACGCCGCTGCGGCCCTCCACGGCGATGCCGTCGATGCCGTACGGCGCGATCAGCTCGATGAGCATCCGCTCGATCCGGCGCACGACCCCGACGGCGCGACCGCGGTCCTCGGCGTGCATGATCGGGTAGCCGACGAGCTGGCCGGGGCCGTGCCAGGTGATCCTGCCTCCGCGGTCGACGTTGATGACGGGGGTGCCGGATGCCGTGGGCCGTTCGTGCGGCTCCGTGCGGGAGCCCGCCGTGAAGACCGGTTCGTGCTCCAGCAGGATGAGCGTCTCCGGACGCGAGCCGTCGACGACGCCGGCGTGGACGGTGCGCTGCAACTCCCAGCCGTCGAGATAGGGGACGGCGTCCGGGGCGAAGCCCGCCCGCAGCACATCGATCATTCGGCTTCCCGCTCTCTTCACCGGACCGGCCTTTTCGGACTCGGTCCAATAATCTCTCGGTGGCACCCACCCTAGCGCGGATAGAGTGGGGTCATGACCACCGCCGCGCGTCGCCCCGGCCGGCCGCGGTCGATCTCGCGCGACATGCTCGCCGAAGCGGCGTGCGAGCTGTTCCTCGAGAACGGCTACGACGACACGAGCGTGACCGACATCGCGTCGCGTGCCGGGATCGGGCGGTCGAGCTTCTTCAATTACGCCGCGACGAAGGCCGAGCTGCTCTGGGGCGGGCTCGACGAGCGCATCGCCGCCGCGGCGGCGGCCGTCGACGAGGGAGCGGCGGCGGAGGACGCCCTGCGGCGTGCCGCCGCCCGCCTCGCGCCCGACGCCCTGGCGCTCGCGATCGCGAACGCGAGCGCCATGCGGATCGAGGCGTCGCTCGAGCAGGAGTCGGCGCTGCGCGCGCACCGCGCCGCGGTGCTCGCGGCCCGCGCCCTGCGACGCGACGGCGCCGATCCGCTCGCCGCCGATGTCACAGGCGGCGCCTACGGGGCGGCGCTGCTGGCGGCGATCCGGGCGTGGGCGCTCGCGGGCGCCGGTACGGCGCCCCTGTCCGACTGGCTCGATCGCGCCCTCGCGGCCGTCCCCGCACCGGCGCGCTGACGCGCGCGCTCACCCGGCGCTCCCATGCGGAGCCCGCACCGCGCGTCAGGCGCTCACGCGAGAACGCCGGATGCCCGACCGCGCGGGTCGGGCAACCGGCGTTCGATGCGCCCTACTTGCCGAACAGCTTCTGGATCTCGGCCAGGTCGGCCTCGCTCGGCTGCTGCTGTGCGGCGCCGAGCCCGAAGCCGGAGCCCGTCGGGCTCTGCGGCGCGGCCGTGAGGCCGGCGTTCTCGGCGGCGCGCTTGGCCGGGTTGCCCGAGCGCGATCCGCCCTTCTTGCCCTTGGCGCCCTTCTTGCCGCGTTTCGCGCTGGCGCCGGTCTTGCCGCCCATGCCGGGGGGCATCGCGCCCATGCCGGGAATGTTCGGGGTGCCGCCGCGCGCGACGGTCTTCATCATCTTCGCAGCCTGCTCGAAGCGGTTCACGAGCGAGTTCACGTCGGTCACCGTCATGCCGGATCCGCGGGCGATGCGGGCGCGGCGCGAGCCGTTCAGGATCTTGGTGTTGCCCCGCTCGGCCGGGGTCATCGACCGGATGATCGCCTCGGTGCGGTCGATCTCGCGCTCGTCGAAGTTCTCGAGCTGCTCCTTCATGCCGCCCATGCCCGGCATCATGCCGAGCATCTTCTTCATCGAGCCCATCTTCTTCATCTGCTGCATCTGCTGCAGGAAGTCGTCGAGGGTGAAGGCCTCCTTGGCGAGCTTCTCGGCGACCTTCATCGCCTCCTCCTCGTCGAAGGCCTGCTGGGCCTGCTCGATGAGGGTGAGGATGTCGCCGAGGTCGAGGATGCGGCTCGCCATGCGGTCGGGGTGGAAGGCCTCGATGTCGTCGAGGTTCTCACCCGTCGACGCGTAGATGATGGGGCGACCCGTGACGGACGCGACCGACAGCGCGGCGCCGCCGCGCGCGTCGCCGTCGAGCTTCGAGAGCACGACGCCCGTGAAGTCGACGCCCTCCTGGAAGGCGCGCGCCGTGTTCACGGCGTCCTGGCCGATCATCGCGTCGATGACGAACAGGACCTCGTCCGGGTTCGTCTTCTTCCGGATGTCGCTGGCCTGCTTCATCAGCTCGGCGTCGACACCGAGGCGGCCGGCGGTGTCGATGATGACGATGTCGTGCTGGTGGCGCTCGGCGTAGGCGACGCCGTCCTTGGACGCCTTCACGGGGTCGCCGACGCCGTTGCCCTCGAAGGGCGCGTAGATGGTCGCGCCCGCTCGCTCGGCGACCACCTGGAGCTGGTTCACAGCGTTCGGGCGCTGCAGGTCGGCGGCGACCAGGAGGGGCGTGTGGCCCTCCTTCTGCAGCTGCTTCGCCAGCTTGCCGGCGAACGTCGTCTTACCCGAGCCCTGGAGGCCCGCGAGCATGATCACGGTCGGCGGCGTCTTGGCGAACTGCAGCTTGCGCTGCTCACCGCCGAGGATCGCCACGAGCTCCTCGTTGACGATCTGAACGACCTGCTGCGCCGGGTTCAGGGCGCGGTTCACCTCGTCGCCGAGGGCGCGCTCACGCACCTTCGCGGTGAAGGCCTTCACGACCTCGAGCGCGACGTCCGCATCGAGCAGCGCGCGCCGGATCTCGCGAACGGTGCCGTCGACGTCGGCGGCCGACAGCTTTCCCTTCGTCCGCAGATTGCGGAAGGTCTCGGTCAGCCGGTCGGAGAGGTTGCCAAATGTAGCCATGGTGCGCCCGATTCTACCGGCTCGCGGCGGTGAGCCCGCCCGGTCCCGGCAAGGGTCATCGTCAGGCGAGCTCGCGCTCCGGCTCCACGCCGTGGGCGTCGCGGAGGAGGGCCGCCGTCGCATCGACCTCGGCGTCGCGCTCGGCGGGCGTCCAGCCGCGCTCGGGGGCCATCGCGTCGGCGACGACGCCGAGCGCATCGGCGTCGGCGCGGCCCGTGAAGGCGATCGACGTGCGGCGCAGGATGACGTCCGACAGGCGCACCGCCTGCTCCTCCCGCACCATCCAGGCGACCTCGCGGCGGGACAGCTCGCCGCCGAGCAGCTCCTCGTCGTCGCCCTCCGCGAGGAAGGCGGCGACGTCGGCGGCGCGGGTGCCGTACCGCTCGAACAGCAGGCGCGTGCGGGCGGAGTCGTCGCCGAGGTGCGTGCGCTGCCATGCGGACGCCTCGGCCGGCGTCTCCGGGTAATCGCGCCCGCCGCCGATCGCTCGGCCGCGGGTGCCGGCGACGCGCGGTGCCTTCAGCAGGTACAGCACCCGGTCGGAGAGCGTCTCGCCGAGCGCACGGAACGTCGTCCACTTGCCGCCGACGAGGCTGATGACGGGGAGGCCGTCGAGCTCGCCCTCGACGATGCGGTAGTCGCGCGAGACCTGCCCCGGCCGATCAGCGTCGCTCGCCGGAAGGGGGCGGATGCCCGCGAATCGGTATACGATCTGCTCGCGGGACACCGCGATCGAGGGGAACACGTTCCGGATGAGGTCGAAGAAGTAGTCGACCTCGTCCTCGGTGCACACGGCGGGCTCGCGCGGGTCGGCGGGGATGTCGGTCGTGCCGACCATCGCCTTCCCCTTCAGGGGATAGATGAGCACGATGCGGCCGTCGGAGTGCTCGAAGAAGATCTCGCGCCCGCCGGTGGCCTCGACCAGCTCGGGGTTGTCGAGCACGATGTGCGAGCCTTTGGTGCCTCCCATGTACGCCGTGGCGTCGCCGAGCGCGGAGTTGGTGAGGTCGGTCCAGGGGCCCGAGGCGTTCACGACGGCCTCGGCCGCGATGCGGAACTCCTCGCCCGTCGCGTTGTCGCGCAGCACGACCTCGTTGCCTTCGCGCCCGATCGCCTCGACGTGGTTGACGGCGCGGCCGCCGGCGGCCACGCCGTCGTTCAGCACATCGAGCGCGAGCCGCTCGGGGTCGTGCATCGAGGCGTCGAAGTAGGTCGCGGTGTACTTCAGGTCGGGGTTCATCGCCGGCAGCTCCGCGAGCGACCGCGCGCGGCCGTGGAACGCGTGCCGGGGCGTGCTGCGCCCCGAGCGGGCGAACAGGTCGTACATCACGAGGCCCGCCTTGATCAGTGCCGCCCCGCGCTCCGACGGCGTGCCGGAGCCGAGCCCCAGGAACTTCAGCGGGGCGCTCACGAGGCCCGCGAACGTCGAATAGATCGGGATCGTCGTCTTCAACGGCTTCACGAAGTGCGGCGCCGTCTTCAACAGGTCGTTGCGCTCCTGCACCGACTCGTGCACGAGGCGGAACTCGCCGTTCTCGAGGTACCGGATGCCGCCGTGCACCATGTGGCTCGACGCGCTCGACGCCCCGGACGCGAAGTCGCCCCGCTCGACCAGCACGACGTCGATGCCCTGCAGTGCGAGATCGCGGAACGTCGCGATGCCGTTGATGCCGCCGCCGATGATCAGCACGCGCGCGCGGCCGGCGCCCCTGATGGAGGCCAGGGCCTCGTCGCGGCGGGTCGGTGCGGTCGCGGCCATGGTGCTCCTCACTTCGGGCGGTCCCGCTGCGCCGGATGCGCCGACCGCCCCACAACTCTAGGCTGGCGAGGCGCGAACGCATGCGCAAGCAACGTGCACGGATGTGCAGGTACCGGACGGAGGGTGCGGATGGACGACTCGGCGGACGCACGCGGCGGGGCCGACGAACGCGGCGCACCCAAGCTCGAGCGCGCGCTCGCCGCGGCGCAGCTGTACTACCTGCAGGACCTCACGATGGACGCGATCGCCCGGGAGCTGCGCACCTCGCGCTCCTCGGTCTCGCGGTTGATCGCCCACGCACGGCGCGTCGGCCTCGTGGACATCCGGATCAACTCCCCGCTCGCGGGCGCGCAGGCGCTCGAGCGGCGCATCCGGGACCGCTTCGGTGTGACGCCCCACGTCGTTCCGGTCGGGTCGGGCGTCAACGAGGTCGACAGGCTCGAGCGCGTCGCGATGACGGCCGCCCGCCTGATCGGCGGCTTCGTCGACTCGAACGCGTCGATCGGCGTCGCGTGGGGGTCGACCCTCGGGGCGATCAGCCGCCACCTGCCGCAGCGCGAGACGCACGGCACCACGGTGGTGCAGCTCAACGGCGCCGGCAACACCATGACGAGCGGCGTCGAGTACGCCAGCGAGATCCTGCAGCGATTCGCCGGCGCGTTCTCGGCCGACGTGCAGCAGTTCCCCGTCCCGGCCTTCTTCGATGACCCCGCCACTAAGGAGGCGATGTGGCGCGAGCGCAGCACGCGCCGGGTGCTCGGAATCCAGGACCGCATCGACGTCGCGATCTTCGGGCTGGGCTCCCCGTCGGCCGACGTGCCGAGCCGCGTGTACGTCGGCGGGTACCTCGACCGCGCCGACTTCCGGAGCCTCGCCGACGACGGGGCGGTGGGCGACGTCGCGACGGTGTTCTTCCGCGCCGACGGATCGTGGCGCGACATCGCCCTGAACGCGCGGGCGACGGGCCCCGGTATCGACCGCCTGCGCCGCGTGCCCCGGCGCGTCTGCGTCGTGAGCGGCCTGCCCAAGGTCCCCGCCGTGCGCGGTGCGCTCGCCGCCCGCGTGGCGACCGACCTCGTGATCGACGAAGAGCTGGCCCAGGAGCTCGTCGGCTGAGGGCGGGGGTGCGAGGCGGCCCGCACGTTCGTGCATCCGGTGCGGGCGCCGGCGCCGCGACCCGTAGCCTGGTTCGCGACGCAGCAGAGGCGACGAAGGGGTTCCCGTGGCGAACGAGCAGAAGTACGTGATCGCGATCGATCAGGGCACGACGTCGACGCGGGCGATCGTGTTCGACCACGACGCGACGATCGTCGCGACGGGCCAGCGCGAGCACGAGCAGATCTTCCCCGGGCCCGGCCTCGTCGAGCACGACGCGCTCGAGATCTGGGCGAGCACCCGCGAGGTGATCGGGCAGGCGCTGTCCGGCCCCGAGATCACGAGGCACGACGTCGCCGCGATCGGCATCACGAACCAGCGGGAGACGGTCGTCGTGTGGGACAGGGCGACGGGTCGGCCGATCCACAACGCGATCGTCTGGCAGGACACGCGCACGCAGGACGAGATGGACCGTCTCGCCGAGGCGGGGGAGGGCGAGCGGGTGCGCCGCCTCACGGGGCTGCCCATGAGCGCCTACTTCTCCGCCTCGAAGCTCGCCTGGATCCTGGACAACGTCGAAGGAGCGCGGGAGCGCGCCGAGGCAGGGGACCTCCTCTTCGGCACGATCGACACGTGGCTCGTCTGGAACCTCTCGGGCGGTTCGGCGGGCGGCGCGCACGTCACGGACGTGACCAATGCGAGCCGCACCATGCTGATGGACGTCGAGAGCCTCGAATGGTCGGACGAGATGCTCGAGCTGTTCCGGATCCCGCGCGCGATGCTGCCGAGCATCCGGTCGTCCTCCGAGGTCTACGGCGCCGGCAACCCGCAGAGCCTGCTGCGGGAGACGCCGATCGCCGGCATCCTGGGCGACCAGCAGTCCGCGACGTTCGGCCAGACGGCGTTCTCGCGCGGCCAGTCCAAGAACTCGTACGGGACGGGCAACTTCGTGCTCCTGAACACGGGCGAGGAGATGGTGCGCTCCGAGCACGGCCTCATCACGACCGTCGCCTACCGCCTGGGGGAGGAGCCCCCCGTCTACGCTCTCGAGGGCTCGATCGCCGTGACCGGTTCGCTCATCCAGTGGCTGCGCGACAACCTCGGCATGATCTCCTCCGCGCCGGAGGTCGAGGAGCTGGCGCGCAGCGTCGACGACAACGGCGACGTGCACATCGTGCCCGCCTTCTCCGGGCTGTTCGCGCCGCACTGGCGCAGCGACGCGCGCGGGGCGATCGTCGGCCTGACGAGGTTCGCGACGAAGGGGCACTTCGCCCGCGCGGCGCTCGAGGCGGTCGCCTTCCAATCGCGCGAGGTGATCGACGCCATGAATGCCGACGCCGGTGTGCCTCTGTCGGAGCTGCACGTCGACGGCGGCATGGTGCACAACGAGCTGCTGATGCAGTTCCAGGCCGACATCCTCGGCGTGCCCGTCGTGCGACCGGTCGTCTCCGAGACGACCTCGCTGGGCGCCGCGTTCGCGGCGGGCCTCGCCGTCGGCTTCTGGCGCGACCGCGAGGAGCTCGGCGCGCTCTGGGCCGAGGACGCGCGGTGGGAGCCCCGGATGCCGGACGACGAGCGCGAGGCGCGCTTGGCCCGGTGGAAGAAGGCCGTCGACCGCACGCTCGACTGGGTGGAGTGACCCCGGCTAGTTCTCGGCCCTGCCGAGGCGCCAGTAGCCCATGAACGCCACGGCCCGGCGGTCGACGCCGACCTCGCGGACGAGGTGGCGCCGGATGCGCTTGATCGCGCCGGCCTCGCCGGCGACCCAGGCATACAGCGGCGCGCTCTTCAGCGCTGCACCGCCCTTCGCGGTGCGCGGCACCTCCCAGAGCAGGCCGCTGTCGACGTCGACCTCCTCGACGTCGGAGCCGCGGCCGTCGGGGCAGAGGGCCGCGGCCTGCTCGGCGGCCGCCCGATCGAGGTGGGCGTGCCGCTCGCCGTCGCCGCGGCCGGCGACCTCGATGTGGAAGCCGGGGTGCTCGGGCAGGTAGGCCGCGTCGGCCTCGTACGGCACCTCCAGCACGACGACGCCTCGCGCTTCGCGGGGCAGCTGCTCGAGCATCACCGCGATCGCGGGGGCCGCGGTCTCGTCTCCGACCAACAGGTACTTCTCGGTTCGCTCCGGCGGCACGAAGTCGACGCCGAGGCGCGCACCGCCGTGGTGGATCGTCGGGGCGGCCAGCATCACCTCGTCACCCGGTGCCGCGTCGCGGATCCACGCCGAGGCGGGGCCCGACACCTCGTGAGCGACCATGTCGACGTCGACCTCCCGCAGCTCGTTGCGCACGGCACGGGTCGTATACGTGCGGAACGGGTGGCGCTCATCCGGATCCTGCTCGCGCCACGGCGTGTACCAGTCGTCGGCCGTCGGCATCGTGTCGAGCGAGCCGCCCGGGCGGGGGAAGACGACCTTGATGCGCTGGTCGTACCCGGGGTCGCCGTACTCGTGCAGGTCGTCGCCCGTGAAGGTGAACCGGCGGAAGCTCGGCGTCAGGTCGGTGATGCGGCTGACCCTGGCGCGGAAGAGTCGCATCGGGCGGGTGTCGGTCGCAGCTGCGGTGCTCATCTGGGCGCTCCTGCGGGCTCGGCCGCGGCGCTCGCCGCGGGGGTGTCGGTCGTGGATGTCTCCGGTGCGCCCGGGGCGGCGTCGCGCGGCGCGCTGTGGTGGCGGCCGCGCGGGATGACGAGGGGCGTCCCCGAGACGGGGTCGGCCGCGACCACGGCATCGAGGCCGAAGACGTCGGCGATCAGCTCCGGCGAGACGACGTCGGCCGGCGCGCCAGAGGCCACGAGGCGGCCCCGCCGCATCGCGAAGATGTGGTCGGCGTAGCGCGCGGCGAGGTTGATGTCGTGCAGCACCATCGCGATCGTGGTGCCGCGGGAGCGGTTCAGGTCGGTGAGCAGGTCGAGCACCTCGACCTGGTGCGCGAGGTCGAGGAAGGTCGTCGGCTCGTCGAGCAGCAGGACGTCGGTCTCCTGCGCGAGGGCCATGGCGATCCACACGCGCTGGCGCTGGCCCCCCGAGAGCTCGTCGACGACGGCATCGGCGAGGCCTGTGATGCCGGTCGCCTCGAGGGCCTCGGCGACGGCGCGGTCGTCCTCGGCGCCCCAGGAGCGGAACAGCTTCTGGTGCGGGTGCCGCCCGCGCCCGACGAGGTCGGCGACGGCGATGCCCTCGGGCGCGACCGGCTGCTGGGGCAGCAGGCCGAGGGTCCGCGCGAGCGCCTTGGTGCTGCGCTTCGCGATCGCCTCGCCGTCGAGCAGCACCGCGCCGCCGGTCGCGGGGACGAGGCGCGAGAGCGTCTTCAGCAGCGTCGATTTGCCGCACGCGTTGGCGCCGACGATCACGCTGATGCCCCCGGCCGGCAGCTCGAGGCTGACGTCGTCGACGATCGTCGTCGAGCCGTAGCCGGACGACAGGGCGTCTGCGGCGAGCGTTCGGTCGGCGGTCATGAGGATGCCCCCTTGCGGTTGGTGCGGATGAGCAGGACGAGCAGGTACGGCGCGCCGAGGATACCCGTGATGACGCCGACGGGGAACTTCGTGTCGAACGCGAACTGCCCGATCAGGTCGGCGGCGAGCACCAGGCACGCACCGACCAGCGCCGACGGCACGACGAGCGAGGCGCCTGCACCGACGATGCGCTGGGCGATGGGCCCGGCGAGGAAGGCGACGAAGGCGATCGGCCCCGTCGTGGCGGTCGCGACGCACGCGAGGGCGACGGCGGAGAGGATCAGTGCGACGCGGGTGCGGCCCACCCTGACGCCGAGCGCCGTCGCCGATGCGTCGCCCAGCTCGAGCGCGCCGAGGTCGCGCGAGAGCGCGGCCACGACGGGCCCCAGCAGCGCCAGCGCGAGCACGAGGGGCCAGAGCTCCTCCATCCGGGCGCCGTTGAGGCTCCCCGTGAGCCAGCGCATCGCGACGGGGACGTCCCACTCGGCGGCGCGCTGGATGACGAAGGCCACGACGGCATCGAGCATCGCCCCGATTCCGATGCCGATCAGGATCAGGCGGCCGCCCGTCGATTCGCCGCCGCGCGCGGCCGCGTAGATGACGGCGGCGGTGGCGACGCCGGCGACGAGGGCGATGACGGTCGTGGCGCCGCCCGAGAGGTGCAGCACGGCGAGCGAGATCACCGCCGCGGCGCTGGCGCCCGAGGTGATGCCGATGACATCCGGGCTCGCGAGCGGGTTCCTCAGCATCGTCTGGAACGTCGAGCCGGCGATGCCGAACGCCGCCCCGGCGAGCAGGCCCGTCAGCGCCCGGGGCAGCCGCTGCTGGCCGACGGTGAAGCTCGCGCCCGGCACGTCCTCGCCCGCGAGGACCCGGATGACCTCGGCGACCGGGTAGAACGTGGTGCCGACGAGCAGGGTCGCCATGATCAGGAGCAGGGCCAGCGCGGCGAGCACGGCGGTCCCGACGGCGCGGCGGCGCCGCCGGCGCCTGCGGCCGGCCAGGAGCGCGGCGGGGGCCTGGCGCGCGGGCGAGGTCATCAGCATCACAGGCCCCGCATCCGGGTGCGCCTGGCGATCATCACGAGGACGGGGGCGCCGAGGAAGGCCGTGAGGATGCCGGCTTCGACCTCGCCCGGCGAGCCGAGCACGCGGCCGGCCGTGTCGGCGAGCGTGAGCAGCACGGCGCCGCCGATCGCCGAGATCGGGAGGATCCAGCGCTGGTCGGGGCCGACGACCATCCGCACCACGTGCGGGATCATCAGCCCGACGAAAGCGATCGGGCCGCACAGCGCGGTCGTCGCTGCGCACAGCACGACGCCGGCGATCGCCGCGATCGCGCGGGTACGTCCGACGCTGACGCCGAGCCCGGATGCCGTCTCGTCGCCGAGTGCGAGGGCGTTCAGGGCGGAGGCGCAGATCATCGCGACGGCGCCGGCGACGAGCAGCAGGGGTGCGGCGGCGGCCATCGACGCCCATTCGGCGCCGCCGGTTCCGCCGACCTGCCAGAACCGGAAATCGTTCATTGCGGCGGCGCGCGGGAGCATGACTGCGCTGACGAGCGACGACAGGGCCGCGGTCGTGGCCGCGCCCGCGAGGGCGAGCTTGATGGGCGTCGCGCCGCCGGCACCGATGGAGCCGACGACGTAGACGAACGCCGCCGCGAGCGCCCCGCCGGTGAGCGCGAGCGCGAGGTACTGGTAGGTCGAGGAGATGCCGAAGAACGCGATGCCGCACACGACGAACAGCGCGGCACCCGTGTTCACACCGAGGATGCCGGGGTCGGCGATCGGGTTGCGGGTCAGCGCCTGCATCACCCCGCCCGAGACCGCGAGCGCCGCGCCGGCGACGAGCGACAGCACGGTGCGCGGGATGCGCTCCTGCACGGCGATCGCGCCGATGTCCTCGGGCGCGCGCCCGGCGAACCACGCCGTCAGGCCGTCGGCGATCTCGGTGAGGCCGACGCTGCGCGAGCCGAAGGCGAGGGAGACGACGAGCGCGATGGCGATCGCCGCGACTCCGACGACGACCGTCGCGGCGCGCCTGGTCGCCCCGGTCGTGCGTGCGGCCGGGGCATCGACGGCGGTCAGCGTCGCCGCACTCACTTCGCGCTCGTCGCCGCCTCCTCAAGGATGCCGACGTAGTCGTCGAGCATCCAGGGGATCGAGAGGGCGGTCGGGGTGACGGCGCCGCTGAACGCATCGCCGTTGCCGGCGATCGCGACCGCGCCGGCCTCGACGGCGGGCACGGTGCTCCACAGCGGGTCGTCCTGCAGGGCCTGCGCCGTCGTGTCGTCGCCGTAGGCGACGATGACGTCGAAGTCGTCGAGCATGTCGGCGTTCTCGGCTGCGACGTCGAGGTAGAAGGCGCCGTCCTCCGTCGCCTGCTCGGCCGTCTCGGGGAACTCGAAGCCCAGGTCGCCGAGGAACGCGGTGCGCGAGTCGGAGGTGCCGTAGACCGACACGACCGAGAGATCGGCGGGGTTCACGTACACGAAGGCGGCCTTCTTGCCGGCGAACTTCTCGCCGCCGTCGGTCGCCTGCGAGATCTGGTCCTCGAGCGAGGCGATGAGCTCCTCACCGGCCTCCGCCTGACCGAGCGCCTCGGAGTCGAGCCGGATGGTGTCGCGCCACGGTGTGAACCAGGGGACCTCGGGGTAGGCGACGACGGGGGCGATCTCGCTCAGGGTGTCGTAGTCCTCCTGCGTGAGGCCGGAGTACGCGGCGAGGATGAGGTCGGGCTGCGAGTCGGCGATCGCCGTGAAATCCGTGCCGTCGGCGGTACTGTAGACGACGGGCTCCGGCGCGCAGAGGGCCGCGAATCCGTCGGTCGTCCAGTCGTACAGCCCCAGGCCGTCGCTGCTGTCCATCGACCAGGTCTGGTCGTCGGCGCCGACCGGCGCGACGCCGAGCGCGAGAGCGACGTCCTGGTTGCCCCAGCCGATCGACGCGACCCGCTCGACGCCGGCGGGGATCTCGGTCGTGCCCAGCGCGTGCTCGACCGTGACCGCCTCCTCCGACGGCCCGGCCGCCTCGAGGCTCGGCGTGCAGTCCTCGGCCGCGGGCTCCTCCGCGGCGGGGGAGGCGCCGCCTGCGCAGGAGGCGAGCAGGAGTGCGGTGCCGGCGAGGGCGACGGAGGCGATCCAGGGGCGTGCGGACATCATGGCCTTTCGGGTGGTGTTCGGGTGCACAGCGGCGAGGGCCGGACGGCGTGCACAGGCAAGGATTGCCTAAAATCCAGGCGACCGCAAGGTGAGCCTTACCTAAATGCCGAGTGGTGTCGCGGCGCGCCCCGCGTCGATTCGCAACGTTCAGCGACGATCTGGCAGAATAGAGGTTTGGAACGCGGGAACGACCCTCTATCCTTCTCTGCGAACCGCCATCAGAGCTTCCGCCGGCGTGCATGACCCCACGCGCGAGGCGATTGGTTCGACCACTTTCGAAAACCACAGGAGAATCGTGGCTGTCAAGATCCGTCTGAAGCGCTTCGGCAAGATCCGCGCGCCGTACTACCGCATCATCGTGGCCGACTCGCGCAAGAAGCGCGACGGTCGTGTGATCGAGGAGATCGGCAAGTACCACCCCACCGAGCAGCCCTCGTTCATCGAGGTCGACTCGGAGCGTGCGCAGTACTGGCTGAGCGTCGGCGCCCAGCCGAGCGACCAGGTGCGCGCCATCCTCAAGCTGACCGGCGACTGGGGCAAGTTCAAGGGCGACAAGGACGCGAAGAGCACTGTCCAGGTCGCCGAGGAGAAGGCCGCCTTCGCGGTCGACGCCAGCAAGAAGTCGGTCATCAAGCCGAAGGCCGAGAAGAAGGCGGCAGAGCCCGCCGAGGCTCCGGCCGAGGACGCGGCTCCGGCCGAAGAGACCGCAGAGTAATCGCCGTGCTGGCCGCCGCGCTCGAACACACCGTCAAGGGGATCGTCGATTCCCCGGATGACGTACGAATCGTTTCGTCGACCACGCCCCGCGGCGATGTGCTGGAAGTGCACGTCGCCGAGGAGGATCGTGGCCGTGTGATCGGGCGCGGCGGTCGCACCGCAAAGGCGCTGCGCACCGTCGTGAGCGCCCTGGCAGACGGCAAACGCGTCCGCGTCGACGTCGCCGACGACTGATCGTGGCAGAGCGCGCAGCCAAGCCGCAGCTCCGAGTGGGGCGCCTCCTCAAGGCCCACGGCCTCAAGGGCGCCCTCAAGGTCGAGCTGTACACCGACGACCCCGATCGTCGGTTCGTCCCTGGAGCGGAGTTCACGCTCCAGGTTCCGCAGGACTCCAAATGGCACGGCAAAACCGTCGTCGTGCGGGAGTTCCGCTGGATGAACAATCACCCCGTCGTGTTCCTCGAGGGCATCGACGACCGCACGGAGGCCGAGAGCATCGTGCGCGCCATCCTGTGGATCGACCAGGACGCCGCCGAGTCGGAGCCCGAGGACGACGCCTGGTACGACCACCAGCTCGCGGGCCTCGATGTCGTGCGCGACGGCGAGGTCATCGGCAAGGTGTCGCGCGTCGACCACCTGCCCTCGCACGACCTGCTGATCGTCAGGGCGAACGGCGACGAGGTCATGGTGCCGTTCGTGGCGGCCATCGTCCCCGAGGTCGATCTCGCGGGCGGTCGCGTCATCGTCACGCCCCCGGCGGGGCTCTTCGAGGAGCTCCCTGAGGAGCCGGCGCCCGCCGACGGCGCGCTCGAGCCCGAAGGCGGCGACAGGGCGGCCTCCGAGTAGGAGCGCGGCTCGGCGCCCGCGGCGGATCCGGAATCTCGGAGCCGCGGCGAACTAGACTGTCCCGGTGCGCCTGGATGTCATCACGATCTTCCCGTCCTTCTTCGACGTGCTCGACCTCTCCCTGGTCGGGAAGGCGCGCGAGCGCGGCCTGATCGACGTCAGGGTCCACGACCTGCGCGACTGGGCGCACGATCGCCACCGCACGGTCGACGACACCCCCTACGGGGGCGGCGCCGGCATGGTGATGAAGCCAGAGCCGTGGGGTGAAGCGCTCGACCACGCGCTCACGGACGACGGGGTGCTGCTCGTGCCCTCGCCGGCGGGGGAGCGCTTCTCGCAGCCGATGGCGCGCGAGCTCGCCGACGAGGAGCAGCTGGTCTTCGCCTGCGGCCGCTACGAGGGCATCGACCAGCGGGTCATCGACCACTACGCGGCGAAGGGCCGCGTGCGGCTCGTGAGCCTCGGCGACTACGTGCTCAACGGCGGCGAGGTCGCCGCGATGGCGATGATCGAAGCCGTGACGCGGCTGATCCCCGGCATGGTGGGGAACCCGGCGAGCCTCGTGGAGGAGTCGCACGAGGAGGACGGCCTCCTGGAGTATCCGATCTACACGAAGCCCGCCCAGTGGCGCGGCCTCGAGGTTCCGCCCGTGCTGCTGAGCGGCAACCACGGCGCCGTCGACGCGTGGCGCAGGGAGCAGTCCATCGCCCGCACGCGTGAGCACCGCCCCGACCTGCTCCCGGACGACGCCGAATAGCTCCCGACCGACCCCTCGGGCGGTCGCGCGCCCCGAACGACTCCCGTCATCCGGCCCCGCGACCGCTATGCCGGCGTGCGCTCCGGCCCCGCCTCGGCGGGCGCGTCGGTGAACGCCTCCTTCGGCACGAGCAGGAGCGCGGTCGCGGCGACGAGCGCCGTGATGCCGCACACGAGCCAGACCGTGACGTAGCCCGAGAGCGAGCCCGCGGTCGACTCGGGGCCGGCGGCGGCGACGCCGTTGAGCAGCGCGATGCCGAAGACGCACGATGCGACGGCGCCGCCGACCGTCTTGACCGAGTTCGTCAGGCCCGTCGCCACGCCGGTCTGCGCGGGCGGCGCCGCAGCCGCGGCCGCGGCCGGCAGGGCCGCGACCAGCGCGCCCGAGCCGAGGCCGGCGAGCATCATGTTCGTGATCGTCTGCGCGTACTCGTCGTGGAAGGGCAGGAACAGCAGGTATCCGAGACCGACCAGGAGCGACGCCAGGATCAGCGAGACCCGCGGCGTCGTCGCGCGCGCGACACGGGGGAAGGCGAGCGCGCCGACGATCATCGCGACGAGGTAGAGCCCGATGATCAGAGACGTGGCGAATCCGGTCGTCCCGAGGCCGTATCCGTAGACATCCGGATCGGTGCGGGCGAACGTCGACAGCGGCGCCTGGGCACCGAGCACGCTGACCCCGAAGAGCCCGGCCGTCAGGAAGATCGGCCACAGGGCCGGCGACCGGAACATGCGCACGTCGATGAGGGGGTCGGGGTGCCGGCGCTCCCACAGCACGAAGGGCACGAGGAGCGCGATGCCGAGCGCGGTCACGGCCCACGCCGCAGCAGAATCCGGCCCTCCGACGCGGAGCAGGCTGAGCCCGCCCGTGAAGGCGATCAGCGCGAGCGAGACGAGCGCGAGGCCCACCGTGTCGAGGCGGCCGCCGACCGGGTTCGGCGACTCCTCCACGCCGAACAGGATCGCGAAGAAGCACGCGACGACGGCCGCCGCGGGGATGAGCAGGACGGCCCGCAACGGCAGTGCATCGATCAGGGCGCCGCCGATGAGGGCGCCGCCGATCGCGCCGAACTCGAGCGCGGCCACGAGCAGGCCGGCCGCCTGGGCGGTCACGGCGGCCGGCCGGACGCCGCCGCGCTCCGCGATGCGCCTCGCCCTGATCCAGATGAGCGCGACCTCGAGCGGCAGCCACACGACGTAGACGCCCTGGAGCGCCCAGGCGATGAGGAACACGGCGAACGAGTCGATGAACGGCAGCGCGAGCGATGCGGCGGCCGTGATCGCGGTCGAGATCAGCAGCATCCGCTTGTGCCCGACCATGTCGCCGAGCTTCGTGAAAGCGGGGACGACGAGCGCCGAGAGCATCAGCTGCCCGCCCTCGATCCAGTTCACGTCGGCGTCGTTGACGCCGAGGTGGCGCGCGATGTCGGTGAGCATGGGCGTGTAGTAGCCCTGGATGATGCCGCTCGTGAACTCGACGGCGGCGAGGAAGCCGACGACGCCCATGAGCGCCCTGACGCCGGTGCGCGGTGTCACGACGGGCTCCCCGCCGCGAGCGCGCGCCGCTCGCGGGTCACGACAGCCCCCGGATGAGCGCCTCGTGGAACGCGCGGCCCCGGGCGAGGGAGAACGCCTCGACCCACTCGCCGACGCCGTGGATCGAAGCGCGCTGCGCCGACGACATCTCGAGCGGCGCGAACCGGTAGACAGCTGGCCAGCGCGCGTGGAAGTGCCGCGCGTCGCTCGCCTGCATCATCAGATACGGAGCGGGCAGCGCGTCGGGGTACGCGGCGCGCACGGCATCGGCGATCGCGGCGAACTGCGGCCCGTCGACGGGCGACTCCGGCGACGGGTCGTCTCCCTCGAGGAGCTCGACGTCGACGCGGCCGTCGCGGATGCGCCGCCGCACGCGCCGCGCGGCGCCGCGGGCCGTCTCGCCCGGGATGATCCGGAGGTTCAGGGTCGCCGATGCCCGCGACGGCAGCACGTTCGCGGCCGAGCCTCCCGACTGCATGGTCGCGGCGATCGTCGTGCGCGCCAGGGCCGCCGGTTCGCCGCCGAGCGCGGCGAACACCCGGCCGCCGAGCCACGGCCAGCGGGCGAGGAGGCGCAGCAGCGGCCGCGCGGGGCCAGTCGCCCTGCCGGCGAAGACCCCGATCATCCGGGCGACGGATGCCGGCATGCGCGGCCGGAACGTGCCGGGGCCGAGGCGGCTGACGGCGCGCGCGACGCGATCGATCGCACCGGGGCCGCGCGGGGCCGATGCGTGCCCTCCGTCGCCGGAGGCGCTGAGGCGGAGTGTGGCGACCCCCTTCTCGCCGACGCCGATCATCGCGGCGCGGCCCGCGACGAAGGGCAGTGGGGCGTCGACGACGGCGCCACCCTCGTCGACGACCAGCCAGGGGTCGACGCCGCGCCCCGCGAGTTCGGCGGCGATGGCCCGGGCCGAGGCGCCGTGGACCTCCTCGTCGCCGCCGAACGAGAGGTAGACGTCGCGTGCGGGGGAGAAGCCGTCGGCGAGGAGCTGCTCGACGGCCTCGATCGCCACCAGGAGCGGGCCCTTGTCGTCGAGCGCGCCGCGACCGAACACCTTGCCGTCGGCGACGAGCCCGGCGAACGGATCCTGCTCCCAGCCATCGGCCGCATCGGCCGGAACGACGTCGTAGTGCGCCATCAGCACGAGGGGGTCGCCGTCGCCGCGCCCGCGCCACCGGTACAGCAGCCCGCGGTCGCCGACGAGCTCGACATCGAGCTCGGCGTGCACCCGGGGGTACAGCTCCTGCAGCAGCGCACGGAACTCCTCGAACGGCGCCTCGGAATCGGCACCAGCGCTGACCGTGGCGACCCGGATCATCCGGCCCAGCCGTTCGGCCATATCGGCGTCTTCACCCATGCCACGACAGTAGCCGAGCCCTCCCGCGTTCCCGCGCCCCACCGGGGCGAGCGCCGCCGCGCGCGGTCCCGAGGAGTTCGCGCCCGCGCGGAGGTCTCCCGCGTTCTCGTCCTCGATCCCGCTGATCCTCCTCGGTGGTGCGCGATCGCTCGCACCGGGATGCGCCGGTGGCCCTGGTTCATGTAAGCTGTAGTGCTCGGAGAGATTCCGAGCCGCCCGGCCGCCGGGCACGATGCGCCCTCGGGCGCTGATAAGTGCACAGAGTGTGAGAGGTTCCCTTCTGCGGAAGGATCCACGGGGCTGATCGGTTTCGACAGCGCCTGCCGATCTGACAGAAGCGGGCCGAGGATGCGGGGTTATCTCGTTAACGCCCCCCGCGAAACTATAAGTGCCAACGCTAACGCTAAGCGCACTGACTTCGCCCTCGCAGCCTAAGCTGCGAGCCCGAGTCCGTCAGACCGTGGTCGACCCCGACACGGACCCTGGCGCCATCTAAGGGGTCTTGCTGTGCGACGGGGCCGCGACGTCGTACGGGACTCCTCTGCGGCTGGGCCCGTCGACCTATGTGTCTGTGCTGAAGGTCGGGGCCGAGCAGAACGTCTCCACAGACTGCGCCCGGAGAAACTTCAGTGAACCAGCGTTGGACGGGGGTTCGATTCCCCCCAGCTCCACAGACGATTGAGGCGAGAGGCAGGAGCGCTCGCGCTCATGCTCGAGCCGATTGAGTCTGTTCCCGGTTCTATGGACCACAGACGATTGAGGCGAGAGGCAAGAGCGCTCGCGCTCATGCTCGAGCCGATTGAGTCTGTTGACCGGCACGTCGGTGCCGGGAACACAGACCTCTCACCCTTTGCACAACCCCCGCGTTCCCTCCTCTTGACAGGGAGCGCGGGGGTTTCTTCATGCGCTGGCAGCCCGTGAGCCGGCGCGGGTCCGAATCCATCGGCGCTCCGGTCGTCCGCGGTGGTGCGTTCGAGGCGCTCGTCGGCGTCGCGCGCCCGACCGAGGGCGGTGGCGGTATCGGGGCGTGGGGTCGGCCGGGCTCAGGCCAGCGAGTCGTCCGACTGCACCTCGCTCCAGACGGACAGCATGTGCGAGCGGGAGTGCGCCTCGGCCTCCTCGCCGCGGCCCGCGCTGACCGCGGCCGCGACGGACTCGTGCTCCTCGAGGGTTCCCGCGGCGGGGACGGGCGGCGTCAGGCCCAGCCGGGTGCGCCCGGTGAGCACCTCCCGCACGGGTGCGCGCAGGGCGATCAGCTGCGGGTTCCCGGATGCCTGGAGCAGCAGATCGTGGAAGGCGACGTCGGCCTCCAGGAAGTCGTCCGACGCGCCGTTGCCCTCGGAACCCAGGGCCCGGAGTCGCCCGGCCAGCCGGCGCAGCTCCGCGCGCTGCGCGGGAGTCGCACGGAGGGCGGCCAGGCGCGCCGCCGTCGGTTCGACCGCAACGCGCAGCTCCATGAGCGCCTCGAGCTGCTGCTGGCGGAACGGACCCTGCAGGTTCCACTCGATCACTCGCGGGGCGAATGCGTCCCAGGAATCCCGCGGCTGCACCGTGATGCCGACCCGCCGGCGCGAGGCGACTAGGCCCAGGCTCTCGAGCACCTGCACGGCGTCGCGGGCGATCGTCCGGGAGGCGCCGTAGTCGTTCTCCAGCTGCGCCAGGGTGAAGACTGCACCCGGTGCGATCTCTCCCGCGACGATGCGGGTGCCGAGGTCGCGGGTGACGTCGTCGTGGATGCGGCCCGCCATCGGGTTCCCTTCTCGATGTAACTAGTGATACCTTACTACGGCTATAAGTAGTACTTTTGCGTTGTGGACCGTCGCCGATCCGCTGCGCTCGACCCATGTTCAACGGAGAATCTCATGACTGAAGAGTGGACCCAGACGCTCGGCCCGGGGGCGCTGCTCGGCATCGCCGCCGGCGCCGTCCTGCTGATCCTGTTCCTGGTGATCAAGCTGCGTCTGCACGCGTTCCTCACGCTGATCCTCGTCTCGGTGCTGACGGCGATCGCAACGGGGCTTCCCGTCGGCTCGATCGTCGACGCGCTCGTGGGCGATTTCGGCAAGACGCTCGGCTCGGTCGCGCTGCTGATCGGGCTCGGCGCGATCCTCGGGCGGCTGATCGAATCGTCGGGCGGTGCGAAGGCCGTCGCCGACCTGATGGTGCGCGTCTTCGGCGAGAAGCGCGCGGCCTTCGCCCTCGGCCTCACCTCTCTGCTGCTGGGCTTCCCGATCTTCTTCGATGCGGGCCTCGTGGTCATGCTCCCGATCATCTTCGCCGTCGCGCGCCGCATCGGCGGCAAGAACCTGCTCCTGTTCGGCATCAGCAGCGCCGCGGCGTTCTCCGTCATGCACGTCTTCCTGCCGCCGCACCCGGGCCCGGTCTCGGCCATCGAGTTCTACGAGGCGAACCTCGGGCTCGTGCTCCTGCTCGGCATCGTCGTCGCCTTCCCGACCTGGTACCTGTCCGGTTACCTGTGGGGCAAGTTCGTCAACAAGCGCATTCCGCTCGTGGTGCCGTCGCTGTTCGGTGCGAGCGACGACGACCAGCCCGAGAACCCGCCGAAGCCCGGCACCGTCATCGCGATCCTGCTGGTCCCGATCGTCCTGATCTTCCTGAACACGGGCCTGAGCACGCTCGGCTCGGTCGGCGCTGTCGACCCCGAAGCGTTCTGGGTGCAGTCCCTGGTGTTCATCGGCCAGTCGCCCATCGCCCTGCTGATCACGGTGATCGTCGCTCTGCTCGTGCTCGGCCGTTTCCGCGGCGAGCAGGGCTCGGCTCTCGAGAAGCTCGTCGACGGCACGCTGGGCCCCGTCGCATCGGTCATCCTGATCACCGGCGCCGGCGGCATGTTCGGCGGTGTGCTGCGGGCATCCGGCATCGGCGACGCCCTCGCGGACACGCTCGCCGACCTGGGCCTGCCCGTCATCTTCGCGGCGTACATCATCGCCGTCGTGCTGCGCCTGGCGCAGGGCTCCGCGACCGTCGCGCTGGTGACGTCCGCCGGCCTGATGGCGCCGGCCGTCGCCGCCGGGGACTTCGGCGCGATGGACGTCGCGGCGATCACGCTGGCGACGGCCGCCGGCTCGGTGTTCGCCGGCCACGTCAACGACTCCGGCTTCTGGCTGGTCGGACGCCTGATGAAGCTGGACGTGCAGACCACCCTCAAGACCTGGACGGTGCAGCAGGCGATCGAATCGGTCGTCGCGTTCGTCATCGTCCTCGCCGTCTACCTGATCTTCTAGGAGAAGCGGATGACTACCGATCTGTTCGACATCACGGGGCGCTCGGCGCTCGTCACCGGCTCGTCCCGCGGGCTCGGGCGCACGCTGGCGCTCGGCCTCGCGGAGGCGGGGGCTCGCGTGATCCTGCACGGCCGCGATGCGCGGGCCCTCGCCGAGGCCGCGGAAGCGGTCGCCGATGTCACGGGCGCCGCGCCGGCGACGGCGCGGTTCGACGTGACGGACGCGCAGGCGGTGCAGACCAGCGTCGAGGAGCTGATCGCCGAGCACGGCGTGCCCGACATCCTCGTGAACAACGCCGGCCTGCAGCGGCGCGCGCCGATCGGCGAGTTCGCCGTCGACGACTGGGACGCGGTGATCGCCAGCAACCTGTCGAGCATGTTCTACGTGTCGCGCTTCGTCGTGCCCGGCATGACAGAGCGCGGTTCGGGCAAGATCATCAACGTCGCCTCCGTGCAGTCGAAGCTGGCGCGGCAGACGATCGCGCCGTACTCGGCGTCGAAGGGCGGCGTGGCGCTGCTGACCCAGGGGATGGCGGCAGACCTCGCGCGCTTCGGCGTGCAGGTGAACGCCCTCTCGCCCGGCTATTTCGCGACCGACATGAATCGCGCCCTCGTCGAGGACGAGGCGTTCAACGACTGGCTCGTGAACCGCACGCCCGCCCACCGGTGGGGCGACGTGCGCGAGCTGCGAGGGGCGCTGCTCTTCCTCGCATCCGATGCATCAAGCTTCGTCTCGGGCCAGAACATCGTCGTCGACGGCGGAATGACGGCCGTCGTATGAGCGCCGAAGCGAACCGCGCGGTGTACATCGACGGCAAGGACCGCATCGCGATCCGGCACGTCGGCGCGGCGGAACCTGGCGAGGGGGAGGTGCGCATCCGGGTGCAGCGCGTCGGCATCTGCGGGAGCGACCTGCACTACTTCTTCGAAGGGGCGAACGGCGAGTACGCGGTGCGCGAGCCGCTCATCCCCGGCCACGAGATGTCGGGGGTCGTCGAAACGGACCCGCGGGGCGAGTGGGCGCCGGGGACGACCGTCACGGTGCACCCCGCACGCTTCGGCACCGAGGCGCCGGGCATCGAGGACCAGCCGCACCTGTGGCCGGGAGGGTCGTATCTCGGCAGCGCGGCGACCATGCCGCACACGCAGGGGGCGATGGTCGATCTGCTGGTCGTCGACCGCGGGATGGTGCGGGTGCTCCCGGATGGCGTCGGAACGGCCGAGGCCGTGCTCGCGGAGCCGCTCGGCGTCGCTCTGCACGGTGCGACGCGCGCCGGCGACCTCACCGGCGCCCGCGTGCTCGTCTCGGGGGCGGGCCCCATCGGGCTGCTCGCCGTCGCGGCGGCCCGCGCCCGAGGAGCCGCGCACGTGACCGTCAGCGACATGCTCGACGAGCCGCTGGAGAGGGCGCGCGAGATCGGAGCCGACGCCGTGGTGCGCGTCGGCCGCGACGAGCTCGCGGCCGAGGCGTTCGACGTCGTGCTGGAATGCTCCGGGGCTCCGGCGGCGATCAGCTCCGCGGGAGCCGCGGTGCGCCGGCGCGGGGTCGTCGTGCAGATCGGCATGCTCCCGAACACGCCGCAGGGCGTGAACCTGGCGCCGTTCATCTCCAAGGAGGTCGACCTGCGCGGGGCGTTCCGCTTCCGCGACGAGATCGACGAGGCCATCGCGCTGCTCGGGCGGCGCCCCGAGATCGCCCGTGTCGTCACGCACGTCGTCCCGGTCGCCGATGTCGGCGGCGCCTTCGAGATCGCGCGCGACGCGAGGGCCTCCGGCAAGGTCGTCGTCTCGTTCGAACCCGACGCGAACGCGTCGTACGGGGGCTGAGATGGGATCCGCAGACGTCGTCATCGGTGTCGACATGGGAACGACGGCGACCAAGGTCGTCGCCTACCGGGCGGACGGATCCTCCGTCGCCCAGGCATCGCACGGGTATCCGCTCGACGAGCCGATGCCGGGGCGCGCGGAGCAGAATCCGCACGACATCCTCGACGCCGTCCATCGCGGCATCCGGGAAGTCGTCGCGCGCGTCGGGGCCGATCGCGTGCGCGGCCTGAGCTTCTCGAGCGCGATGCACTCCGTGATGGCGCTGGACGACGACGCGGAGCCCTTCACGCCCGTGGTGACCTGGGCGGACACGCGTGCGTCGGAGCAGGCGACTCGACTGCGGGCGAGCGGGAGCGGGCTCGCGCTGCATCGGCGCACGGGCACCCCCGTGCACCCGATGTCACCTCTGACGAAGCTGATCTGGTTCCGCGAGCGCGAGCCGGAGACCTTCGCGCGGGCGCGGATGTGGGTCGGCATCAAGGACTGGGTGCTGCTGCGGCTGTGCGGTGCGCTGGTGACGGACCATTCGCTCGCCTCGGCATCCGGACTCATGGACATCCATCAGCTGGCGTGGGACGACGAGGCGCTCGGGCTCGCGGGCATCGGGCCCGAGCGGCTTCCGCGCCTCGTGCCGACCAGGCACGTACTGGAAGGCGTGACCGATGCCGCCGCCGCGGCGACGGGTCTGCGTCCGTCGACGCCGGTGATCGCCGGCGCGGGCGACGGCCCATTGGCGAACCTCGGCGTCGGAGCGGTGCGGCACGGTGTCGCGGCCTGTTCGGTCGGCACCAGCGGTGCGCTGCGCGTGAGCGTCGATCGGCCGGGCGTCGATGAGAACGGCGGCGTATTCTGCTACGCGCTCACGGAGGACCACTGGGTGCTAGGAGGTGCCATCAACAACGGCGGCGTCGTGCTCGACTGGGTGCGCGCGGAGCTCGCCTCCGGCGAGGCGGGCCTGTCGACCGCGCAGCTGCTCGACGAGGCGATGACCGTACCGGCCGGCTCGGGAGGGCTGCTCATGCTGCCGTACCTGTTGGGCGAGCGGGCGCCGCGCTGGGGCGGGGCTGCGCGCGGAGCGTACATCGGCCTGACGCGCTCCCACCGCCGCGCCCACATGGTGCGCGCGGCGGTGGAAGGAGTCGCGCTGCAGCTCACACTCGTGCTGCAGTCGATGCGCGCGACGGATCTCGACATCGCCGAGATCCGGGCGACCGGCGGCGTGATGAAGCACGAGATCTGGCGACGCACTCTGGCCAGCGCGTTCGACGCGCCCATCGGGTTCCCCGCCAGCCCGGAGGGATCGGGGTTCGGCGCCGCACTGCTCGGCATGGACGCGCTCGGCATGGTCGACTCGATCGATGTCGCGGCCGACCTGGTGCCGGTGGCTGATCAGACGGCGCCCGACGCTCGCGACGCCGACGTGTACGGGGCGCTGCGCCCCGTGTTCGAGTCCCTCTACGACGCGCTGCTGCCGGCGAACACGGCGCTCGCGGGTCTCGGCGCGAAGATGCCGCTGTCGCACGACGGCTGAACCCCCGGCGGCGCCGAGGCAGGGTGCGCCGCATCGGTCGGACCACCATGCGCTGAGCTGGTCATCCGGCGCCGTTCTGCGCCGCGGTCAGATGGCTGCGCTGCTCCACCAGGGGGCACGTGAACACGTCGCGTTCGCCGAGCCCGACCCGGTTGATGTAGCGGATCACGATCGCGTACGACGCGAACAGTCCCGTCTGCGTGTACGGCACGCCGTGGTCGCGGCAGAACGCGGCGATCAGGGGCGAGGCCTTCCGCAGGTGCGGGCGCGGCATCGAGGGGAAGAGATGGTGCTCGATCTGGTAGTTCAGGCCGCCCATCGCGGTGTCGAGCACGCGGCCGCCCCGGATGTTCCGGCTCATCATCACCTGGCGGCGCAGGAAGTCGAAGTCCGCCTCCCGCGGCACGATCGGCATCCCCTTGTGATTGGGGGCGAATGACATGCCCATGTAGACGCCGAAGAGCCCCACCTGCACGGCGAGGAACACTGCGGCGATCCCCGGTGAGAGCACGAGGAACACGAGCGTCGTGAACCCGATCAGCCGGACGGCGAGGAAGCCGATCTCGACCCAGCGCCGATCCAACCGGCCGCGCGACATCACTCGCCGGATGCCGGAGGCATGCAGCGACAGGCCCTCCAGCAGCAGGATGGGGAAGAAGAACAGCCCCTGGTGCCCGCGGAGCCACGTCAGGACGGGCCCGGGCCGCTTCCGCGCCTCCTCGTTCGTGAGGGCGATCACGGGGAGCTCGATGTCGGGGTCGGAGCCGAGCTTGTTCGGGTTGTCGTGATGGCGGGTGTGCTTGTTCTGCCACCAGCCGTAGCTCATACCGACCATCAGGTCGCCGAGGACGAGGCTGATCCAGTCGTTCCAGCGGCCCGACCGGAAGATCTGCCGGTGCGCGGCGTCGTGCCCGAGGAACGCGAGCTGCGTGAACGCCACGGCCAGGATGACGGCGGTGAACAGCTGCCACCAGGTGTCGCCGATCCAGACGAACGCGACGAGGGTCGCCGCGACGGCGAGCGGGAGCCCGATCAGCTTCGCCCAGTAATAACCGTAGCGACGGCGGAGGAATCCGCCGTCGCGCACCTTCTTCGCGAGCTCCGCGAACTCGCTGCTGCCTCCGCGGCTCCGGCGCGGGCCGGCGCGGCTGGGCGTTGTCGTACGGATCGCGGACATGATGTCACCTGCTCGCAGCGGGTCGTCAGTCGCCGTGGCCGCCCTCTGCCTCCCAATCGTCGATCTGGGCTCGGTCGGCCGCCGCCGCGCGCTGCCCTTCGCGGACATCGCTGCCGATCTCCGCGGGCGGCGCGGGCGGGGCATCGACGAGAACCGATCCCAGCCCGATCACCCCGGCTCTGTCGCCGGTCCTTCGTGTTCGGGGTTCCATACCATAAGGCTACGCGCCTATTCTGAACGGGGCTCAGCTTCGCAGTTCGGGCGGGCGCCCGGACCGGGCGGGGCGGCGTACACACGTCGTCGGGGCCGGGTGCGCGCATCCCGGGCCCACGACAAGATCGCGGGGGGGCGCCGGCCCGGGGCGGGGCGGCGCACCCCCGCGGGCGGCTCCGGATGCGCTCATCCGGAGCCGACGACATGATCGCGGTGGAGCGCCCGGTCAGCCAGTGTTCTGGAGGCCGGCGGCGACGCCGGAGACGGCGAGGAGGAGCAGGCGCTGCACCTCGGGGTCGGTCTCGGCGGTCTCGTCGGCGTCGCGGAGCGCGCGGAGGGCGCGCAGCTGCAGCAGTGAGAGGGCGTCGACGTACGGGCTGCGCAGCTTCACGGCGCGCTGCAGCACGGGCTTGTTCGAGAGGAGGCCGTCGCCGCCGGTGATCCGGATGACCCAGTCGCGCGTGAGCGACATCTCGTCGAGCACGAGCCCGGCGAGGTCGTCGCGGTCACCGAGCGCCAGGTATTCGCGGGCGATGCGCTCGTCGGTCTTGGCGAGGCTCATCGCGACGTTGTCGATCATCGTGCGGAACAGCGGCCACTCGGCGTACGCGTCGCGCAGCACCTGCTCGTCGCCCACCGACTGCAGCGCCGTGCCGAGGCCGAACCAGCCGGCGAGGTTGATGCGCGCCTGGGTCCAGGCGAACACCCAGGGGATGGCGCGCAGGTCCTCGAGCGACTCGACGGAGAGGCCTCGGCGCGCCGGGCGCGAGCCGAGCGCCAGCAGCCCGACCTCCTCCATCGGCGTCACGGTCGCGAACCACGGCGCGAAGCCATCGGCCTTGACGAGCTCGAAGAAGCGGGCGCGCGACGACGTCTCCATGCGTGCGGCGACGTCGGCGAACCGGTCGGCCGCCCCGTGGTTCCTGGCCTCGTTCGACGGGGCGCCCGCGGTCAGGATGGCGGCGGCGACCTGGTCGACGTGGCGCTGCGCGATGTCGGGGTCGCCGTAGCGGGCGAAGATCACCTCGCCCTGCTCCGTGAGCTTGAAGCGGCCGTCGACCGAGTGCGGCGGCTGGGCCAGGATGGCGCTGTTCGCGGGTCCGCCGCCGCGGCCGAGGGCGCCGCCGCGGCCGTGGAACAACGTGAGCTCGATGTCCTTCGCCCGCGCCCATTCGGCGATGTCCGCCTGCGCCTCGTACAGCGCGAGCGTCGCCGCCACGGGGCCGACGTCCTTCGACGAGTCGGAGTAGCCGAGCATGATCTCGAGCTTGCGCCCGGTCGCCTCGAGCCTGCTCGCGAACTCGGGGTGGTCGACGATCTCGGCCATGATGCCCGGCGCGGCCTGCAGGTCGTCGAACGTCTCGAACAGCGGGATGACGTCGAGGACGGGCGGCGTGCCGCTCGCGCCGACGGCGTGGCGGGCGAGCCGGTGCACGTTCGCCAGGTCTTCGGCCGACTGCGTGAACGAGACGATGTAGCGGCCGGCCGCGCGGAGACCGAAGCGCTCCTGGACGTCCGCGATCGTGCGGAAGACCTCGAGCACCTCCTCGGTGAGCTCGCTGCGCACGCTGCCCGACTCGAGCTCGGCGAGCACCTTGGCGTGCACGGCGGAGTGCTGGCGCACCTCGAGCTCCGTGAGGTGGAAGCCGAAGGTCTCGGCCTGCCAGATCAGGTCCTGCAGCTCCCCGTACGCCTGGCGCGCGGCACCGGCGGCCACGAGCGAGTCCTGCACCACGCGCAGATCCGCGAGGAACTCCTCGGGTGCGCGGTAGGCGAGGTCGGCGTTCCGCTCGCGCGTGGCGGTGATCTTCCGCGACAGCATCAGCATGACGGCGCGGTGCGTCTCGCCGGGGGAGCGCTTGGCGATCTCGGCCGCCGACTCCTCGTCGAGGCCGCGCAGCCTCTCCCACAGCGCCTCGACGTCGGCGCTCGGCGGCGTGGACGCCTCGCTCAACGTCAGCCCGCGGCCCACGCGCTGCGTCGCCCGCTCCAGGCCGTGTAACACGTGGTCGCTGGCGATCGCGGCCGCGCTGCGGCTGATCTCGGCGGTGACGAACGGGTTGCCGTCGCGGTCGCCGCCGACCCAGCTGCCGATGCGCACGAAGGGCTTCACGACGGGCGCCGCTCCGCCCGTTCCCGTGCCGCGCACGGCGTCGTCGACGTGGCGGTAGATCTCGGGAACCGTCGTGAAGAGCGTGTCGTCGAAGACGTTCATCACGGTGCGCACCTCGTCGAGGGGCGAGGGCTTGTCGCGCCGGATGGGGGAGGTGCGCCAGAGCGTGTCGATCTCCTCGAGCATGCCGCGCTGCGTGCGCTTCTCGGCGCCGCCGCCGCGGGGCCCGGCCTCGAGCTCGCCGAGGAGCTCGGACAGGCGCCGGATGCTCGTGGAGACGGCGCGACGGCGCGCCTCCGTCGGGTGGGCCGTGAAGACGGGGTGGAACTCGAGACCCTCGACGCCCTTGAGGGCCGCGTCCTCGCCGACCTCGTCGACGAGCGCGGCGTACGCACCGGCGACCGTCCCGCGGGGATCGCGCGGCGAGGCGCCGTCGCGCTCGCGGAGCACGCGCACGCGGTGGTGCTCCTCCGCGAGGTTCACGAGATGGAAGTACACCGTGAACGCGCGCACGACCTCATCGGCGCGCTCCGGGGTGAAGCCGCCGACGATCTCGACGGCGCGGTCGAACGCGTCCGACGTCGGGTCGGTGTACGCCTCGATCGTCGCGGCGCGCAGCCGCTCGACGTCCTCGAACAGCCCGGCGGATCCGCTCTCGCTCAAGATGTGCCCGAGCAGGCGCCCGAGGAGGCGCACGTCGGCGCGCATCTGTTCGGGGATGCCCTTCTCGGCCTCGAGGCGCCCGACGACGTCGAGCACTTCCGTGGGGGTGGGGGAAGAAACCATGCTTCCCACGCTAGCGGCAAAAATCGCCGCTCTTGAATCCGGAGGGACTTGTGTCAGCCGATGACGGCGATGCCGGCCTTCGTGTCGGAGACCGCGGCCCAGCCGTCCCCGAACGCGTACGTGTAGCCGTACCCGTCCTCGTCGACGGCGAAGGCGTAGTCGGGGTTCTCCGTGATGTAGACGATGTCGCCCTCCTCCTCGCGCTTCCAGCCGCCGTCCTCGAGCTCGGCCTCGATCTCGGCGGCCTGATCCGCTTCGATCGCAGCGAGGCCGTAGATCTGCACGTTGCCGCCGCCGGTGCCCTCGGGGTCGCCCCACTTGCACTGGATGCCGTCCTCGAGCTCCGTGCTGCCCGCCATGAACGGCTCCTCGAGCGGCTCCCAGCCGATCTCCTCGAACGAGGCGACGAGGCTGTCCGGGATGATGTTCTCGCACGTCAGCGCTTCGGGCGCGGGTGTCGGCTCGCCCTCGCCGCCGGACCCGCCCGACCCAGCCACCTCATCGGCCCCCGCGCATCCGGTGAGCAGGAGCGCGGCGGCCGCCAGCGAGGCGATCGCCGCGGTTCGGCGCGAGCGCTGCCGCGCCGGCGCGGCGACGGGCGCGGGCGCGCTCACTCGTCGCCCCGGCCGTGCAGCGCGCTCAGGAACTCGTCGTGCAGCAGGCCGTTGCTCGCAACGGCGGAGCCCGTCGCGAGCGCCTCCTCGCCCTCGAACGAGGTGAAGCGCCCGCCGGCCTCGCGCACGATCGCGGCGGCCGCGGCCACGTCGTACTCCTTGACGTCGAACTCGCCGACGAACTCGAGGCGCCCCTCCGCGAGGAGCATGTACGACCAGACGTCGCCGTAGGCGCGGTCGCGCCAGACCGCGGCCTGCAGGTCGAGCAGCGCGTCGAGGCGCCCCGCATCGCGCCACTGCCCGATGCTCTGGAAGCTGATGCTGGCGTGCTCGAGCTCCGCGACGCGCGACACCGCGATCCGACGGGGGTCGCCCGCGCCGTCGGCGCCCCGGCGCTCTGCGGCGTCCGTCCACGCGCCGAGCCCCTCGGCGGCCCACCAGCGCCTGCCCATCGCCGGCATGCTCACGACCCCGGCCCGGACGGCGCCGTCGATCTCGAGCGCGATCATCGTGCCCCACGCCGGCACACCGCGCAGGTAGTTCGCCGTGCCGTCGATGGGGTCGATGATCCAGCGGCGCGGGGCATCCGCGCTCGCGCCGAACTCCTCGCCGAAGATCGCGTCGCCCGGCCGCTCCTCGGCGATCAGATCCCGGATGGCCCGCTCGGCGGCGAGGTCGGCCTCCGTCACGTGCGTGCGGTCGGCCTTGGTCCGGCTGGAGAGGCCGGGCCGGTCGAAGCGGGGCAGCGACTCGGCGTCGGCCGCGTCGGCGAGGCGGAGCGCGAACGCCAGGTCGTCGGAGAGCGAGGGGGTGGCCATGCCTCCCAGGCTATCGGCCCGCGCCCCTGGCCCCGATGGGCGTGCCCGCCCGACGCGGAAGACCGATCCGCCCGCGGCCGGCTAGGGTGACCGCCGTCGGGAGACCGGACGACGAAGGCCCCGGTCCGCGCGGACCGGGGCCTATTCGTGGTGCGCCCCCTGGGACTTGAACCCAGAACCCACTGATTAAGAGTCAGTTGCTCTGCCGATTGAGCTAGAGGCGCATGTCGTGGTGAGCGAATCGCTTGCCGCAACGAGGTAATACATTACCGATCTGCGACGCTCGGTGCCAATCGGCGCGCTCGCCCGGCGTGTCTGAAATCTGGCTGAGCGGGCGGCCGTCGCGGAGCGGGGACTTGACAGGCGTGCTCAAGCCAGCCACAATCTCGTCTACAACGTTTACCTACAACGTTGGAGAAGCGCGGGATGACGAGGGCGTCCCACACCGCGAGAGGAAGAATCACAGCCATGAAGAAACGAATCCTCGCTGCCGGCGGCGTCGTCGCCGTTGCGGCGGCTGCGCTCACCGGCTGCTCCGGGGGAGCGGCCGAGGCGACCTGCACGAACGAGATCGCGAAGGAAGACGCGACCCAGGTCACGGTCTGGGCCTGGTACCCCGCATTCGAGCAGGTCGTCGACCTGTTCAACGAGACGCACGACGACATCCAGGTGTGCTGGACCAATGCGGGTCAGGGCGCCGACGAGTACAACAAGTTCTCGACGGCGCTCGAGGCCGGTTCGGGGGCCCCCGACGTGATCATGCTCGAGGCCGAGCAGATCCCGACCTTCACGATCCAGGAGGGGCTCGTCGACCTCTCCCAGCACGGCGCCGCAGACATCCAGGGCGAGTACACGGACGGTGCCTGGAGCGACGTCTCGAGCGGCGACGCCGTCTATGCGGTCCCTGTCGACGGCGGCCCCATGGGGATGCTCTTCCGCCAGGACATCTTCGACGAGTACGGCATCGAGGTGCCGACGACGTGGGACGAGTTCCGCGAGGCGGCGCAGAAGCTCAAGGACGCGGGCGCGCCCGGCGTGCTCGCCGACTTCCCGCCGAACGGCGGCGCCTACCTGTATGCGCTGATGGCCCAGGCCGGCGCCGAGCCGTTCTCGTATGACGCGGCCAACCCGACCGAGACCGGGATCGACGTGAACAGCGACGAGGCCAAGAAGGTCATGGAGTACTGGGACGGCATGGTCGATGACGGCCTCGTCGCGACCGACGACGCCTTCACGGCCGACTACAACACGAAGCTCGTCGACGGCAGCTACGCCGTCTACGTCGCCGCCGCGTGGGGCCCCGGCTACCTCGGCGGCCTCGAGGACGCCGATGCCGAGGCGAAGTGGCAGGCCGCGCCGATCCCGCAGTGGGACCCTGAGAACCCCAAGCAGGTCAACTGGGGCGGCTCGACCTTCGCGGTGACGACGCACACGCCCGAGGAGCGGCTCGACGCGGCCGCGACTGTCGCCAAGGACATCATGCGCACCGAGGAGGCCTGGCAGATCGGCATCGATGAGGCTGCGCTCTTCCCGCTCTGGAAGCCCGCGCTCGAGTCGGAGGAGTTCGCGCAGAAGGAGTATCCGTTCTTCGACGGCCAGAAGATCAACGAGGACGTCTTCCTCGAGGCCGCATCCGGATACTCCGGCTTCGGCTACAGCCCGTTCCAGGTCTACGCCTACGACCAGACGTATGAGCAGATCTTCGCGATGACCGAGGGCGAGAAGGACGCCTCGCAGGCGCTCGACGACCTGCAGGGCACGCTCGAGACCTACGCCACGAGCCAGGGCTTCACGCTCACCGAATGACGGCAGCCGCGCGGCCGGCTCCCTCGGACGGGGCCGGCCGCGCGGTCTCCAGGAGACACCATGACTACCGCAACCCTTGTGGCCGGGAAACCGCCACAGACCCGAGGCGGCCTGAAGCGTCAGTGGTACGGCTGGATCTACGTCGCGCCGTTCCTCGTCATCTTCACGCTCTTCCTCGTCATCCCGCTCGTCTACGCGTTCTGGATGAGCCTGTTCGAGTCGACGCTCGCCGGCGGCGAGCAGTTCACGGGCCTCGCGAACTACGTGAAGGCCTTCACCGACCCCCTCTTCCTCGGAGGCCTCGGCCGCGTTGCGCTGTACGGGCTCGTCATGATCCCGATGCAGCTCGGCGTCGCCCTCGTGCTCGCGCTCGTGCTCGACACGCTCTCGACCAAGCTCTCCAAGGTCGCGCGCCTGGCCATCTTCGTGCCGTACTCGATCCCGATCGTCATCGGCGCCCTGATGTGGAGCTTCCTCTACAGCCCGCGGTTCGGCCCTGCGGCGACGATCTTCAGCATCTTCGGCGCGGAGGCGCCCGATTTCCTCGCGCCGGGTTCGATCTTCGGCGCGCTCGTGAACATCGTGACGTGGCAGTGGGCCGGGTACTACATGATCGTGATCTACGCGGCCCTGCGCTCGATCGACCCGGCGATCTACGAGGCCGCCCGCATCGACGGCGCGAACGGCTTCCAGACCGCCGTCCGGATCAAGATCCCGATGATCGCGTCGTCGATGGTCATGGTGCTGACGTTCGCCCTCATCGGAACGCTCCAGTTCTTCACGGAGCCCGTGATCCTGCGCAGCGTCGCCGGCGGCTCGATCGACGCGGCCTACACGCCGAACATGTACGTGTTCTCGCTGGCGTTCAACTACAGCCAGTTCAATTACGCCTCGACGATCGCGTTCTCGCTCGGGATCATCGTGTTCATCGGATCGTTCCTGTTCCTGTTCCTCACTCGCAAGCAGAGCGGACTCAAGTGATGTCGACGATGACTGACGACGCCCCGCGCACCACGGCGACGGGGATCCCGAAGCGGGCCGGTCGGCGCCCCGGCGACCGAACCGGCGGGCGCCGGATCGGCTCCCACGTCCTCCTCGTGATCGTGGGGATCTACTTCCTGTTCCCCCTGTGGTGGCTGTTCGTCGCCGCGACCAAGTCGACGCCCGAGCTGTTCAACACCGGCCCGTTCTGGTTCGGCGACATCACCCACTTCTTCGACAACATCGCCGCGCTGTTCACGGAGAAGGGCGGCGTCTACTGGATGTGGATGGGGAACTCGTTCCTCTACGCCCTCACGGGCGGCCTCGGCGCGACGATCCTCGCGATCCTCGCCGGATACGGGTTCGCGAAGTACCGGTTCAAGGGGCGCGGGGTCGTGTTCGGCTTCGTCCTCGGCGCCATCATGGTGCCGCCGACCGCCCTCGCCGTCCCCACGTTCGTGCTCCTCAGCGACTACGGCATCATCAACACCGCCTGGGCCGTCATCCTGCCGTCGCTGCTGAACCCGTTCGGCGTCTACCTGATGCGCATCTACGCGCAGGACGCCGTTCCGGATGAGATGCTCGAAGCCGCCAGGATCGACGGGGCGGGGGAGTTCCGCACCTTCTTCCAGGTGGCGCTGCCGCTGCTGCGCCCCGCGATCGTCACGGTCGCGCTGCTGGCCGTCGTGGGAGTCTGGAACAACTTCTTCCTGCCCCTCGTGGTCCTGACCGATGAATCGCTCCTGCCCGTCACGGTGGGCCTGAACCGCTGGACGGTGCTCTCCAACGCGGGCGCCGGCGGCGAGCAGGTGTGGAACCTCATCACGTCGGGCGCGTTCATCTCGATCCTGCCCCTGATCCTGTCGTTCCTCTTCCTGCAGCGCTATTGGCAGGGCGGGCTCGCCATCGGAAGCCTCAAGTAACACTCAAGGAGCAACTGTGCCCACCGCACGCATGACCATCGACCCGCACTTCTCCGTCGGTCCCATCGACCGCAACCTCTTCGGCGGGTTCGTCGAGCACCTCGGCCGCCACGTCTACGACGGCATCTACGAGCCCGGCCACGAGTCGGCCGATGCCGAGGGCTTCCGTCAGGACGTCATCGAGCTCGTGCGCGAGCTCGGCGTCTCGACCATCCGGTACCCGGGCGGCAACTTCGTCTCGGGGTTCAAGTGGGAGGACAGCGTCGGGCCGCGCGAGCAGCGCCCCCGCCGCCTGGACCTGGCCTGGCACTCGACCGAGACCAATGAGATCGGGATGCACGAGTTCAGCTCGTGGCTCGAGAAGGTCGACAGCGAGCTCATGCTCGCCGTGAACCTCGGCACGCGCGGCACCTCGGAGGCGCTCGATCTGCTCGAGTACACGAACCTTCCCGGCGGCACGTTCCTCTCGCAGAAGCGGATCGACAACGGCAGGAAGGACCCGTTCGCCGTCAAGATCTGGTGCCTCGGCAACGAGATGGACGGCCCGTGGCAGCTCGGCCACCGCTCGGCCGACGACTACGGCAAGCTCGCCTCCCAGACCGCGAAGGCCATGCGCCAGCTCGATCCCTCGATCCGGCTCGTCGCGTGCGGCTCCTCGAGCGCGCACATGCCGACGTTCGGCGAGTGGGAGCGCGTCGTGCTGTCCCACACGTACGACGACGTCGACTACATCTCGTGCCACGCGTACTACCAGGAGCACGGCGGCGACGCCGCGTCGTTCCTCGCGAGCGCCGTCGACATGGACGGCTTCATCGAGAAGGTCGTCGCGACGGCCGACCACGTCGGCGCCGTGCGCCGGTCAGACAAGAAGATCAACATCTCGTTCGACGAGTGGAACGTCTGGTACCAGACGCGCTTCGAGAACGTGGACAAGATCGAGGGCCTCGACAACTTCCCCGTCGCACCGCGCCTGCTCGAGGACATCTACTCGGTCATCGACGCCGTCGTGTTCGGGAACCTGATGATCTCGCTCCTCAAGCACGCCGACCGCGTGACGAGCGCGTCGCTCGCGCAGCTCGTCAACGTGATCGGCCCGATCATGACCGAGCCGGGCGGCCCCGCGTGGCGCCAGACGACCTTCTTCCCGTTCTCGATCACGTCGCGCCTCGCACGGGGAGCGTCGCTCGAGCTCAAACTCGACGCGCCGAGTCACGCGACGGAGCGCTACGGCGAGGTCCCGCTCGTCGACGCCGTCGCGACGCACGACGCTGAGGCGGGGGAGGCGGCGGTGTTCCTCGTGAACCGCTCGCTGAGCGACGCGGTCGACGTGACGATCGACGTGAACGGCCTCGGGGACATCGCGATCCGCGAGACGCACACCATCGCGGACGACGACCTGTACGCGGCCAACACGCTCGAGGATCCGGAGCGCGTCGCGCCGAAGGCGAACGAGACCGCGTCGCTGGACGACGGCGTGCTCACGATCACGCTGCCGCCCGCGTCGTGGACCGCCGTCGGCCTCGGCTGACGATTGCGGATATACGCTCGCATCAGCACGAAGAAGGGGACAGCATGGGGGCGACGCTGAAGGACGTGGCGCAGAGGGCCGGCGTATCGATCAAGACGGTGTCGAACGTCATCCACGACTACCCGCACATCCGGCAGGAGACGCGGGAACGAGTGGAGGCCGCGATCGCGGAGCTCGCCTACACGCCGAACCAGACGGCGCGGAACCTCAGGTCGGGCCGCACGGGCGTGATCACGCTCGCGCTGCCCGACCTGGCCCTGAGCTACTTCGCCGAACTCGCGGGCGCCGTCATCGCCGCCGCCGACGACCGCGGCATCGCGGTCCAGGTCGAGCAGACCGGCGGCACCCGCGAGCGCGAGATCGAGCTGCTCAGGGCGCCCAGGCTCCGGATGACCGACGGGGTGCTGTTCAGCCCGCTCCAGATGGGGCAGGAGGACGCGGCCGCGCTCGATGTCGGCTACCCGCTCGTCCTGCTCGGCGAGCGGATCTTCGATGGGCCGGCGGACCACGTCACCATGCGGAACGCCGCGGCCGCGCGTGCGGCGACCGAGCGGCTGATCGACGGGGGCCGCGAACGCATCGCGATCCTCGGCGTGCACGAGGGCGAGGTGATCGGGTCTGCGGGCCTGCGCCTCGCCGGCTATCGCGAGGCGCTCGCCTCCCGCGGCGTGCCGTTCGACGAGGCGCTCGTCGCGCCGTCCGTGATGTGGCACCGCCGCGACGGGCTCATCGCGACGCGCGACCTGCTCGCGCGCGACGTGGCGTTCGACGCGCTGTTCGCACTGAACGACACGCTCGCCTTCGGAGCGCTGCGCGCGCTCGAGGAAGCGGGCAGGAGGATTCCGGACGACGTGGCCGTGATCGGCTTCGACAACATCGACGAGAGCGCGTTCTCATACCCGGCTCTGACGACCGTCGACCCCGGCCGCGACTGGATCGCGGAGCAGGCCGTCGCGACGCTGCTGGCGAGGATCGAGGAGCCGTCGGCACCCGCCGAGACGCGCTACGCCGACTTCCGGATCGTCGAGCGCGAGACGACGACGCGCTGAGCCCCGGCACCTGGAGGATCGGTCGGTCGGCGGAACCCGCGGTTCCGCCGACCGCTCAGTCCTCGATGCGGCGGTACTTGTGCTCGCTGCCGAAGATCGGGGAGTCCTCGTCGACCTCGTCGCCGCGCTCCGCCTTCCGGATGTCGAGGATCAGGCCGATCGAGAGGGCGAGCGTGAGGGCCCAACTGAGCCATGCAACGGCGACGCGCCAGGTGAACCTCTGCTCCTCGGAGCCGCGCAGCATCGACAGACCCGAGAGCAGGACCCCGATGATTCCGGTACCCGCGACGTACTTGCTCATGCCCATGCGCCCACGCTATCGCGCCGGCGGCGCTGGGGCCATCGCGACGAGCCGTCGGCGCGGGGCGCGCCAGCGGCGGCCCCTGCGGGCGTCAGCCGTGTGCGGCCCGACGCGCGCGCGGCGGTACGCTTGCGGCATCGGAGCGGAGCTGTTCCGGATTCAGGGAGTGGTGTCATGAAGCGCTCAGAACTCGTCGTCGTCGCGAATCGCCTGCCCGTCGACCACGTCGGAGAGGGCGACGGCCCCGACGCGTGGCGGCGCTCGCCCGGCGGGCTCGTCACGGCGCTCGAACAGGTGATGGCGGGCCGCGACGCGGCCTGGGTCGGCTGGCCGGGAAAGGCCGATCTGATGATGGAGCCGTTCGAGTTCGACGGCAACACGCTCGTGCCGGTGCGCCTGTCCAGCGACAACCTCGAGCAGTACTACGAGGGCTTCTCGAACGGCACGATCTGGCCGCTGTACCACGACGTGATCGCGGCCCCGATCTACCGGCGCAGCTGGTGGGACGCCTACGTACGGGTCAACCGCCGCTTCGCCGAGACGGCCGCGACCGTCGCCGCGGAAGGAGCCTTCGTCTGGGTGCAGGACTATCAGCTGCAGCTCGTGCCGAAGATGCTCCGCGAGCTGCGCCCCGACCTCACGATCGGCTACTTCCATCACATTCCGTTCCCCGCATACGGGCTCTTCGCGCAACTGCCGTGGCGGTCGGAGGTCATCGAGGGGCTCCTGGGCGCCGACGTGCTCGGCTTCCAGAGGCCCGCGGACGCCGGCAACTTCCAGCGGTCGGTGCGGCGCCTGTTCAAGTACCCGACGAAGGCGAACCGCATCGACGTGCCCGACGGCGAGGGCGGCACCCGTCGCGTTCTGGCCGCGCCGTTCCCGATCTCGATCGACGCCGAGGCGTTCGTCGAGCTCGCCGAGAGGCCCGACATCATCGCGCGAGCGGCCGAGATCCGCGAGCAGCTGGGCAACCCCCGCAAGATCCTCCTCGGCGTCGACCGCCTCGACTACACGAAGGGCATCAGGCACCGGCTGAAGGCGTTCGGCGAGATGCTCGTCGACGGCACGGCGGAGGTCGGCGACGTGACACTGGTGCAGATCGCGAGCCCCTCCCGCCCCGGCGTGGAGGCCTACCAGGATCTGCGCGACGAGATAGAGCTCACGGTCGGCCGCATCAACGGCGACTACGACACGATGCACCACACGGCGATCCGGTACCTGCACCAGGGGTTCCCGCGCGACGAGATGGTCGCTCTGTACCTCGCGGCGGATGTGATGCTGATCACGGCGCTGCGGGACGGCATGAACCTCGTCGCGAAGGAGTACGTGGCGGTGCGGACCGACCAGAGGGGCGTGCTCGTGCTGAGCGAATTCGCCGGCGCCGCCGACGAGCTCGGCAGCGCCCTGCTGATCAACCCGCATGACATCGGCGGCATGAAGGCCGCGATCAAGAAGGCAATCGACATGACGCCAGCGGAGCAGGGCCGTCGGATGCGTTCGATGCGCCGCAAGGTGCTGCACAACGATGTCGAGCGCTGGGGGCAGGGGTTCATGGCGGCGGTCGACGAGATCCGCGCGGCCAAGGGCGCGAACTGACGCGAGGGCGACGACGAAGGGGAATCGGATGACGGAAGCAGCGACCGACGCGATCACGGATTGGGCGGGGGAGCTGCCCCGCATCGCCGAGGCGGAGCGTTTGCTCGTGGCGCTCGACTTCGACGGCACGCTCGCGCCGCTCCGCGACGAGCCGATGGACTCGCGGGCGCTGCCGGAATCGGTCTCGGCGATCGCGCGCCTCGTGGAAGCGCCCGAAACGGTCGTCGCGCTCGTGTCGGGGCGCACCGTCGCGGACCTCCGCGTCATCGCCGAGCACGGCGACGATGCTCGGGTCTGGCTCGCCGGCTCGCACGGCGTCGAGTTCTGGCGGCCGGGCGGGGTCGACGTGCCCGGCGACGAGCACGCCGACGACGCTGAGCACGCCGCCCTCTCCGATCGCCTTCGCGCGGCGGCGAGGCGTCTCGTCGCCGGCATCGAAGGGGCTTGGATCGAGGACAAGGCGGTCGGATTCGCGCTGCACACCCGCATGGCAGAGGAGGTCGGCGCGCGCCGCGCGCACGAAGCTGTCGCGGCCCTGATGGCGGCCGAGGCCCCCGAATGGCGCCGCCGCGAGGGCAAAGACCTGGCCGAGTACACGTGGCGCCACGAGGGCAAGGACGTCGCCATCGAGAAGCTCCGCGCGCAGACGGGCGCAACGGCGGTCCTCTTCGCCGGTGACGACGTGACGGACGAGGACGCGTTGGCCAGCCTCGAGCCGCAGGACCTGGGCGTGCGCGTCGGTGAGGGCGACACCCATGCGCGCGTGCGCGTCGCCGACGCGCACGAGTTCGCGGTGCTCCTGCACCGGCTCGCCGGCCTGCGCGCGGCGCGCGAGTGACGCCCGCCGGGCCGACGCGCCGGGGCGGGCGACCGTTCGACATAGACTCGTACGCATGAGCGCCGCTGCAGCTGCCGCGCCCCGCCGGGGCCCGGTCGGCCGTGTACGGAGGCACCCGTCGGATGCACTACGCTGGGGGAACGGTCGATCCGGCGGCGGCACAACCAGCCCCGGCGGCCGTACTGCATTCAGCGCCCGCGTCTCCGCGGCCCGGATGCGCGATGGTGATCTGAACAGGGTCGATATCGCGGCCCGTCCCTCCGAACCACGCGTCGGCGGGGCAGGGCTCGAATCTCGGGGCGCCACGGCGGCGCTCCGGCCCCTGCGCCACCCGCGCAGCGCTCAGGCGAAGCTCTCATTGCTCGTCCGCTCCGCTTCTTCGGAGTGCGCGATGACCGGCTGATCCGCTCCGCTCGAATCACGCCAGCCGTCGTGACTGAAGTCGCGGCACCCGGACATCCGATATCAGATCTAGGAATGCGATATGTCTTCTGACACCGCCCAGGCCGTGCCACGGCCACCCGCGCGCACCTCCTCCCAGGCGCCCATCCTCACGGGCGCGGAGGCCGCGATCCGCTCGCTCGAGCTGCTCGGCGCCGACGACGTCTTCGGCCTGCCCGGCGGCGCGATCCTCCCGACCTACGACGCACTGATGGGCGCGAACTCGCTCAACCACATCCTCGTGCGCCACGAGCAGGGCGCCGGCCACGCGGCCGAGGGCTACGCCTCGGCGAGCGGCAGAGTCGGCGTCGCGATCGCCACATCGGGCCCCGGAGCCACGAACCTCGTCACCGCTATCGCGGACGCGTACATGGATTCTGTGCCGCTCGTCGCGATCACCGGTCAGGTGTTCTCGACCCTGATGGGCACCGACGCGTTCCAGGAGGCCGACATCGTCGGCATCACGATGCCCGTCACCAAGCACTCCTTCCTCGTCAAGCGTGCGGAGGACGTGCCGGGCGCGATCGCGGCGGCGTTCGAGATCGCCTCGACGGGGCGCCCCGGCCCCGTGCTGGTCGACATCACCAAGGACGCGCAGCAGAACCAGGCGCCGTTCATCTGGCCGCCCCGCTACGAACTGCCCGGCTACCGGCCCGTGACGAAGGCGCACGGCAAGCAGATCCAGGCGGCGGCCCAGATGCTGACCGAGGCGGCGAAGCCCGTCCTGTACGTCGGCGGCGGCGTCATCCGGGCGACGGCGGCCGATGAGCTGAAGGTGCTTGCGGAGACGAGCGGCGCGCCCGTCGTGACGACGCTGATGGCGCGGGGCGCCTTCCCCGACTCGCACGACCAACACCTCGGCATGCCGGGCATGCACGGCGCAGTGCCCGCCGTGCTCGCGCTGCAGGAGGCGGACCTGATCGTCGCGCTCGGGGCGCGGTTCGACGACCGCGTCACGGGCAAGGCGAACCTGTTCGCCCCCAACGCGAAGGTCGTGCACGTCGACATCGATCCGGCCGAGATCTCGAAGATCCGCACCGCCGACGTGCCGATCGTCGGCGACCTCAAGGAGGTGCTCGTCGACCTCGACGCCGCGCTGCGCGGCACGGGCAAGCCGAACACCGACGAGTGGTGGGCGTACCTGAACGGCCTGCGTGACCAGTACCCGCTCGGCTACACGCCGACGAGCGACGGCCTGCTCGCCCCGCAGCACGTGATCCAGCGCATCGGCGAGCTGACGGGCCCCGAGGGCGTGTTCGCCGCCGGCGTCGGCCAGCACCAGATGTGGACGGCGCAGTTCATCAAGTACGAGCGCCCGAACTCGTTCCTGAACTCGGGCGGCGCCGGAACGATGGGCTACTCGGTCCCGGCCGCCATGGGCGCCAAGGTCGCGCAGCCCGAGCGCGACGTGTGGGCGATCGACGGCGACGGCTGCTTCCAGATGACGAACCAGGAGCTCGCCACCTGCGCGCTCAACGGCATCCCGATCAAGGTCGCGATCATCAACAACTCGTCGCTCGGGATGGTGCGCCAGTGGCAGACCCTCTTCTACGACGGCCGCTACTCGAACACCGATCTGAACACGGGCCACGACACCGTGCGCATCCCGGACTTCGTGAAGCTGGCCGAGGCGTACGGCTGCCTGGGCATTCGGGTCGAGCGCGAGGATCAGGTCGACGACGCGATCAAGCTCGCGCTCGAGACGAACGACCGCCCCGTCGTGATCGATTTCGTCGTGAGCGCCGACGCGATGGTGTGGCCGATGGTGCCGCAGGGCGTCAGCAACAGCTATGTGCAGTACGCGCGCGACCACGCGCCGGCGTTCAGCGAGGAGGACTGACATGTCGACCCACGTTCTGAGCCTCCTCGTCGAGGACACCCCCGGCCTGCTCACGCGCGTCGCCGGCCTGTTCGCCCGGCGCGGCTTCAACATCAACTCCCTCGCGGTCGGCGTGACCGAGATCCCCGGCCTCAGCCGCATCACGGTCGTGGTCGACGTCGACGAGCTCCCGCTCGAACAGGTCACGAAGCAGCTCAACAAGCTGGTCAACGTGCTCAAGATCGTCGAGCTCGACCCCGACCAGTCGGTGCAGCGCGAGCACATGCTCGTCAAGGTCCGTGCAGACAATTCGTCGCGCTCCAACGTGATCGAGGTCGTCAACCTGTTCCGCGCCCGCATCGTCGACTACGCGCCGGACGCCCTCGTGATCGAGGTCACGGGCGACCAGGGCAAGGTGCAGGCGTTCCTCAAGGCCGTCGAGCCGTTCGGCATCAAGGAGCTCGCCCAGTCCGGCCTGCTCGCCCTCGGCCGCGGCAGCAAGTCGATCACCGAACGCGTGCGCCCGCTCGCCTGAGCGCACACCCTTCCGACCGGGGAGGCGCATCCGGATGCTCCTCCCGCACCACCTCCCGAAACAGATTCAACACAAGGAGAACCATGGCTGAGATCCTGTACGACGCCGACGCCGACCTGTCGATCATCCAGAGCAAGAAGGTCGCGATCGTCGGCTACGGCTCGCAGGGGCACGCCCACGCGCAGAACCTGCGCGACTCGGGCGTCGAGGTCGCCATCGCGCTCAAGGACGGGTCGAAGTCGACCCAGAAGGCCCAGGACGACGGCTTCGAGGTGAAGAGCGTCGCGGATGCCACCGCGTGGGCCGACGTCATCATGATCCTCGCGCCCGACCAGCACCAGCGCTCGATCTACTCCGAGGGCATCGCACCGAACCTGTCTGCCGGAAAGGCCCTCGCGTTCGCGCACGGCTTCAACATCCGCTTCGACCTGATCCAGGCGCCTCAGGACGTCGACGTGATCCTGATCGCCCCGAAGGCCCCCGGTCACACGGTGCGCCGCGAGTTCGTCGCCGGCCGCGGCATCCCGGACATCATCGGCGTGGAGAACGACGCATCCGGTCAGGCCTGGGCGCTCGCCCTGTCATACGCGGCCGCGATCGGCGGCACGCGCGCCGGGGTCATCAAGACGAGCTTCACCGAGGAGACCGAGACCGACCTCTTCGGCGAGCAGGCCGTGCTCTGCGGCGGCACCAGCCACCTCGTGCAGGCGGGCTTCGAGGTGCTCACGGAGGCCGGCTACCAGCCGGAGATCGCCTACTTCGAGGTGCTCCACGAGCTGAAGCTCATCGTCGACCTGATGTGGGAGGGCGGCATCGCCAAGCAGCGCTGGTCGATCTCCGACACGGCCGAGTTCGGCGATTACGTCTCGGGCCCGCGCGTGATCGACGCGAGCGTCAAGGAGCGCATGCAGGGCGTCCTGGCCGACATCCAGTCCGGCGCGTTCGCGAAGCGCTTCATCGACGACCAGGACGCCGGTGCCCCGGAGTTCACGGCGCTGCGCGAGAAGGAGGAGGGCCACCCGATCGAGAAGACGGGCAAGGAGCTCCGCTCGCTGTTCTCCTGGCAGGGCGGCGACGACGACTACGTCGAAGGCAGCGCTGCTCGTTGAGCCGCTGAAGGCGGCTCAACGAGCAGCCGGCAATGATGGCGAGCTCTGCTCGCGGCGGCGCTTCGCGCCGCACCGGAGAGGGAATGAAGCGCTCAAGGCGCGTCATTCCCTCTCCGTCATCTGTGAGGCGTACGTCTGGTGCGGGGCGAGCGCCTTCGGTGCCGCCTGACCGTCCACGGGGAGCTGTGGTGATCGGTCGTCCGGCGCCCGGCGGTTCCGCTCCGGCTATCGCGCTCTGCCGACGGCACTCGCGCCGGATCGCCTCGGCCCGGGCCCGCTCTGTTCGGCCGAAACGCCGGGGATTCCGCCGGAACAGCGATAAATCAGGCGCGGCAGAATAACGTGGGATCCATGGCATCAGCAGAAACGACCGACGCGCCCATCGAGGCCGCGGCCGAGGCGACCCCAGTGTTCTCCGATCTGGGTCTCGGCGATGCCGTGCTCCGCGCGCTGAAGGACGTCGGGTACGAGACCCCGTCGGCCATTCAGGCGCAGACGATCCCGCTCCTCCTCGGCGGCCGCGACGTGCTCGGCGTCGCCCAGACCGGAACGGGCAAGACGGCGGCGTTCGCGCTCCCCGTCCTCGACCAGCTCGACACCCGCGCGAAGGTGCCCCAGGCGCTCGTGCTCGCACCGACGCGCGAGCTCGCACTGCAGGTCTGCGAGGCGTTCGAGAAGTACGCGGCGCGGATGAAGGGCGTGCACGTGCTGCCCGTGTACGGCGGCCAGGGCTATGGTACGCAGCTCTCGGCGCTGCGCCGCGGCGTCAACATCGTCGTCGGCACCCCCGGCCGCATCATGGACCACCTGAACAAGGGCACGCTCGACCTGAGCGACCTCAAGTTCCTCGTGCTCGACGAGGCCGACGAGATGCTCAAGATGGGCTTCGCGGAGGACGTCGAGACGATCCTCGCCGAGACGCCGGCCGAGAAGCAGGTCGCGCTGTTCTCCGCGACGATGCCCGCCCAGATCCGGCGCATCTCGCAGCAGCACCTGAACGACCCGGAAGAGGTCACGGTCAAGGGCAAAACGACGACCTCGGCGAACATCTCGCAGCGCTACCTGATGGTGTCGTACCCGCAGAAGACCGACGCCCTCACGCGCATCCTCGAGACCGAGAACTTCGACGGCATGATCGTGTTCGTGCGCACGAAGAGCGAGACGGAGACGCTCGCCGAGAAGCTCCGCGCGCGCGGGTACACGGCGGCGGCGATCAGCGGCGACATCGCGCAGGCGCAGCGCGAGCGCACCGTCGACCAGCTCAAGTCGGGCAAGCTCGACATCCTCGTGGCCACCGATGTCGCGGCCCGAGGGCTCGACGTCGACCGCATCACGCACGTCGTCAACTACGACATCCCGATCGACACCGAGTCGTACGTGCACCGCATCGGCCGCACGGGCCGCGCCGGCCGCAAGGGCGACGCGATCAGCTTCGTCACGCCGCGCGAGCGCCGGATGGTGTCGTCGATCGAGCGCGCCACCCGCCAGCCGCTGACGGAGATGCAGATCCCGACGGCCGAGGACGTCAACGTCACTCGCCTGAGCCGCTTCGACGACGCCATCACGGCGGCGCTCGAGGACACCGCGCGCCTGGCGGAGTTCCGCGACATCGTGAACCACTACGTCTCGCACCACGACGTCGTCGAGTCGGATGTCGCCGCGGCGCTCGCGATGGTCGGCCAGGGGGACAAGCCCCTCCTGCTGCCGCCCGACCCGCCCAAGCGCGAGCGCAGGCAGCGCGATGACAGGGCGCCCCGCGAGGACCGCGGCCCGCGCGAGGACCGCGGCGGCCGCAGCGACCTCAAGCCGTACCGGATCGACGTCGGCAAGCGCCAGCGGGTCGAGCCGAGGCAGATCGTGGGCGCGCTCGCGAACGAGGGCGGCCTGCGCCGCGACGACTTCGGGCGCATCGACATCCGGCCGGACTTCTCGATCGTGGAGCTCCCCGCCGACCTGCCCGGCGACGTCAGGGACCGCCTGGCCGATACCCGCATCTCCGGCCAGCTGATCAACCTGCAGCCGGACTCGCGCCCGTTCCGGGCGACGGGCGGGCCGCGCCGCGGTGGCTTCCGGGACGACCGCGGCGGGTACCGGGGCAACCGCGACGACCGCGGCGGCCACCGGAACGAGCGCGACGACCGCGGCGGGTACCGCGGCAAGCGCGACGACAGGGGCGGCCACCGGAACGACCGCGATGACCGCGGCGGCTACCGCGGCGGCCGCGACGACCGTCCGCAGCGCAAGCCCCGGCACTGAGCCGCGCCGATCGAACCCCGCACGGCCCCGGCCGGCCCGCCCCGGGGGAACGGGGGCAGGCCGACCGGGGTCCTTGCGTTCGCGCGCAGGCCGACTACGGTTGCGGCATGAACGACAAGACGGCCTCAGAACTGCGCACGCTGCTCCTCGAGCGCCGGGAGGCCGTCCTCGAACGGGAGCGAGCGGGCGACGAGGCGCTCGCGATCGTGGCCGACGCGCGCAGCTTCGCCACGGCCGACGACGAGCACGACCCCGAGGGCGGAACGCTCTCGGAGGAGTGGTCGCGCGTGGCAGGCCTCGGGGCCGAGGCCGAGCGCGAGCTCGACGAGATCGACAGCGCGCTCGCCAAGCTCGACGCGGGGGAGTACGGCACGTGCGAGCAGTGCGGCAAGCGCATCCCGGTCGGCCGGCTCCGGGTCCGGCCGATGGCCGCGCGCTGCGTCGACTGCGCGTCATAGCGCGCCCCGCGCTCGGGCGCCTCGGTTCGTCGCGCCCGCCTGCGCACGGGCAGGGCGCGGTGCGGCGGGCCGAGCCGCCGGACACGCCGACGGCCGCCGACGGTCGGAGACGGCCGGGAACCGGTTGCTCCCGCCGCACGAGCGAGCAATCGCTCCGGCCGGTGCGGCCGGAGCGATTGAATCGTTTTGACGAACGTTCGGGCGGGGCGTAACGTGCCCCGAGGAAAGCGCTTGCTCAGCCAATGGCGGCGTTGAACGAGAAGGAGCCGAAGATGTCTGTCAGTACCGCGCCACCCGTGTCGTCGAAGCGAGGCCAGGGCGGCCGAGCGGCCCTCAGCGGCTGGCTCGGCAGCACCCTCGAGTACTACGACTTCTCGATCTACGCGTCCGCCGCCGCGCTCGTGTTCCCGACGGTGTTCTTCCCGAGCGAGAACGCCGCGGTCGCGATCGTCGCCTCGCTCGCGACGTACGGCGTCGGATACGTCGCACGCCCGCTCGGCGCCTTCGTGCTCGGGCACTTCGGCGACAGGTACGGGCGCAAGAAGCTGCTGGTGTTCGCGATGCTGCTGATGGGCATCTCGACGTTCCTCGTCGGCTGCCTCCCGAGCTACGCGCAGATCGGGCTGATGGCGCCGGTCATGCTCGTGGCGCTCCGCCTCGTGCAGGGATTCGCCGTGTCGGGCGAGCTCGGCGGCGCGACGACCATGATCGCCGAGCATGCGTCGAAGGAGAAGCGCGGCCTGCTGATGAGCTTCGCGCTGCAGGGCACGCAGTTCGGCAGCATCCTGGCGCAGGCGAGCTTCATCCCCCTCTCCCACTTCCTCTCCGAGGAGGACCTGCTGGCGTGGGGCTGGCGCATCCCGTTCTTCCTCAGCGCGGTCGTCGTGATCGTCGCCCTGGTCATCCGGGCCAAGCTCGACGAGACGCCCGTCTTCTCCGACAAGAAGGCGAAGACCGCCAGGATGCCCATCGTCGACCTGTTCCGCACGTCGAGCGGCGCGCTGTTCCGCGCGATCTGCATGGGCATGGCCAACGTCATCGGCACGACCGTCGTCGTGTTCGGCACCACCTACGCGACGCAGGAGGCGTACGGGGTGAACATGGACCCCGACGTGTACCTGTGGATCCCTGTCGTCGCCAACATCGTCGCGATCATCCTGATCCCCGTGTTCGGCATGGCGTCCGACAAGCTGGGCCGCCGGCCGTTCCTCGTGCTCGGGCCGCTGCTCGGCGGGCTCGTCTCCGTGCCCTACCTCTTCGTCGTCGAGGCGCACAACGTGCCGCTCACGTTCCTGCTCGCGATCCTGTCGTTCGGCATCATGTACCAGATGTTCAACGCGACGTACGCGAGCTTCTTCCAGGAGATGTTCCCGACCGAGTCGCGGGTCACGGGCTTCGCCCTCTCCCAGAACGTCGCGCTCTTCATCACGGGCCTGATGCCCTCGCTGTTCGCGATCATCGCCCCGCCGTCGAGCGAGAACGTCCCTCTGATCATCGGCGTGCTGACCTGCGTGCTGTGCGTCATCTCGGCGGCGGCGGCGTTCTTCTCGAAGGAGACGGCGCGCCAGGAGCTCTCCTGACGGCGGAAGCGCACAGGCTCGTCGGGCGGCGCCGGCGGGGCGGTGGCGCCGCCCCGCCGGCGCTCGGCATCCGCCCGGCCGCCGGATCCGGATCTCCGGGCGGGACATGCGGGCACCGGTCGCGACACGCCCGGGGTTCCTGGTATCGTTGGGTGTCGCGTGCGTGCGCGTGTGCTGGCCTGTGCGCCGGAACTGCCGCCCGCGATGCACGAAAAACCAACCATCGCCTCGGTTCGCACAGAACCGGTGCGCCCGAGACGTCGGGGCACCGCGCGCCCGAGGCCCGAGAAACACACCCTTAAGGCAAACCACTACATGACTAACGAAACGACCGCCACGGCCACCAAGCAGGTCGCGATCAACGACATCGGCTCTGCTGAGGACTTCCTGGCCGCGGTCGAGAAGACCCTCAAGTTCTTCAACGACGGCGACATCATCGACGGCACGATCGTCAAGATCGACCGCGACGAGGTCCTCCTCGACGTGGGCTACAAGACCGAGGGCGTCATCCCCTCGCGCGAGCTCTCCATCAAGCACGACGTCGACCCGAACGAGGTCGTCGAGGTCGGCGACAGCGTCGAGGCCCTCGTTCTCCAGAAGGAGGACAAGGAAGGCCGCCTGATCCTGTCGAAGAAGCGCGCGCAGTACGAGCGCGCGTGGGGCGACGTGGAGAAGATCAAGGAGAACGACGGCGTCGTCACCGGCACCGTCATCGAGGTCGTCAAGGGCGGCCTCATCGTCGACATCGGGCTCCGCGGCTTCCTGCCGGCCTCGCTCATCGAGCTGCGTCGCGTCCGCGACCTGACCCCGTACCTGGGTCAGGAGATCGAGGCGAAGATCCTCGAGCTCGACAAGAACCGCAACAACGTCGTGCTGTCGCGCCGCGCCCTCCTCGAGGAGACGCAGTCGGCCACGCGTGCGCAGTTCCTCAACGGCCTGCACAAGGGTCAGGTCCGCAAGGGCACGGTCTCGTCGATCGTCAACTTCGGTGCGTTCGTCGACCTCGGCGGCGTCGACGGTCTCGTCCACGTCTCGGAGCTCAGCTGGAAGCACATCGAGCACGCCAGCGAGGTCGTCGAGGTGGGCCAGGAGGTCACCGTCGAGGTCCTCGACGTCGACCTCGACCGCGAGCGCGTCTCCCTGTCGCTCAAGGCGACGCAGGAGGACCCGTGGCAGGTCTTCGCCCGCACGCACGCCATCGGCCAGATCACGCCGGGCAAGGTCACGAAGCTGGTTCCGTTCGGTGCGTTCGTCCGCGTCGCCGACGGCATCGAGGGCCTCGTGCACATCTCGGAGCTGTCCAACAAGCACGTCGAGCTCGCCGAGCAGGTTGTGTCGGTCGGCGAAGAGGCGTTCGTCCGCGTCATCGACATCGACCTCGACCGTCGCCGCATCTCGCTCTCGCTGAAGCAGGCCAACGACATGGTCGACCCGAACGGCACCGAGTTCGACCCGGCGCTGTACGGCATGGCGACCGAGTACGACGAGAACGGCGAGTACAAGTACCCCGAGGGCTTCGACCCCGAGACGAACCAGTGGCTCGAGGGCCACGACGAGGCTCGTCAGGCATGGGAGAACGACTACGCCGCCGCTCAGGCGCGCTGGGAGCAGCACAAGGCGCTCGTCGCCAAGGCCCTCGAGGCCGAGGCTGCGGCCGGTGACGACTTCGGCGGCCAGCCCGCCGCGGCGTCGTCGAACCCGTCGTTCGCGACGGACGCGTCGGGTGCGGGCACGCTCGCCGATGACGAGGCTCTCGCCGCTCTGCGCGAGAAGCTCGCCGGCGCGTAAGCACCGCCAGCACCGCGATTCGGGTCGGGTCCTTCGGGGCCCGGCCCGTTTCGCGTCTCCGCGGGGTACGGGCGACGCGCGGGGGAACTTCTGGATCTGCTGGGAGCTTGTTACTGTCGTGACGGATTGTCGCGTGTCTGCGTGTTGACAATCCGGAGAGCAGATGACGAAATGACAAGCACTGATACCCGAACCGCACCCGCCGTCCCCGCTTCGCCGAAACCCCGCTGGCCCGTCCTGATCGCCTCGGGCGCCGTGATCCTCGCGATCGCGATCTGGGCCATCGCCGCGCCCGACAACGCCGCCTCCGTCTTCGGGTCTGCGGTGGTCTGGGTCTCCGAGACCTTCGGCTGGTACTTCATCCTGACGGCGGCAATCGTCGTGGTCTTCATCCTCGTGGTGGCGTTCGGCCGCACGGGTTCGACCAAGCTCGGGCCGGACCACGCCAAGCCGCAGTTCAGCCTGTTCACCTGGGCATCGATGCTGTTCGCCGCGGGCATCGGCATCGACCTGATGTTCTTCGCGGTCTCCGAACCGGCGGCCCAGTACGTCCACCCGCCGACCGGCGAGGGCGAGACGATCGCCGCGGCTCGCCAGGCGATCGTCTGGACGTTCTTCCACTACGGGCCCGTCGGCTGGGCGATGTACGCGCTGATGGGCGCCGCTTTCGCCTACTTCGCCTACCGCCGCAACCTGCCCCTGAGCATCCGGTCGCTCCTGACCCCGCTGCTCGGCAAGCGCGCCGACGGGTGGGCCGGGCACTCGGTCGACGTCATCACGGTGCTCGGCACCGTGTTCGGCATCGCCACCTCGCTCGGCATCGGCGTCGTGCAGCTCAGCTACGGCATGAGCGTGATGTTCGGCACCCCGGACGGCGTGGCGATGCAGATCGCGCTGATCGCGCTCTCGGTCGTGATGGCGACGATCTCGACGGTCTCCGGCGTCGAGAAGGGCATCCGGCGTCTCTCGGAGGCCAACGTCGTGCTCGCGATCGTGCTGATCCTGTGGGTGACGGTCACGGGCGAGACGCGGCGCCTGCTCGACGGACTCGTGATGAACGTCGGCGATTTCATCTCGACGTTCCCGAACATCCTGATGACGACCTTCGCCTGGGAGCGCCCCGACGAGTGGATGCAGCTGTGGACGCTGTTCTTCTGGGCCTGGTGGGCGGCGTGGGCGCCGTTCGTCGGGCTGTTCCTCGCGCGGATCTCGCGCGGCCGCACGCTGCGCGAGTTCATCGTCGGTGTCCTCGTCATCCCGTTCGCGTTCATCGCGATCTTCACGTCGATCTTCGGCAACTCGACGCTCGAGATCATCATGGGCGGCAACGCGGGGTTCGCCGATGCCGCCGTGAACGCCCCGGAGCGGGCGTTCTTCGACCTGCTGCAGCAGTACCCGGGCGCCCCCGCGCTCGGCGGCATCGCGCTGCTGACCGGGTTCCTGTTCTACGTGACCTCGGCCGACTCGGGCGCGCTCGTGCTGTCGAGCCTCAGCTCGAAGATCGAGGACACGAAGCAGGACGGCGGCAGGCGCGTCCGGATCTTCTGGTCGGTCGCCACCGGCCTGCTCACGCTCGGCATGCTGCTCGCCGGCGGCGTTCCCGTGCTGCAGCAGGCGGCGGTCGTCATCGGCCTGCCCGTGTCCGTCCTGCTGTACCTCGTGATGATCTCGTTCTACCGCGCCCTGAGATCCGAGGCCAGGCACCGCGACGGCTACCTCTCGACGATGCCGACGCGTTACGGACCCGTCGAGACGAGCTGGCGCCGCCGCCTCAAGCGCTCGACGTCGTTCCCCGACGAGCCGCAGGTGCGCCGCTATCTCGACACGGTCGCGCAGCCGGCGCTGACCGAGGTGGTCGACGAGCTCGCGAAGGCGGGCGTCCGCGTCGAGCTCGAGGTCTGCGAGGTCGAGGGCATGGATCTACACCCGCTGCTCATCACGGCGCACTTCGGCGGCGAGGAGCAGGACTTCAGCTACCAGATCTATCCGGTCGTCCACGACATGCCGACCTTCGCCTACCGGCGGCACGGGGAGGAGGCGGCGTACTACCGCCTCGAGATCTTCACCCACACCGGTTCGCGCGGCTACGACGTGTACGGCTACACGGGCGATCAGCTCATCGCCGATGTGATCGGCCACTACGAGTCGCACCTCGAGTACCTGCGCATCGCCGCAGGCACGTCGGAGGCGACGCTGGCCGAGGCCGACAACGTCGTCATCGACTGGCAGGATGACTTCGAGGAGCCCGCCGCCGTGACGGCCGCCTCGCCCACGGTGGGCACAGGCGAGGGGGCGGGCGGCCCGGATGGTGCCGACGGCGACACAGAAGCAGACGCAACTCCCGCGCGAAAGGACACGCCATGACCGCAACCCTCTTCATCGACGGCGCCTGGGTGGGCGCCGTCGCCGGCGGAACCCGAGAGATCCGCAACCCCGCCGACGGCGAGCTCGTGGCCGTCGTCGACGAGGCCGATGAGCAGGACACGATCGCCGCGATCGCGGCGGCGCGCAGGGCCTTCGACTCGGGCGCCTGGTCGGGCGTTCCCGCGCCCGAGCGCGGTGACTTCCTGCTGCGCGTGGCCGCGGGCCTCCGCGAGCGCAAGGAGGAGTTCGCCCGTGCCGAGTCGCTCGACACCGGCAAGCGCATCGTCGAGTCGCGCATCGACATGGACGACATCGCGGCCTGCTTCGACTACTTCGGCAAGCTGGCGGGTCAGGACGCGGGGCGCATCGTCGACGCCGGCAGCGCCGACGTGTTCAGCCGCATCGAGTACTCGCCCGTCGGGGTCTGCGCGCTCATCACGCCGTGGAACTACCCGCTGCTGCAGGCGGCGTGGAAGATCGCGCCCGCCCTGGCGGCGGGCAACGCGTTCGTGCTGAAACCGGCGGAGCTGACGCCGCACACCGCGATCCTGATGATGCGGCTGCTCGAAGACCTCGGCCTGCCTGCGGGCGTCGCGAACCTCGTCCTCGGCGCCGGAGCAACGGCGGGCGGGCCGCTGTCGACCCATCCGGATGTGGACATGGTCTCGTTCACGGGCGGGCTCGTGACGGGCCGCCTGATCGCGGCGAACGCCGCCGCGACGGTGAAGAAGGTGGCGCTCGAGCTCGGCGGCAAGAACCCGAACGTGGTCTTCGCCGACGCCGACTTCGACGCGGCGGTCGACAACGCCCTGAACGCGGCGTTCGTGCACTCCGGCCAGGTGTGCTCGGCCGGCGCGCGCCTCGTGGTGGAGGAGTCGATCGCCGAGCGCTTCGTCGACGAGCTCGTCCGCCGCGCCGAGGGCATCCGGCTCGGCGGCCCGTTCGACGACGAGGCCGAGTCCGGCCCGCTCATCTCGGCCGCCCACCGCGACAAGGTGCACGCGTACGTGCAGGCGGGCATCGCCGAGGGCGCGCGGGTGCGGTGCGGCGGGGAGTTCGGGTCGGGCGAGCTCGAGAAGGGCTTCTACTACCGGCCGACCGTCATCGACAACGTCAGCCGCGGGATGTCGGTCGTGCGCGACGAGGCCTTCGGCCCGACCGTGACGGTGGAGACCTTCGCGACGGAGGACGAGGCTCTCGAGATCGCCAACGATACGTTCTACGGCCTCGCGGGGGCCGTGTGGACGCAGGACGCGGCGCGCGCGCAGCGCGTGGCTCAGCGGCTCGACCACGGCACGGTGTGGATCAACGATTTCCACCCCTACCTGCCGCAGGCGGAATGGGGCGGCTTCAAGCAGTCGGGCTTCGGGCGCGAGCTCGGCCCGACGGGCCTCGCCGAGTACCAGGAGGCCAAGCACATCTACCAGAACCTCGCGCCGGCCGTTTCCGGTTGGTTCCCCGAGCACTGATTTCCGACATCCGGATCAATTGAGGAGAGATCGTGGACACGACCCACACTTTCGACTACGTGATCGTCGGCGGCGGTTCCGCGGGTGCCGCGGTCGCCGCCCGCCTGAGCGAGGACCCGCAGGTCACGGTCGGCCTGCTCGAGGCCGGCCCGAGCGACACCGACCAGGACGTCGTGCTGCAGCTGAACCGCTGGATGGAGCTGCTCGAGTCGGGCTTCGATTGGGACTACCCGATCGAGGAGCAGGAGAACGGGAACTCGTTCATGCGGCACGCGCGGGCCAAGGTGCTCGGGGGCTGTTCGTCGCACAACTCGTGCATCGCCTTCTGGGCGCCGCGCGAGGACCTCGATGAGTGGGAGCAGCGCTTCGGCGCGACCGGGTGGGGCTCCGAGCACACGTACCCGCTGTACAAGAGGCTCGAGACGAACGACCAGCCGGGCGAGCACCACGGCCACGACGGGCCCGTGCACCTGATGAACGTGCCGCCGAACGACCCGGCCGGCGTCGCGCTGCTGGACGCGGCCGAGCAGGCGGGGATCCCGCGCGTGCAGTTCAACGACGGCACGACCGTCGTCAACGGTGCGAACTTCTTCCAGGTGAACCGCAGGGCGGACGGCACGCGTTCGTCGTCGTCGGTGTCGTATCTGCACCCGATCCTGGGCCGCGAGAACCTCACGATCCTCACGGGGCAGCACGTGAAGGAGATCGAGTTCGACGCGGACAACGCCGCGACGGGCGTGATCAGCATCGACAACGCGTTCGGGCGCCCCTCGCGGATCGGTGCGAACCGCGAGGTCGTCGTCTCGGCAGGCGCCATCAACTCGCCGCAGCTGCTGATGCTCTCGGGCATCGGCCCCGCCGACCACCTGCGCGAGGTGGGCATCGATGTGCGCGTGGACTCGCCGGGCGTCGGCTCGAACCTCGCCGACCATCCCGAGGGCGTGGTGCAGTGGGAGTCGAAGAAGAAGATGGTGCGCGATTCGACCCAGTGGTGGGAGATCGGCATCTTCGCGCCGACGGAGGAGGGCCTGGACCGCCCCGACCTGATGATGCACTACGGCTCGGTGCCGTTCGACATGCACACCTACCGCCAGGGCTACCCGACGGCCGAGGAGATGATCTGCCTCACGCCGAACGTGACGCACGCCCGTTCGCGCGGCACCGTGCGGCTGCGTTCGATCGACTACCGGGACAAGCCGAAGGTCGACCCGCGCTACTTCACGGACCCGGAGGGCCACGACATGCGGGTGATGACGGCCGGCATCCGGAAGGCGCGCGAGATCATGGCGCAGCCCGCCATGGCGGAGTGGGCAGGGCGCGAGCTCGCGCCGGGGCCCGACGCGCAGACCGACGAGGAGCTGGCGGAGTACATCCGGACGACGCACAACACGGTGTACCACCCGGTCGGAACGGTGCGGATGGGCCCGGCGGACGACGCCGGGTCGCCGCTCGACCCGCAGCTGCGCGTGAAGGGTGTGACCCGGCTCCGCGTGGTGGACGCGTCTGCGATGCCGGAGATCGTGACGGTCAACCCGAACATCACGGTGATGATGATGGGCGAGAAGTGCGCCGACCTGATCAGGGCGGAAGGCGCCTGATCGCATGCGACGGAGCGGGCCGGTGCCTTCGGGCGCCGGCCCGCTCCTCCGTTCCCCGCCGCCGCTCGCGTCGCTGGGCGCACGGGCGCGGGATAATGGGGGCATGGTGATGTGTCCGTGCGGGTGGGGCGAGTACGCCTCGTGCTGCGGCCCGCTGCACGAGGGCGAGCGCGCGGCGACGACGCCCGAGGAGCTGATGAGGTCGCGCTACGCGGCGTTCGCCAAGGGCGACGCGTTCTATCTCGCCCGCACGTGGCACCCGCGCACGCGGCCCGACGACGTCTCGGCCGATCCGTCCATCCGGTGGACGGGCCTCGACGTGCTGGCGTCGGCCTCCGACGGCGAGACGGGCACGGTCGACTTCGTCGCCCGCTACGTCGACAGTTCGGGGCCGGGCGAGCTGCGCGAGCACTCGCGCTTCGCGCGCCGCGCTGGTCGCTGGGTGTACGTCGACGGCGACGTCGGCTGAGGCCGGAGCCCGGCGTGGCCCGTCAGGCCCCGGACGCGCGCACGAAGTCGACGACGTGCGGCGCTCCGGCTTCGATCAGGTCGAGCGTCTCCTCGAAGCCGTCGCGGTCGCCGAACCAGGGGTCGCTGACGTCGGCGTCGGTCGCGCCGGGGACGAACTCCATCCAGAGGCGCGTGCGGTCGGGGTCGGCCCCGCGGCGCACGAGCGCGTCGCGGTGCTGGCGCGTCATCGCCAGGATCAGGTCGGCGGCCGCGTCGTCTGTGTCGCCCACCCAGCGGGCGGTGCGCTCGGGAACCGCGTAGCCGCGGGCGTCGAGGGCCGACGCTGCGCGCGGATCGATCGGGTTGCCGAGCTCTTCCGAGCTGATGCCGGAGGAGACGACCTCGGCGTCGACGCCGGCCTCCGCGAGCCTGTCGCGCAGCACGACCTCGGCCATGGGCGACCGGCAGATGTTCCCTGTGCAGACGGCGACGATCGTGGTGATGCTCACCCGACCCACCCTACTGCGAGCGCCCTAGGCTGGGCGCATGCCCCTCATCGCACTCACCGGCGGGATCGCCTCCGGGAAGTCCACGATCGCCCGTCGGCTCGCCTCCCGCGGCGCGGTCGTCGTCGACGCCGACGCGACGGTGCGCGAGCTGCAGGCCCCGGGGGAGCCCGTCACGCTCGCGATCGGTGAGGCGTTCCCCGGCGTCGTCGGCGCGGACGGGGTGCTCAACCGCGCGGCGCTCGGGGGCGTGGTCTTCGGCGACCCGGAGGCGCTCGCCCGCCTGAACGCGATCGTGCATCCTGCCGTGAGGTGGGAGACGCAGCGGCGCTTCGCGGATGCCTTCGCCGCCGACCCCGAGGCCGTGGTGGTCTACGACGTGCCCCTCCTCGCGGAGGCGCGGGGAACGGCGGAGTGGGACCTCGTGGTCGTCGCCGACGCGCCGGCATCGATGCGAATCGGGCGGCTCGTCACCGAACGCGGAATGGCGGAACCGGATGCCAGGGCCCGCGTGGCGAACCAGGTGGGCGACGACGAGCGCCGCGCCCTCGCCGACGTCGTGATCGACACATCCGGAACGCTCGACGAGACGCTCGCGCAGGCCGACGCGCTGTGGGAGCGGCTCTCGCGCTGACCAGCGCCGGGCCCGTGCCCCTGTCGGCGGACGTCGACGAGCGCACAGCAGCGGGAGGCGGACCCAGGGACGCACCCGGCTCTCGCGCGTGCGTCGCCGCGCTATGCCTGAGTGCGCGGGCCTCGCACCGGCACGCCAGCGGCGTGCAGGAGGCTGCGCGCCGTGCGGTCGATCTCGCGCAGCATCGTCGAGTTCGCGCCGGGCATCGGGCTGATGGCGGCGTCGTGCATCGTCTCGTCGAGCGGGAGTCCGGCGATGTGGAGCGTCGCGTCGGGCTCGCCGTGCGTGCCGATCGCGCGGTTCGTCGCCGGGTCGATGTCGATGCCGGCCGTCGGCGCCCAGCCGCCGGCACGACGCCGCACCTCGAACGGGCGCAGGCGACCGGCCGCGCTCAGCGAGCGCACCAGCGGATCGGCGCTGTCACCCGCATCGTGCGCGTGCACGAGCGCGTCGATCAGCACGGGGGCGGCCACGGCCGAGCCGTGCACGCTGGTCTCCGCGCGGAACGCGCCGCCCTCGACCGTCACCCGCGCCGCCGGTCCGATGAAGCGGACGAGGCCGGCGGCGTGCAGCGCGAGCAGCTGCTGGTTGCGGAACCAGGGCGGGCCGGAGCCGGCCTGGCCGCCGATCGACAGCAGGCGCCGGTAGCCGCGGCGGCGCGATTCGAGGTCGAAGCCGCCGAAGGTGCCGACGCGATGCGCGACGCCGCGCGCCGACGAGATCGACCACAGCGCGGCCTTCTCCGCGCTGTCGCGGCCGCGTGCGGATTCCGCGAGGTCGTGCGCCACGAACTCGGCGACCCACGCGTCGTATTCGTCGACGCTCGCGAACCGGATGCCGCGACCGGGGAACATCAGCGCGTCGAGGTCGAGGCGGTCGGCGGGGTCGTCGACCGCCGGTGCGACGGCGGCGGCGAGCGCGGCGGGGAGGTCATCCGGATCGGCCTCGGTCGCGTCGATCGCGGCGAGGGCATCCGCGAGTCGCACGGCGCCGGGGGAGACGCGGTCGAGCGTCTCGTAGTAGTCGCAGAACGCGTCGCGCACGACGAGGGGCCACAGCTCGCGGTCGAAGTCGATGGGGCGGGGGCGCGCGGCCCAGTCGACGCTGCGGGCATAGCGCTGTGGGGCCTTGGGCGGCAGTGAGCCGTACAGCGTCTTGGCGCGATACGGCACACCGCGGTGCGAGCTGACGAATAGTCGAGGCTCGCGGCCGGATGGCTCGTAGCGCAGGCCACCGGCGGCGGAATCGTCGGAGACGAAGCGCCCGCCGCGGTCGACGGTGAGCAGCGCCATGGCGTCGAAGAAGCCCATGCCGAGCCCGCGCACGATCGCGTCGGCGCCATCCGGTACGTTGTCGAGCCGCTGATCGACGGGGCTGCCCTCGCGCACCCACACGAGGCCCGCGGCGCTCGCCTGCTCGGCGAGGTGCCGCTCGGCGTCGGTCTCGGCGCGCTGGAGCCAGCCCGCAGCGACGACCGTCGCGTCGGCGGTGATCGTGACTGCGTCGAGCCGCGCGTCGGAGTGTTGAGCGTCCGTCGCAGCGGCGTGCGGTTCGGTGCGGCCTCCGTCCTCGGACACCTCCGTCGCGCCGAGACCGCGTTCTTCGGCGGCTCCGCCCGGCGCGAGGTGCAGCACGTCGCGGTCGCCGATGTTGGTGATCTCGACGACCCGCCCGATGTGCTCGTGCACGCGGATGCCGCCGGGCACCGCCGCGACGGCGCGCTCCCAGCACCACCGGATGTACTCGCCGTAGAGCGAGCGCGTCGGGTGCGACTCGGGGCGCTGCGTCTCGAGCTCGCTCCGGTAGTCATCGACCAGGCCTTCGCGGACCGCGTGCGTGCGGAAGACGCGCACATGCTCCGCGGGGATGCTCGCGATGCGGGCGCGGAGTTCCGCAGTGAACGCGTGCGACGCGTCCGGATCAGAATCCGCGCGTGCCTCTGCTTGCGGATCATCACTGTTCTGCGGTACGTCGTCCCGGTCGATGAGCACGGAACGGCCTTCGTCATCCGGGTCAGGCCCCGCATCTCTGGGGGCCGCGCCGGGGACGTCCTCCGCGAGGGCGAGCTGGCACCACTCGTACATCGTGGGGCCCTCGTGCACGGGGCCCGCCATCGCCACGGAGTCGTCGGTGAAGAGCGTCACGGCGTGCGCAAGCGTGTTCATGCACAGCTCGCGCGTCTGGTCGGTGCGCCAGATGCGGCCCGCGCCGATCTGCGTGTCGTCGACGATGTGCACATCGATGCCGTCGGGGCCGAGGCGTTCGGCGTTCGCCGCAAGGCGGTCGAGCAGCAGGACGCCGCGGGGGCCGCCGCCGACGATCGCGATGCTGGGGCGGGGCGAGGTCATTCGTCCATTCTCGCGCGCGTCGCCGCGACGGGCCGCCCCGGGCACGCGCAGATGTCGTCGTGTTTCGTCATCCGGTGCCGCGGGCGCCCGGACGGAGGGGACACGAGAGAGGGCGGTGCTCCCCCGGAGCCACCGCCCTCTCTCGGGCGCGAAGCGGGTCAGGCCCGCGTGCGCCGCGCGATCAGGAGGCTTGCGCCGCCCGCGAGCATGAGGCCCGCGGCGCCGATCGCGTACGGCAGGGTCGAGGAACCGCCGGTGACGGCGAGCTCGTCCGTGCCCGTGGAGTCGGTCTCGTCGGTCGCCGTCGTGACCTCCACATCGGTACCGGTGGGCTCTTCAGTCTCTCGGTCAGTGCCCGTGTCGGTACCGGAGTCGTCGGTGATGGTGTCGTCCGTGCCGGTGTCGTCGGTGGACGCGTCGGTACCCGTCTCGTCCGTGCCAGTGCTCGTGTCAGTGTCGTCCGAGTCGGTGCCCGTGGCGTCGGTGGACGTGTCGGTGTCGTCCGAGTCGGTACTGGTGCCATCAGTGGAGGTGTCGGTGCCGGAGTCGTCGGTGGACGTGTCGGTGTCGGTCTCGTCAGTGCCGGTGTCGTCCGTTGAGGTGTCGGTACCGGTGTCGTCGGTGGCCGTGTCGTCGGTGCTCGTGTCGGTGTCCGCCGTCTCATCCGCAGTGACGCTGAAGCTCACCGAGACCCGCTGAGTCTCTGTTCCCTCCGCCGTCTGTGTGATGTCGAGGGCGTATTCGCCGACGGGGAGAGGCTCGTCGAGCGCGAAGGACCACGTGCCGTCCTCCGCCACCGTGGTGGTTCCAGTGATCTGCGTTGAGCCCGTCAGTACGACTCCGACCGTGGCTCCAGGCGTCCCGGTGCCGGTGAGCTCGGTGGGAGCTCCCGACTCGTCGAACTCGGTCCCGTCGACGAACTCCGTGCCTTCGTCGTTGGGGGCGTCGACGATGACCTCACCGTCGTCGCCGTTGCCGAGGAAGTCTCCGACGCAGAAGTGCACTTCCGTGCCGCTGTGGCTGATGCCGGAGGGCACTCCGACCATGATCATGTACTTGCTGTCAGCGAAAGTGATGTCGGAGAGGGCGTACCTCCATGTGCCCCCGGACACGGCGAATTCGTCGTGCAGCATCAGACTGGCTTCTTCATCGCCCTGCCCCTCGTCGACGACCTGAATGACGAGGTTGCCATCGTCACTCGCCTCGGCATACGTGCCGGAGAGTACGGCGGGCACGTCGCCGTTCAGGAAGAACTTGCCTTCCGAGATCTGCTCGATGGTCGGCTTCGGCGCCGCGGCGGGCTCGCCGACGGAGAACGATAGCTTGAGGAGAAGACCGGGGCCGGGCTCGGTTCCCGGAGCCTCGATCCGGAGGAAGTAGTTCTCGTCGGCGAGTGGGACATCCGAGATGTCATAGCTCCACGAGCCCCCTGACACGGAGAAGTCGTCCTCCAGGACCATCCGACCGGTGCTCTCCGATTGGATCTGGATGCGCAGCGTGTCGTCGGACGACGCCTTCTCGTACCAACCCGTGAGGACCTCGGGCACCTCGCCGTTGGCGAAGTGATCGCCTTCGGTGATCTCGTTGACAGTGGTAGGCAGTCCCTGCGACTCGGTGGGACACACGGGCACGGACGCGACAGGGCGATCGGTCTCCGGTGCCGCGGCGGCCGCGGATGACACGAAGAAGCTGCCGAACGCGATCGCGACGGCCGCGCTGAGCGCGAGCGGGCGGGTTTTGGTCACGTTGTTCTCCAGGAGAGTGCGCGGACGATGTCGGTCGAGGACGCCGCGGCGAGGCATTCGATGCACCTCGAAGCTGCACACGGCGGGCGACCGTTCCACGCTAGGAGGTGCGCCACCTGCACCTCGCCAGGGGACTACCTAACTGTGTACCTATTCCTTCTCCGCGCGGCGCGTACTTCGGCGAGCAGCGGCCTCCGTTACGGTGGGAGAGCCGGCACATCGGCCGAGACCGCAGGGCAGATCCGCCTGCGGGGGATGACGAAGAGAGTCGGCCAGGACAAGGGATGGCTAGGTCGTGACGTCGGGACGAGCACAGCGCGAACCGCGCGAGGGCGAGCTCGACAGGGTTGCCCGGTCCGCGCTCGACGCCCGCGCGGGTCAGCGGTCGCAGCTGATCCAGATCGACGGCGGCATCGGCATCGGGAAGAGCATCTTCCTCGGCGACCTGCTCGCTTCCCTGGCGGCGGCGGGGGTCGCCGGCGATCGCCTGCTGCGCGTCACCGCCCGCCATCGGGATGCCCGCGCTCGGTTCGGGGCGCTGAGCGCCCTCCTCGAGACGATCCTTGGAGCCGAGGCGCTCGCCGATCCGGAGCAGGCCGAGGCGCGGGCGGTCGTGGCGCGACTCGCCGAGCACCTGCGCGGCAGCGAGATCGTGCTGGCCGTCGACGACGCCGACCTGCTCGCTCCGGATGAGCTCGACCTGATGAGGCAGCTCGTGCTGCTCCCGTCCGCGCCGCTGGTGACCCTGGTGCTCGCGCACCGAGACGGCGATGCGCTCGGCGAGGTGCTCGGCGCCGTGCGGAGCCGCGGAATGCTGCAGGAGCACGTCGCGCTCGGGCCTCTGAGCGACGCGGCGATCTCGGAGCTCGCGGCGGGGCTCGACGCTCGCCCGCACGATCTGGTCGTGGCGGCGTCATCCGGCAACCCGCTGTTCGCACGCGTGCTGACCGATGCCTTCCGGCGGTACCCGGAGGCTCCGGACGCGGATGAGGCCCTGCGTCGCGCTGCGCAAGGCGGGTCTGGTGTGCTCGCCGCGGTGGTGGCGGACGATCTCCGTGCGCTCGGCGCCGATGCCCGTCACGTACTCGAGGCTCTGGCGGTTGCCGGGCAGCGCGCCGATGCCGTCGAGGGTCTGTCGGGCCTGGGCCCCGAGGCGTTCGCGGCGGGCGTGCGCGAGCTGTGCGCCCGCCGGCTGCTGGCGGGGCCGGGAGCCGCCCCGCTCCATCCGGTGATCCGGTACGCCGTGATCACGAACCTCGACGCTGACATGGGGGCGAGCCTGTACCGCCGGGCGGCGGCGCTCGATGGGCTCCCGCCGCGGGAGCGCGCCGAGCACCTGGCGCTGCTGGCGGATGCCCTGAGCGACGAGGAGACGAACGACCTGGTCCAGATCGGGCGCGCCTTGTGCGAGACGGCGCCCCTCGCCGTCGCGCGATGGATGCGGTCCGTCTCACCCGAGCGCCTCGATGTCGCGTCCCGCACGACCCTCGGGCAGGCGCTGCTGCGCGGCGGTGATGCAGGTGCCGCCGCCGGCGCCCTGCTCGACGCGCTGCCGCCCGGCGCGGAGGGCGGATCCGACGCCCGCGCACCCGGTGCCGATGCCGCGGGGGCCGCGGCGCTGCTCGCGCAGGCCCAGCAATCCGCGGGGCGGCACGACGAAGCGAAGCGCGCCCTGGCCTCGCTCGGGGGCATTCCTCTCGACGCATTCACGCCCGACGTACTGCGCGAGATCGCGGACGCGTCGATGCTCATCGACGGGGCGGCGGACGCGAGGCTCCTCGGCCGCCTGTATGATGCACCCGGCGGCGAGCACCCCCTCGTCTCGCGCACCTACGAGGTGTTCGCTCTGCTGACCGAGGGCGAGACGGCAAAGGCACGGACGATGTTCACCTCGATGCCCGAGCGGTGGCTCATGGTGCCGGATGACGACCTGCCGGGCTGCCTCCTGCCGCTGGTGTTCGCGACATGGATCACCCACGTGCTCGAGCAGTACGACCGCTGCCGCGAGCTCAGCGAGCGCGGCGTCCGAGTCTCGCTCGAGCACGGCAGGGCCGATGTCCGAGCCCTGTTCCATGCCGTGCGCGCCTTCGCGCTGATGCAGCTCGGTCGGCTCACAGAATCCGACGAGGCCGCGGAGCTCGCTGTGCGCGAGGCCGAGCTCCACGGGCCGCAGGGGGCGACGGCGCTGGCGCACTCGGTGCTCGTGGTGTCGGCGCAGGCGCGGGCCGCGGCGAGCCGTGAGAACGACGAACTGAGGCGCCGCTACGAGCGCCTCGTCTCTGCCGAACTGCCGCAGATGGTGTGGTGGCGGCGCGTCGTCCTATCAGCGAGGTCGCGCGTGTCAGCGGGCCTTGGTGTGCCGGAGTCATCACCGGAGCTCATCCGGGAGCCCGTCGACGCCATGTCGGCGGTGCGGTACACGGATACGGCACGCACCGCCGCTCGCGAGGGGAACGTCGAGTTGTCTGTGCGCCTGCTCGACCAGGCCCGCGCCATCGCGGTGGATCAAGGCCTGCGCGGGCAACAGGCCATGGTCGAGGCGCAGACGGCGGAGATGATGCTGCGGTGGGGGAACGTGCTCGAGGCGAAGAACCTCCTGGCCGGGGCGCAACCGGTGTTCGCCGAGCTCGGCATGGCGATGATGCAGGGCCACGCCCAGACGCTCCTCGCGTACGCCGACGAAGCACTCGCCCGCCGCTCGGCGCGCTTCGGCGCGCTCAGCGAGCGCGAGCTGCAGGTGGCCGAGATGGTAGCGGCCGGCATGAAGAACCGCGAGATCTCGGCCCACCTCGTACTGAGCCAGCGCACCGTCGAGAACCATGTCGCGCGGGTACTGCGCAAGCTCGAGGTCGAGAACCGCTTGGAGCTCGCGGCGCTCCTGGGCGACGACGGCCGGTGATATCGCCGCCCGCTCCGGCTGTGCGCCGACCGTGAGCCGTGAGGGCTCCGGCCTCAGTGTCGGTGGTGGGGCATAGCCTGGGTTCATGCAGACGACGCGCAGCGTTCGCCCCTTCGAGGTGATCAGCGAATACCAGCCGAGCGGCGATCAGCCGAAGGCGATCGCCGAGCTGGCGGCCCGCATCAACGCGGGCGAGACCGACGTGGTGCTGCTGGGAGCGACGGGAACCGGCAAGTCCGCCACGACGGCGTGGCTGATCGAGCAGATCCAGCGCCCGACGCTCGTGCTGTCGCACAACAAGACGCTCGCGGCGCAGCTGGCGAACGAGTTCCGCGACCTGATGCCGAACAACGCGGTCGAGTACTTCGTGTCGTACTACGACTACTACCAGCCAGAGGCCTACGTGCCGCAGACCGATACGTTCATCGAGAAGGACAGCTCGATCAACTCGGAGGTCGAGCGCCTGCGGCACTCGACGACCAATGCTCTGCTGAGCCGACGCGACACCGTCGTGGTCTCCACGGTCTCGTGCATCTACGGCCTCGGCTCGCCGGAGGAGTATCTGCGCGCGCTCGTCGCCCTGCAGGTGGGCGAGCGCTACGAGCGCGATGCGATCATCCGGCAGTTCATCGCGATGCAGTACAACCGCAACGACGTCGACTTCTCGCGCGGCAACTTCCGCGTGCGCGGCGACACGATCGAGATCATCCCGGTCTACGAGGAGTTCGCGATCCGCATCGAGATGTTCGGCGACGAGATCGAGGCGCTGTACAAGCTGCACCCGCTCACGGGCGAGGTCATCGAGCAGATGGACGCGGTCGCGATCTTCCCCGCGACGCACTACGCGGCCGGAACCGACACGATCCAGCGCGCCATCAAGACGATCGAGGAGGAACTGCGCGAGCGGCTCGCGGAGCTCAACTCGCAGAACAAGCTGCTCGAGGCGCAGCGGCTGCAGATGCGCACGCAGTTCGACCTCGAGATGCTGCAGCAGATCGGTTTCTGCTCCGGCATCGAGAACTACTCGCGCCACCTCGACGGGCGCGAACCGGGCGAGCCCCCGCACACGCTGCTCGACTTCTTCCCCGACGACTTCGTGCTCGTGATCGACGAGTCGCACGTCACGGTGCCCCAGATCGGTGCGATGTACGAGGGCGACGCATCGCGCAAGCGCACTCTGGTCGAGCACGGGTTCCGCCTGCCGAGCGCGCTCGACAACCGACCCCTGCGGTGGGACGAATTCAAGGAGCGCATCGGCCAGACGGTGTACCTGTCGGCGACGCCCGGCAAGTACGAGATGGGCATCGCCGACGGCGTCGTCGAGCAGATCATCCGCCCGACGGGCCTCGTCGACCCGGAGATCGTCGTCAAGCCCTCGAAGGGGCAGATCGACGACCTGCTCGAGGAGATCCGGGTGCGGGCCGAGCGCGACGAACGCGTGCTCGTCACGACGCTGACGAAGAAGATGGCGGAGGAGCTGACCGACTTCTTCGAGGAGCACGGTGTGCGGGTGCGGTACCTGCACTCCGACGTCGACACGCTCCGCCGCGTGGAGCTGCTCACCGAGCTGCGTCAGGGCGTGTACGACGTGCTCGTCGGCATCAACCTCCTCCGCGAGGGGCTCGACCTGCCCGAGGTGTCGCTCGTGGCGATCCTCGACGCCGACAAGGAGGGCTTCCTGCGCTCCAGCACGTCGCTCATCCAGACGATCGGCCGCGCGGCGCGCAACGTCTCCGGCCAGGTGCACATGTACGCCGACGTCATGACCGACTCGCTGAACATGGCGATCGAGGAGACGAACCGCCGCCGCGAGATCCAGCAGGAGTACAACCGTGAGCACGGCATCGATCCGCAGCCGCTCCGCAAGAAGATCGCCGACATCACCGACTCGCTCGCCCGCGAGGAGGCGGACACGGCCGCGCTGCTGAACAAGCGGGGCGGTGTCAAGGGCAAGGCGCCGACGCCGGCGAAGAAGCACGAGGGGATCGCGGCGGAGGGTGCCGATCAGCTCGAGGAGACGATCGCCGACCTCACCCAGCAGATGCTCTCGGCGGCGGAGGAGCTGAAGTTCGAGCTCGCCGCCCGCCTCCGCGATGAGGTCCAGGACCTCAAGAAGGAGTTGCGCGCCATGGAGAACGCCGGCCACGCCTGAGCCCCGGCGGGCCGCTGGCACGCGAATCGCTGCGTTGGCCTCAGTCGGAGGGCGGAGCCCACCTCCTTCGGCCGCCTGGCGCTTCACGCACCAGCGACCCGCCGGTAGGTCAGGGCAGCAGTGGGATGACCTGCGCGAGGTCGACGTCGCCGATCAAGATCGGCGCCTCCGCGCGCACGCGCGGCTTCGCGTTGAAGGCGAGCCCGAGGCCGGCGGCCGCGATCATCTTCAGGTCGTTGGCGCCGTCGCCGATCGCGAGGGTGCGCTGCATCGGCACGCCGCGCTCGGCCGCCCATGCGGCCAACGACTCGGCCTTCGCTTCGGCATCGACGATCTCGCCGCGCACCTCGCCGGTCAGCATGCCGTCCGCGACCTCGAGGCGGTTCGCGCGCCACACGTCGACGCCGAGCGTCGGCGCGAGCGTGTCGAGGATCTCGTGGAAGCCGCCGGAGACGACCCCGACCTCGCCGCCCCGTTCGTGCACCGCCGCCGTCAGCTCGCGCACGCCCGGCGTCGGTTCGATGCGCTCCAGAACGCGAGCGAAGGCGCTGGTCGGCACGCCCGTCAGGGCCCCGACGCGCGAGCGGAGGCTCGTCGCGAAGTCGGTCTCGCCGCGCATCGCGGCCTCGGTCGCGGCGGCCACTTCGGCACCGCGCCCCGCTTCGTCGGCGATCAGCTCGATCACCTCGTTCCGGATGAGGGTGGAATCGGCATCGAGAACAACCAGGAAGCGCGCAGTCACAGTCAAGAACACTACCGGGCCGGCGATAGGCTTGATCGCATGGCAAGTGTGCTCGAGTTCTCCGATGTCGTCGTCCGTCGCAACGGCCGGAACATCGTCGACAGGCTGAACTGGCAGGTGAACGACGACGAGCGCTGGGTCGTGCTGGGGCCGAACGGTGCGGGAAAGACGACGCTTCTGCAGCTCGCCGACACGTTCATGCACCCGACCTCCGGCGAGGCGTCGGTGCTCGGCGAGACGCTCGGCCAGACCAATGTGTTCGAGCTCCGCCCGCGCATCGGCTTCACGTCCTCGGCGCTCGCGCGCCGCGTGCCCGCCGACGAGACGGTGCTGAACGTCGTGATGACCGCCGCCTACTCCGTCCTCGGCCGCTGGAACGAGGAGTACGAGTCGATGGACGTCGACCGTGCTCGCGAGGTGCTGGGCGACTGGGCCCTCGACCACCTCGCCGACCGCCTGTTCGGCACGCTGAGCGACGGCGAGCGCAAGCGCGTGCTGATCGCGCGTGCGATCATGACGGATCCGGAGCTGCTCCTGCTCGACGAGCCGAGCGCGAGCCTCGACCTCGGCTCGCGCGAGGTGCTGCTCGGGCTGCTGTCGACGTTCGCGAAGTCGCCGCTCACGCCGGCGATGGTGATGGTGACGCACCACGTCGAGGAGATCCCGCCGGGGTTCACCCACGTGCTGCTGCTTCGCGACGGCCAGGCGGTGAAAGCCGGACCGATCCACGACACCCTCACACGCGAGAACCTCACCGAGACGTTCGGCATGCCGATCGCCCTCGCCGAGGCATCCGGCCGCTACGCCGCCCGCGCGTACTGAGCGGCCCGCAGCCGGCACGCTCGCGGCGCGGACGCCGCACGTTCGCAGGAGCCGCTCTGTTAGAATCGTTCCTTGGCGCTCGAGGTGCGCCCGCGGCCCGCACGGGGCGTGCTTCCCTCCTCACACACCACAAGGACTTCACATGAAGAACGACATCCACCCCGAGTACAACAACATCGTGTTCCGCGACCTGGGCTCGGGCGAGACCTTCCTCACCCGCTCGACCGCCAAGAGCGACAAGACCATCGAGCTCGACGGCGTCGAGTACCCGGTGATCGACGTCGAGATCTCGTCGGCATCGCACCCGTTCTACACGGGCAAGCAGCGCATCATGGACTCGGCCGGCCGCGTCGAGAAGTTCAACCAGCGCTTCAAGGGCTTCGGCAAGTAATCCCGCCGAAAACGAGGGGTCCTGCTCCGGCAGGGCCCCTTTTCTCGTCCCCGGACGTCGGCCGGGCGTCAGATCTCGATCCGGACGGAGCCGGACGCGAAGTCGACGACCCCGGGCCCGCCGTCCGGCACGGGTGAGGGCGCGATCGTCAGCTTCTCCGCCTCGCGCGCGGCGCTCGCGTCGTACGCGCTCGGAGACCACACGGCGTCGAACGCGCCGACGGCACCCGACAGCGGGTACTTCTTCGCCAGGCGATCCGCCGGATCCGTGCGCCCCATGCTGCTCCGTCAGCGGATCGGCCAGGTGCCGTCGAGCGATTCGCCGGCCGGCAGCTTCCCGATCCTCACGAAGTACTCGGTGAGGCTGGCAGCCTGCTCGCTCGCCCACGCGACCTGCTGGTCGTGGATTCCTTCGAGCGTGTCGGCGAGCTCGTCCCCGAACCGCTCGGCGATCGCGACCGCCACCCGGCCCGCGGCGATCGCATCGGCCGAGGCTTCGTGCGCGTCGTCGAGCGCGACGCCGTAGTGCGCGGCCACGAGATCGAGCGTGCGCTTGCCCTTGCGGTAGCGATCGAGCGCCTTGTCGATCACGAACGGGTCGACGACCGGCCGCGGGTCGGCGATCGGCTCCGCGCCGTGGCGCACCGCCTCGTGGCGCAGCAGCGACAGGTCGTAGGACGCGTTGTATGCCACGAGGGGAATCCCCTCGGAGAGGAGGCCGCGGAGCGTATCGGAGATCTCGGCGACGACCTCCGCCGCCGGGCGCCCCTCGGAGCGCGCCCTCTCGGTCGTGATGCCGTGCACGGCGGCGGCGCCAGCGGGGATCTCGATGCCGGGGTCGGCGAGCCAGTGGTGCGAGCGCAGCACGGCGCCGCTCGAATCGATCAGGCCGATGAACGCCGTCACGATGCGATCGTCCGCGACGTCCACGCCCGTCGTCTCGAGGTCGAAGACCGCCACCAGGTCGAACAGTCCGGAGGGCGCATCGGGGGTGCCGAGCGCGGGTCCGCGACCGGTCGCTGGTGCGCCCGACGTCGCGCCGCGCGGCGGCGCAGGCTCCTCCCGAGGGCCATCGCCGCTCGGCGACGGCGTCGCGTCGCCGCCGACCGAGCCGGAACCCGTGTCGCCGCCGCCCGCGGAACCGGCGCTCGGCTCGACCGCGGCGGAGGCGTCGCGAGCGATCGCGCCGGGCTCCCCGCCCCGATCTGCGTGCTCGTCGAGCTCGAACAGCGCCACGGGCTCATCGAGATCGAACAGCGGCGGAGGGTCGGGCCAGCGATCGCTCATGCCGCCACACTAATTTCCACGGTGCCCGTTCCGCGACAGCGGGGCGGCGAGCCGCTCGAGCGGGGGCCGCACGCCTCGGACTGCGTAGGATGGCCGAGTGAACGACGCCCCCTATGCCAGCACGCTCGAAGCGGCCGTCTCGGGGGCGCGGCGGCGCCACGTCGACCTCCTCGGCGTGCGCGTCCCGTACTGGGTGTACGGACCGGAGGACGCGGCCGACACGATCGTGGCGTTCCACGGCTTCCGCGGCGATCACCACGGGCTCGAGCCCGTGGCCGCGTTCCTGCCAGGCGTTCGAGTGATCATGCCCGATCTGCCCGGCTTCGGCGAGACGCCCCCGATGCCCGACCGTGCGCACGACCTCGACGCCTACGCCGCATTCGCCGCGGAGTTCGTCCGCGCCGTCGCACCGGGCGCCGTCGTGCTCGGGCATTCGTTCGGCTCGATCGTCGTCTCCGCCGCCATCGCCGCAGGGCTCGATGCACCCCGACTGATCCTGGTGAACCCGATCGGAGCCCCGGCGCTTTCGGGGCCGCGCGGCATTCTCACCCGCCTGGCCGTCTTCTACTACTGGCTCGGTGCGAAGCTGCCTGCCCGCGTCGGCACGTGGCTCCTGCGCAACGGGCTCATCGTGCGCGTCATGAGCCTCGCAATGGTGAAGTCGCGCGACGCCGCGATGCGCCGTTTCGTGCACGACCAGCACGATCGCTACTTCTCGGGCTTCAGCGACCGCGACGTGCTGCGAGAGGCCTTCGTCGCGAGCGTCTCGCACGACGTCGGGGAGTTCGCCCCGGCGATCCGGATGCCCACGCTGCTCGTGGCGGCCGATCGCGACGACATCACCCCGATCGAGGCGGAGCGAGCGCTGCGCGATGCGCTTCCGGCCGCGCGGCTCGTCGAGGTCGCGGGCGTCGGGCACCTGATCCACTACGAGAAGCCCGCCGAAGCCGCCTCGGCCATCCGGAGCTTCCTCGCGTAACCGCGCCGCCGCGCGGAACTGCGGGGATTCAGCAGGATCGAGGAGGAATCGGTCCGATGTCTCCGCGGTGTTGCTGGTTCTCCTCGATATTGCGCGCGATCAGCCGTGGCGGCGGGAGAGCTCGAGGAGCCCGGAGACGCGGTACGGCACCGCTTCGCTCATGACGAGCGACGTCTCGGTGCGCTCGACGCCCTCGATGCCGAGGATGCGGGCGTCGACGTCGAAGAGGTGCCTCGCGTCGCGGCACGCGACGAACGCGACGAGGTCGGTCTGGCCGCTCATGCCGTGCGCCTGCAGAACCTCGGGGATGCGCGCGAGCTCCGACGTGATCTGCGGCAGCCGTGCCTGGCGCACGCCGACCGACACGTACGCCTCGAGCGGGAAGCCCAGCGCCGCCGTCGAGATCGAGCGCTCGAACGAACGGAAGACCCCCGCGCGCTCGAGCCGCGACATGCGCGCCTGCACGGTGTTGCGCGAGAGATGCAGCCGTTCGGCGAGCGACACCACCGTCGTCCGGGGGTCGTCGGCGAGAGCCGCAATCAGTTCGAGGTCGACGTGATCGAGCGATGCCATGCTGAGAACATAACAGCGCGAACGCCCGATCTCCGAGCAGGATGCTCAGTCGTTATGCGAATGAGTGCGCGCACCTGGTCACGGCCCGAGATATGGCACGCAGATTGTCTCCAGTCGCATGCGGATGCCGCGCTCACGGGGTGGTGGGAGCCGCCCGGCGTCACTCGACGGGCGAGAGGTCCTCGGCGAACCGGATGTCCGTGCCGTCGACGTCGAAGATCCAGACGGAGCCGTTCAGCACCCGTGCGCGGCCGGGCCAGGGGAATCCCGTCTCGGGCAGGTCGCGCATGAGGCGGCCGATGACGCCGCCGTGCGTCGCCGCGAGGATGCTCTCGTCGGGGTGGCGCTCCGCGAGCGAGGCGAGCGCGCGGCGCGCCCGCGCGATGACGTGCGCCTCGGGCTCGGCGTTTGGCACGCCGTGCGGGTACAGCAGCGGCAGATCCTCGCCAGGCACCCCCTCCGCGATGCCGTAAGCGCGCTCGACGAGATCCGGCACGTGCTCATCCGGGCCGGAGAGCCCGAGCTGCTCGGCGGCGAGGCGCGCGGTCTCCGATGCGCGCACGAGCGGGCTCGCGACGACCTTCGTGACGCCGCGGCCCCGGAGGCGCCGGCCGGCGTCGCGCGCCTGCTCGCGACCGGTGTCGTTCAACGGGATGTCGGAGGAGCCCTGGATGCGCCCCTGCAGGTTCCAATCGGTCTGGCCGTGCCTCAGCAGCGCAATCGTCGTCACCCCGTCAGCCTAACGGGGCGATTCGGCGCGCCCGCTGGGTGCGGGGGCGGGTCACGCGTCGGCGCCGAACAGGGGCGGCAGCGCCTCGGCGAGGCGGGGGAGCACGTCGCTCGTGCCTGCGTCGAGCTTCACGGTCGCGCGGCGGTCGCCCTTCGTCGCGCCGCGGTTGACGATCACGATCGGCTGGTGCCTCCGCCTGGCGCGCTCGATCATCCGCTGCCCCGAGTTCACGACGAGGGAGGAGCCCGCGACGAGCAGGGCCTCCGCCCCGGCGACGAGCTGCTCGGCGGCGCGGAAGCGCGCAGCGGGGATGAACTCCCCGAAGAACACGACCTCGGGCTTGAGCATGCCGCCGCACACCGTGCAGACGGGAACGACGAAGCCCTCGCTGGTCTCGGGCAGGACGTCGCCGTCGGGGCCGAGCTCGACGTCGTCGGGGTGAGTGATCCACGGGTTCGACGCCTCGATCCGCGCGCCGATGTCGCGGCGGTCGAACACTTGGCCGCACTGCAGGCAGAGCACACGCCGCATCGTGCCGTGCATCTCGATCACCCGCGTGCTGCCGGCGCGCAGGTGCAGGCCGTCCACGTTCTGGGTCATCACTCCGGTGACGACGCCCTCCTGCTCGAGACGGGCGAGGGCGAAGTGTCCGTCGTTCGGCTCGATCGACTGGAACGACCGCCAGCCGAGGTGCGAGCCGATCCAGTAGCGGCGCCTGGCGTCTTCGTCGGCGGCGAACGTCTGCCACGTCATCGGCGTGCGCTTCGGCGCGCCCTCGCCGCGGTAGTCGGGGATGCCGGAGTCGGTCGACACGCCCGCTCCCGTCAGCACGGCGACCCGGCGCCCGGCCAGAGCGTCGATCGCCGCATCGACGAGTTCGTCGGCGGCGGGGTGCGAAGTCACCCCTCGATCCTATTCCCGCTGGGCGGCCTCCCGGCACGGCGCCGTAGGCTCGTCCGGATGAACATTGTGCGCGTCGACGAGAGCAGCGATCTGCTGGCCGACTACCGGAACCTCACCGATGTCGCCCTGCGTCGCCGACTGGAGCCGGAGAACGGCCTGTACATGGCGGAATCGGCGAAGGTGCTCGACAGGGCCCTCGCCGCCGGCCACGCGCCGCGCTCCGTGATGACGGCCGAGCGGTGGCTCGGCGACGTCGAGCGCATCCTCACGGCGCACGCCCGCGATGACGCCCCGGTCTACGTCGTCCCGGATGCCGTGGCCGAGCAGGTCACGGGGTACACGGTGCACCGCGGCATGCTCGCGGCGATGAACCGTCCGGCCGATCGCCCGGTCGCCGAGGTGCTCGAAAGCGCGCGGCTGGTGCTCGTGCTGGAGGACATCGTCGATCACACCAATGTCGGCGCGGCGTTCCGAGCGGCGGCGGGACTGGGGGCGGACGCCGTGCTCGTCGCGCCTCGGTGCGCCGATCCCCTCTACCGCCGCAGTGTGCGGGTGAGCATGGGAACCGTGTTCCAGGTGCCGTGGACGCGCCTGCCCGAGTGGCGCGCGGTGTCGGGGGACGGCGCGGCCGACCTGCTGCATGCGGCCGGTTTCGAGATCGCGGCGCTCGCCCTCGCGGACGGGGCGGTCGGGCTGGACGATTACGCCGATGCGCCGCCCGAGCGCTGCGCCCTCGTGATGGGGTCGGAGGGCGACGGCCTCTCCCGGCGCGCCCTCGAGGCCGCCGACCGCGTCGTGACGATCCCGATGGCGGGCGGCGTCGACTCGCTGAACGTCGCCTCGGCCGCCGCCGTCGCACTGTGGGCGGTCGGTCGCGGTCAGCGCGCCTGACAGACCTCGTCGAGGTCGCGGATTCCGCGCTTTCCGGGCGCCGCAGAGAGCGGAGTCTGACACCGCGACCAATGGGGCGTCGCGGGGGAGGAGACGCGTCGGCGGACCGGGCTCCGACGCCTAGTCCGCGCCGGGCGGGTGGACGGGGGTGGCTTCCGGCCGCTTCGACGTACGGCCGTCGCCCGACGACTGGTGGCGGAGGCGCCGCAGCACCCACGGCACGAAGTGCTCCCGAGCCCAGACGAGGTCGTCCTTACGAGCGGCGCGCCACGTGCGGCCGGCGGGGCCCGCCGGCTCCATCGGCTGCAGGTCGTTGTCGACGTTCAGCGTGCGCAGCACCATACGGGCCACCTCGTGGTGGCCAAGGGGGTTCAGGTGCAGGCGGTCGGACGACCAGAAGCGGGCGTCCTGGATCGTGCGCAGCGCCCACAGGTCGGCGACGATGGCGTCGTGCTCCTCGGCGATGGCCCGCACGTTCTCGTTGTAGACCGCGATCTTGCCCCGCAGGGGCCGGAACACGGGGTTCCAACCGACGTCGAAACCCGTGAAGACCACGAGGGCGGCCCCCGTGCTCGAGAGCTTTCGCACCTGTTCGGCGAAGATGCCCGCGACGGCGTCGGGGTCGGTCCCCGGTCGGATCACGTCGTTGCCTCCCGCGCACAGCGTCACGAGGTCGGGCTTCAGCTCGAGGGCATGGTCGACCTGTTCGTCGGCGATCTGGCGGATGAGCTTTCCGCGCACCGCGAGGTTCGCGTATGCGAAATCCGCGGACTGCGCCCCGAGGACTTCGGCGACGCGATCCGCCCAGCCGCGGTGGTCGGGCTCGGCGCCGGGTCGGGCCGGCAGCGGGTCGCCGATGCCCTCCGTGAAGGAGTCGCCGACGCTCACGAGCCTGTGCCACGGGTGCGGTTCGTCGTTCGGAACGTACGGTGTGCGCTGCCCGGCGTTGGTCATGCAGACCAGATTAGCCCCGCGCGGCAGGAGACCGGAGGGGGGAAGCGCGGCGGCCGGGCCCCGGGCGGCGGTGGTGCCGGGAGCGCCGGCCCCGTTCGGGACGGAGGGGCAGCGGGCGGCGCGCCGCTATTCGGCGGGAGGGAGGATCCCGACCTCTTCGAGGCGCGTCGCGAGCCCCGCGCCGTCGTCTTCCGTGACCCACGGCACGTCGCCGGCGTCGTGGTCGTCGACGACGGTGCGACCGCCTGCGAATACGGCCTCGGTGGTGGTCAGGCGCCGGATCGCCACGCCGGAGACGGCGTCGGGGTGCTCGGTCGTGAACGTCGTGTAGATCTCGTCGTCGTGCTGGCCGTCATCGCCGATCAGCAGCCACCGGATGCTCGGGAACTCCTCGGCCAGGCGGAGCAGGTTGTCGCGCTTGTGCGCCGTTCCGCTGCGGAACCACCGGTCGTGGGTCGGCCCCCAATCGGTGAGGAGCATGGCGCCAGCGGGGATCAGGTGGCGCTCCATGAACCGGGAGAGCATGGGCGTGACGTTCCACGCCCCCGTCGACAGGTAGATGATGGGCGCGCCGGGATGCGAGCGCACCAGGCGCTCGAGCAGGACGGCCATGCCGGGCACGGCCTGGCGCGCGTGCGTGTGGAGCACGAAGGTGTTCCACGCCGCCAGGAACGGGCGGGGCAGCGCCGTGACCATCACGGTGTCGTCGATGTCGCAGACGACGCCGAAACGGACATCCGGATCGACGACGAAGATGCGCGCCTCGACGCTCTCGCCCCCCTCGACAGCGAGCCGGATGGTCTGCCATCCGGGCGTGAGATCGGCGGCGATGCGCTGGTCGATCACGCCGCCGCGGTCGGCCGCGACCTGGTGCTCGGCGTCGCCGACCGTGATCGTCACGGGTGCGTAGCTCACGGGAATGCTGACGAACGAGCGCCAGCCGCGTGCCGTCGGGGCCTCGCCGCGGCGGAGGCGCCGCTTGGTCGTCGGCGGCAGGATCAGAACGCGCCCGAGCACGCGGACCCAGCCGTCGCCGCCGTAGCCGGTGACCGGGACGACCGTCGGCTGCTGACCGCGGCGCCTCGCGCGGTGCTCGCGCCACGCATGCAGGCGTGCCTCCAAGCGCGCGATCAGGTGCGGCCGGTCGGCCTTCGGCTTGTGTCGCGTCACGCTCTGTCCTCGCCCCGCGGCGTCATGCCCGGCCCGGAATCCTCATCACGCGAAACGTACCCGCTTTCGCCCGGCTCCGACACCTCGTCCGGCGTGTGGTCCATGTGGCGGGCCTCCGAGCGGTGCAGCAGCGTCTTGATGCCCCACAGCAGGAGGGCACCGAGGAGCAGGATGCCGACGAAGATGTAGCCGACCCAGTGGGCGCTGCGCCCGAGCTCGTCGGCGAGCTCGCGATACGTGCCGGCCGCGCCGGCGGCGATGCCGATGTACAGCGTCGTCCAGATCACGCAGGCGGGCAGCGTCCACGCGATGAAGCGGCGGTAGCGGTAGCCCGACATCCCCACCGTGAGCGGCACGAGCGAGTGCATGACGGGAAGGAAGCGCGACAGGAAGATGGCGAGCCCGCCGCGCCGCTCGAGGTAGCGCTCGGCGCGCCGCCAGTTCTTCTCGCCGATCCAGCGGCCCATCCGCGAACCGCGCAGGTGGGGGCCCGCCCAGCGGCCGATCGCGAAGCCGAGCGATTCGCCGGCGAGCGCGCCGGCGACGACGAAGGCGCCGAGGACGATGCCGCCAGTCCAGCTCGTCACGCCGGTGGCGCTGACGAGCACGATGGTGTCGCCGGGGACGATGAGCCCGATCAGGACGCTCGTCTCGAGCGCGATCGCGATCGTCGTGATGAGCACGCGCAGCCACGGCTCGACCCCGGCGACCGCGTCGAGGATCACGTCGAGCGCGTTGTTCAGCCAGCTCACCTCTTCAGCCTACGCGGCGGCAACGACGTCGCCGCGCCCCGGTGTGCGCACCCGCCGGGTGCCCGCCGCCACCGCCGCCCGTCCGGAATCGGCCCCTGACGAGGGGCTGGAGTAACCTGGGGTGTCCGTGGCGCGCGCCGAACACCGCGCGTGAGAGAACCATCCGTCGATTGGCTGAACCGTAGTGTCGCACGAGCCCGTGAACGAGCATGACAAGTCCCCGCACGCCATCGAGGCGAAGTGGCAGGCGTACTGGGCGGAGAACGGCACGTTCCTCGCCGGGGAGGAGGGCGACGACCGCCCCCGCAAGTACGTGCTCGCGATGTTCCCGTACCCCTCGGGCGACTTGCACATGGGGCACGCGGAGAACTACCTCTACAGCGACATCGTGGCCCGCTTCTGGCGGCACCGCGGCTACAACGTGCTGCACCCGATCGGCTGGGACTCATTCGGCCTGCCCGCCGAGAACGCCGCCATCAAGCGCGGTGCGGACCCGCGGGAGTGGACGTACGAGAACATCGAGCAGCAGGTCGCGAGCCTGCGCGCCTACGGCGTCTCGTTCGACTGGTCGCGGCGCCTGCACACGTCCGACCCCGACTACTACCAGTGGAACCAGTGGCTGTTCCAGCAGATGTACGAGCGCGGCCTCGCGTACCGCAAGGACGGCGTCGTCAACTGGGACCCGGTCGACCAGACCGTGCTGGCCAACGAGCAAGTGCTCCCGGACGGCACGAGTGAGCGCTCCGGCGCAGTGGTCGTCAAGAAGAAGCTGACGCAGTGGTACTTCAAGATCACCGACTACGCCGACCGGCTGCTGGATGATCTGAACCAGCTCGAGGGCGCGTGGCCTTCGAAGGTGCTGCAGATGCAGCGCAACTGGATCGGCCGCTCGATCGGCGCCGACATCGACTTCGAGATCGAGGGCCGCGACGAGAAGGTCTCGGTGTTCTCGACGCGCCCCGACACGCTGTTCGGTGCGACGTTCATGGTGGTCGCGCCCGACTCCGACCTGGCGGCCGAGCTGGTCGCGTCGGCATCGCCCGAAGCGCGGGCGGCGTTCCAGGAGTACCTGGCCAAGACGCAGAAGCAGAGCGAGATCGAGCGCCAGGCGACGGATCGCGAGAAGACGGGCGTCTTCCTCGAGCGCTACGCCGTCAACCCCGTCAACGGCGAGCGCCTGCCGATCTGGGCGGCCGACTACGTGTTGGCCGACTACGGCCACGGCGCGGTCATGGCCGTCCCGGCGCACGACCAGCGCGACCTCGACTTCGCGCTGAAGTTCGACCTGCCCGTGCGCGTCGTCGTCGATACCCTCGCGCCCGTGACGGGCGCCATCCAGGTCGTCGACGCCGACGCCGACCTCGACGCCGAGTCGATCGATCCCGTCAAGACGGGCGAGGCGCTCGCGGGCGAGGGCCGGATGATCAACTCGGGCCCGCTGGACGGCATGTCCAAGCGCAACGCGATCGCGCACGTCACCCAGCTGCTCGAGTCGAAGGGCGCCGGTCGCGCCGCGAAGCAGTACCGCCTGCGCGACTGGCTGATCTCGCGCCAGCGCTTCTGGGGCACTCCGATCCCGATGGTGCACACGGAGGACGAGCGCATCGAGCCGGTCCCCGCCGACCAGCTCCCGGTGACGCTGCCCGAGGCGCGCGGCATCGACCTGAAGCCGAAGGGATCCTCACCGCTGGGGGCCGCGACCGGATGGGTGTCCACGACCGACCCCGTCACGGGCGAGCCCGCGCTGCGCGACCCCGACACGATGGACACGTTCGTCGACAGCTCCTGGTACTACATGCGCTTCCTGTCGCCGGGGAACGCGGATGCCCCGTTCCGGCCCGAGGACGCGGCGCGCTGGGCACCCGTCGACACGTACATCGGCGGTGTCGAGCACGCGATCCTGCACCTGCTCTACGCGCGCTTCATCACCAAGGTCCTGCACGACATGGGCATGGTCGACTTCAGCGAGCCGTTCTCGAGCCTGATCAACCAGGGCATGGTCATCCTGAACGGCGCCAAGATGTCGAAGTCGAAGGGCAACCTCGTGCTGTTCAGCGAGGAGCTCGAGGCGCACGGCGCCGATGCGCTGCGCGTGGCGCTCGCGTTCGCGGGACCCGTCGCCGACGACAAGGACTGGAAGGACGTCTCGGCGACCGGCGCGCAGAAGTTCCTCGCGCGATCGCTGCGCCTCGCGCAGGAAGTGTCGAGCGAGCCCGGCGTCGATTTCTCGGGCGGCGACGTCGCCCTGCGTCGGGTCACGCACCGTGTGCTCGACGAGGTCGCATCGCTCGTCGAGCAGACCAAGTACAACGTCGTCGTGGCGCGCCTGATGGACCTCGTCAACGTCGCCCGCAAGACGGTCGACACCGGTGCGGGCGCCGCAGACCCGGCGGTGCGGGAGGCGGTCGAGACCGTCGCGATGGTGCTCGACCTGTTCGCGCCCCACACGGCGGAGGAGATGTGGGAACAGCTCGGCCACGCCGGAACGGTGTCGCAAGAGCTGTGGCGCAGGGCCGACCCGAACCTGCTGGTCGAGGACCAGGTCACGGTCGTCGTGCAGATCGACGGCAAGGTGCGCGCCAAGCTCGAGGTGCCCGCGAGCATCTCGGCGGAGGACCTCGAGCAGCTCGCCCGCGATGACGAGCGCGTGAAGCGCTCGCTCGGCGACAAGGAGATCGCGAAGGCGTTCGTGCGCCTGCCGAAGATCGTGAGCTTCGCGACGAAGTAGGGGGGGCGACCCGACGAGCGGCACCCCGCGGCATCCCGCCGCGGGGTGCCGCTCGTCGTCGCGCCGGCGCGGCCCGACGGGTGGGCACGGATCTCGGCGGCGTGTCGGGGCCATTGCGGTCGGCGCGGGAACACGGGCTGTACGACGGCCCCGCTCCTCGCTCACACGGCGGACCGTGCGGCGCGTCGCCGATCCGCGCTGTGGAGAGCGCTGGATGGCGCGGCTCGCGTTCGTAGCGTTGCGGCATGGACCCCGCCGACGCCGTTCGCCCCGCCCGAGGGGCCGGGCTCGGCCTGGGGGCGGCGATCGCGGTCGTGCTGGCGGTCGCCGCCGTCGTGATCGCGATCGCGGTGTGGCGCGGAGCGACGGCGCCCGTCGAGATCGTTCCGGATGCCCCGTCGCCGGCGGGCGCAGCGGCGACGGACGCGGGCGTCGGGGGAGGCCCTGGTGGAGCGGGCGCGGGCACGGACGGGGCCGTCGACGAGACCGCCCGGGGGGAGGGCACGCCTGCGGGCGGCGCAGGGGCGCAGCTGTTCGTGCACGTCTTCGGGGCCGTGGAGGAACCGGGGCTCTACGCCCTCCCCGCCGGCGCCCGCGTGGTCGATGCCGTCTCGGCCGCCGGCGGCGTCACGGACGAGGCCGCGCCGGAGGGCGTCAACCTGGCGCGCGGTCTGTCCGACGGTGAGCAGGTCGGCGTGCCGACCGTCGCGCAGCTCGAGGCGGGCGAGGCGGCGGCGCCGGTGCTGGGCGCTGCCGACGGGCCTACGCCCGAGGCGGCGCGACCGGTGGATCTGAACACGGCCGATCAGGCCGAGCTCGAGACGCTGCCCGGCATCGGCCCCGCGCTGGCGCAGCGCGTCATCGCGTGGAGGGAGGAGAACGGCGGCTTCGCGAGCGTCGACGACCTCCTGGCCGTCAGCGGCATCGGCGAGAAGGTGCTGGCGGGGCTGCAGGACCGGGTCACGGTGTGAGCGTGCGGCCGAGCGGAGGCGCGGGGCGGCGGGCCCGCCGAGTCGGCGCCCTCGTCGATGCGGCCGGTCGGGCGAGGAGGGTTCTCGGCATCGTCGGGCGTGAGCTCGGCGGCGGCCGCCGGGGGAGCGCACCGCGCGACTTCCGGCTGGTCCCCGTCGCGATCGCGGCCTGGTCGGCGGCCGCGGTCGCCGTGGCCGCCCCGCGGGCGGCCTGGCCCGTGGCGGCCGCGTGTGCTGCGGCGGGTGCGGTTCTGATCGCGCTGTCGGCCCTCGACCGGCGCCGCGAGGGCGCGCGGATGCGGTCGCCGCGGCGCGACGCGCCCCGCGGCGGGGAGCGGGCGGACCTGCCGCGGAACGGTCCGCGGGGGCGCGCCGATCCGTCGCGGCCGCTGCTCGCCGGAATGCGTCGGCGCGCGCGGAAGTGGCGCCCGCTCCTCGCCGTCGCCGCGATCGCCGCCGCGGGCGCCGCCTGCGTCGCGGGGCTCGCGTCGCCGGCCCGCGCCGCCGTCGCCGATGCCGCGGACGCCGGGCGCGTGGAGGTGCTCGGAACCGTGACGACGAAGGTCGAACTGCGAGGCGACCGCGTCGTGTTCACGCTGCGTTCCGAACTGGTCGACGAGGCGGGTGGCCGTGCGCTGCGAGCCGCCGTCCCCGTGCGCGTGAGCGCGCCAGCGGGCGCGGTGGAGGCGGGGCTGGACCTCGGCGGACGGGTGCGGGCCGCCGGCGGGGCGCGCATCGCCGAGGCGGGGCGGGGCGAGGCCATCGTCGTATACGCGACCGACGTGACGGTCGAACGCGCGCCGCCGCACGTGCTCGGCCTCGCCTCCCGCATGCGCGACGCGTTCGCCGAGCGCGCCGCCGGCCTCCCCGGCCGTGGCGGCGAGCTGCTGCCGGGCCTCTCCGTCGGCGACACCCGCCTCGTCTCCGTCGAGCTCGATGAACAGATGAAGGCGTCGTCGCTCAGCCACCTCACGGCCGTCAGCGGGGCGAACTGCGCTCTCGTCGTCGGCCTCGCATTCGGGGCGTGCGCCGTGCTGGGCCTGCGCCGCGGCATCCGCATCGCCGTGTCGCTCACGGCGCTGGCGGCCTTCGTCGTGCTCGTCACGCCCGAGGCGAGCGTCGTGCGCGCGGCGACGATGGCGGCGATCGCGATGCTCGCGCTGCTCCTCGGCCGTGCGGGCGCCGGGGTCGCGATGCTCTCGCTCGCCGTCGCGGGCATCGTGATCGCCGACCCCTGGCTCGCGCTGAACTTCGGCTTCCTGCTCTCGGTCGCCGCGACGGGGGCGCTGCTGCTGCTCGCGGGCCCGCTCGCGCGCGGTCTCGAGCGCCGGATGCCGTACCCGCTCGCGCTCGCGCTGGCGGTGCCGCTCGCGGCGCAGCTGGCCTGCGGCCCGATCATCGTGCTGTTCGCGCCGCAGGTGCCGTTGTACGGCGTGCCGGCGAACATGCTGGCGGCCCTCGCGGCGCCGATCGCGACGGTCGCGGGCCTGGCCGCGTGCCTCCTCGCCGCAGTGCCGGGCCTCGGGGCGGTCGTCGCCTGGGTCGGGTGGGTGCCGTCGGCCTGGATCGCCGAGACGGCGCACCTGGCGGCCTCGCTGCCGCGGGCGGGCCTCGCCTGGTGGGAGGGGGCCGCTGGTTTCACGGCGCTCGCGGTGATCGGAGCCTGCATCGCCGTGCTCGTCATCGTGCCGCCCGCCCGGGGCGCGGCGGCACCGGAGGCCCGCTCCGGTGGGAAGGGGCGGACCGATCGCCACGGCGGCGTCAGGTCAGGGCCATCCGGCGCGCCGGACGGCCCTGACCTCCGCGCCGGGGCGCTCGTGCGGCGCACGGCCGGCGCCGTGCTCGCGATCGCCGCCGGGCTCGGAGCGGGGCTGTCGCTTGCGGGCGGCGCCGTCGTCGGCCCGCTGACGGCGCCCCGCGGCTGGGCCGTCGCGGCCTGCGACGTCGGCCAGGGCGACGCCGTGCTCGTTCGGTCGGCCGGTGAGGTGATGCTCGTCGACACCGGCCCCGAACCGGAGCCGCTTGCGGCGTGCCTCTCCCGCCTGGGCATCCGCCGCATCGACGTCCTCGTGCTGACGCATTTCGACGCCGACCACACGGGCGGCGCCGCGGCGATCGCCGGCCGCGTCGCGCACGTGATCCACGGGCCGGAGGACGACCGCGCGGAGGCGGTGCTGCGCGCGCTCGGCGACCCGCCGCGGACCGAGGTCGTCGCGGGCATGACGGGCGTGCTCGGCGGAGCGGATTGGTCCGTCCTCTGGCCGTCGGCCGGTGCAGCGTTCCCCGCGGGAAACGATTCGAGCGTCGTGATCGACATCGCGGGCGGGGGAGTGCCGCGCACCCTGCTGCTCGGAGATACGTCCGAGCAGTCGCAGGAGGCGATGCTGCGGCGGGTGCACCTCGCGGCGCCGTACGGCATCGTCAAGGTCGCCCACCACGGCAGCGCCGATCAGCTGGCGCGCCTCTACGTCGAAGCAGCCCCGGCCGTGGCCCTCGTGACCGTCGGAGACAACGACTACGGTCACCCGCGCGCGGAGACGCTCGCGCTGCTGCGGCGGGCGGGCGCGGCCATCGCGCGGACCGACGCCTCGGGTCTCGTGCTCGTCTCCGCTGAGGAAGGCGGCCTCGCACTCTGGCGGGAGCGATAGCTCCCGCCGGGCCGAGCGCGGCGGGACGGGGCGCGCGGTCGGGGGCAGCGGCGCGGCGCGTGTCTCCGGCCGCCGGTAGGCTGGGCGCATGGCTGCTGCGACCGCTCGTTCCGGGGGAAAGAAGGCGGCGGCGAAGATCCCGCAGCTCTCGTGGCGGGCACCGGAGCCCGCCCCGATCATGCTCGTCAGCGGGCCCGAGGAGGTCTGCGCCGAGCGCGCGATGGCGGGCGTGCGCGACTACCTCAAGGCGGAGGACCCGACGCTCGAGGTCACCGACATCAGGGCCGACGACTACACGTCGGGCACACTGCTCGGGGTCACCTCGCCCTCGCTGTTCGGCGAACCGCGGCTCGTCCGCGTGGAGGGCGTCGAGAAGTGCTCCGACGCGTTCCTGTCGGAGGCCCTCGCCTACATCGAGGCACCGCAGGAGGGCGCAACGCTCGTGCTGCGCCACACGGGTGCGACGGTGCGGGGCAAGAAGCTCCTCGACGCCATCCGGTCGGGAACGGGCGGTGGTGCGGAGGTGCCGTGCCCGGCGATCAAGCGCGACTCCGATCGGTACGACTTCGCGGCGGGGGAGTTCAAGGCGGCCGGTCGCAGGGTCGCACCCAAGGCACTGCAGGCGCTCACGAGCGCGTTCTCCGACGACCTGACCGAGCTCGCGTCGGCGTGCCAGCAGCTCATCGCCGACGTCGACGGCGACATCACGGCCGAGATCGTCGCGCGCTACTACGGCGGCCGCGTTGAGACGAACGCCTTCGTCGTCGCCGACACGGCCATCGCCGGCCAGTACGGCGACGCGCTCATCGCGCTCCGCCATGCCCTCGACTCGGGCGCCGACCCCGTGCCGCTCGTGGCCGCCTTCGCCATGAAGATCCGCACGATGGCGCGCGTCGCCGGGCAGCGCGGCTCGTCGCGCGACATCGCGATGCGCGTGGGGATGAAGGACTGGCAGGTCGACCGGGCCAAGCGGGACCTGCAGTCGGGGTGGAGCCCGCGCTCGCTCGGCGCGGCGATCCAGGCGATCGCCCGCGCCGACGCCGAGGTGAAGGGCGCTTCGCGCGACCCGGTCTTCGCGCTCGAGCGCATGGTCACGGTCGTCGCGACCCGACGCCCCTTCGGCGCCTGAGCCCAGGCAGCCCTCGGGGCGTGCATCCGCGGAGCCCTGGCGCGGCCCGCGAGGCGACGCCATTCTCCCGGCGCGGAAGGGGTTGTGCCCCGTCGGCGGGTGCAGTACTGTCGAACCGGTTCACAATCGAACCGGTTCGCATCGCGGCGAAGAAGGAGACACGGTGGTCACGATCGGAGACGTCGCCCGCACCGCGGGCGTGTCGCGCAGCACGGCGTCGTACGCGCTGTCGGGAAAGCGCGCGATCTCCGAGGACGTGCGCCGCCGGGTCGAGGACGCCGTGCGCGAGCTCGGCTACTCGCCGAACGCCGGGGCGAGGGCGCTGGCCACGTCGCGCACGCGCACGATCGGGCTCCTCGCCCAGTTCTATGAAGACGAGTTCGCCCCGGCCATGCTCCAGTACATCCTGGGTGTGTCCGACACGGCTCGCGAACTGGGCTACGACATCCTGCTCGTCACCGAATCCGACGGGCGCAGCGCGCTGCGGCGCATCACGTCGACCCGCATGGTCGACGGCCTCGTGCTGCTGAACGTCGCCGAGAACGACGAGCGCCTCGCGGTGCTGCGCGCGGCCGCCCAGCCGGGCGCTCTCGTCGGCCGACCCGCCGATTGCTCGGGCGTCGACGTCTTCGACCTGGACTTCGAGGAGGCCGGCCGCCTCATGGTCGACCATCTGCACGAGCTGGGCCACCGCGAGCTGCTCCTGGTGTCGCAGCCGGAGCACGTCGTCGAGCGCGGCGGCGCCTACGTCTGGCGCCTGCAGAACGCGGCCATCGAACGGGCCCGCATGCGTGGGATCCGGTTGCACCCGACCTTCGTCCCGGCCCACCAGCCAGAGGTCGGGCGCGCGCTGGCCGAACTGCTCGACGCGCACCCGAGCGCAACTGGCCTGCTTGTGAACAACGAGGCGGCCGCCGCCGCGCTTCCCACCGTGCTGCACGAGCGCGATCTGTCTGCGCCGACGAATCTGTCGGTCGTCGGGCGGTACTCCGACGAGTTCGCCCGCACATTCTCGCTGCCCTATTCGTCCATCGAGAGCGCGCCGGACCGGCTGGGGAGCATGGCCGTGCGCGCCCTGGTGCGTCGGATCGAAGGGCAGCCGGGCCACGACGAACCCCACGTCGTGCGATACCTCTCGCCCGAGCTCGTCGACCGGGGCAGCACGGCCTCCCCGCGGCACAGCTGACCCCTTTCCCGCACCGAACCTGCAGTACTCGCACCCGCATCACTTTCATCGAACCGGTTCGACAGGATCCGGATCCTGTTCAAGGAGGAACACCATGAATCGCACCCGCACAGTGCTCGCGACCGGAGCGGCTCTCGTCGCCGTCGGCGCCCTCGCCGCCTGCTCGTCCGGCGGTGGCGGCGCCGCCGACGGCGGCGACGCGGCATCCGGCACCTACACCTGGTGGGATCCGTACCCCCAGCACGACGGCTCGTCCGACTGGGAGAAGCGCGCCCAGCAGTGCGGCGAGGACGCCGGTGTGGAGATCGAGCGCACGGCCTACGACACCACGGCCCTGACGAACCAGGCGCTGCTCGCCGCACAGGAGGGCACGTCGCCCGACATCATCCTGCTCGACAACCCCGCCGTGTCGACGCTCGCCGAGACCGGCATCCTGACCACGACGGAAGAGCTCGGCCTCGACACCTCGGCGATCGACGAGAACCTGCTCGACGCCGGCGTGATCGACGGCAACGCCTACGGGGTGCCGATCGGCGCCAACACGCTCTCCCTCTACTACAACGCCGACATCCTCTCCGCGGCGGGGGTCGACCCCGCGTCGATCACCGACTGGGAGTCGCTCACGGCTGCGCTCAAGAAGGTCGATGATGCGGGCAGCCGCGGCATCACGTTCGCCGGCATCGGCACCGAGGAGGGCAGCTTCCAGTTCCTGCCGTGGTTCTGGGGCTCCGGCGCAGACCTGAGCCAGCTCGACTCGCCCGAGGCCGTGTCGGCGCTCGAGCTGTGGAAGACCTGGCTCGACGAGGGCTACGCACCCAACTCGGTCATCAACAACTCGCAGAACACGGTGTGGGAGGAGTTCCTCACGGGGGAGTTCGCCTTCGCCGAGAACGGCACGTGGCAGTTCAACAGCGCCGCGGAGGCCGACTTCGAGACGGGAATCGTGCAGCTTCCCGCGAAGGACGGCGGCGTCGCGCAGGCGCCGGCGGGCGGCGAGTTCATCGTCGCGCCCGTGCAGGCGGACGAAGCGCGCTACGACGTCACCCGACAGATCGTCGAGTGCATGACGACCCCCGAGGGCTTCGTCGAGACGGCGAACACCTTCGCGTACTACATCCCGCCGACGGCAGAGGGCCAGGAGCAGCTGCTGACCGAGAACCCGGATCTGGAGCCCTGGGTGACCGCTGTGCAGAGCGCCAAGGGTCGCACGAGCGACGGCCTCGGCACCGACTACCCGCTGATCTCCGAGCAGCTGTGGACGGCAGTGCAGAGCGCGCTGTCGGGCGCCGAGAGCCCGGAAGAGGCGCTCAAGGCCGCGCAGGCGGCCGCAGAAGACGCCACCAGCTGACGCGCACCGCGCGCACGAGAGGGAACCGAGCTATGAGCACCACCACGACGATCATCGGGGTGCGGGACGGAAAGGGCGGTCGGCACCTGCGTCGGCGGCTCGACGCGAGCCAATGGGCCGCCGTCGGGTTCGCCGCGCCGCTGCTGGTGTACCTGATCGTCTTCTACGCATACCCGCTGTGGCGGAACATCGACCTGTCGATCCACGACTACACGATCCAGGCGTTCGTGCAGGGCGGCGCCGAGTTCGTGGGCTTCGCGAACTACGCGGAGATCTTCGGCTCGGAGATGTTCCCGACGGCGTTCGCGAACACCCTGCTGTTCACGATCGGGTCGATCATCCCGCAGTTCGCGATCGGCCTGGCGCTGGCGGTGTTCTTCAAGTCGCACTTCCGGCTCTCGAACGTGCTGCGCGCGCTGTTCCTCGTGCCGTGGCTGCTGCCGCTGATCGTGTCGGCATCCACCTGGGCGTGGATGCTGAACAGCGACAACGGCATCGTGAACTCGCTGATCGTCGCCTTCGGCGGCGACCCGGTCAACTGGCTCACGTCTCCCGAGACGGCGCTGCTGTCGGTGACGATCGCGAACGTCTGGCTGGGCATCCCGTTCAACCTCGTCATCCTGCATTCCGGGCTCCAGAACATCCCGGATGAGATGTACGAGGCCGCATCGCTCGACGGCGCGGGGCCGTGGCGGCAGTTCTGGAGCATCACGTTCCCGCTGCTGCGCCCCGTGTCCGCGATCACACTGCTGCTCGGGCTGATCTACACGCTCAAGGTCGTCGACGTGATCTGGGTGATGACGGCCGGCGGCCCTGCCGGCGCATCCACGACGCTGGCGATCTGGGCGTATCAGGAGGCGTTCGGCACCGGCATCCCCGACTTCTCGCCGGCCGCCGCGATCGGCAACCTGCTGATCCTCATCGCCCTGGTGTTCGGGTTCCTGCACCTCAGGCTCCAGCGCCGACAGGAGGCATCGTCATGACCGGTTCGACCGCGCTCCGCCGCACCTGGTGGAAGACGGCGCTCGGCCTCGCGTTCACAGGGCTGATGCTCTTCCCGGTGTACTGGATGGTCAACGTCTCCTTCACCCGAACGGGTGACCTGCGCAGCAACCCGCCGCACTGGTTCCCCTGGGATCCCACGGTCGAGGGCTATCAGGCAGTCTTCCAGCAGCAGCTCCCCGCCTTGGCGACGAGCCTCCTGGTCGGTCTCGGCTGCGTCGTGCTGACCGTCGTGATCGCCGCCCCGGCCGGCTACGCTCTCGCGCTGCTGAACCTGCGCGGGGGGAGGAGCCTGAACTTCCTGCTCCTCGTCGCCCAGATGATCCCCGCCGTCGTGATGGCGATGGGTTTCTACGCCGTCTACAACAGCCTCGGGCTGCTGAACACGATCCCCGGATTGATCATCGCCGACTCGACGATCGCCGTTCCCTTCGGCGTGCTGCTGTTCACGGCCTTCATGAGCGGCATCCCGCGCGAGCTGCTGCAGGCGGCCAAGGTCGACGGTGCGGGCGCCTGGCGCACGTTCATCTCGATCGTCCTGCCGGTCAGCCGCAACTCGGCGCTGACGGTGTCGCTCTTCGCGTTCCTGTGGGCGTGGTCCGACTTCATCTTCGCCTCGACGCTGAACCGCAACGGCGATCTCATCCCGATCACGCTCGGCATCTACAACTACATCGGCAACAACACGACCCAGTGGAACGCGATCATGGCGACCGCTGTCGTGGCATCCGTTCCCGCCGCCGTGCTGCTCGTCATCGCCCAGCGCTACGTCGCCGCCGGCGTTACTGCGGGCGCGGTGAAGGACTGAGGGGAACCGCTGTGACGACTCGTATGACACGGGCGACCGCCCGCCCCGTCGACCCGACGGGAGCACGCCGCGGCCTCGGGCTCGGCGAGCTGCGCCTGGGCGACGGCTTCTGGGGCAGCAGGCAGCGCACCAACGCCACCGCCACGCTGCGCCACTGCTACGACTGGATGGAGCGCCTCGGCTGGCTCGCGAACTTCGACGCTGTCGCGTCCGGGCGCACGGGTGCGGACCGCCCCGGCTGGCAGTTCTCCGATTCGGAGGTCTACAAGCTCCTCGAGGCCGCGGCCTGGCACCTGGGCGGCACGCCGGATCCGGATGCCGAGGAGCTGTTCTCCGCGCTCGTCGACCGGATCGCGGCCGCGCAGGACGACGATGGGTACCTGAACACCTGCTTCGGCCACGGGAGCCAGCCCGAGCGCTACTCCGACCTGTCCATGGGGCACGAGCTGTACTGCACGGGCCACCTGCTGCAGGCGGCCGTCGCGCGGTTGCGCACGCGGGGCGACGACCGCCTGGTCCAGATCGCTCGACGCGCCGCCGATCACGTCTGCCGCGAGTTCGGGCCGGACGGGCGCGACGGCATCTGCGGGCACCCGGAGATCGAGGTGGCCCTCGCGGAGTTCGGCAGGGCGACGGGTGAGCCCGCCTACATCGAACAGGCGCGCCTGTTCATCGAGCGGCGCGGCCGCGGCACGCTGGCACCCGTCGCACTGCTCGGGCCCGACTACTTCCAGGACGACACGCCTGTGCGCGAGGCCGCCGTCTGGCGGGGTCACGCGGTGCGCGCGCTCTACCTCGCCGCCGGTGCGCTCGACGTTGCCGTCGAGGTCGGCGACGAGGGACTGCGGGATGCCGTCGAGCGGCAGTGGACGCGTTCGGTCGAACGCCGCACCTACCTCACGGGCGGGATGGGCTCGCGCCACCAGGACGAGGGCTTCGGCGACGACTGGGAGCTGCCGCAGGATCGCGCCTACTGCGAGACCTGTGCGGGCATCGCCTCGATCATGGTGTCGTGGCGCCTGCTGCTGGCGACGGGGGAGGTGCGGTACGCCGACCTGATCGAGCGCACGATGTACAACGTCGTCGCGACGAGCCCCAGCGCCGACGGGCGGGCCTTCTTCTACGCCAACCCCCTGCACCAGCGAACGGCCGGCGCCGATGTGCGCCCCGACGCGGTGAATCCGCGGGCCGAGGGCGGCGTGCGGGCACCCTGGTTCGACGTGTCGTGCTGCCCGACGAACGTGGCGCGCACGCTCGCCTCCTGGCAGACGTACGCGGCCTTCGTCGATGCGTCCGGTGATACCGAGGCCCTCGTGGTGGCGCAGTACGCGGCGGGCGGAATCGACGTCGCGCTCGCCGCGGGCTCCCTGCGCTGCGATGTCTCCACGGCCTACCCGGATGACGGCAGCGTCCGGATCACGGTGAACGAGGCGCCCGACGCGCCCGTCACGCTGCGCCTGCGCGTCCCGCACTGGGCGCACGGTGCGGAGCTGACGGCGCCGGGCGGGCGCGCGCGCATCGTCGAGCCCGGATGGGCGGAGGTGACTGCCGCGTTCGCACCCGGTGACGTGATCGCACTGTCGCTTCCGACGGCACCGCGCCTGACCTGGCCCGACGATCGTGTCGACGCTGCGCGCGGCACCGTCGCCGTCGAGCGCGGGCCGCTCGTGCTCTGCGCCGAGTCGACCGACCTGCCCGCCGGCGCGGGCATCGGAGACATCGCGCTCCTGCCCGGTGCCGTGCCTCGCGCCGACCGTGACGGAGCGGTCGTGAGCGCCGTGCTGCGGCGCCCGCTCCCGCCCCGGGAGGGGGGTCCGCCGTTCGGGCCGGAAGAGCCGGTGCGCGCCGATCGCGATCCCGTCGACCTGCGGCTCGTTCCGTATCACCGCTGGGCCGAGCGCGGACCAGCCACGATGCGCGTGTTCCTGCCCCTCGGCTGACGGCGCCGATGACTCACCCTGAACTGAAGGAGACAGCTGTGACCGAGGTTTCACTCATCGAGGTCGACGGGCAGCGCCTGATCTGGCGCGGCGGCGGCGAGACGCTCGTCGTCGAACCGTGGGGGCGCGACAGCGTGCGCGTGCGCGCCGCGCTGATGCGTGAGATCGACGATGACGACTGGGCGCTGCTGCCGCCGACCGCCGGAGCGCATGCCGCGGTGGAGGCGGAGCTGACCGACGCGGGCGCTGTGCTCCGAAACGGTGAGATCGTGGTCGAGCTGACGACGTCGGCGTGGTTCCAGGAGATCGTCGGGCACGACGTCACGGCGTGCGAGCTGACCTTCCGCAACGCGCAGGGCCGCGTGCTGTTCCGGGAACTGCGCAGGGGCGGCTCGCTCAACCTGCGCGCGAGGAACCTGCGCCCGAGACAGGGCGACGACGGCATCGTGCTCACGGCGGCCTTCGAGGCCGACGCCGACGAACATCTCGTCGGCATGGGGCAGTACCAGCAGGCCGTTCTCGACCTGAAGGGCTCCACGCTCGAGCTCGCTCATCGCAACTCGCAGGCGAGCGTGCCGTTCGTCGTCTCGAGCGCCGGGTACGGCTTCCTCTGGCACAACCCCGCCATCGGCCGAGCCACGTTCGCCCGGAACCGTACGGAGTGGCATGCCGAGTCGACGACGCAGCTCGACTACTGGGTCACGGCGGGCCCGACGCCCGCGCGTATCGCCTCGGCATACGCCGACGCGACGGGGCACGCCCCGATGATGCCGGAGCGGGGCCTCGGGCTCTGGCAGAGCAAGCTGCGCTACGCCGACCAGGAGGAGCTGCTCACCGCGGCCAGCGGCCACCGCGAGCGAGGGCTGCCGCTCGAGGTGATCGTGGCCGACTTCTTCCACTGGCCGAAGATGGGCGACTTCCGCTTCGAGGACGAGTTCTGGCCCGATCCGGATGCGATGGTCGCCGAACTGCGGGCGATGGGCGCCGAGCTGATGGTGTCGGTCTGGCCGCAGGTGTCGCTGGCGTCGGAGAACTTCGCGCACCTGCGCGCCAACAACCTGCTGGTGCGCTCGGACCGCGGAGTCGACGTGCAGATGTCGTTCGAGGGCCCCAGCGTGTTCCTCGACGTGACGAACCCGGCGGCGCGGGAGTGGCTGTGGCAGACGTGCAGGCGCAACTACGGCGCCCACGGCGTGCGCACGTTCTGGCTCGACGAGGCCGAACCGGAGTTCGGCGTGTACGACTACGACGCGTACCGCACCCACCTCGGCCCGTACCAGCGGGTCGGCAACATCTACCCCCAGGCGTTCGCCAGGGCGTTCTACGAGGGACAGGCCGCCGACGGCGAGACCGAGATCGTCAACCTCGTGCGCTGCGCGTGGGCGGGCAGCCAGCGCTTCGGCGCGCTGGCCTGGTCGGGCGACGTCTCGTCGACGTGGGAGGACCTGCGGCGCCAGATCACGGCGGGCATCCACATGGGCGCGGCGGGCATCCCGTGGTTCACGACCGACATCGGAGGGTTCCACAACGGCCGGGTCGACGACCCGGCGTTCCACGAGCTCCTCGTGCGCTGGTTCCAGCTCGGCGTCTTCAGCCCCGTGCTGCGCATGCACGGCGACCGGCTGCCGTACCGCGACGTCGCGGCGGCCGACGGTTCGCGTCGGCTGCGCTCGGGCGGGCCGAACGAGCTGTGGAGCTTCGGCGATGAGGTCTACGAGATCCTCGCCCGCTGCACCCGCCTGCGTGAGGGCCTGCGCGACTACGTGCGCGACGCGATGCGCGACGCGCACGAGAACGGTCAGCCCGTGATGCGCGGGCTGTTCCACGAGTTCCCGGATGACCCCCGCGCGTGGCAGATCGAGGACCAGTTCCTGCTGGGCGCCGACCTGCTCGTCGCTCCGGTCGTCGAACCCGGTGCGCGGGAGCGCGATGTGCACCTGCCCGCCGGCGCACGCTGGACCGACGCGGCCACGAGGGAGGAGCACCCGGGCGGCCAGTCGGTGCGCGTCAGCGCCCCTCTCGATGTCATCCCCGTGTTCCTCCGCGACGGCGCGCGGCCGGAACTGATCGGGGCGACGGCGACGGGCGCATAGACCCGGGCCGTGCGACCCCGTGCGGCCCCGAAGAGAACCGGTTCGGCGAGAGGAGGAAGCCGCACGCACCCGGCGCGCCCGTGCTCGGCACAGCGCGCCGAACAGGAACGGCCACGGGATGCGGCCGCGGAAGAACGGCATCCGAGCCTCGCGTGCCAGGCGCCGCGGGGAACTCCACCCAAGGAAGGCACTCAATGACGAGCAATTCACCCTCGCGGCGCGCGGCGCGCAGAACGGCGTTCGCCGTTCCGCTCGCGGTCGCCCTCGCGGCATCCGGGGCGGTGGCGCTGCCGGCGGCAGCGACCGACGAGCCGACGCCGCGGTTGCACTACACGATGGACGACGCGACGGGCGGCACGGTCGCCGACGCATCGGGCAACGGCCTGGACGGCACCGTCACGGGTGCCGCGGAGGTCGTCGCGACGGAGGCCGGCGGCTACGCGCTCGACCTGACCGGCGGCGCCGACGGCGGCTACGTCACCGTTCCGCGCGCCGCGCTGGAAGGCGCGACGGACCTCACGGTCTCGGCGCGCGTGCGCTGGGACGGCGGCGGTGCGTGGCAGCGCATCTTCGACCTCGGCAGCGACACCAGCCGGTACCTGTTCGCCACGCCGTCGAACGGCGATGGCGACCTGCGCACGGCACTGACGGCATCCGGAGACACGGGCGAGGCCACGGCCACCGGCTACGGTGCGCTGCGCACGGGGGAATGGGCGACGGTGACGACGACCCTCGACGCCGAGGCGGGCACGGTGACGACGTACCTCGACGGCGTCGCGGTGCAATCGGCGTCGACGGGCGCGACGGCGGCCGACCTGCTGACGGAGGACGCGGAGTCCGCCGGCTTCATCGGCAGATCGTTCTACCCCGACCCGCTGCTCGACGGCGCGGTCGACGACTTCCGCATCTACGATGTGGCGATGAGCGCTGACCAGGTGGCGGGACTCGTGGGCGCGACTCCCGCGTTCGAGGCGCTCGCGAGCGATTCTTTCGACGTCAGGACGGTCGTCGCCGCCGCCCCGGAGCTGCCCGCCGCCGTGCGCGCGTCGTTCACCGACGGCTACGACCGCGATGTGCCGGCCGTGTGGGACGCCGTCGACCCGGCCCAGTATGCGGAATCCGGCACCTTCACCGTCGCCGGCGAGGCGGCGGGCACACCCGTCACGGCGAACGTGACGGTGCACCGAGGTGGACTCCAGGTCGACCTCGGCAGTGACACGGGCGCGTTCCACGGTGGCGCATCCGGCACGCTCTACGGCGTGTACGGCGACGGCCTGCCGAGCGACAACCTGCTCGAGGGCATGGGCGTGCGCACCGTGTCGACGAAGGCGCAGGACGGCCCTCAGCACCCTGGTGCTGACGCACTCGAGGTCGTGCGGCCGCTCGCCGACGCCACCGATGGCGACGTGTACATCTACATGACCGATGTGCACCGCGGCTTCCCGTACCAGTGGGAGGGCTCTACACCGGAGGAGAAGCTCTCGACCTACCTCGGCAAGATCGGCGAGCAGGTCGACCAGGTGCTCGAACTGCCGGAGGAGTACCGCGACAACATCGTCTTCGTGCCGTTCAACGAGCCGGAGGGCAACATGTTCGGCACCGGTGAGTGGAGCTACGACGGCACCAGCTGGCTCGACGACCCCACCGGCTACTTCGCCGCATGGGACGCCGCCTTCGGCGTCATCCGAGAGAAGATGCCGGATGCCCGCATCGCCGGGCCGAACACGAGCGTGCTGTTCGACCAGATCAAGGGCTACCTGGCGCACGTCGTCGAGGCCGGCACGGTTCCGGATGTGATGACCTGGCACGAACTGTCGCATCCGGAGCAGATCCGCACCTCGGTCGATCGCTACCGCCAGTGGGAGGCAGCGGCCTTCGCCGGCACCGAGCACGAGGGCAGCCAGCTGCCCATCAACATCAACGAGTACGCGTTCAACTACCACACCTCGGTGCCCGGCCAGATGATCCAGTGGATCTCGGCGGTCGAGGAGAAGAAGGTCGACGCCGATATCGCGTACTGGAACATCGACGGCAACCTCTCCGATTCCGCGGTGCAGTCCAACCGCGGCAACGGCCAGTGGTGGCTCTACAACGCCTACGCGCAGATGACGGGGCACACCGTCGAGGTCGCGCCGCCGTTCCCCGGTGAGAACTACACCCTGCAGGGTGTGGCGACGCTCGACGAGGAGCGCGCGATCTCGCGGACGATCGTCGGCGGTGCCGATGGCGCCGCGCCGATCGAGCTGCAGAACGTGCCGACCGACGTGTTCGGCGACGAGGTGCGCGTCACGGTGCGCGAGATCCCCTGGACGGGCCAGCTCGGCGACTCGGCGCAGCCGCGGCTGCTGAGCGAGACGGCAGCGGCGGTGAAGGGCGGCACCGTGGAAGTCGATTTCGACGGCGAGGCGCTGCCGCTGCTGACGGAGTCCTCGGCGTACGAGATCATCGTCACGCCGGTGGGAACCGGTGAGACGACGGCGCAGCCGCCGACGGTCTGGAACGCGTCGTACGAGGCGGAGGACGCGGCGTACAGCGGTTCTGGTTACTCGAAGAACGGCCCGGAGGGATCACCCGCCGACGTCGGCAAGTTCTACACCTCGGGCGGATACAACGTGGGCGGCCTGCGGACCGGATCGGACGGCGTGCTCGAGTTCGAGGTGACGGTTCCCGAAGACGGCACCTACGACCTCTCGGTGTTCGCCAGCTCGCTCAACACCTTCGACGCCGTGGCCGATCAGGGGCCGACCAACGTCTTCCTGCGGGTCGACGGCGCCGCCGAGCGGGAGCTGTTCCTGCCGCTGGCATACAAGTGGGTCGTGTGGGATCACGCCGACACGACGGTCGAGCTCACGGCGGGCACGCACACGATCTCGCTCGCGGCGCAGAGCCTCGACGGCAGTGCGGCCACGATCGGCGATGCCATCATCGACCGCGTGACGCTGTCGCTTCCGAACCCGGATGCGGCGGTGGCGGTGTACGAGGCGGAGCACGCGAGCCTCGACGGCGGGCGGGCGGTCTACGCGCCCGATGGCGTCGAAGCGGCCTCCGTCTCGGGCGCCGGCGGGGTCGCGCTGAATGCGGGCGAGAGCGCCGCGTTCTGGGTCTACGGCGCACGCGATGCCGAGGCCGAGCTCGGGCTCGACCTGATCGGCGAGGGTGATGCGAGGCTGTCCGTCAACGGGCACGAGGTGCTCACGGGCGCCGGGAGCGTCGCGGCGCACCTGGAGGGCGGCGTGAACAAGGTCGTCGTGACGGCGGGTGAGGCCGGTGCGACGGTCGACCGGATCACGGTCGCCGCCGGAACGGGCCAGCTGGCGACGACGGTCCTGCAGGCCGAGGACGCCGAGCTCGCCGGCGGTGCATCGACGACCGAGCTGTCGCTCGCCTCGGGCGGCGTCGCCGTCGACGGCATCGGCGGGGAGCCGGGCAACGATGCGGCGCTGACGTTCCGCGTCGACGCGGCGCAGGCCGGGCCGCACGCCGTCGTGGTGCGGTACGCGAACCCGGAGCAGTCGCCGGCGTCGCATTACAACCCCGACCCGATCGCGCGCCGCGCCGACGTGTCGGTCAACGGCGGCGACGCACAGCCGTTCCTGTTCCCGCACACGTTCCACGCGAACAGCTTCTGGGAGAAGACGATCGTGCTCGACCTCGCCGAGGGGGAGAACACCATCGCCCTGACGAGCGAGGAGGCGACGAACTTCGACGGCGAGACGTACGCATCGGACGACTGGCCCGACTTCCCGCTGCGCTCGAAGTGGGCGCCGATCGTCGACCGCATCGCGGTGTCGCCGCTCAGCGCCTCCGCCGAGGCCTCGCCCGTGTCGGTCGACGTGGCGGATCGCTGCACGGCCGGGACGCTGCAGCTGACGGTGCGTGCGACGAACACGTCCGACGAACCCGTGGCCGTCGACATCGCGACGGCGTACGGCGACCGCGCGATCGGCGGCCTCGATGCCGGCCGCTCGGCGACGCGGACGTTCGCGGTGCGCGCCGAGAGCGCTGACGCGGGGGAGGTGGCGGTCACCGCTGGCGGCGTGGAATCGGTCCACCCGTACGACGCGATCAGCTGCGACTGAGTGCGACGAGGAACGGTCCGTCTCCTCGGAGGCGGGCCCGTTCCTCGCACGGTGCGGATCGGCGAGCGGCGATCGCACAGACGAGAACGGGCCCGCCTCCCCGAAGGGAGGCGGGCCCGTTCCGGCGCGCGGATCGGCTCAGAGAGCGGCGATCTGCTTCGCGAGCTTCGACTTGCGGTTCGCGGCCTGGTTCAGGTGGATGACACCCTTGCTGACGGCCTTGTCGAGCTTCTTCGAAGCCTTGTCGAAGGCGGCCGAAGCGGCGGCCTTGTCGCCCGAGGCGATGGCCTCACGGGTCTTGCGGACCAGCGACTTCAGCTCGCTCTTCACGATGCGGTTGCGCTCGCGGGCCTTCTCGTTGGTCTTGATGCGCTTGATCTGCGACTTGATGTTTGCCACGTTGTCGAAAGACTTTCGTTCGGAGTGAATCGGATGTCGCCGCGCAGCGAGAGAGGGGTGCCGTGCGGCAGGTGTGGGATAGCCCACACGCAAGCCAAGGACCAATGCTATCACGCACACCGGTCCCGGACATGCGCGGCCGCATGAGGCACGTGTCGGCTCCGCCCCGCGCGGAATCGTCGTGCGAACTCGCCTCGCCCCGGGGCGGTCCCGCTTGCGCCGGATGGGCAGCGTGGGGGCGGCCGGTAGGATGGTCGGAACATGTCTCCTCGCGCCAACACGCCTCTCGAGCCCTCGTCGACGCCGCCATCGCAGATCCGCAACTTCTGCATCATTGCGCACATCGACCACGGCAAGTCGACCCTCGCCGACCGCATGCTGCAGCTGACGGGTGTCGTCGCCGACCGCGACATGCGCGCGCAGTACCTCGACCGGATGGACATCGAGCGCGAGCGGGGCATCACTGTCAAGAGCCAGGCCGTCCGTGTGCCGTGGCAGCTCGACGGTGAGACGTTCGCGCTGAACATGATCGACACGCCGGGCCACGTCGACTTCAGCTACGAGGTCTCGCGTTCGCTCGCCGCGTGCGAGGGGGCCGTGCTCCTCGTCGACGCCGCGCAGGGCATCGAGGCACAGACGCTCGCCAACCTCTACCTGGCGCTCGAGAACGACCTCACGATCATCCCCGTCCTCAACAAGATCGACCTCCCCGCCGCCGACCCGGAGCGCTTCGCGAAGGAGCTCGCCGACCTCATCGGCGGCGACCCCGCCGACGTGCTCAGGGTGTCGGGCAAGACGGGCCAGGGCGTCGACGAGCTGCTCGACCGCATCGTCCGCGACATCCCCGCGCCGACGGGCGTCGCCGATGCGCCGGCGCGCGCCATGATCTTCGACTCGGTGTACGACGCCTACCGCGGTGTCGTCACGTACATCCGGATGGTCGACGGCTGCCTCACGCCCCGCGAGCGCATCCAGATGATGTCGACGGGAGCGCAGCACGAGCTGCTCGAGATCGGCGTGTCGAGCCCCGAGCCCAAGGCGGCGAAGGGCCTCGGCGTCGGCGAGGTCGGCTACCTGATCACGGGCGTGAAGGACGTGCGGCAGTCGAAGGTCGGCGACACCGTCACGAACCATCGCAAGCCGGCGCAGGAGGCGCTCGACGGCTACGTCGAGCCGAAGCCGATGGTCTACTCGGGCCTGTACCCGATCGACGCCAGCGACTACCCGGAGCTGCGCGACGCGCTCGACAAGCTCAAGCTCTCGGATGCGGCGCTCGTCTACGAACCCGAGACGTCCGTGGCGCTCGGCTTCGGCTTCCGCTGCGGATTCCTCGGCCTGCTGCACCTCGAGATCGTCACCGAGAGGCTGTCCCGCGAGTTCGGCCTCGACCTCATCACGACGGCGCCGAGCGTGATCTACGAGGTGCGGGCCGAGAACGGCGATGTCATCACGGTGACGAACCCGAGCGAATACCCCGAGGGCAAGATCGAGGCCGTCACGGAGCCCGTCGTGCGCGCGTCCGTGCTGACGCCGAAGGACTACGTCGGCGCCGTCATGGAGCTCTGCCAGACGCGCCGAGGCAACCTGCAGGGAATGGACTACCTCTCGGAGCAGCGCGTCGAGCTGAAGTACACGATCCCGCTCGGCGAGATCGTGTTCGACTTCTTCGACCAGTTGAAGAGCCGCACGCAGGGCTACGCGAGTTTCGACTACGAGCCGGAGGGCCGACAGGAGGCCGACCTCGTGAAGGTCGACATCCTCCTGCAGGGCGAGCGCGTCGACGCGTTCAGCGCCATCGTGCACCGCGACAAGGCCTACTCGTACGGCACGACGATGGCCGAGCGCCTCCGCAAGCTGATCCCGCGCCAGCAGTTCGAGGTGCCGATCCAGGCGGCGATCGGCGCCAGGATCATCGCCCGCGAGAACATCAGGGCGATCCGCAAGGACGTCCTCGCGAAGTGCTACGGCGGCGACATCTCGCGCAAGCGCAAGCTGCTCGAGAAGCAGAAGGAGGGCAAGAAGCGGATGAAGATGGTCGGCCGCGTCGAGGTGCCCCAGGAAGCGTTCATCGCCGCCCTCTCGGGAGACGTGGAGACCAAGGGAAAGTAGGCTGTCGTGATGCGCCGCGGGAACTTCCAGGACGACACCGTCGACTACGCAGCCGTCGGGGGGACGCAGGCAGACGATCTGCTGCAGTTCCCGCCCGAGCAGAGCCTCCCCGCGGCGGAATCGCGCCGCATCGGCAGTGGCGAGGAGCGCTTCCGCGCCGCGAGCGAGGCGATGCTGGCCTGGGCGGCGCAGCGTGCCGTGGCCGAGATCGTCGAGGTCAGGGCCGCCGCCGACACCGCCTACACGGGCGTCGACTTCGACGTCGACGGGAACCCCGTCGCGCCCGCCGAACTCGCGGGCGAGCAGCGCTTCGACGCCGACGGCGTCCCGCTCGTCTCGAGCGGCGCCACGATCTCGCTGCGCGGCCGTGTGAAGGCCTATCGCGTCACGGGCGAGTACCGCGTGGTGTCGCTGACCGAGACCTCCCGCCGGGTGTCGTTCGCCCTCGGCACGGTCTCAGGCGCCGTCGTCAGCGGCGAGGAGCTGTTCGCGCTGACGTGGCGCGAGGACGACGAGGTGTGGCTCGAGCTGCGCGCCTTCGACCGCCCGACCCGCCCGCTCGGCCGCATGTTCAAGGGGCTCGTCAGGGCACGCAGGCGCGCCCTCTTCGATCGCTACCTGCGCACCATCTCACCCCTGTTCAAGACCCCGTAATGGGCGCTGCCCTGCCCCTCGGCGACCCGGCCCCGGCCGACGGTGCGCTGCCGGCCGACCTCGCGGTCGACCCGGAGTCACCCTTCGGCGCGTACCTGCACGTGCCCTTCTGCCGCGTGCGCTGCGGCTACTGCGACTTCAACACGTACACGGCCACGGAGCTGCGCGGCGCCCGCCAGGATCAGTACGCCGACACGCTCCTGCGCGAGGTCGACCTCGCGGCCGACGTCCTGGCGGCCGCCAGCCCGCTGCGCCCCGCGAGCACGGTGTTCTTCGGAGGCGGCACCCCGACCCTCCTGCCGGCCGGCGACCTCGCGCGCATGCTGGGCGGCGTCCGCGACGCGTTCGGCATGGTGCCCGGCGCCGAGGTCACGGTCGAGGCGAACCCCGACACCGTAACCGATGCCGTCGCGGCGGAGCTCGCGGCGGCCGGCGTGAACCGCATGTCGATCGGCATGCAGTCGGTCCGGCCGCACGTGCTGGCGTCGCTCGACCGCACGCACACGCCCGAGAACGTCGCCCGCGCCGTCGCCGCCGGCCGCGCGAACGGCCTCGACGTCAGCGTCGACCTCATCTACGGGGCGCCGGGGGAGAGCCTCGACGACTGGCGCGCCTCCCTCGAGGCGGCGATCGCGCTCGAGCCCGACCACATCTCGGCGTACGCCCTCATCATCGAGGAGGGCACGAAGCTGCATCGGCAGATCTCGCGCGGCGAGGTGCCCGCGCCCGACGACGACCTGCAGGCCGATATGTACGAGCTCGCCGACGGAATGCTCGCCGACGCCGGCTTCGACTGGTACGAGGTGTCGAACTGGGCGCGGGGCGATGCGCACCGGTCGCGGCACAACCTGGCGTACTGGCGCGGGCACGACTGGTGGGGGTTCGGCCCCGGCGCGCACAGCCACGTCGCAGGCCTCCGCTGGTGGAACGCCAAGCACCCCGCCGCGTACGCCCAGCGCCTCGCGGCCGGTGAATCGCCCGCCGTCGGCACCGAGCGCCCGGATGCCGAGGCGCGGCTCCTCGAGGCCGTGCTGCTCGAGAGCCGCATCCGGGAGGGCCTCGACCTGGCGACGCTGCCGCCGCATTCCCGTCGCGCCGTCGCGGGCCTCGTCGCCGACGGCCTCGCCGACGGCCGCGACGCGCTGCGGGGCCGACTCGTGCTCACGCTGCGCGGCCGTCTGCTCGCCGACGCCGTCGTGCGGGCCCTCACCGCCTAACCCTTCATTTCTGGCACATCTCCCGTGGTGGTTCCGCCCGGAGATGTGCCAGAGATGAAGAGTTGTGTGGGGGAGCCGGTAGGATTGGCAGTCGTATGCGTCGAGTGCTAGGTGAGGAGGGGTGATGGTCTCCGAAAGAGGTCTTCAGGTCCTCCGCGCGATCGTGCAGGACTACGTCGACACGCACGAGCCCGTCGGCAGCAAGTCGCTCGTCGACCGGCACGCGTTCGACGTCTCGGCCGCGACGATCCGGAACGACATGGCGATCCTCGAGGAGGAGGACCTGATCGCTGCGCCCCACACGTCGTCCGGCCGGGTGCCGACCGACAAGGGGTACCGCCTGTTCGTCGACCACCTCGCCGAGATCCGGCCGCTCTCGGCGGCGCAGCGCTCCGCGATCACGACGTTCCTCGCCGACCCCCACGACCTCGACGACCTGCTGGCCCGCACGGTGCGCCTGCTGACCCAGCTGACCGGCCAGGTCGCGCTCGTGCAGTACCCCTCGTTCGCCCGCGCCACCGTCACGCACATCGAGCTCGTCGTGCTCGAGGCGCGCCGGATGCTCGTGATCGTCGTGACCGACACCGGGCGCGTCTCGCAGCGGCTCGCGACCGTGCCCGATGACCTCGACGAGGAGGACGTCGCGCAGCTGCGCGCCCAGCTCGGCACGCTCGTGGCCGGTCGCTCGGCACGCGAGGGCGCCGATCGGATCGCGGCCCTGCGGGCGCAGGAACCCGGCGATCGCCTCGCCCCGAGCCTCGAGGTGCTGGCCGGCGTGATCGGCGAGGAGCTCGAGGAGTTCCGCCAGAACCGCCTGGTGATGGCGGGCGCCGCAACGCTCGCGAAGCGCGAGCAGGACTTCCGCGGCAGCATCCACCCGCTGCTCGAGGCGATCGAGGAGCAGGTCACGCTGCTGCGGCTGATGTCGGAGATGGAGATCGACGACGAGGGCCTCGCCGCCTCGATCGGTCGCGAGAACGACGCGTTCGGGCTCGGCGAGGCGTCGATCGTGACGAGCACGTACGATGCGCAGGTCGGGTCGGCGCGCGTCGGCGTGATGGGCCCGACCCGGATGGACTACCCCAGCACCCTCGGGGCCGCGCGGGCCGTCGCGCGGTACCTCAGCCGGGTGCTGGAAGAGGACGGCAGGCGCTGACAGGGCGCCGACGACGAAGCAGGACTGAGCCCCGACCGGGCTGAGGAAAGGTGACTGGTGGCTGACCACTACGAGGTTCTCGGCGTTTCCCGCGACGCGAGCGACGAGGAGATCAAGAAGGCGTACCGCAAGCTGGCGCGCAAGCTGCACCCGGATGTCAACCCGAGCCCGGAGGCGGCAGAGCAGTTCAAGGACGTCACGCACGCCTACGACGTGCTGAGCGATGCCGACCAGCGCCGCCGCTACGACATGGGCGGCGACGAGAACCCGTTCGGCGGTGGTGGCGGTTTCGGCGGCTTCGGCGACATCTTCGAGACGTTCTTCGGCGGCGGAGGCGGGGGCGGCGGCGGTCGCCCGCGCGAGCGCCGCGAGCGCGGTGAGGACGCGCTCGTCCACGTCAAGCTGGGGCTCGGCGACGTCGTGTTCGGCGCCCACCGCGACATCGAGATCGATACTGCCGTGCTGTGCGAGACGTGCAACGGCTCGTGCTGCCAGCCGGGAACGAGCCCCGAGCGCTGCGACGTCTGCGGCGGATCCGGCCACGTGCGCACGCAGGTGCGCAGCCTCCTCGGCAACATGGTCACGACCCAGCCGTGCGGCTCGTGCCGCGGGTACGGCACGACGATCCCCTCGCCGTGCGTGACGTGCGCGGGCCACGGCCGCGTGCGCTCGCGCCGGACCGTCGCGGTGGACATCCCCGCCGGCGTCGAGTCGGGCCTGCGGCTGCAGATGCCCGGTTCCGGTGAGGTGGGCGAGGGCGGCGGCCCGAACGGCGACCTCTACCTGCAGGTCGAGGTCGAGCCGCACCCGTCGTTCAGCCGCGAGGGCGACGACCTGCTCGCGACGCTGGACGTCGCGATGACCGACGCGATCCTGGGCGCGACCACGTCGATCGATGGCCTCGACGGTAGTGTCGACCTGGAGATCCGCCCCGGTGTGCAGTCGGGCGACGAGCTGAAGATCGCCGGCCGGGGCATCACGGGCCTGCGCTCGAAGAACCGCGGCGACCTGCGCGTCGCCGTGCGGGTCGTCACGCCGACGAAGCTCGACCACAAGCAGCGCCAGCTGATCGAGGAGTTCGCCGGCCGTCAGAAGGCGGAGGGCCCGAAGCTCGCCGAGCACCACCAGGGCCTGTTCTCGAAGCTGCGCGACAAGTTCCGGGCCTGACGTGGCGCTGCACTTCGTCTCCGACGCGGCGGGAGCCGCCGTGCCGGGCGGCACGGTCGAGCTGACGGGGGCGGAGGCGCACCACGCCGCCGCCGTGAGGCGCGTGCGAGCGGGCGAGCGGGTCACGGTCACGGACGGGCGCGGGGCCTGGGCCACCGGCGAGGTCGAGGCGAGCGATGCGGCGAGCGTCGTCATCCGGGTCGCCTCGCGAGAGGATCGTCGGGCGGCCGAGCCGCGCCTCGTCCTCGTGCAGGCGCTCGCGAAGGGCGACCGCGACGAGATGGCGGTGCAGGCCGCGACCGAGCTGGGGGTCGACGAAGTCGTGCCGTGGCAGGCCGCACGGAGCGTCTCGCGCTGGGAGGGTAAGAAGCTCGTCAAGGGGCGCGAACGCTGGGCGGCGATCGTGCGCGAGGCCGCGAAGCAGGCGCATCGGGCGTGGGTCCCGGAAGTCGCAGAGCCGGTCACGACGACGCAGCTGGCCGCCCGCGCGGCCGCGGGCGGCATGCTCCTGCTCGATCCGTGGGCGAGCACCTCCCTGACGGCGGCCGAGCTGCCGTCGTCCGGCGAGGTGACCCTCGTCGTGGGCCCGGAGGGCGGCATCGCAGACGAAGAGATCGCCCGACTCGAGGCCGCGGGGGCCCGCGCCGTTCGGCTGGGGGAGACCGTACTGCGCACCTCCACTGCGGGGCCCGCCGCGCTCGCTGTGCTGAACGCCCGCTGGGGCCGCTGGTGAGTCGGCCTGCCGGGAGCGCGAGCCGCACCCGCCGGGAGAGCCGCGCCGCCGCGCGCGAGCTGTGGCGCCGACCGCCGCTGCCGCTGTGGGCGGCCGTGGCGATCGCCGCGGCCGGCGGCCTCGCCTTCGACCTCTCCTTCCCCGGCGTCGGGGCCTGGCCGCTCGCCTTCCTCGCCGTGACGGCGCAGCTCGTGGCTCTGATCGGGCGCAGGGCGTGGAGCGCCGTGCTCGTCGGCCTCGCCTTCGGCGTCTGCTTCTACTACCCGCACATCGACTGGATGCGCGGGTTCCTCGGCGACGACCCGCTGCGCTGGGTGCCGTGGGTCGCCCTGGCGGGCGTCGAGGCGGTGTTCATGGGGCTCGGCGCCGTGCTGATCACCCTCGGCTACCGGTTCACGGACGGCTGGGGCGGCCGGGCCCGCACAATCGCGGTACCGACGCTCGTCGCGGGGCTGTGGACCCTGCGCGAGCAGATCATGGGCTCGTGGCCCTACGGCGGCTTCGCCTGGGGGCGCGTCGGCATGAGCCAGTCGGAATCGCCGATCGCCCCCGTCGTCTCCTGGGTCGGCGTCGCGGGCCTGACGTTCCTGATGGTGTGGCTGTGCGCCATGGGCATCGAGGCCGTGCGCACCTATGCGCGGGCGCGGCGCGGCGGGTTGCCGCCCGCGCGCTGGGCGCTCGTCCCCGTGCCGTTCGCGGCACTGCTCGTGCTGCTCGTCGCCGCGCCCCAGTTCCCGACGGCCGTCGTCGGCACGATCACGGTGGGCGCCGTGCAGGGGAACGGGCCGACCGCCTACTTCGACGATCGCGAGTACCTCGATCCGGCGCGCGCTCAGCTGGACGCGTCCGGGCCCGTCGCCGACGCAGACGTCGACGTCGCGCTCTGGCCGGAGGGCGGCATCGGCGGCGACCCGATGAACGACCCGCAGGCGGCCGCCGTGCTCGACGCGGCGACCGAGCTCTACGGCGCACCGCTGATCGCGAACGCCGCCGTCGCGGTCGGCGCCGACGATATCTACAACACGTCGATGGTGTGGGAAGACGGCGGGCCGACGCAGACCCACGCGAAGCGCCACCCCGTGCCCTTCGGAGAGTACGTGCCCAACCGCGAGATCTTCGAGCGGATCGTGCCGTCGCTGATCGGCATGCTGCAGCGGGAGTACACCCCCGGGACCGATGCGCCGCTGTTCGAGGTCGCCGGGGCCCGCATCGGCCTCGCGATCTGCTTCGACGTGATCAGCGATTCGCTCGTCCGCGAGGGCGCGACGGACGGCGCGCAGGTGTACATGCTGCAGACGAACAACGCCGACTTCCGCGACAGCGACGAGAGCGTGCAGCAGCTCGCCTTCGCACGGATGCGGGCGATCGAGACGGGGCGCACGGTCGTGAACCTGTCGACGGTCGGCGTCAGCGAGATCATCGCCTCCGACGGCGCGGCGCTCGACCGCGTCGAGGCGGGCGAGGCCGGCGCGATGGTCGACACCGTCGAGCTTCGCGAGGGCCTCACCCCGGCGATGACCATCGGCCCGTGGCTCGCGCCGGTGCTGACCTGGGGTGCGCTGGCCGCCCTCGTCGTCATCCGGATCGCCCGGCGCCGCTGAGGCGGTATCCGGACGCGCGGTGGCATACGCTGGCGGCATGGCTGAGGACAAGCGGTCGGAGCTCACGGGCGAGAAGTACTGGTTCAACATCCGGACCGAGAAGGTGGAGTTCGGTCGGCTGTCGCCGGCCGTGCACCGCATCGGCCCGTTCGACACGGAGGCGGAGGCCGCGCGCGCCCCCGAGATCGTCGCCGAGCGCGCGAGGGCGTGGGAAGCCGAGGACGAAGAGGAGCGCGGCGCCTGACGAACGCACGCCACCGCGTAACGTCGCGGAAACCTGGGGTGGCATAGGCTGACGTGAGTCGACAAGTCTCGGCCGAGCCTGCTCGGGATTCCGGCGGGCCGACGGGAGACTTGCGGAGTTGCCCCGCGACGCCCCGAGAGGACATTTCGATGGACAAGCAGATGGACTTCGTGCTCCGCACGATCGAGGAGCGCGGCGTCAAGTTCGTGCGCCTGTGGTTCACCGACGTGATCGGCACGCTCAAATCGGTCTCGATCGCCCCGGCCGAGGTGGAGGGCGCGTTCAGCGAGGGCATCGGCTTCGACGGCTCCGCCATCGAGGGCCTCACCCGCTCGCACGAGTCCGACCTCCTGGCGCATCCGGAGCCGTCGACGTTCCAGGTACTGCCATGGCGCGGCACGATCGACCCCGCTGCCGGCATGTTCTGCGAGATCCGCACGCCCGACGGGCAGCCGGCCGTCTCCGACCCGCGCAATGTGCTGAAGCGTTCGCTCGAGAACGCCGCCGATGCCGGTTTCAGCTTCTACATCCACCCCGAGATCGAGTTCTACCTCCTGAAGTCGCGGCAGTTCGGCCAGGAGGGCCCCGTTCCCGTCGACTCGGCCGGCTACTTCGACAACGTTCCGGGCGGCACGGCCCACGACTTCCGCCGCAGCGCGGTGCGCATGCTCGAAGACCTCGGCATCTCGGTCGAGTACTCCCACCACGAGGGCGGCCCCGGCCAGAACGAGATCGACCTGCGCTACGCGGATGCGCTCACGATGGCCGACAACATCATGACCTTCCGCACGGTCGTGAAGGAGGTCGCGATCGAGCAGGGCGTGCACGCGACGTTCATGCCGAAGCCGTTCGCCGACCAGCCGGGCTCCGGCATGCACACCCACATGTCGCTCTTCGAGGGCGACGGCAACGCGTTCTACGAGGAGGGCGCCGAGTACCAGCTCTCGCAGGTCGGCCGCCAGTTCGTCGCGGGCCTGCTGACGCACGCCCGCGAGATCGCGGGGGTGACGAACCAGTTCACCAACTCGTACAAGCGGCTGTGGGGCGGCGACGAGGCGCCCAGCTACGTCACGTGGGGCCACACGAACCGCTCGGCGCTCGTGCGCGTGCCCCGCTACAAGCCGGGCAAGGGCAGCTCGGCGCGCATCGAGCACCGAGGCATCGACTCGGCCGCCAACCCGTATCTCGCGTACGCGCTCATGCTGGCCGCCGGTCTAAAGGGCATCCAGGAGGGCTACGAGCTCCCGGCCGAGGCTGCGGACAACGTGTGGGCGCTGAACGAGCGCGAGCGCAGGGCGCTCGGCTACAAGGCGCTCCCGACATCGCTCGACGAGTCCGTCGCCGCGATGGAGGACTCGGAGCTCGTCGCCGAGACCCTCGGCGAGACGGTGTTCAGCTACGTGCTGGCGAACAAGCGCGAGGAGTTCCAGCGCTATCGCCACCAGATCACGCCGTTCGAGCTGAACACGCAGATGAACATCGTCTGAGGCGCCCCGCATGGTCTCCAGGGACCGGATCGAGGCGCACACGGGCCTCATCCGGCTCGGCTTCACCCGCATCGCCGAGGTCCTCGGTGAGCTCGACGAGCTCGCCGAGCTCACCGGCACCGATCGCGATGCGATCGTCGAGGCGAGCGTCGGGGCCGCCGACCCGAACGAGGCCCTCCGCTCGCTGAACAGGATCGCCCGCGCCGACGCCCCCGGCGTCGCGGCGGTGCTGGCCGACGAGCGGGTGGGCGCGACGGCGTGGCGGCTGCTGGGCGCTTCGCGCGGCTTCGGCGAGTTCTTCGTGCGCCGCCCTGCGAGCCTCGAAGTGCTCATCGGCGCGGGCGTCGCCCTGCCGACGCCGGATGAGATGGCGGCCGCCCTGACGCGCGCCGTCGGCGGAGCCCCCGCCGGTTTCGCCGGTACCTGTGACGAGTCCGCATGGGTGGCGCTGCGCGTCGCGTACCGCGAGCAGCTCGCGCGCATCGCGGCCTTCGACCTGCTGGCGGAGGAACCGCTCGCCGTCGTCGCCGACGTCTCGCTCGCGCTGAGCGACCTCGCGGCGGCGGCGGTCGAGGCCTCGCTCGCGGTCGCGCGCGCGCAGCTCGTGTCGGGGACGGGCGGCGCGGGGCGCTTCCCGCAGGCCGACGTCGAAGCGACGCAGCTGTCGGTCATCGGCATGGGGAAGACCGGGGCCCGCGAGCTGAACTACGTCAGCGACGTCGATGTGATCTTCGTGGCGGACGCCGCCGAGGGCGCCGACATCGCCGAGTCGCGGATGCTCGACATCGCCACGCGGCTCGCGCGGCAGACCATCCGGGGCATCTCCGGCTTCGAGACCGAACCGCCGCTGTGGGAGGTCGATGCGAACCTCCGGCCGGAGGGCAAGAAGGGTGCCCTCGTGCGCACCCTCGCCTCGCACGTCGCCTATTACGACCGCTGGGCGGAGAACTGGGAGTTCCAGGCGCTGCTCAAGGCACGCCCGCTCGCGGGGGACGCGGCGCTCGGGGAGGCGTACATCGCGGCGGTCTGGCCGCACGTGTGGGAGAGCTCGGGCCGCGACGGCTTCGTCAGCGGAGTGCAGCGGATGCGCCAGCGCGTCGAGGAGCACATCCCGCAGGACGAAGCGGACCGGCAGCTGAAGCTCGGCAGCGGCGGCCTGCGCGATATCGAGTTCGCGGTGCAGCTGCTCCAGCTCGTGCACGGCCGAATGGACGACGCGATCCGGCAGCGGGGCACCCTCGAGGCGCTCGACGCGCTGGCGGACCAGGCGTACATCAGCCGCGACGACGCCGCGGCGTTCGCGGCCGACTACAGGGTGCTGCGGCTCTGGGAGCACCGGCTGCAGATGCAGGGGCTCAGCCGCACCCACCTGATGCCCGCGGACGACGACGGCCGCAGGGTGCTGGCCAGGGCATCCGGGTTCGGCTCCGCGGGCGAGCTCACCGCCGAGTGGGCGCGGGTGCGCCGCGATGTGCGCGACATCCACGTGCGCATCTTCTACCGCCCGCTCCTCGGTGCGGTCGCGGCGCTCGGCGACGACGAGGTGCGGCTCTCGCCCACGTCGGCGAGGGCGAGGCTCGCGGCGATCGGCTTCCGCGACCCCGACGGGTCGCTGCGGCACCTGCAGGCGCTCACGCAGGGCATCAGCCGCAAGGCGCAGATCCTGCGCCACATCGCGCCCGTCATGCTCCGCTGGTTCGCCGACGGCGCCGACCCCGACTACGGCCTGCTGACGTTCCGCAAGCTCAGCGAGTCGGTGGGGAGCACGTCGTGGTTCCTGCGCGTGCTCCGCGACGCCGCGGGGGCGGCCGAGAAGCTGACCAAGCTGCTCTCAGGCTCCCGCTTCGTGTGCGACCTGATGGACATGATCCCCGAGTCCGTCGCGTGGCTCGAGAGCGACCAGAAGCTCCGGCCGCGCACGGCGGCGCAGATCGACGGCGAGGCGCGGGCGATCCAGGCGCGGCACGCCACGATCGAGTCGGCGATGAAGGCGGTGCGCGCGATGCGCCGTCGCGAACTGCTGCGCGCGGCGATGGCGTCGATGCTCGGCGTCATCACGATGCCCGAGCTCTCGGCCGCCCTCACGGCGATCACGGAGGCGACGATCCAAGCGACCCTGCGCGCCGTCGTCCGCGAGGTCGTGCCCGAGGAGGACGAGTCGTTGGACTTCGCGATCATCGGCATGGGGCGCCTCGGGGGAGCCGAGGTCGGCTTCGGCAGCGACGCCGACATCCTGTACGTCTACCGGCCGGAGGCGGTCGACCCGCAGCGCGCCCAGAAGCTCGCCGAGAGGATCGTGGCGGAGTTCCGCCGAGTCGTCGAGGACGCGCGCGTTCCGCTCGAGCTCGACGCCGAGCTGCGCCCGGAGGGCAAGAAGGGCCCGATCGTGCGCAGCCTGGAGGCGTACCGGGCGTACTACTCGCGCTGGTCCCTGTCGTGGGAGGCGCAGGCGCTCCTGCGCGCCCGCGGCATCGCCGGCTCCGCGAAGCTGATCGATGCGTTCATGGAGATGGCCGACGAGGTGCGCTATCCGGAGGAGCCGTCGGAGCAGGGACTGCGCGAGATCCGGCTCATCAAGGCGCGCGTCGAGGGGGAGCGGCTGCCGCAGGGCGTCGACCCGAAGCGGCACCTCAAGCTCGGGCCGGGGGCCCTCAGCGACGTGGAGTGGCTCGTGCAGCTCCTGCAGCTCCAGCACGCCCACCGCGTGGAGGGGATGCGCACGACGTCGACGCTCGGGGCCCTGGCCGCCGCCGAGGCGGACGGTCTCGTCGACGACGACGCCGCCGTGCGGTTCCGCGAGGCGTGGCTCCTGGCGACCCGTCTGCGGTCGGCCAACACACTGCTGACGGGGCGCTCGAGCGACGTCCTGCCGACGGACGCAGGGGAGCTCGATGCGATCGCGCGCATCCTCGACTACGATGCCGGCTCGGCGATGGAGCTCGAGGAGGACTGGGCCCGCACGTCCCGCCGCGCCCGCTACGCCTTCGAGCGCCTCTTCTACGACGCCTGACGCCGCGCCCCGGTACCCGCCCGCACCCGCATCGGCACCCCGCCGCGGTCGCGGATGACGCGCCATCGGGGCGAAGTTCGGCGCGTCTTCTGCGACCGCGGCGGTGGCCCCGTGGGCCGGTCGGGAACCGAGGGCGAACGCCGGGCGAACGGGGTGGGAACCCCCTGGGAACGGGGCCGGATGGCCGATACCGGGCGTTGGCCGGAAGAGGACGTGTCGCGTGTCCTGGCGCGTTTCTGTCAGCGGCGGGCGTCGCCGGAGGGGTCGTTCACACCCCGCTCGGACCTGCGGCGGCTGCGGTGCTTCAAGAACGTCCTGGCGAGCGAACCGACCGCCAGGATCAGCAGACCCGTGCCGAAGCCCAGGCCCGCCGCGGCCAGCCAGGGGCTGTAGAAGACGCCTGCGAGCACGACGAGGGCGATCGTCAGGAGCCCCACCGGCCACGGCCTGACACCGCGGTGCCCGAGCATGTCGCTCGCGACGATCGCGGCCGCGGCGCAGAGTGCGAGCACGATCCAGTGCAGGATGGTCACGTTCTGAGCATAACGTCGTTGCGAGGCCGAGTCGGGTTCGCAACCGGTCAGACCGGCGGTTACCGTATTCGAGACGTGCCGGCGACGCTGCCGGATTCTTCGAGGAGGACGCAGACCCATATGACGATCACACGGGTGCCCGATAGGCCGGTATGGAGCCGCCGTGCTTAGGTTCATCTCGCTGCGGGTTCTCACCTACGCGATCCTGGCCTTCGTCGCCACGAGCTTCGCCTACCTGCTCGCCGCAGGCCTCATGCACCCGGAAGCGGTCCTCTACCCGCCGATGGCGACGGAACCAGTGCCAGCGGCGACGGCCCAGCAGTACCTCGACGTGCGCAACGTCAACCCCGACACCCCGCTCTTCCAGCGCTACGCCAACTGGCTCGGCGGCCTGCTGCGCGGCGACCTCGGGGTCACGACGGGAACCAACAAGTCGATGGTGCCCGTCACGGAGGAGCTCGCGAACCGCATCCCGATCAGTCTCCGCCTCGTCGTGATCGGCACCGTCATCGGCACGGCGCTCGGCGTCCTCATCGGCATGGTCTCGGCCGTGCGCCGCGGCTCGTGGGACGACCGCCTCACAACGCTCGGCGCCTTCGTCATCCTCGCGCTGCCGACGCCCGTGATCATCCTGATCGTGCAGCAGATCAACCAGGGGTTCATGGACCTCACGGGGTGGGGTCTGCCGGCGATCAACCCGATCAACCCGTTGCTCGAGCCGGGTTCGTGGGAGGCGATCTCGTACCAGATCAAGGCCCTCGTGATGCCGACGATCGTCATCGCCGTCACGGCCGCCGCGTCGTACTCGCGGTACATGAAGGTCACGACTCTCGACGTGCTCGGCAGCGACTACCTCCGCACCGCGAGGGCGAAAGGCCTCACGCGCCGCCGCGCGATGAACCGGCACGGGCTCCGGATGGCGCTGATCCCGATGGGGCAGTACTTCGCTTTCGCGGTCGGGGCCGCGTTCTCGGGCTCGCTCTTCGTCGAGCTGATGTTCAACTGGCAGGGCATCGGCCGATTCGCGATCTCGTCGATCTCCCTCGCCGACGTCAACGGAACCGTCGGCGTCGTCCTGTACACCGCCGTGCTGACCCTGCTCTCCGCCACCCTGGCGGACATCCTGCAGGGCGCGCTCGACCCGAGGGTGAGGTGATCCGGATGAGCGACACGCACACCCGGGGCGGCACGACCGTCGAGAAGAGGCTCGTCGAGGCGGGCACCCTGAGCCGCGGCCAGCTGCTGCGCCGCCGCTTCCTGCGCAGCAAGGGCGCGTGGGCCGGCATGATCCTGTTCGCGCTGCTCGTCGTCGTCGCGATCGTCGCGCCGATGATCTACCAGTACGGCCCGTTCGAGCGCGACCTCGCGAACGCGCTCACGGGGCCGAGCGCCTACCACTGGTTCGGCGTCAACGAGAACGGCCTCGACATCTTCGCCCGCACGATGCAGGGCCTGCGGATCTCGATCATCATCGGCATCGGCACGGCGCTGCTGACGGCGGTGCTCGCGGTGGTGGTCGGCATCACGGCCGGCTACGTCAGCGGCAAGGGCAAGTGGGGCGCGTTCGCCGACGGCGCGCTCGTCAACCTGATCAACCTGTTCCTCGTGGTTCCGTCGCTGCTGCTGCTGATGCTGTTCAGCCCCGTGCTGCAGCAGGCGTCGTGGCTGTGGATGATCCCGATGCTGTCGCTGTTCGCCTGGATGATCACGGCCCGCGTGCTGCGGGCCATGACGCAGCAGCTCGTGCGCACCGAGTACGTCGAGGCCGCGAAGTTCATGGGGGTGAACCCGCTCGTGACCATGGTGCGCCACATCATCCCGAACATCGCGAGTTGGATCATCATCGACACGACCCTCGGGGTCAGCGTCGCGATCCTCGGCGAGACGGGCCTGTCGTTCATCGGCTTCGGCATCCAGTACCCGCAGGTGTCGCTCGGCACGGTGCTGCAGGACTACAACATCGCCGCCCCCTACACCTGGATCCCGCCCGCGGCGGTCCTCGCCGCGCTCGTCGTCTCCATCAACCTCATGGGCGAAGCGCTCCGCGATGCCCTCGATCCGACCAGCGGCGCGAGCAAGCTGTGAGGGGCGCAGAAATGTCAGACATCGTTCTCTCCGTCGACGACCTCAGCGTCACGTTCCCCTCCGAGTTCGGCACCGTCGAGGCGGTGCAGAACCTCTCGTACGAGGTGCGAAAGGGCGAGGCGCTCGCGATCGTCGGCGAGTCGGGCTCGGGCAAGTCGGTCTCGTCGCTCGCCGTCATGGGCCTGCTGCCTGGTACCGCGAGCGTGTCCGGCAGCATCCGAATGCTCGGCAACGACATGTTCGCGCTGAACGACGCGCAGCTGTCGAAGCTGCGGGGCAACGCCATCTCGATGGTGTTCCAGGACCCGCTGTCGGCTCTCACGCCCGTGTTCGCGGTCGGCAAGCAGATCGCCGAGGTCGTGCGCATCCACCACCCCGGCGTTTCGCAGGCGAAGGCGGACAAGCGCGCCGTCGAGCTGCTCGACGCCGTCGGCATCCCCGAGCCGGCCCGGCGTGCGAAGCAGTACCCGCACGAGTTCTCGGGCGGCATGCGCCAGCGGGCGATGATCGCGATGGCCATCGCGAACGAGCCCGAGCTGATCATCGCCGACGAGCCGACCACGGCGCTCGACGTGACGATCCAGGCGCAGGTCATGGACCTGCTCAAGTCGGCACAGGAGATGATCGGCGCCGCGACCGTCCTGATCACGCACGATATGGGCGTCGTCGCCGGCTTCGCCGACCGCGTGCTCGTGATGAAGGATTCCCGCATGGTCGAGACCGGTTCGGTCGACGACATCTTCTACCGCCCGCAGGAGGCCTACACGCAGGGCCTTCTCGCCGCCGTGCCCAGGGTCGATCAGGACGCGGAGCACGCGTCGAAGAGCCTGGCAGGTGCGGCCCTCCGCGAGGTCGCGAAGATCGCCGAGAGCGCCGATCTGCCGCCGCGCGACGAGAGGAAGCCGGTGCTCGAGGTCGAGGGCCTCGAGCGGATCTTCCCGATCACGAAGGGCGCGATCGTGCGCCGCCGCGTCGGCGAGCAGCGGGCGGTCGACGGCGTGACGTTCGACATCCGCGAGGGGGAGTGCCTCGCGCTCGTGGGTGAGTCGGGCAGCGGCAAGACGACGACGCTGCTCGAGATCATGCAGCTGCGCCCGCCGCAGGCCGGCTCGATCCGGATCGGCGGCCAGGACACCGCGAAGCTCACGCGCGCCCAGCGCCGTGGCCTGCGCAGCGACGTGTCGATCGTGTTCCAGGACCCGATGGCGGCGCTCGACCCCCGCATGCCGATCGGCGACATCCTGCGCGAACCCATGCGGGTGCAGGGATACGACGCGAAGCGCATGGACGAGCGCGTCGACTGGCTCCTCGAGGCGGTAGGGCTGCTGCCGGAGCACGCCGCCCGGTTCCCCGCGGAGTTCTCAGGCGGGCAGCGCCAGCGCGTCGGCGTCGCCCGCGCGCTCGCGTGCGAGCCGAAGCTGATCGTGCTAGACGAGCCGACGAGCGCGCTCGACGTCACGGTGCAGGCGGGCGTGCTTGCGATGCTCGCCGACCTGCGCAAGCGGCTCGGCGTGAGCTTCCTGTTCGTCTCGCATGACCTCTCGGTCGTGCGGCAGATCTCGGACCGGATCGCGGTGATGAAGCAGGGCAAGCTCGTCGAGCTCGGCGACACCGACGCCGTGTTCGAGAACCCGCAGCACCCGTACAGCAGGGAGCTGCTCGCTGCCGTCCCGATCCCCGACCCGGAGATCGCACGCCAGCGCCGCCGCATCGCCGTCGACGCGGCGGCGTTCGAGGGGGCGGCGCTCGAAGAGGAGGAGGGCTGATGCCCGGCGCGTTGCGAAGCAGTAACGCTCGGCGCGGCCGTCACCTGCCGGAAACGACGGAATTCCTACACTGAACACACTCCGCGGCGGCCGATTCCGGCCTCCGCGTTCGGCACCACCAGGTGCCTGGGTTGCACGAAGATCTCGGCACCTGCAATCGAAGGAGATTCACATGAAGCTCACGCGGCGCACCGCATGGGGAGCGACGGCCCTGGCCGTCGGCGCGCTGGCCCTGGCCAGCTGCTCGCAGGCACCCGACGGCGGGGGTGACGGCGAGGGGAGCGGCGAGAACGAGGCGATCGAGGCCAGCGCGAACGACATCAACGAGATGGACGTCAGCGAGCTCGGACAGGGCGGCACGCTCCGCCTGGCGAACAACGCGTATCCCGCGAACTGGAACGGCCTGCACTCCGACGGCAACGAGGTCAACACGACCCAGATCCTGAACGCGATCTACCCGACGCTGTACCTGTACACCGCCGAGGGCGAGGTGGTTCCGAACCCGCAGTACACGAAGCGGCTCGAGCTGATCTCGGAGGACCCGCAGGTCATCGAGATCGAGCTGAACGAGGGCATGACCTGGTCGGACGGCACGCCGATCGACTACACCTCGATCGAGAACGTCTTCAAGGTGATGGACGGCTCGCAGGAGGGCTACGGCATCGCCTCCTCGGGCGGCTACGACCAGGTCGAGAAGATCGAGCAGGGCGACAACGAGCTCACCGCCCGCGTGACCTTCTCGGAGCCGTACGCCGACTGGCGCGGCCTCGCCGCCGTCGCCCCCGACTCGCTCGTCGAGTCGGCCGATGCGTTCAACACGTCCTTCCTCGACGAGCCGGCCGTGACCGCTGGCCCGTACAAGGTCAAGGAGCTCGACGCGAAGAACAAGACCGTCCTGCTCGAGCCCGACGAGAACTGGTGGGGCGACCCCGCGCTCCTCGACCAGGTGCTCTTCACGACGATCGAGGACCCTGCCGCGTCGGCCGCCTCGTTCCAGAACGGCCAGCTCGACGTCCTCGACGCCAGCGTCCCCGCCCAGTACTCGGTCGTCGAGCCGATGATCGGCGACGGCGTCGTCCTGCGCAAGGCGGCCGGCCCGAACTGGTCGCACATCACGCTGAACGGCTCCGAGGGCAACCAGCTCGAGGACGTCGCGATCCGCCAGGCGATCCAGAAGGCCTTCGACCGCGAGGAGATGTTCCTCGCGGTGAACGGCACGATGCCTTACCCGGATGACGTCGTGCAGCAGAACAACCACCTGCTGATGACGAACCAGGACGGGTACATCGACAACGCAGGCGACACCGCCGACGGCGACATCGAGGGCGCGAGGGCGATCCTCGAGGAGGCCGGCTACGAGTGGGACGGCGACGGCAACCTCCTGCTCGAGGGTGAGCCGCTCGAGATCGACTACACGTACAACGACGGGTCGAAGACGAACGAGGCCGTCCTGCCGATCGTGCAGGAGAACCTCGCCGAGATCGGCATCACGGTGACGGAGCGCAAGGTTCCGCCGACGGACCTGTTCGCGAAGTACGTCATCCCCGGCGACTTCGACATGACGCTGTTCGGCTGGGCGGGCAATCCGTTCCTCGCCAGCGGCGACACGATCTGGCGCACCGACGGCGAGCAGAACTTCGGCAAGGTCGGCGACGAGACCGTCGACGACCTGCTCGCGCAGGCCGCCGTCGAGGCCGACATGGACACGCGCCTCGACCTGATGAACCAGGCCGACGCCGAGATGTGGAACCTCGCCGGCACCGTCCCGCTGTGGCAGTCGTACGACTTCTTCGTGCAGGACGAGGACCTCGCCAACTACGGCGCGTGGGGCTTCCAGATGCCCGACTGGACGAAGATCGGCTACGTCGCCGGCTCGGACAACCTCGAGGGCTGACCCGCCCGTTCACGGCAGAGCCGTCGCCCCCCACCGGGGCGGCGGCTCTGCCGTTCCGCCCGTGGGGGCGTCAGGCCGTGCGCAGCCAGCCGCGAGGGGGCACGGTGAGGCGCTGCGCGCCGACGGCGAGCGTTCGCGGGGCATCGTCGAGGCTGGCCAGGAGCGCGCCCTCGTTCGTGCGGATCGCCCAGACGAGACCATCGACGCTGTGCGCGGTCGAGGCAGGAAGCCCCCCGAAGCCCGCGAGAACGCGGACGGCCTCCGCCGCCGGCAGCTCATCGCCCGTGGCCGTTCGGACGCCGCGCGGGCCCCATTCCTCGAAGAAGCTCAGCGTCGCGACGCCCGGCACGCCGAGCGCCGCGGCCGAGGCGATCGTCCAGGCGGCGAGCTCGGGGGCGGATTGCCGCTCGTCGTCGGCGTCGAGCAGCTCCGGGCCGTACCCCTCGCCGAGGTCGTCGGACGACGGGCGCGGGGGAGCGGTCGTCGCGACGTTGTTGACGTGGGTGCGCAGCGTGATCGGCCCGATGTGCACGGGCGCCCCGCCCGCGATGCGCACGGCCTGCTGGGCGGCGAGTCGCTGCATCGCGACCGCCTGCTCGACCTGGAGCGTCTCGGAGGAATGGAACGTCGGCGTCGTGCTGAAGGCGATGCCGGCGAGGCCCTCGGGCAGGCGATGGTGCTCGCGGTTCAGCTCGGTGAAATGGCTGCGGACCCCGCCGATCACGGGTGCATCGATGCCCGCGCCGGCGAGGGCCTCGCGCAGTGCGGAGATCGCTGCGGTGTCCGAGACGTGCTGCGCCTCGTGCCCCGCAGGCCGGAACGCCGTGACCCGCGCGACGTCCAGGCCCCGCAGGGCGCCGGCCGCCGCGCGCAGGGCCCCGCGAAGGCCCGCGTCCGCCGCGCCCGTGCAGGTCTCCGGGAGCACGAACCGCACGTCGAGCGGCAGGCCGCTCGCCGCGGCGCGGCGCAGCGCCGCGGGCCAGCCGGTCCAGCCGAGATCCAGCTCGACGAGCACGTCGGAACCGATCGGCTCGGCACGCGGGCCGACGCCAGGGGCGGTCGACGCGCCCACGGACACCGCGGGAAAGGGCGCGGTCGGGCCGAATCCGAGGGCCTCCGCGAGGCTGGGGTCGTTCCGCTCGCGCGCGGCCGAGGGGCTCATCGCCGGCGCGTCGGCCGGTGCGCCCGAGACCGTGACGGTGACCGCCTGTCGCACGGTCTCGCCCGCGCCGATCCGGTACGGGAACGGCAGCGCCAGCGGGCGGCTGTACGTCTTGAACGACGCATCGGACCAGTTGCGCTGGTCCTCCATCTCGAAGACGTCGCCGTCGAACACGCAGCGCACCGCCAGGCCGCCGTGCTCCCATCCCAGCTCCCGGATGTCGAAGGCCGGCTGGTGGGGCGAGATCTCCCGCGGGAACGCGGTGTCCGTGCGCGTTCCGTCCTCGTGCCCGACCGCCAGCGGCGCACCCGCGAGGCCGGGAGGGTGCAGCACGATCAGGCCCGTTCGGTTGGTGTCGAACTCGACGGCGCTCGTCGCCTCGAGCGCGACCGTGAGCCTCTCGCCATCGGCCGTCGCCGCCAGGGAGGCGTAGAGATCCGCGCCGAGCTGGGTCGTGCGCAGCGACATCCGGATGCCGCCGGGCACCTCCCGCACGTCGCCGAGCGCCCACTGCGGCGTCGCCCAATCGCGGTCGCGGGCGACGGCGCGCACGCTGCGGAGCACGTCGATGCCCCGGTACCTGATGCGCGAGACCTCGTCGTCGCGCAGTTCGAACGCCCATTCGCCGAGGGCGAAGGGGGTGACGGTCTCGCGGATCCACGCCATCGCGGTGCCTCCTGGAGGGGTGCGAACCGCGGGCCCGCCGCCCCGGGGTCGGTCGTGAGCTAGAGGTTGGTCATGCCGCCGTCGACGGTGAACATCGCGCCGGTCGCGAAGGCGCTGTCATCGCTCGCGAGGAACGTCATGACGCCCGTGAGGTCATCCGGCGTGGCGGGGCGGCCCATCGGGATGCGGCTCGTGATCGCGGCGCGCTCGGTCGGGTCGCCGCTGATGGCGGCGACGAGCGGCGTTTCGACGTACGAGGGCACGACGGTGTTGACCCGGATGCCCTGGGTCGCGTAGGCGGCGGCGACCGTGCGGCCCATGCCGTGGATGCCGGCCTTCGTCGTGCTGTACGCCGTGAAGTCGCTTCCCTCGCCCGTCACGCCGGTGGGGCTGCCTGTCAGGATGATCGACCCGCCGCCCGAGGCGAGCATCGACCGCACGGCGTGCTTGACCGTGAGGAACGTGCCCGTCAGGTTGATGTCGACGGTGCGGCGCCAGGTGTCGAGGTCGAGGTCGGCGACCTTCGCGTCGTGGCCGAAGAGCTGCACGCCGGCGTTCGCGACGACGACGTTCGGCGCCCACCCGGCATCCGACAGCTCGGCGAACGCGGCCGATACCTGCTCCTCCTGCGAGATGTCGACCGCCGAAGGCCGCGCCGCCGCGCCGATCTCGCCGGCGACGCGCTCGGCCGCGGACGCATCGCGGTCGGCGATCACGACTCGGGCGCCCTCGGCGGCGAACCGCTTGGCGACGGCCTCGCCGATGCCGGATCCGGAACCCGTGACGAGCGCGGTCTTGTTCTCGAGCCGTGCCATCAGCGCTCGATCCGCTCGAGGTGGAGCATCGCGGCGAGGTTCTTGTCGAGCTCGTCGTCGCGGAAGATCTTCTTCCAGTCGTCCTTGATGATCGTCTCCCTGCCGTACTTCATCGCGATCAGGCACGCGTCGCTGAACGGATTGTCGCCGCGCAGGCCGTTCGCGAGCGCCACCTGCGTGTGACCGTACATGATGCTCCGAGCCGCCGCCTCGGGCACGCCCATCGTGTGGACGGCCTCGTGGAGCGCCTCGTTGAGCAGCTCGCCGATCATGCACGCGACGGTCTCGACGAGGGTCGGCTCGAGCTGGGCGAGCTGCTTGATCGTGACGAAGTGCACGTCGATCACCGGCGCGTAGATCGCGCGAACGGTCTCCTCGACGAGCGCCTTCGCGGCGGGGTCATCGCTCTCGACGGCCGCGATCGCGTCCTGCGGCGCGGCGATGCCGCCGAACGTGTCGGCCCACTGCTCGGGCGTCTCCCGCTGCAGGAAGATCGACGGGTGGCACGGGTGTGCGACGGCCTGGACGACGTCGTCGCGCTCGGTGAGCAGCCCCGCGTACGCGGCGGCCGGGTCGAGGGTCAGGCAGACGGCGCCCGCCTTCATCTGCGGCACGAGCTCCGCGGTGACCGAGGCGAGGGCGAGGTCGGGAACCGCGAGCACGACGATGTCGGCGTCGGCCACGGCGGCGGCGCCCTCGGTGAGGGTGCGGCCGGCCCCGGCCACGCGCTCGCGCCCGGCGGGGGAGTTCTCGACGTATCGCACGTCGTGGGCGGTGCGGACGAGGTTGTCCGACACCCGCATGCCCATCTTGCCGCCGGCACCGATCACGGCGATGCGGTGCGTCTCTGTCATGGTGTGCTCCTCAGGTAGTCCAGTGCCGTGCGGGTCCAATCCCGTTCGGCGGTGATCGTGGTCGCCGCGTCGCCCTGCCATGGCAGCCAGTGCTCGACGATCTCGTTCGCGCCCCGCTCACGGGGGCGGACGGCTTCGAGCAGGGCGGGGTAGTCGTGCAGGCCCGTTCCCATCGGGGCGCCGGAGTAGGTGAAGCCGACCCAGCCGTCCTGTCGGGCGAAGGCGAAGTCCTTGGCGTGCACGTTCTTCACGTGCGGCGCCGACTTCCGGATGCATTCGCTCGGCTGCTCGAGCCGGGCGACGACGTTCGCGGGGTCGAGGCAGATGCCGAGCGCGTCGCTTCCGACCCGTTCGACGAGCCCGACGAGGTCGGAGGTCGGCAGCTGCTCGTACGTCTCGAGCGCGAGCTCGACGCCCGCGGCTTCGTACATCCGGACGCTCTGTTCGAGCCAGCCGGCCGCCTCGCCGAGCGAGGGGCGGGACCCGGGGCCGTAGACCATGCTGCGCACGAGCCGCGCGTCGAAGGCATCGGCGAGCCGCAGGAAGCGGTCCAGACGCTCCGGGGCGACGCCCTTCGTGCCGAGTTCGATCGTCATCGCGTTCTCCCGCGCGGCGGTGGCCGCGTCGCGCAACTCGGCGTCGCCCATCCGCTCGAGCCGCGCGTCGTCGCAGATCTGGAACAGCCCGACGCCCAGGCGGCGGGCGTCCTCGAACTCCTCCGCGAGGGTCAGGGGTGCGTCGACGCGGGCGGAATGCCGCCAGAAGTAGGCGTAGGAGCCGAGGCCGATCATGCGGACCGCGCCCCCGCCAGCTCCGCGGCCTCGTCGAGCACCCGCACCAGCGCGTCGGGGTCGTGGGCGAATCGGCCGAGGAAGACGCCGTCGACGTCGTCGCCCAGGGCCGTGATGAGGCCGGGCCCCGCGGCCCCGCCGTAGATGACGGCCGAGCCCGCCCTGTCGGCGTCGGCGTCGAGCATCGCGCGCAGGGCGCGGGCGACGCCCCGGATGTGGTCGTGCCCGGCCGGTTCGGGGGCCCCGATCGCCCACACGGGCTCGTAGGCCGCGATGACGGCGCCGGGCGCGGCGCCCGCGAGCGCGCGACGCAGCTGTTCGGCCGCGACCTCGGCCGCGGCGGCCGGGGCGAGGCGATCGACCTCGCCGATGCAGAGCACGGGGGTCAGGCCGTGGCGCAGGGCCGCCCGCGTCTTGGCCGCGACGACCTCGTCGGTCTCGCCGTGCATCCGGCGTCGTTCTGCATGGCCGATCTCGGCGATCGACGCGCCGACCTCGGCGAGCTCGGCCGCCGAGACCTCGCCCGTGTGGGCACCGGAGTCCTCGGCCGCGACGTCCTGCCCGCCGACGCGCACCGGGGTGCCCCGGAACGCGTCGACGGCGGGCAGGACCTGGAGATAGGTCGGCGTGATGAACAGCTCGACGGCGCCCGACATCACGCCGGCGTGCGCGCGCACGCGCTCCGCGACGTCGCCGAACCACGCCGAGGCGCGCTCGTGCCCGAAGTACATCTTCAGGCTCACGCCGACCCGCACCCTCGACATCGTCAGCAGGACCCCGTCGACTCGTACTTCCCGATCACCGCGACCTTCTCGGCCGATGCGCTCGTCTCGTCGAATCGGTAGGTCAGCCACTCCTTCGCGAGGCGACGGGCGAGCTCGATGCCGACGACGCGCTGGCCCATGCAGAGCACCTGCGCGTTGTTCGACAGCACCGAGCGCTCGACTGAGAACGAGTCGTGCGCGGTCACGGCCCGGATGCCCGGCACCTTGTTGGCGCTGATCGCAACGCCGAGGCCCGTACCGCAGATGAGGATCGCGCGGTCGGCCTCGCCGCGCGCGACGCGCTCGGCGGCCTCGATCGCGACCGTCGGGTACGGCGTGTGGCCGTCCTCGGCGACCCCCACGTCGACGACGCTCGCGACGCCGGGGTTCTGCTCGAGGTCCATTTTGATGGTCTCCTTGTAGCCGTAACCGGCGTCGTCGCCGCCGATCACGATGCGCAGTGCGTCAGCCATGGTGTCGTCCTTCTCTCATTCCGTCAGTGTCGAGGCCAGCAGTGCGAGCGAGTGCGCGCCGGGGTCGGGGGTGCCGAGGGCCTTCTCGTGATGGGCGCGGGCGCGGCCCATCTTCGGAATCATGTCGGCGGTCGCCGCGGCCGCCGCGGCAGCGGCGGACGAGGCCGCGCGCCACGCCGACGCGACGTCGGCGCCGGACGCGACGGCGGCGGCGAACGCATCCGCCAGGGGCACGAGCGCGTCGACCATCGTTTTGTCGCCGGGCACGGCGCCGAACGCGAGCACCCGCTCGGACGCGTCGGAGACGGCCAGCGCGAGCGCAGCGCCATCCGGAACGCCGTTGTCGCCGACGCGGTCGGCGACCGCGCTCAGGATGTTCCCCCAGATCGCACCGGAGGTGCCGCCCGCCCTGTCCGACCACGCGTACGCCGCACGGGCGATCACGGTGCCGGCGCCCGCACCGCGCGCCGCTGCGTCGCGTGCGGCGTCTCGGGCGGCGTGCACGCCGCGCTGCATGCCGATGCCGTGGTCGCCGTCGCCGGCGATCTGGTCCATCCGGCCCAGCTCGTCGGCGTGGGCGTCGATGGTGCCGACCCAGGCGTCGAACCAGGCGGCGACTGCGGCGGCGAGGGCGCGGGAGGTGTCGTCGGCCTCGCCGATCGCGTCATCGGTGTCGGCGGTGAGCTCGTCGGCCGTGAGGGCTTCGCCCGCCTCGGCGGTGCCGCGGCGATAGGCGGGGGTGTCGACCCCCGTGCCCCACAGGGCCTCGAGCTCGTCATCGAGCCAGAGCAGCGTGAGCGACGTGCCGGCCATGTCGAAGCTTGTGCAGTACTCGCCGACGTGCGGATCGACGGCGACGAGGCCGGCCTCGTCGAGCAGCTGGGCGATGCGCCGGTACACGACGAACATCTCCTCGTACTTCAGCGAGCCGAGCCCGTTCAGTACGGGAACGACGCGAGCGCCCCGGAGCTCCGCCACGTCATCCGGCAGCTCGTTCAGCAGGCTCGAGACGAGCAGCTCGGCGAGTGCGTCGGCCGTCGGGATCTCGGTCGCGTCGAGGCCCGGTTCGCCGTGGATGCCGAGCCCGACGGCCATGGTGCCCTCAGCGACCTCGAAGAGCGGCGCCTCGGCGCCAGGGAGGGTGCAGCCCGTGAAGGCGACGCCGAACGAGCGGGTGCGGTCGTTGGCGCGCCGCGCCAGCCGCGCGACCTCGGCGAGGGGGAGGCCGGCCGCGGAAGCGGCGCCGGCGATGCGGAACACCGTCAGGTCGCCCGCGATGCCGCGGCGCTTGTCGATCTCGGAGGCGGGCGCCGACGAGACGTCATCGGTCACGGCGATCGACTCGCAGGGGATGCCCGCGGCGCGGAGCTGCTCCTGCGCCGCGTCGAAGTTCAGCACGTCGCCGGCGTAGTTGCCGTAGCCGAGCAGCACGCCGCCGCCCCGCTCCGCGGCCTTGGCGACCGACAGCACCTGCTGGGTCGAGGGCGAGGCGAAGAGGTTGCCCATCGCGGCGCCGTGCGCGAGGCCGGGGCCGACGAGTCCGCCGAACGCGGGGTAGTGACCGCTGCCGCCGCCGATCACGAGCGCGACGTGGCCGTCGGGCGTCCTGGTCGAGCGGGCGACCCCGCCCGGAACGCGGCGCACCGAGCGCGCGTTGGCCGCGACGAAACCGTCGATCATCTCGTCCGCGAAGTCCGCGGGCTCGTTCCACAAGCGGGTCATAGCAGGGCCGTTTCCGTTCTTCGTCGCCATCGGCGGAGATGGACTCAGTGTGACAAACCGGTTGACCAATTGCAAGGCCCGGTGATTGCGTGTGGAGGGAGATGCGGGTGTCGACGCGCGCGGGGGTACCGTTGGAAAGGGCCTTCGGCCTGCCGTCCAAGCAACCGGTTGACCAGGAATCTCGGATGTGGGATACGCTCGGGGCACCGGCTCCGGGAGGCGGCGCGCGGTGGGTTTCTCACAGATGGGTACGGCCATGGCATCGGATGCCTTCTCTTCGGACCAGATCGTCGACGCGCTCGGCTCGATGCCGACGGGAACACCCGTGAGCGAGGTCGCGCGCCGCCTGTTGGACCTGTTCACGAGCGGCCAGATCGAACCGGGCACACGCCTGCCGTCGGAGCGCCAGCTCGCCTCTTCGCTCGCGGTGGGGCGATCGGCCGTCCGGGAGGCCCTCGCGGCGCTTGAGATGCTCGGGATCGTCGACGTGCGGCCGGGGTCGGGCACGTTCCTGCGGGGCCAGGCGAGCGAGCTGCTGCCCCAGACGCTGCGCTGGGGGCTCCTGATCGGCGAGCGCAACACGGCCGAGCTGCTCGAGCTGCGCAGCGGGCTCGAGATCTACGTCGCACGACTGGCCGCGACGCGTGCGACGAACGACGAGAAGGCGGCGCTGCGCGGTCACGTCGACAGTATGCGGGCCGCGGGCGACGACCTCGCGGCGTTCGCGAAGGCGGATCTGGCGTTCCATCTCGACCTGGCCGATGCCGCGGGGAACAGGACGCTGCACGATCTGCTGCACGTCGTCCGCTCGCTTCTGCAGGTGTATGCGGATCGCGCCGTGCATACCGTCGAGGAGGCCGAGACCGCGGTGCGGGAGCACGAAGCCGTAGCCGGCGCCCTCGAGGCGGCGGATCCCGACGGCGCGGCGTCCGCCATGGCGGTGCACATGATCACGGCGAGCGAGCGCCTGCGCAGCCTCACCGAGGGCGCCCCCGTCGAAGCCTGAGGCCTCTGGCCCTGATCAGGGATGATTCCGCGCGAACTGCTCGGCGCGCGGGAGCCAGCGACGTTCAGTGTGTCCTCGGGACCTCTGGTGCCGGACATCCGCCGTTCCCGGAGCGTTGCAGAATCCGTGGTTCCTCTGGCGCGGGTTGCATGCTAGTTTTGGTCAACCGGTTGATAGATGTCGTGCGCGGAAGCGCGCCGACGGAAGCTCGAAGAGGAGCCCATGACCCATGGCAGCACCCGATAGCCGCCCGCGGATCCGCCCCTGGATGATCGGAACGGTCGCATTCCTGGCCGTTGTGGCGGTCGGGGCGGCGACGACTACGTATCGGTCGATCAGCGACGTGAGCAGTGCGGCGGAGGAGGCGGCGTTCAGCCCCGCCGAGTATGCGGATGAGCGATTCGAGAGCGAGATCGTGCCGCAGATCGAAGAGGACGCCGTCGATCTGACCACGCTCCTCCAGGAGCTCGACGCGGGCGGGGACGAAGCGGAGTACGGCAACTCGTCCGGTTCATCCGGAAATGCGTACAGCTTCCCCGTCACGTTCACCGGCACGGCAGGCGCTCAAGAGGGGGCGATCGTTCCCGTCACGGTCGCGGGCGTGCCGGATGACGTCACGGTGCAGCTGCAGGTCGGGCCCGCGATCAACGGGACGGCGCTTCGGGACGCGACCGGCACCGTCTCGTTCAATGACTTCACGAACCAGCTCGAGTATCAGGAGGTCGCGACCGAGTTCAACAACCGGGTGCGTGACGGCGTGCTCAGCGACATCGAGATCGCCGAGGGCGAGACGGTGGAGGTCACGGGCGCGTTCACACGGATCAACCCGGCGCTCGTCTCCGTCGTCCCCGTCGACCTCGCGGTGGCGCCGTGAGCGCTCCCGCCGCCGTCGACCAGGTCGTGATGACCGCGCGCGGCATCACGAAGACCTACGGTGTGACGCGTGCGCTCAAGGGAGTCGACTTCGACATCCGAGCAGGGACAGTGACGGTGCTGTTCGGTGAGAACGGTGCGGGCAAGTCGACGCTCATGAAGATCCTCTCCGGGGTCGAGCAGCCCACGTCGGGCACGCTCGAGCTCGACGGAGCACCCGTGTCGCTCGAGAACACGGTCGACGCGGCATCGCGCGGCATTGCGATCATCCATCAGGAGCTCAGCCTCGCGCCGAACCTCAACGTGCGCGACAACATCTTCATGGGGCGCGAGTACCGCCGGTTCCGCGGGCTCTTCGTCGACGAGAAGGCCGAGACCGCCAAGGCCAGGGAAGTGCTTGCCCGCATCGCACCGGACATCGACCCGACCGCACCCGTCTCCGAACTGCGACTCGGCCAGCAGCAGATCATCGAGATCGCCAGAGCCCTGTCGGGTGACGCGCGCGTGCTGATCATGGACGAACCCACCTCGGCGCTCAGCGCGAGCGAAGTGGAGGTCCTGTTCTCGCTCATCCGGGAGCTGACCGACGCGGGCGTCGCGATCGTGTACATCTCGCATCACCTCGAAGAGGCACTGGAGATCTGCGACCACGCCGTGGTCTTCCGCGACGGTGACCTGGTCGCGAAGGGGGAGCGGCGCGACATCGACCTCGAGTGGATCATCTCGAACATGGTCGGACGCGCCGCCGACGACCTCGCGCCCGACCTCTTGGAGGAGTTCGGCGACGTGGCGCTCTCTCTGCGCGGCGTGACCGTCGCCGATCAGACCAACCCTGCGCGACTCGCGGTCGACCGGCTCGACCTCGACGTGCGTGAGGGCGAAGTGGTCTGCCTGTACGGCCTCATGGGTGCCGGGCGCACCGAGCTGCTCGAGGCGCTCGCGGGGCGGACGCCGATCGCGGGCGGCACGGTCGTCGCGAACGGACGGACGCTCGGCGCCGAGGGCGTCGCCGACAGGATCTCCGGCGGCATCATGCTCGCTCCGGAGGACCGCCAGCGCGACGGTCTCGTGCAGAGCATGTCGGTGGGGGAGAACGCCTCGCTGGCGAGCCTCCTGTCGTTCACGACCCGCGGCTTCCTCCGCAGAGGGCCGGAGCGCGAGGCCGTCGAGCGCGGGATCACCGACGTACGGGTGAAGACATCGGGCCCGAAGGCATCGATCACCTCGCTGTCGGGCGGCAATCAGCAGAAGGTCGTGATCGCGAAGGCCCTCATGACGACGCCGGACATCATCCTGCTCGACGAGCCGTCGCGGGGCATCGACGTCGGCGCCAAGGCGGAGATCTTCAACCTGATGGCACGAGAGGCCCGCAGAGGGCTCGCCGTGCTGTTCGCGACCAGCGAGGTCGGCGAGGCACTGCAGGTGTCGAACCGGATCATCGTCATGTCGAAGGGGCGCTTCGTCGCCGAGTTCGACCCGAGGACGACCACACGCGAAGACCTCATGGTCGCCTCTGGCGAGGCACCGGAGGAGGAAGAGGCGGGAAACGGCAATGACTGAGGCCACACAGACGACCGGGCGGGGCAGGAAGATCGACATCGGCGCACTGCTGCTGGAGGGGCGCGCGTTCATCGCGCTGGCGGCGCTGATCGTGATCTTCGCGCTGCTGAGCGATTCGTTCCTGACTTTCAGCAACCTGGTCACGATGACCAAGCACGTCGCCTACAACGCGATCCTCGCGCTGGGAATGCTCTTCGTCATCCTGAAGGGCGGCATCGACCTCTCGATCGGGTCCATCGTCGGCCTCTCGGGCGTCGTCGCCGGCACCATGCTGCAGGGCTGGCAGCTCACGCTGCTCGACATCGTCGTGTATCCGCAGGTCTGGTTCGTCGTGATCATCTCCCTCGCCGTCGGCACGTTCTGCGGCTGGGTGAACGGCGTGCTCGTGACGAGATTCAACGTCGCGCCGTTCATCGCGACGCTCGGCATGATGTACGTCGTGCGCGGCGCGGCGATGCTGATCTCGTCGGGAACGACGTATCCACGGCTGCGGGGAACCGAGGAGAACGGCAACCAGGGCTTCCTGCTGATCGGAGGCGGCCAGATCCTGGGCATCCCGGTGTCGATCTGGATCATGGCGGTGTTCGCCGTCGTCGCCTTCCTCGTCCTGCGCAAGACCCCGTTCGGGCGCTGGGTGTACGCCACGGGCGGCAACGACCGCGCGGCAGAGCTCTCCGGCGTCCCGACCACCAAGGTCAAGCTGCGGGTCTACATGATCAGTGGGTTCTGCGCCGCGACGACGGGCCTGATCATCGCCTCGGAGCTGACGAGCGCGGCGCCCCAGACGGGGGAGACGTTCGAGCTGAACGCGATCGCGGCGGTCGTCATCGGCGGCGCGGCGCTCAGCGGCGGCCGGGGCAATGTGCGCGGCGCCCTGATCGGGGCGTTCGTGATCGGGTTCCTCTCCGACGGACTCGTCCTCGTCGGCGTATCGACCTTCTGGCAGATGGCGATCAAGGGCGCCGTCATCATCCTGGCGGTCATGCTCGACCAGGCGCAGCAGCGCATCAAACGCTCGAAGAACTCCGCGGCCGCGGCCGCGAACAAGCGGGAACCGGTGGAACCGGCGCCCGCGACACCCTGACACCCGGCAACCACGCACCATTCAAAGGAGAAATCATGCGACGCACAACCTACTTCGCAGTGGCGGCCACGGCCGCGCTGGCGATCGGCCTTACCGGCTGCGGGTCCGACACGTCGGACGGCGGCGGTGGGGGCGCCGCGCCCGACGGCGGAGGCGAAGGCGGGGGCTTGATCTCGATCATCACGCCGAGCCACGACAATCCGTTCTTCAAGTCGGAGGCCGACGCGGCGGCAGCAGCCGCCGAGGAACTCGGTTACGAGACGTCCGTCGCCTCGCACGACGACGACCCGAACAAGCAGAGCGAACTGATCGACTCGGCGATCAGCAACGACGCCCAGGCGATCATCCTGGACAACGCGGGCGCCGATGCTTCGATCGGCCCGGTTCAGAAGGCGGTCGACGCCGGCGTACCGGTGTTCCTGATCGACCGCGAGATCAACGAGACCGGCATCGCGTCGGCACAGATCGTGGCGAACAACGCGCAGGGCGCCGCCCTCGTGGCGCAGGAGTGGGTCGGGGCGATTCCGGACGGCGGCAAGTACATCGAGCTGACGGGCAAGGAGTCCGACACGAACGCGGGTGTGCGCTCTGAGGCGTTCGCGAGCGTGATCTCGCAGTACCCGGAGTTCGAGCTCGCGGCTCAGGAGACCGCGAACTGGGACCAGCAGGAGGCCTTCAACAAGGTCGAGACGCTGCTGCAGAGCCACGACGACATCGTCGGCATCATCGCGGGCAACGACACGATGGCGCTCGGTGCGGTGGCTGCGGTCGAGGCGGCGGGCTTGACCGAGGACATCACGATCGCCGGCTTCGACGGCAGCCCCGACGCCGTCGCGGCGATCGAAGACGGCACGCTGTTGGCCACCGGCCTTCAGCCGGCCGTGCTGATCGCCGAGCTCGCGGTCGAACAGGCAGACAGCCTCATCACCACCGGTGAGACCGGCGCGGAGGAGAAGCAGTCGATCGACTGCATTCTGATCAACGCCGACAACGCCGACCAATACACGCTCTTCGGTATGGAGGAGTGACCGGATCGGCCCGGCGGAACGCGTTCCGCCGGGCCGATCCGATGCCGTACCCACCTCATCGGCACACATCACGAAGGAGTGAGACGAATGAAGCTGAACCACACCCACCGCCGACACCAACGGGCAGCGACCACGGCACTGTTGGGCGCGGCCTGCTTGGCGGCACCGCTGCTGGCCGCCGCCCCGGCCGCTGCCGTTCCGGACCCCGCAGCCGCGGTCCAGGCCGCTCCCGGCGTCACGGCAAGTGAGAAGGGTCAACCTGTTGCGACGCCGCGAACCGTCATCACCACCGATCCGGAGCTCGACGATCTGAACTCGATGCTGCGGATGCTGCTGTACAGCAACGACCTGAACATCGCGGGACTCGTGTACTCCGCGAGCCAGCACCACTACGCGGGCGACCCAGAGCGGGGAGTCGAGCCGCATCGGTGGCCGGCGCCCGATGCGCGTTTTCACATCGACGACGCGGTCGATCAGTACGAGAAGGTGTACCCGAATCTGGCCGCCCACGACTCCGGCTATCCGGCCCCTGATGAACTCCGCGCGCTCGTCCGGTGGGGGAACGTGTCGGACGTCGGCGCGATGAGCGTGGACACCGAGGGCTCCGATCACATCAAGCGGATCCTGCTGGACGACGAGCCCGGTCAGGTGTTCCTGCAGGCGTGGGGAGGAGCGAACACGATCGCCCGCGCGCTGAAGTCGATCCAGGAGGAGTACGAGGGCACCGACGATTGGGATGCCATCCACGAGAAGGTCTCGAACAAGGCGGTCCTGACGAGCTGGGGACAGCAGGACACGACGTTCGTCGACTACATCCGGCCGAACTGGCCGGAGCTCGAGCATCGCGAAGTCTCGACCAGCATCTGGGGGTACGGGGCGCGCTCGTCGGCACTGCCCGAGTGGCAGAAGTATCTCGAACCGGACTGGATGAAGACGAATATCTCAGACGTTGGTCCGATCGGTGATGCATATCGCGTCTGGGGCGACGGCAAACAGATGGCGGACGGCTTCGACGACGAGGACTACTTCGGGCTGTCCGGTTACACCGCCGACGAACTGCGCGACATGGGCTACGCCGTATGGACCCCGCCGCAGCCGCAGGGTGCATGGATCTCGGAGGGCGATTCGTCGAACTGGGCGCTGCTGCTCGACAACGGCCTCCGGAACTTCGCGGACCCTGGCTGGGGCGGATGGGGTGGCCGCCAGGCGCTGAACCCCGATGACCCGTATCAGTGGCGGAACCGAGGCGTCATGGACATCGGTCCCGACGGAGAACCGCGCGCCGACTACGCCGCCGGCCGCTGGTTCGAGGACTTCCAGCTCGACTTCGCGGCCCGCATGCAGTGGTCTGTCACCTCGGAATACTCCGATGCCAACCACGCACCGGAGGCGAGCGTTCCTGCCGGTCTGCTCGACGTCTCACGCAAGCCCGGAGCGAAGGTCACGATCCCGGGTCGCGCGAGCGATCCGGATGGCGACGCTGTGACGGCGAAGTGGTGGAACTACGCCGAAGCGGGGACCTATGACGGGGAGTTCGAGCCGGAGGGGAGCGACGGTGCGAAGCTTCGTTTCACAGTTCCGGAGGACGCGGATACCGGTGACACGATCCACATGATCCTCGAAGTCACCGACGACGGCGAACCGTCGCTCACGCGCTACCAGCGCGTCGTGCTGACCGTGAAGTAGGCGCGCGAGGGATCTGTTCGAGCGAGGAGGAATCGCGATCGTACGCAGGCGGCCCCAACCCGACGTTCGGGTCGCCTGCGTACGATGGGCCCCATGCCGACGCCCGATTTCATCCTCCGTCTGCGCGAGAAGATCGGGCAGGATCCGCTGTGGCTCATCGGCGTGACCGCCGTCGTCGTGCGCGGTGACGAGGTGCTCCTGGTCGAGCGGGCTGACAACGGCAAGGTGACACCGGTCACGGGGATCGTCGACCCCGGCGAACAGCCGGCGGATGCGGCCGTGCGCGAGGTCGCGGAGGAGACCGGCATCACCGCCGAGGCGACGGGGCTCTCTCGCGTGCGCTCGCTCCCGCCGATGACGCACGTCAACGGCGCCCGCGCGCAGTACCTCGACCTCGCCTTCCGCTGCGCCTACGTCTCGGGTGAGCCCCACCCCGCCGACGGCGAGAACGCGCGGGCCTGGTGGCACCCGATCGCGGAGCTCGACGGTGCGGGCCTCGCCGCCGAGATGCGCGACCGCATCGCTGCCGCGCTCGACTCTTCGGGAACGACGACGTTCGAGGGCGGCCGATGATCGACGACGAGAACCGGATCATCCGCGTGAGCGCGGTCGTGCTGCGGCATCCCGAGACGGGGCATCTCCTCACGGTGCGCAAACGGGGCACGAGCATGTTCATGCAGCCGGGCGGCAAACCGGAGCCGGGGGAGAGCGCGCTCGACGCGGCGGTCCGCGAGATCCGCGAAGAGCTCGGCGTCGAGCTCGACAGGGCCCGGATGACCGAGCTCGGCACGTTCACGGCACCGGCGGCGAACGAGGCAGGGTTCGACGTCACCGCCGATGTGTTCGTGCACCCGCCCGTGGTCGTCAATGCGCCGGCGGCCGAGATCGAGGAGATCCGGTGGGCCGACCTCGACGGCGAGCTCGGCGCCGAGTTCGCGCCCCTGATGCTGACCCGGATCGTGCCCGCGCTGCGGGCGTCCGGAGCGTAGCGGCGCACGAACATCCGCACGTCGGCCGAGGTCGGCGTCGCCCGCGCTGCGGGCGTCCGGAGCGTAGCGGCGCACGAACATCCGCACGTCGGCCGAGGTCGGCGTCGCCCGCGCATGGGGGCGACCCCGGGCCCCAGGCGCACCGATACCGCCGGCTGACAGGCGCTTCACCTTCGCGGGCCGTTCGTATGCTGGAATACGTGCAACTGGGCCCCCGTGCGGCCGATCCGCACGGGGTGCTCAATGGGGGATGTGGGCTGCCGCTGTGCTGTACAGCGGCCGGAGCAAGGGGATATATGTACCGTATTGCGGTGGTCGAGGACCATCTGCTGCAACGCCGGTATGCGACGGCGTTGATCAAGGCTCAGCCGGATATGACCGTCGTGTACGACGGCGATGACCTGCCTTCATTCGAGGCGTGGTTGCAATCGGCTGATCGGTTGTCCAAGCCCCACCTCGCGCTGCTCGATCTCATGGTCGAGCGCGGTCCGGACGCGAACCCGGCGACGGTGCGAGGGCTGGTGGCGGCCGGGATCCGCGTCGTCCTGTTCTCAGGGCTCGCATCGCCGCCGCTCGCCCGGCAGATGATCAGGGCCGGAGCCAGCGGCGTCATCGGCAAGCGCGACAATGAGACGAGCGTCCTCGCCGGGCTGCGGGCCACGCTCGCGGGACAGTGGTGGGTGTCACCGGAGCTGGCCGTTCTGATCGCGCACGATCCGAAGCAGCCCAAACTCAGCGATCAGGAAGAGCGCGCGCTCGTCCTCTACGCGTCGGGCCTGTCAGTCGACTCCGTCGCCGCCTCGATCGGCGTCAAGCCGGGTACCGCGAAGAAGTATCTGCAGCGCGTGCGCGAGAAGTACGCGGCGCTCGACCGCCCTGCTTCCACCAGGCAGGAGCTCATCAGAGCGGCGGCTCGGGACGGATACCTCCCGAGGCATGACCCGAGCATTGCGTGACTGCGGCGGAGCCATCGAGCGCTCCAGCACCGGCAGCAGACCGCGTGCGCGCTCGGCGAAGCGGGTCCGCGCGGAGCGTGTGGTGCGGCTCCTCTGACCTCCAAGGGGGGTCATTTCCGATCCGGCTGACCGCGCGTGGGGGTCAAGTGCCCGCGGGGTGATCAGCCGGAATACTCCGGGCACTTAGCTCGACGATGAGGGAGGCAATGCGACGCGTCCTGCGGCCACGGTCGCGGGTCGTCGCGCAGAGCCGGTGCTTCAGCACAGTTGTCCTGGGTGCCCTGCATCGTCATGCCCGTGGCGACCGCGCGTCCCTCGCAGCCATCGACGTCGCAGGGCTCGGGTGGGCCTCGTGACCAGGGGAGAGGAATCACGTGCACGACAACGAAAGATGGAGCCTTCGCGGCCCGGATCGCGACGAGGAGGTGACGACCGGTCGGAGCCGACGCGCATCCGGCAGGCGAGGGAGGAAGTCGCTCGCAGCCGTGATCGTCGCCTCTCTGATGACCTTCGGAGCTGCGGGTACCGCGAACGCTGTGGAGGCGTCGACGGCGCCGGCCCCGAACCCGCCGATGCCCGCGCAGTGTGAGCTGGACCTGGCTCTGAGCCTGGACCTGTCCAACTCCGTGGACGACACGCAGCTGCAGCAGATGCGTGACGGTGTGACCGAGCTGGCGCAGACATTGAGCGACTACCCGGTGCGGGTGGCCATGCACAACTTCGCGTCCAACGCGCCGGCGACCAACTCCGGAAGCAATGCCCCGCTCGCGATGACGGCCCTCGATGAGCCAGGCGTTGCGGCCGTGACCGAGTGGGTGCAGGGCATCCAGCGTCCTGCGCAGTCACTGGGCGGGACGAACTGGGACCGCGCCTTCGCCGCCGTCGAATCCTCGTCGGAGGAGTACGACGCGCTGCTGTTCGTCACCGACGGCAACCCGACCCAATACGGCAGCCCCGCGCAAGGGCCAGGCAGCTCCACGAACACCGCCACGATCACGGCGGCCGTCAACGCGGCGAACGCTCTGAAGGCCGAGGGCACTCGCGTCGTGGGCGTCGGCCTCACCGACAACATCGCGGATATGGCCGAGTTCCGCGAGCACATGTCGCAGATCTCCGGCCCCACCGAGGGCAGCGACTACCTGTCGACGAACTTCGAAGGCCTCTCCGACGTCCTGCTCGCGCTGATCGAGGAGAACTGCGCCGCCGCTCCTGCGCCGGCAATCGAGCTCGTGAAGACTGCGCAGCTCGCGGACGACGCCACGGGGGCGATCGGCGATACCGTCGAGTACACCTTCACGGCGACGAACACCGGTGACCAGACGCTCACGGACGTCGTGATCGACGACCCGAAGCCGGGCCTCACGGACCTCGAGTACACGTGGCCGGGAGAGCCGGGTGTTCTGGAGCCGGAACAGTCGGTGACGGCAACGGCCACGTACCAGGTGACCGAGACCGACCGCGACAACCGGATCATCCAGAACCACGCGACGGTGTCGGGCAATCCGCCGACGGGTCCTCCCGTCGCGGACGAGGACGACGCAGAGGTGACAATCCCGGACGACCCCGCGATCGAGCTGGTCAAGACCGCCGCACTGGCGGACGGCGACACCGGTGCTGTCGGCGACGTCATCGAGTACACCTTCACGGCCACGAACACCGGGAACGTCGCACTGACCGACGTCTCCATCTCCGATCAGCTCGACGGGCTGTCGGAGATCGCGTACGGCGAGTGGCCCGGCGAGGTCGGGGTCCTGAATCCGCACGAGCAGGTCACCGCGACGGCGACGTACTCGGTCGAGCAGTCCGACGTGAACATCGGCCGGGTGGACAACACCGCGACCACGACGGGAACGCCGCCCGAGGGCGACGATGTCTCGGACACCGACGACGCAACGGTGGACCTGCCGCAGGATGCTCGCATCGAGGTCGTCAAGACGGGCGCGCTGGAGGATGGCGCGTCGGGGCGTGCGGGCGACGTCGTCGAATTCGGCTTCACGGTCACGAACACCGGATCCGTGACGCTGACGGGCGTGGTGCTCATGGATGAGCTCGACGGCCTTTCGGACATCGTCTTCGGCGAGTGGCCCGGCGAGGTCGGGGTCCTGAACCCGCATGAGCAGGTCACCGCAACCGCGACCTACGTGCTGACGCAGTCGGACGTCGACGCCGGCGGTGTCGACAACACCGTCACCACAGCGGGAACCCCGCCTACGGGCGACCCGGTCGAGGACGAGGATGATGTGAACGTCCCCGTCGATTCCGCTCCTTCGATCGATCTGGTCAAGACGGGTGCGCTCGAGGATGGGGCGACGGGCCGGGTGGGCGACGTCGTGACCTACACGTTCACCGCGACCAACACCGGCAACGTCACGCTCGGTGACGTGTCGATCGCAGATGAGCTCGACGGCCTCTCGGACATCGCATACGGCGAGTGGCCGGGCGATGATGGCACGCTGCGGCCGGGGGAGCAGGTCATCGCGACCGCGACATACGCGCTGACGCAGGCGGATGTGAACGCCGGGCAGGTCGAGAACACCGCGTCCACGACGGGAACCCCGCCCACGGGCGATCCCGTCGAGGACGAGGACATCGAGATCGTCCCGGTCGAGCCGACTCCGGCGATCGACCTCGTCAAGACCGGTGGTCTCGAAGCGGGCGCCACCGCTGTGCCCGGCGACCACGTCGAGTACACGTTCACGGCGACCAACACCGGTAACGTGACGCTCACCGATGTGACGCTCGTCGACGAGCTGGTGGGCCTGTCGGACATCGCCTACGGCGAGTGGCCGGGCGAAGCGGGCACGCTCGCCCCGGGTGAGCAGGTCACGGCGACGGCGACCTATGCTCTCACACAGGAGGACATCGACGAGGGAGCGGTCCACAATGCCGCGACCGCGACGGGCAACCCGCCCTCGGGCGACCCGGTCGACGACGGCGACGAGCACGACGTGCTGCTGCCGCAGCTGCCCGTGATCGATCTGGTCAAGACCGGAACGCTCGACGGCGACGGCGTCGCCGGCGACATCGTGGACTACGAGTTCACCATCACCAACGTCGGGAACGTCACGCTCGTCGACGTCTCGATCGACGATGCGCTGGAAGGCCTGTCGGAGATCGTGTTCGGAGAGTGGCCGGCCGAGGCAGGAGTCCTCGCACCGGGTGAGCAGGTCGTTGCAACGGCGGCCTACACGCTGACGCAGGCCGACGTCGACGCCGGAAGCGTGGACAACACCGCGACGGTGACGGGCACACCGCCGGAAGGCGATTCCGTGACGGACGAGGACGACGTGACCATTCCGGTCACGCAGGGACCGGCGATCGAGCTGCGCAAGGTCAGCAGCCTCGAAGCGGGTGCCGGCTCCGGCGCGGGCGACCGGGTGGCGTACGCCTTCACCGCGACGAACACCGGAAGCGTGACGCTCACGGACGTCGTCATCGCGGACGAGCTGGAAGGCCTGTCGGAGATCGAGTACGACTGGCCGGGCGAGGCCGGAGTCCTGGTTCCGGGCGAGCACGTGACGGCAACGGCGACCTACACGCTGACGCAGGCCGACATCGATGCGGGCAGCGTGAACAACCACGCGCTCGTGACCGGCAACCCGCCGGTCGGCGACCCGGTTCGCGACGATGACGAGGTGACCACGCCGCTTGTGCAGCAGGCCGCGATCGACATCGTCAAGAGCGGCCAGCTCGATGGTGACGTCGTCGCGTACGAGTTCGCCGTGACCAACACGGGCGGCGTCACTCTCTCGGGTATCGAGATCACCGACGAGCTCGAGGGCCTGTCGGAGATCGTCTACGGCGAGTGGCCCGGCGAGGCTGGGGTGCTCGCTCCTGGCGAGTCCGTCACCGCGAGCGCGAGCTACACCGTCACAGGTGCCGACCGCGACCGCGGGCATGTCGACAATCACGCCGCGGTGACGGGCAACCCGCCCACGGGCGACCCCGTCGACGCTTCGGATGACGAACGCGTCGTCGTCGGTTCCCTCGCCGTCACCGGTGCCGAGCTGAGCTGGGGCATCGCAGTCCTCGCCCTGCTGCTCATCGCGGGAGGCGCCATCCTGGTGATCGCTCGCCGACGCATCTCGGCGGCCAGCTAGACCGTCGGTGCCGGGACAGTCCTTCCCCCAAAAGGCGGCCCCGGCACCGATAGGCACCCCTCGTCCCGACGGGTGCGACAACTGAACAGATCGGCGCACCAAGGGATGCGAACCCCTTGGTGCGCCGATGGCGGCGCAGAGCGCCGCCGCTTCGGCCCGTCCACACCCCAACAGGGAACAGGATGGGCCGTCCGCGCTTCAGCTATCGGTGAAAGGATCTCCTCATGGCACAGATCACCGGTCTGTCCGCCGGCGCGCCTCGCGCGCGCCCCGGCGCGATGCCTCCCGATTCTTCTCTCGACGAAGCGCCCGGGGTCGGTTCGAGTCTCACCATGGCTATGCGCCGTGCTCAGCTCGCCGGCATCTTCTTGCTTCAGCTCGTGCTGCTGCTCGCCTCCTGTGCCTCCGCGCTCATCGTTCCCACGGCCACAGTATTCGTGGTCGCTGCGATCGTCCTGGCTGCGGGTCTCAGCGTTGCGCTCCTGCGCGTGCACGTGTTGGCGCTGATCGTTGTCCACTACGCGGCGCTGGGCTTCTACTGCGTTGCGGCGGCGACGCCCGATGATGCGCTCGTCGAGGCGCTGGTCCCGTTGACAGCCTTCACGATCATCCTCCCGATCATGCTCCTTCCCGGGGTGTTGCCGATCGCCGTATCCTGCTCGCTCACCCTGGCGTACGCGGCTCTGCTCGCGATCGCACATCCGGAATGGGATCGTGCGGTCGTGAGCAACTCGCTCGCGACGAGCGGAGTTCTCGTCGTCAACGCCGCGGTCTTCATCTATGCCCTGCGCAGGATCGCGCGTTCGTTCGACCGGCGGAAGGTGATCGCCACGGCAGAGGAAGCACGTGCGGTGCGCAGACGGGCCGCGAAGGATGCGACGGCCGAGTACGTGAGGGTGCTCCACGACACGATCGTGAATACGTTCGGCGCACTGGCGCGAGGCGGGGACCACGGCCCGACTCCCGCGGACGCCAGGGCACGGTGCCGCCGAGACCTCGAGCGCATTCGTGACTTCCAACGGCGTACGGCAGCGGGCCGAACCTCTCGGGTCAGCCTGACAGACATCGAGCGCGTGGGCCTGCCCGTGAGGTGGAAAGGGATCGTCGGGGATGACCTGCGCCGGTTCCAGGCGCTGCTTCCGGTGCCGGTCCTCGAGGCGCTCTACGGATGCGCCTCGGAGGTTGCTCTCAACGCAGTCAAGCACTCCGGGGCCGATCACATCGTCATCGACACCCGCTACGTCGATGACGTGCTCCAGGTGGAGATCTCCGACGATGGCAGTGGTTTCGACCGGAACCGCGTGACGCAGCGCGGGGTCGCGGAATCCCTCTTCGCTCGAGGCGAGGCCCACGGCATCGCCGTCGCGCTCGAGACGGAGGTCGGTTCGGGAACCACGGTCCGACTCTCCTACCCGCTCAGCACGGGGGCCGGGGATACGGGCACGGAGGGAGCGGCCAGAAGGGCTCGACCCTTGCGCCGCTTCACACGGGAGGTGACGATCGCCTGGGCGCTGCACGTGAGCGCGATCAGCGCGTCGCTGGAAGTCCTGGGCCCTCGCGGCGGCGACCCTTCGGCATACGCGACGATCGGTGCACTCCTGCTCTTCACTGGCGTGGTCTGGCTCACGACTCGAGACGACCGCTGCTTGCCGAAGTGGCTTGTCGGGCTCGCGATCGTCGCTGTTCCTGCGCTGAACTGGGCAGCGCTCGTCTCCATCGGTGAGGGGTATGACGCACCCTACTTCTTCCAGTCCCTCTCGCTCACCGTGCTGCCCGTCCTGCTTCATGCATCGAGCCGGACGATCGCGCCGTTCCTCGTCGCCGCCGCGCTGCAGGGCGTCAGCATGGTGCCTCTGGGGCTGGTTGTTCTCACAGGTGAGGACCCCGATCAGCTGTCACGCGCTCTTCTGCTCGAAGCCCCCGCCGCGGGTCTGCTCGCTATGTGGTGGCTCGTGTTCCGGAAGTTCCGGTCTCTCGAGGCAGAGGCAGACGTGTCAGAGCGGCGCATGGAGCGGGCGATGCGAGATTCAGCTGCGCATACGGCGGCGATCGAAGTCCAAATGCGCTGGAACGCATCCGGATTGCAGGGCTCCTTCCGTCTGTTGCGTGACATCGCGGACGGGACGGTTCAACCGGATGACCTGGAGGTGCGACGTCGCTGCGGCGATGAAGAGGCGTTCCTTCGTCAGGTCAGCGCGCTGTCACAGGCAACGGCGCTGATGGGACGCTGGTTCGCATTGGCCCTGGCCGAAGCGCGGAGGAAGCAGATCCGCCTCGAGCTGCATGCCGAACGGGCAGAGGTCGAGGACCCTGCCGATGCCGACGCGCTGGGACACCTCATCCTCGACTGCATCGATGCCAGCGCCGAGGACAGCACGGTGAACGTGACGCTCCTGAAGCGCGACGACGTCGTGCGCATGCTCATCGTCGGGAATCGCGACGGTGAGCTCGCCGCTCGCGCGAAAGACCATGTGCAGGACAGGCTGTGCGTCGTGACGGAGACGCTTCGCGACCGAGTTCTGGTCGATGTGACGCTGAGCGGAGCCGTGGCAGTCCTGAACTGACGCGCGCCACCGTCACCGGTATCGCGCCGACGCAACGAGGGCCTGGCTTCCCATTGGGGAAGCCAGGCCCTCGTGAAGGGTCAGCCGGAGCTCAGACGCCGAAGTAGAGCTCGTACTCGTAGGGGTGCGGGCGCTGCGCCATCGGGAGCACCTCGTTCTCCATCTTGTACTCGATCCAGGTCTGGATGAGCTCTTCGGTGAACACGCCGCCCTCGAGGAGGAACGCGTGGTCCTCCTGCAGGGCCTCGAGCACCGCAGTGAGCGTCGTCGGGACCTGGGGGATGCTCTTGGCCTCCTCCGGGGGGAGCTCGTAGAGGTCCTTGTCGATCGGCTCGTGCGGCTCGATGCGGTTCTTGATGCCGTCGATGCCGGCCATCAGCTGGGCCGCGAACGCGAAGTACGGGTTGCCGGACGCGTCGGGGGCGCGGAACTCGATGCGCTTGGCCTTCGGGTTCGAGCCGGTGATCGGGATGCGCACGGCCGCCGAGCGGTTGCCCGCCGAGTACACCAGGTTGATCGGGGCCTCGAAGTGCTTCACCAGGCGGTGGTACGAGTTGATCGTCGGGTTGGTGAACGCCAGCAGCGCCGGGGCGTGCTTCAGGATGCCGCCGATGTACCAGCGGGCGATGTCGGAGAGCTGCGCGTAGCCCTGCTCGTCGTAGAACAGCGGCGAGCCGTCCTTCCAGAGCGACTGGTGCGTGTGCATGCCCGAGCCGTTGTCGCCGAACAGGGGCTTCGGCATGAACGTCGCCGTCTTGCCCCACTCGTCGGCGGTGTTCTTCACGATGTACTTGAACTTGAGCACGTCGTCGGCGGCGTGCACCATCGTGTCGAACTTGTAGTTGATCTCGGCCTGGCCGGCGCCGCCGACCTCGTGGTGCGCGCGCTCGAGCTCGAGGCCCGCGTCGATCAGGCGCAGCGAGATGTCGTCGCGCAGATCGGCCTGCTTGTCGACGGGCGAGACAGGGAAGTAGCCGCCCTTGTACGGGGTCTTGTTGGCGAGGTTGCCGCCCTCTTCCTCGCGGCCGGTGTTCCACGCGGCCTCCTCGGAGTCGACGGCGTAGAAGCTGCGACCCTGCGAGACCTCGTAGCGCACGTCGTCGAAGATGTAGAACTCGGCCTCGGGCGCGAAGAACGCGGTGTCGGCGATGCCCGTCGAGGCGAGGTACTTCTCGGCCTTCTTGGCGACCTGGCGCGGGTCCTTCGAGTAGACCTCGCCGTTGCGCGGGTTGTAGATGTCGAAGACCATCACGAGCGTCTTGTTCTCGCGGAACGGGTCGAGGTAGGCGGTCGTGACATCCGGGATCAGCTGGAGGTCGCTCTCGTCGATGGTGGCGAAGCCGCGGATCGACGATCCGTCGAACATCTGGCCCGTCGTGAAGAAGTCTTCGTCGACCGTCGACGCGGGGATGTTGAAGTGCTGCTGCACACCGGGGAGGTCCGTGAAACGGATGTCGAGGAACTTGACGTCCTCGTCCTTGATGTACTTCAGCACCTCGGAGGAATCGTTGAACATTGGGGCTCCAGAATCGCCGATCTCATGTGGCCGCCGCTTCGGGCGACAGTTAGAACCTACCCACGCGAGGTTGCTCTGTCATATCCCTGATGTTTCAGGCATGTTACGAGCGGGGCCTGCGTAGGCTATCGGGGTGAGTGAAGCCACCGCCGATCAGGACTACCCCGGCCAGCGACTCGGCCTGCCGCCGCAGGGCTCGTCCGGGAGCATCGCGACCTTCGGGCGCCGCATCGCCGCCCTCGTGATCGACCTCGCCTGCGCGGCGCTGATCGGGCTGGCGTTCTTCGACTACTCGCCGTGGGCGACGAACCTGGTCTTCGCCGCCGTGCAGATCGTGTTCATCCCGACGCTCGGCGGCAGCCCGGGGCACCGCATCATGGGCCTGTACCTCGTGCGTGTGTCGGGCGGTTGGGTCGGGGTCTGGCGCCCGATCATCCGGACCGCGCTGCTGTTCCTCGTCATCCCTGCCGTCGTCGCCGACGACGACCACCGCGGCCTGCACGACAAGGCCGCCGGCACGATGCTCCTGCGGCGCTGACGCCGCGCGAACGACGAGGGCCTCCGGATGATCATCATCCGGAGGCCCTCGTCACGGAACGCTCAGCGCGGGCGGGGGGCCCTGGCCTTCATGGGGTCGATGCCCTTGGGGATCGGGAGCGAGCTGAGCGACTGCGAGAGCGACTCGAGGCGCGAGATCACGGCGCCCATGGTCGCCTTGTCGATCGTCTTCGGCAGGGCCTTGATGGTCTTCGCGAGGTGCTTGATCTCGACCTCGTCCTCACCGTGGCCGACGTAGAACGTGTGCACGGGCACGCCGGCGGCGGCGCGCTTGGCCTTCATGTTCTCGTCGCGCATCAGCTTCTTGAGGCGACCGCGCTGGCCCTCGCCGACGAGCACGATCCCTCCGCGGCCGACCGCGCGGTACACGGCCTCCTGAGTCTTGGGGTTGACGCCGACGGGCATCTCGTCGCCGCGCCACTTGCGGCCGAGCATGTTCGAGACCACGTGGCCCGCCGCGCCGGGGTTGCCGTCGAGGCGCCGGTACATCACGACGGTCGCGAGGCGGTTCATCATCAGCATCGCGGCGATCATGCCGAGCATGAGGCCGAAGATCGGCCACAGCACGAAACCGAGGATCGTGGGCTGGAACAGGAGCGCCAGCAGCACGCCGATGGCGATGCCCAGCACGAGGATGCCGACCAGGCCGTAGGGCAGCCAGGGGTAGTCCTTCTTGGTGAAGGAGATGAGGTCCTTGATCTGCGAGAAGAAGTTCGGGCGCTTCTCCGGTTTGCTGCCGCGTTCTGCCATGCCCCCAGTTTACGTGGCTTCCCTCACAGGTGCCGCACACGCGGGCGCCGCCTCCACAGGCGCTCCGCCGCACTTGTGCCATCGGGGCCGTCCCGCGTTCCGTGGTCGATATGGACGAGTTCGACGACATCATCGCGGGGCGGGGCGCGGCGCCGGAACCGCTGACGGACGCGTACCGGGTGATCCGCCCGCTCGGCGGGGCGGAGCACCCCGTGACCGCCGTGCTCGCCCATGGCCCCGATGGCCCGGTCGCTCTGGCGGATGTGCGCGACCTCACCGGCTGGCCGGGGTGCGGCCTGCGCGGCCAGCACGTGCTTGCGCCCATCGATGTCGCGCGCACCGCGGGCGGTCATGCTCTCGTGCTGGCGTGGTGCCGCCATCGCATCACGACCCCATGGGCGGCAGGGAGCCTCTCGGGCGGACAGGCCGTGACGTTGGCGGTCAGCATGATGCGGGGTGCGCTCGAGGCACGTGCGAGGGAGCGCGGCGTCTCGGAGGGCCCGCCGGGTACGTGGTGGGCCGACGACGACGGGCGCCCGCTGTTCGCGGCGACGGCCCCGGGAGCCGCCGTCGGTGACGGCTCCCGGCCCGCAGGTCCGCGGGCGGACGACGCCGGGCGAGGGGGTCGCCGCGGGTCGAGGGGTTCGTCGAGCGGGACGGCGGGGGAGACGGCGGCGCTCGGCGCCGCGGCCGTGCTCGCGGTCGTCGCCGACGGCATGGCGGACAGGGTGGTGCGCCGCCTGCTCGAACGCGCGGTCGCGCTGCTCGGCGATCCTGCGGAGCTCCCGCGCGGAATCGACGAGATCGAGGCCGAGCTCTTCGAGGCCTGTGCGCCGCAGCCGCTCGACTTCACCGACCCGGACGGCTCGGAACCCGATGACGCCCGACCGCCGGCGCGCGTCGGGCGTCGCTTCGCTCCCGCTGGTGGCCGTGCGCCCGGCGGCGCCGCCCGCGGGGGCGGCCCGGCGCGGACGGTGCGGCGCGCAGCTCGGCCGAGGGGCCGTGCCGAAGGTCGCGGCCCCGGGAGGGACAGCGCCGCCGGCGCGCGTGCGTCGGCGGGCGGGAGTATCGGCGCCGCGGCGAAGACCGCGCGGCGGGCAGCACGAGCCGTGGCGAGCCGTGCGGGTGCGGGGCTGAGCGGCCGCCGCGCGGCGTACGCGCTCGGCGGGGCCGCGGCGGCCGGGGTGCTGATCGTCGGGCTGCTGTGGCCGAGCGGCGAGCCGCGCGCACAGGCGGACGAGGCCGGATCGGTCGGGAGCAGCGAGGCCGGTCACGCCGACGGGGCCGATGGTGAGCGCGCTGATGCGGGTGGGGGCGCGGTCGCGGCGGATACCGGTGGCGAGGAGAACGACGGACGGCGAATCGGGAGCGACGGGTCACGGGGCCCCGACGGCGGCGCCCCGAACGCGCCCGACGATGCCGCGGGCGGAGCCGAGGAGGAGCCCGCCGCCGACGACGCGCCCGGCTCCGACGCGGGCATCGAGGTCGAGGTCTCGGCGGATCCCGTCGAATCGGCCGCGCGGCTGATCGGGCGCGCGGCCGAATGCGGCGACGCCTGCGACGGCGTATTCGCCGCCGGGGCCGGCGCGGGGCCGGAGTCGGCGCCGTGGCCCGAGCTCGCAGGCGAGGGGGTCGCGCTCGTCGACGACTACGGCGGCGTCACCCTGGTCAAGGCGGGCACGGGCGGGGGCGCGCACTACCTCAGCCTCGTGCTCTCCGACGGGCGCTGGCTGCTGCGCGACGCGTACCCAGCGGGTTGATGCACGCACGGTCGGGCGGCGCGTCGCGACCGGGAAGCGGCCGCGTCCGTCGCCGTGCGGCGCGAGCACCGCTGGCCGGAGCGGGCCGCGAACACAGACGACGAGGGCGGGAGGGGCTCCTGCCCCCTCCCGCCCTCGTCGGTGATCCGTGCGATCAGATGCCGAGATCGCCGCGGAAGTCGGCGGCCTCGAGGCGCGCCTTCATCGCGGAGAGGAAGCGTGCGGCATCCGCGCCGTCGATTGTGCGGTGGTCGTACGACAGCGCGAGGTAGACGTACGAGCGGATGCCGATGGCCTCACCCGCGTCGGTCTTCACGACGCCGGGGCGCTTGTACACGACGCCCGTGCCGAGGATGGCCGACTGCGGCAGGAACACGACGGGGGTGTCGAACAGCGCGCCGCGCGAACCGGTATTGGTCAGCGTGAACGTACCGCCGGCGAGCTCGTCGGGCTTCAGCTTGTTGTCGCGCGTGCGGGCGGCCAGGTCGGCGATGTCCGCCGCGATCTGGGAGATGTTCTTGTCGCCGGCGTCGCGGATGACCGGCGTGAGCAGACCGCGCTCGGTGTCGACCGCGAACGAGATGTTCTCCTGCGCCGGGTACACGATGTTCTCGCCGTCGAGCGTCGAGTTGATGATCGGGTACGCCTTGAGCGCCTCGACCGCCGCGAGGGCGAAGAACGGCATGAACGAGAGCTTGTTGCCGGTCTTGGCGAGGAACTCGTCCTTCGTCGCGGTGCGCAGCGCGGCGACCGCCGTCACGTCGACCTCGACGACCGTCGTCAGCTGTGCCGTCGACGTCATGGACTCGACCGCGCGCTTCGCGAGCACCTTGCGCAGGCGGCTCATCGGCTGCGTCGTTCCGCGCAGCGGCGACGTCTCGAGCTTCGGGGCGGCAGAGGCAGCGGCGGGAGCCGGAGCTGCCGCCGGGGCCGGAGCGGACGCCGCGTTCAGCACGTCCTCCTTGCGGATGCGGCCGCCGACGCCGGAGCCGGCGACCGTCGCCAGGTCGACGCCGTGCTGGGCCGCCAGGCGGCGCACGAGCGGCGTGACGTAGACCCTGTCGTTCGACGCAGGAGCGGCGGGAACCGGAGCCGGAGCCGCGGCGGCCGGCGCGGCAGCGGGCGCCTTGGCAGCGGGGGCCGGGGCCTCGGCGGCGGGCGCGGCCGGAGCCGGTGCGGCGGGTGCCGCTGCCGGGGCCGCGGGAGCGGCGGCCGGGGCCGCGGGAGCGGCGGGCGCTGCGGCGCCGGAGCCGACGCGGGCGAGCACTGCGCCGACCTCGACGGTGTCGTCTTCGGCGGCGAGCAGTTCGAGCACGGTGCCGGCGACGGGCGAGGGGACCTCGGTGTCGACCTTGTCGGTG
>NZ_PNFA01000007.1 GCF_002970975.1 Microbacterium halophytorum
CGGCGGCACCGCTGTGCGAGAGGCTGTTTACGCGGCCGGCTCTTCGACGACGAGCGGGTAGACGCCGTTCTCGTCGTGCACCTCGCGGCCGGTGACCGGCGGGTTGAATACGCACACGCACTTGATCTCGGTGCGGGGGCGCACCTTGTGCTTGTCGTGGTCGTTCAGCAGGTAGAGGCTGCCGGGCTTCAGCTGGTGCACCTCACCGGTGGCGAGGTCTTCGATCTCGCCCTCGCCCTGCGTGATGAACACGGCCTCGATGTGGTTCGCGTACCAGAAGTAGCTCTCGGTGCCGGCGTAGAGCGTCGTCTCATGCACCGAGAACCCGACGCCCTCCTTCGCGAGGATGATGCGCTTGGAGCGCCAGTTCTCGCTCTTGATGTCGGCGTCGGTGTCTTCGATCTCGTCGAGGGTCCGAACGATCATGTCTGTCTCCTATCGGGTGTTCGCCTGACGCGGGCTGCGGTTTCGGAGCCGAGATCCCGCAGTCCGCATCAGGTGGGGCCGCCCCCGCGGGGTGCGGCCCCAGGGTGAAGCGGGATGGCGCCGGTCAGCGGGCCAGGACGGCGGCGACCGAGTCGGCGATGATGCCGAGGCCGCGGGTGAGCTCTTCGTCGGTGACCGTCAGCGGCGGCAGCAGCTTGACGACCTCGTCGACGGGTCCCGACGTCTCGACGAGCAGGCCGCGCTCGAAGCACTCGCGCGCCACCTCACCGGCTTTGTCCGCCTCGCCGAACTGCAGGCCGCGCGCGAGGCCGCGGCCCTTGGGCACGAGGCCCGCCTCGGGGTGCTTCGCCGCGAGGGCGTTGAAGGCGCTCTCGATCACGAGGCCCTTCTCGATCGTCGAGCGCTGAAGCGACTCGTCGCTCCAGAACTCCCGGATGGCGGCGGAGCCCGTGACGAACGCCGGCGCGAAGCCGCGGAAGGTGCCGTTGTGCTCGCCCGGCTCGAACACGTCGAACTCGGGGCGCACGAGCGTCAGCGCGAGCGGCAGGCCGTAGCCGGAGATCGACTTCGACAGCGTGATGATGTCGGGCACGATGCCCGCCTCCTCGAAGCTGAAGAACGAACCGGTGCGGCCGCAGCCCATCTGGATGTCGTCGACGATGAGCAGGATGCCGTGGCGCTTGCAGAGATCGGCGAGCGCGCGCAGCCATTCGGCGCGGGCACTGTTGATGCCGCCCTCGCCCTGCAGCGTCTCGACGATCACCGCCGCCGGCTTGTTCAGGCCGGACCCCTCGTCCTCGAGCATGCGCTCGAGGTACAGGAAGTCGGGAACGTCCTGGTTGAAGTAGTCGTCGTACGGCATCGGCGTCGCGTGCACCAGCGGGATGCCGGCGCCGCCGCGCTTCATCGAGTTGCCCGTGACGCTGAGCGCGCCGAGCGTCATGCCGTGGAAGGCGTTCGTGAAGTTGACGATCGCCTCGCGACCGGTGATCTTGCGGGCCAGCTTCAGGCCGGCCTCGACGGCGTTCGCACCACCGGGCCCGGGGAACATGATCTTGTGGTCGAGCCCGCGCGGTTCGAGGATGTTCTCCTTGAACGTCGTCAGGAACTCGGTGCGCGCCGTCGTGAACATGTCGAGCGAGTGCACGACGTGGTCGCCGGCGAGGTAGTCGAGCAGCACCTTCTTGAGCACGGGGTTGTTGTGCCCGTAGTTCAGGGTGCCGGCACCGGCGAAGAAGTCGAGGTATTCGCTGCCGTCAGCGGCGTACATCGTCGCGCCGACGGCGCGGTCGAACTCCACGGGCCAAGAGCGGGAGTAGCTCCGAACGTCAGACTCGAGCTGGGTGGTATCGATGGTCAGACTCATGGGATTTTCTCCTGATTGCGGCTGGGAACAGCCTTCTTCTGCGAAGAGCGAGGGGTCGCGCGGCGCAGCTAGCGCGCGCGGAACCCGGTGATTTCGAGGAGCGGCTCACCGGGGTGGTCATCCGGGAAGTCCGCGGCAGTCACGCCGCGGGTCCACGCCAGGTCGCCGCCGCGCTCGCGGGCGACCCTGGCGAACAGCGCGCGCGAGGCGGCGTTGGTCTCCTCGACCGTCGCCTCGAGCACGTCGACGTCGGTGAGGGTGTCGAGCAGGTCGTGCAGCATCCGGCCGGCGACGCCGCGACCGCGCGCGCGGTCGGAGACGCCGACCTGCCAGATGAACAGGTGGCTCGACCGCTCCGGCGGCCGGTAGCCGAGCACGTAGCCGACCGGCTCACCGTCGAGGACGGCCAGCCGGCAGGTCTGCGCGAAGTCGGACGCGTACATCAGGTAGGCGTACGAGGAATTCAGGTCGAGCCCGCATTCGCGGGCCAGGGTCCACATGGCGGCACCGTCCGCGAGGGAGGTGCGTCGAATATTCACAGTGTGGTCGGACAGGTGGGCGGGTACTGCTTCGTTGCTCGCCATATGCCACAACACGTTAGCGCGCCCGGGCTATCCCCTGCCCGGGCAGCACCCCCGCGATCCGTATGCTCATGCGCGACACGCCGAGGGCGCGCAAGGCGCTTCTTCCGGGCTTTCGGGCGCATAATCACCCCCTCTCCGCCGCCGGCGTCCGGGCCCGCCGTCGGCCCGCCCGCTGCGCGCTCCTCGGCGGCTCTCCGGCGCCGCCGGTTCGCAGGGGACGGGCAGTTCTCCCCCGCCGTTTCCGTCCGCGAGCCCTCGCGCGCGGCCCGCGGAAGTGGCAAGGTTGACCGTGGTGGGGGCCCGGCCTGCGGTCGGCGGACCTCGCCCATGACTCCGAATCGAAAGCAGGTCTCGCCGTGACGAACGACCCCACGGACCCCCAGAACGTGCCCGGGGGCGCTCCCCAGCCGCCGCAGCCGGATGGCCAGCAGGCACCCCCGCCCCCGGCACCGCCGCAGGCCCCGCCCGCTCAGCCCGGCCAGCCGCCCCAGTACGGCGCGCCGCAGCAGCCGGGCGGCTACCAGCAGCCCCCGCAGTACGGTCAGCAGCCGCCCTATGCGGGCCAGCAGCCGCCGCAGTACGGGCAGCCAGCCTACGGCCAGCCCTACCCCGGCACGCAGCCGGGCAACATCACGGCGAACGTGTGGCTGAGCGTGTTCTTCTCGTGGATCCCGGCCCTGATCTTCTACCTGGTCGAGAAGGACACCGTCACGCCCGTCGCGCGCAAAGCGGCGGCCGACAACCTGAACTTCCAGCTGATCCGCACGATCGCGATCATGGCGGCCGCGATCCTGCTCCTGATCCCGTACCTCGGCGTCCTGCTGTACTTCGTGGTGACGATCGGCTCGTTCGTGATCGCGATCATCAACGCCGCGAAGACGCCCGGCCAGGTGCAGCGCGGTGAGTACGCGACGTTCCTCCTCGCCCCGTCGTGGGTGAAGTAACCGCACGCGCCTGAACGGCGATGGCCCCCGATCCGCTGGATCGGGGGCCATCGCCGTTCGCAGCGCGGTGCGTCAGATCTTGATCTCGACGTCGCCGGACTCGCGCAGGCCGTCGATGACCTTCTGGATCTGAGCGTTGCGGTCCTGCGAGACCGTCTGCTCCTTCAGCTGGGCCTTGACATCGTCGAACGCCGGCACCTCGGCCTCGCCACCAGCGGCCTTCGACTGCTCGACGAGCTGCTCGTACTGCTGCTTCAGCTCGGCATCGGTCGGCTCGGCGACGTCCGTCTTCTCCTCGACGTACTCGTCGATGACGAACTGCCCCGCAGCGTCCTCCCTGACCTCCTTCTCCGACACACCATGCTCGTCGAAGGCGGCGATGACCTCATCGACCGACCCGAGGCCCGCCTGGGCGGCGAGCTCCTCCAGCACCTTGTCAGTGCCCTCGTCCGTCGCCTCGATCCCGGCGTCCGCGGCCGCCTGGGTGAGCAGGACATTGTTCACGAGGAGCTCGGCGGCCTGCTGCTTGACCAGATCCTGATCGACCTCCTGGCCCGACTGCTGCTGCATCGCCTCGGCCTGGCTCATCTGCGACTCGTACGCCTCGGTGTACTCGTCGAGGCCGATCTCCTCGCCGTTCACGACCGCGACGACGTCGGGCAGGCCTTCGAGGCCCGCCTCCGGCGCGGCCGTCTCTGTGGATTCCTTCGCCGCCGAATCCTCCGTGCGGTGCTCGGCGCTGCACCCCGCGAGCGCGAGCATCGCGACGACGGAGCCGGCCAGGAGGGCACGGGAGAGCTTGGCGGAACTGCCGGTTCGAATGTTCATTCCGCGCGACGGTACACCCCCGACTTGTGCGCCTCATCCGGATGCCCGCGCGCCGGCCGTGCGCCGATGCCGCGGCGATGCGTGAGAATGACGGTATGAGTGCCAGCCTCCCTGAGTTCGCCGATCACGCATGCCTCGTCGTGGACGGGCCCGACCAGAAGGGCATCGTCGAGACGATCTCCGCCCTGATCGGCCGCAACCGCGGCAACATCATCTCGCTCGACCAGTACTCGACCGACCCGGAGGGCGGGCACTTCTTCCAGCGCGTCGTGTTCCACCGGCCCGACTTCGTCGCGGCGCAGCCCGAAATCGCGGCCGACATCGAGGCGACGCTCGCGCCGATGGGCATGCGCTGGGACCTGCGCGACATGTTCATCCGGAAGCGCATGGCGGTGCTCGCCTCCAAGAGCGACCACTGCCTGCTCGACCTGCTGTGGCGGCACCGCCGCGGCGAGCTGCCCGTGTCGATCCCGATGGTGATCTCGAACCACACCGACGTCGCCGCCGACGTGCGCACGTTCGGCATCCCGTTCCACCACGTGCCCTCCCAGGCCGGGCCGGACAAGTCGCAGTCGGAGGCCGAGATCCTGAAGCTGCTCACGGGCAACGTCGACTTCGTCGTCCTCGCCCGCTACATGCAGGTGATCTCGAACGACTTCCTCGAGAAGCTCGGCGTGCCCGTCATCAACATCCACCACTCGTTCCTGCCCGCCTTCATCGGCGCCGGCCCGTACCGCAAGGCCAAGGAGCGCGGCGTCAAGCTCATCGGCGCGACCGCCCACTACGTCACGGAGGAGCTCGACGAGGGGCCGATCATCGAGCAGGACGTCGCGCGGGTCGACCACTCGATGACGGCCGGCGACATGCAGGCGCGCGGCGCCGACGTCGAACGCGCCGTGCTGTCGCGCGCGGTGCAGTGGCACGCCGAGGACCGCGTCATCCGGCAGGGCAACCACACGATCGTGTTCTCCTGACGGCGTGAGGCCGCGGGGCTCCGGACGACGCGGGGCGGGCAGCTCCGGATGTCGGACGACCGAGAGCGCGCGTGCTCCCGGACGCTGCCGCCGCGCTGCCGGCCCGGGGCTCAGGCGCGGGCGTCGCGCACCGCTCTCCAGATCGCGTCGGCAACGGTGCGCTTGGGGCCCTCCGCCTCGGCGACGGGCTCGCCCGTGCGATCGATGACCGTCACGCGGTTGTCGGGCACGTCGAAGCCCCGCTCCCAGCCGACGCGGTTGACGACGAGCAGGTCGACGCCCTTCCGCTCGCGCTTGCGGCGGGCGCGGGCGAGCAGGTCGTCACCGGAAGCGGTCTCGGCCGCGAAGGCGACGATCATCTGCCCCTCGGCTCGGTCGGCCGCGAGCCCGGCGACGATGTCGGGGTTCTCGACGAGAACGAGCGTGAGGCGGTCGCCCGCCTCCTCCTTCGTGACCTTGCCCTCGGCGACCTCCGCGGGGCGGTAGTCGGCGACGGCGGCGGCCATCACGACGACGTCGGCCCCGGATGCCGCGGCCCGCGTCGCGTCGCGCAGCTCGAGGGCGGTGCCGGCGCGCGCGACGGAGACGCCCCTGGGCATCTCGGCGAGCACCGACGCATCGATGTTGCACGCGATGAGCGTCACATCGGCGCCGCGGTCGGCCGCGGCCGCGGCGAGCGCCGCTCCCTGCCTGCCGCTCGACCGGTTGCCGAGGTAGCGCACGGGGTCGATCGGCTCGCGCGTGCCGCCGGCCGTGACCACGACGCGGAGGCCGGCGAGGTCGCCCGTCGGCTCCCCCGCGGCCGCTGCGTACGCGGCGTCGGCGATCGCATCCGGTTCGCTCATCCGGCCGGGGCCGCTGTCGCCTCCCGTCAGGGGCCCGTCATCCGGCCCGACGACCGCCACGCCGCGCTCGCGCAGCGTCGCGACGTTCGCGGCGGTGGCCGGGTGCCGCCACATCTCGGTGTGCATCGCGGGCGCGACGACGACGGGCGCCGTAGTCGCGAGCAGCGTCGTGCCGAGCAGGTCGCCGGCGAGGCCCGCGGCCATCTTCGCGAGGGTGTTGGCTGTCGCCGGAGCGACGATGACGAGGTCGGCGCGCTGGCCGAGCGACACGTGCCGCACGGTCGCGACGTCGTCGTGCACCGACGTCGTCACAGGACTGCGGCTGATCGCTTCCCAGGTCGTCAGCCCGACGAAGCGCAGGGCGTCGTCGGTCGGGACGACGTGCACCTCGTGGCCGTCGGCGATGAGCCGCCTGACGAGATGTACTGTCTTGTAGGCGGCGATGCCGCCGGAAACCCCCACCACCACGAACACGGCTCAAGTCTCGCACGCGATCCGTGAGGAGCGGCGAACGAGATGTGCACGGCGATCATCCACGTACCGACAGGCGAAGGGCCCGTGCGGCTGCTGGCGGTTCGCGACGAGGACCCCGCCCGGCCGTGGCGCGGGCCCGGCGAGCACTGGCCGGGCGTCGTCGGCGTGCAGGACGTCCGAGCCGGCGGCGCGTGGCTGGCGGCCTCCCCGGATGCCGGCCGCGTCGCCGTCGTGCTGAACCGGAAGGGCGGCGAGAGGCTGCCGGATGACGCCGTCGTCTCACGCGGAACCCTGCCGCTCGCATCGGTCGCGGGCGAGGGCCTGCCGGCCGAGCCCCCGATGCGCGGTTTCAACCTGCTGGAAGCGGGCGCCGGGGGCGGCTCCGGATGGGCGCGCGTCGCGTCGTGGGACGGCGAACGGCTGTCGACGACCGCCCTCGGGCCCGGGACGCACATGATCGCGCACGACGGCGTCGACGACCCCGCGACTGCACGCATCGTCCGGTGGCTCGACGACTTCCGTGCGGCGCCTCCCGGCGACGGCGCCCGCTGGTACGCGCCGTGGCTCGAGGTGCTGGCCCGCAGCGCCGAGCTCGGCCCCGATGACGACGACGCGATCATCCGGGACAACCGCGCCCACGGCTACCCGACGCTGTCCCTGCTCGTGTGCGCCGCGACGGTCGGCCGGAGCGGCACGGACGTGCGCGGCGCGGCGCTTCCCGGGCCGGCGGCGTGGGGCGACGTCGAGCTCGCCTGAGCGCAGCCCGATCGTCGGGCGGCGCCGGGCGCGGAGCCCGCCCGGGTCAGTTGACCGCTTCCATCAGCTCGGTGCCGAGGGTGCGGAAGGCGTGGTGGGCGCGGTCGCGGTGCAGCGGCGATTCGTCGGCGAAGCAGACCGTGAGGGCGTAGGCGAGGCCGGCGCGGGGGCCCGCGATCACGCCGGCCTCGGCGCGCACGCCGCTGTCGTCGTACGCCGTGCGATTGAGGAACAGCAGGCCGTGCGTGTCGTCCTCGTGGCCGAAGGCGCGCAGGTTGGTCGCGCCCCCGACGAGGCCGAAGTCCTGGCCGGCCGTGAGCCATTCCGCGACCTGCGCGCTGACGGCGGGGCTGACGGCGCGCCCGCCGACGATATCGCTCATCAGGGTCGCGTACTCGCGGGTCGTGCCGAGCGAGACGTGCGGTGCATCATCCGGGCCCCTCACATCCCGCACCCGATCGAGCACGGCCGAACGGCGCATGCCGAGCTCGACCATGCGCCGGGTGATGCGGTCGATCCCCGTCACCTCCAGCAGCGCGTTGGTCGCGTAGGCATCACCCTGGGCGGCGGCGAGGATCGCGAGGTCGCCGAGCGGCAGTGCCGGAACGGCGAGGTGGCGCCAGATGCCGGAGACCGACACGGGCTCGAGGTCGGCTCGGCGCACGATCGTCGCCGGGTCGAGCGTGCCCGCGTCGAATCGGGCGGCGACGTCGACGAGGAGCGGTACGACGGCCAGGCCTCCGACGGGGAGCGTGACGAAATCGTCGCCCGTGAGAACCGTGGAGCCCCGATCGAGGTCGGCCACGTGGACCGACACCTGCGCCCCGGCGAGGGCGAGGCCCTCGAGCGCGCGCATCGTCTGCGGGAAGCCGGGGCGCCGGTGGGGCGCTCCCCGGGCGCGCAGGCCGCGCCGTTCCCGTCTCGATGAGACGAGCGCGTTCTGGGGTTCGGCGGGGACCACATCAACTCCGGGGCATTCGAAGACGGCCGTGCCGCGCTGGCCCCTCCCCGGGGAGTTCGTGACTTCCCCGCCACACGCTGATGGGCGCGAGACGCGCCATCACACAGACGTAAAGACTACGCCGAGGGACCTATGCGTTCTCCCCTGCCCGGGTACCTTCCGCGGGCACGCTGCCGCCTCTCGACGGGTGCGCGCTGCCGCGGAGGATCAGCAGCATCGAGGAGGAATTCCGCCGGATCGTCCTCGATGCTGCCGTTGCCCCTCGATTCCGCCGCGGCGCCCGCGTCCGCCCGGAATCGCCCCGGGGCGACGGGGTCTCACCAGATCGTGACGCGGTCGCCCTCCGGAATCCACAGCTCGTCGCCGTCTGCGACGCCGAACGCGTCGTAGAAGGCGTCGATGTTGCGCACGATCTGGTTGCACCGGAACTCCGCCGGCGAGTGCGGGTCGATCGCGAGGAGGCGCACGGCCTCGGCCTCGCGGGACTTCTCGCGCCAGGCCTGCGCCCACGACAGGAACACGCGCTGGAGGCCCGTGAAGCCGTCGATCGCGCCCGGCTCGCCGGCCTCGCCCGCCTCGACAGCGATCGCGTAGGCCTTCAGGGCGATGCCGAGGCCGCCGAGGTCGCCGATGTTCTCGCCGATCGTGAGCGCGCCGTTGACATGGTGCTTCTCGGCGTCGAGGCCCGCGGGTGTGAGGGCGTCGTACTGCGCGATGAGCGCGGCCGTGCGCTTCTCGAACGCCTCGCGGTCGGCGTCGCTCCACCAGTTCTTCAGCGCGCCGGTGCCGTCGTACTGCGAGCCCTGGTCATCGAAGCCGTGCCCGATCTCGTGGCCGATCACGGCGCCGATGCCGCCGTAGTTCGCGGCGGGGTCGCGCTCGGCATCGAAGAACGGGAACTGCAGGATGGCCGCGGGGAACGCGATCTCATTGAGCAGCGGGTGGTAGTACGCGTTGACCGTCTGCGGCGTCATCTCCCACTCGTTGCGGTCGACCGGCTTGCCGATCTTGGCGAGCTGGCGATCGTGCTCGAACACGCTCGCCGCCGTCGCGCTGCCCAGCAGGTCGCCGGCGTCGACGACCAGCGCGGAGTAGTCGCGCCAGACATCCGGATGCCCGATCTTCGGCGTGAAGGTGCCGAGCTTCTCGAGCGCGCGCTCGCGCGTGGCCGGCGTCATCCACTCGAGCTCGGCGATGCTGCGGCGGTACGCCTCGAGCAGGTTGTCGACGAGCTTGTCCATCTCGGCCTTGGCGTGCGGCGGGAAGTGCCGGTCGACATAGATCTTGCCGACCGCTTCGCCCATCGCACCCTCGACGAAGCTGACGCCGCGCTTCCAGCGCTCGCGGATCTGCGGCACACCCGACAGCGTCGTGCCGTAGAAGCCGAAGTTCTCGTTCACGAAGTCGTCGGTGAGCATCGGGGCGGCCGCGCGGACGGCCCGGTAGCGCAGCCACGCCTTCCAGTCGTCGAGCCGCTCCTGCGTGAGCAGCGTGCCGAGGCCCTGGACGAAGGAGGGCTGCTGGACGACGATCTCGGCGAAGGCCGACGGGTCGCCCGAGACGGCATCGCGCCACGGTTCGAGCGGCAGGCCCGCGAGCTCGGTCACCTCGGCCCACGTCTTGAGGTTGTACGTTGCGACGGCGTCACGGCTGCGCACGTTGTCCCAGTGGTGGCCGGCGATCTCGCCCTCGAGCGCCGAGATGCGGTCGGCCTGGCCCGCCGCGTCGGCGAGACCCGCGAGGTCGAGGAGGCGCTCGACGTGCGCGCGGAACTCCGTGCGCACGTCGGCGAACTGCTCCTCGCGGTAGTACTGCTCATCCGGAAGCGACAGGCCCGACTGCACGAGGAACGGCAGCACGCGCTCGGGGTTGCCCGGGTCGGGCTCGGCGGCGAGGCCGAAGACGCTCGCGATGCCCTGGCGATCGAACTCGCCGACGAGGCGGAGGAACGAAGGGACGTCGGCGACCGCATCGACCGCCGCGAGGCGCGGCTCGAGCGGCGCGGTGCCCAGCTCGGCGATGCGGCCCGTATCCATGAAGCTCGAGAACAGGTCGCCGACCTTGCGGGCCTCGGAACCGGGCTCTGCCGACTGCGCCTCCTCGATGATGGCGCGCACGTCGCGCTCGGCCTTCTCGGCCAGCGTGTGGAACGCGCCCCAGCGGGCCTTGTCGGAGGGGATCTCGGTGCGGTCGATCCAGTCGCCGTTCACGTGGCGGAAGAGGTCGTCCTGCGCGCGGACGCTGCTGCTGAGTTCATCGACGGCGATGCCTGAGGGAAGAGCCATGCCACCAGCGTAATGACAGCCGCGGACGCCGGGGCCCTCGGGCGACGTCGCCGACCCGGAGCAGACTGACGGCGAGACGCTCGGGAGCATCCGGAGCCCGGCGGCGCTCGTCGGCCCCGGCGCACAGCTCCGCCTCGGCACTTCCGGAGCCGTCTCCCCGCTCGCGCGTAGGAAGCGCCCGTAGCCTGATGCCCGGAAGAGGAGGCCGCATGATCGTCGTCGACATCCTGATCGTCGTGTTCGTCGTCTGTGCGCTGATCACGGGCCTGAAGGTCGGGCTGTTCGCGAGCATCGGCTGGTGGGCGGGGCTCGCCGCCGGCGCGATCGCGTCCCCGTGGGTCGTGCCCGTCGTCTCCGGCTTGGTGACGTCTCCCGGGTGGCACGGCGTCGCCGTCGTCGCGACGGTCGTGGTGCTGCTCGCCATCGGCGCCGCCATCGGCGCGGCGATCGGGTCGATCTTCCGCCGCGGCGCCGACGCCATCAAGCTGCGTTTCTTCGAGCGCCTGGCCGGCGGCCTCGTCGGCGCGGCGGCCGCCGCCCTCGTGCTCGCCGCCGTCGGAAGCACCGTCGCCTCGGCGGGCATTCCCGTGGTCTCATCGGCCGTCGCATCCTCGACGACGCTGCGCACGATCGAGCGCTACACGCCCGCCCCCTTCGCGGAGGCCGTCGCCCGCCTCCGCTCGGTCGTCGTCGACGACGCGCTGCCCGCGCTCGGCGGGGCGATCGCGGAGAGCACGACGGTTCCCGAGCCCCAGGCCGACACGGGAACACCCGCGCTCGACGAGGCCTCGGCCTCCGTGGCCCGCATCTCGGGCGTCGCGTACACGTGCGGCATGGGCGCGACCGGCACCGGGTTCGTCGCCGCCGACGACCTCATCGTGACCAACGCGCACGTCGTCGCGGGCGCCGACAGCGTGATGATCGAACTGCCGGGCGAGCCCGCCGTCGACGGCACGGTCGTGCACTTCGACCCGATCGACGACCTCGCGGTGATCTCGGCCGACGTCGCCGCAGCCCCGCTCGACATCGTCGGCGAGCTCGCGCCCGACGACCCCGCCGCCGTGCAGGGCTACCCGTACGGTGGGCAGTTCACGGCGGTTCCCGCGACGGTGATGACGGTCGGCGAGATGCTCGTCGACGACGTGTACGAGCAGGGCGAGAACCCCCGCGACGTGTACACGCTCGCGACCGAGGTGCTGCCGGGCAATTCGGGCGGCCCCCTGCTGACGACCGACGGCGACGTGACTGGCGTCGTCTTCGCCCGCGACGAGGGCGACGATCGCGTCGGCTACGCGATGACGACGGACGAGCTCCTCCCCGCGCTCGACCAGGCGGGCACGGCGCCCGTCTCGACCGGCGCCTGCCGCAGCGAGTAGCCGCGCACGAAGGGCCGGCGCCGCCGCTCAGGTGCGCCTCCCTGCGTGTGTGAGCGGCGCGGACCCGCAGGAAGGCGAACCCGAACGGGCTCCCTCGATCCGGTGGGCCCCGGCCGCGCGCGTCCGCCCGGGCCGACGTGCGCCGATGTCCGACATCCGGAATACTCTCGACGAGTGACCGATTCGCCCCGCACGCTGAACCGCGCCATCCTGGCGCTCGCCGTGCCGGCGCTCGGCTCGCTGATCGCCGAGCCGATCTTCCTGATCGTCGATTCGGCCATGGTCGGCCACCTCGGCGTGGTGCCGCTGGCCGGCCTGGGCATCGGTGGGGCCGTACTGCAGACGATCGTCGGCCTCATGGTGTTCCTCGCCTACTCGACGACCCCGGCGGTCGCGCGCCGCGTCGGCTCGGGCGACGCGCGGGGGGCCGTCTCGGCCGGCGTCAGCGGCATGTGGCTGGCACTCGCGCTGGGCGCGATCCTGGCGGTCGCCGGCTACCTCGCGACTCCTCTCCTCGTGGCGGCGTTCGGCGCGCCGGATGCCGTGGCCGCCGAGGCCGAGATCTACCTCGGCATCTCGATGTGGGGCCTGCCGGCGATGCTCATCGTGTTCGCCGCGACGGGCCTGTTGCGCGGTATGCAGGACACTGTCACGCCGCTGTGGGTCGCCGTTGCCGGCTTCGCGGCGAACGCGGGCCTGAACTGGGTGTTCATGTACGGGCTCGGCTGGGGCATCGCGGGCTCCGCCGTCGGCACCGTGGTCGCGCAGTGGGGCATGGTCGCGGTTTACGCCGCGATGACGGCGCGGCTCGCCCGCTCGCACGGCGCCGAGCTGATGCCGCAGCGCGCGCACGTGCGCAGCACGGCGCGCTCGGGCGGGTGGCTGTTCCTGCGCACCGTCAGCCTGCGCGTGAGCCTGCTGCTGACGGTCGGAGTCGCGACGGCGCTCGGCACCGAGGAGCTCGCCGGGTGGCAGATCGTGTTCACGATCGCCTCGACCTCGGCGTTCGCGCTCGACGCGCTCGCGATCGCGGCTCAGGCGCTCATCGGCAAGGCACTCGGCGAGGGGGACGAGCGCGCCGTGCGCCGCGTACTGGCGCGCACGCTCGCGTGGGGAGCGTGGTTCGGGCTGATCTGCGGCGCCGTGATCGCCGCGTGCTCCGGCGTCATCGGCCTGGTGTTCACGGGCGACCCGGAGATCGCGGATCTCATCGTCCCCGCGCTCGTCCTGATGGGCATTACGCAGCCTCTCGCGGGCGCCGTCTACGTGCTCGACGGCGTGCTCATGGGCGCGAACGACGCGAAGTACCTCGCGATCGTCGGAGCGGTCAACCTCATCCCCTTCGTCCCGTACCTCGCGCTGCTCGTCTGGCTGCAGCCATCCGGATCGTGGGGCCTGGCCGCGCTGGCGGTCGGCTTCTACGTCATCCTGATGGGCATGCGCTTCGTCACGATGGCCCGCCGCATCCGCGGCCGCGCCTGGCTGGAGCAGGCCGCGTAGCGCTCAGGCCCAGCGGGCACCGGCGCGCGAGAGCGTGCGCCCGCCGAGGCGGAGGAGCGCAGCTGTACTGCGTACTGCAAGACACGACAACGCAGACGGACGCGGGCTCAGGCCCACCGGGCACCGCTGCGCCTGAGCGTGCGCCCGCCGAGGCGGAGGAGCGCAGCTGTACTGCGTACTGCAAGACACGACAACGCAGACGGACGCGGGCTCAGACCCACCGGGCACCGCTGCGCCTGAGCGTGCGCCCGCCGAGGCGGAGGAGCGCAGCTGTACTGCGTACTGCAAGCGACGACAACGAAGGCGGGCGTGCGCTCAGGCCCAGCGGCGGCACCATTCGTACATGACGACGGCCCCTGCGGCGGAAGCATTGATCGACCGGGTCGAGCCGTACTGCGTGATCTCGATGTGGCTGGACGCGGCGGCGAGCGCCTCCTCGCTGAGGCCCGGCCCCTCCTGGCCGAACAGGAACACGCAGCGCTCCGGCAGTTCGGCACGGTCGACGGGCACGGCGTCGCCGACGTTGTCGACGGCGATGATCGGAACGCCCTCGGCGTCGCACCACGCCCGGAACGATGCGACATCCGGATGATGCACGACGTGCTGGTAGCGGTCGGTCACCATCGCGCCGCGGCGGTTCCAGCGGCGGCGGCCCACGATGTGCACGGTGTCGGCGAGGAACGCGTTGGCGCTGCGCACGATCGAGCCGATGTTCATGTCGTGCTGCCAGTTCTCGATCGCGACGTGGAAGCCGTGCCGTCGGGTGTCGAGGTCGGCGATGATCTTGTCCATGCGCCAGTACCGGTAGCGGTCGATCACGTTGCGGGTGTCACCGTCGCGCAGCAGCTCGGGGTCGTACTGCTCGCCGTCCGGCCATTCGCCTGCCCACGGCCCGACGCCGTGCGTCGGCGCCCCGGTCTCATCGGCATTGCTCACCCCACGAGCGTAGTCGGCGCCGCGCGCGCACCCGTATGACGCGGCTTACCGTTCTGAGCGCCCGGAATGGTCACTCACGTCATATGAACGCCGCTCCGGATGGACAGATTTCGGTATGCCTAAAAATCTGGCAGGATGTCCGCATGAGCGACCGACGCAATGCGGCAACCGGCGGGCAGGCGCGGCTCGTCGCGCTGCTGGGGCCGGCACTCGTGGCGGGAGTGGCCTACCTCGACCCCGGCAACGTCGCCGTGAATATGTCGGCCGGCGCGCAGTTCGGCTACCTGCTCGTCTGGGTCGTCGTGCTGGCGAACGCGATGGCGTGGCTGATCCAGTACCTCTCCGCCAAGCTCGGCGTCGTCACCGGCCTGAGCCTCGCGCAGACGCTGGGCAGGCGCATCCGGAACCCGTGGGCGCGGCGCGCGTACTGGTTGCAGGCCGAGCTGGTCGCGATGGCGACCGACATCGCCGAGATCATCGGCGGGGCCGTGGCGCTCTGGCTGCTGTTCGACCTGCCCCTGCTGGCCGGGGGGCTCGTCACGGGCGCCGTATCGATGGTGCTGCTCGCACTGAAATCGCGCGGCGGCGCGCGCCCGTTCGAGGGCGTGATCATCGGCCTGCTCGCGATCATCTCCGTCGGGTTCACGGTCGGGCTGTTCATCGGCCCGCCCGACCCGGCAGCGACCGCCGCGGGGCTCGTGCCGCGCTTCGAGGGAACGCAGTCGGTGCTGCTCGCCGCCTCGATCCTCGGCGCGACCGTCATGCCGCACGCGATCTACGCCCACAGCGCCCTCGCCCGCGACCGCTTCAGCGGCATGCTCGCGGGCTCGCGGGGCGGGCTCGCGCCCGCCCCGCCGCTCGGCAGCGACGCGGGGCACGGGCCGGGGCGCGACGACCTCCGCCTCGCGACCGCACCGGCGCCGACGGCGGGCGCGCCCGGCGCGCCGGGCCACCGGGCCGCCCCCCGCGCGGCGCACGCCCGGCCGACCGCACCGGCGCCGCCGCGGGTGGCGCGCGACGCCGCGCGCGGAACGGGCATCCGGCGCATTCTGCGGGCCACGCGCGTCGACGTCACGATCGCGCTCGTGATCGCCGGCACCGTCAACCTCGCGATCCTGCTGCTGGGCGCCGCGAACCTCCCCGGGGTGCCGGGCACCGACTCGCTCGAGGGCGCGTACGCCGCACTGCGCGACGGCCTCGGCCCCGCGATCGCGACGCTCTTCGCCGTGGCGCTGCTCGCGAGCGGGCTCGCGTCGACGTCGGTCGGCGCGTACGCGGGCGCGGAGATCATGCAGGGGCTGCTGCGCATCCAGATGCCCCTGCTCGCCCGCCGTCTGATCACCCTCGCCCCCGCGATCGCGATCCTGGCCGCCGGGTTCGACCCGACGCAGGCCCTCGTGCTCAGCCAGGTGGCACTGTCGTTCGGCATTCCGTTCGCACTCGTGCCGCTCATCGTGCTGACGGCGCAGCGGCGCACGCTCGGAACGCACGCGAACCGCTGGTGGACGACGGCCCTCGGCTGGGCCTCGAGCGCCTTCCTGATCGCACTGAACGTCGTGCTGCTCGTGCTGACGTTCTCCGGGGCGTAGGGCGCGGGTACGACCGAGCGCACATCTCGCGAGCGCATCCCGTCGAACGCGGCACGCGACCGGCGTCGCTCACCGGGCAACTGGCGTAAAGGTCGAATCGACTCTAAGCTGTTCCCACACTTCGTGTCACCCTGACCTTTTCGCCGACCCGGGAGGATCCCATGGCCGCCGTCCGCGTCGACATCGCCCCGCCGCAGGCCTCCGTCGCCCGCGAGATCGAGCTGATCGCGGCGGGAGGCGCATCCGGATCGGTCTGCTCGACCGACCTCGCCGACGCGCCCTGGTCGTTCGACGCTGTGCCCGGCTACGGGCCGGGCTCGTCGATGGGCGACGTCATCCCGACCGATGCTCCCCGCCAGGGTGAGCTGCCGCGCGAATACCGCGAGGCGGGCGAGGCCGAGCTGCACGAGCGCATCCGGGCCGCGAAGGCGGAGCTCGGCGACCGCGTCGTGATCCTCGGCCACTTCTACCAGCGCCACGAGATCGTCGAGCACGCCGACTACGTGGGCGATTCGTTCCAACTCGCGAAGGCCGCGACGCAGCACCCCGAGGCCGAGGCGATCGTGTTCTGCGGCGTGCACTTCATGGCAGAGACGGCGGACCTGCTCTCGCGCGACGACCAGCACGTCGTGCTGCCGAACCTCGCGGCGGGCTGTTCCATGGCCGACATGGCCGACATCGACGAGGTCGAGGACTGCTGGGAGCAGTTGGAGGGCGTGCTCGGCCCGCTGGACGAACCGGATGAGAACGGCCTCGTTCCCGTGGTGCCCGTGACGTACATGAACTCGTCGGCGGCGATCAAGGGCTTCGTCGGGCGGCACGGCGGCATCGTCTGCACCTCGTCGAATGCCCGCACCGTGCTCGAGTGGGCGTTCGCGCGCGGGCGCCGCGTGCTGTTCTTCCCCGACCAGCACCTGGGGCGCAACACCGCCCGCGCCATGGGCGTTCCGCTCGACGAGATGCCGATGTGGAACCCGAACCGCGTGCTCGGCGGCTCGACCGAGGCCGAGCTCGCGGGCTCCCGCGTCATCCTGTGGCACGGCTTCTGCTCGGTGCACCGCCGCTTCACGGTCGACCAGATCGAGAAGGCGCGCGTCGAGCATCCGGGTGTGCGCGTGATCGTGCACCCCGAGTGCCCGCTGCCGGTCGTCGAGGCGGCCGATGAGTCGGGTTCGACCGACCTCATCCGGCGCGCGATCGCGTCGACGAGCGAACCTTCGACGTTCGCGATCGGCACCGAGATCAACCTTGTGCGCCGCCTGCAGGCGCAGCACCCGCAGCACACGATCTTCTGCCTCGACCCCGTCGTGTGCCCGTGCTCGACGATGTACCGCATCCACCCCGGCTACCTCGCGTGGGTGCTCGAGCGCCTCGTCGCGGGCGAGACCGTGAACCGCATTCGCGTGACGGGCGACGTCGCCGAGCCCGCGCGGGTCGCTCTCGACCGGATGCTGGCGGCGGTCCCGAAGTGAGCGGGGCGGGCGGTGCCTGCCGCGTCGTCGTGGTCGGCAGCGGCATCGCGGGCCTGACCGCGGCTCTCGAAGCCCACGCCGCGGGTGCGTGCGTCACGGTGCTCACCAAGGCCGCGGCCGACGCGTCGAGCACGCGCTTCGCACAGGGCGGCATCGCAGCGGTCACGACGCCGGATGACTCCGTCGCCTCGCACATCGAAGACACCCTGATCGCGGGCGGCGGGCACGCGGACCCGGATGCCGTGCGTGCGCTGGTCACCGAGGGCATCGCCGCGATCGTCGCGCTCGAGGCGCGCGGTGTCGCGTTCGACCGCGACGCCGACGGTGAGCCACTGCTCGGGCGGGAGGGTGCGCACTCGCTCGCGCGCATCCTGCACGCGGGCGGCGACGCGACGGGTGCGGAGATCCAGCGGGCGCTGCTCGCCGAATGCGCCGCGCGCGGCATCGCGGTGCGGGAGGGGGCCTTCGTCACCGACATAGTCGTCGAGGCCGGGCAGGTCGCCGGAGTGCGCGTACTCGGCGGGCGCGACGCGCCGTACGCCGATCACCAGAACGCAAGCAGCCGTTGGCGATGCGAGGCAGCGGCTCAACTCAGCATTCGGCGCGAGAGCAGCCGTCGCCGAACGCCCGCAGCGCATTCGGACGGAATGGGCAGCGCGCGCATCGACCGGAGCGGTGGCGCGGAACGTGCCGGCGGCCATCGGCGCGCGCCCGAACCCGACACCGCGTGCGCGGACGAACTCGTTCGGGCCGACGCCGTCATCCTCGCCACGGGAGGGCTCGGCCAGGTGTACGGCACGACGACGAACCCGGATGTCGCGACGGGCGACGGCGTCGCGCTCGCACTGCGCGCCGGTGCCGAGGTGCGCGACATGGAGTTCGTGCAGTTCCACCCGACGGTCCTCGCCGCGGGCGAGCCGTTCCTGATCTCGGAGGCCGTGCGGGGCGAGGGCGCCGTGCTCCGCGACGAGCACGGGCGCCGCTTCGCTCTCGACGCGCATCCGGACGGCGAACTCGCGCCCCGCGACGTGGTCGCCCGCGCGATCTCCCGAGCGATGGCGGAACAGGGCGGCCGCCCCGTGCAGCTCGACGCGACGGCGCTCGGCGCCGACTTCCTCGCCCGCCGCTTCCCCACGATCGACCGGGCGGTGCGCGAGCGCGGCCTCGATTGGTCGCGCGAGCCGATTCCGGTCGCCCCCGCCGCGCACTACGCGATGGGCGGCGTCGCCACCGAACTCGACGGCCGCACGAGCGTTCCCGGCCTCTTCGCGGCGGGCGAGACAGCCCGCACGGGCGTGCACGGCGCGAACCGCCTCGCCTCGAACTCGCTGCTCGAAGGTGCGGTCTTCGGCGCCAGGGCGGGGCGCGCCGCACGCATTCCCGATGGCGCATACGTCTCCGCGCGGGAGGAAGCCCCAGCCGGCGGTGCCGCCTTCCCCACGGGCCACCCGCCGCAGAGCACGAGCACCCACGTGCGCGCCGCATCGCCGTTCGACGCACGGTTCGCGGGCGATCCCGTATCCGGTGCTGTCGAGCCCAATGCCGCATCCGAGCCGGTGCAGCGACCCGATACGACAGCGCAGCTCGGCATCACGTCGACGAGCACGACGCCCCTCACCGGCGCCGCACCCGCCGCCTCCCCACACCAGGCCCCGACCCCGCCCGCGGCCGCCTTCTCCCGCGCGGCGCTGCAGCGGCTGATGCGCCGCCGCGCGGGCCTCGAGCGCGACGGCGACGGCCTCACAGCCGCGGCCGAGACGATCGCCGCCTGGCGCGCGCACCTGCCCGCGCCGCACACGCCCTACGAGCATGAGGACCGCAACCTGCTCGACGTCGCCGCCGAGATCATCGCGGCCGCGGCGGCGCGCGTCTCTTCGCTCGGCGCCCACTGGCGCTCCGATGCGCCCACCGACCGCGGGCCGGAACACTCTCGACCCGCCCAACCGGCGCCCCGCGCCCGCGCACCCCGCCGCTCCGAGCGCCCGGATGCCGCTCGCGTCCCGGAGCTCGCCTCCACCCGTGCGCATCACATACCCCAACCCGCATATGACGCATCCGCTGACCCCGCCCTGGAGGCCGCATGCTGACGAACACCATGATCGAGCGGGTCATCTCAGCCGCTCTCGACGAGGACGCCCCGTGGGGTGACGTAACGAGCGAGGCGCTCATCCCCGCCGACGCGACGGCCGACGCGCGGCTCGTCGCGCGCGAGGCGGGCGTCCTCAGCGGGGGCGACGTATTCGCGGCGGCGTTCCGGATGACCGATCCGAGCATCCGCGTCGAGTTCGCCGCCACCGACGGCGACGAGTTCGGCACAGGTGCCGAACTCGCGCGCGTCACGGGCCCCGCCCGCGGCGTGCTGACGGCCGAGCGGGTCGCCCTCAACCTGACGCAGCGCATGTGCGGCGTCACGACGCTCACGTCGCGCTACGTCGCGGAGGTCGCGGGCACGGGCGCGCGCATCGCCGACACCCGCAAGACGACCCCCGGCCTGCGGGGGCTCGAGCGGAGCGCCGTGCGGGCAGGCGGCGGGCACAACCACCGCTTCTCGCTCTCGGACGCCGTGATGGCCAAGGACAACCACCTCGCGGTCATCCGGGCCAGAACCGGCCTGACGACGGCCGAGGCGCTGCGCAGGGCGATCGCGACGCTTCCCCACACGATGCACGTCGAGGTGGAGGTCGACCGCCTCGACCAGATCGACGAGGTGCTGGCCGCGGGTGTCGGCACGATCATGCTCGACAACTTCTCGCTCGACGACCTGCGCATCGGCGTCGAGCAGATCGCGGGCCGCGCGACGGTCGAGGCCTCCGGCGGCGTCTCGCTCGAGACGGTCGGCGCCATCGCCCGCACGGGCGTCGACGTCATCTCGGTCGGCGCGCTGACGCACTCGGCCCGTGCGATCGACCTCGGGCTCGATATCGAGACGGTGTGACCGGATGCTCTACCTCGACCATGCCGCGACGACGCCTGTCAGGCGCGAGGTGCTCGAGGCGATCACGCCCCACCTGACGACCGAGTTCGGCAACCCGTCGAGCGCCCATTCGGCCGGTGAGCGCGCCCGCGAGGCCCTCGACGGCGCGCGCCACAGGGTCGCCGCGGCACTGGGCGCGCGGCCCGGCGACGTGGTGTTCACGTCGGGCGGCACCGAGGCGAACAACCTCGCGGTGCAGGGCATCGGCTTCGCCGCCGCGCTCGGCCGCGGCGCCCGGCACATCGTGACGACGCCGATCGAGCACTCCTCGCTGCTGGAGCCCGCGCGCTTCCTCGCCCGCGTGCACGGGTTCGAGGTCACCGAGGTCCCCGTCGACCGGTACGGCAGGGTCGACCCGGCCGGCATCGCCCGCGTCCTCCGCCCCGACACCGCCCTCGTCGCGGTCGGCGCCGCGAACAACGAGATCGGCACGGTGCAGCCGGTCGCCGAGATCGCCGCGGCCTGTCGCGAGAGCGGCGTCCCCCTGCACGTCGACGCGGTGCAGGCCGCCGGGTGGCTGCCGCTCGGTGACCTCGGCGCGGATTCCATCGCGGTCTCCGGCCACAAGCTCGGCGGCTTGCAGGGCACCGGCGCCCTCGCCGTCCGCCGCCGCATCCCGCTCGAGCCGATCCTGCACGGCGGCGGCCAGGAACGAGGCGCCCGCTCGGGCACAGAGAACGTCGCGGGCGCGGTCGCACTCGGCGTCGCGCTCGAGCTCGCCGAGCGCGAGCGCGCGGAGGCCGCCGCGCGCGTCGCGCGCATCCGCGACGCTTTCGTCGACGAAGTGCTCAACCGCGCCCCGAACGCCTGGCTCACGGGGCATCCGGATGACCGCCTCCCGTCGATCGCCAGCTTCGTCCTGCCGGGCGTCAACGGCGAGTCGGTGCTGATCGAGCTCGCGCGCAGCGGGGTGCTCGCGTCGAGCGGCTCGGCCTGTCGCGCCGGCAGCACGGAGCCCTCGCACGTGCTGCTCGCGGCGGGCTTCGACGCCGACACGGCGCGCACCGCGATCCGGTTCTCCCTGCCGCGTGGGCTCGACAGCAGTCTCTCCCCCGTCGCGCGCGCCCTGGCGGATGCGGCGGACACCCTCGCGGCGTAGTCCCACGGTCCGGCCGCCGAACTCGACGGCGCACAACGCAGTCAATCCGCGACCTCGCCCACCCTCCGTCCGCGGAATCTTGCAGCACGCCGCACTGGGCGCCGGGGACCTGACTGCGTTGTGCGCGCGTCGACCGACACACGCGAGCCGTCACCCCGCCTCGGGGATCCAGACCCGCATGGTCGACGGGCCGCGCTGGGCCCAGGAGTGATACGGAACGAGCGGCACCTCGACGGGCGCACCAGATGCCGGCGCCTGGGCCGTTCCGAACGGCCACGCGGCATCCGGATGCTCCCGCAGCCGCAGCATCGCGACCACGCGGCCGTCGGCCTCCCGAGGAGGCTCATCGGCGACGAGCTCCGCGTCCGCGACGTCGGCGCCTCCGGGAAGGTCCACCGACTCGAGCGCGTACACCTCGGGACCGCGCTCGACCGCGATGGTTCCGCGTACGGCGTCGATGCGGGGGTCGGGGCGCGTCACCCGCGGGGCCATCGGCAGGCTCAGCACGACGCGGTCGCCCGACGCGAACTCCCGCCGCACGACGGCGTACCCCGGCGTCGCCGGGACCTCCTCGCGCGAGCCGTCCGCCGCCTCGACGACGCACCTCGCGCCCTCCGCCCAGGCGGGAACGCGCAGCGACAGCGCCCACTCGCCCCCCGGCGACTCCCCGATCGTCACGGAGACCTCGCCGGCGCGCGGGTATTCGGTATCGACCGCGAGCGCCACCGAACGCCCGCCGCCGAGGCTCGTGCGCACCGTCGACGGCGCGAACTGGTGCAGCTGCACGCCGTCGTCGTCGGCCGTTGCGACGTACGCCGCGAGGCTCGCGAGCGTTCTGGCGACGTTCGGCGGGCAGCAGGCGACCGAGAACCAGGGCGCCCGCAGCGACGACTCGGCGCGCGGCACCGCCGCATCCGGGTCCGCCGGTGCACCAGGTGTGCGCTGGTGCAGCGTGTTGGCGTAGTAGAACACCGTGCCTTCGTCGGAGGGCGATGTCGCCACGACGTTGTAGAGCGTCCGTTCGATCAGGTCGGCGTATTCGGCGCCACCGCGGGCGAGCAGCAGACGCCAGCTGAACTGCACCGACGCGATGCCGGCGCAGGTCTCGGAGTACGCCCTGTCGCTCGGCAGCTCGAAGTCGGCGCCGAACGCCTCGTCCTGATGGTGCGCGCCCTGACCGCCCGTGATGTACGTGCGGCGAGCGACCGTCGTGCGCCACTGGGTCACGAGCGCGTCGAGCAGCGGGGCATCTCCTGTCTCGACGGCGACGTCGGCTGCCCCGGATGCGAGGTAGTTCGCCCGCACCGCATGCCCGCGCATCACCGTCGACTCGCGCACGGGCACGTCGTCCTGGAAGTACGCCGGTCCGAACTCGATCGCAGGGAGCGTGCCCGTGCCCCGCCTCTCGACGAACAGGCGAGCCTGCTCGACGTAGCGCGGCTCGCCGAGCGCGCGGCCGAGCTCGACCAGGGCCGTCTCGATCTCGGCGTGCCCGCAGACCGACGCGATTCCGCCCTCGCCGAACACCTCGCAGACCAGGTCGGCCGCCCGCGCCGCGACGCCGACGAGGCCGTCGTCGGCGTCGGGGGCCGTGCGGTGCCGGGCGGCGGCCGCCTGGAACAGGTGGCCGAGGCAGTACAGCTCGTGACCCCACGCGAGGTCGCTCCACCGGGGCGCCTGGCCCGCCCGACCGAAGTTCGTGTTCAGGTACCCGTCGGGCTCCTGTGCCGCGGCCACCCGCGCCACGATCCGGCGCAGGCGCGCCTCGAGCTCGTCATCCGGTGCGCGCCCCAGCTCCCAGGCGACCGCCTCGAGGTACTTGTACACCTCGGAGTCGGCGAACTCCCTTCCCCTGCGCTGCTCGACGATGCCGCCCGAGGCCGCGAGGTCGAAGTTCCGGATCCACCCCTCCCGTTCGAGCCAGCGCTCGACGTGTGCGAGGGTCGCGCCCCGATTCGCGCGCTGACGCTCGTGCCAGAACCCGCCCGTGATGGCGACCTCGTCGATCCCGAGGGGCCGGAGACGACCGGCGGACGGGACGGTGGGAGCGGAGATGGGGTGCGTCGATGCGTCGGTCATGGTCATCCCTTGAATGCGCCGGACATGAAGCCCTGCACGTAGTGGCGTTGGAGGAGGAGGAACAGCAGCACGCAGGGCACCGCGAGCACCGTCACGCCCGCGAGCGTCGCGCCGTAGTCGATGACGCCCATCGTCTGCGCGCGCAGGTTCGCGACCGCGAGCGGCAGGGTCATCCGGTCGGTGTCGCTGATCAGGATGAGCGGGGCGATGAAGTCGTTCCACGCCGTGAGGAACGCGAACAGGCCGACCGTGATCAGGCCCGGCTTCGTGGCGTGGATGAGCACCCGCCACAGGGCGGTGAACTTCGTGCAGCCGTCGACGAGGGCTGCTTCGTCGAGCTCGCGCGGGATCGACTCGAACGAGATGCGCATCATGAATGTCGAGAACGGCAGTTGGAACATCGTCAGAACCAGCGCGACCCCGACCGTGGTGTTGCCGAGCCCGATCTCGTTCAGGATGACGTACAGCGGGATGAGGATCGTCGCGTACGGCACCATCAGCACGGCGAGCGTCGTCAGGAACAGCGCGTTCTTGCCGGGGAACCGGAATCGGGCGAACGCGTAGCCGCCGAGGAACGAGATCAGCAGCGTGAGCACGACGGTCAGGCCGGAGACGACGAACGAGTTCCACAGGTAGACCCAGATGCCCGCCTGGAACTCGGCAAGCGTGGCGTAGTTACCGACGCCCCAGCCGTCGGTCTGGCTCGTCCCGGCGCGTGGGGCGAACGACGAGACGACCGCCCAGATGATCGGGTACAGGAAGACCGCGGCGAGCGCCGCCGTGACGATCACGAACGGCAGGGCGCGCAGGGCGCGCGGCCAGCTGAACCGCTCGCGACCGCCGCTGCCGCCCGTCGTGATGACGCGGGTCGTGGTGAATCGGGTGGTCGTCGACATGGCTCAGCTCCCCTCTCGGCCGCGGAGCACCCGCAGCTGGAAGATGTTGATCGCGACCAGCGCGAGGAGCACGATCACGGACAGGGCGCCGGAGACGCCGAGGTCGTTCTGCCCTTGGAAGGCCATCGAGTACATCAACTGCACGACCGTCATCGTGCTGTTGTCGGGGCCGCCCTTGGTCAGGATGTAGAACTGCTCGAACGCGAGCAGCGAACCGGTCACGCACATCACGATCGTCAGCGCGAACGTCGAGCGAAGCAGAGGGACCGTGATGTGGATGAAGGTCTGCCAGCGGCTGGAACCGTCGATCCGGGCCGCCTCGTACACGTCGCCGGGGATGGCTTGCAGCCCGACGAGGAGGAGCAGCATGTAGAAGCCGGTGAAGCGCCACACGATGAGGAACACGGTCGCCCACAGCGCGCTTGCCGGGGTGCCGAGGATCGTGAAGTCGGCCGCCTGCATCCAGTCGGCGAACGGGCCGGCCAGCGGCGAATACAGCACGTAGAACAGCAGCGACGCCGATGCGAGCCCCAGGGCGCTCGGGATGAGGAACGCCGTGCGCAGGAACGAACGCCAGCGCGACGACTCCTGCACGAGGAGCGCCAGCCCCAGGCCGAGACCGATGAGCAGCACCGTCGCGACGACGGTGTAGAGGATCGTGAACCGGACGGCCTGCCAGAACAGGCGGTTGTTCACCGCCGTGACGTAGTTCTCGGGCACGTTCCAGCCGCGGAAACCGGCGAACAGCGGCCAGTCGGCGAACGACATCACGGCGACGAGGATGAGGGGGATGACGAACAGGACGCCGACGAAGAGCGCCGTGGGGGCGGCGTACAGCCAGCCCTGGAGCGCCTCTCTGCGCCGGATCCTGCGGATCCGCGGCGACGGGGCATCGGTGGTCATAGGTGTCCTTTGCGCGGGGAGGATGGGGGTGCCCCGGCGGCCGCGGGCCGCCGGGGCACCCTGGTCGGAACTACTGGGCGAGGATCTCGTCGATGAGGGCGTTGTCGTCCTCGAGCGTGCCGCCATCGCCGAGCACGGCGTTGCGGACGAGCGTCACCCACGGGCTCCCGACGGCGTTGAAAGCCTGCTGGAAATTGCGGGCGACGGGCGTCGAGCCCTGCGTCGCGACCTCATTGATCGCGACGAGGCGCGGGTCCTCCGACGCGTATTCGTTGTCGGTCAGGTCGGCGCGGGAGACGGCGTTCCCACCGGCCGCGAGCACGTCGACCTGTGCGTCCTCCGACATCAGCCACGACAGGAAGTTCCATGCCTGCGGGGCGAGCTCGGAGTCCTTCGAGATGCCGATGCTGTCGCCGCCGACGAAGGTCGACGCCCCGCCGTCGACGCCGGGGATCCCCGCGACGCCGGCGTCGAACTCGAGCGCCGGCAGGAGCGTGGCCGGGTACGGCATGATGCCGACCTTGCCCTCCTGGAACGCGGCGACCCAGGTCGCGCCCGTCTCGTCCTCCGAACCGGGGGCGAGGACGCCGTCCTCCGCGAGACCGCGCCAGGTGTCGTAGATCTCGGCGGGGACCTCGGCGTCGAGCAGCGACTCCGTGCCGTCCTCGCTGAGCACCTCTTCACCGGATGCCCAGACGGACGGGAACCAGGTGAAGACGAGGCATCCGCCGCAGTTCAGCCCCGTCGCCGTGCCGGAGACGCCGTCGAGCCCGAGCCCGTCGACGGCCCGTGCGATCTCGGCGAAGTCGGCGAGGGTCTCCGGGGCCTGCTCTGGGTCGAAACCGGCCTGCTCGACGAGGTCCTTGTTCCACATCATCACCGAGAGGTCGAGCACGAACGGCAGCGTGTACTCAGCGTCGTCGATCGTTCCGGCCCGCATGTGTCCCTCGTTGATCTGGTCGGCGTAGTCGAGGCCGTCTATCAGCGGTGCCATGTCGGCGAACAGTCCCTGGTCGGCCCAGTTCGGCACATAGACGACGTCGGCCGCGAACAGGTCGGGCAGCTCCCCCGAACCCGCCGCTGCCCCGACCTTCGCGACGTAGTCGTCGTTGGGGACGACCGTGAGCTCGACCTGGTTCTCGTGGGTCTCGTTGTACGCATCGACGAGCAGGTGGGCCTGTGCCTCGATGGGCGCGCGGGTCCACAGCGTCAGCGTCGAGCCGTCGTCGACCCCCTCGACGGGGATCTCCTCGGCGTCGACGGCGCCGCCGGCCCCGCCGCCCGAGCAGGCGGCGAGGCCGAGCGCGACGGCGCCGACGGCTGTGATGGCGGCGGCTCTGCGGAGCGCCGATCGGGCAGGTGTGGTCTTCATGTGCTGGCTCCTCATCGAGTCGACAGCCCAGCGCCTGGTTGCTGTGCTGCTCACAAAGGCGGGGACGTTTTCGAAATGCCTTTCGATCAGGCTAGAGCTGATACATCAGGGCGTCAAGTCTTCGAATCAATCGGCGCCAGATACCGTTTTCGAATCGTTGCCATGGCACCCTGGAGTCATGACGGCGAAATCTTCGAAACGGGCGGCGACGCTCAGCGACGTGTCGGAGCGGGCCGGGGTCTCGCTGGCGACAGCCTCGAAGGCGCTCAACGGCCGCAGCGACGTCGCGGCCCGCACGAGGGAGCGCGTGCTCCAGGCGGCCGAGGAGGTCGGCTTCACGCCCAACGCCGTGGCGCGAGGCCTGACAGCGGGCCGGACGGGCACCGTCGGGCTGCTCACGAGCGACCTCGACGGCCGCTTCATGATCCCGATCCTGATGGGCGCGGAGGACGCCCTCGGCGCCGGCAAGATCGACGTGTTCCTCTGCGACGCGCGCGGCGACAGCGTGCGGGAGCAACACCACCTGCGCGCGCTGCTCAGCCGCCGGGTCGACGGCATCATCGTCGTCGGCGACACGACGAATCCGCGCACGAGCCTCGGCCACGAGCTTCCCGTGCCCGTCGTCTACGCGTACGCGCCGTCCGACGACGCCCGCGACCTCTCGCTCACCCCCGACAACGTCGCGGGAGGGCGGCAGGCGATCGAGCATCTCCTCGCGTGCGGCCGGACCCGCATCGCGCACATCGGCGGCGACCCGAGCTACGCCGCGACGCGCGATCGCATCGTCGGCGCCGAGCAGGCCCTCGCGGCCGCCGGCCTCGAGCTCGTGGCGCCGCCCATGCTCTCGGAATGGAGCGAGCGCTGGGGCCGCTCGGCCGCCGCCCTCCTGTTCGAGCGCCATCCGGAAGTCGACGCCGTCTTCTGCGGCTCCGACCAGGTCGCGCGGGGCGTGCTCGACACCGCCCGCGACGTCGGGCGCCGGGTGCCGGAGGACGTCGCGGTGATGGGCTACGACAACTGGTCGCTGCTCGCGGAGAACGCCAGGCCCGAGCTCAGCAGCGTCGATGCGGGCCTGCAGACCCTCGGCCGCGCCGCGGCGCAGTTCATCTTCGACGCGCTCGACGACCGCGATGCGGCCCCCGGCGTGCACCGCCTCCCCGTCAGCACCGTCATCCGGGGCTCGACCGTCGCCTTCCGCTGACGCCGCACGCGACGACTCAGCCCGGCGCACAACGCAGTCGATTCGCAGCAACAGGTCGCGGTTCACCGCGACGCGGGTGCTAACCGCCCAGATCGACTGCATTGTGCGCAGCACCGGGGCGTCGACGTCCGGGTCCGCGCTACCGTCACCCCTGCGCCAGCGCCGCCCGCGCGTGCCGCACCACCGAGCCCCGGATGGCCTCCAGCGCCGGCGACGACAGGTTCCACTGCTGCCAGAACAAGGGTTCGGCGAGGTCGGGCGGGCCGATCGCGACGAGCGCGCCGCGGGTCAGCGCATCCTCGGCGTGTGCGGGCGGGAGCATGCCCCAGCCCATGCCGAGACGCACCGCGGCCGCGTAGTCCTCAGACGCCGGCACGTAGTGCCGCGGGGGCGCATCCGGGTCGACACCGTTCGCGCGGAGCCACTCCGACTGGATGTCGTCGGAGCGGTCGAACTCGATCACCGGCGCCGCGGCGAGCGCGTCCGCCGCGACCCCACCCGAGAACCAGCGCGCGACGAACCCCGGCGTCGCGACCGCGACGTACTCCGTCGCCCCGAGGGGCGTCACGTCGCATCCGGCGATCGGTCGCTCCTGCGACGTGATCGCGGCGAGCGCGGCGCCCGACTCCAGCAGGGCAGCCGTATGGCTCTCGTCTTCGCGGAGCAGCTCGAACGTGACATCGTGCTCGTGCGTGACCGCCTCGAGCGCCGGCAGCAGCCACAGCGACAGCGAGTCGGCGTTCACGGCGATGGGCACGTGCATCCGATCGCGCCTCTCGAGCCCGAGCTCGACCGTCGCCTCGTGCGCGATCACCGCGTACTGCCGCGCCAGCCGCACGATCGTCGCACCGGCAGTCGTGGCCCGCACCGGGCGCGACCGGATGATCAGCACCGTCCCGAGCTGCGACTCCAGCGCGCGCAGCCGCTGGCTGACCGCCGATGGTGAGATCCGCAGCCGCCGCGCGGCGGCCTCGAACGAGCGCTCGTCGACGATCGCCGCCACGGTCGCGGCGAGCTCGGGCGCGATCCACATGAAGCACTCCTTCACAGGCTTTCGATGATCCGCATCTGCTTTTGATTCTGGCACGAACGGGCGAAGCATGGTCGGGTGCTCACCTCTCCTCTCGCCGGCCTCGGCCTCTCGCTTTCGCTCATCGCCGCGCCGGGGGCGCAGAACGTGTTCCTCCTGCGCGAGGGCATCCGGCACGCCTCCGGCGGCCGCCGCCACGCGATCGTGCTGGCGCTCGTGTGCCTGGCGAGCGACGTCGTACTCATCTCCGCGGGCGTCGCGGGCTTCGGCGCCGCGGTCGAGGCCGTGCCCTGGCTGTTCGACGCCGCCCGTTGGGCGGGCGTGGTCTTCCTCGCGGGCTACGGCCTGTTCGCCGCGTGGCGCGCGATCCGCGGCACGGGAGAGGCGATCGATGCGACGGGCACCGCGGATGCTCCGGATGCCCGGGGCGGCCGGGCGCCGGGCGACGCCCGCGATGAGGAACTCGCACTCGAGGCCGATGGCTCGCACGCCACGGGCACCGCGGTGCCCGGAACCGCCCCCGCGCACCCGGGAACGGCGGCGACCGCCACGCTCGAGCGCCCCCGCCGGGCGGGCCTGCTCCTCCCCGCCGTGCTGACGTGCCTCGCGATCACCTGGCTGAACCCGCACACCTACCTCGACACCGTGCTGATGCTCGGTTCGATCTCGACCTCGTACGCGGCCGCGCCGTTCGCGATCGGCGCGATCCTCGGCAGCGCCGTGTGGTTCGCGTTCATCACCTTCGCGGCCCGCTTCGCCGCCCGCTGGCTGCGCTCCCCTCGTTCCTGGCGCATCCTCGACGCCGGCGTCGCCGTCATGATGCTCGGCCTCGCGGTCGCGATCGCTCTCTGACGGAACCGCGCGGCACGAGCGCTCCCGCCGCTCGCATCCCGAATGACTGTCGCACCGGGCGCGGTGGGCACTGCGGAGGCGCTGTCGTTGCGCCCGGCGCACGCGGCGAAGGCCGTCGCATCCCGAAGCCCGCCACCGGGATCCGGGCTCCGACGCGCGGATGCCCCGGTCGGATCCGGAGCACATGGCGCCGGCGCTCGGCGCGAGCCGCGCCATCCGGAAACCCCGAACACCGACCGCGTAGCCTGGTCGGGTGGCCTCGCCTGCGATCGACGACTATCTGAAGACGATCTACGCGCACACCGAGTGGCAGGATGACCCGATCACGCCTTCGGTGCTCGCGGCGAGCCTCGGCGTCGCCCCGTCGAGCGTGACCGAGATGGTGAAGAAGCTCGCGAAGCAGGGCCTGGTGGTGCACGAGCCGTACCGGGCCGTGCGGCTGAGCGAGGCGGGCGAGAAGCGCGCGCTCGAGATGACGCGCCGCCACCGACTCATCGAGACCTGGCTCGTGCGCGAGTTCGACTACGCGTGGGACGAGGTGCACGACGAGGCCGAGATCCTCGAGCACGCGATCAGTGACCGGCTGCTCGAGAAGATCGACGACCGCCTGGGCCGACCGCGGTTCGACCCGCACGGCGACGCGATCCCGGATGCCGCGGGGCACGTCGCGCGCGAGCCCTTCGTCCTGCTCGCCGAGGCCACCGAGGGCCACGCGGGCCGCGTTCTGCGGGTGAGCGACCGCGACCCCGAATTGCTCCGGGCGATCGAGGCCGCGGGGCTCGCGGTCGGCGCGACGCACCGCGCCGGCGACCCCGTACCGCCCGGCGCGGAGCACGCGATCTGGCTGTCCGCATAGCCCCACGCTCACGTCGCGGTCGCAGTCGTCGCCCCTCGTGGGCGCGTTGGGGGCCGCACTTGCCACCTCGACGCGCCCGTGAGTGTCGCAGTCGCAACTTCGGCCCCTTCGCGGCGCGATCACGCGGGCCGTCCGTGAGACTTCGGTGCGTCTGCCGGCGACGCCTCCGTCCGTGGAAAGCGCCGCCGGGCGTCGAATGGCATCGAGTCCCACCCGCGCCGCCCAGTCGCATCGCCCATCCGGAGTAGTACCCCGGGATGACACCGCCTGCCGCCAAGATCGGAGCGGGGGCTGATGTGCTCGTCTCCGGCGCTCCGTAGCGTCGAAGACATGATCACAGCAGAGAACCTCACCAAGCGCTTCGGCAGCAAGACCGCCGTCGACGGCGCAACGTTCACCGCCCGCCCCGGCCAGGTCACCGGCTTCCTCGGCCCGAACGGCGCCGGCAAGTCGACGACAATGCGCATGGTGGTCGGGCTCGACACCCCGGACTCGGGCAGCGTCACGGTCGCCGGCCGCCCGTTCGTCCAGTCCCCCGCACCCCTGACCGAGGTCGGGGCGCTCCTCGACGCGAAGGCGCTCCACCCCGGCCGCACGGCCGAGAGCCACCTCAGGATGCTCGCGGCGACGCACGGCATCGATGCGAAGCGCGTGCGCGAGGTCCTCGACATGACGGGCATGGCCGACGTCGCGGGGAAGCGCGTGGGCGGCTTCTCACTCGGCATGCACCAGCGCCTCGGCATCGCCGCGACCATGCTGGGCGACCCGCACACCCTGATCTTCGACGAGCCGGTCAACGGCCTCGACCCCGAGGGCGTGCACTGGGTGCGCCGCTTCGTCCGGTCGCTCGCCGCCGAGGGCCGCACCGTGTTCCTGTCGTCGCATCTGATGAGCGAGATGGCGCAGACGGCCGACCACATCATCGTGCTCGGCAAGGGCCGCGTGCTCGCGGATGCCCCCGTCGGCGACTTCATCGGCGGCGGGGCCGAGCGCACCCGCGTCCGAGTCTCCGACGCGGGCCGCCTCGCCCCGCTGCTGTCCTCCGAGGGCGTCACGGTGACGACCACGGCACCGGATGTCGTCGAGGTCACGGGCGTGCCCGCGGCCCGCATCGCCCACTCGGCGATCGCCGCGGGGCTCGAGCTGCACGAGCTCACGCCGCTCACGGTGTCGCTCGAAGACGCCTACCTCGCTCTCACGGGCGACGCCACCGAGTACCACAGCAACGAAGCCGCGATCGCCGCCTGACGGCCGCCCCGCTACGGAGAGAACAATGACTACCGCAACAACTGCACCCGCCCCCGCCCGCCGCGCGACGCACGACGGCGCGCGCCTCACCTTCGGGCGACTGGTCCGTTCGCAGTGGATCACCCTGTCCACGCTGCGCGGCAACATCGTCGCGCTCGTGCTGGGCGTTCTCGCGACGGCCGGCCTGTCGACCCTGTTCGCCCTGATGATCTCGATCAGCTACGAGGGCTCGGGCGGGCAGACCATGCTCCCCGACTACACGTCGCTCAGCGTCAACACCTACTCGATCGCGATGATCGTCGCGGTTCTGACCGCCGTGTCGTTCTATGCGAAGGAGCGCTCCACGGGCGCCCACCGCACGCTGCTCGCCGCGGCGCCCCGCCGCGTCGGCCAGATCGGTGCGAAGGCCGTCGTCATCGGCGCCGCGTCGTTCGCCGCGGCCCTCATCGCGATGGCGCTGTCGGCGACGGGCGTCGCGATCGTGCTCGGCATCTTCGGCAACCCCCTCGGCATCGAGTCGTTCGCAACGGACGTCGTGCTGCCGGCGATCGGCGCCTCCTTCTACGTCGCGGCGTGCGCCGTCTTCGCCCTGGGCATCGGCGTGCTGCTGCGCAGCGAGACCTGGGCGATCCTGATCGCGCTCGTGTACCTGCTGATGCTGCCGACGGTGCTGATGATGCTGCCGTTCGACTGGGCCCCGACGGTGGCGGACTACCTGCTGTCCACCTCGGGCGAGCAGCTCGTGGTGCCCTTCACCGGCCTGAACGGCGAGCTCTGGACCGACATCGGTCTCACGATCGCCTGGCCCGCCGCGACACTCGGCATCGCCATGGCCGTCGAGCGCTCCCGCGACGCGTAATCCTGCCGCTCGGGGCATCCGCCCCGTACGGGCCACCGGCGGCCCCGCCTTCCCCGGCGGGGCCGCCGGTCTGCGGGCAGAACGCAGTCAGAATCCGCTGCGCGTCCACCGCGAGCAGCAGAACAACGCGGGTGCCACGGCCGAAGCACCCGGATTCGACTGCGCTGTGATCCAGCCGCGCCCGCCACCCCCGAACCCGTAAGGTCAACACCATGGCGAAGCGCACACCGGCAGCGGACGGCCCTGCGGCCGATCTCGCGCTGCCGCGCCCGCCCGGCGCCCTCCAGCGCTGGCTCGAACGCCACCCGAAGACCGTCGACTGGACGCTCGCTGTCCTCTGCCAGGCACCGCTGCTCGTGATCGGGCTCGTGCTCCCGGCCACGGGCACGGCGGGGCCGATCGACGTGGTCTGGGTCCTCGTCGTCTGCGTCGTGGGCTTCGTCGCCCTCATCCTGCGCCGCCGCTTCCCGCTCGCGGGCGCGATCGCGGTCGGCCTGCTGCCGATCGCAGCGGCGTTCCTCCCCACGGACATGGTCACGGGCGGCTGGGCCGACACCTTCGTGCTGCTCTACTCACTCGGCGTGCACACGACCACGCGCCGGATGTGGCTGGGCTTCGGCTTCGTGGCCGTCGCCTCGGTCGCCGCGGCCTTCCTCAGCGCCGCGGTCGACGGCGACGACGCGCTGCCCGCGGCGATAGGCACGCCGATCGTGATCTTCTATCTGGTGCCCACGCTGATCGGCCTCTCGGTCGGCAACCGGAGGCGCTACATCGCCGCGATCATCGCGAGGGCCGAGGACCTCGCCCGCGAGCGCGACCAGCGCGCACGGCTCGCCGTGACGGAGGAGCGGGCCCGCGTCGCGCGCGAGATGCACGACATCGTTTCGCACGGCCTCACCGTCATGATCACGCTCTCCGAGGGCGCGGCAGCGCGCGCAGAATCGGGTGCACCCGGCGCACCCGACGCGATGCGCACCGTCGCATCGGCCGGCCGCGACGCCCTCGCCGACATGCGCCGCCTGTTGGGCCTGCTCCGCGACCCGGACGCCCCCGCCGAGCTGGCTCCCCAGCCATCCGCCGCCGACCTCGACGCGCTCGTCGAGGGGTTCCGCGAGGCCGGGGTGCCCGTGCGATGGACGCACTCCGGCCCTCCGCTCGACGGGGCCGACGATATGCGCGCAGACATTCCGCTCACGGCATACCGGATCATCCAGGAGGGCCTCACCAACGTCCTCCGGCACGCCCCGGGTGCCTCGCGCGTCGAGGTCGAGCTCGACAACGCCCCGGATGCCGTGACGATCACGATCGAGAACGGGCGCGCCGCGGGCGGCCCCGAGAGCCGCGAGGCGGGGCCGACAGCGCCGACCACGCCCCCGCGGAGCGGACCGGCCTCGTCACCGCAGCCGCCGACGGGGGCGCGGGAGCGCATCGTGGGCGCGGGGCGGGGCCTGATCGGCGTGCGCGAGCGCGCCGGCCTCCATGGCGGCTCGGCCGACGCGGGACCGACGCCGACCGGGGGCTGGCGGCTGCACGCCGTGCTCCCGAAGGGAGAACGATGAGCGGTCGGGAGCACGTCCGCTTTCACGCCGATCTGAGCATCTCGCCGACACCCGGCTTCTCCGCACATACTTCAGACCACGCGCGCGCCGAACAGGAGACGATATGACCGAGACCGCACCGCCCATCCGGGTCGCGATCGCCGACGACCAGGAGCTCATCCGAATGGGCCTGCGCATGGTGCTCGAGGTCCAGCCCGACATCGAGGTCGTGGCCGAGGCGACGAACGGCCGTGAGGCGACCGAGCTCGACCCCGGTGCTATCGACGTCGTGCTGATGGACGTCCGCATGCCCGAGCTCGACGGGATCGCGGCGACCGAGCGGATCGTCGCGGCGGGCGGCGCGCCCCGGGTGCTCGTCCTGACGACCTTCGACCTCGACGAGTATGCCTTCGCGGCCATACGCGCGGGGGCCAGCGGATTCCTGCTCAAGGACGCCCGGCCCGACGACCTGCTCGCGGCCATCCGTGCCGTGCACTCCGGCGACGCCGTGCTCGCCCCGAGCGTGACGCGCAAGCTGATGCAGCAGTTCGCCGCGGCGCCGGGCGGGGGCGTGCAGGGCGAAGCCCGCAGTTCGGTTTCTCCCGGCGCGGCGCCCGCCGACCGCGGCGGAACCGCGGCCGCACCGGGCCCTGCGGCGAACGCATCGGGGGCCGGCCACGCCCTCGACGCGCTCACGCCGCGCGAGCGCGAGATCCTCGCCGCCGTAGCGGAGGGCCTGTCGAACGATGAGCTCGCCGAGCGCTTCTTCCTCTCGCCGTCGACCGTGAAGACCCACATCGGCCGCCTGCTGCACAAGCTCGGCGCGCGCGACCGCGTGCACCTCGTGATCCTGGCGTACGAGGCCGGCCTCGCGGGCTGAACCGCGCCGCCGCCGCGCCCGCGGCCGCACGCAGGGCCCGTCGCCCGCCGCGCACCTCCGCCGAAGTGACAACATCCGCGCTTCGGGTCGCCCTCGGAGCGCGTCATCTGCGACCGGGGCGGTGCTCCTGTCGGGCCGCCGCCGCAGGTCATACGCGGGGTCGGACCGGGGGCGAGCCGGCCTGCCTTCGGTCTAGACCGCGGGGCTGCGGTGCGGAGTGTTCCCGCGGAGCGCCGCGCGCGGCTCCGTAGACTCGTAGCCGATGACGAAGCAGCGACGAGGGTCGACGACCGAGCGGCTCAGGCAGATCGCGATGCGGGTCGCACCCGGCGACCTGCTCCCCCCGGAGCGCGCCCTGGCCGAGCAGCTCGGCGTCGCCCGGATGACGGTGCGCAGCGCGATCGACGCGCTCACTCGCGAGGGCCTCCTCCGCACGCGCCCCGGCGTCGGCACCGAACGGCTGCCATCCGCCGTCGGGCTTCGCGTCGGGCTCCGCTCCTTCGCCGAGACGGTGCGCGAGCACGGCATGGCACCGACCTCCCGGATGCTGCACCTCGCCCGCGACACCGACAGGCCGCCGGAGGCGGGTGCGCACCTCGGCGTCGACGACGACGTGCCGGTCACGCACCTCCGCCGCATCCGCCTGGGCGACGGGCGGCCGCTGGCGCTCGAGGAGACGTGGCTCTCGCCCACGCTGCTGCCCGACCTCGACGAGGAGCAGGCGGCGGGCAGCCTTTATCAGCTGTATGCGGGGCTCGGCCTCGCGCCGACGGACGGGCTCGAGCTCGTCACCGCCGCGCTCCCCGACGACGATGAGATCGAGGCGCTGGCGCTGTCGCCCGCGATGCCCGTGCTCCGCCTCACGCGATCGGCGTTCGCGCAGGGGCAGCCGCTCGAGTACGCCACCGTGACGTTCCCCGCCGACCAGTACGAGCTCTCCTTTCGGCTCACGGAGGTCACGGCGGCCTGACCGCGGCCCGAGGTCGCCATCCGACGCCGACCCGCCACGATCGACCACTGGCCGGCGAACCGCTCGCCGGTGGCGTCGACACGGGGACACGGGCCCGGTGCCACCCGAGCGGAAGCCGGCTTCGCGCCGCTCACGGCGCCGACCCGATGTCGCCCGCACGCACACCGCGCGGTGCATCCGCACGCGGCCCCTGCATCGGGAGCACATCTGGCCACGCATCCGGAACTATCTCCTGACCGGGCATAAACCGCACCCTCGATACCGTCGCGCATGTCCGGTCTAGACCAGAGCGACTTTTCCGCGTACACTCCTGCTCGGCCCTCTTCCCCATCGACGGAGATGTTCACTATGAAGTTCTTCCAACGCCTCGGCAGGTCGCTGATGCTGCCGGTCGCGGTCCTCCCGGTCGCCGCGATCCTCTCGGGCATCGGCTACTGGATCGAGAACGCGGTCGGCGAGGCGAACCTCGTCTCGGCGATCTTCAGCACGGCGGGCGGCGCCCTGCTCGACAACCTCGCCCTCCTGTTCGCGATCGGTGTCTCGATCGGCATGGCGCGCAAGACCGACGGCACATCGGCGCTCGCGGGCCTCGTGTCATGGCTCGTCATCACGACGATGCTCAACCCCGACGCCGTCGCCGTGTTCCAGGGCATCGAGGTCGACGACGTCAACCCGGCGTTCGCCAACATCGAGAACGCCTTCACGGGCATCATCGCGGGCCTCATCGGCGCCGCGTGCTACAACCGCTTCAAGGACGTGAAGCTGCCCGACTGGCTGTCGTTCTTCTCGGGCAAGCGCTCGGTCGCGATCGTCACCGCCGCCGCCTCGCTCATCCTGGCCCTCGTTCTCTACTTCGTGTGGCCGTTCGTCTACGGCGGGCTCGTCGGCTTCGGCGAGTGGATCGTCACGCTCGGCGCATTCGGCACCGGCATCTACGGCTTCCTGAACCGCCTTCTCATCCCGTTCGGCCTGCACCACGCGCTGAACTCGGTGTTCTGGTTCGACGTCGCCGGCATCAACGACCTGAACAACTTCCTGGCGGGCGAGGGCACCTACGGCGTCACGGGCCAGTACATGACGGGCTTCTTCCCGATCATGATGCTCGGCCTGCCCGGCGCGGCGCTCGCGATGTACGTGACGGCGAAGACCAAGCGCAAGAAGATCGCGGCGGGCATCCTGCTCTCGGCGGCGGTGTCGTCGTTCTTCGTCGGCGTGACCGAGCCGCTCGAGTTCTCGTTCATGTTCCTCGCTCCGTGGCTCTACGTCGTCCACGCGCTGTTCACCGGCATCTCGATGGCCATCGCGACGATCCTGCCCGTCCGGATGGGCTTCGGGTTCTCGGGCGGCTTCATCGACCTCGTGCTCGGCTGGGTGAACCCGATGGCCGAGAACCCCTGGATGATCTTCGTCCTGGGCGCCATCTGGTTCGTGATCTACTTCCTCGTCTTCCGCTGGCTCATCCTGCGGTTCCGGCTCAAGACGCCCGGTCGCGAAGACGACGAGGACGTCCAGGACGAGGCCGTCGACACCTCCGACGCCGGCTACCTCGCCACGGGCGCCGCGTTCATCGAGGCGCTCGGCGGCAAGGAGAACATCCTCGAGCTCGACAACTGCGCGACCCGGCTGCGCATGGAGATCGGCGACACCACGAAGGTCGACGAGCAGGCGCTCAAGCGCGCCGGCGCGACGGGCACGATGAAGGCCGGCGGCCAATCGGTGCAGGTCGTCTACGGCCTGAACGTGCAGTTCGTCAAGGACGCCATGGAACAGGTCATGGCCGGCGCCGAGGTGCCGACCACCGCCCCGGCGGCCCCCGCCGCTCCGGCCGGTGGCGCGGTCGCCGTGGCCGCCCCGCCGCGCGCCGTCGTGCTGCGCCAGCCGATCGCCGGCACGATCGTGCCGCTGAGCGAGGTTCCGGATGAGGCGTTCGCCCAGGCGACGCTCGGCCCTGGCGTCGCCGTCGAGCCGACGGGCGACACCGTCGTGGCGCCGGGCGCCGGCAGGGTCGAGACGATCTTCCCGACGGGCCACGCCGTGGGGCTCGTGCTCGACGACGGCACCGAGGTGCTCATCCACATCGGCCTCGACACGGTCGAGATGGGCGGCGACGGCTTCGAGGCCCTCGTCTCCGCCGGCGACGTCGTCGACGAGGGCACGCCCCTCGTGCGCGTGGACCTCGCCAAGGTGCGCGCCGCCGGTCACCCGACCGTCACGCCGATCGTGGTGCTGAACGCCCCGGATGCGGTGGTCGGCCTGCGCTGATCCGCTCCGCAGATGCGCGTGTGCCGCGGTGACCTCCGGGTCGCCGCGGCACACGCGCATCTGCACGCCCCGCACGACGGTGTCGCACCCTCGCGGCCGCCCGCCCGCGACACGTGCCCGACCGCCGCCGTGACAACGTCCGCGGCATCGATCCCTCACGCTGCACGACATCTGCGACCGCGGCGGCCGTTCCGCGCGTCCGACGACTCGACGACGCGCCCGGCGACGGCGATCGCCTTGCCCGGGCCGGCTCCGCTCAGCGCCGCGCGGCTTTCGCGAACGGCCAGCGCACGCCCGTGAGCTCCTCGCAGCGGGCCCACACCTTCTCGCGCACCTCGGGGTCGCGGGACGTAGACGACGGCGTCACGACGACGGGGGCGCCGCGCGTCAGGAACCGCGGGCCGATGTAGTCGCCGCCGGTGACATCCGGGTCGACGAGCGCCCGCACGGGAGCCCACGCGCCGTGCTGCTTGCCCTGGGCGACGGGCGACTGGAGCCCGTCGCGGAACCTCTTCCATGCGCTGGGCTGGTTCACGCCCGCGACCTCCGGCGTGCGGCCGCCGATCGAGTATCCGGGGTGCGCGAGGACGCTGTCGACGGGCACGTCGGCGTCGCGCAGCCGCGCATCGGCCTCGAGCGCGAGCGCCTGCACGACGACCTTCGACTGCACGTAGGCGCGCCACGCGCCGTAGTTCTTCTCGAGCTGGATGTCCTTGGGTTCGTGCGCGCCCATCCGGGTCGACATGCTGCCGAGCCACACCATGCGCCCCCGTCGATGATGCGAAGCTCCCTTCGCGAGCGTCGTCAGGAGCTCGCCCGCCAGCACGAAGTGGCCGAGCGCGTTCGTCGCGAGCACCAGCTCACGCCCGTCGCGCGTCGTGCGGCGATGCTTGGGCGTGTGCACGATGCCGGCGTTCAGCAGCACCCCGTCGAGCCGGTTGCGCGAGAACGGGCCGCCCTTGAGCGATGCGGCGGCCGACCGAACCGACCCGGGGTTCGCCACGTCGATGATCAGGGTCTCGACCGACGCGCCCGGTACACGCGCCTCGATCGCGTCGTGCGCGGCGTGCAGGCGGTTGGGGTGGCGGCCGCTCAGCACGACGTGCGCGCCCGCCCTGGCGAGCTGCTCGCTCGCGAAGTAGCCGAGGCCGGCGTTCGCACCCGTCACGAGATACGTGCGGCCCGTCAGATCGGGAAGGCTCGACGGGTCCCACGGCTGTCGCGGGCGGGGGTTCACGGCTCGACCATAGCCCCGCGGGCGACCGGCATCCCGCAGGCTCGGCGCACCCGGCGAAACCGGATGTTCGGGGTGCTCGTACCGCGATGGATTTGTGCCGTCGTCGAGGTGTCACGCGTGGAACGTTGACAACGGCACAAATCCGGATGCCCCGGGCTTCGACAACGCGCACTCCCCCGAAACACCCGCGCCTCCCCCGCGACACCTACTCCCCATAGGCTGGGCGCATGAGGCGACGCGACGAGATCGAGTGCTGGTTGACCGACATGGACGGGGTGCTCGTCCATGAGGAGACCGCGATCCCCGGCGCGGCCGAACTGCTCGAGCAGTGGCGCGCCACCGGAACGCCGTACCTCGTGCTCACGAACAACTCGATCTTCACGCCGCGCGACCTGTCGGCTCGGCTCAGGACATCCGGGATCGAGGTCCCCGAGGAGAACATCTGGACGTCGGCGATGGCGACCGCAGCGTTCCTGCAGCAGCAGAGCCCCGGCGGCACGGCGTTCGTCATCGGCGAGGCCGGCATCCTCACGGCGCTGCACGAGGCCGGGTTCATCCTGACCGAGAACGACCCCGAGTTCGTTGTCGTCGGCGAGACGCGCAACTACTCGTTCGAGGCGCTCACGAAGGCCGTGCGGCTGATCAACGACGGCGCGCGATTCATCTCGACCAATCCCGACGCCACGGGCCCGAGCACGCACGGCGTCCTGCCCGCGACGGGCGCCATCAACGCGCTCATCACGAAGGCCACGGGCAAGGAGCCCTACGTCGTCGGCAAGCCCAACCCGATGATGTTCCGTTCGGCGCTGAACCGCATCGGGGCGCACAGCGAGGTCACGGGCATGATCGGCGACCGGATGGACACCGACATCGTCGCGGGAATCGAGGCCGGCCTGCACACGGTCCTGGTGCTGACGGGCATCTCCGACGAGGAGTCGATCGTGCCCTTCCCGTTCCGCCCGAACGAGATCCTCCCGTCGGTCGCCGAGCTGCTCGACGACGAGTCAGCGGAATAGGAGCAGCGGATGGAGCCGCGCGACTGGATCTTCGCGATCGCGATCCTGAGCATCACGACGTCGCTCGTGCTGTTCATCCGGCACTGGTGGATGGGGCGCGACCGCGACCGGTAACTCTTCATCTCTGGCACATCTCCGGGCGCAGTTCGCACCGGAGATGTGCCAGAGATGAAGGTTTGGGTCAGGTCGGTGGGTGGTGGCGCGATGCGCCGCGAGCATCGGACGGCCGCGACCGCACCCAGCGGAACGCGGCCGCTACAGCACCAGGGCCGCGGCGCCGAGCAGGGGGCCGTCGCCGCCGAGGGCGCTGGGCACGACCGCGGCGCGGCGGGCGTAGTCGAGCGGGGCGCTGGCACGCAGCGCCTCCCCCACGAGCTCGACGTAGTCGGGTGACACGTGTGAGAAGCCGCCGCCGATGACGATCGTCTCGAGGTCGAGGAGAATCGCTGCGTCGGCGAAGGCTCGCCCGACGACGGCTGCCGACCGCTCGATCGCGGTCCTGGCCACGGCGTTCCCCGCCGCGGCCGTGCGGGCGAGGTCCTCCCCCGTCTCACCGACCCAACCCTGCGAGCGCGCCCAGCGCACGATGTTGGGGCCGGATGCGAGGGTCTCGACCGTCGCGGGTTCGGCCGGGCCGCCCGGCAGGTCGCGCAGGTCGACGTGCGTCTGCCCGATGTGGCCGGCGTTGCCGGAGCCGCCGGTGACGGCGCGTCCGTCGAGCACGATGCCGCCGCCGACGCCCGTCGAGACGACGACGCCCATCGATGAGCGCGCGCGCTGCGCCGCGCCCCAGCGGGCCTCGGCGAGGGCGAAGCACGTGCCGTCGAGGCGCAGGCGCACATCGGCCTGGCCGCCCACTGCCACGCGCGCGGCCGAGACGATGTCGAACCCGCGCGCTCGGACCATATTGACCGGATGGATCGTGCCGGCACCGAGATCGACAGGGCCTGCGCTCCCGATGCCCGTGCCGACGAAGTCGGCGCCATCCGGAAGGTGCTCCATCGCGCGACGCACGACGGCCTCGAACGCCTCCGTCAGCGACTCCGGCGTGGAATCGGGGCCGGTCGCGACGCGGTTGCGGCTGGTCGCGAGGGCCGCTCCCCCAGCGTCGACCAGGGCGCCCTCGAGCTTGGTTCCGCCCAGGTCGAGGGCGAGTGCGTATGCGGTCACGGCGCACACCTTGACGTGCCCGCGTCGCAGAACATCGCGGCCGCAGGGCGACCGCCATCGACCGTTTCGTGTGCCACGGCTTACTGGGGCGCGAGGCCGAGGTCGTCGAGGTCGATCGCGGCGCGCCACTCGAGGCCCTCGGCCTCGACGGCGGCCTGCGCACCCGTCTTCCGGTCGACGATCACGGCGACCGCGACGATCTCCGCGCCCTCGCGGCGCAGGGCTTCGACGGCCTTGAGCGCCGACTGGCCCGTCGTCGAGGTGTCCTCGAGCACGACGACGCGCTTACCGGCGACCTCGGCGCCCTCGACCTGGCGGCCGCGGCCGTGATCCTTCGGCTCCTTGCGCACGACGAAGGCGTCGAGAGGACGGTCCCCGCCCGCGGAGGCGTGCATGACGGCGTTCGCGATCGGGTCGGCGCCGAGCGTCAGGCCGCCGACGGCCACGACGCCGTCGATGTCGGCGATCAGGTCGCCCATGATGCGGCCGATCGCCGGAGCCGCGCGGTGGTCGAGGGTGAGCTTGCGCATGTCGACGTAGTACGTCGCCTTCTTGCCGCTCGAAAGGGTGAAGTCGCCGTGGAACACCGCCTCGGCCCTGATCAGCTCGATGAGGTTCTGGCGGTCGGCTTCGAGCGCCGGCGTGGATGCGGTGGCCATGCGCACCAGCTTACGAGAGCCCGCCCCTCCCCTGCCACGCTCAAGGCGGCCATGACCCCGCACCCGTGCCAGTAGGGGCGCACCGCAGACGAACGCACGCAGACCGCGGGCGCACGCGCATAGCTTCCGCCCATAGGCTGGGGCCATGGCAGACAAGCCCCTCGAGGAATGGCTCGCGTCGCACCCGTTGAAGAAGCCCGGGATGTTCAAGGACGGGTATCGGCGCGCGGACGTCGACGACGTGCTCGACAAGATCGCCGACCGCCTGCGAGCGAACCGTCAGTTCGCCGATCTGCTGCTGAACCTCGACTTCCCGACGGCGCCCCGCGCCGAGGCGTACGACCGCGCCCAGGTCGCGAACCTCTTCGACAATCTCAAGTGGGGCTCGGACCCCCGAAAGTAGGGCAACGCCCCCTCGGAAGCTTCGCCGCTCAGGTGCGGCCGTTTGCGAGTCTGAGGCCGGTCGTTTCACCCGCATGTGACGGCACCTGAAACCGCGGGTGTTCCGGATGAACGCCGGAGCCCCGCTCCGACGGCTTCGGATCCGGACCGGCGTTCGGCGAACGGCACCCTCGCGCGCTTAGGCTGGGACGCATGCGGTTGGCGACGTGGAATGTGAACTCCGTTCGGGCGCGCGTGGATCGGATCGTCGGCTTCGCCGAGCGCGCCGACATCGACGTCCTGGCGATGCAGGAGATCAAGTGCAAGCCGGAGCAGTTCCCGTACGAGCAGTTCGAGGCCGCCGGCTACCAGGTCGAAGCCCACGGTCTGAACCAGTGGAACGGCGTCGCGATCGCGAGCCGCGAACCGATCGAGGACATCGAATATGCCTTCACCGGCATGCCGGGGTTCAAGAAGGGGTATGAGGGCGACGACGCCCCCCTGGAGGCCCGCGCACTCGGCGCAACCGTGGGCGGGGTGAAGGTCTGGAGCCTGTACGTGCCCAACGGCCGCTCGCTCGAGGACCCGCACTACGCCTATAAGCTGCGCTGGCTCGAGGCCCTGCGGCAGCACACCGCCGACGCCCTCGCGGCGCGGCCCGACCTGCCGCTCGCGCTCGTCGGCGACTTCAACATCATCCCCACGGATGCCGACAACGGCGACCCCGACATCGTCGAGGGCGTCTCGACGCACGTGTCCCCCGCCGAGCGCCAGTCGTTCCAGGCGCTGCTCGACGCGGGGCTGACCGACACCGTGCGGCCCCTGATCCCGACGGGCTACACCTACTGGGACTACCAGCGGGTGAAGTTCCCGAAGGACCAGGGCATCCGGATCGACTTCGTGCTCGGCTCCCCCGCCTTCGCCGAAGCCGTCACGGGTGCGTCGATCGAGCGCGACGAGCGCAAGGGCGAGCAGCCGAGCGACCACGTGCCGGTCGTGGTCGATCTCGATCTGGGCGGCGAGGACGACGACCTCGACGTTCCGATGATCTTCGGGTGAGCACCGACACCGACGAGCCGCCCGTCCGCAGACGCCGCCTCGGCTCATCCGCCGCCAGGGGGAGGCGCACGACCCCCGCCACGGCCTACGGTGAACTCATGGCACCGCAGATCGACCGCGCCGACGCCGGATCACCCGCGGCCCCGCCGCCGGCCGCCAGCGCCGACGAGCCCGCCGCGACGGGCGTCGCCGACGCCCCAGCAGGCGACAGCGCCCGCACCGAGCCGACGCCCTCCTCCCCCGCCCGCTCCGCGCCGACGAGCCGCGAGCTCCGCCAGGACTACGCCCTGGCCGCCGGGATGTTCATCGCCGCGCTCGTCAGCGGCGCGCTGTCGTCCATCAGCGAGGCGTACGGTGAGCAGACGGCCGATCTGGTCTGGGTCATCCCGCTCAGCGTCGGCACCTGCCTCCCGCTCGCCGTTCGCAAGAAATACCCGATCACGGTCGCATTCGTGGTCTGCGCGTCGTACTTCCTCGGGGTCTCCTTCTACATCCCCGAGATGTTCGCGGGCAACATTGCGATGTTCATCGCGATCTACACCGTCGGGGCGTGGACGAACGACCGACGCCGCGCTGCCGCCGCCCGTGCGATCATCATCGTCGGCATGGCCGTCTGGCTGCTCGTCTCGACGTACATGTCCATCGGCGACGCGGCTGACGACGCCGAGGTCGTAGCCGGCGCGATGTCGCCGCTCGTCGCCTTCATGCTGCTGAACTGGCTCATCAACGGCGCGTACTTCGCCGGGGCGTACTTCATGGGGGACCACGCCTTCCGCGCCGCCCTGAACAGGCAGTCGCTGCAGCGCCTGACGCGCGAACTCGAGGAGGAGCGCGAGCTCGCCGCCGAGCAGGCCGTCGCGCTCGACCGCGTGCGCATCGCCAGGGAGCTCCACGACGTCGTCGGCCACCACGTGTCGGCCATGGGCGTGCAGGCGGGCGCGGCCCGTACCGTGATGGCGACGGATCCGGATGCCGCGGAGGAAGTCCTCAAGGGCGTCGAGTCGAACGCCCGCACCGCGATCGATGAGCTGCACCACCTGCTCGACACCCTCCGTGACCCCTCCTCCGGCGGCGCGACGCCGTCGGCCCTCCACGTGGCCGATATCGCGGAGCTCGCGCGGCAGGCGAACGCGGCCGGGATGCGCACGACGTTCGCCGTGATCGGCGACACCGTGCCGCTCACCCCGCTGATCGAAACGAACCTGTACCGGATCGCCCAGGAGGCGCTGACGAACGCCAGGCGCCACGGCGGCCCCCACGCCGCCGCCGATGTGCGCCTGCGCTGGGCGTCGGACGCCGTCGAGCTCGAGGTCACCAACACCGGCCGCGTGCGGGCGGGCGCCCGCCCCGGCATCGGCCAGCTCGGCATGCGCGAGCGCGCGACGGCGATGGGCGGCGTCCTCCATTTCGGCCGTAGGGAACCGGCAGGGGAGGGCGCGGTGGAGCGATCCGGCTACCTCGTCCGTGTCAGCGTCCCGCTCGGGGAGAACGGACAGCCGACGGGGGAGGGGCGGCGATGACCGCGCCGATCAGCGTGCTGCTCGTCGACGACCACAGCACCATGCGGATGGGGTTCCGGATGATCCTCGAGGCCAGCGGCATCGCGGTCTCCGGCGAGGCGGCGACGGGTCGCGAGGCGCTGCATGCCGTGCGCGGCATGCGTCCGGACGTGGTCTTCATGGACGTCCAGATGCCCGACCTCGACGGCATCGAGGCGACCAGGCTCATCCGGGCGGAGCTCGGCGACGACGGGCCGAGCATCGTGATCGTGACGACCTTCGATCGCGACGACTACCTGTTCTCGGCGCTGGAGGCGGGCGCGAGCGGTTTCCTGCTGAAGAACGCGGGCCCAGAGGAGCTCGTTCAGGCCGCGCGCTCCGCGGCATCCGGGGACGCGCTGCTTGCTCCCGAGGTCACGCGTCGCGTGATCGAGCGCTTCGCGACCGGCGGAACCGGGGCGCACGACGGCACGCAGCACGGCGGGACGGGCACGGCTGCGCGGGGGCGCGGGAGCGGGCCCGCCGCGCCCGGTCCCGCGACCGGCGCGCCCCCTACCACGGGAGCCCCGCCCGGGGCCGGATCACCAGCGGACGGCCGGCCGATGGCGGACCCCGTGAACGCGACGGCACACGCCGCGATCTCGTTCACGGAGCGGGAGGCGGAGGTCCTGCGCCTCCTCGCCCGCGCGATGAGCAACGCCGAGATCGCTGCGGAGCTGTTCATCGGCGACGCGACCGTGAAGACCCACGTCTCAAACGTGCTGCTGAAGCTCGGCGCCCGCGACCGCGTCGCCGCGGTCGTCTGGGCCCACCGCAACGGTTTCGCCTGACGCGGATCGCCCTCGCGCGGCGCTCTCAGCGGCCCCGGCCCACGCTGACGCACCACCTCCACTTCGCCGCGGTCGCAAACTCCACGCTGCAAACGCGATTCACGGAGCGTCGTTTGTCACCGCGGCGAAGTCGCTCGTGACCTGGGCCCAGTTGAACCGTCGGCTCCGCAACTCAGATACCCGGCGCCGCGCAGCGCAGATCGACCACCGTAGAGGGACCGGCCGCCCCCAACTCGCGCCGTCGCAGATTCCGCGCGGCAGACGCGATTCATAGAGCGTCGTTTGTCACCGCGTCGAAGCCGTTCGTGACTTGCCAGCGCCGAACGTCGACCCCGTGCAGAGGAACCCCGCACGACGCAGAACGCCCGCCCCGCGCGCGGCGGGGCGGGCGTATGCCGCTAGAGGTATGCGCTTACGCGTTGGCCTTCTCGACCCGGGCGACGAGCCCCAGGAACGCGTCGAGGTACGACTGCAGGAACGCCTTCGTGCCCTCGTTGGTGATCTCGCGGTCATCGGTGATGAGGCCGGGCGCGACCTGCACGAAGCCCTCCGGCTGGCCCATCACGATCGCGTTGACGTGGCTCAGCACGGCCTTGAGGTGCTGCTGCGCCGCCGCAGTGCCGATCGCACCGGGCGAGCCGCCGAGCACGGCGACGGGCTTGCCCCCGAACGAGAACGAGCCGTACGGGCGGCTCGCCCACTCGATCGCGTTCTTGAGCACACCGGGGATCGAGCGGTTGTACTCGGGCGTGACGATCACGATGCCGTCGACCGACTCGATGTGGTTCTTGAAGTCCGTGCCGACCTGCGGGAACTCGGCGTCGTAGTCGGCCGAGTAGAACGGCAGGTCCTTGATCGCGATCTCCTCGAACTCGACGCCCTCCGGCGCGAGCTTCGCGAGGGCCTCCGCGAGGGTGCGGTTGAGCGAGGTGCTCGAGATGCTGCCGACGATGTAGCCGATCTTGGTCACGGATGATCTCCTTCTGATCCGGGGCCGGGCGTCGCCGGCGGTACGCGCAGGTGGAGCACCCGCGGACACGATCCTATTCCCGTGCATATGATCACGGACTGTGCGCGCCGCCGGCAGCGCTCCTCCGAATGACCCGCGCCTGCGGCCCGATGCCTTGCCCCGACGGCTCCCCCTTCCGGAGGACGCCGCAGATCTCCGCCTGGCGGGGGAGGCCCCGCCGGCGCCCGCCTCAATACCGTGGGAGCACGACACAGCGAAAGGGGGCCGCGATGCTGACGCTGAGCGGAATCACCAAGAACTACGGCGAGCGCCGTGTGCTCGACGGCGTGGGCTTCGACGTCGCGCCGGGGAGGCTGACGGGCTTCGTCGGCGGCAACGGCGCCGGAAAGACCACGACGATGCGCATCGTGCTGGGCCTGCTCGAGTACGAGGGCGGCAGCGTGACGCTCGGCGGGCGGCCCGTCACCGTCGCCGACCGGCGCCGCTTCGGATACATGCCGGAGGAGCGCGGGCTGTACCCGAAGATGAAGGTGCTCGACCACATCGTGTACCTCGCCCGGCTGCACGGCTTCACCCGCGCCGACGCGACGGAGCGCGCCACCGCCATCCTCGAACAGCTCGGCCTCGGCGAGAGGCTCCGCGACAACATCGAGGCGCTCTCGCTGGGCAACCAGCAGCGCGCCCAGATCGCGGCGGCCCTCGTGCACGATCCGGATGTCCTCATCCTCGACGAGCCGTTCAGCGGCCTCGACCCGCTCGCGGTCGAGGTGGTCGCCGGCGTTCTCCAGGACCGCGCCGCCGCGGGCGCATCGGTGCTCTTCTCCTCCCATCAGCTCGACGTCGTCGAGCGCCTGTGCGACGACCTCGTCATCATCGCGGGAGGCACCGTGCGGGCGTCCGGCCCCCGCGAGCAGCTGCGCCAACAGCACTCGACGCGCCGCTTCGAGATCCTCACGGGCGCCGACATCGGCTGGCTCCGGGCGGAGACCGGCATCGAGGTCGTCGACTTCGACGGCGGCTACGCGCTCTTCGACGCCGCAGACGACGCGGCTGCCCAGCGCGTCCTCCAGCGGGCCGTCGCCGCGGGCGACGTCGCCAGCTTCAGCCCCCAGCAGCCCTCGCTCGCCCAGATCTTCAAGGAGGTCATCCGATGAACGCCCCGAGCTCCGTCTCGACGCCGCAAGCCGCCTGGCTCGTCGCCGAGCGCGACATCGTCTCGCGCCTGCGCAGCAAGGCCTTCCTCATCTCGACCCTCATCCTGGTGCTGATCGCAGTCGGCGGCATCATCTGGATGGGGATCGCGGGGAACATGACCTCGGCGACGCCCGTCGCCGCCACACCGGAATCCGCGCAGATGCTGCCGGACACCGAGGAGCTCGAGGTCACCGAGGTCACCGACCGAGCGGCGGGGGAGCAGCTGGTGCGCGACGGCGACGTCGACGCCCTCGTTCTGCCCAGCGCCGACTCTCCGACGGGCGTCGAGGTCGTCGCGCTCGAGGAGGCGCCGGAGGGTCTGGTCACGATGCTCGCCGTGCAGCCCCAGGTCACGCTCCTCGACGACGCCGCCGTCCCGTTCTTCCTCCGGTACATGCTCGGCATCGTGTTCGGTGTGCTGTTCATGGGCATCACGCTGACGTTCGCGATGCCGATCTCGACGGCCGTCGTCGAGGAGAAGCAGACCCGCGTCGTCGAGATCCTCATCTCGACCGTCTCGGCCCGCGCCCTGCTGGCCGGCAAGGTCATCGGCAACCTGATCCTCGCCCTGGGCCAGATCCTCGTGCTCGCTGCGGCATCGATCGCGGCGCTGGCGTTCACGGGCCAGAGCGACGTCGTCACCGACTTCGGCGCCCCGGTCGCGTGGTTCGCGCTCTTCTTCGCGCTCGGGTTCCTGCTCCTGTCGGCGATGTTCGCCGCGGCCGGCTCGATGGTCTCGCGCCAGGAGGACATCTCGCCGACCGTGATGCCGGTGATGTACCTCGTGATGCTGCCGTACTTCCTCGTGATCGTGCTCGGCGACAACCCGCTCGTGATGACGATCATGTCGTACGTGCCGTTCTCGGCGCCCGTCGCGATGCCCGTCAGGCTCTTCTTCGACGAGGCGGCGTGGTGGGAGCCGCTCGCATCGCTCGGGATCATGGTCGTCACCTGCGTCGCGGTGATCGCCCTCGGCGCCCGCATCTACGAGAACTCGCTGCTCAAGATGGGCGCGCGCGTGAAGCTCGGCGAGGCGCTGAAGAAGTAACTCCGACGCAGAAATGCCGCTTACTGCTCGAAACCCCGGGTCGGGGGAGCAGTAAGCGGCATTTCTGCGCCGCCGAGCGGGGTCAGGCGACGCGCTCCGCCGCGAGCGAGAGCTCCTCGCCGTTCGGCGCGACGTCGACGCGCACCGTGTCGCCGTCGCGCACGCCGCCCGCGAGGATCGCCTTCGCGAGGCGGTCCTGCACCTCCTTCTGGATGAGGCGCCGCAGCGGGCGCGCGCCGTACACCGGGTCGTAGCCGGCGTCGGCGAGCCAGGCCCTGGCATCCGGGGTGACGGCCAGCGTCAGGCGGCGGTCCGCGAGGCGGCGCTGCAGCTGGTCGACCTGCAGCTCGACGATCTGGGCGAGCTCGTCGGTCCCGAGGGCCCGGAACATCACGATGTCGTCGAGCCGGTTCACGAACTCCGGCTTGAACGACGCCTGCACGAGCCGCATGACCTGCTCGCGCTTGTCGGCCTCCCCGATGGCGGGGTCGATCAGGATGGGCGAGCCGATGTTGCTCGTCAGGATCAGGATGACGTTCTTGAAGTCGACCGTGCGGCCCTGGCCGTCGGTCAGGCGGCCGTCGTCCATGACCTGCAGCAGCACGTCGAAGACCTCCGGATGCGCCTTCTCGACCTCGTCGAGCAGCACGACCGAGTACGGGCGCCGGCGCACGGCCTCGGTGAGCTGGCCGCCCTGGTCGTAGCCGACGTAGCCGGGAGGGGCGCCGACGAGCCGCGACACGGAGTGCTTCTCGCCGTACTCCGACATGTCGATCCGGATCATGGCCTGTTCGTCGTCGAAGAGGAACTCCGCGAGCGCCTTGGCGAGCTCGGTCTTTCCGACGCCCGTCGGTCCGAGGAACAGGAACGAGCCCGTCGGTCGGTCGGGGTCGCTGATGCCGGCCCGCGAGCGGCGCACGGCGTCGCTGACGGCCGTCACCGCCTCCTTCTGGCCGATCAGCCGACGGCCGAGCTCGGTCTCGAGGTTGAGGAGCTTCTCCGTCTCGCCCTGCATGAGGCGGCCGACGGGGATGCCCGTCCACGCCGCGATCACCTCGGCGATGGCCTCGTCCGTGACCTGGTCGCCCACCATTCGCTCATCCGACTGCTCGGCCCTCTCCGCCTCGGCGACCTGGCGCTCGAGGTCGGGGATCTCGCCGTAGAGCAGGCGCGACGCGCGCTCGAGCTTTCCCTCGCGCTGGGCGCGCTCCGCCTCCACGCGGGTCGCGTCGAGGCGCGTCTTGAGGTCGCCGACGCGGTTCAGCGAACCGCGCTCGGCCTCCCAGCGCTCCTGCAGCGCCGTGAGCTCGGCCTCCTGGTCGGCGAGCGTCGCCCGCAGATCGGCGAGGCGCGCCTTCGAGGCGTCGTCCTTCTCCTTCTTCAGCGCGAGCTCCTCGAGCTTCAGCCGGTCGACGTGGCGGCGCAGCTCGTCGATCTCGACGGGGGCCGAATCGATCTCCATCCGGAGCCGGGAGGCCGCCTCGTCGATCAGATCGATCGCCTTGTCGGGCAGCTGGCGCGACGGGATGTAGCGGTGCGAGAGCGATGCCGCGGCGACGAGGGCGCCGTCGGAGATCGTGACCTTGTGGTGCGCCTCGTAGCGCTCCTTCAGGCCGCGCAGGATCGCGATCGTGTCCTCCACGCTCGGCTCGCCGACGTACACCTGCTGGAAGCGGCGCTCGAGCGCCGCATCCTTCTCGATGAACTCGCGGTACTCGTTGAGCGTCGTCGCGCCGATCATCCGGAGCTCGCCCCTGGCGAGCATCGGCTTGAGCATGTTCGCCGCCGCGACGGAGCCCTCGCCGCCGCCCGCTCCCATGAGCACGTGCAGCTCGTCGATGAACGTGATGATGCGCCCGTCGGAGTCGGTGATCTCCTTGAGCACGCTCTTCAGGCGCTCCTCGAACTGGCCTCGATACATCGCGCCGGCCACGAGGGCCGAGATGTCGAGCGCGATCAGCTCGCGCCCCTTCAGCGACTCGGCGACGTCGCCCGCGACGATGCGCTGCGCGAGCCCCTCGGCGACGGCGGTCTTGCCGACGCCCGGCTCGCCGATCAGCACGGGGTTGTTCTTCGTGCGGCGGGTGAGCACCTGGCTGACGCGTCGGATCTCGCTGTCGCGCCCGATCACCGGGTCGAGCCTGCCGCTGCGCGCCTGCTCGGTCAGGTTGATCCCGAACTCCTCGAGCGCGCTCTTCTGCTCCTGCTGATCTGCCATTGCCCCTCCCGCGGCCGTGTCGACGATCCGGATGCTCACCACCCGGATTCAAACTTGAGTCTAGCAAGCTCAAGTTTAGCAGGCAGTGTTCTCGGAGCAAAGCCCGGCCCGGAACATTCACCGCGCCGCCGAACACTACGCAGTCGATCCCGCCCACCCGCCTCCGGCCACCCCCAGGAATCCGCGGCACCGGCGCTGCCCCGCGAGCGTCTCCTGCATTGTGTCGGCGCCGCCGGTCGGCCGCCCACGCGGCCCGCTCAGCGAGACGCGGTGAGCGCGTCGGCGAGCTCCGTGAGCGCTGGCAGTCCGATGAGGGCGTCGACCTGCGGGATGCGGGTAACGGGGGCGCCGAGGTCGAGCCCGTCGAGCTCGGCTTCCTCCCTCTCGCGGCGCGCCGGGAGCGCGTCGGCGGGGGAGAGGCGGTTCGCGACGACGCCGACGAGCCCGACTCCGAGGTGCTCGAGCTGGGCGGCGACCTCGCGGCTCTCGGCGATCGGCATGGGCTCGGCGACCGTGACGAGCACGAACCCGACGCGCGCCGGGTCGACGAGCGCGTCGCGCATGAGCGAGAACCGCGCCCGGCGCTTCAGCAGCACGCGGCGCAGCTCGGCATCGCGGTCGGAGGTGTCCTTCGTGCCGCCCAGCGCGCCGTACGCCGCCGAGTAGCGCTCGGAGCGGTCGCGGTTCGCGAGCAGCTTCTCCGTCCATCCGGTCATCCGCTCCGGCATCGCCAACAGGTGCAGCGTGTGCCCGGATGGGGCGGTGTCGAACACGACGAGGTCGTAGCGGTCCAGCCCGGTCTCGAGTGTCTCGGCGACGCGCTCGAGCACGGCCGACTCGTGCGTGCCCGGCGCCTCGCGCGCCGACTCGAGGTGCTCGCGGGCGGCCCTGTGCAGTCGGTCGGGGAGCAGCCGCTCCATCGTGCCCCGCACGGCGCGCAGGTGCGCGTCGACGGTTCCGGCGGGGTCGATCTCGATGCCGTCGACGCGGCCGGTCGCTTCCTGGCCGCCGGCGCCGCCCGTCGCCCGCCACAGCTCGACGGGGTCGTCGCCCACCGGCGCCTCCCACAGGTGGCCGAGGTTGTGGGCGGGGTCCGTCGAGACGACCAGCACGCGGGCGCCCTCGCGCGCCCTCGCGAGGGCGAGCGATGACGCGATCGACGTCTTGCCGACGCCGCCCTTGCCGCCCACGAAGACGGCCCGCAGGCCTGCGATGTCGTTCAGCAGCATCCGGTTCTCCGTTCGGCGCCGACGGGTTCATCGCGCGCTGAGCCGCGCGGGGCCGCCCGCCCCGCACGGCTCAGCAGCACGAGATGTGGTCCAGGGGTGAGCGCTCCATGCCGGCGCGGGTGTGCCACTCGTGGAAGTCGTCGTAGACCGCCGGCAGCAGCTCGGCCGTGTAGTAGGCGGCGGGGTCGGGCACGCCGAGCGATTCGGCGAGCACGACGAGCATGAAGTGGTCGTCCTCGTCGCGCCGGGCCACGGCGAACGTCTTCCGGTAGGGGCCCGCGTAGAACTCCTCGAGCCCCCGCGTGAACGCCCGCCACCGGCTCCGCAGTCGGGCCCAGCGCGACGAGGTCATCCGGCTACTTCACCGTCTTCACGGTGATGGTGACGTGGTCGACCAGGTCGGCATCCGGGCCCTCCGGCTCGTCGCGGGCCGCGCGGCGCATGGCCGCGATGCCCTCGACCCCGACCCAGATGGTCGCCACGATGATGATGAGGTCCAGGATGAGCAGCAGCCAGTTGGTGTCGGTGCCGCCGTTCCAGAACGTCCCCACCTGCACGATCGCTGCCCAGAACGCCGCGACGAACACGAACAGCAGCGGCAGGATCGCGACGTAGGGGTTGCTGCGCTTCCGGATGAGCATGATCGCCACGATGATCAGCGTCAGCGAGGCGAGCAGCTGGTTCGTCGTACCGAACAGCGGCCAGATCGTCAGGCCGCCCGAGCCGTCGACGCCCTGGCTGAACACGAGCGCGATGCAGACCACGAGCACGATGATCGTGGCGACCACGTTGTGGATCCGGAACCCGACGACCTCCGCGGCCTCCTGGAACACGAAGCGCAGCAGGCGCACGCCGGTGTCCATCGTGGTGGCCGCGAACAGAACCGCCATGGTCGCCAGCACGGTCGCCGACAGGGACTGCGGCAGGCCGAGGCCCATCTCGATGATGTTGCCGCCGCCCTCGACGAATGCGCTGACGCCGCCCTGGTTGAAGGCGCTGTAGACCTCCTCCCACCGGGCGACGGTCTGGATGCCCGCCGTGGTTGCGAGGATCGCGCCCAGCGCGAGCAGGCCCTCGCCGACGGCGCCGAAGTAGCCGACGAAGCGGGCGTCCGTCTCCTTGTCGAGCTGCTTCGACGTCGTGCCAGAGGCGACCGCCCCGTGGAAGCCGCTGATCGCGCCGCACGCGATCGTGACGAACAGCAGCGGCCAGATCGCCGGCGTCCCGTCGGGGACGGCGGTGTTGATCGCCGGTGCGACGAAGTCCTTGCCGAAGAACAGGCCCGCGACGAGCATGCCGACGAACAGGATCGCGAGGCCGACGAAGAGCTGCACGCCGTTGATGTAGTCGCGCGGCTGCAGGAGCAGCCACACGGGCAGGAGTGAGGCGATGCCGGCGTAGACGAACAGCGCGATGATCCAGAACGTGGCCGGGCTCATGCCCAGAATCGGGTCGGGGAGCACGACGGGGAACTGGTCGCCGACCCAGATCAGCCCGTAGAGCACGACGACGCCGACGATGGTGACCGCCGTGAGGTTCCACTTCAGCTTGTACACCGCGAGGCCGATGAGGATCGCCACGGGGATCGCGCCCCAGGCCGGGATCACGGCCGACGGGCTCCCGATCAGCAGATCCTTGATGACGACGGCGAAGGCCGCGATCACCATCAGCAGGAGCAGGCCGATCACCAGCAGGAAGACGTACGAGCCGCGGCGGCCGATATAGCGCGCCGCGAGCGCGCCGATCGAGCGGCCCTTGTTGCGCTCGGACGCCCAGAGCGCGCCGAGGTCGTGCATGCCGGCGAAGAAGACGGTGCCGATCGTGACCCAGAGGAACGCGGGCAGCCAGCCCCAGATCACGGCGACGGCGGGCCCGACGATGGGCGCGGCGCCGGCGACGGACGTGAAGTGGTGACCCCAGAGCACGAACTTGTTGGTCGGCACGTGGTCGACGCCGTCGTGCTTCTCGTGCGCGGGCGTCACGAACGCCGGGTCCAGCTTGAGCACGCGCTTGCCGAGGTACTTGGAGTAGATCAGATAGCCGAACGCGAAGATCGCGAGGCCGATGAGCATCAGGATGACGGGGCCCATGATCGTGCCTTTCTGTCGTCTTTGACTTGCCGTGAGCGCGCCGGGCCGGCGCGCCGGGGAGTGCGCAGGGTCCAGCTTCACATCCGCCACATAGGCAACACGCAGACCACGCTCACGATGTCCGATTCGTTATGCGGCCGCCGTGCGGGTGGTGGGGTGTGCAAGTAATGTACCTTTTGGTACATTGACCGCATGAGCACTTCAGTGGCGACAGTGTGTCTGTCCGGCGGCCTGGTCGAGAAGCTCCACGCGTGCGCCGCCGCCGGCTTCGACGGCGTGGAGATCATGGACGCCGACCTCGTCGCCGCTCCCGAGTCGCCCGAGGAGATCCGCGCGCTGTGCGCCCGCCTCGGCCTGCGCATCGACATGTTCCAGCCGTTCCGCGACTTCGAGGGCGTCGACGAGGCCGCACTCGCGGCCAACCTCCGCCGCGCGGCGGCGAAGTTCGACGTCATGGAGCGCCTCGGCACCGACCTCATGCTGCTGTGCAGCAACGTGGCGACCGCGACGACGGGCGACGACGACACCCTCGTCGCCCACCTGCGGGCGATCGCCGACCTGGCGGCGGAGCGCGGCATCCGGATCGCGTACGAAGCGCTGGCGTGGGGCGCGTACGTCGACGACTACCGCGAGGCCTGGAGGCTCGTCGAGCTCGCCGACCGCGACAATCTCGGCGTCTGCCTCGACAGCTTCCACATCCTCAGCCGCGGCTTCGACCCGGAGGCGATCGAGCGCATCCCCGGCGAGAAGATCTTCTTCCTGCAGCTCGCCGACGCCCCCGCGCTCGAGATGGACGTGCTGCAGTGGAGCCGCCACCACCGTCTGTTCCCCGGCGAGGGGGACTTCGACCTGACGGGGTTCCTCGGCCACGTGCTGCGCGCCGGGTACGCGGGACCGCTCTCGCTCGAGGTCTTCAACGACACCTTCCGGCAGACCGACGTCGTGCGCACGGCGGCGCACGCACGGCGCTCCCTGACCTGGCTGGCCGACCGCACCGCCGCGGAGAACGGCTGGGACGCCGATCGGATCATCGCGCCGCAGCCGGCGCGCGAGGTCGACTTCGTCGAGATCGCCGGCGCCAACCTGCACGAGTTCGACCAGATGCTCGGTCAGCTCGGCTTCGCGTTCCGCGGCGGCCATCGGTCCAAGCCCGTGCGGCTGTGGACGGCGGGCAGTGCCCGCGTGATCCTCAACGAACAGCTGCGGCACGAGTCTCCGCGCCTGACGGGCATCGGCGTCGCGGTCGGCGACGCGGCAGCCGCCGCGGAGCGCGCCGCACAGCTCGGCGCCGCCCCCGTGTACCGCCGCACGTACCGCGGCGAGGTCGAGCTGCGCGCCGTCGCGTCGCCCGACGGCACTGAGGTGTACTGGAACGATCGGCCCGCGGAGGACTCGTGGGTGCGCGAGTTCATCGGGGGAGCGCACGAGGCATCGCTCTCCGGTGCGATCGATCACGTCAACGTCTCGTACCCATGGGAAGAGTTCGACGAGGCCGTGCTGTTCATGTCGAGCGTCGTCGGCCTCGAGGCCGAGTCGGCCGCCGACGTTCCCGGCCCACGCGGCCTCGTCCGCAGCCAGGTGATGACGACGCCGGATGCCGTCATCCGGCTGCCCATGAACCTCGCGCCGCCGACGGCTCCGGTGCCCGACCGGCATGCGGCGGTGCGCGTCGACGACGCCGTCGCGGTCGCCCGCGCGGCCAGGGCGCGGGGCCTGCGCTTCCTGCCCGTGCCCGCGAACTACTACGACGACGTCGCCGCCCGCTTCTCTCTCGACGCGGACACCCTCGGCACGCTGCGCGAGCTCGACCTGCTCTACGACCGCGACGCCGACGGCGAGTTCGTGCATTTCTACACCCCGACGATCGGCGGGGTGTTCCTCGAGATCGTCGAGCGCCGCGGCAACTACGACGGCTACGGCGCCCCCAACGCGCCCGTGCGCCTCAGCGCACAGCGCCAGCTCGCGACCCCCACGCCGTAACTCTTCATTTCTGGCACATCTCCTGTGGTGGCAGCCACCGGAGATGTGCCAGAAATGAAGGGTTGGGGCGGCCTCAGCGCGCGCTGACCCAGGCCTCGACGATGTCGGGGAGCATGGCACGGGTGCGCTCGAGCGATTCCGGCGCGAGCGGGTCGCGGCCGAACAGGTGGCCGAACGTGTGCTGATTCGCCACCTGGAATACGCAGTATGCGCTGATGAGCATATGCACGTCCAGGGCGTCGAAGCCCTCGCGGATCTCGCCCATCTCCCGCCCGCGGCGCAGGATCACATCGAGCAGATCGACGGCCGGCTGGCCGAGTTCGCGGAGGGAGTCGATGCGCTTCAGGAAGTGCGCGCCGTGCACGTTCTCGATCATCACGAGCCGGATGAACTCCGGGTCGCCGACGTGATGGTCGAACGTGGCGGTCGCGATCTCGCGCAGCGCCTCGAGGGGGTCGAGCCCCGCGACGTCGATGCGCGATTCCTCCTCGCGGATGCCGCGGTACGCGCGCTCCAGAACGGCGGAGTACAGCTGCTCCTTGCCGCCGAAGTAGTAGTAGATCATCCGCTTCGTCGTGCGGGTGCGGTCGGCGATCTCGTCGACGCGGGCCCCCGAATAGCCGTGCTCGGCGAAGACCTCCGCCGCGACGTCGAGGAGCTCGCGCCGCGTCCGCTCCGCGTCGCGGATGCGCGGCCGTTGTGCGCTGGTGGTCATGGTGTCCCTCGGTCGTCCGGCCGCCGACGTTCGACCGCGGCGTCCCTCATATCGTACGGATCGCGTGCGCCGCGGCAGAAGCGTGCTCCGGCGGAGCGGGCATTCGCCCCGCCCGCCCCGCCGGAGGCCCTGCCCCGGCTGAGCATCCCCGACCGCTGCACGGGGATGCTCAGCCGCCGCTACTCCGCGGTCGCGCGGATCGCCTCGAACACGGCGAGCTGGTCGCCCGTGAGGTTCTCCTCGAACCAGCCCACGGCCTGGTCGCGGAAGGCCTCGATGTCGACGTCCTCGTTGACCTCCCACTCTCCGGCGTCCTTCCACTCCTGGATCTTGGCGGCCTCCTCGTCGGCGACGCACTGAGTGACGCCCTCGACCGCCTTGTCGACGCCGTCCTGCAGGGCCGCCTGCTGCTCGTCGCTGAGGTCGTTCCACACGTCGCCGATGATGACGAGGTTGGTGTTCAGCTGGTGCGCCGTCAGGCTGATGTAGTCCTGCACCTCCTGCAGGTTCAGCGAGTCGATGTTGGTGATCGGGTTCTCCTGGCCGTCGACCGTGCCCTGTTGCAGCGCCAGGTAGACCTCCTCATAGGCGACCTCCGTCGCCTGCGCACCGAGCGCATCCGCGTTCAGGAGGTACTGCGGCGAACCGGGGAACCGGATGCGCTTGCCCTCGAGATCGGCGGGTGCGGAGATCGGATCGTTCGACGTGAAGTGGCGGGCGCCCGCCGACCAGACGCCGAGGGTGCGGATGCCGCTCGCCGCCTCGAAATCGGCGAACACCTGCTGCCCCTCCTCGCTGGCGGCGAAGGCGGCGAGGTGCTCCGGCCCGTCGAACGCGTAGGCCGCGTCGAGGACCGACACGGGTTCGTGCACGGCGCCGAGGGCCGACGCGCCCTGCAGGTCCATATCGATGTCGCCCGAGGCGACGGCCGCGATGCGGTCGGCGTCGCCGCCGAGCTGGCTCGACGGGAACACCTCGATCGACAGGCCCACATCGGCCTGCTCGACCGTGTCGACGATCGTGTCGACACCGCAGGTGTGCTGCGGCTGGTCCTCGTTGTAGCTCGTGGCGAGGTCGATCGTGACCTCGCCGCCGCCCCCTCCGCCGTCGCCGCCGCTTCCGCACCCGGCCAGCGCGATCCCCGCCGCGCCGACCAGAGCGACCCACGCTGCTCGCTTAGTCCTAACGTTCATGGTTGCTGTTCCTCTCCTCGGTGGTGTTCCGTTGCCCGCCGACGGCTTCTGCCGCCGCCAGCGCGTCGATGTCCCGGATCATGGCGGCCCGATCCGCTGTCAGCCCGGTGAAGATCTCGAAGGCGTCGATCGCCTGTCCCGCCGCCATGCCGAGGCCGTTCATGGTGCCGAGTCCGCGCCGGCGCGCCGCCGCCAGCAGCGCCGTCTCGGTCGGCCGGTACACGATGTCGGCGACCCACGCGCCCATCGGCAGCCGATCGGGGTCGAAGGCCTTGCCCGGCAGACCCGCCATCCCGAAAGGTGTCGCGTTCACCGCTCCCTCCGCATCGTCGAGCAGCCCCGCCTCATCCGGTTCGGCGGCGCGCACGCCGCCGACCGAGCCGCCGAGCCGCTCGGCGAGGGCGGTCGCCCGTTCGAGGACGGGGTCGACGATCACGAGCTCCGCGACGTCGCGCTCCGCCAGTGCGGCCGCGACCGCATAGCCGGCCCCTCCCGCCCCGAACTGCACGACGCGCCCATGCGGGCCGGCGCCGAAGGCCTGGTCGAACGCTGCGCCGAAGCCCGTCACGTCGGTGTTGTGACCGACGAGGCCGTCCGGGGTGAACTGCACCGTGTTCACGGCGCCGATCCGTTCGGCGCTCGGCGCGAGCCCGTCGAGCAGCGGGATGATCGCCTGTTTCGCCGGGTGGGTCACGTTCAGGCCGTCGAAGCCGAGAGCGCGCGCCGCGCCGAGCACTCGGCCGAGCTCATCCAGATCGACCGCGTCGGAGGCGATCTCGATCGGCCGGTACACGCAGCCGATGCCGTGCCTCGCTCCCTCGAGCTCGTGCAGCCGGGGCGTCAGCGACGGGCGCACTCCGTGGCCGATCAGACCGAGCAGGACGGTGCGGGGCGCGCCGGGCAGCAGCGGTGCCGTGGAATGCACGAGCGCGCTCACAGGCCCATCACCCCCGGCAGCCACATCACGGCGGCGGGGAAGAGCACCGCCAGCAGAACGACGACGACCAGCGGCACGATGAACGGCAGCGTGCCGCGGAAGACCTCGCCGATGCGCGTCCTCGACACGGTCGACGTCACGAACAGGACGGTGCCGACCGGCGGCGTCAGCAGGCCGATCATGAGGGAGATGATCGCGACGACGCCGAGCACGATCGGGTCGACGCCGTAGGTGTTCGCGATCGGGATCAGAATGGGCACGATCAGGACGAGAACGGCGGTCGCGTCGATCACGGTGCCGAGGATGAGGCAGATGAGGACGACCAACAGCAGGAAGATCGTCGGGTCGTCGCTGATCGACAGCATCGCGTCTGTCATCAGCTGCGGCAGGCGCTCGCGGGCGAGGATGTAGCCGAGCAGCGACGCGGTCGCGACGATGAGCATGATGGCGCCCGTCGTGAGCGCCGTCTCCTTGAGCGCCGCCAGCAGCGAACGCCACGACAGCGAGCGCTGCACGACGCCGACGATCAGGATGTACACGGCCGAGACCGCGGCCGCCTCCGTCGGCGTGAAGACGCCGCCGAGGATGCCTCCCAGGATGATGACGGGCGTCACGAGCGGCAGGATCACGCCCTTCGCCGACGCGAGGACCTCGCGGCGGTCGAACTCGTCTCGGGTCACCTTCGGGTTCCTGGCGACGAGGACCGCCACGACGACGATCAGCCCGGCGGCCATCAGCAGCGCGGGGATGACCGACGCAGCGAACAGGGCCCCCGTCGACACCGCCGCGAGACCGGCGTAGATCACGGCGGGGATCGAGGGCGGCATCACGGGTGCGATCAGGGAGGACGACGCGGAGACGCCCGTCGCGAAGCGGCGGCCGTAGCCCGCGCGGATCATCTGCGGGATCTGCACCTTGCCCAGGGCGGCGGCGTCGGCGACGGCCGACCCGCTCATCCAGCTGAAGCCGACGCTCGTGCCGATCGCGACGTAGCCGAGCGAGCCGCGCACGCGGGCCAGCAGCGCGAGCGCGAAGCGGAACAGGCGGTCGGCGATGCCGGCGTGGTTCGCGAGCGCCCCCAGCAGGACGAACAGGGGGACGGCGAGCATCGGGAAGCTGTTGGCGGCGTTGAACACCTCGCGCAGCGCGTTTCCGACCGACTGCCCGTTCGCCCACATGTAGACCACGGACGGACCGAGGAACGCCAGCGCGACAGGAACCCGGATGACCAGGAGCACCGCGATCGCGATGCCGAGCAGGGCGAGCATCATGCGACGACCTCCGCATCGTCCTCGACGTCGGGCAGGATCGGGCCGGTGATCGCGATCTGCGCGGCCTGGATCAGCGATCGGACGGCCGTCGAGGCCACCCCGACCAGGATCGGGATGTAGACGAGCGACATCGGGAGGCGCAGAACGGGCGACTTGATGATGCCCTGCGTACCGATCAGTTCGATCGCCTCGACCACCAGCAGCACGGCGAACAGCGCCGACAGCAGCATCGCGATCGTCTGCACGATGCGCACGAGCGTCCGGCCGCGGAAGCCGTCGATGACCTCGAGCGCGATGTGGCCCCGCGTCGTGATCAGCACGCCCGCGACCGCGAAGGTCAGCCAGACGAGGCAGAACTGCGAGACCTCGCCCGTCCAGGCGATCTGCTCGATGGGCAGATAGCGCTGCAGCGCCTGGAAGAAGACGAGTGCGGCGATCGTGATGAGGCACGCGATCGCGATCGTCATCTCGATCGCCGTGATCACGCGGACCAGCGTGCGCCACCAGGGGGCGCGCGCCGGTGCGGCATTGTCGGTCATGGGACATCCTTGTCGGTCCACGAACGGGGTCGATTCATAACGTACTGGTTAGTACATAGCGATGCAACCCCAATCGCGCGCGGCGCCGACCGTTCCCAGTAGCCTGGGAGCATGTCGAACGACCAGCAGCCGGATCAGCCGCAGCAGCAGCCGTATGCCCAGGGCGGCATGAGCTCTGCCGACGGGTCGGCCCCGCGGCAGCCGCTCCCCGGCCATCCGCAGACGCCGTCGCATCAGATGGCAGCCGTGCCCCGCCCGCGCGGCACCCGCGCGGGGCTCGCGTGGTCGGGCCTCGTCCTGGCCGTGCTCGCGCTGCTCGCCGGGCCCTTCGTCTCGGCGGGAATCGCCGCCGCGTTCCAGACCGGATCCATGGACGTTGCGGTCTACTCGTCCGTGATCGCGCTCGCGAACATCGGCGTCGTCGGAACCCTCGCCCTCCTCGGGCTGATCCTGAGCTGCGTCGCCCTGACGGGCACAAAACGCGTCCTGACGGGCATCGGCATCGGCGCCAACGCCGCGATCCTGCTGAGCATCGCGTTCAACACGCTCCTCACGCCCCTCGCGTACTCCTTCATCTGAGGCACCCGCGCCGGCTCCCGGCCTCCGTCCCGGTCGCAGGGAACGCGCCGCAGGCGCCGCGCATGGCGCGGGATCCGACACCGGAGCGGTGGCCCGGCCGAAGCGGGTGAGCCCGGCGCCGGAGGTCAGGAGCGGCCGGAGCGGACGCGCTCGTACACCGCGATCATCTCTGGCGTGCGGGCCGACTGGCGGAAGCGGCGGCCGACCTCCTCATCCGGGGTCGGTGCGGCGCCCGCCCGGATGTCGGCCGCCGCTGTGCGCAGCGCCTCGGCGAGCGCAGCCGGCGAGGGGTCGGGCCGCGGGCCGTCGCCGACGTGCCACACACCCGAGCCGACCTCTGCGGCGATGTCGGGGTCGCTCACGACGCTCGGAGTGCCGAGCGCGGCCGCCTCGAACGGCGTCATCCCCTGCGTCTCGAATCCGATCGATGTCTGCACGAGCGCGTCGGCGCGAGCGATCCGCTCGAGGGACGCACGGTAGGGGAGGCCGCCGGAGAACACGACGAGGTCGCCGAGGCCGAGGCGCGCGACCAGGCGCTCGGCCCTCGCCCGCTGCGCCCCGCCGCCGATCACCTCGACCCGGATGTCCGCATCGGCGAGCGCGACGGCCTCGAGGAAGGGCAGCAGGCGCTTCTCGGGGCTCATTCGCCCGATCCAGACGAAGCGCGGCGGGCCGGCCGGCCGCTCCGCCGGAGCCGCCGCGCGCACGATCTCGAGCACCTCGTCGTCGGCGCCGTTCCACAGCGCGTCGACGGGCGAGAACACCCCGTGGCGCTCCAGGCGCCGCGCGAAGTGGCCGGATGGGGCGGTCACGGCGTCGGCGCCCGAGGCGAGGCCGCGCAGGTAGGCCCAACCGTCGGAGCCGCCGCCCGACCCTGGGAGCGCCGCGCGGCGCCACGCGTTCAGCGCGCGCATCACGAGGCCGGGGAGCGGCGCCGTCGCCCGGATGCCCTCCTCGACCCGGTTGTGCATCGTGTGCACGAGCGGCAGGCCGTGCCTGCGTGCGAAGCGGTGCCCGAGGAACGCGCCCCAGAAGTCGGCCTGCACGTGCACGACGTCGACAGGAGGGCGCCCCGCCATGGCGCGGTCGACGGCGCGATCGGCCGCGCTGCCCGGCCAGGTGAGGGAGTACTCGCGGTCGGGTGTGATCGGGATCGACGGCAGGTCGGCGTACGCGGGATCGGCAGCGTTCGCAGCGGCGCGCGGCCCGTGCCGCCGCGGCGCGACGATCGTGACGGTGTGCCCGGCCAGCTCGAGGTACCGGCGCTGCAGGCGCGTGGACACCTGCGCCCCGCCCATCGTCTCGACGTGCTGGTCGGCGAACATCACGACGTGCATCCGGCCCCCGTTCTCCCCACCCGACGCTACCGCCCCACCCGAAGCCCCTGACAACTCTTCATTTCTGGCACATCTCCGGTGGTGTGGACGCCCGGAGATGTGCCAGAAATGAAGAGATAGCCCGGGCGCGGGGGTTACGGCAGGGGTTCGCCCCGGTACAGGGCCTCGAAGGTGTCGAGCGTCTTGTTGATGTCGTGCACGTCGACCATGTCGAGGGAGGCCTGCTGCATCGCCCTGCGCTCATCCGGCGCTTGGCTCAGGACGTCGGTCAGGCGCGCCGCGAGCGCGTCGACGTCGCCGGGCGGGAAGAGGTAGCCGTTCTCGCCGGGGTTCACGAGGTGGGGGAGCGCGACGGCGTCGGCCGCCACGACCGGCAGCCCGGATGCCATCGCCTCCATGGTCGCGATCGACTGCAGCTCGGCGATCGACGCGATCGCGAACACGCTCGCCCGCGTGAGCGACTCCCGGAGCTCCTCGTCGGTGACGTGCCCGCGGAACGTCACGCGGTCGCGCACGCCGAGCTCGTCGGCGAGCTTCTCGAGCCCCGGCCGCTGGTCGCCGTCGCCGACGAGCTCGAGCGTCGCCCCGAGCGACGGGTCGAGCGCCGCGAGCGCCCGGATGATCACATCGACCTGCTTCTCGGCCGTGATGCGGCCGACGAACACGATGCGGGCGTCCTCACGCGGCGTCAGGTCTGGCGTGTAGCTGCGCTTGTCGATGCCGCAGCTGACGGGGATGACCCCCGAGACGTCGACCATCGACTCGAGGAAGTCGGCCGCGCGGCGGGTCGGCGTCGTCACGGCGCTCGTCAGGTCGAACGTGCGCTTCGCATCCGCCCAGGCGACGTCGATCACCTTGCGGCTGAGGGCTTTCGGCAGGCGCGCCGAGTCGACGATGTTCTCGGGCATGACGTGGTTCGTCGCGACGATCGGGATGCCCCGCCGCCGCGCGATCCTGCTGAGCCCGCGCCCGACGACGATGTGCGACTGGATGTGCACGACATCCGGGTGCACCTCGCCGAGCACGCGCCGCGCGTGATGCTTCGCGCGCCACGGCCACACGAACCGCAGCCACTCGTGCACGGGCATCTTCCACGACGGCAGGCGGTGCACCGTCATGGGCTGGCCCTCGATGACCTCGGTCGCGGGCGCCGACGCACGGTGCGTCGTGTTCGGTGCGACGACGTGCACGTCGTGGCCGCGCTCGACGAGGCCGGCCGCCAGTCGCTCGGCGAAGCGCGCCGCCCCGTTGATGTCGGGGGCGAACGTGTCGCAGCCGATCACGATGGTGAGCGGTCGGCCGTGGCTTGTGTTCTGCACGAGACCCGACGCTACCCGGGAGCGCCTGGGATGTCCGCCAGCACGCGGCGCTATCAGGCAGAACGGAGGTTAACCCCCGGGCAGGCGGCCGGATGACCCGAGCGGCCGATACCGGGATCGACGAACACAGGGTGATCGGGTGTCGGGGTTCCGGTGCCCGCACGGTGCATCGATGAGCCCGGTGCCGTCAGACGTCCCCGCCCGCCGCGCAACGCTCCGCTTCAGCGCGCTGAAGGCACCATACGGCAGACGGCGCCGAGAAGAGCGCGCCGAGAGCGACGTTCCCGCCGCCTCAGCCCTGCTCGGCCCACCACGCGAGGAGGCGGCGCTCGGCCTCCTCCTCGCCGAGCGCGCCCTCGTCGAGGCGCAGGTCGAGCAGGAACTTGTAGGCCCTGCCGACGGCGGGGCCCGGCGCGATGCCGAGCACCTGCTGGATGCGGTTGCCGTCGAGCTCCGGCCGGATGGCGTCGAGCTCCTCCTGCTCGCGGAGCACCGCGATGCGGTCCTCGATGTCGTCGTACGCCGCCTTCAGCCGCGCCGCCTTGCGGCGGTTGCGGGTCGTCACGTCGGCGCGGGTGAGGATGTGCAGGCGCTCGAGCTCGTCGCCGGCGTCGCGCACGTAGCGCCGCACGGCCGAGTCGGTCCAGGCGCCCTCCGAGTAGCCGAAGAAGCGCAGGTGCAGCTCGATGAGCGTCGTCACGGACGAGATCATGTCGCCGCTGAACCGCAGCGCCTGCATGCGCTTGCGCGCCATCCGGGCCCCGACAACGTCGTGGTGGTGGAACGTCACGGCGCCGCCCGGCTCGAGCTTGCGGGTGCGGGGCTTGCCGATGTCGTGCAGCAGCGCCGCCAGCCGCAGCGCGACATCCGGCTCCGCCTCCGGCGTACGGGCGCGCTCCAGGTCGATCGCCTGCCGGAGCACCGTGAGGGAGTGCTCGTAGACGTCCTTGTGGTGGTGGTGCTCGTCGACCTCGAGGCGCAGCCCACCGATCTCGGGCAGGAACTCGTCCATCAGCCCCGAGTCGACGAGCTCCCGGATGCCGGGGGCCGGGTCGAGCGTCTGCAGCAGTCGGATGAGCTCGCCCTGGATCCGCTCGGGGCTCACGATCGCCAGGCTCTCGCGCAGGCGCGCCATCGCCTCGCGGGTGGGCTCGGCGAGCGCGAAGCCCAGCTGCGACGAGAAGCGGGCGGCCCGCAGCATCCGGAGCGGATCGTCACCGAAGCTGATGTCGGGGTCGATGGGGGTGCGCAGCACGCCGGCGACCATGTCCTCGACGCCGCCTGTCGGGTCGACGAGCTTGGTCTCGGGAACGCGCAGCGCCATCGCATTGACGGTGAAATCGCGCCGGGTGAGGTCGGCCTCGAGGGTGTCGCCGAACTCGACGGTCGGCTTGCGGGTGGCGTGGTCGTAGCTGTCGGCGCGGTAGGTCGTGATCTCGACCTGCTCGCCGCGCACGCGCGCGCCGATCGTGCCGAACTCGCGCCCGATGTCCCACTGCGCGGACGAGACGGGCGTGACGATCCTCAGGATGTCGTCGGGCCGCGCATCCGTCGTGAAGTCGAGGTCGTGAGTCGCGCGCTCGAGCAGGGCGTCGCGCACCGGCCCCCCGACGACGGCGAGCGAGAAGCCGGCGTCGTCGAACGCGCGCGCGAGCGTCGCGACGACGGGATGGGCGGCGAGTTCCCCGAGGCGGGCGAGCCCGGCGGCCATGTTGAGCATGCCCTCCAGGCTATCGGGCGCGCATCCGGGTTCCCCTGACGCGCCGGGCGGCGTCGGGATCCGCGTCGATGGGCCCCGGCAGGATCCCGCCGCTCCCGCCGCGGCGCGACGTGTCCGCGGCGTCCCGGGCCGGCGGCCACGTGCGGGGCTCCCGCGGTGCTCGCCACCGGGGCATCGCCGCTCACGCGAAGGCGAGGAACCCGTCGAGCAGGAGCTCCCGGATGGCCGGCAGCTGGGCGGCGCGCAGCGCCGCGGCATCGGCCTCGAGCAGCTGCGCGATCGCGTCGATGATCGTGCCGGCATCCAGTTCCCCGTCGCACGCGCCCACGAGGCCCGCGAGCGCGGGGTCGGCCTGCACGCTGCGGCCGAACCCGCCGCCCTGGCGCAGCTCGATGACGCTCGGCGCGTCCTCGCCCGGCGTGTGGTGCCTGGCCTCGGTGACGTCGGGGGAGACTCGGAACCGGGCGGCGGCGAGCGCGTCGTCGTCGAGCCCCGACGCCCGATCGTGCTCGGCCAGCACCGCCGCGAGGTGTGAGCCGAGGGCGCCCTCCGACGGGATCGGCTGGGTCAGCCGCTCGAAGCGGCGCAGGGTCGGCTCCGGCCCCGCCGCGCGGCGCAGCAGCACGTAGCCGAAGCCGACGGCGCTGACGCCGCGGGCCGCGAAGTCGTCGAGCCACGCGCCCTGCAGCGCGTCGAACTCGGGGCTGCCGGGCACGGTGCCGCCGTCGCGGATCCACGTCTCGGCGTACCGGATGGGGTCGAGCTCCTCGCGCTCGACGACCCAGGCGTCCAGGGGCACGGGGGAGGCGTCGACCCAGGCCCGCACGCGGTCGAGGCCGGAGACGCCGCCCCGCGTCTCCCAGTTGCCGAGCATCTGCGCGACGCCGCCCGGCTCGAGGTGCGCACCGACGCCGGCGAACACCTGCTCGACGAGCGTGTCGCCCACCAGCCCGCCGTCGCGGTACTCGTACTCGGGAACCCCGGCGGCGCGCGGCGTGATGACGAACGGCGGGTTCGACACGATGCGGTCGAACGTCTCGCCCGCCACCGGCCCGAAGAGCGAGCCCTCGCGCAGCTCGACGCCGTCCGTCGCATCGATCAGCAGGTTCATGCGCGCGTAGTCGAGAGCGCGGGCCGACAGGTCGGTCGCGACGACCTCGTCGGCGTACCGCCTGGCGCGCATGGCCTGGATGCCGCATCCGGTGCCCAGGTCGAGCACGCGCCGCGCGGGCGTCGGCAGCTGCAGGCCCGCGAGGGTGAGGGAGGCGCCGCCGACGCCGAGCACGTGGTCCTCGGCGAGCGCGCCGCCGCCGAGGGCGATCTCGTCGAGGTCGCTCGCGACCCACCACTCGCCGGGGCCGCGGTCGTCGTGGAAGGACTGGGGTCGGACGACCGCCCGGGGGCTCACCGAGCCTCTGTCGGCCGAGGCGAGACCGAGCTCGACGAGGCCGTGCGAACCGAGCGACGGCAGCGCCGCGTCGACGTCGGCGACCGGCTGCGCGACGCCGAAGATCAGCAGCCGTGCGAGCACCGCCTGGGCGTCGGTGCGGCCGGCGATCGCCCGCAGGGCGGGGCCGCGCAGACTCCGCCCGATGGCGTCGTCGGCCTCCACGCCCCACGCCGCGCGCAGCGACTCGGAGCGGAAGCGGGCGGCGCGGAGGTCCTGCCGGAGCGCCTCGACGAGCGCGGGGTCTGCATTCGGTCTCACGCGCCCATTCTGCCGCGCCAGCACCGAACACAGCGCAGTCGACCCGGCCACCACCGGCTGCCGACCCCGCGCGAGCACGGCAGACCTCCCGCCCGGCCGCGGAGGAAGGACTGCGCACTGCGTGCCGAGTCAGCGTGCGGCCCGGCACGGCGGGTTCCCCCACCCGCCGCGGCGCATCACGGAACACGCAGGCCCGGTTCGTAGGATGACAACGGCATGCTTCCGATCCGTCGCCGAATCAGCACGACCGCGCGCAGTCGGCGAACCCTCGCCGCGCTCCCCGCGGCGCTGGTCGCGCTCGCGGTGTTCGCCGGGGCACCGGCGGCCGGCGCCGCCCCTCAGCGCGCGGGAACCGTGCCGGGCGCCGTCGGCGCCGCGGCGCAGGGCCCGGATGCCGGAGCCCGCGCCGCGACCGCCCCGGATGTCCGCACGCAGACGGACGACGCCGCGGCCGCGGAACCGACGCTCGAGCTCACGCTGCCCGATTTCGGAGTCGTCGACGGCGAGTTCACGGCGACCATCGAGCTCGGGTTCCCCTCGGACGGCAACCCGCTGGCCGCCGCCGTCGAAGACCCGATCCCGGCGGGACGCATCGTGCTCGAACGCGCCGCCGACCCGCTCGCCGGCGGCGGCGAGCTGTCCGACTGGCTCTCCGGCGACGACGAGCCCCGGATGATCGAGCTCGGTTCGGTCGAGACCGACGAGGTCTCCCGCGGCAGCAGCACGACGGCGGAGCTGACGGTCGAGATCGACGATGAGGATGGTCCGTACCCGATCATCGCCCGCTTCGAGCCGGATACGGGCTCGTCCGATCTGGCCGACCGCGCGGTCGCGACGGTCGCCGAAGACACCCCCGACATCACGACGGTCGTGCCTCTGACGGCCCCCGCGTCGTCCCGCGGCCTCCTCACGGGGGAGCAGCTCGCGAACCTGACGGCGCCCGACGGCACGCTCACCGCCCTCCTCGACGGCGCCGAGGGCACCTCGGCCGTCCTCGCGGTCGACCCGGCGATCCCCGCCGCGATCCGCGTGCTCGGGGCGGCCGCGCCGACGAGCGCGACCTCGTGGCTCGATCAGCTGATCGCCATGCCGAACGAGCGCTTCGCCCTGCAGTTCGGCGACGCCGACGTCGCAACCCAGATCGCGGAGGGCCTCGAGGAGCCGCTCTCCCCGACGAGCCTCGCGCCCTACATCGCGGGCGCGGGCGATGTCTCGGATGCGGGGATCGGCGACGCGGGCGACGAGCCGAAGCCCACCGCCACGCCGGGAACGGACCCCGTCGACCTCTCGCTCGAGGAACTGCTCGACATCGGCGACGCCGTCGACGATCTGTACTGGCCCGACCCCCGCATCGCCGGTGCCGACACCGTTGCCGCCGTCTCCGACTGGGGAGGGCGCGCGCTGATGCCGTCGAGCGCCGTGCAGGGGCGCGGCACCGCCGAGGCGAACGCCGGCGACGCGCTCGTCTACGACTCCCGCCTCTCGAACGCCCTCACCGAGGCTGCCGAGACGACGGGTTCCGCCGCGCGGTCGGATGCACTCGAAGAGACCGTCGCGCGCCTCTGGCTCGCCTCCGACGCCGTCAACGGGGCGAATCTGCTGGTCGCGCTCGAGCGCGCCGGCGGCATCGTACGGGCGGAGGGCGACGAAGCGCACCCGGCCGACCGACCGGCGGACGGCGTCGGAGACGCCGTCGCCGCCGTCGATTCACTCGCAGGCACTTCCCTGTCCTCGCTGATCAGGAGCAACGCGCATCCGGCGGACCTGCGCGACGACGGCGAGCCCCTCCGCAGCGGCACGATCGCTGAGATCGCCGAGGAGGACGACGCGCTCGGCGACGTCGCGAGCACCCTGAACGATCCGCAGCTCCTGCTGGGCCGCACGAATGCCGAGCAGCTGCAGCTCCTCTCGACGTCGTGGTCGGCGCATCCGGATGCCTGGCTCTCGTCCTACGACGCCCACCTCGCGTCGCTCACCGAGCTCGAGAACGCCGTCGGCATCGTCCCTCCCAGCGATGTGACGCTCCTGTCGAGCGATGCACCGCTGCCCGTGTGGGTCCGCAACGACCTGCCGTACCCGGCGACCGTCACGCTGCACAGCTACCCCGACGACATCCGGCTGAAGATGGCGACCTCCACGGAGGTCGAGGCGCAGGCGTCGAGCAACACCCGCGTGCCGCTGCCGGTGAAGGCTACCCTCGGCTCCGGCGACGTCAGCATCCGCATCTCGCTCGAGAGCCCCTCCGGCGCCGAGCTCGGTTCGGAGGAGACGATCGACGTCACCGTCCGCGCCGACTGGGAGCGCTACGGCGTCACCGGCCTGGTCGCGCTGATCGCGCTGCTCGTCGTCGCCGGCACGATCCGCACCGTCCGGAGGCGCCGCAAGCGCCAGCGGGAGGCGGCCGAGGGCGCGGCGGATGCGGGGTCGGACGACGGGGCCCCGGATGGCGCGGCCGGCCGAGCAGAGAGCGCGGCGGCACCGGAGAGCTCCGGAACGCCGGACGCCCCCGCCGCCGAGCGCGACGACACAGAGGACGAGAAGGACATCAATGGCAAGCATCGGTAGGTCGAGCGCGCTGATCGCGGCGGGAACGCTCGCCTCCCGGCTGACGGGCCTCCTGCGCACGATCGTGCTCGTCACGCTCATCGGCTCGGTGGGCTCGCGCGTCGGCGACGCCTTCGGCACGGCCAATCAGCTGCCGAACAACATCTACACCGTCATCTCGACGGGCATCCTCACAGCCGTCATCGTGCCGCAGATCGTGCGGGTATCGCAGAGGGACGCGGACGGCGGGCGCAGCTTCATCTCCAAGCTGTTCACGCTCGCGACCGTCGTGCTGCTCGTCGCGACGGCGATCGCGATGGTCGCGGCTCCCCTGCTGTCGTGGCTGTACGCACCGCAGTTCACGCCGGACCAGCTGGCGCTGACGACCGCGTTCGCATACTGGTGCCTGCCGCAGATCCTGTTCTACGGCCTGTACGCGCTCGTCGGCGAGACCCTGAACGCACGCGGCATCTTCGGCCCGTTCGCGTGGGCGCCCGTCGTCAACAACGTCGTCTCGATCGCGGGCTTCGGCGCCATGATCGCGCTCTTCGGCAGCGACCTCACCCAGATCGAGGTGTGGACGCCCGGCATGATCGCGGGCCTCGGCGGCACGGCGACGGCCGGCATCGCCGTCCAGGCCCTCGTGCTGTTCGTGTTCTGGCGCAGGACGGGGCTGCACCTGCGCCCCGACTTCCGCTGGCGCGGCGTCGGCCTGCGGAACATCGGAAAGCTCGCCGGCTGGACCTTCCTGATGATGGCCGTCACGCAGCTCGCCGGGCTCCTCCAGGCACAGGTGCTCTCGGACGCGTCGGGCGAGGGGCCCGCCGTGTTCGCGATGCAGAACGCGTGGCTGATCTTCATGGTCCCGTACTCGACGATCGTGCTCGCGATCGGCACCCCGTACTTCACGCAGCTCTCGGGCCACGCCGCGGCCGGGCGCGACGACGAGGTCCGCTCCGATATCGGCACCGCCATCCGCACCCTCGGCGTCTTCCTGGTGTTCGGAACGGCCGCGCTCGCGGCCGCCGCGACGCCCGTCTCGCGCATCTTCACGAACAGCGGCGAGGAGGCGCACCAGGCCGCCATCGTGCTGATCGCGTTCCTCGTCTGCCTCGTGCCGCTGTCCATCCTGTTCGTCGTGCAGCGCACCTTCTACGCGTACAACGACACCCGCACGCCGTTCGTCTTCACGACCGTGCAGGCCGTCCTCGTCGTCGTGACCGCTTACATCGCGGCCGCCGTGCTCCCCCTCGAGTTCCTCGCGGCCGGCATCGCGCTCGGCCAGGCGATCGCGAGCACGATCCAGGCCGTGATCGCCTCCCTGCTGCTGCGGCGCAGGATCGGGTCGTTCGGAATGGCGAAGGCGCTCGGCTCCCTGGCGCGCTTCGCCGTCGCGGCGGTCCCCGCCGGCCTCATCGCATGGGGCTGTTACCTCCTCATGGGCGGCGAGAACAGCTGGATGCTCGAGAACAAGCTCCTCGGCACGATCGGAACGTGCGTCATCGGGCTCATCGCGCTCGTGGTCTACGTCGCACTGCTCGCACTGCTCCGCGCCCCGGAGCTGAAGGTCGGCACCGACATGGTCCGCCGCTTCGTCAAGCGCTGAGCCCGCGCGAGCGCCCCCGGGCATCCGGATGCCGCGTGCGGCCGCCGTCGCGCGGCATCCGGATGCGTACGCCCAGATGAACGGGTGGTCACGCACGGCCGGCGCGGAATGCATCGCGGATACGATGTGTTGACGCAGGAAAAGGGAGGCATCACCGTGCGAGAACTCATCATCATCGGCTCAGGGCCCGCGGGTTTCACCGCCGCGATCTACGCGGCTCGGGCGAACCTGAAGCCGCTCGTCGTCGCCAGTTCCGTCGAGGTCGGCGGCGATCTGATGCAGACCACGGAGGTGGAGAACTTCCCGGGTTTCCCCGACGCGATCATGGGCCCGGATCTGATGGCCAAGATGCAGCAGCAGGCCGAGCGCTTCGGCGCCGAGATCGTCTACGACGACACGACGGAGCTCGAGCTCGACGGCCCCGTCAAGCGGGTGCACCTCGGCAACGGGGGAGTCGAGGAGGCGAAGACGGTGATCTTCGCGACCGGCTCCGCGTACCGCAAGCTCGGCGTCCCCGGTGAGGAGACGCTCTCGGGCCACGGCGTCTCGTGGTGCGCCACCTGCGACGGCTTCTTCTTCCGCGACAAGACGGTCGCGGTCGTCGGCGGCGGCGACTCCGCGCTCGAGGAGGCCACCTTCCTGACCAAGTTCGCTTCCAAGGTGTACGTCGTGCACCGCCGCGAGGAGCTGCGCGCCTCCAAGGCCCTGCAGGACCGCGCGTTCGCGAACGACAAGATCGAGTTCGTCTGGAACTCCGAGGTCGTCGAGATGCAGGGCGCCTCGGGCCTGACGGGTGCCGTCCTGCGCGACACCGTCTCGGGCGAGACGCGCGAGCTCCCGCTCGACGGCCTGTTCGTCGCGGTCGGTTCCGACCCGCGTGTCCACCTCGTGCACAACAAGCTGGAGCTGACCTCCGACGGTGTCGTGCGCGTGGACGGCCGTTCCTCCCGCACCTCCGTCGCCGGCGTCTTCGCCGCCGGTGACGTCATCGACCCGACCTACCGCCAGGCCGTCACGGCCGCCGGCTCGGGAACCGTCGCGGCCCTCGACGCCGAGCACTACTTGGCCGGCCTCGCCGACGCGGAGAAGGCCGCAGAGGCCGAGCTCGCAGCAGCGTGAGGAATTGTCCGGGGCATCCGGGCGTTCCCTCCACCAGACACACCCTCGATCAAGGGAGACAGATATGACCGCCAAGGCCACCAGCACGGCCACGTTCGAGCAGGACGTCCTCAAGGCCGACGGGCCTGTGCTCGTCGACTTCTGGGCAGAGTGGTGCGGTCCGTGCCGCATGGTCTCGCCCGTTCTCGACCAGATCCAGGCCGAGAACCCCGACAAGATCACGATCGTGAAGCTCAACGTCGACGAGAACCCGGATCTGGCCATGCAGTACCAGATCACGTCGATCCCGGCGATGAAGGTCTTCAAGGACGGCGAGGTCGCGACGACCATCATCGGCGCGAAGCCGAAGCCGGCCCTCGAGCAGGACCTGGCCGAGTTCATCGGCTGACGAGCCCCTCGCGGCCTCTCAACGGCCCCGGATGCCCTTCAGGGCAATCCGGGGCCGTTCTGCGTCTCCTCGCGCCGTTGCGGGCCGCTCAGTGCGCCTGGGACCGGCTCGCCGCCCCGTACCGCGCGCCTGCGCCCGCTGCGACGCCTGCCTCATCGACGAGGGGACCTCAGCGGTGCGATTCGTTCGGTCCTGAGTGCGTCGCACGCGAGGCGGAGGAGGAGCGGGCCCCCAGGCCAGCGACGACGACAACGACGCGAGCGGCGCGCTCAGGGCCGAACGACGGCGTCCCAGAGGCGGTGGGTGTTGTGCTGGCCGATGATCCGCCACACGGCGCGGGTCAGCTCGGGGTACTCGTTCGCGATCATCCGGAGCAGACGCTGGTTCCGAGCGGACGAGGGCATGCGGCCGCCGTCCGCCTCGATGTGCTCGGCGCGCAGCGTGAAGACGACGAGCTCGTCGACCGTCGGGAGGTCCTCCATGAAGTCCCACGGGTCCTCTCCGGCGCGCAGGCGCTCCTGGATGAGCGCATCGCGCTCGTCCGTCGCCTCGGCGCGCAGCAGTTCGACGCTGGCGCGGCGATCGGGGGAGATCTGCGGGTCCACGCGCTCCAGCGTACGCCCGGGCGCCGGGGGAGCGGCTGAAGGCGCGTCAGCCGGCGGAACCGATATACCAATCAGTCCCGCCGGCCGATGCTCAGTCCTGGTACCCCTGCTCGCCGATCTCCGAGAGGATGCGGTTCAGATCCTGGATCGTCGCGAAGTCGATCGTGACCCGGCCCTTGCGAGCGCCGAGCCCGATCTTCACCCGCGTGTTCAGCCGGTCGCCGAGCCGCGTCGCGACGTCGTCCAGATAGGCGCGACGGGCCCCTGCCTTCGGCTGCGGGGTGGGCGTCGCGGGCGCCTCGCCCGCCGCGGCGATCGCCTTGGCGGCGGCCTCTGCCGACCGCACCGACAGATCCTCGTTGACGATCTTGTCGGCGAGGCGCTGCATCTGGTCCTCCGTGCCGAGCGACAGCACGGCACGCGCGTGGCCTGCGCTGAGGACGCCGGCGGCGACCCTCTGCTGCACCGACAGCGGCAGGCGGAGCAGGCGGATGGTGTTGCTGATCTGCGGGCGCGAGCGTCCCAGGCGGCGGGCGAGCTCCTCCTGCGTCGTGCCGAAGTCCTCGAGCAGCTGCTGGTAGGCGGACGCCTCTTCCAGCGGATTGAGGTCGGCGCGGTGGAGGTTCTCGAGGAGGGCGTCGCGGAGCAGCTCGTCGTCGGTCGTCTCCCGCACGATCGCCGGGATCGCCTCGAGCCCCGCCTCGCGTGCGGCGCGCGTGCGGCGCTCGCCCATGATGAGCTCGAACTCGCCGTCGGGGCGCTCGCGGACGACGACGGGCTGCAGGAGGCCGAACTCCCGCACGCTGTGCACGAGCTCTGCCAGGGCCTCGGGGTCGAACTCGCGGCGCGGCTGGCGCGGGTTCGGCACGATCGCGTGGGGGTCGACCTGGATCAGGCGCGCGCCCGGAACCGCGACGAGCTCCGTCGCCCCGTCGGTCGCGTCCGTCTCCGGCACCGCGAGCTCCTGGGCGTCGGCCGCTTCTGCGCCAGCGACGGCCGCGCCGATCGCGCTGCGACTGCCGCCGCCGCGGCCGCCCTTCACCACCGGTGACTCGACGGGGGCTTCATCGGCCGCCGCAGGGGCTGCCGTCGTCGCGGGGGAGGCCTTCTTCGCGGCGGGCGCGGACTTCTTCGCCACAGAGGCCTTCTTCGCCGCGGATGTCGCCCTTGTGCCGGGCGCCGCCGAGGAGCCGTCGGCGCCGTCCTTCGCCTTCGCCGAACCCGCGCGCGAGCGGACGGCGCGGGAGCCGGAGGCGCGCGACGTCTTCATCTTCTCCGCGGCGGCCAGGGCGTCGGGCCGGGGCTCGCGCGCGGTCGTGCCGGGCTCGGCGTCCTCCGACGCCCTGCCCTCGTTCGAGAAGAAGACGTCGACGGGGCGCCCCGTCGACGGGGACACCGCCGGCTCGGCCGTGGGGATGAGGGCACCGATTCCTCGGCCCAGGCCCGTGCGCTTCGCCATCAGGCTGCTCCTTCGTTCTCGTTCTCGCGGTTCACGATCTCGACCGCGGCTTCCTTGTAGGCAATCGCACCGGCGGAGCCCGGGTCATACGTGATGACCGTCTGGCCGAAGCTCGGCGCCTCGGAGACGCGCACGGAACGCGGGATGACCGCGCGGAGCGTCTCGTTCGGGAAGTGGCTGCGCACCTCGTCGGCCACCTGCTGTGCGAGCCGGGTGCGCACGTCGAACATCGTCAGGAGGATGGTTGACACGTGAATCCGCGGGTTGAGGTGCTTCTGGATCATCCGGATGTTGCCGAGCAGTTGGCTCAGTCCCTCCAGCGCGTAGTACTCGGCCTGGATCGGCAGGAGCACCTCGTCCGTCGCCGTGAAGGCGTTGATCGTGAGCAGCCCGAGGGATGGCGGGCAATCGATCAGGATGAAGTCGAAACCGCGGTCCTGGGCGTCGCGGAACGCATCGAGGGCCGTCTTCAGCCGATGCTCGCGCGCGACCTGGGACACGAGCTCGATCTCTGCGCCGGCCAGGTGGATGGTGCTCGGAACGCAGTACAGGTTCTCGTGCTCGGGGCTCTGGCGGACGACGTCTGCGATGGGCAGGTCGTTGATCAGCACGTCGTAGATGCTGTTCTCGTCCGCGCTGTGCGGCACGCCCAGCGCGGTCGACGCGTTCCCCTGCGGGTCGAGGTCGATGACGAGCACCTTGCCGCCGAGCGTCGCGAGCGCCGCTGCGATGTTCACGGTCGTCGTCGTCTTGCCGACGCCGCCCTTCTGGTTCGACACCGTGAGCACGCGCGTCTGACCCGTGAAACGCACCGACGCATCCGCCAATCGGCGTTTGCGGGCGCTGAGGTCCGCGAGTTCGCGTGCCAGGGGAGTGTCGTCGGGGAGCGAGAAGCTGGTCTCGGCCTCGGACTGTTTCACGTGAAACACACTCTTTCGTTCGCCGGCGGGGTGATGCCTCAACTCTAACCCGCGGTGCCGTCATATCGTGCGTCTCCCCACGGGACACACCGTGTCGAGCGGCGCACCCGGATCCGGGTGACTGCGGAGCATGCCCGCAGCCCCATGTTTCACGTGAAACGCGGCACGCAGGCACGCTCCGCGCCGTCGCCCCCCCTGCGGGTGCCCACGAGACCCACCGCCGAGAGGCGTGCGCGCGCCATCCCGTGAGGCGCGATCGGCCCGGCGACGAGCCGGGGCGGGCACGACTGCGAGCACACCCACCCGCGCGAGGACGTGCATCCGGATCCGCGCGTGCGCGTCAGCCTTTGGCGCAGGCGCCCCCGCGCAGTCCGCGAGGGATCCCGAAGCACAACAACACCGCGTTGCACGTGAAACGGTCCGGCGATGGGGCACGCCACGGTGGTTCCCGCGGTATCGGCATGAGACGCGCGGTCGCCTCTGCCTCAGGGCGCCCCGGTACCCGCGCACCCCTTCTGAGCACCGCCACCCGATCGAAACACCCAGCGACCCTCGCCCGCCTTCCGAATCCCGTTTCACGTGAAACGGTGATCGAAGGCACCAACGATCCCCGTCACAGAAGTGCCGGCGCTCGTTGAGCGGAGTTCCCGCTCATGGTCGCCACCACCCCAACGCCAACGCGTGCGCGCGGGTGAGGCGGAGCGATACACCAAGCAGCCGCGAGGCACCGGCTACACGCATCCTGACGCCCCCGTTTCACGTGAAACAGGGGCGCCTTGTGTGGTCAACCCACACATCGCGCGACTGACCCAGTTGCCCCGGCCTGCTTCGACGACGACGAGAACACGGTCGGCGTGCTGCGTCCGTACGTTCGCCGGGACACCCATCTGAAGCGCGACTCGCCCGTTTCACGTGAAACGCGTGCGCACCACGCTGCTGCGGTTCACGCAACAGAATGGGCCGAAAGCGCCGCAGGTCAGCGGGTGAGCACAGGGACGACGCCCGCAGCATTCGACCGAATGTGACGGCTTCTTCATCTGAGCCGCCGCCCCGGGCCTGACCGAGCACTTCCGTTCCATGGGAACGCCTTCCGAGAACGTTCCCGCAGGCCGCCCAACACAACCGGCTGAGCGTTCCACGGGTCGCCGCGCTGAGGCGCCAACAGCCCGGTGAACGCACGATCGAGTGCCGCGTGCCGTGTGAAGCGCTCCCCACCCCGCACCCCGAGTGAGACCGAACACTTCCGATTCACGTGGAACGCCGGCACGAAACGGTCCTCCAGGTCGAGCGACACAACCAACCGAGGGCTCGACCGCCCAGCAGCTCCGCTCCGGCCGCGCACTGAGCACCCACTCGAATGGCCATCCTGCCCTGTCAAGCAGGACTTCGAGAGCGACCGAACGCTTCCGTTTCACGTGAAACGCCGCCCCGAGGCGCTCCCGCGGTTTGAGCATCACAACCGACCGAGGGCTCGACCGCCCAGCAGGTCCGCCCCGGCCGCGCACTGAGCACCCACTCGAATGGCCATCCTGCCCTGTCAAGCAGGGCTTCGTGACAGATCAAACGCTGCCGTTTCACGTGGAACGTCGTCTTGAAACGCTCCTGCGGGTCGAGCAACACGACCGGGCGAGGGCGCCGCCGTTCCGCGGACCCCGCCCCGCCCGCGCACTGAGCACCCTCTCGAGTGCGGTCCTGCCCTGCCAAGCACGACGTCGTGAGAGATCAAACGCTTCCGATTCACGCGAAACACCTTCCAGAAAGGCTCGTGCGGTGAGAACGACACCAGACCGGGCGGCACCTGCTCCGTACAGGAGGAGGCGGGGCTCCGAGCGGCGCCGTGAACCCACGAACAGATGTCGACCTCCGCGGTGAAGCGTCGCCACCGGATCAAACGAGCGATACCGTTTCACGTGAAACGCGTGCCGAAAGCGCTCCTCCAGGTCGCGCAGTGGAACAGGGAATCGACCGTTCCGCAGATCCGCGCGCGACGTCGCGGGCGGCGCCGAGCACCCGGTCGAGTATCGACCTTCCCGGTGAGACGCGGCCACGGGTGCGACGGAACGCCTCTGTTTCACGTGAAACGTCCATCCAACCGAGCCCGAAACACCCCGGCTCACCCGCGATCGTGGATCCTGGCCCTCGGCAATTCGGACGACACAAGGGCGAGATGCCCGCCCAATGTTCACCGATCGGCCGATGTGCCGCGGAACGCGCACCGGGACAATGGGCTGACAGGCAACGAGAGGGAACGGACATGTCGAAGAAGCCGTACGTGCCGCCGCAGTTCATCATCAGGAGCGCGTGGCGCATCCATCGCACCTACGCGAAGGGCCGCCCGGGTCGCGGGCTCACGACACCGGGGGAGAAGCGCAGCTGGGGGACGCTCGCGCTGCACACCCGTGGCCGGACCAGCAGCCTCGAGCGCACAGCGCTCGTGGCCTACCTGCTCGAAGACGACCACCGATTCTCCGTGCTCGCGATGAACGGGTGGATGGAAGGGCCGACGGCGTGGCAGCTGAACCTCCTCGCCGAGCCCCGCGCCGCGATCACCCTCTCCGACGGCGTGCGACGCGATGTCGTCACCCACGTGACAACAGGCTCGGAACGTGAACGGCTATGGAGCCACTGGCGGGAGAACGAGGCCGGCCTAGACGAGCTGGCCGCCACGAGGGAGACGCGCACCGAAGTGTTCGTCCTGTCTCTCGCCTCCGACGTTCCCGTTTCACGTGAATCGGAACACGCCGACCAGCCCGGGTGAAACGCGATGCGGCCGCGACCAGCCACGATGACCACGCGGGTCAGCTCGGCATCGCCCGCGCACACGCGATGCGCTCGAACGGCTAAGCGCGCACCAGCGCGCGGAACACTCGCGTCTCCTCGTCGAGCACACCCTCACCGAGGGTCTCGACGCGCGCATCGGTGACCTTGTACTTCCGCAGCACCTTCTGGGCGGCGGTGATCTCCGCGTCGACCGAGCGGCCCTTGAGCAGGATCAGCTCACCCGCGTCACGCACCAGGGGAGCCGTCCACGGGATGAGCGTGCGCAGCGCCGACACGGCGCGCGCCGTGACCGCGTCCAGCATGCCCTCGACGGCGGCCTCCTCGGCGCGTGCGCGATGCACCGTGACGTTCTCGAGCCCCAGGGCGTCGACCTGCTCATCGAGCCAGGCGACCCTCCGCTCCATGGGTTCGATGAGCTCCCATGTGACGTCCGGCCGTGCGATCGCGAGGACGATGCCGGGAAGGCCGGCACCCGAGCCGACGTCGCCGACGCGCCCGCCCGCGGGAAACAGCGGCGCCGCGATCGCGCAGTTCAGGATGTGGCGCGTCCAGAGGCGGGGAAGCTCCTGCGGGCCGATCAGCCCTCGTTGCTCCCCGTGGGCGACGAGCGCCTCCGCGTAGCGGCGCGCGAGGTCGATGCGATCGCCGAAGAGCGCCGCGGCGGCCGCGGGTTCCGGCTCAACTGGCTCTGTCACATCGTTCTCGCTCATCGTCGGAGCCTCCCGCGTCCGGTGGCGCGAGTCGTGCGCTCTCGCCGCATCCGGATGCCGTCGTTTATGCCTCTGATCAGGGATTATGTGGAGATCAAGCGCGCCGGAGGACGGTGTGGCGAGCATTCGCCTCGCCGTACGACTCCGACACGAGACCGCGCTCGGCCGCGATGTCGTGCACCAGCTTGCGCTCGTACGACGACATCGACGGCAGCGACGCCTGCGTCGAGCCGCTGTCGAGCTTCGCCTCTGCCGCGTCCACGAGCTTCTCGAGCTCCTTACGACGGGCGTCGCGGGAGCCGCCGATGTCGAGGATCAGGCGCGAGAAGCGACCCGTCTGGTTCTGCACCGCGAGGCGCGTGAGCTCCTGAAGAGCCTGGACCGTCTCCGGGTCGGACACCGCCTTGAGGGAGGCATCGTCCGACTCCACCGAGACGTATGCACGGCCCTGCCGCACGTCGAGGTCGAGGTCGCCTTCGATGTCTGCGATGTCCAGCAGACCCTCGAGGAAGTCCGCCGCGATGTCGCCCTCCCGCTCGAGCTCCTCGATCGTCGGTTCGCCGTCAGTGATCTGTGCGTTGCTGGTCATGCTGCCGCCTCGTTCATCCGGAGAGTGCGCTCAGGAGTCATCCTGAGAACCCTGCTGGCCCTTGTTCTTCTGCGCCTGCTTCTTCGCGCGCTGCTTGCTCATCGGCTGCTGGCGCTTCTGCCGGCTCGCGCGCTCCGCCTCGGCCTGGCGCAGGAGCTCCTCCTGCTCGGCCTCGTACTCGGCCATCGTGACGACCTTGCCCTTGGTGTCGAGCGTCTTGCCCTTCTTCTCGAGGCGGGCGACGCGGTCGCGCCAGGCCTGCGAGCCGGGGGAGGGCATCTCACGGATGACCAGGAACTGCTGGCCCATCGTCCACAGGTTGTTGAAGAACCAGTAGACCACGACGCCGAGCGGGAAGAATACGCCCGAGAAGATCATCGCGAACGGGATGATGTAGAGCATGATGCGCTGCATCTGGTACGCCTGGCCGGTCTTCGCCTCGTCCGAGAGGTTCTTCGAGACGATCAGCAGCTGCGTGAAGAACTGCGACGCGATCATGAGCGCGACCAGAATGATCATCATGATGATCGCGGCGGTCGACGTCGAGATCGGGTTCTGGAAGTGGTCGACGAGCGTCATGCTCAGCGGCGCCACACCGAAGAGCATGGATTCGTCGAACTGGTGCACCAGGTCGTACGTGAACATGTGCGGGAACCAGTCGGCCCGCGCGCTCCAGCCGCCGATGCCCTCTTCGTCCCACACCGTGATGTCGCGCAGCGTCCAGAACAGCGACAGGAAGATCGGCATCTGGATCAGGATCGGCAGGCAGCCGCCGACGGGGGAGGTGCCGTGCTTCTTGTACAGCGCCATGGTCTCGCGGCTCATGGCCTCGCGGGACAGCTGGTCCTTCTTGCCGCGGTACTTGTCCTGGATCTTGCGCATCTCGGGCGCAATCTCCATCATTTTCCGCTGGCTCTTGATCTGGCGGACCGTGAGCGGGAAGATCGCCGCCCTGACGACGATCACGACGCCCGCGATCGACAGGACCCACGCCAGGCCGCTCGTCGCGGGGAAGCCGAGCGTCGTGAACACCCAGTGCCAGCCGACGAGGATGATCTCGATCACGAAGCGGATCGGAATGAGAATGGCGCCCAGGAAATCCAAGGGTCAGTCCTTTCGGCGCGGCACGACGAAGCCGCGGGGGGTCAGATCGTAGCGGAAGTTCGGGTTCGGCCGGACGTCGTCCTCGCCGCCGTCGGCCCAGGGGTGGCAGCGCGCGATCCGCGCACCCGCCTGCAGCGATCCTCTCACGAGGCCGTGCTGCTGAACGGCGCCCACGGCATATGCCGAGCACGACGGGTAGTAGCGGCACACATCGCCGTAGATCTTGGAGATCGTCGCACGGTAGCCGACCAGGAGCGCCAGCCCGAGATTCCGAGGGACCAGCGGAAGCGCGCGCAGCCCGCCGGTCACGAGCGAGGCGGTGCCGTACGAGGTCGACGGGAGGACGCTCATGCGGTTTCCCGCTCCCTCGCCGCGAGGGCTCCGCGGCGCTTCAGGCCCCGGCGCACCTGCGAGCGCAGCTCGGCGAACGCCGCGCCGGAAGACGACGGAAGGGCGCGGATGACGACATCCGCGCCCTTCGGCACGTCGGGCAGCGCCTCGGCGCAGATGGCCTTCAGACGGCGCCGGACGGTGTTGCGCACCACGGCGTTGCCGACGGCCTTGGTGACGATGAACCCGAATCGCGGTTCGCGCTCCTCACCCGTGAGCACGATGTGCGTCACGAGGTGCGGGCCGGCGCCGCGGACTCCCCGACGGGAGACATGCCGATACTCGGCCCCTCGGGTGAGGCGATTCGCCTTCGCGAGCACGGCCGTCGGCGCGCTGCTGGTTACGCCGAGAGCTCGGTGCGGCCCTTGCCGCGGCGAGCCGAGAGGATCGCGCGGCCGGCACGCGTGCGCATGCGGGCGCGGAAACCGTGCTTCTTGGCGCGGCGGCGGTTGTTGGGCTGGAACGTGCGCTTGCTCATAGTTCTCTCCGGATGGTGGCGTCACCGGGTCAAACGTGTCGGCCGGAGACATCGGAACGGGTGCCCGAAACGGGCATAAGTCAACCGCCATAGATTACGCCGGACGGGTGCCGAAGGGCAAATGCGGCGGTGAACCTGACAGTATCTCCACAGGCTCGGCTCCGTCGCGGAGCAACACGCGCCACCGCGGGAATCCCGCGCCGCCGTGCGGGCGAAAAAGGTTTGCTTGATCGCGCTTCGCTGACTAGCCTAGGGCGAGTTATCCACAGGCAGTCGACGTCGGCGGCAATGGCCGGCCGCCGCAGCGACGCCTGTCAGAGGACGGCGCCGTCGTGCGTCGTCCCAGGTCGTCCGCGACCGCGAGAACGAATGAACACGGGGGAAGAATGACCATGCAGGAGGTGCCGGACGTTCCGGTCTGGAGCCGGGTGCTCGGCGAACTGCAGACCGACGATCGGGTCACCCCGCAGATGCACGGCTTCCTCAGCCTCGCCATCCCCCAGGGCGTCATGGGCGGGACCGTCTACGTCGAGGTTCCGAACGACCTGACGGCCGCGCAGATCAACAAGCGCATGCGCGCGCCCATCATGGAGGCGCTCGCGCGGGTGGGTGAGCAGGTGCACACCTTCCGCGTCGCCGTGAACCCCGAGATCACCGATACGTACGACGAGCCGGCAGAGCACGCCGCGGCACCCGCGGAGCCGGCGCAGCGCCCGATCGCCGAGAACCCGACCCCCGCCTCCAGTCAGGCGCCGTCGACCGCGAGCCGGGTCGAGACGCGGCTGAACCCGCGATACACGTTCGACAACTTCGTGATCGGGCAGTCCAACCGCTTCGCCCACGCGGCCGCCGTCGCCGTCGCCGAGGCGCCCGCGAAGGCGTACAACCCGCTGTTCATCTACGGGGACTCGGGGCTCGGCAAGACCCACCTGCTGCACGCGATCGGCGACTACGCCCTCGGCATGTTCGAGGGGATGCGGGTCCGCTACGTCTCGAGCGAAGAGTTCACGAACGACTTCATCAACTCGATCGCGAACAACCGCGGCGCGCAGTTCAATGCGCGCTACCGCGAGGTCGACATCCTCCTGATCGACGACATCCAGTTCCTGCAGGGGCGCGCCGAGACGCAGGAGGCGTTCTTCCACACCTTCAACACCCTGCACGACCACGACAAGCAGGTCGTCATCACGAGCGACGTCGCGCCCCGCCTCCTCACGGGCTTCGAGGACCGGATGCGCAGCCGCTTCGAGTGGGGCCTCATCACCGACGTGCAAGCGCCCGACCTCGAGACCCGCATCGCCATCCTGCGCAAAAAGGCGCAGGCCGAGCGGCTGTCCGTCCCGGACGAGGTCGTGGAGTACATCGCGAAGAACGTCTCCACCAACATCCGGGAGCTCGAGGGCGCGCTCATCCGCGTCACGGCGTTCGCGAACCTGAACCGATCGGAGGTCGACGTCGCGCTCGCACAAACGGTGCTGCGTGACATCGTCGACCAGGCGGAGGCGAATGTCGTCTCGCCGACGGACATCATCAACGTCACCGCCGACTACTTCAAGCTCACGGTCGACGATCTGCACGGCACGTCCCGGTCGCAGTCCGTCGCGCAGGCAAGGCAGATCGCGATGTACCTGTGCCGCGAGCGCACCGAGCTCTCGCTGCCGAAGATCGGTCAGCTCTTCGGCGGCCGCGACCACACCACCGTGATGTACGCGTGCCGCAAGATCACGGGCCTCATGAAGGAGCGCCGGAGCATCTACAACCAGGTCTCCGAGATCACGACGCAGCTGTCGCGCCGCTAGCAGGCCCAGCTGCCGCGCCGTGGGTGCGTTGCTGAACCCGGTGCCGCAGCGAGCATGGCCGATGTGCGTCATCAACGCGCCGGGGCGGCGCCGGGCGCCCCGGTGGGCGCGGCGCCGCCCCGGCGCGACGCCCTGCGGGCAACCCGACCCCCCCCACCGCGCTTTCGAACCTCTCAGGCCGTCTCAGGGGCCGATTCCGGCGTTCTCCGAACTCTCCACAACCTTCAGCGGCGTCCGAGGGCGCCGTTCGGCGCACCCCGGCGCTGTGGAGAGTCCGCGAAACGGCCGAAACGGGCTCTCCACGGCGTTCTGCGGGCTCGTGCCTCGCCGGGCATAGGTCCATATGCGTCGATCGATGCTTGACACCACGCGGCCGACGGGCCTATAAATCGCTCTCCCCAGTGTGGATATCCTGTGGATAACTGTGGAAACACGCGATTCGGCCTGTGAGCGACACGCTGAGCCGATGTGGAACGCGCTGTGACATCCGGAATCACGGGCTCGGATCCGTTCACGGTCCGTCCGCAGCCGCTCCACAGATCACACGGATGTAGTTTCCTACTCCCGCCGGGCCTCCACAGAGTTATCCACAGTATCCACACCGGCTACTACTACGACAGATCACTTCATCCATTCAGGGGGTCGATTCGATGACCGTGCCGATCCGGCGTCGAATCACACGAATCCGCCGTTCGCACTAGCATGGGATTCCCACGCAGGCCGAGGACCGGCGACCCCGAGCGTGGGAGCGAAGGGAAACCCCAGTGAAGTTCCACGTGAACCGCGACGTCTTCAGCGACGCTGTCTCGTTCGTCGTCAAGCTTCTGCCCCAGCGGAACCCGCAGCCGATCCTTGCCGGCGTGCTGATCGAAGCGACAGCAGAGGGCGAGCTCTCGCTCTCCGCATTCGACTACGAGGCTTCGGCCCGTACGAACATCCACGCGACGATCGACGAACCGGGCACCATCCTCGTCCACGGCCGGCTCCTCAGTGACATCGCGAGCCGTCTCCCCAATGCGCCGATCCAGATCGCCACAGAGGAGGACGGCGGGGTCTCGCTCACGTGCGGTTCCGCCAGCTTCGCCCTCGCTTCCATGCCCGTCGAGGAATACCCGGCCATCCCCGAGGTGACGGGTGAATCGGGCCTGGTGCCGGGCGAGGACTTCACGACCGCGATCTCGCAGGTCGGCTTCGCGGCTTCCCGCGACGACGTGACCCCGGTGCTCACCGGCGTGCAGCTCGAGGTCAAGGGCCAGCAGCTCAGCCTCGTCGCAACCGACCGCTACCGCGTCGCGCTGCGCGACATCGACTGGGACGGCGGGGAGCACGACCAGGCGGCGCTCGTCCCGGCGCGCACGCTCCAGGAGGTCGGCAAGACCTTCACGCAGGGCGAGAACATCTCGGTCGCCTTCTCGGGCTCAGGCGACCGAGAGATCATCGCCTTCTCCGCCGGCAACCGCACCGTCACATCGCTGCTGATCAAGGGCAACTTCCCGCCGGTGCGCCGACTGTTCCCGGACTCGACCGATCACTACGCGGTCATCAACACGGCCGACTTCGCCGAGGCCGTGCGCCGCGTCTCGCTCGTCCTCGACCGATCGGCCCCGCTGCGCTTCACCTTCGCCGACCAGTCGGTGACGATGGACGCCTCCGGCGGCGACCAGGCCCGCGCGTCCGAGACGGTCGACGCTCACCTGCAGGGCGAGGACGTGACGATCGGCCTCAACCCGCAGTACCTGCTCGAGGCGCTCGGCGCCGTGAAGAGCCCGTTCGTGCGGGTGACGTTCACGTCGTCGGACAACGCGAACAAGCTCAGCCCGATCCTGGTCACGGCCCAGACCTCCGTCGACGAAGCGGCCAGCGACACGTTCAAGTACCTGCTGCAGCCGAACCTCCTGCTGCGCTGAGCGGGGCAAGCGGTCGTTCGGGCCGGATGGCGGCGCATCCGTCGTGATCTCGTTGTCGGTCGTCTTCGTTAGGGTTCTGAAGTGATCGTCGAGCACCTCAGCCTCAAGGACTTCCGCAACTATGCGGAAGCCGAGCTGGAGCTGGGCCCCGGCGCGAACGTCCTCGTCGGCCGCAACGGCCAGGGCAAGACGAATCTCGCCGAGGCGATCGCGTACCTGGCGACGCTCGGCTCGCATCGCGTCTCCGCCGACGCTCCGCTGGTCCGCGAGGGCGAGAGCGCCGCGTTCGTGCGGGCTCGCCTGCGGCACGGTGCGCGGACGGTGATGCTCGACCTCCAGATCAGCAAGCAGGGCTCGAACAAGGCGCGCATCGGCGGGGCGCCCGTGAAGCCGGGCGAGCTGCCGCGGTACGCGCAGGTCGTGCTCTTCGCCCCGGAAGACCTCCAGATCGTGCGGGGGAATCCGTCGGAGCGGCGGAAGTTCGCCGACCAGCTCCTGATCCAGCGGACGCCGCGGATGGCGGCCGTGCTCGGGGACTACGACCGCACGCTGCGGCAGCGCACGACGCTGCTGAAGTCGGCTCGAGCTCGGGGGATGAAAGCGGATGCGCTCCCGACCCTCGACGTCTGGGACGACAAGCTCGTCGCGCTCGGCAGCGAGATCATTGATGCGCGCACGGCGCTCGCGCACGACCTGCAGGGCCCGCTGACCGCTGCGTACGAGGGCGTCGCCGGGGCCGACCACCGCCCGGAGCTGTCGTGGACGCTCACGATCCACGGGGCGGATCCGGAGGAGGGCGACGACGCCGACGGCGGCGGCGAAGGACCGACCGCGGCGCAGTTCCGCTCGGCCCTCGCACAGAAGCGCGCCGCCGAGCTCGAACGCGGCCTCAGCCTCGTCGGTCCGCACCGTGACGACCTCCTGCTCCGCGTGCGCGGCCTGCCCGTGAAGGGGTACGCCTCGCACGGCGAGAGCTGGTCGGTGTCGCTCGCCCTGCGCCTCGCGGCCGCGGAACTCCTGCGGCGGGAGTCTCCGGGCGGCGACCCGATCCTGATCCTCGACGACGTGTTCGCAGAGCTCGATGCCGATCGCCGTTCTCGCCTGGCCGGGGTCGTCTCCGACTACGAGCAGGTGATCGTCACGGCCGCCGTCGCGGGCGATGTGCCGGAGCCCCTGCGCGGCAGCGCCATCCGGATCGATCACGGCCGCGTGCTGGGGCCGCTCGCCGACCACCCCTTCGACACCGCGCATCCGGAGCAGGCCGATGGCTGAGACCCCCGATCTGCCGGAGACTCTCGCGACCTACCTGCGGCTGCGCGGCCTCGAGCCGTCGAAGTACGCCAAGCGCCGCAAGAAGCGGCGGCGCGACCCGGAGGACGACGCGAACCAGCCGTTCATGAACGGCCGCGACCCGTCGCCGCTCGGTGCCGCGCTCGACAAGCTGGCGCAGCAGTCCGGATGGACGGGGCAGCTCGCCAAGGAGGACCTCGTCAGGCGCTGGGAGGACGTCGCGGGCGCGGAGACCGCTCAGCATTCGAGCCCGACCTCGCTCACGAACGGCACTCTGACGGTGAAGTGCGACTCCACGGCGTGGGCGAAGAACCTGCAGTTCATGCGCGCGCACATCCTGACGCAGATCGAGCGGCGCTACCCCGAGGCCGGAGTCGAGTCGGTGCGCTTCGTCGGCCCGGATGCGCCGACGTGGAAGCGCGGACCCCGCGCGGTGCCCGGCCGCGGGCCCCGCGACACCTATGGGTAGACCTCGCCGCGACCGGCGACGCCCAGGGGGCCTGTGGACGCGATAACGGCCCCGCGAACGATCCGGGGCCTGTAGAACGGTGTTTCTGGGCGTTCCCGGGCCCGTCTGTGCCCGTTGACGGCCGTTGTCACGGTAGGATGGCAGGTGGTTCAGACCGAGATCGGAGCACCATTCCATGACGAGCGACACCCCTGCCAGCGAGCCCGAAACCGCCGCCGGGGGTGACGCCGTACAGAAGGCGCCCGCGGGCACCGGGGAATACGGCGCCGACAACATCCAGGTGCTCGAGGGCCTCGAGGCCGTCCGCAAGCGCCCCGGTATGTACATCGGCTCGACCGGTCCGCGCGGCCTGCACCATCTGGTCTACGAGATCGTCGACAACTCGGTCGACGAGGCGCTCGCGGGCTACTGCGACACGATCACCGTGACGATCCTGCCCGACGGCGGGGTCCGATGCGAGGACAACGGCCGCGGCATCCCCGTCGCCGACCACAAGACCGAGGGAAAGTCGACCCTCGAGGTCGTGCTGACGGTCCTGCACGCGGGCGGAAAGTTCGGCGGCGGCGGATACGCCGTCTCGGGCGGCCTGCACGGCGTCGGTTCTTCGGTCGTGAACGCCCTGTCGACGCGGCTCGAGGCCGTCGTGAAGCGCGACGGCTACGTGTGGCGGCAGGCGTTCTCGCACGGCGGCGCCCCCGAGTCGTCGATCCAGCGCGGCGAGGCGACGGACGAGACGGGCACCACTATCACGTTCTGGCCCGACGCAGAGATCTTCACCGAGACGGTCGAGTTCGAGTACGAGGTGCTGCGCACGCGCTTCCAGCAGATGGCGTTCCTCAACAAGGGCCTGCGCATCGAGCTCTTCGACGAGCGCGCGGAGTCAGTGGAGGAGGTCGAAACCGCAGAGGGCGCACCCGAGGCGCAGCAGCGGCACGACGTGTTCCACTACGAGAACGGCCTCATGGACTACGTCGACTACATCAACACGGCGAAGAAGTCCGAGCGCGTGCACGAGGACATCATCCACTTCGAGTCGGAGGACACCGACCGGCACATCGCGCTCGAGGCGGCGATGCAGTGGACGACGGCGTACAGCGAGAACGTCCACACCTACGCCAACACGATCAACACCCACGAGGGCGGCACGCACGAGGAGGGCTTCCGCGCGGCGCTGACGTCGCTCGTGAACCGCTACGCCCGCGCGAACAACCTCCTCAAGGAGAAGGACGAGAACCTCACGGGTGACGACGTGCGCGAGGGCCTGACCGCCGTCATCTCGGTGAAGCTCTCCGAACCGCAGTTCGAGGGGCAGACCAAGACGAAGCTCGGCAACACCGAGGCGAAGACCTTCGTGCAGCGCATCGTGAACGAGGAGATCTCCGACTGGTTCGAGCGCAACCCGCAGCAGGCCAAGAACGTCATCCGCAAGGCGATCGACGCGGCCTCCGCCCGGATGGCGGCGCGCAAGGCCCGCGAGACCGCCCGCCGCAAGAGCGTGTTCGAGTCGGCGGCGATGCCGGACAAGCTCAAGGACTGCACGAGCAAGGATCCGTCGATCAGCGAGATCTTCCTCGTCGAGGGCGACTCGGCCGGCGGCTCCGCCGTCGACGGGCGCAACCCGCTCACGCAGGCGATCCTGTCGCTGCGCGGCAAGGTGCTGAACGTCGAGCGCGCCCGCCTCGACAAGGCGCTCGGCAACAAGGAGATCCAGGCGATGATCCAGGCCTTCGGCCCCGGGATCGGGCCGGAGTTCGACATCGAGAAGGCGCGCTATCACAAGATCGTGCTGATGACGGATGCCGATGTCGACGGCCAGCACATCACGACGCTGCTGCTCACGCTGCTGTTCCGCTACATGCGCGGGCTGATCGAGGCCGGCTATGTGTTCCTCGCGATGCCGCCGCTCTACCGCCTGAAGTGGACGAACGCCGACCACGAGTACGTGTACTCCGACGCGGAGCGCGAAGCGTTCACGAAGGCGGGCATCGAGCGCGGTTGGCGCCTGCCGAAGGGCAGCGAGGGCGGCATTCAGCGCTACAAGGGCCTCGGCGAGATGAACGCCGAAGAGCTCTGGGAGACCACGATGAATCCGGAGACGCGCACGCTGCGCCAGGTGACCATCGAGGATGCGGCTGGCGCCGACGAGATCTTCTCGGTCCTGATGGGCGACGACGTCGAGTCGCGCCGCACCTTCATCCAGCGCAACGCCAAGGACGTCCGCTTCCTCGACATCTGATCGACGGCGGATACGCGAAGAGAGTTCTCACACTATGAGCGACAACGACCAGAACACCGACGAGCAGCGGCCCGACCCGAACGCCGGCCACAACCACGGCCGGATCGACCACGTCGATCTGCAGTCGGAGATGCAGCGCAGCTATCTCGACTACGCGATGAGCGTCATCATCGGCCGCGCCCTGCCGGATGTGCGCGACGGCCTGAAGCCCGTGCACCGCCGCGTGATCTACGCGATGTACGACGGCGGCTACCGACCCGACAAGTCGTTCTCGAAGTGCGCGCGCGTCGTCGGCGACGTGATGGGCCAGTACCACCCGCACGGCGACACGGCGATCTACGACACCCTCGTGCGCCTCGTGCAGCCGTGGTCGATGCGGTACCCGATGGCCCTCGGGCAGGGGAACTTCGGCACGCCGGGCAACCAGGGGGCCGCGGCACCTCGGTACACCGAGACGAAGATGGCCCCGCTCGCGCTCGAGATGGTGCGCGACATCGAGGAAGACACCGTCGATTTCGAGCCCAACTACGACGGCCGCACGCAGGAGCCCAAGGTTCTGCCCGCCCGCATCCCGAACCTCCTCGTGAACGGCTCGGTCGGCATCGCGGTCGGCATGGCGACGAACATCCCGCCGCACAACCTGAGGGAGGTCGCCGACGGCGCGCTGTGGGCGCTCGACCACCCGGAGCTCCCGCGCGAGGAGCTGCTCGGCGGCCTGATGCAGCGAATCCCCGGCCCGGACTTCCCGACCAAGGCGCAGATCCTGGGCACGAAGGGCATCCAGGACGCGTACCGGACGGGCCGCGGCTCGATCCCGATGCGCGCCGTCGTCAACGTCGAAGAGGTCCAGGGCCGCACCTGCCTCGTCGTCACGGAGCTGCCGTACCAGGTCAACCCCGACAACCTCGCGGTCCGGATCAGCGAGCTCGCCCGCGAGGGCCGCGTGCAGGGCATCGCCGACATCCGCGACGAGACCTCGGGCCGCACGGGCCAGCGCCTCGTCATCGTGCTCAAGCGCGACGCGGTCGCGAAGGTCGTGCTGAACAACCTGTACAAGCACACCGACCTGCAGACGAACTTCTCGGCGAACATGCTCGCGATCGTCGACGGCGTGCCGCGCACGCTGCCGCTCGACCGCTTCATCTCGCTGTGGATCACGCACCAGCTCGAGGTCATCGTCCGCCGCACGCAGTTCCGCCTGCGCAAGGCGGAGGAGCGGATGCACATCCTGCGCGGATACCTCAAGGCGCTCGATGCGCTCGACGAGGTGATCGCGCTCATCCGGCGCTCGCCGACCGTCGACGAGGCGCGCGATGGCCTGAAGGGCCTGCTCGACATCGACGACATCCAGGCCGATGCGATCCTGTCGATGCAGCTGCGCCGCCTCGCGGCGCTGGAGCGGCAGAAGATCATCGACGAGGCCGAGGAGCTCGAGGCGAAGATCGCCGACTTCAAGGACATCATCGCCGACGAGGCGCGCCAGCGCGACATCGTCAAGACCGAGCTGACGGCTGTCGCCGACAAGTTCGGCGACGAGCGGCGCACGCAGATCCTGCACGGCTTCGACGGCGACGTCTCGATCGAAGACCTGATCGCCGAGGAAGAGGTGGTCGTCACGATCACCCGCGAGGGCTACGTCAAGCGCACCCGCAGCGACAACTACCGCTCGCAGCACCGCGGCGGCAAGGGCGTGCGCGGGGCACAGCTCAAGGCGGATGACGTCGTCGAGCACTTCTTCGTGACGACGACGCACCACTGGATCCTGTTCTTCACGAACACGGGCCGCGTGTACCGCGTGAAGGCGTACGAGCTGCCGGAGGCCGGCCGCGACGCCAAGGGCCTGCACGTCGCGAACCTGCTCGCGATGCAGCCGGATGAGCAGATCGCCGAGGTCATCGAACTGCGCGGCTACGACGACACCGAGTACCTCGTGCTCGCGACGCGCAACGGCCTCGTCAAGAAGACGCGCCTCAGCGAGTACGACTCGAACCGCCAGGGCGGCATCATCGCGATCAACCTGCGCGAGGGCGACGAGCTCGTCGATGCGCTGACGGTGAACGGCGACGACCACATCCTGCTCATCACGGAGAAGGGCATGTCGCTCCGCTTCGACGCGAGCGACGAGTCCATCCGGCCCCTCGGCCGCGCGACCAGCGGCGTCAAGGGCATCTCGTTCCGCGAGGGCGACGCGCTGCTGTCCGCGTCGGTGGCGCGCACGGGCACCTTCGTCTTCACCGTCACTGACGGCGGCTATGCCAAGCGCACCGATATCGACGAGTACCGGCTCCAGGGCCGCGGCGGCATCGGCATCAAGGCGCTCAAGATGAACGATGACCGAGGCCTCCTCGCGGGTGGTCTGGTCGTGGAGGAGACGGACGAGGTTCTCGTGGTCCTCGCCAAGGGCAAGGTGGTACGCTCGGCCGTCGCCGAAGTGCCCGACAAGGGCCGCGACACCATGGGAGTGCTGTTCGCACGGCCCGACAAGAACGACAAGATCCTGGGAATCGCCCGCAACAGCGAGCGCGGCCTGGGGGATGATGAGGCGGAAGAGGAGCCGGCTGACGAAGCCGCGGAGACCCCCGCAGACACGACCGGAGAGAGCACCGACGAATGAGTACCGTAGCCGACAAGCTCGCGCAGAAGAGCTCGCGCAAGCCCCGATCGAAGCAGGTGCGCCTGCGCCTGGTGTACATCGACTTCTGGTCAGCCATCAAGCTGTCGTTCCTCGCCGCGATCGTCGTGGCCGTCGTGACGGTCGTGTCGTTCTTCCTGATCTACCTGGTGATCGACACGATGGGCATCATCGCTCAGCTCGACGAGTTCATCGTGGGCTTCGCCGACATCCAGATCTCGTCGTTCGTGGGCCTGCCGCAGGTGATGGCGTTCGCGGGAGTGCTCGCGATCCTCAACCTGATCGTCGTGACGGTGCTCGGCGCCGTGCTCGCCGGCATCTACAACCTGGCCGTGAAGGTCTCGGGCGGGCTGCTGGTCGGCTTCACCTCGAACTGATCGGTTCCTCACGAGAGCGCCCCCTCCTTCGGGAGGGGGCGCTCTCGCGTTCCCGGCGGGCATGCCCCTGGCAGCGAGGATGCGACACGGCCGGGATCCGGCTCGATTCGCACGGTGCGCGACGATCGGGTAAACTCTTCAAGGTTGATCGGGCGAGACCCGGTCGGCACCCGAAACGGGGCTATAGCTCAGGCGGTTAGAGCGCTTCACTGATAATGAAGAGGTCCCAGGTTCAAGTCCTGGTAGCCCCACCACTCAACTTCACACCCGTTACGGGGCCTTAGCTCAGTTGGTAGAGCGCCTGCTTTGCAAGCAGGATGTCAGGAGTTCGAATCTCCTAGGCTCCACAACAATGCGAACCACCGACTGACGGTTCGCCGATCCGTGCCGGGGACCAGCGACCGACCGTGGTGCTGTGCGCGCAAAGGTCTCGATCGGCCAGTTCGCCTTTCTTGCTCACCGATCCGTCGGCTGGAAGAACTCTGCGAGCGCCTCTTCGATGTGCTGGCGGGCTTCGTCGTCCGAGAGGTGCGGCGTCCCGTCGCCACCCTGCGGCCCGTAGTCGCCGAATTGCGCGTGCGAGACGCCCTCGAGCGTCACTGATTCCGCGTCTGAGGGCAGGATGTCCTTCGACTCCTCCACGGCTTCGGTTCGAATGAGCCCGTCATCCGAACCGAAGACCGACAGCACGGCCAGGTCCGTGTGTTCGCTGAGATCGACGCCCGAGCAGTAGGACGCCAGAAGCAATAGCGCGTCGACCTCGTCTGACTCGGCGTACATGCAGGCTCGGACGCCGCCCATGCTGTGGCCGCCCACGGACCATGATTCGACGTCGGGTGCGGCGGATGCGAGTTCCTCGAGCGAACGGCGCTCGAGGAGAGCTAGATTGAGCGAGGGCTGGGCGATGATGACCGTGGTCCCATTGGCCGCGAGCTCCGTGAAGCTGGCCGCGTATGCGTCAGGCTCGACTTTCGCTCCGGGGAAGAAGATGAGCCCCGTGCCATTGCTCGCCGCAGACGGCCCGAGCACCGTGAGGTCGCCTTGCACGTCGAGGTGAACGCGCGGATCACTTTCGACCGCACTGATTCCCTCCGGTTCCGCGGCGTAGGTCTTCTGCGTCCAGATGAGAAAGGCAGACACAGCCACGGCGAGGATCGCGAGAAGCGCGAGCAGTACGACGAGGAGCACCCGCCTCGCACGGCTCCGCGGACGCCGCACTCTGTCGAGCGCTGCCGATGGCGCGTCAGGGGTGACACTCCGGGCAGAGCGCCGAGGCGGGTCGACGCGAGATGGCATGGATGTGCTCCGCTGGTGTGAAGGAATAGTACGGCAACCTTACTATCTCCCCCTTACGATGAGGTGATGGGAGAAGCCGCAGCGACGAATGACGCGCCCTCGATCGCCCAATTCCGCAATCTCCAGGACGCGATCGGCCGGGCGACCTCCGCCGTAGCGCAGCGATTGGAACTGAGCGTCACGGACGCCGCGGCGATCGAACACATCGCGCTTGCCAGCCGCGCTGTGGGCCCGGGGGAGCTCGCAGCGCGGCTGGCGGTCACGCGCTCGTCCGCGACGGAGATCGTCGACCGATTGGTCGAGTCCGGGTACATCCACAGAGTCAGGGATGAAAGGGACAGGCGCCGATTCCGGTTGGAACCGACGAAGTTCGCGACCGATCGCGTGCGCGAACTGCTCGACCCGTTGGTGCGATCGATCGTCGATGTCACGGCCAAGATCCCGCCCAGGGACCGAGAGCTGATCGATCGCTATCTCGGGGAGGTGACGTCGGCGTATCGGGCATTCGCCGACGACGCGACCGCGGCAACCGAGGCTGTCTCGTCGCCGGATGCGCGGTAGGTCAGCAGAAGCCGCGCTTCGGCTCAGGTCGCGGCTTCGACGGTGAGCGCGGCGACCTCGCCGGCTCGGAAGTGGTTGTCAGCTCATGACGCTCCCACGGGACATCGTCAGATGTGAGCTGCGCCTGGTCGATGCTGGCGGAAGCGACCACGAGGACATCATCGGATCGGTCCGCTGCCGACGCCACGACGGCTGGTCGGACCTGGCGAGGCCCATGCCAGGCCCGCCTCACGGCGCCGGCGCCTCCACCTCCACGCGGAGGATGCGGTCGTCGCCGGGGCGGGCCTCCGTGCCGCCCCAGGTCGCTCCATCCGTGTTCGAGGTGACAAGCCACAGGGTCCCGTCGGGCGCGACCTCGACGGTGCGGATGCGGCCGTAGGTGCCGACCAGGTGCTCGACCGGCTCTGCCGCGGCGGCGCCGCCGTCGACGGGGAGCTGCCAGAGACGCTGCCCTCCCAGGGCCCCGATCCACAGCGACCCCGAGGCGTAGGCCGTGCCGGAGGGGCTGGCGTCGTCGGGGTGGATCGTCGCGATCGGCGCCACGCCGGTGTCGCCGGCGATGCCCTCGGTCTCGGGCCAGCCGTAGTCCTCGCCGGGGCGCAGGACGTTGACCTCGTCCCAGGTGCGATGCCCGAGCTCGGAGGCGTACGCCGTGCCGTCCGGGCCGAAGGCGATGCCCTGGACGTTGCGGTGCCCGCCGGAGTAGATGGGCGAGTCGCCGGGGTTGTCCGCGGGGATCGAGCCATCGGTGGCGATGCGCAGGACCTTCCCGTTGAGGGAGGCGTCGTCCGCGGCATTCTCCGGTTCGAAGGCGTCTCCCGTTCCGATCCACAGGTGCCCGTCCGGGCCGATCGCGAGGCGCCCGCCGTGGTGGCGGTCGGCGGTCCGGATGCCGTCGAGCAGCGTCCGATCGACCGTCAGGGAGCCGAAGTCGTCGGCGATCGTGAGGGCGACGATCCGGTTCTCGTCCGCTCCCGAGACGGAGGCGTAGACCGTGCGGTCCGCATCGAAGTCGGGGGAGGCGGCGATGCCGAGCAGGCCGCCTTCGGAGGTGACGTCCACATCCGGCACGATGCCGATCGTCTGGGCCTCTCCGCCGTCGGAAGGCACGCGCAGGATGCGGCCGCTGATGCGCTCCGAGACCAGCGCGGTCCCGTCGGGGAGGAACGTCAGGCCCCACGGCGCCTCCAGGCCGGCCGTCAGCTCCTCCGGCTCGCCCAGCGTCGCCACGGCATCGGGCGCGAGAAGCGGCTCGGCGGATGTGGGCGGAGTCGTCGCCGGGCCCGAGGGATCCGACGACGAGATCGCGCAACCGGCCAGGGCGAGGCCGACGGCCAGCAACCCGAGGGCTGCCGACCTGGTGATCCCGCCCGACGCGCGGGCGGTGCGCTTTCGGTTCGGCCCTGCTGTCGGCGAGGGGAGGGCTCGCATCATGCTCCTTGCGGGTGCGCGGCGCCCGCTACGCGGCGCCGCCGTTGACGAAGAGGGTCTGCCCGTTCACCCAGCGGGCGGGTCCGGCCAGGAACGCCACCGTCTCGGCGACGTCGTCCGGCGTGCCCAGCCGCTCGAACGGGTTGCTGCCCGCGATGCGCTCGATCAGCTCCGGGCTCTTGCCGTCCAGGAACAGCGGGGTGGCGGTGGGGCCGGGGGCGACGGTGTTGACCGTCACGTCGCGGCCGCGCAGCTCGCGCGCCAGGATCAGCGAGATCGCCTCGACCGCGGCCTTCGACGCCGCGTACGCGCCATAGGCCGGGGTCTGCAGCCGCGTGATCGAGGTGGAGAAGTTGATGATGGCGCCGCCGGGCCGGATGCGCCGGGCGGCGATCTTGTCGACGGCGAAGGTGCCGCGCACGTTCACGCGCTGGACGCGGTCGAACACCTCCAGATCGAGATCTGCGATCGGCGACAGCGGCATGATCCCCGCCGTATGGACGAGCACGTCCGATCCGCCGAACTCCCGCTCGGCCGCGTCGAACAGCGCCTCCGCGGTCTCCTCCTCCGACACGTCGCCGCCGGCCGCGACCGCGTGCCCGCCGGAGTCGATGATGGCGGCAACGGTCTCGTCGGCGCGCTCCCTGTTGCCGTTGTAGTGCACGACGACCGCCATCCCGTCGGCGGCCAGGCGGAGGGCGCTCGCCCTGCCGATGCCGCCGGAACCCCCGGTCACGATCGCGACGCGTTCGATGGTGCTGGCCATGTCCGTCCCTCCGCTCGTATGTGAACACGATGTACATTAGTTGCGAACGCGTAAATGTACAAGGGGTTCACATATAGTCGTGGACGAGGGGAGAGCCGATGATCGAAGAATCCACGACGGCACGGCGCGGGAGGGGCCGCCGGCCGGCGGCCGAAGTCCGCGCGGGCGTCCTCGCCGCGGCCGGTCGCGTCTTCCTGAGCGAGGGCCTGCGGGCCGTGACCTTCGACCGCATCGCCAAGGAAGCCGGGTCGAGCAAGGTCACGCTGTACAAGTGGTGGCCATCGCCGGGGGCGATGGCGGCCGAGGCGTACTTCGCGCAGACCTCGAGGGTGCTGGAGTTCGCGGACACGGGCGACATCCGGGCCGACCTCGTCTCGCAGCTGACGTCGTTCGTGCGGTGGCTGACCGATGAGGGCGTGGCCGGCCCCGTCTCCGAACTGATCGGCGCCGCGCAGCTCGATCCGGATGTCGCTGCGGCCTGGTCGGAGCAGTACGCGCGCCCGCGGCGCGAGCTCGCGCGCGAGCGGCTCCGCGCCGCGCAGCTCGTGGGGCAGCTGCGCGGGGACGCCGACCTCGACGTGATCGTCGACCAGCTCTGGGGCGCCTGCTACCACCGGTTGCTCGTCCTCCGGGTGCCCTTCGATGAGGAGCTGGTTCCCCGGGTGGTGGATCAAGCGCTCTATGGTGCCGCTCGCGCGGAGTGATCCTCAGCGAGCACGCGCTCAGCCCGCCGCCTCGACGGCGCGCGCGGCGACCGCGTCGGCCCGGAAGTGGTCGTCTCCCGTGAGGGTGATCACGGTGTCGTCGTCGACGAACAGCAGCAGCTGCCCGCCGGAGCCGTGCAGGCGCCACGCGCCACCGGGGCCGCGCCAGCCGCCCATCGCGTAGCCGTCGTAGCCCGGCCCGTCTCCCGTCGCGATCCAGTCGGCGTGCATCCCGTCGACCCAATCCGCCGCCACGATGCGCCGGCCGCCGCACGCCCCGCGGTCCCGGATGAGGCGCCCGATCCGGGCGATCTCCGAGGTCGTGAGGGCGATGCCGTCGCCGCCGCGCACATACCCGCGCGGGCAGCGCTCCCACACGACGCCATCGATGCCCAGCGGTTCGAAGAGCCGAGGCCGGAGCCACTCGACGACGTCCCCGACCCGCGCGTGGAGCGCGCGCATCGCGACATACGTACTCGCATTCGCATATTGGAACATATGCCCGCGTCTCGGCCTGCCGAGGAAGGCGTGCGCGACGTCGTCGTGGTCGGCGAACATCGTGGGGGACCACGGGAAGTCCACGCCGCTCGTCATGGTGAGCAGGTGCCTGCTCGTGACGGCGTCCGCGCCGAGCCCGACGGGTGCATCGGTCAGGATCCGCGTGACCGGCTCATCCGGGTCGAGCACGCCCTCGTCCCGCGCGATGCCCGCGGCGAGCACGGCGACGCCCTTCGCGAGCGAGTGGATCTCTTCGCGGGTCTCGGGCGTCCATCGGTGCGACGCCGTCTCGGCCCCCGCCCGTACGTGCAGTCCGTGGGCGGCGAACCCGACATCGTCGATCGCCCGCGCGATCGAGTCGAGGATGCTCTGGGCGCGCGTCATGCGACCAATCTTCCAGATCAGCCTGAGCCGAGACAGGCCGCGAGGTGAGCGGTACGGTCGGAACATGGCGGAGGAGCCCGAACCGGGGGAGCATCCGCGCCGGCGGGAGACACCCGACGAGCGCGCCGATCGCAATTGGCTCGAGCTGCTCCAGGAGTTGCGCGTGCTGCAGACCGGTACGCAGATCCTGACCGGTTTCCTGCTCGCCCTCGCGTTCCAGCCGGCGTTCGCCGATCTCGAACCCGGCCAGAAGGCCGTTTATCTTGCGCTGATCGGGCTGAGCGGTCTCAGCGCCGTCATCGCACTTGCGCCCGTCGCCGCGCACCGCATGCTGTTCCGACTGGGGGAGAAAGCGGCGATCGTGACGGCGGGGCACGTCTGCCTGATCGTGGCCCTCGCGATCGTCTCCCTCCTCCTGGCCGGAGTCGTGGGGTTCGTCTTCGACGTCGTCGTCGGGGAGCCCGCCGGATGGATCGCCGGGGGCACGCTCGCCGCCGCCGCGGTTCTGGGGTGGGGGATCACCCCGGTCGCGATCCGCGCGCGCCGGGAGTGATGGGACGCCTCCGACCTCGCGCGGCTCAGCCCTGCGCCGTCGTGCCGACGCAACGGTGCGATTCCGGTGTACGGTGCGTCGGCACCGGCCGCGCTGACCTGCCTGTCAGTCCCACTCCGCGAAGTACCAGAGCACCGGATCATCGGTTCCCGGCAGGGTGCTGCGGAAGCCGTGCCGTTCGTAGAAGCGGCGCGCGCCGACATCCGGCGAGTCCACGTTGATGTGCATCTCGCCCGCGTCGCGGCGTCGGGACTCGGCGATAGCGACGGCCAGCAGCTCCGCGCCGATGCCCTGCGAGCGTCGGGCAGGGCGCACGTAGAGCTCGTCGAGCGTCGCGACGCGGCCGCCCTCGTTGTAGATCGCGGGCCGCAGTGCCACAACGGCGTACCCCACGGGTTCGCCGCGCGAGATCGCCAGCAGCGCGAACGCGGCCGGATCGGCGAGGAAGCGCCGGAAGCGCGGCAGCAGGACGTCGAACGGCGGCTCGGGCTCGTCGAACTCGTCGCCGAACTCGATCTGCAGCCGCGCGAGCACGTCGGCGTGCTGCGCGCTCGCGAACTCGATGGAAACGTCAGACGGGGTCATGACTCCTCCGTGTCTACGACCTGCGCGTTCCGCGGCAGCGCGCGGCCGTTGAGGGTGAACGGGATCGCTTCGGCGGCGGCGGGGTCCGGGCCGCTCATCGCTTGGAGGTGGAGGTGGGGTTCCGTACTGTTGCCCGAGTTGCCGCAGAGCGCAAGCTGCCGGCCGGTCTCGACGCGCGTGCCGACCCCGGCGGCGATGCTGCCGCGCTGGAGGTGGCACAGCGCGACGACGGCATCCGGTGTCTCGATCATGACGTGGTTGCCCGCCAGGTGCGGCCAGCCGCGGGATGCCCGGCGGTTCTGCGTCAGCATGTATCCGACGGACGGGAACCCACGATGCGCGTCGTGGTCCGGCTCACCGTCGTGCACCGCGACGATCGTGCCGGCGACGGGCGCGAGGATGGGGCGCCCGAACCCCACGAATCGTTCGGGCGGCTCGGTCCGGAACCACGTTGCCGCGGTGACCCGCGCGCTGCGGCCCGCGGCATCGATCGGCACGAAGTCGACCGCCTGTGCGCTCGCGAACCGCGCCGTCCCGTGGCTCGGCACGCGGTTCGACGGGCTGTTCTGCGTCAGCCATCGACCCGTGAACGGGTGCGCGAGATCCAGCACGGCGCTCCTCTCCGATACGGCCAGTGTGCCAGCGGACGGTGCCGCGCACACCTGTCTGCTCGGACACATCCGGGGTCGATAGCGTGGGGGCATGACCGCTCAGCGCATCGCCTTCCTCGACGTCGACGGCACGATCCTCGAGCACGGGAGTCGGATCGCCCCTTCCACGGTGACGGCGGTGCGCGCGGCGCGTGAGAACGGGCACCTCGTCTACCTCTGCACCGGTCGCGCCGAGGGCGACATCCATCCGGATGTGAAAGCGATCGGCTTCGACGGAGCGATCACCAACGGCGGTGCGTTCATCACGCGCGGCGACGAGCTGATCATCTCGCACCCGATGCCGCGCGCCGACACCGACCGGCTCGTCGAGTACTTCACGCGGCACGGCATCCACTACTTCCTGCAGACCCACGAGACGGTCTTCGCGAGCGAGGGCATCGGCCGCGTCTTCGGCGAGTTCGTCAAGACGCTGCAGGGGCACCGCGCGGGCGAGGACGGCATCTCGCGACCCGCGCCGGACTTCCACTACCCGCCGGTCGCCGATGCCGACCTCGACGCCGTCGCCAAGACGACGTTCATCAGCGAGACCTCCGACAGCCTCGACCGCGCGCAGTCCGAGCTCGGCGACCGCTTCCACGTGATCCCGGGATCCATGCCGATGCCCGGCGGCTCGAACGGCGAGATCGCACTGCTGGGCATGAACAAGGGGGCGGCGATCCTCGAGCTGCTCGCGGTGCTCGGCCTCGACGCGGCCGACGCGATCGGCATCGGCGACAGTTGGAACGACGTGGAGATGTTCGATGTCGTGGGCACGCCCATCGCGATGGGCAACGCCGACCCTGAGGTGCAGGCCCGTGCTGGCCGCGTCACGACGGCCGTGCTCGACGACGGCGTCTCGAACGCGTTTACCGAGCTCGGCCTCGTGTAGCGCGCCTGCCGAGCCAGGTGCCGGCCGGGCGGGCGCCCGACCGGTCCTCGTCCAGCGCCGCACCGTTCGCCCGCACCTTCACGGGGGCCATTGACGCACCCGCCGATGCTTGCGAGTGTGTGAGTGTCGGCCATCGGGCGGGGCTGCGCGGCACGGGCCGACCGGATCAGGGAGCCATCGTGAGCGGACGCATCATCATCGACCTGTTCATCACGCTCGACGGCGTCGTGCAGGCGCCGGGCGGGCCCGACGAGGACACCAGCGGGGGCTTTCGCTTCGGCGGCTGGCAGGCCGGCCACCCGAGCGACGCCGTGGGCGAGAGCGTCATGGCGGGCATGTCGACGCTCGACGCCCTGCTGCTCGGCCGGCGCACGTACGACATCTTCGCGGGCTACTGGCCCGAGCACACGACAGGCCCCGAGGGCGAGATCGGGCAGCTCTTCAACCGCGTGCCGAAGTACGTCGCCTCCCGCAACCCTCACCTCGAGCTCGACTGGAGCGGGTCGAAGCGGGTGGGCGTCGATCTCGCCGCCGAAGTCGCGGCGCTCAGGGAGCGGCATCGCGACGTGCATGTGATCGGCAGCGCCGACCTGGCGCAGACGCTCCTCGCCGATCAGCTCTTCGACGAGCTGCACCTCTGGGTGTACCCGATCGTGCTGGGGGAGGGGAAGAAGCTGTTCCCGGACGGCGCGCAGCCCGCGCACCTTCGCCTGCTCGATCCCGTCATCGCGGGCGACGGCGGCACCCTCGGCCTGCGCTACGCTCCGCTGCCCGGAGAGCCCGAGACGGGCAGCTTCGGTTGAGCGCATGCGGGTATACCGAACGGTATCCCCTCCGGTAGAATCAGACCATGGCGACCACGATCAAGGTGAGCGAGGAGCTGCGCGACCGGATCAACCGTGACGCACAGCAGCGCGGGCTCACGGCGGCGAGCCTGATCGAGCGTCTGCTCGACGGGCATGAGCGACGTCAGCGCATGGAGGCGTTCGGGCGGGCGTTCCGTGGGGCGGACGCGGCCTACTGGGACGAGTTCCGGTCGTGGGACGTGACGCTCGACGACGGTTCGCCCGGTGACTGATCTCCGACGGGGCGACGTCGTCTGGGCGGAGTTCGACCCCGTTCGCGGCCGGGAGCAGGCGGGGCGGCGACCGGCGCTCGTCGTCGCGAGCGATCTGTACCTCGAGCAGGCGGACACGCTCGCGATCGTGCTGCCCGCCACGACCGTCGATCGCGGGTGGCCGAATCACGTCCTCCTGCGCGGCAGGCACCTTGCGCTGGAGCAGCCGACGTTCGCGATGACGGAACTGCCGCGCACCATCACGCGCGACCGCCTCGTCGGTGAGGCCGGGGCGGTGGACGCAGCCACGATGCACGACGTCGACAGCTGGCTGCGCGACTTCCTCGCGCTGCCGTGATCGCGGCCCAGCAGCTCCGCCCGCGAGAACTTCATCTCAGCATCCACCCACCCATCATCAGGTGTTGCGCACACCGCGAGAACCCGCGCCCGGCGCAACCCGCAGGAAGCGGCACTTGAGCGGTGATGCGCCGGGTTGAGCGCCCGTCAGCGGCGCCGGTACCGCAGCAGCAGCTCGTCGCCCGCGCGGAGTGCGCCGACCAGGCGCATGTCCGTCGGGGAAGCGCGGCCGGATGACGCGATGCGCGGGCCGTCGCCGCTCTCGAGCGTGGGGGCGAGGGTCAGGCACAGCTCGTCGACGGCGCCCTGTGCGAGCATCGCGCCGAACAGCGAAGGTCCGCCCTCGGAGTGGACGCGCGTGAGCCCGCGACCCGCGAGGTCCGCCTTCACCGCCGGCAGGTCGACCTCGTCCTCGCCGCAGGCGACGACGTCGGCGACCCGCGCGAGCGCGGCGCGGCGCTCGGCGGGCCCGCGCTCGCACGTGTAGACGATCGGCCGCACGGGGGCGTCGGCGAACACGGGCGACGCCGGGTCGAGGTCCAGACTGCGGGTGACGAGGGCGAACACCGGGTGGGCGCTGAGACCGCGGTCCATGCGCCAGGCGCTCGCCCCCTGGTCCACGCGCATGGCGGCGTAGCCCTCGGTGCGCACGGTTCCCGCGGCGACGAGCACGGCGTGGGCCGGTCGGCGCAGGAGCTCGAAGACGCGGCGGTCGGCGTCATCGCCGAGGCCGCCGGAGCGGCCCTCCCTCGTCGCGGCGCCGTCGAGGCTCGTGACGAAGTTCATCCGGAGCCACGGCCCGTGCGGCGGGAACGCGTAGTCGTCGAGCAGGTCGTCGTCGTTCAGGTCGTCGGCCTGGTCGGGCCACAGCCTGTCGATGCGCGCCGTCATACGTTCCTCGTGGGGTGGGTGTTGTGCTCGAGCCGCGCGGGTTCCCGCCAGCCCATGGTCGCTTCGAACATGCGGGCGGCATCGACCGACGCCTCGACGTCGTGCATCCGCACGATGCGGGCGCCTCGTTCGAGGCAGCTCGTCATGGCGGCGAGCGAGCCCGCCAACCGCTGCTCCTTCTCGCGGTCGATCGCCTCGCCGACGAAGTCCTTGTTCGAGACGGCGACGAGCAGGGGCAGGCCGATGTCGGCGATCTCGCCCAGGCGCCTGGTGAGCTCGAGCGAGTGCAGCGTGTTCTTGTCGAGGTCGTGGCCCGGGTCGATGATGATCCGGTCCCGCGGCACGCCCGCCGCGATCGCGCGCTCGGTGCGCTCGACGAGGAACTCGCGGACCTCGCCCACGACGTCGCCGAAGCGCGCCGCGGGTTTCTCGACCCGCGGCGGTCCGACGCTGTGCGTGATCACGATGTGCGCGTCGCTCGAGGCGATCGCGCTCGCCATGTCGGGGTCGCCGAGCCCGCTGGTGTCGTTGACCACCGCGGCCCCTGCGGCGATCGCGGCGCGCGCGACGTCCGCCCGGTTGGTGTCGACAGAGATGACGACGTCACTGGTCGCGGCGACCCGCTCGATCACGGGGGTGACGCGCGCGATCTCCTCCTCGACCGAGACGTCCGGCCCGCGGCCGAACGGCACTCCGCCGATGTCGATCCAGTCCGCCCCGAGTTCCGCGGCGCGCACGGCGGCCTCGACGGCGCGGTCGAGCGCGAAGGTGGCGCCCTGGTCGAAGAACGAGTCGGGCGTGCGGTTGACGACCGCCATCACCGCGACCTGGCGCGAGAAGTCGAACTCGCGCCGCCCGATGCGCCGGATCACGCGGCCGTCCGGTCGATGCGGAGGGTGCGCGGCGCGCGGCGGTGGGAACGGGCCGGTGAAGGCGGTGTCGGCATGTGTCCTCCTCGCCCTCAGCCTATGCCGGGATCGCCTCGGGCGGTCGGGTCGGACACCGGAGACGCCTAGCCGCAGCACCCCGCGTATGCTCGCGATACATGCGGCGCTGCCGCACCCGCTGACGCTTCGGATTCGTCGGCGACTGACCGGCGAAGGAACGAAGGCGATGACGGCGAACACCTCGGACGAGTCCCGCGCAACGCGCATCAGCCCGGTCGATCGCGCACTCGAACGGTTGATCGCCGAAGTGGCGGCGGGCGAGCACTCCGGCGACGTCGCTGACTACATTCCCGAGCTGGCGGCTGTCGATCCGGACCGGTTCGCGGTCTCGGCGACCAGCATCATGGGCCGTCAATACGGGGCGGGCGACCTGAAGACGCGATTCACGATCCAGTCGATCTCGAAGCCCTTCGTGTACGCCCTCGCGCTCGCGGAGCATGGAACCGACGCGGTTCTGGAGCACGTCGGCGTGGAGCCGAGCGGACAGGCGTTCAACGCGATCAGCTTCGACGCAAAGGGACGCCCGTTCAACCCGATGATCAATGCCGGGGCTATCGTGACGACCTCGCTCATCGGGGCGTCGGACGGCGACGAGCGGTTCCAGCGCATCTGCGCGGGCCTGTCGGCGTTCGCCGGGCGGACGCTCGAGCCGGATGACGTCGTGTACCGATCGGAGTCGGAGACGGGCGATCGGAATCGGGCACTCGCCCTGCTCGCCCGTTCATCGGGTGCACTGCGCGCGGATGTCGACGACGCCGTTGAACCCTACTTCCGCCAGTGCGCGTTGGCGGTCGACGCCCGCGACCTCGCCGTGATGGCCGCGACCATCGCGAACAACGGCGTCAATCCGCTCACAGGCGTCGAGGTCGTCGAGGCCCGAGTGGCCCGGCATACGCTCTCGCTGATGTCGAGCTGCGGCATGTACGACCGTTCGGGCGAATGGCTGATGCGCGTCGGGCTGCCCGCCAAGTCGGGCGTCGGGGGCGGCATCGTCGCGGTCAGCCCCGGGGAGTACGGCGTCGGGGTGTTCAGCCCGCCGCTCGACTCGGTGGGAAACAGCAGCCGCGGCGTCGCGCTTCTGCAGAAGCTGTCCGACGAGTTCCGGTTGCACTCGTTCGGCCACCCCACCGTGCCGATCGTGCCGATGGACGAGTCATTCGACGGCGGCGTCGTGACACTCGGCCTCCGGGGCGAGTTCGACTTCGTCGCCGTCGAGCGGCTCATCAGTCGGGCTGTCGAGCGCCTCGAGGCGACGGGCGCGACTGCGCTCCTTCTCGATCTGCGCGGGGTGACCTGGACGGCTTATGCGGCCGAGCGATTGCTCGCGGCCTTCGTCTCCGAAGCCCGCGCACACGACCCGCGCCTCGATATCCGGTGCCTGCGACCCGGAGACTGATCTCGGTCTCTCGGCGCCGGGGATGTCGCGGGCCGCGCGCCGGTGGTACGTTTCTGCCGAGTGCAGACGGAATATCTGTACACCGATGGGGGTCGAGATGTCGAAGTCACTGCAGCGGACGCCTGAGGCAGATATGACGGACCGCCGGTCGTGGATGCCGCTGATCTGCTTCTTCTGCGCTCAGGTGCTGATGTCGTTCAACGTCGCGGCGCTGCCGATCTCGCTGGGCGGCATGGTCGAGGACTTCGGCGTGCCGCCGACTGTCGCGAGTTCGACGATCGTCGTCTACGGCCTCGCCGTTGCGGCCCTCGTGATGACGGGCGCAAAGCTCGGACAGCGGATCGGCTGGGTGATCCTCTTCCGGGTCGTGGTGGTCGTATTCGCGGGTTCATCCGTTCTGATGCTCATCGGACCGACCGTCACCTTCGCGATTCTCGGCCAAGTGCTCGCTGGCGCGGCTGCTGCGATCATCGTTCCCGCTCTGGTCGCCCTGATCGCCGAGAACTACTCGGGGGCGCAGCAGGCGACCGCGGTCGGATCCCTCGGGTCCGCCCGCGCGTTCTCGGGCATGACCGCGTTCCTCATCGGCGGTGCGCTCGGCACCTTCGTCGGTTGGCGGCCGATCTTCTTCGTGACGCTCGGCCTCGCCGTGCTCGTCTTCGTGTTCAGCTTCTGGCTCCGCCGGGACAGGGGGAACCCGGAGATCAGGATCGATCTCGTCGCCTCGGTGCTGATCGGCGCGGCGATCATCTTCCTCACCCTCGGTTTCAACAACCTCAACGGCTGGGGCATCATCTGGGCCGAGCCTTCCGCACCGTTCGCAGTCGCCGGAGTCTCCCCGGCGCCCGTGTTCGTCGTCCTCGGCGTGGTGCTCGGTCAGGCCTTCTTCATCTGGACCAAGCGCCGCACGAAGCAGGGCAAGGTGCCGCTCGTCGACCTGAGCGTGCTGAAGCACCCGACCGAGCGGGCTGCCGTGTACGCGATGTTCATCATCGTGGCGATGGAGGCGGCCGTGAACTTCACGGTGCCGACCTACATCCAGGTCGTGCAGGGGCGCACGCCGTTCGATACGTCGTTGGCGATGCTCCCGTTCAACCTCACGGTGTTCGTCACGGCCACGCTCATCGTGCGCTTCTACACGCGGTTCTCGCCTCGCGTGATCGCCCTTACGGCGTTCGGTCTGACGACGATCGCACTGCTCTGGCTGTCGCTCGTCGTCACGAATAACTGGGAGACCCTGCCGACCATCCTGGGGCTCATCGTCTTCGGGATCGGCCAGGGGGCGCTCGTCACTCTCGTCTTCAACGTGCTCGTCACCGCGGCGCCGAAGGAACTCGCGGGCGACGTCGGGTCGATCCGGGGCACGACCCAGAACCTCGCATCGGCCGTCGGGACTGCCGTCATGGGCGCCGTCCTCGTGACGGCTCTCGGCTTCGGCATCACGAACGCCGCGGCGGAGCATCCGGAGCTCCCGGACGAGCTGGTGCAACAGGTCGACCTCGACAACGTCAACTTCATCAGCAACGACGATCTGCGCCAACTGCTCGAGGGCACCGATGCCGACGAGGCTCAGGTCGAGGCGGCCGTAGAACTGAACGAGCAGGAGCGGCTGCGCACCCTGAAGCTCGGCTTCCTGATACTCGCGGGCATCAGCGCGCTCGCCGCGCTGCCAGCGTCGCGGCTGCCGGGCTATCGGCCGCACGAGATCCCCGCCGAAGCGGTGGGCTCGGCCGACTGACGCCCGTAGGAATCGTCGTCCGGCACGGGGATCGGGTGCGACAGGAGCGCCGAGCGCAGGCACGATCACCGAGGCTAGGCGTGTTCGGCCTCATCTCGGGGCTTCTGCCCAGAGCCATTGCGACGACGCGCGCCCGGGCTACAGCACCTTGTCGAGGAAGCCCTTCGTGCGCTTGTGCCGCGGTGCCCCGAACACCTGCTCGGGGGCGCCCTCCTCGACGACCGCGCCGCCGTCCATGAAGATGACGCGGTCGGCGACCTCGCGGGCGAAGCCCATCTCGTGCGTCACGACGACCATCGTCATGCCCTCGATCGCGAGGTCCTTCATCACGGCGAGAACCTCGCCGACCAGCTCGGGGTCGAGTGCGCTCGTCGGCTCGTCGAACAGCATGATGCGGGGCTCCATGGCGAGAGCCCTGGCGATCGCCACCCGCTGCTGCTGGCCGCCGGAGAGGCGCCGAGGGTACTCGTTCTCCTTCCCCGAGAGCCCGACCTTCTCCAGCAGGGCCCTGGCGCGATCGCGGGCGGCGTCGGCCGAGAGCCCGCGCACCTTGGTCGGCGCGAGGCAGATGTTCTCGAGCACCGTCTTGTGCGGGAACAGGTTGAACTGCTGGAACACCATGCCGATCTCGGCGCGGACGTCGTCGATCTTGATGGTCTTGTCGGTCAGGTCGTAGCCGTCGACCACGACGGTGCCCGACGTGATGTCCTCCAGGCGGTTCAGGCAGCGCAGCAGCGTGCTCTTGCCCGACCCGGATGGGCCGATCACGCAGACGACCTCGCCCTCGGCGACCGTGAGGTCGATTCCCGTGAGCACTTCGTTGTCGCCGAAGGACTTCCGCAGCCCGGAGACGGAGATGATCATGACCGTGCCTCCATCCGCTTCTCGATTCGCCGCAGGACGAGCGACAGTGTGAGGGTGATCGCGAGGTAGAACGCCGCGACCGTGGTGTAGATCTCGACCGCGTTGTAGTAGGTCGAGACGATCGCGCGGCCCTGGTACAGCAGCTCGGGCACCAGGATGACCGACAGCAGCGAGGTGTCTTTGAGGCTGATGATGAACTGGTTGCCGAGCGGCGGGATCATCCGCTTGAACGCCTGCGGCCAGATCACCTGGAGCATCGTCGTGTGGTGGCTCATGCCGAGCGAGCGGCCCGCTTCCATCTGGCCCTTGTCGACCGACTGCACGGCGCCGCGCACGATCTCGGCGATGTACGCGCCCGAGTTGATGCCGATCACGATGATGCCCGCGACGAGCGACGGCAGCGTGAAGCCGACGAGCAGCGGCAGGGCGAAGAACAGCCAGATCGCCTGCACGAGCAGGGGCGTGCCCCGGATGACCTCGATGTAGACGACCGCGATGCCGCGGAGGACGCGGAAGCGGCTCAGGCGCCACAGACCGAAGAGCGCGCCGAGCGCGAAGCCGATCAGCAGGCCGACGACCGAGACCAGCAGCGTGTACAGCAGGCCGACGCCGAGCTGGGGCAGGAACTCGATGACGCTGCCCCAGCGGAAGTCGGTGATGATGTTCATGCGGGCCGCTCCGTCATCCGGCGGCAGGGGGTGTCATGGGGCACCCGGTCAGCCCACCTGGTCGGCGGCGAGGTCCTCGAGCCACTCGGGCTCCTCGCCGAACCACTCGGCGAAGATCTCGGCGTAGGTGCCGTCGTCGATCATCTCGGCGAGCGCCTCGTTCATCGCGGTGACGAGTTCGTCGTTGCCCTTGGCGACGGCGATGCCGTAGTCCTGCGCCTCGATCAGCTCGCCGACGGCCTTCATGCTGTCCTGGCCGGCCGTCAGGATGTAGTACTCGACGTTCGGGGCGTCGTAGAGCACGGCGTCTGAGCCGCCGCCCTCGACCGAGAGGTACGCCTGGTCGAGCTGCTCGTACGTGTTCGCCGTCGCGCCCTCGATGTTGTTCTGGATATAGTCGGCGCTCGTCGAACCGAGTCGGGTGGCCACCGTGAGGCCTTCGAGGTCGTCGACGCCCTGGATGGTGTCGTTGTCGATCGGCACGCCGACGCGCAGACCCGACTTGTAGTACGGGCTGGTGAAGTCGACGGCCTCGGCGCGCTCTTCCGTGATCGTCATGCCGGCGATCGCGATGTCGAAGGTGCCCGTCTGCAGGCCGGGGATGATGCCGTCGAAGTTGGTGTTCTCGTGCTCGACCTCGAAGCCGACGCGGTCGGCGATCTCGTAGATGATGTCGATGTCGAAGCCGACGTACTCGCCGCCCTCTTCCTCCTGGAACTCGAACGGCACGAATGCCGTGTCGGTGACGACGGTGTACGAGTCGGCGATGCCGCCCTCTTCGCCGCCCTCGCCGCCCCCGGAATCACTGCCGCAGCCGGCGAGCCCGCCGACGAGAGCGAGGGAGCCCGCGATCGCCGCGGTCGTGGTGAAGCGCTTGCTGATGGTCACGAAGGGCCTTTCCTTCCGTTTCCGGATGCCGCGCACGCCGCGGCTCGTTCCCTGCACCGTATGTCGGATCACTCTGCGTGTCAAAATGTTTACAATCCGACGATCCGACGCGATTGCGGCTGAATCGCCCCGGAATCGCCGGGCGCCGGCGGCCCGTGCGGAGCGGGCATCCGGGGCTCGCGCACCAGGGGTGAGCCCCGTGCGCGGGGTCTGTCGCGCACGGCCGCGGTGTTGGTACCGTGACGGCGATGCCGCCCGCGGCGTCGCGAACGAGAGAGAGGAAGCCATGAGCAACGACAACCAGAACGGCGACCGGCCGCAGCAGCCAGGGGGTCAGGCTCCGCAGCCCGGTGGCCCTGCGCCCCAGCCGGGAGCGCACCCGCCGCAGCCCGGTGCCGCGTGGCAGCAGCCTCCGGCGCCTCAGCCGGGCCAGCAGCCGTACGGCGGCTATCCGCAGGGGCAGGGCGCGAACGGCGACCCGGGTTTCTTCAAGGCCCTCTTCGACGTCTCGTTCCGCAACTACGTGACGCTGAAGTTCGCGAAGGTCATCTTCATCATCCTGATCGTCCTCGCGATCCTGGGGTGGCTGACAGCGATCACCGCGGGCTTCACGGTGGACCCGATCGTCGGGGTGCTCGCGATCCTGTTCGGGTGGATCGGCCCGTTCATCGCCCTGGTGATCTACCGTGTGCTGCTCGAGGCGGCCGTCGCCCTCATCCGCACGGCGCAGAACACGAGCATCCTCGTCGAGCGGCGCTGAGGCGCCCGCGCGTCCTCGGAGCCCGGCACCGCTTCGGCGGCGTCGGGCTCCTGTCGGCCGACCGCGGCCCCGCGGATCGGACGCGCGAATAGGATGGCCCCGTACCGGTCAGGATCCGGACAATGGCCGGTTCAGGTCGGCCCAGTGGAGCAGAGTCGTGGGGTGGAGTTCCGGATGCTCGAAGCCGTCGGCCTCGCCGAGGCGGAGGAGGCCGCGTATCGCGCGCTCCTGCGCCACGCCGACCTGAGCTCGTCGGAGCTCGCGGATGAAGCGGAGCTCTCGCCCGCGTCCGCCCGCTCGGCGGCCGACGCGCTCACCGCTGCGGGGCTCGCGGTGAGGCACGAGGGCAAGCCGGCGCGCTACGCCCCCGTCGACCCGCGTGCGGGGCTGCCGGCGCTCATCCGGGCACGGCAGAGCGAGCTCGAGCGCACGTCGGCCGCGATCGGCACCTTCGCCGCGGAGTACGTCGAGCGGCTGCTCAAGACGGAACCGGGCCGGCTCGTCGAAGTGCTCGACGGGCCGACGACCATCACGGAGCGGCTCGATGCCCTGATGAGGGCCGCCGAGCACGAGGTCCTCGCGTTCGAGGAGCCGCCGTACGTGAGCGACCCGCGTCATTCGGAGAACGAGATCGAGGAGTCGCTGCTGTCGCGCGGCGTCAGGGTGCGCGCCATCTACTCGTCGTCCGTGTTCGAGGCCCCTGGCCGTGTCGAGGCCATCCGGCACCTGACCGCGCTCGGGGAGGAGTCGCGCGTCACGGCCAAGGTGCCGCTGAAGATGATGCTGATCGATCGCAGGGTCGCCGTCGTGCCGATGACGGCGCGCGAGGAGACGACGCGCACGACGGCGGTGCTGGTGTGGCCCTCCCGCCTCTGCGACGCCCTGATCGACCTGTTCGAACTCACCTGGCGCCTGAGCTCGCCCTTCTTCTCCGCCCCCGCCGCAGATGAGCCCGTCGAGCGGGAGGACGCCGAGATGCTCCGGCTGCTGGCCGCGGGCCTGAAGGACGAAGCGGTCGCGCGCCACCTCGGCCTCTCGGAGCGGACCGTGAGGCGCCGGATCGCGGACCTCGTCGGCGAGCTCGGCGCGGCGAGCCGGTTCCAGGCGGGGGTCCTGGCCGCCAAGCGCGGCTGGATCTGAGCGGGCGCGCGAGGCGCAGCGGCGCTGGCGGGGCCTCAGGGCAGCAGGCCGCGGCGCCGGGCGGCGGCGACGGCGGCGTGGCGGGTCGCGGCGTCGAGCTTCGACATCGCGGCGCCGAGGTACGCCTTGACGGTGCTCTCGCGCAGGCCGAGCTGCTCGGCGATGCCCGCGTTCGTCGACCCGAGTGCCGCGCAGGCGAGTACGTCGGTCTCGCGGGGGGAGAGGCGCACGGCGGGTGCATCGGCCCCGCCGGCGTCGCCGTCGCCCGCCGCCGAGGCCGCGGGCATGCCGGCCGAGAGCGCGGCCAGCCGGCGTTCGATGTCGGCCAGGCGCTCGCGGAGGGCCCCGTCGTCGAGCTCGGCCCCGATCAGGCGCAGCTCGGTGTAGGTCGAGCGCAGCTCCTCCTGCTGCGCGGGCGAGAGGCTGGGCTGCGCGGCAGCCTCGGCCTCGCGGCGCCCGCGCTCGTCGTTCTCCGCGAGCTTCCTGGCGAACTCCTCGGCCACGCGCACCGCGGGTTCGGCCGAGACCCCTCCGATGCTCCAGTTGCCGTGCACGCCGCCGTACAGCACGCCGCGGGGCACGCGGTCGACGACGACGGGCACGGCGATCAGGGTGCCGATGCCCTCGCCCAGGATGTACGAGTCGTAGTCGTGCGTGATCTGGCGCGCCGACGCGTAGTCGCCCGCCATGCGCGGGCGCAGCTCGGTGACGGCCCTGCCGCCCAAACCGCGGTCGCGCGCCACGGAGAGCCCGCGCAGCGCGTCGGTGCGGTTGCCGTGGAACGCCGTGACCCGCGTGAGGCCCTCGCGGTCCATCAGGCCGCCGAAGACGACGGGGAACCTGGTGCGGCGCGCGAACTCGGCGACGGCGCCCGTCAGCAGCCGTGATTCCGTCACGGATCGCTCCCTTGCGTGCTCGTTCCGGGTGGTACCGACTTCAGGGGGTATCACCATGGTCGGTCCGGTTCGTACCGTCAAAACGTATCACTGGGCGCGAAGGAGCGCCCGACGGTTGCGCGTCGATCGACGCGCCCGATCCATCACATGCGGCGAGGAGGCCTCATGACGGAGCAAGCTCCGGGCGGAACCCAGACGGGTGCCGTCGACTACATCGAAGTGGAGAACTCTGCGGAGTTCCGCGGCCTGAAGCGCAGGCATCGCTCGTTCGTCTTCCCCATGGCGGTCGTGTTCCTGGTCTGGTACTTCGCCTACGTGCTGCTGGCCGGCTGGGCGCCCGAGTTCATGGCGCAGAAGGTCTGGGGCGACATCACGGTCGGCCTGCTGTTCGGCCTCGCCCAGTTCGTGACGACGTTCGTGATCACGATGGCGTACGTCTCGTTCGCGAACCGCAAGCTCGACCCCGTTGCCGCGGACATCCGCGCCGAGCTCGAGAAGAAGGAGGCAGGCGCATGAGCGAATGGTTCGCCTCGGCCGGATCGGTCGTCCGCGCGGCGGTCGCGGAGATCGAGACCAATCCGATCCTGAACATGTCGATCTTCGCGCTGTTCGTCGCGGTGACGATGTTCATCGTCATCCGGGCCAGCCGGAACAACTCCTCGGCCGCCGACTACTACGCGGGCGGTCGGTCGTTCTCCGGCCCGCAGAACGGGTTCGCCATCTCGGGCGACTACCTCTCGGCGGCGTCGTTCCTCGGAATCGTCGGCGCGATCGCGGTCAACGGCTACGACGGGTTCCTGTACTCGATCGGGTTCCTGGTCGCCTGGCTCGTCGCGCTGCTGCTCGTCGCCGAACTGATGCGCAACACCGGCAAGTTCACGATGGCCGACGTGCTCTCGTTCCGCCTGAAGCAGACGCCGGTCCGGATGGCCGCCGCGATCACGACGCTGGCGGTGTGCTTCTTCTACCTGCTCGCGCAGATGGCGGGCGCCGGCGGCCTCGTGTCGCTGCTGATGGGCATCGACGGAAAGCTCGGCCAGTCGCTCGTGATCGCCGTCGTCGGCATCGTGATGGTGCTGTACGTGCTGATCGGCGGCATGAAGGGCACGACCTGGGTGCAGATCGTGAAGGCGTTCCTGCTCATCGGCGGCGCGCTCGTCATGGCGATCTGGGTGCTGGCGATGAACGGCTTCAGCCTGAACCAGCTGCTGGAGTCGGCCGTCGCGGCCTCCGAGCACGGGGACGACATCCTCGGGCCGGGCCTGAAGTACTCGAACCCGCTCGACTTCCTCTCGCTGGCCCTCGCGCTGGTGCTCGGCACGGCGGGCCTGCCGCACGTGCTGATGCGCTTCTACACGGTGCCGACGGCGAAGGAGGCCCGCCGCTCGGTCGTGTGGGCGATCTGGCTCATCGGGCTGTTCTACCTGCTCAGCCTCGTGCTCGGCTACGGCGCCGGCGCCCTCGTCGGCCCCGAGCAGATCCTCGGGGCGCCGGGCGGCGTGAACTCGGCGGCACCGCTTCTGGCCAACGCGCTGGGCGGCCCGCTGCTGATGGGCTTCATCTCGGCTGTCGCCTTTGCGACCATCCTCGCGGTCGTGGCCGGCCTGACGATCACCGCCTCGGCGTCGTTCGCGCACGACATCTACGCGAACGTGATCAAGAAGGGCAAGGTCACGGGCAACGGCGAGGTGAAGGTCGCGCGCATCACGACCCTCGTCGTCGGCGCGCTCGCCATCATCGGCGGGATCGGCGTGCAGGGCCAGAACGTGGCGTTCCTCGTGGCGCTCGCGTTCGCGGTCGCCGCGTCGGCGAACCTCCCGACGATCCTGTACTCGCTGTTCTGGCGCCGGTTCACGACCACGGGTGCCGTCCTGAGCATGTACGGCGGCCTCGGCATCGCGATCATCCTGATCGTGCTGTCGCCGGTGTTCTCCGGCACCGAGACGAGCGTGTTCCCGACGATCGACATCGCGGTGTTCCCGCTGTCGAACCCCGGCATCATCTCGATCCCCGCCGGCTTCCTGCTCGGCTGGCTCGGCTCGCTCATCGGCCCGAAGAAGGAGGACCCGAGGCTGGCGGCCGAGATGGACGTGCGCTCGCTGACCGGTCACGGGGCGGAGAAGGCCGTCGAACACTGACGACCCGCCGGCGTCGCGGCCCGCCGGCGTCGCGGCCCGCACATCCCATCCGGTGTGCGGGCCGCGGCATTCCGCGGAGGCACCGCTCCCTGGAATCTTTGTATGCGCTGTGCTTGACTCATATTCACAGCACGACCGGGAGGCCGCACATGAGTACCGCCAGCATCCGCACCAAGCGGGCGACGATCGCGGCGGCAGCCGCCCTGTTCGCGGCGCCGCTGTTCGCGGGCTGCGCCGCGAGCGCCGTCCCCGCCGCCGACGTCGAGGCCCAGATCTCGCAGGTGATCGAGGGCGAGACGGGCAACGCGCCGGATGGTGTCAGCTGCCCTGAGGACCTCCCCGGTGAGGAGGGCGCCGAGATGACGTGCGAGATCACCGTCGACGGCACGACGGTCGACGCGACGATCACCGTGACGTCGGCCGACGGCAGCGACGTCAACTTCGACGTGCTGGTCGACCAGCTGCCCGCCGGCGAAGGCGAGGAGTAGCCCCACAGACCAACGCCCCGGTTGAGCGCCTGTCTGGGGGGAGAGGCGCCACCGGGGCGTTGTAGCGCGCTCTGCACCGCCGCCCGCGCGTGGGCCTGGGCCCCCACGTAAAAATGCCGCCAACTGCTCTTCCTGGGCTTCGGGAGGAGCAGTTGGCGGCATCTTCTCGCCGCGGGGTGGGGCCTACGGGATGAGGATCGTGCCGTTGGGCGAGATCTTCGCGCTGGGGTTCTTGAGGAGGAACTCCTCGAGCTCCTCCGGCGTCTTGTTGTTGAGCTCCGCGACGGCGGCGAGGTCGTCGCCGAGCGCGTCGATCGCCTCCTGCCCGCCCAGCGACTCGGGCAGATACGTGGTCGTCTTGATCGTCTTCATATCGTCGCCCGTCTCCTCTGACGCGTCGCCGGCCTCGTCGGTGCCTTCCGCTCCGTCGTCATCGGCCGGCGCGCTCGTCTCCGTCCCCGCGGGGGCGGAGACGTCGTCGTTCCCCGCGCCGCCCAGCTGCGTGACGGCGAAGATGATGACGGCGACGGCCGCGATCGCGACGACGACGAGCGTCGCGATCATGCCGCGGTTCGTGTTCTCGGCCTTCTCGGACATGTCGGTGTCCCTTCGGTCGCCCGGCGCTCCCGGAGGGGTGCCGGATGGGCTCTTCATAGTACTCGCGGAAGCCCGCGAATACACGAGTGGGGGCGGGGAGCGCTTGCGCGCTTCCCGCCCCCACTGATCGTCAGCCGCTCACACGGCCGACGATCGGATCACTCCTTCGCCGACAGCTTGCGCTGGCGGATGGCGAAGGCTGCCGTGCCGGCGCCGACCACGAGCAGGCCGAGGGCCAGCATCACGATCGGGGCGGTCTCGATCTCGGCACCCGTGACCGCGAGCTCGGTGCCCGTGGTGGTGTCTTCGTCCGTACCGCTGTCGTCGCCGTCGGTCGTGCCGCCGTCGGTCGAGCTGTCGTCCGTCGAGCCGTCGGTGCCGGCGTCGTCGGTCGAGCTGTCGTCCGACGAGCCGTCGGTGCCGCTGTCGTCCGTCGAGCCGTCGGTGTCACCGTCGGAGGTGCCGTCCGTGCCGTCCGTGCCGCTGTCGTCGGTCGAGTCCTCGACCTCGATCGCGAACTGGACGGCGTTGGAGACGTCGGACATCGTGCCGTTGATCGTCTGGGCTGCGGCGACGCCGTAGGTGCCGGCCTCCCAGGCGCTCTCCGGGGTGTACTCCCAGTTGCCGTCAGCGTCGACCGTGACGGTCGCCGAGATCGCGTCGCCGTCAGGCAGCACGATCGACAGCTCGACCTCGGCGCCGGCGATGCCGGTGCCCGAGATGGTGGGCGTGGTGTCCTCAGTCGTGCTCTCGTTCTCCGGCGACGTGATCACCGGGGCGTCGACCGGGGCGACGACCGTGACGGTCGCGGTGCCGGCCTTGATGCCGTCGAGCGTCTGAGCGGCCGTGACCTCGGTCTCGCCGTACTGGTTGGCCGGGACCTGCGCCGTCCAGTTGCCCTCCGCGTCGACCGTCGTCTCTGCGACGACGTCGCCGCCGACCGAGAGGGCGATGTCGGCGCCGGGCTCGCCGGTGCCGGTGACGTCGAAGTTCTCGCCGCCGGTGACCTCAGCCCCGTCCTCGGGGGACGTGATGACCAGGTCCTCGAAGACGAACGGAGCGGCCTCACCCGAGAGGGTGTAGTTGCCGAGGCTGCCGTAGGCGCTGTAGCCGCCCGCATCCGCTGCCGTCGCGGTGCTCGGGTCGCCGAAGCCGGCGCCCTCGACCGAGACGTAGTAGGTGCCGGGCGCAAGGGCCGGCTCGGTGATCGAGGCGTCGAGGCCCGATGCGACCTCGGTCGACTCCACCGCGGCGTCGGGGTTGCTCGCGGCGACCTCGTTGCCGTCGGCGTCGGTCAGCGTCAGCTCGACGTCGAGGTTCGCCTGCTCGTCCGCGGCGTCGGCGTTCAGCGTGACCGGGCCACCGATCGTCGTGAAGCTGTAGACGTCGACGTCGTCGCCCGTCTCGATGACGCCCGGCTGGCTGAACGCCGTGGCCGAGTTGTCGAGCTCCGCGGCGTCGGCGGCCGTGTTGCCCACCTGGTCGGCGGCGCGGTCAGCGCGGTCCGTGAAGGTGAACGTCAGCACGAGCTCACGGTCGGTGCAGTTGCCGTCCGCGTCGACCTCGTAGAACACGTCACCCGGCTTGGGGTTGCTCGGGTCGGCGTCGCCCTCGTAGCAGACGTTGCCGTCGTAGGGCTCGCCGTCCTGCGTCGTGACGCTGAGGAGGAGGTACTCGGCCGCCGAACGGTCGCTGATGACGGCGAGGTCGTCCTGCTCGGGGTTGCTCGCGCCGGCGTAGCTGCCGTCCGACCACTGCGAGATCGGGTTGTTGTAGGGAGCGCCCATGATCGGGCCCCAGAGGCCGCCCTCGGGAACGTAGTACTCCTCGGCGTCGAAGCCGTGGTGCGAGAGGCCGAAGTTGTGGCCGGACTCGTGCGTGGCCGTGAACGCGACATCCTTCGCCGCGGCGTCGGCCGGGTCGCCCGTCTCCGAAGCGCCGGTCGGGAAGACGAGTGCGCCGGTCAGGTAGTCGGAGCCGGTGCCGCCGACCCAAGCGAGGCCCGAGGTGTTGGCGGCGTCGGGGAGGGTCTCGGAGTACGAGCTGGTGATGATGACGTGCGAGGCGTACTCGTTGTCGTCCTCACTCGTCTTGTACAGTGCGTCGTCGCTCGGCCGCGTCGTCGTCACGTTGACGTTGAAGGGCGCGTAGTCCTCCGCGACGCCCTTCCACACCTGCTCCTGGAACGCAGCGTCGTCCGCCTTCAGCGGGGCGAAGTCGAGCGTCTCGCTGCCGGAGTGGTCGTTCCAGTTCGTGCCTTCGAGGGTCTCGCCGTCGAAGTCGAGGTACACCGTGACCGGGGCACCCGGGCGCGAGCCCTCGGTCGGGTTGCCGGGGATCGGCGCGCCGCCCTCGGGAGCCTTCGGGAGGTTGGTCCCCTCCGCGAGCTCTTCGCTGTGGTCGTGGTCGTCGTGGTTCTCGTGGTCCTTCGCGAGGTCCTTGAGGAACACGAAGCCGCCGTCGGAGACGACGAGCTCGTCGGACTCCTTGACCTCGTTGACGGTCATACCGAGGCGCTCGGCGGCGAGCTCGTACTTCTCGCCCTCGAGATCGACGATGTTGGCTGTCTTCTTTTCCGGCGACTCGTCGGCTGCGGCCGGAAGGACCGCGCCACCGAATGCCAGCGCGCCAGCGCCGACCGTCGCCGCCGCGGCCTTGAGCCACGTACGGTTGTGAGATTTCACGTATCTGATTCCTGTGTGTCGGTGTGCATGAACAAGGACAATCCCGAGCACGATATCAATTCGTTGTGAATCGCCCAACTGCCCACATCGCATGGGCAGGTACGCGGGGAGCCCGAGAAGAATGCATGTGAATGCATCTGAAAATGCTCCCCATGTCTGCCCGGGTAGCCATGAATCGCCTGGTCGGGCGGTGGTTCAGCCGATCGTTGGCCGTGATCTCGGTCGATGAAGGGGAATGACAACCGCGTAATTCCGCCGGGGAATCCCGGTTGGTCCCACGTGCGATGGGCAGATCTGCCCACCCGAGCGCGGGAAAGTCGTGCGAAATGTGACGTGGAGCTACGCGTCGGCGAGCCAGCGGAGCACGTCGGCCGCTGGCCCGGTGCGCGCCGCGCGCCACCCCGTGCCCGCCCAGAGGTGCAGGCGATCGGTGTCCCCGGCCTCCGCCGCCGCCCTGCGCAGCGCGCGGGTGAGGTGATGCACGGCAGGGTACGCGTCGATCTGCGCGTGCTGGTGCCGGTCGATGAACCCGTTCCGCAGGGCGCGCGCCGGGCGGCCCGTGAAGACGCGCGTCACGGTGGTCTCCGTGAAGGCGGGGTCGGCGAGCGCCGCGCGGTGGGCGGCCGAGGTCCCGGCCTCGTCGGTGCGCAGCAGCGCCGTGCCGACCTGCACCGACTCGGCGCCGGCAGCGATCAGCTCCGACACCGCGCGCGGGCCGTCGACGCCGCCCGCCGCGATCACGGGCGCATCCAGCTCGTGGCGCACCCGGCGCACGAGCTCCGCTGTCTCGATGGGGCGGGGGTCGCGCGCGGGGTCGAACGTCGCGCTGTGCCCGCCGGCGGCCGGGCCCTGCACGACGAGGCCGTTCACGCCGGAGTCGACGGCACGGCGGGCCTCCTCGGTCGTCGTCACGGTCGCCAGTACGACGGACCCGGCCGCCTGCAGGGCCCGGATGGCGGAGGCACCGGGGAGCCCGAAGGTGAACGACACGACGGGCACGGGGTCGTCGGTGAGCAGCGCCACCTTCTCGTCGAGGTGATCGTCATCGCCGATCGGTTCGGGGCTGAGCACGATCTCGTACTCCCTGGCTTCGCCCGAGATCTCGTCGACGAAAGCCTCGAACGCGGTCTCGTCGACGTCGGTCGGCTCGGCCGCGAAGAGGTTGACCCCGAAGGCGCCGCCGATGCCGCGCGCCTCGGCGACCTGCGCGGCCAGGGCATCCGGGCTCTGGTAACCGCCGGCGAGGAATGGGAACGCGCCGGCGGAGACGGCCGCGCGGGCGAGTGCGATGGTCGACGGGCCGCCCGCCATGGGCGCCGCGACGACGGGGTGCTCGGAGTCAAGGATCGGCATCGTCGGCTCCTCTTCGATCGGCCGGGGTGTCTTATCGAGACTACCCGCGCGGGGCGGACGCCGGTACGGGTCGCGGCTGCGATTCCGGCGCTGGAGGACTCGCCGCGCCGACCGCCGGACGAGGCGCCGGCTCCGGCGCCTCGTCCTAGACTCCACTGGTGCTCGATCTCGACATCCTGACCCTGGTGCTCCTCCTCGTCGCGGCGCTGGGTGCGGGGTGGGTGGACGCGGTCGTCGGAGGCGGCGGGCTGATCCAGCTCCCCGTGCTGATGCTCGCGCCGGGCGTGACGCCGATGCAGGCGCTCGCGACCAACAAGGTCGCCAGCATCATGGGCACCGCGGTGTCGACCACCACCTACGTGAGGCGGGTGAAGCCCGACGCGGCCACGGCCGTGCCGACGGCGGTCGCCGCCCTCATCGGAGCCCTCGGCGGGGCCCTCGTCGCCTCGTACATCCCCGCAGAGGCATTCGACCCGATCATCCTCGTCGTGCTGATCGGCGTCGGTGCGTTCACGGTGCTGAAGCCGAAGATGGGCGTGCACACGGTGCAGCGCTGGCACGGTTGGCGGCACGTCGCCGCCGCGACGGCGATCGGGCTCTCCGTCGGCCTCTACGACGGCGCGCTCGGCCCCGGCACCGGCTCGTTCTTCGTGATCCTGTTCGTCAGCGTGCTCGGCTACGGCTTCATGCCGGCATCCGCGTTCGCGAAGATCGCGAACCTCTGCACCAACGCGGGCGCGCTGATGTTCTTCATCCCCGCCGGCTATGTGATCTGGGGCCTCGGCCTCGCGATGGGCGTCGCGAACCTCATCGGCAGCTACATCGGCGCGCGCATGGCGGTGTCGAAGGGGTCCCGCTTCGTGCGCGTCGTCTTCATCGTCGTGATCGCCGCGCTGATCGCGAAGATCAGCTGGGACCTCATCACCGGGGCATGAGCGCTCCGGATGCCGCGGCATCCGGAATCAGAGGCCGAGCAGCCAGGTCGCCATCAGGAAGTAGATGATGAGGCTCGTGGCGTCGCAGAACGTCGCGATGAACGGCGTCGAGAAGACGGCGGGGTCGGCCTTCACGGCGCGCGCGATCAGCGGCATCGCACCGCCGACCGTCGCAGCGAGCGTGCACACGCACAGCAGCGTGAAGCCGATCACCTCGCCGAACTGCCAGCCGAAGACGAGCCCGGATGCGATGAGGCCGAGGGTGCCGAGCAGGCCGCCGAGCATGGCCCCCACGCGCACCTCGCGCCACATCACGAGCAGGATGTCCCTCGGTCTCACCTCGCCGAGGGCGAGGGCGCGCGTGACGGTGACCGCCGCCTGCGAGCCCGTGTTCCCGGCGGTGCCGGTCAGGAGCGGCACGAACAGGGCGAGCGTGACGACCTGATCGAGCGTCGCCTGGAAGAAGTTGAGCACCTGCACCGTGAGCACGGCGGATACGGCCAGGACGAGCAGCCAGACGACGCGCGAGCGCACGAGGCCCCATACCGGCGACGCGAGGTACGGCCGGCGCAGCGGCTCGGCGCCGCCCTGGCGGGCGTTGCGCCTGTCTTCGCTGCGCTCGATGATGGCGTGCGCGTCGTCGCTCGTGAGGAGGCCGAGCAGGCGGTCCTCCCCGTCGAGCACGGGCGCCGCCAGCAGCTGCGCGTCGATGAGCTCGCGGGCCGCGACCTCGGCGTCGTCCGTCGCGTGCACGTACACGGGGTCGCGCATGTGGTCCTTGACCAGGGCGTGCGGGTCGCCCATGACGAGGCGGCGGAGGCTGATCACGCCCAGCAGCGTGCGGTGGGGGCTCGTGACGGGCAGCTGATAGATCGTCTCCGCGCCGGCCCCGCGGTGCCGCACGTGCGTGAGCGCGTCGCCGAGCGTCATGGTGTCGTTCAGCCGCACGTACTCCGTGCTCATGTAGCGGCCGATGCTGTCGGCGTCGAACCCGAGCATGGGCGCCGTCAGGGCGCGCTCGGCCGGCGACAGCCCCTTCATGAGCGAGGTCGCGACCGTCGCGGGCAGCTCGTCGAGCAGCTGCGCGCGGTCATCCGGGTCGATCTCCTCGAACACGCGGGCCACGTCGCTCGTCTGCAGGCCCTGGATCAGCTCGCCGCGCATCTCGGGCTCGAGCAGCTCGAACACCTCGAGCGCGCGCGAGCGCGACAGCATCCGGTAGATGATGGCGCGGTCGTCGGGGTCCTCGCGCTCGAGCAGGCGCGCCACGTCGTGCGGGTCCTGCTCGGTGAGGGTGTCGCGGATCATCGTGAGCGAGCGTTCTCGGAGCGCCTCGTTCATCCGCTCGATGAGTTCGTCGAACTCCTCGTCCATCGCGCACCCCCTCGCCTGATGTGCCGGCGAGTGATTGTCGCCCGCCGTGGTGACGGGTCGGTGAACACGGCGTGGCTCCCCGACCCGTGACGAGCCTAGACCGCCCCTGCTGAAGACATGCGAACGGATACGCTCGACGCATGGGAACGCGAAGCGCCTGGGCGGACGAGGCCGTGCGGCTGCTGGAGGCCGATGCCAACCGCAGCGCCGACACGCACCTGCACACCTTCCCCCTGCCGGCCGAGTGGGGCATCGACCTCTACCTCAAGGACGAGTCGGTGCACCCGACGGGGTCGCTGAAGCACCGCCTCGCCCGCTCGCTCATCATGTACGGCCTCGTGAACGGACGCATCGGCGAGGGCACGACGCTGACGGAGGCCTCGAGCGGGTCGACCGCCGTCAGCGAGGCGTACTTCGCCCGGATGCTCGGGCTCGAGTTCGTCACGGTCGTGCCCCGCTCGACGAGCCCCGAGAAGATCCAGCTGATCGAGTTCTACGGCGGGCGCTGCCAGTACGTCGACCGGCCCGCCGACATGTACCCGGAGGCCGAGCGCCTGGCCCGGGAGTGCGGCGGGCACTACCTCGACCAGTTCACGTACGCCGAGCGGGCGACCGACTGGCGCGGCCACAACAACATCGCCGAGAGCGTTTTCGCCCAGCTCTCGCTGGAGCGGCATCCGGTGCCCGCCTGGGTCGTCGTCGGCGCCGGCACCGGCGGCACGTCGGCGACCTTCGGCCGCTACGTGCGCTATCGCCGCCACGCGACGCGCATCGCGGTCGTCGACCCGGAGAACTCGGCGTTCTACGGCGGCTGGGAGACGGGCGCCGCCGACTACGCCACGGGCATGCCGAGCCGGATCGAGGGCATCGGGCGGCCCCGGATGGAGCCGTCGTTCATCCCCAGCGTCATCGACCACATGATCCGGGTGCCCGATGCCGCGTCGATCGCGGCCATCCGGATGCTGCGCGAGCGCACCAGGCACTGGGCCGGCGGCTCGACGGGGACGAACCTCGTGGGCGCCTTCGAGCTCATCGCCGGCATGCGGGAGCGCGGCGAGCGGGGCAGCGTCGTCACGCTGATCTGCGACAGCGGTGAGCGCTACGCCGACACCTACTACGACGACGGGTGGGTCGCCGCCCAGGGGTTCAACCTCGCCCCGCACCGCGCTCGGCTGGAGCGGTTCCTCGACGCCGGAACCTGGTGACCGGGCGGGCGTGCGCCGCGGGCGGCGTGCCCTAAACTGGGCGCATGGCACGCGACACCGACGAGACCTCAGAGCGCCCCGCCGGCGGCCCCAACCCCGTATGGTTCAAGCCGATCATGGTCGGCTTCATGCTCCTGGGCCTGGTGTGGATCATCGTCTTCTACCTCTCGGGCAACCAGTACCCGATCCCCGACATCGGCGCGTGGAACCTGCTGATCGGCTTCGGCATCGCGTTCATCGGCTTCCTGATGACCACCCGCTGGCGCTGACGCCCGCGTGATCCGGATGAGCCCCGCTCGGTCGAGCGGGGCTTTTCCGTACCCTCCGCGGCGCGAACTACACCGGTGTGATTCATCCACAGGGGTTTCCCCAGCGGTGAATAACAGCCGTGTGATTCTCCCCACATGGGGACAGACCTGTGGATAACTCCGGGGAAAACCCCTGGATATCGGTGGACGAGCGGTGCACGGACCCGTGGAGAACCGCGTGATCCTGTGCACGGATGGTGGAGAGCGCGGCCGCTTCGCGCCCCGCGCGGTGCCGACATCGGCGCCAGGGCGGGCGAGACGCTCTCCACAGCCCTGTGGAGAAGCGTCGCTGGCCCCGGTCGCGGCATAGGGGAACGACGGCGGCCCGGCTCCTCGCGGGGAGATGCCGGGCCGCCGGGGTGCGGGCGCGCGTCAGATGAGGATGTAGCCCCAGAGGGGCGGGAGGCAGAAGCCGACGAGCAGGGCGAGGCCGACGGCGCCCAGCAGGAGCTTCTGCTTCGTGCGCTGCTCGCGGCGGCGCGTGCGGGTGAAGACGAAGCCGCACAGCGCGCCGACGATGAGCCCGCCGACGTGCGACTGCCACGACACGTTCATACCGGGCAGGAAGCCCAGCACGAGGTTGATGCCGAGCACGATCATCAGCCCGATCATGTTGGCACCGAGGTGCCGCCCGATCACGAGCAGGCAGCCGAACATGCCGAAGATCGCACCGGATGCGCCGACGACGGGGGTCTGGAACGCCAGCAGCGTGACGGCGAGGGAGCCGCCGGCGACGCTGAGGAGGTAGCTCGCGACGAACCGGCCCGTCCCCAGGAGCGGTTCGAGCTGTCGCCCGATCATCCACAGCGCGAGCATGTTCAGCAGCACGTGGAAGAAGCCGGAGTGCGTGAGTGCGACCGTGAGGATGCGCCATGGCTGGAAGGGCCCGAGCTCGGGCGCCGCGCTGAACGGCATCGCCGGGTAGATGTCTGGCGCGAAGAACATCAGGTATCGGTTCAGCGAGAAGCCGAGCGCCCCGCCCGCCCAGTCGAGCAGGAACACGACGGCCGTGAGGATGAAGATCCACATCATGCCGGGCGTCGAGCCCGTGGCGGCGGCGACGCCGCCCGAGGCACCGCCGCCCCGCCGCCAGCGGCGCTGCGCGCGCTTGACGGCGGGGGTGCGGTTCTTGCGCTGCTCCTTGATGCACTCCGGGCAGATGAACCCGACCGACGCGACGGTCTGGCACTCACCGCAGATCGTGCGCGCGCACCTCTGGCACAGCACGAAGCTCTGGCGCTTCGGGTGCCGATAGCAGAAGTTGTCGCGGTTCGACGCGAAGTCTCCGGATGTCACGTGAGAGCAGCAGTGGTGTCGTTACGCCGCGACGACGTCGATCGAGCTGATGACGACGTCCTCGACCGGACGGTCCTGCGCGCCGGTGGCGACGCCGGCGATCGCGTCGACGACGCGCTTCGAGTCGTCGTCGGCGACGGCGCCGAACACGGTGTGCTTGCCCATCAGCCACGGCGTCGGGTCGGTCGTGATGAAGAACTGCGAGCCGTTCGTGCCGCTCAGCTTGCCGAAGGCATCCGGGCGCTTGCCGGCGTTCGCCATCGCGAGGACGTAGGGCTCGGTGAAGCCGAGCTCCGGGTGGATCTCGTCGTCGAAGTTGTAGCCGGGGCCGCCGATGCCCTGGCCGAGCGGGTCGCCGCCCTGGATCATGAAACCGGGGATGATGCGGTGGAAGATGACGTCCTGGTACAGGGGGCCCTCGCCCTTCTCGCCCGTGCGCGGGTCGGTCCATTCCTGCGAACCGTCGGCGAGGCCGACGAAGTTCTGGACGGTCTTGGGGGCGTGGCCGCCGAAGAGGTTGACGACGATGTCGCCGTGGTTGGTGTGAAGAGTTGCAACTGCGGTGTGGAGAGCCATGGGCACATTCTTCCAGGTCTCAGCTCTCGGGCGGCTCGGAGAAGCGTCGGGCGCAACCGGGACGTTCTCTATGGATCGCCGAGAATATGCGTCACGGTCTCGTCCCGATAACGGAACACGTGGCAGGATGAGACTCGACCGGTACCGTCAGCGATCAGGGAGGGCACTGTGAGCCTCAGCCCGAGCAAGAAGCAGAAGAAGGAGCTCCGCAAGCTCCAGAAGTCGGCAGCGGAGCTGTGGGACAAGCAGCAGGTCGTTGCTGGCGAGGCCGCTGCCCTGGCGCGCGTCGCGGGCACGCAGGCGAAGCGCTTCGGGCGCGAGCAGCTGGTTCCCGCCGCCCATGAGAAGTACGACGCGTACCTCTCGCCGTACGTCGAGCGCGCCCGCCCCTACGCCGACCGCGGCTACGCGGCGTCGAAGCGCGCCGTCGAGAACCGCGTGGTTCCGGCCGTCGGCTCGATCGTCGGCCGCGCCGCCGGCGCGTGGGACGCCGCCCGGCAGGCCGCAGGCCGCCAGGTCGTCGAGCCGCCGAAGAAGAAGCGCAAGGCGGGCCCCGTGCTCGCCGTCATCCTCGGCATCGGCGCCGCCGTCGGCATCGCCTTCGTCGCGTGGCAGACCCTTCGCGCCGACGACGAGCTCTGGGTCGCCGACGACCCGCTGTCGGCTCCCGACGCCTGATCTCGTACGAACCCCGGCGGGCTTGTTCGCCCCGCCGGGGTTCGTCGCGCCCGGCCGCCGCAGAACGGAGCACTGATGACCGACCACTCGCACCGCGTCCGCGATGCCGCCGAAGCGCTCGGGCTGAGCATCCGGATCGAGGACTCGCCGCGCGCGGGCTCGCTCGAGGAGGCCGCCAGGCTGCGCGGCATCACGCCGGCCGATATCGTGAAGTCGCTCGTCGTGAAGGGCCGCGGCGACCGCTACTACTTCGCACTCGTGCCCGGTGACCGCTCGATCTCGTGGGGCAAGCTGCGCGGCCTCATCGGGGTGAACAAGCTCCGCCTGCCCGAGGCCGAGCTCGCGCTGGCCGCGACGGGGTATGAGCGGGGCACGATCGTCCCCCTCGGCTCGACGACCGCCTGGCCCGTATATGCCGATGAGCGCATGCAGGGCCGCGAGGTGTCGATGGGAGCCGGAGCACACGGCAAGGCGCTCTACGTCGACGGCGACGCTCTGATCGCCGCACTCGGCGCGACGGTCGCCGACATCACCGATCCGCTGTAGGCGGGCGCACGGCTCAGCGCGCGTCGTCGAGGTCGGAGAGGTTGAACGGACGCGTGATGGGCGGCGGCTCCTCGCCGCGGTGCGGCGCCTCGGCGACGGGGTCGGGCAGGGGTTCGGTCGGGATCTCCCTGGGTTCCGGGGCCATCACCTGCAGCGGGGCCGTTCCGGCGCCCGACGAGAGGCGCGAGGCCGGCCGGAATGCGTACTTGTGGGTCGAGAACCGCGCCCGGATGGGCGAGGCGAGGAATACGCCCAGTGTCGCCCCGGCGGCGAGGCCGACGCCGATCAGCGCCGCGCCGATGAGGGTGTTGACGGCCGTGATCAGATCGCCGCTGTCGGCCTCGGCCTGCACGATGCCGAGCAGCCCGCGGAAGACCAGCGAGCCCGGCACCAGGGGGATGATCGCGGCCGTGGTCACGGCCACGGCGGGAACGTGGAGGCGCGGCGCGAGCACCCCGCCGACGAAGCTGGCGATCATGGCGCCGCCGAACGACGCCGTCGCGACCTCGAGGCCGGCCTCGACGATGCCGACGTAGCCGAGCCACGCGAGCCCGCCGAGCCCGGCGCTGACGACGACGATGCGCGCGCCGCCGCCGTTCACCACGGCGACCGCCGCCGCGATCATCATCGACCCCGCGAGGTGGAAGGGCCACGGGCCGAACGCGATCACCTCATCCGGGAGCGGCAGCCCGGCGCCGAACGCATGCGAGAACTCGAGCCCGGCGACGATGCCGATCACGAGCCCGAAGGTGAGCAGGGTGAGGTCGAGGATCCGGCCCGTCGCCGTCAGCGAGAAGCCGTCGATCGCGTCCTGTGCCGCGCCGACGACAGCGACGCCGGAGAGCATCAGGATGATGCCCGACGACATGATGACCGCCGCGCGCAGGTCGGTGAACGGCTCGATGCCCATCCGGGCCAGCAGCGCGGCGGCGGCGGCGACCGCCGTGAGCACGATCGCGGCGCCGATCTGGGAGAAGAACACCGGCACGTGGATCCGGCCCAGCAGGTAGAGCGTCAGCGACGCGCCGAGGGCGCTCAGGGCGACGACGAGCAGCTCGATCCACGTCGCGCGGTACATCACGGCGACCGAGACAGACAGCAGGGCGGAGACGACGACGACGATCGAGTTGCGGTACAGGAACGGCTTGCGCCGGATGCGGTGGAACTCGGCGATGGCGTCGTGCAGCTCCATGCCCTGCTCGATGTCGGCGACGAGGGCCTGCAGCCGCTGCAGCTTCTGATGGTCGGCGCCGACGGCCTGCACCACCTGCATGAGGGTGATCGGCTGGCCCGCGCCATCGCGGTGGTCGGAGACCGTCACCGACGTGAACGTGACGTCGACGTGGGCCTTCTTGAGGCCGTATGCGCGGGTGATGCGCAGGGTCGCCTCGGCGACCGCCTTCGACGAGGAGCCGACCGAGAGCATCAGCGCGGCGACGCGCATGGCGAGGTCGATGATGCGCTGAGCGAGCGCGTCGTCGATGATCGGTATCGACTGCGTCATCGCGCGTTTGTCGGGGTCGTTCACCACGATGCGCTTGACGCCCGCGATCACCTTGCGAGCGGGGTTCAGACGGCTCATGTGATGAGCGTATCCAGCCCGCCCTGTGCGCGTAACCGGCGCCGGCCGTGAGCGTGCTGTGACGCCCCGCCCGGCGGGCAGGGCGCGCCCGGCGGGGCGGCGGCCTAGGGCGCGACGAGGTCGATCACGCGGCTGACGGCGAACTCGTAGCCGCGGATGCCCGCGCCGACGATCACGAACGACGCGACGTCGGAGAGGTAGGAGCGGTGTCGGAACTCTTCGCGCGCGTGCACGTTCGATAGGTGCACCTCGGCGAACGGCAGGGCGATGCCCGTGAGCGCATCGCGGAGGGCGACGGAGGTGTGCGTGAACGCACCGGGGTTGATCACGACGGCGTCGCACTCGAGGCGCGCCGCGTGGATCGCGTCGAGCAGCACGCCCTCGTGATTGCTCTGCACGTGACGCACGTCGAAGCCCCGCTCCGCCGCCGTGCGCTCGGCGAGCGCGACGACGTCGTCGAGGGTGTCGGTGCCGTATGTGGAGGGCTCCCGCACACCGAGCAGGTTCAGGTTGGGGCCGTTGACCAGCAGGATCCGCTTGTTCACGCCAGGTGCGCCTCTCTCTCGCCGTCGACCCCAGGCTATCGCGTACTGAGCGGCCTCCCAGGTTCCGGTGCGCTTCAGGCCCGCCCGCGTCCCTAGACTGGCCCCATGACTTCCGCCTCGCCCGCGAAGCCCCGCGCGGCCCACGGGCGCAGGCCTCGTCGGCCGCGCACCACGGTGCTCGGCGTCATCGGTGAGCTGTTCATCACGGCGGGCGTCGTGCTGCTGCTGTTCGTGGCCTGGCAGTTGTGGATCGGCGACATGATCTACGGCGCCGAGCGAAACGAGCAGGGCGCCGCGCTCTCGCAGGAATGGGCGGAGCAGGCCGAGCAGGAGCCGACCGAGCCGAGCGACGAGCCCGACCCGATCGCGGAGGGCGACATCCCGGCTGACTGGGAGCCGCCGCACATGGACGTGCCGGTGGACGGCGAGCGATTCGGCGTCATGCGGGTGCCCCGCTGGGGAGACGACTACGTCATGCCGATGGCGGGCGGTATCACGAAGCCGATCACGCTCGACCCGATCGGCATCGGCCACTACAGCGACACGGAGATGCCCGGAGAGGTCGGCAACTTCGCCCTCGCCGGCCACCGCACGACGTTCGGCAAGCCGTTCAACCAGATCGCGGAGCTGCAGGTCGGCGACGCGATCGTCGTCGAGACGCAGGACGGCTGGTACACCTACCGGTTCCGCACTCTCGAGTACGTCACGCCGGATCAGACCGACGTGCTGCTCGACGTGCCGCAGAAGCCGGACGTTCCCGCCGGCGGCCGATACATCACGCTGACGGCGTGCTCGCCGATGTACTCCCTCGCGGAGCGCATCGTGGCCTACGGTGTGCTCGAGTCGTTCCAGGAGCGCGCGGACGGCGAACCGGATTCCCTGACGGAGGGCGTGAGCTGATGTACGCAGGTCTCTGGCGCATCCTTCCCGGCCCGTGGCCGGTGAAGCTGCTGATCGTGCTCGTGCTGATCGCGGCGGCCCTCTACGGGCTGTTCTTCTACGTGTTCCCGTGGGTCGCCACGAATTTCGTGCCGGACGACGGCGTCATCGACGCCGCCGTCGCTCTGCGGTAGCGCACAGCGCCCTGCGGCGGGTGCCCGCGCTCAGCCGCTGCAGGTCGTCAGCTCGATCGACGAGCCGACCTCGACGTCGCCCGCGTCGAGCGACTGGTCGGAGACGGTGGCGGGGTCCGTCGCCTCGCACTCGCCGTCCTCCGCCGTCTCGACCGTGAGGCCGAGCGCCTCGAGGTCTTCGACCGCCGCGGCAACCGTGAACCCGGTGTAGTCGCTGATCGCGACCTCGCCCGTCGCGACGACGAGGTTCACGTCGCTTCCGGCCATGACCTCTTCGCCCGCGTCGGCGCTGGCGGAGAGCACGACGCCCTTCTCCGCCTCGGGGTCGTTCCGCGGGGTCACGATCCCGACGCCGAGGCCAGCCTCATCCAGGGCCTCCGCGGCGTCCTTCTGCGACTCGCCGACGAGCTCCGGCACCTCGACGCCCTCGAAGCCCTCCGACACCACGACCGTGATGCTGCCGCCGGGGCTCATCGAGGTCCCGACAGCGGGGTCGGTCCGGATGACCCGCCCCTCCGGCACGTCGCGGCTCGCCTCGTCGACCTCGGCGACGAGCAGGCTCAGCCCCTGGAGCTCCTCGATCGCCTGCTCGTGGTCGGACGCGATGACATCCGGAACGACGACGGCGTTCGTCGGCTCCGCCGAGAACGGCTGCAGCGTGACGACCCAGATCAGCAGCGACAGCACGATCACGCCGATGAAGGCGACGGCCGCCCAGATCCACGCGACGGGCGGGCCCTGCTGCGTGCGGACCATCGTGGTGTCGCTCGACAGCTGGCGAAGGGAGCGCTGCGTCTCCAGCGCCTGGCGCGGGTTGGGGCCGTACAGGGCGTCGGTGAGCGACGAGATCTGCCGGCGCGACGGCTCTCGCCCCGTGGCGGCGGCGTCGAGCTCCTCGCGGAACGTCGTCGCGTCGGGGAAGCGCTGGAACGGGTCCTTCGCGAGCGCGCGCAGTACGACGGCGTCGAGGCCGCCCGGCGACTCGGAGTTGATGCTGCTCGGGACGGTCGGCGTCTCGGCGACGTGCTGGTACGCCACCGCGACGGCGGAGTCGCCGTGGAACGGCGGTCGGCCGGCGAGCAGCTCGTAGAGCACGATGCCGGCGGAGTAGATGTCGGTGCGGGCGTCGATGGGCTCGCCCTTGGCCTGCTCGGGCGAGAAGTAGTCGGCGCTGCCGAGGACATCCGCGGCCTCGGCCACCGTCGAGGCGTGCTCGGCGACGGCGCGCGCGATGCCGAAGTCGAGCACCTTGACGCCCGAGTCGGTGATCATGATGTTGGCGGGTTTCAGGTCGCGGTGGATCACGCCGGCTCGGTGCGCGTACGCGAGCGCATCGAGCACCCCGTCGAGGTACTGCACGGCTTCCTGCGGCGCGACGGGACCGTACTCGAGCTTGTCGCTCAGGCGCGTGCCCTCGACGTGCTCCATGACGATGAACGGCGTCGTGACGTCGCGGGAGCCGACCTTCTCGACCACCTCGCCGGTGTCGTAGACGCGCGCGATCGAGGGGTGCGCCATGCGCGAGGCGGACTGGGCCTCGAGGCGGAAGCGATTGCGGAAGACGGTGTCGCGCGCGTACTCCTGCTTCAGCAGTTTGATCGCGATGGTGCGGCCGAGCTTCTCGTCCGTGCCGCGGTGCACACGCGTCATCCCGCCCTCGCCGATCAGTCCCTCGACCCGATAACGGCCGGCGAGGATGCGCGGCTCAGACGACACAGGACCCCCCTGAAGACTCATGACCGTTCCTCAGATTAGCCGAGGCGGGCCGTCGGGCCTGTGAAGGGGCAGTGTGGCGCGTAACGGAACGGTAATGCGCGACGGGTGCGGACGTCCTCGGACATCCGCACCCCTCGCGCCGTATGCTGCTCAGCCCTGGTTTCCGCTGTCGGTCGACGTGTCGTCGCCCGTGGCGTCGCCGCCGGTGCCTTCGCCGTCCGTGCCGTCGCCGTTCGTGCCGTCCTGCGTGCCCTGCACGCCGTCCGTGCCCCCGTCGCTGCCGTTGCCGTCGGTTCCGTTGCCGTTCCCGCCGCCATCGCTGTTGTCGCCGACGTTGCTGTCGGTGGTGCCGTCCGTACCGCCGTCGGTGTCGGGCTCCGGCTCCTCCGCCGGGGTCACGTCCGCCTGTGCTTCGCCGGACTCGGCGGTGCGGTTGTCTGCGCACGTCACGACGTACCGAGCGGTGACGGAATCGACGTTCTGATTGACGGTGAAGGGCGCGCTCGTCGTACCGGCGTCGAAGTCGCCCGACGTGGACGATTCGGCGAACACGCCGCCCTGCAGCGTCACGCGGTAGCTGCTGACTTCGCTGCCTGGGCACGAGAAGGCGGCCCAGCGGACCTCGCCCTGCTCGCCCGCCGTCAGCTCTCCGCCGAACGTCGGATCCTCGGGGGTCCCGAGAGCGGCGAGCTGGCCGTACACCCGCGCCGTGACGGAGGAGCCGGGCTCGACCGTGCCGCGCACCGACAGTTCGTAGATCTTGTCGACGTCGTCGGCGCTCGGCGCCGCGTCGCCTGTCTCGCAGCTGAGCTGGATGTCGGCGTCCTCGTTCTCCGCGACGGCAGCGAGGGCCTCGTCGCACGTCATTCCGACGAGGCCGAGCGCGTCGATGTCGACGCCGTCGGGCTCGGGCTCCGGCGACGGCGACTCCGTTTTGAGCGTCGCGTGCGGCGTCGGGGTGCTGTCGTCGGACAACAGAGACCACAGCGTGCCGCCGACGGCGATCACGAGCAGGACGATGAGCGCGATGAGCGGCCACGTCCACGGGCTGCGCTTCTTCTTCTTCTCGCCCGCCTCCTCGGCCTCCGCCGCATCCTCGTCGGAGGTCGGGAGGGGGTTCGTCGCCGGCAGCATCTGCGTCGCGGCGTCGTCGGTGTCGAGGAGCTGCGTGAAGCTGTCGTCGGCGAGGGCCGAGGAATCGGCGATGGCGGGCACGGCCGCGGCCGCGGCCGAGATGTCGCCGCGGATGAGGGCGTTGCAGGCGCGCGAGACCGCGGCGGCCGAGGTCGGGCGGTCCTCCGGCTTCTTCGCGATCATCGCCATGATGAGGTTCTGGACCGGCTTCGGGACCTCGGCCGAGAGCGGCGGCGGCGCGTCGTTGATCTGCGCCATCGCGATCGCGACCTGCGACTCTCCCGTGAAGGGGCGCTTGCCCGCGACGGACTCGTACGCGACGATGCCGAGCGAGTAGATGTCGGTCGCGGGGCTCGCCGGGTGGCCGGAGGCCTGCTCCGGCGAGAGGTACTGCACGGTGCCCATGACCTGGCCGGTCGCCGTCAGCGGCACCTGGTCGGCGATGCGGGCGATGCCGAAGTCGGTGATCTTGACGCGGCCGTCGGGGGTGATCAGCAGGTTGCCCGGCTTGATGTCGCGGTGCACGAGGCCCGCGGCGTGGGCGGCCTGGAGCGCCGAGGCGGTCTGCGCGATGATGTCGAGCGTGCGGTTCGGGTCGATCGCGTTCTCGCGCTCGAGGATCGTCGACAGGGCCTCGCCCGGCACGAGCTCCATGACGAGGAACGCGGAGCCGTCCTCCTCGCCGTAGTCGAACACGCTGGCGATGCCCTCGTGGTTGACGAGCGCGGCGTGCCGGGCCTCGGCGCGGAAGCGCTCGAGGAAGCCGGGGTCGCCCATGTACTCGTCTTTGAGGATCTTGATCGCGACCGTGCGCCCGATGACGTGGTCGGTCGCCTCCCAGACCTCGCCCATGCCGCCGATCGCGACACGCGAGCTCAGTTCGTAGCGTCCGCCGAACGTCACACCCTGTGATGGCCTCATCTGCCCAGCACCGCCTCCATGACCCGTTTTGCGATGGGCGCCGCGATCGTATCTCCGGAACCCGATTGTCCTTGGCCGCCGCCGTCTTCGACGACCACAGCGACGGCTACCTGCGGGTCGTCGGCGGGCGCGAACCCGGTGAACCACAGGCTGTACGGCTCGCCGTCGCCGTTCTCTGCGGTGCCCGTCTTCCCGCCGACGTCGACCCCGTCTATTCTTGCATTCCCGGCGACCCCGTCGTTCACGTTGTTCACCATGAGATCGGTCATCGTAGCCGCATCGTCGCCGCTGAGCGCCTGGTCGAAGACCGAGGGCTGCGTCGTGAGCTGGGCCGATAGATCCGGGCCGACGACCTCGTCGACCATCGTCGGATTCATCACGTCGCCGCCGTTGGCGATTCCCGCCGACACCATCGCGATCTGCAGCGGCGTCGCCGTGACCTGGCCCTGGCCGAAGCCGCTCAGCGCGGTCTGCGCGTCGTCGAGTTCGTCGACGGGGTAGTTCGACGCGGTCGACGGCAGCGGCGTCTCGAAGCTCGTGTTGAAGCCGTACTTCTGGGCCTCCTCGCGGAGCGCCTGGTCGCCGAGCTCCACCGCGAGCTCCGCCATCGGGATGTTGCAGCTCAGCCGCAGGGCATCCGCGATCGTGACCTCCTTGCCGCCGGCGCACTTGCCGCCGCCGGCGTTGCTGATCGGCGTGGAGGTGCCGGGCAGCGTGTAGCTGGCGACGTCGGGCAGCTTCGATTCCGGCGTGAACTCGCCCGACGACAGGGCGGCCGAGACCGTCACGAGCTTGAAGGTCGACCCCGGCGGGTTCAGGTCGCCCGCGATGGCGCGGTTCGACAGCGGCTTGGACTCGTCGGCGAGCAGCTGGTCGTAGGCGGCGTTCGTCGCGTCGGCGTCGTGCGTCGCGAGCGCGTTGGCGTCGTAATCGGGCGTCGAGACCATCGCGAGGATGCGCCCCGTGTCGGGCTCGATCGCGACGACGCCGCCCGTGTACCCGGCCTCGGTCATGGCGTCGTACGCCGCCTTCTGGGCATCCGGATCGAGGCTCGTCCGCACCGACGAGCCCTGCGGATCCTGACCCGTGAAGATCCGCTCCATCCGCGAGAAGAACGCGGAGGACCCCGTGCCGGAGAGCTCCTGGCTCATGGCCGCTTCCAGGCCGGTGGCCGAACGCAGCACCGGGTTCAGGTAGCCGGTCGCGGCCGCCCACATCTCGGAGTCGGGGTACTGGCGCTGCCACGCGTAGATGTCGTCGCTCGGCACCGAGGTCGCGATCTCCTGGCCGCCCGCGATGATCGAGCCCCGCTGCACCTCGAAGCTGTCGTAGAGGGTGCGGGTGTTCTCGGGGTTCGCGTTCAGCTCATCGGCGCTGACCACCTGGATCACGCTCGTCGAGACGAACAGCGTGATGAACATCAGGATCACGATGGTCGTGAGCCGGCGCAGTTCCTTGGTCATCCGATCACCGCCCTCGGCTGTTGGCGCACGGCATCGCTGATGCGCAGGAGCAGTGCGATGATGATCCAGTTCGCGAGCAGGGACGAGCCGCCCGCCGCCAGGAACGGCGTCGTCAGGCCCGTCAGCGGGAGCACGCGGGTGACGCCGCCGACCATGATGAACACCTGCAGGGCGAGCGTGAACGACAGCGCCGTCGCCAGCAGCTTGCCGAAGTCGTCCTGCCCTGCGACACCGATCCGGAGCCCTCGACCGATGAGCACGAGGTAGAGGGCGAGGATGGCGAATAGGCCGACGAGGCCGAGCTCCTCGCCGAGCGACGGGATGATGTAGTCGCTCTGCGAGACGGGTGTGATCCACGGCCGGCCCTGGCCGAGGCCCGTGCCGAAGAAGCCGCCGTGGGCGAGGCCGAAGATGCCCTGCACCAGTTGGTAGCTGCCGCCGTCGCGGCTGTAGATCTCGGGGTCGAAGGCGTGCAGCCAGTTGTCGAAGCGCCAACCGACGTACTCCATGAAGCGCGAGGCGACGATCGCGCCGCCCACCGCGAGGAACACACCGATCAGCATCCACCCGGTCTTGCCGGTCGCGACGTACAGCGTCGCGACGAACATGCCGAAGATCAGGATGCCGGTGCCGAGGTCGCGCTGGATGACGATGATGCCGAGCGAGATGAGCCAGATGACGAGCACGGGGCCGAGCTCGCGGGCCCGCGGGAACGTGAAGCCCAGCACGCGCTTGCCCGTCGTGGCGAGGCTCTCGCGCGTGCGCACGAGGTAACCGGCGAAGAAGATCGCGAGGCAGATCTTGGCGATCTCGCCCGGCTGGAAGCTGAAGCCCGCGATCGAGATCCACACCTTCGCGTTTCCGCCGCCGTTGAGGAACGGGATGAACGGCAGCAGGAGCAGGACGATGCCCGCGAAGCCGAAGACGTAGGTGTAGCGGAACAGGATGCGGTAGTTCGACAGGAACCAGACGAGGGCGATGGCGAGGACGAGCGAGATCGCGGTGAAGATGATCTGGCTCGTGCCCGCGCCGGGGTCGGTACCCGGCGCCTCCGAGAGGCTGATGCGGTAGATCTCGGCCGTTCCGAGGCCCGTGAGCAGATAGCCGATCGGCAGCAGCAGCGGGTCGGCGTTGGGCGCCTTGATGCGCAGCATGACGTGCAGCACGAGCGCGAGGAGCGCGAGGAGACCCGAATAGACGAGCTCCGTCTGCTCCAGGTGCCCGATCGCGCCGAACTGCACGAGCGCCATGGCGACGAGCGACAGGCCGATCGCGAACAGCAGCAGGAGCAGCTCGCGGTTGCGCCGGGGCGCGGGCCTGCGCACGCGGCGCAGCGCCTTGAGCACCGCGGTGTCTGCGGTGACGTCCGTGGTCATCAGCTGTCACCCCCGTCATCCGGTGCGTCGGCGGGCGGATCGGAATCCTCCGGCGTCGGCTCCCCGTCGGTCGACTGCTCGGTCTCGTCGGGCTCCGGCTCGACCGTCTCGTCGTCCGCCGGGAGGTTCTGCTCCAGCCGCCCGACGATCTCCTCGGCCTGCTCGAGGGAGCGCGCCGAGATGGTCTGCTCGACGAGCCGCAGGTTCGCCGGGGTCAGGTCGTCCAGCGGGATGTCGGTGTCGTCGTACACCGACGCGAACGAGATCGGGCCGGCGTTGGCCTGGATGCCCTGGTAGATCACGACGCTGTCCTCGTCGGCCCCGACGAAGTAGCGCGTCTGGGTCCATTTCGTGAAGCCCCAGAACGCCGCGACGACGAGCGCGACGATCAGCACGACGGTGCTGATGCCGACGATGCGGCGGCGCTTCGCGCGGCGCTTGTCCTCGGCGATCAGCTCTTCGAGGTACTCGGTGTCCGGTTCGAAGTGGCTCGGCTCGTTCGCCGCCTGGTTGCGCGGGTGCAGCCATCCGGTGCCGAGGGGGCGCTTCGCGGCGGGAAGGTTGATGCCCTGCGGGTTCGAGGCCGACCCGACGATGGCGGGTGCCCCGCTGAGCACGGGGTGGCGGCCGCCGACGTCGACGATGACGATCGTGACGTTGTCGGGGGCGCCGCCGTCGAGCGCCTGCTTCAGCAGGCCGTCGGCCGTGCGGCCGGGCGTCTCGTCGCGGCGGAGCGCTCGCTTCAGGTGCGGTTCGTCGACGACGCCGGAGAGGCCGTCGGAGCACAGGATGAAGCGGTCGCCCTGCTGGGTCGGCATGATGATCGTGTCGACCTCGGGGTGCGCGTCCATGTCGCCGAGGACGCGCATCAGCACCGAGCGGCGCGGGTGGTAGCGCGCCTCCTCCGGGGTGATGCGGCCGGAGTCGACGAGGCGCTGCACGAAGCTGTGGTCGGTCGTGACCTGCGCGAGCGCGCCGTCGCGCCAGAGGTAGATGCGCGAGTCGCCGATGTGCGCGATGACGGCGTAGTCGTCGACCATCGCGATCGCGCTGACGGTGGTGCCGAGGCCGGCGAGCTCGGGTCGCCGCTTGGCGATCTCGATGAGGTCGAGCGCCGTCGAGCTGACGGTGTCGCGCAGCGTGTTCTCCGCGTCCTGCGGTGACTCGTAGGCGTGGTCGAGAGGTTCGAGTTTGTGCACGGCGACGCTCGAGGCGACGTCACCGCCCGCGTGGCCGCCCATGCCGTCGGCGACGACGAACAGGTTCGACCCGGCGTAGCCGGAATCCTGGTTGTTCGACCGGACCTTCCCGGTGTGGGAGATCGCGGCGCTCGAGCCCTCGAAGACCATGGGCGAGGGTTACTTCCTCAGCTCGAACGTCGTCGCGCCGACCTTGATCGGCGTGCCGATCTGCACGGCCGCTGGCTGCGACGGCGAGACCTTCTCGCCGTCGAGCATCGTGCCGTTCGTCGAGTCGAGGTCCTGGATCATCCACTGGTCGCCCCACAGCACGAGGCGGGCGTGGTGACCGGAGGTGTAGTCGTCGCGGATGACGAGGCCGGCCTCGCTCGAGCGCCCGATCGTGAGGGGCTCGGCTCCCAGCGGGACCTCGAGCCCCGCCTTCGGCCCCGAGGTGATGACGATGCGGCTCACCGACGACGTCGTCGCGGGGCCGGTCGCCGCGACGTGCGGGGTCGGGCGCGGCGGCGTCGCGGGCGCCGGGGTGGCCGCGGGAGCGGCGGCCGGCGCCTTCGACCGGGAGGGCTCCGGCAGCTTTCGCGCCCTGGAGCCGAACAGGTCGGCGCGCAGCGAGAACACCACGGCGAGCACGAACAGCCACATCACGAGGAGGAAGCCGCCCCGGAGCAGCAGCAGGGTGAGTTCGCTCATCGGCGGGGGTCCTCCGCGTCGAAGATCTGGGTCGCCGCGTCCTGGGGGCCGCGGCGCGGGGCCGCGGCGCGCGGCACCACACGGAAGACGATATCGGTTCTGCCGATCCGGATGACGGAGCCGGAGGCGAGCGGCGCCTTCTTGACGGGCGCACCGTCGAGCTTCGAGCCGTTCGTCGAGCCGAGGTCGCGCACCATCGCGGAGGTGCCGTCCCACAGGATCTCGACGTGCTTGCGGCTCGTGCCGGTGTCGGCGATCGTGATGTCGGCGTCGCTGCCGCGACCGATGACGGTGCGTGCGGCCGTGAGCGTGTGCTCGCGACCGTTGATGCTGACGACGGCCTGCCACGACACCTGCGCGCCCTCGGCGGCCGCGGATTCGATCCGGATCGTGCCGGCCGACACCTCGTCGTCGGGGCGGATGCGGATGCGCACGGCACCCGCGAAGCTGTAGCCCTGCTTGGCGGCATGCTTCGCGACGACCTCGTTCAGCTCGGTGCTGAGGCTCGGCCCGATGCGCGCCATCTGATCGGAGTCGGATGGGTGCAGCAGCACCGTGAAGTCGTTCGGCGCGAGGATGCGGTCGCGGCTGACGACGGCGGCCTCTCGGTCGAGCTCCCCGCGCAGGGCGGACGCGATCTCGACGGGCTGAACGCCGCTGCGGAAGGTCTTCGCGAACGCGCCGTTGACGGCGCGCTCGAGGCCCTTCTCAAAGCTGTCCAGTAGTCCCACGCGGGTTCTCCGTCCGTTCGTGTGTGGCCCATCGTAGCCAGACGCGGTGCCGAGAGCCTGAAGAGGCGCGGAAGTCAGGCGCGCGGAAGCGAACGGCCGGCGACGGGGGCTCCGGCCCGCGGCAGATCCTCCGAGCCGCGGCGTAGCCGGCTCGGTTCTGCCGTGCCCGGCCGATCCTGCCGCGGTTCGGCACCCGACGAACCCGCGGTCGGAGCCCGCGACGCGCCGGACCGGGCGACGTGCTGGCCTGATTCGTGCGCACACCTGGTGCCGTGTTAGGATCTTCAGGTTGAGATCGAGCAGGAATGCTCGGCTCGCGCGAGTGGCGGAATTGGTAGACGCGCTGGCTTCAGGTGCCAGTGTCCTTACGGACGTGGGGGTTCAAGTCCCCCCTCGCGCACACGAATGAACGGCCCCTGATCCGGATCTCTCCGGGCAGGGGCCGTTCGCGTTTGTGATTCAGCCTGCGACCCGGATTTGTGTCGTTGTCGGCGAATGGCGGAGCAAACGCCGACAACGACACAAATCCGCGGCGGACCGGGAATGTCAGTGGACGTCGCGGAGAGCACTCACCCAGGGATCATCCCGGCGGCGATCGAGCGCAGCGCGGAGAGATGCCGTGCGAAGGCGCGCTCGCCCTTGGCTGTGGCCTGGATCCATGTTCTGGGCCGATTGCCGACGTACCCCTTGGTCGTTCTCACGTAACCCGCCTTCTCCAGGTGGGAGACGGCTTTGCTGAGCGACGAGTCGTCGGCCTCGAGCGTATCGCGGAGGGTGCTGAAGTCGATCTCCGTGCGTCGCCCGAGAGCGGCCATCACCGAGAGCCGCATCGGGGTCTGGAAGGCGGCGTCGAGCTCGTGCCGAGGATGCGCCATCAGCGCTCTCGCTGGTCACTGCGTCGGGGGAGGAATGCCGCGACGCCCATGACGAGGAAGACGAGCGCGCCGGCCGCCGCGTTGTGCCCGGTGCCGAACCAGGTGGTGAACGTCGTCAGGAGCACGCAGACGAACACGATCGCGGAGCTCGTTCCGAACGACACCCAGTGGATGAGGTGCCACTGGTAGCCCGCCCGAGGGAGCCCGTACGAGGAGCGCCAGCTGGCGAGGACGACGATCAAGAACACCATGGCGATGGCGCCGGAGACGGCGGCGGCGAGCGTGATCGCAGAACTCGCGAGCAGCAGGCCGATCGCCGCTCCGAGGAGAACGGTCATGAGGCGGGCGGCTCCGCTGAGAGGCGAATCGCCCCACGAAGCGGGGGAGCGGGGCGAGGACGTCACGAGATGACGAACCGGCGATGCCGCCATCGTGAGAAGGAGCACAACGGGGACGAGCATGTTCAGCCATCGCGGGTATGCGATGCCCGCGATGTCCAGTACGCCCGCCGCGATGAAGCCGGCCGCTGCGAGGCCGTAGAGACACCAATACAGGGTCGAAGGTCTGGTGCGGATGCGGAAGCGCTCGCGCGCCCCGCTGTGGAGAGCGCTGAAAGCGATCACGGGCGTCATCATCACCCAGGTCGCCGAATAGCCGCCGGATCGTTCGGAGACGTCCTCGGTCGTGGAATCCCCGAACGTAGCGAGGAAGACGGCGACATAGACCGAGATCAGAATCGCCGACCACAGCATCAGCCACCAGTACGCGCGGGACGGCGCGCGCTCACTCGCGCTGCGCTCCAACCGCGCGAGCTCTTGGAGCCGCCTGTTCGCCAGGGTTGCCGTGTCGCCTGTACTTTCCATGTGGCAAGTATGCCGAATGCCGCGGCCGGAGGCACCCACCTCGGAGAGATCGCGTGCGGCGCACCGCCCCTTCCGTCGCTCCCGATGCGTCCGCAGAGGCGTCCGCTTGGTGCTCCGACGCGTTCGAATCGCATGGACGCCGTGAGCGTTGCGACTTCGACCGTTCCTGCTGGGGTACGCGGGGCCCCGCCAGCCCTGCGCTGCGCGATGACGGCTTACCGCGGGATGTCGCGCTTCCGGAAGCCGATGAAGCCCGCCGCGGCGAGCACGGCGGCGACGGCGACGAGCGTCCATTCGGCCGCCGCTGACACGTCGTCGACAGGCACCTGGCCGATGGCGCTCATCGGGGAGATGCTCATCGCCCAATCGGGCAGTGACAGCACGTCGCCGAGGAACGCGACCAGGAGGATGTAGCCGAACACCGCCCAGAGCGCGACGCCGGCCCTCGGCAGCAGCCCGAACAGCGCGACCCCGAACGCGGCCACGACGAGCACGACCGGCAGGTACGCCGTCGATGCGAACACCAGGCCTTCGCCGGCGGATCCGCCCGTCCACGACAGGCCCAGGCCGCCCGCGATCACGGCCACCGCGGCGACGGCGGTCGCGACGCCGGCGTGTGCGGCGAGCCACCCGGTTCGCGACACCTGCCGCGCGAGCGTCGGCTCGAGCCTGCCCCCGGTCTCCTCCGCGCGCAGCCTCGAGATCCCCTGCCCGAGGCATCCGAGCGCCATGACCACGGCCGTGATGAGGCAGAACGCCAGGTACGCCTGCTCGGCCGAGTCGCCGCCGCCCAGGAAGCCGGCGAGGTCGGGGTTCCCCGCGAGCACGTCGGCGATGTCCTCCGTGAAGGCGCCGAAGACCGCGGCGACCGCGAACGTCCCGGCGACCCACGCCGCGCCGGATCCCGCGGCGTCCTGCACGGCGACGCCGAGCGTCGTGCGCAGCATCCGACCCGCGCGCACGGGGCCTCGGCGGGAGCCGAACAGGGCGGCCCCCAGGTCTCGGCGGCCCGCGAGCACGAGACCCGCACCGATCAGGAGGGCGGCGACCAGCAGCGACAGCCCCAGCGGCCACAGCCGCAGCTCGTCGGTGAACGGTCGCGGCTCCTGCTGCCACGCGAGGGGCGACAGCCACTTCCACCCCGTGTCGCGCACGTCGCCGATCGCCCGCGTCGCATAGGCCGCGCCGAGCAGCACGATGCCGATGCCCGTGACGGTCGATGCCCTGCGCACGAGCTGCCCGACGAAGGCCGCGACGCCGGCGAACACGATGCCGAGGAGCGCGACCCCTGCGCCGTAGACGAGGGCGGCGTCGACGGGTTCGCCGAAGCCGATCAGCGTCGCCGCCAGGATCGCCCCGAGGACGGCCAGGTCGGCCGCGGTCAGGAGCACGGCGGCCGACCAGGGCGCCCTGGCGCCCACCCTGCGGGAGCGCAGCAGCTCGAGCAGCCCTCGCTCCTCCTGCGCCCTCGTGTGCCGATTGACGAGCAGCAGCCCCATCAGGGGCACGGCCAGCGCGATCACGAACCCGTACTCGTTCGCCGCGACCCCGCCGAGCGTGTCGGCGCCGTACGCCGTGCCGTTGATCGCCGACATCGCGGGGTCCTCCGTGAGCACCTCGTAGCCGGCGAGCTTCTCCGGGGTGTCGTAGAGGTCGTTCACGGCGGCGACGGTGGCCGCGTACCCGCCTCCCAGCGCCGCGATCCAGATCGCCGCCGCGAGCCATCCGGTGCGGATCTGCATCCGGATGATCGCACCGAAGCCCGTGCCCCCGCTCGTCATCGCGCGCCCTCGTAGGCGTCGAGGAAGAGCTCGTCGAGGCTGGGCGGCCGCACCGTCAGCGCCGAGACGCCGAGCGCGAGGATGCCCGGCAGCACCCGGTCGAGCGCCGCGGGGTCGACGGAGAACTCCAGCTCGCTGCCGTCGCCGGCCGGCGCCACCGTCAGGCCGCTGATCGCCGGGTCGTCGAGGGGCGGCGCCGGGGCGTCCGTCACGGCATGCACGGTCGTGCGCGACATCCGCCGCAGTTCCGCGACGCTGCCTGACTGCACGACGCGGCCGTGCCGGATGATCGTGACGCGCTCGCACAGCGCGTCGACCTCGCTGAGGATGTGGCTCGACAGCAGCACCGACGTGCCGGCGGCGGCGCGCTCGGCCACGCATTCGCGGAACACCTGCTCCATGAGGGGGTCGAGGCCCGACGTCGGCTCGTCGAGGATGAGCAGGTCGGCGCGCGAGGCGAAGGCCGCGATCAGGGCGATCTTCTGCTTGTTGCCCTTCGACGCGTCCCGCACGCGCTTGGACGGATTGAAGTCGAACCGTTCGGTCAGCTGGGCGAGCCGCTCCTCGTCGAGCGGCGGCCCGGACGAGGCCAGCAGGTCGATGCACTGCCCGCCCGTCAGGCGGGGCCACAGCTCGACCTCGCCGGGCACGTACGCCAGCCGCGAGTGCAGCGCGACGGCGTGCCGCCAGGGGTCCCGGCCGAACAGCCGGGCGGTTCCGGATGTGCGCTTCAGCAGCCCGAGCACGATCCGGATCGTCGTCGACTTGCCCGCTCCATTCGGCCCTAGGAATCCCAGCACCTCGCCCTCGTCGAGCTCGAGGTTCAGGCCGTCGAGCGCCCTGACCTTCCCGAACTGCTTGCTGAGCCCTGCGAGCTCGATGACGGCCGACATGTGCGTCCTCCCGTGCGAAGCGGATGCTCCGAGCGTAGCGAGCGCCCTGTCGGACGGGGGGTGCATCCTCGAACGGCGCAGGGCCATCGCGTGCGTCAACCCGCGAGCAGCTTGCCGATGACGCGCGCGCCGTCGGGGAACGCGCCGGGGTCGGCACCGGAGTAGTTCAGTCGGAGGTAGCGCCCTGGCGGCTCCGCCGGGAACCAGTCGTCGCCGGCGGCGACCCTGACGCCCTCCGCCTCGCAGTCGCGCACGAGCTGCGCGACATCCGTGTCGTCGGGGAGCCGGAGCCAGAGGTTCAGCCCGCCGCTGGGGATCGACTCGAGGTGCGTCGTCGGAGCGTGCTCTTCGATGGCGTCGACGAGCAGATCGCGGCGGGACGCGAGCTGCCCGCGCAGCGATCGCAGGTGCGTTCGCCAAGCGGGCTGCGTTACGACATCGAGCGCGACGGTCTGGAGCACCCCGCTGACGTACATGGCGTGCGCCTGCGCGTCCGCGAGGATGCGCTCGCGGGCGGGCCCGCGAGCGATCAGCCCGGCCACGCGCACAGACGGCGCGACGCTCTTCGTGAGCGACCGGATGTACACGACGTGTCCGCCGTCGTCGCGGGCGGCGAGCGGTGCCGGATCGGTCGTGATGCCGAAGTCGTGCGCCCAGTCGTCTTCGATGAGAAAGGCCCCGTTCTCCCTCACGATGCGCAGCACGGCGTCCGCGAGCTCGGGCGCCCACTGCGCCCCGTTCGGGTTCGCGAAGTTCGGCTGCGCGTAGAACGCGCGTGCGCCTGTCTGGGCGAACGCGCGCTCGACGTCAGCGGGGTCGGGGCCGTTCGGGCCGCTGGGGATCGGCACGAGCTGAACGCCGACCTGCGCGGCGGCGAGCGTCGCGCCCCAGTAGGTCGGCGACTCGATGAGCAGAGGGCGCCCTGCGCCGACGAGCGAGCGGAACAGGCTGCCGAGGCCGCTCTGGCTTCCGGGCACGATCACCACGTCACTCGCGGTGGGCGCCGCCAGCCCGGTGGGGGTCGCATTCGCGAGCTCGGCCGCGAACCACGACCGCAGCTCGGGCATCCCCGCGGCGGGCGGGCGGTTCAGCGCGGCTTCGCTGCGCGCTGCCCGCGCGAACGCGGCCCGCACGAGGCGCTCGGGGAGCAGCTCCTTGTCGGGGTAGCCGGAGTGCAGCGCGATCACGTCGTTCGAGGCAGCTCGAAGCGCGACGGATGCCGCGGGAAGGTGCTGCTGCGGGGACCCGAGGGCGGCGGTCTGCCACCCGTAGTCGTTCGGCCGCGCGGTGCGGGCCGCGCGGACGAAAGTGCCTACACCAGGGCGCGACTCGATCGCGCCCTGGTCGATGAGCGCCTTGAGTGCCTTCTGCACGGTGACGGGGCTTGCCTCGAACTGCGCGACGAGTGACCGGGTCGAAGGAAGTCGGGCACCTGCGGGAGCGGACGCGACCCACTCGCGGAGTGCGGCGACGATCCGGTCACTGCTACTCTCGTTCATGAGACAGAACGATACCGCTACTCTGGGCGTTGCGACGCCGCTACTGAGATCTCGCATCGGCCTCTGGTGGGGCCTGCTCGGTGTCCTCGCCTTCTCGTTCACAGTGCCGCTCACGCGAGTCACGGTCGAGAGCGGTCACATGTCGCCGCTGTTCGTCGGAGCCGGGCGAGCTGCGGTCGCCGCGCTGCTGGCCGCGGTCGCGCTGCTCCTCGCCCGCCAGCCGTTCCCGCGCGGTCGGCAATGGGTCGGCGTCGCCGTGGTCGCCGCCGGCGTGGTCGCCGGCTTCCCCCTGCTGACCTCGTTCGCGCTCGAGACCGCATCGGCGAGCCACGGGGCGGTCGTGATCGCGCTGCTGCCCGCCGCCACCGCCGTGGCCGCGGTGCTGCGCACCGGCGAACGCCCGGCCCGCGCGTTCTGGATCGCGGCGGCCGTCGGCGCCGTCGCGGCCGTCGGGTTCGCGGTGATCGAGGGTGGGGGCTTCGACGGTCTGCGCTTCTCCGATGCACTGCTGTTCGCGGCCGTCGCCGCCTGCGCGATCGGCTACGCCGAGGGCGGGCTGCTTTCGCGAGAGCTGGGCTCGTGGCAGACGATCTCGTGGGCGCTCGTGCTCGCCTCGCCGCTGATGATCGTGTTGATGATGATCTCGGTCGCGCAGCATCCCCCGACGGCCGCGCCGATCGAGTGGGCGGCGTTCGCCTATCTCGCCGTGGTGAGCATGTTCCTGGGGTTCTTCGCCTGGTACCGCGGCCTGGCCATCGGCCCGATGGCTCGGGTCAGCCAGGTGCAGCTCACCCAGCCCGTGATGAGCATCCTGTGGGCCAGCCTGTTGCTGGGCGAGCGGATCGGATGGCCCACTCTCGTCGGCGGTCTCGCCGTTGTCGGCTGTGCGCTCCTCGCGGTCCGGGCCAGGGGCCGGGTTCGGCACCGCTGACGCGTGGGCCGGGCGCGCCTCGTCCCCTCGCCGCCGCGGCGGCTCGTCGTTGCGCAGCGCCGATCGTGCGCGAGCGTGGGGCCGCCTCAGCGGGCGGCGAGCTCTCCGAGGAATTCGTCGGCCATCGCCAGCTGGGTGGCGAGCTTGGTGCGGCGCTCGTGCGCGTCCTCGCGGAACTGTCGGAGCGCCTCCTCCGATTCGGGGGAGGTGTCGCCCGCTTCGCGCGCATCGATGACGCGCAGCAGATCGGCCATCTGCTCCAGGCTGTACCCGAGCGGCTTCATCCGGCGGATGAGCATCAGGCGGCTGAGGTCGCTCGCGTCGTACTCGCGGAACCCGCCCTCCGAGCGCCCCGACGGCTTGACGAGGCCGACCTCGTCGTAGTGGCGGATGGTGCGCAGGGAGAGGCCCGTGCGCTCCGCGAGCTCGCCGATGTGCATCACGGCGGTGTTCGTCATCGGTGCTCCTCGGTGGCGGGAAGGTCGGGGCAGGTTTGAACCCTACCCTTACGTTACGGTAGGCTTGCCGGCGTTCACTCGAACGCCTCCCCTTTCCCCTATTCTTCCGCGTCGACCTGTGTCGACGATCTGCGCAACGGTGCGCTCGGAGTAATCCTGTTCCCCTGACACCAGTGCAAGGAGTCGCATGACTGCGGTCACGCCCACGAAGGATCCCGCCTCCCGGTATCGCATCGAACCCACGGTGCTGCAGGCGCTGAAGAGCCCTCGGCTGCTCACGCGCGAGACGCTCGCCGGCCTGGTCGTCGCGATCGCGCTCATCCCCGAGGCGATCGCATTCTCGATCATCGCGGGCGTCGACCCGCAGGTCGGGCTGTTCTCGTCGTTCATCATGGCGGTCGCCATCGCGTTCGTCGGCGGCCGGCCCGCCATGATCACGGCCGCGACCGGAGCGATCGCGCTCGTCGTCGCCCCGCTCGTGCGCGAGCACGGGATCGACTACCTGATCGCGACCGTCATGCTCGGCGGCCTCCTGCAGGTCCTGCTCGGATCGCTCGGCGTCGCCAAGCTGATGCGCTTCATCCCGCGCTCCGTCATGGTGGGCTTCGTCAACGCGCTGGCGATCCTCATCTTCCTGGCCCAGCTTCCGCAGCTCGGCCTCGACACCCACGGCTGGGAGTGGCTCGGGGTGCCGTGGCTGGTGTACCCGCTCGTGGCCGTCGGCCTCGTCATCATCTTCCTGGTGCCGAAGCTGACCAAGGTCATCCCCGCGCCGCTCATCGCGATCGTCGTGGTGACCGCGATCGTCGTGTTCTTCCACCTCAACGTGCCGACGGTGGGCGACCAGGGCGAGCTGCCCGACAGCTTCCCGGCGCTGTTCATCCCGGATGTCCCGCTCAGCTTCGAGACGCTGCAGATCATCGCGCCCTATGCGCTCGGCGTCGCGGTCGTCGGCCTGCTCGAGTCGCTGATGACGGCGAAGCTCGTCGACGAGATCACCGACACGCACTCCCGCAAGCCCCGCGAGGCCGTGGGCCAGGGCATCGCGAACGTGCTCTCAGGCCTGTTCGGCGGTATGGGCGGCTGCGCCATGATCGGCCAGACGATGATCAACGTGAAGGCGTCGGGCGCCCGCACCCGCATTTCCACCTTCCTCGCCGGTGTGTTCCTGCTGATCCTGGTGGTCGTCCTCGGCGACGTGCTCGCGATCATCCCGATGGCCGCGCTCGTCGCCGTCATGATCGTCGTGTCGATCATGACCTTCGACTGGCACTCGATCCGGCTGCGGACGCTGAAGACGATGCCGAAGAGCGAGACCGCGGTCATGGTCATCACGGTCATCGCGACGGTGTGGACCGACAACCTCGCGATCGGCGTCGTGCTCGGTACGCTCACCGCGATGGTGCTGTTCGCGCGCCGCGTGGCGCACTTCGTCAGCGTCACCCGGACGGAGGACGAGGACGCGAGCGTTCCGACGGCGCGCTACACCGTCGTCGGCGAGCTGTTCTTCGCGTCGAGCAACGACCTCACCACGCAGTTCGAGTACGCGGACGACCCGGAGCGCGTCGTCATCGACATGTCGCAGTCGCACGTGTGGGACGCCTCGACCGTCGCCGCGCTCGACGCCATCACGACCAAGTACTCCCAGCACGGCAAGTACGCGGTGATCGAGGGCATCGACGACGCGACCGGCGACCTCCACCGGCGCCTCTCCGGCGGCCTCGGCGACGGGCACTGACCCGGCCGCCGTGCGCCGACGACAGAAGGACTCGACCGATCGATCGGGTCCTTCCGTCATTCGCACGGGGTCTGGATCAGCCCGGGATCTGCCGCTCGAGGAAGCGGTTCAGGTCGTCGAGCTCCTGCGCCGAGACGGCGTGGGCGAGGCCGGGGTAGGCGGCGCCGCTGAGCGAGCTGTGGGCCGGGAGCCATTCGAGCGTGTGCTCGATTGCGGAGGCCGGGATGACGGTGTCGTCGGTGCCGCGGCCCCAGAACACCGGAGGGCGGCTCTCGCGCAGGGCGGCGTCGCCCGGAGCGGAGCCGCCCGCGGCGTACCCCGACAGGTTCGCGACGAAGCCGATGCGCGCGGGCTCCGTCCGGAGCGCCTGCAGCGCGACCGCTCCGCCCTGCGAGAAGCCGATCAGCCCGACCCGCTCGGCGCCGACGGACGCCAGCCACGCCAGGAGCGCCGCGGCGCCCTCGGTGACGGCGGTCGGGTCGCGCGAGGAGAGGTCGTGGATCGGGTACCAGGAGTGCCCGCCCATCGGGAAGGGCGGGCTGAGCGGCGCCCGCACCGACGCGTACGCGAACGCCGCGGGCAGGTGCTCGCGCAGCGCGAAGAGGTCGCGCTCGTCTGAGCCGTATCCGTGCAGGAGGACGACGAGCGGGCGCTCGGTCGGGTCACCCGCCCAGAGGACGGCGTCGCTGTCGAGGGTCGGCATGCGCCCATCCTCTCGCGCATCCGGCGGGTTCGTCACGTGAGCTCTGACCCAAGGGAACGCCGCAACCCTGCCGCTGCGTCACTCCCGCGCGCTCATTCCGAGGGTGTGGCCAGCGCTCCGATCAGATCCCGCTCGAGGTCGTCCGAAGCGCCCGGCACGAGTTGCAGCATGCCGTTCAACGACAGTGCGGCGGCTTCGGGCGCCGACGGATCCAGCGGGAGACCCGGAAAGTAGCGCTGAAGGACGTCCGATGCGGCTTGCCAGAGACGATCATCCTGAGCGAGGTCCCGGATGGGGGAATCCATTGTGAGCCGTGCATCAGCGCCGTACCCAGCGGGAGCAGGGCAGCGCCAGGAGTGAGCCCCTTCGCCTACTGTGATTGCCGGGTTGCCGCTGCCGAATGGCAGCGTGATGTCGGCGTCGATCCCGGCCGGCACGACGACGTCGAGTGAGAATTCGCCGTCCTCGATCGCCCATGACACCTCGATCCGCCCCCGGACAGTGTCGTGCGCCGTGCGCGCCCAAGTGAGCCCGCCGCCGGGCTGCGGTGCGACGCGGACGCGTCGGTACCCCGGCCCGGTCCGCTCGAGCCCGCCGACGACCCGGTGCAGCCAATCCGCAACGGCGCCGAGCGCGTAGTGGTTGAGGGAGGTCATTCCCGTTGCGTTGACGGTGCCGTCCGGCAGGACGGAGTCCCAGCGCTCCCAGATCGTGGTGGCTCCCATCGTCACGGGGTACAGGAACGAGGGGCATTCCTCTTCGAGGAGCAGACGATAGGCGCTGTCGATGTGCCCGGTGCTGCTCAGGGCATCCGTCACGAGCGGCGTTCCGGCGAATCCCGTCGAGATGCGGAACCCGCGCTTCGCGACGATGCTCGCGAGGCGGGCGCCTGCCTTCTCGCGCTGATCCGGCTCCAGGAGGCCGAACGTGATCGCGAGAGCGTAGGCCGTCGCCGACTCGGTGACGAGCCGACCGGACCCGGTCACGTACTCGTGGCGGAATGCGCGGCGTACGCGGTCGGCGAGCGCTGCGAACTCCGTCGCGTCTGCGTCATGGCCGAGCAGGCGTGAGGTATCCGCCATCTCGCGTGTGGTCCTGCAGAGGAACGCGGACGCGACGAGATGCGCGTCCGTCTTCGCAGCGGCGGGATTGCTTGCGGGCGCGTCGGGGTCGAGCCAGTCGCCGAACTGGAAGCCGCTGCTCCATAGCCCGGCGTCGTCGAGCAGGCCCGCGATCTGGCGGGTGAGCGCCGTCATTGAGGCGTAGGCGTCGCGCAGGACGTCGAGGTCGCCGTATTCCTGGTACAGGGCCCACGGCAGGCTGATCGCGACGTCGCTCCAGAGCGCGGTCGGCGACGACGGCTGCGAAAGCGCATCCGGAACGACCCACGGGACAGTGCCCTTCTCCGTCTGCTCCGCTCGCAGATCCTGCAACCATGAGCCGAGGACCCCGCGGACGTCGTAGAGGTATGACGCTGTGGGGGCGAAAGCGTTGATATCGCCCGTCCAGCCGAGGCGCTCGTCGCGCTGCGGGCAGTCGGTCGGCACCCCGACGAAGTTGTCGCGCATTGACCAGACGACGTTCTTGTGCAACTGCGAGACGAGCGGGTGCGATGTGTCGAACCAGCCGGTGCGGCGCATGTCGGAGTGGACGACGACGGCACGGAGCGACTCGGGCGCGAGCTCGCCGGGCCACCCGTCGATGTGCGCGTACCGGAAGCCGTGGAACGTGAACCGCGGCTCCCACGTCTCGGCCTCGCCGCCCCGGAGGATGTATCGGTCGGTGGCCGCTGCCGTGCGGTTCGTCTCCGTCTCCAGCTCGCCGTCCGGTGTGAGGATCTCGGCGTGTCGGATCGTGAGTTCCTGTCCGGCATCACCTGTGACGGTGAGGCGCACCCAACCGGAGATGTTCTGGCCGAAGTCCACGATCGCGCCGCCGGACGAGGAGGGACGGATCTCGACGGGCACCAACTCCTCGATCCGTCGGATCGGAGGCGCGGTCTGCCGTTGAAGCGTGTTCAGATCCCACTCGAACGATTGCGCCGGGAGCCATGCGGAATCGTCGAAGCCGGGCTCGCTCCATCCGAGCGGTTCGCGTCTCGCATCGTACGTCTCGCCGTCATAGATGCTGTGGGCGAGCACGGCGCCCGTGCCGACACGGAACTGCTCGTCAGTGCCGATGACTTCGACCCGGTTTCCGTAGTCGAGCTCGAGGCGGAGGAAGAGGGCGGGGCGGTCGGCGTAGAGTTCGCGCTGATTCTCCCAGCCGAGGCGTCCGACGGCCCAGCCTTCGCCGACGACCGCCCCGATTGCGTTCGAGCCTCGGCGCATGAGGTCTGTCACGTCGGTTGTCGTCACCATCACGCGGTGGCGATAGGAGGTCCATCCGGGCGCGAGAACCTCATCGCCCACCCGATTGCCGTTGAGCGAGGGCTCGAGGACGCCGAGTGCGGTCGACGAGAGCGTGGCTCGAACGAGGCCTTCCGCTACCGAGAACTCGCGGCGGAAGTACGGCGCGCCGCTGCCGAGGCCGGCGGGTGCCGCGATGAACCGACCCGTGATCTGTTCGATGGATCCGTTCGTCGATGATGTCGGCGTGGTGGTCATGCGTTCGTGCTGCTCTCGCTCTGGGTCTCGGTGTCGAATTCGTGGTGCTGGTCGCGGGTGCGAAACACGGCCCAGCCGATGAGGCAGCCGATTCCGGCGGCCACGGCCAGGACGAGGTACAGGATCGTCGGGCTGTAGGCGACGAGCAGAGGCGTGACCGTGGCGAGCAGTGCAGCGAAGAGGCGGGCTACGGCGATGATCGCGCCCTGCGCGGTCGTGCGGAGCAGTGTGGGGAACTGCTCCTGCGCCCAGATCTTCATGATCCCCTCCGACGCGAAGGCGGTGCCGACGATCCCGATCAGCCCCGCGACGATCGCGGTGACGAGGCTGATGCCGAAGAACACGTAGACGAGCTGGGCGGCGACCCAGCTGAACGCTCCGACCGTGAAGTATGTGAATCGCTTCGGTGAGTCTGCGATCTTCATGAACCACAGAGCGGCCACGATGCCGAGCGGGATGAAGGGGAGGCCGATCAGCGTCGCCGTCTGCAGGTCGACGCCGCCAGCGTTCACGAGGATGTAGGAACCGAACTGGCCGCCGGTGTTGGCGACCATGTTCGTGAGTGAGTAGAAGCCGAGAAGCCCGAGGAACGGTGCACGATACGAGCCCCTGAGCAGGTCGAGCACGGAAGTGCGGTCCGCGCGAACAGTCATCACGCCGTGGCGGCGCTCGTCGCGTGCCGCGAGCCAGGTGCTCGATTCGGGAACGGTCAGGCGACCGATCAGCACGAGTATTGCGACGCCTGCAATGTGCAGGAATAGGATCTGCGCGCCCATGCGGCCGAGGCTCGCCATGCCGCCGCCGAGGAGCATGGATGCGATGACCCCCGCGGACCACAGGACCTGTGTGAACCCGAGCAGTCGACCGCGATTGTCGTCGGAAGCCGCTTCGGAGATCGTGGACAGCGACACGGGGAGATCCGCGCCCGTGGCGAAGCCCAGCACGAGCGCCGCGCCGATGATCACGGGTGCGGATTCGGCGAACGTCAGCGCCAGAGCCGCGCCGACGATGAGCACCATCGTGATCGTGAAGATGGGGCGACGTCCGAACCGATCGCCCAGGCGTCCGCCGATGAGCGCGCCGAAGGCGATGCCGAGCGTGAGGCAGCCGGACGCCATGCCGACAGTGGTCGGCGTGATCCCGAGCGCTTCCTGGAACAGGACCATGGCTGTGCCGAAGCTGACGATCGCTGCCGCGTCGATGTACGACGCCATGCCGGAGACCACGGCCGTCCACCACGGACGTACCTTGTGAGCTGAGCTGATCTGAGACATGGGCTTCTCCTTTGAAGACGGTGGAACACAGCGCCACCACTCTGACGAGATGAGCACTCGAAAGACGAATGCGCTTCGGGAACTGTACCCAACTATTGTCCTCAAGACAATAAATGAGGTCGTGTCGAGCTGTGTGCATACTTGATGCATGGCCAGGAGACCGCACGCGAGCCTTGAGCCGAGCGACGTCGAAGCCAGCTCTGCGCCGTTGCTCCACGGTAGGGGCGCCGACTTCTCTGTTGCGCTCCAGGCACTCGTCACGGCGATGAACTCCACGGCTGTCAGGGAATCGATCCTCGAGCAGAGCGATTTTCCGCTGCCAGGCGACATGCCCGCGTTCCTCCTGGTGAACCAGCTGATCTACCGCACGTCGGCGCGTCCGACGGATATGGCCGATGCGATCGGTACAGGGCGGTCCAACGTGAGCAAGATCGTCCGGCGTCTCGAGGACGCGGGTCTCGTCGGCCGTATGCCTGATCCCGACGACGGGCGCCAGAGCCGGATCGCGCTGACGGCAGTCGGGAGAGACGCGGCTCGACGGATCCTCAGCGTGTCGAGCCGGGCGTACGAGGTCATCTTCGACGACTGGAGCGACGAGGACTTCGATCAGCTGCAAGCACTCGTTGTGCGCATGGTGGCGAACATCGATGCGCGGCTCGACCACACCATCGAGCGGGCGGCGGGTGTGCGGCCCCCGCAGCCCGCGGCGGCGTTTTAACGTCGTGCGAGGCGCGAGCACGCTCGCCGGGGCGGCGCCAGGGCGTAGGCGGTACGGATGGTGCCGGAGCGCTGTCTCGCGGTAGTTCATCGTTGCGCCCATCCTCTCGCGCATCCGGATCGATCGTGTGAGCATGGCCGTATGGCGATGGCGGCGGGATTGGACCGGTTGGCGGACGCTCTCGATGCGCTCGTGGGGGAGCGCGCGATCGCCGGGTGGGTCGCTTCGGCCGCGGATGCGGACGGCCTCGAATCGCGGGCCGGCGGTCGGCGGGCGCTCGACGGCCCCGCCATGACGACCGGCACCCTGTTCTTCCAGACGTCGTGCAGCAAGCCGTACGCCGGCGTGATCGCGCTGCGCTTCGCCGAGCGGGGCGTGCTCGCGCTCGACGACCCGATCGATCGCTGGCTGCCCGAGTTCGCAGAGCCGCGCGTGCTGCGGGAACCGACGGCGGCTCTCGACGACACCGAGCCGGCCGAGCGCGCGATCACCGTCCGCGACCTGCTCGCCATGACGCCCGGCTTCGGATGGATCGACGAGGAGTGTGCGCTCGCCGCGGCGTATGCGGAGCGGGGCGTGCTGCCGGGGCCGTGGCCGCCGAATATGCCCGCGAGCGAATACGTCGCTCGGCTCGGCTCGCTTCCGCTCGCGAACCAGCCGGGGCGGCTCTGGCGATACCACCAGTCGAGCGAGGTGCTCGGGGTGCTGCTGGCCCGCGCTGCCGGCGCTCCCATCGAGAGCGTGCTCGCGGACGAGGTCTGCGCGCCGATCGGCCTCGCCGACACCGGGTTCGTCGGCGTCGCCGATCGGATGGCGACGGTGTACGACGGTACGGGCACCCGGCTCGAGCCGTACCCCGTGCCGGAAGGCGCCGGCACGGTGCCGCCGCAGACGTGCTCGCTCGCGAACGGCATCGTCTCGGCGATCCCGGATCATGCGACGTTCCTCGGCTCGCTCGTCGGCGTCGGCCCGGCGCTCCTCGGCCCGGCGTCGGCGCGGCTGCTCACGACCGACGCACTCATGGAAGCGCAGCGCGCCGTGGCCGGCGACTTCCTGGTCGAAGGGGCCGGCTGGGGCCTGCACGTCGAGGTGAGGCCGAACGGCCTCATCGGCTGGGCGGGCGGCCTCGGCACGATCGGCTACGCCGACCCCGCGACCGGCCGTGCCGCCGCCCTCGGCTTCCAGGTCGGGATCGGAACTCCCGCGGCGGAACGGGCGTTCGACGCGTTCTGGAGCGTGTTCGACTGACGCCGTCGGTGCCGTCACCGCCGGCCGATGCGGCCCGCTCCACCGCCGACGGGGCGTCCGGTCACTCGCCTCGACAGTCGCCAGGTGGTTCTCAGCTGCGCAGCTCGGCCGGGACATCCCTCTTCTCGTGCAGCACCCGGTGCACCCGAACGGCGTCCGCATCATCGGTGTAGAACACGAGGTAGGGGAAGCGGTTCAGCGCTTGCGCGCGCAGGTCATCGATTCCGAGCTCGGTTGCGAATCGTGTCGAGCCGATTGACGCGAACTCGGAGATCAACCGCACGACGTCTTCGAGTGCCTCGATGTATCGCATCGCGTCGTCGATACCACCGTCGAGCTGATATCGCTTGGCTGCTTCGTCGATGTCGTCGTCGGCGCGTCTGGTCGTGACGACACGACGCGCCGTCACGCTTCGTCCGTGATCCGCGCGCGCAGGCGCTCGAAATACCCCGCATCGAGCTCAGAGCCGGGGCCGGACTCCATGCCGGCGACGATGCGCTCACGCAACTGGATGCGTGCCCGTTCGCGCCGGATGAGATCGCGGACGAACTCGCTGCTCGTGCCGTATCCGCCTTCGCCGACCTGCGATTCGACGAAGTGCTTGAGCTCGGCCGGAAGAGACACGTTCATGGTCGTCATCCTTTGAGAGTACGTTGCTTGGCAAATCTTGCCAAGCAATGATCGGTCTTCCCGGAAAGTCCGAGGTACGACCATGACGCCCGCTATCGCTCGAGCGACCCGCAGCCGACGAACCGCGCCAGCCTGGTGGCCATCGCTTCGGCATCCCACTCATGCCACGCGCCGGCGAGCTCCTCGTGGGAGCCATGGGGCGCCGCTGTCGCGATGTCCGCCGCCGTCTCGCTCATGCCGGGGAACGTCTCGGTGCCGACGAGCGCGAGCACCGGTGCATCCGTGTCGCGCAGAGTCGTAGCGAGCCCGTCGCGCTCGACGCGGGCCAGCGCTTCGCCGTCCGGGATCCAACTGAGGACGAGCTCGGGGTAGTCGGGCGATCGGCGCAGCTGCTCGAGCCATTCCGGCGGCATCCCGACCATGTAGGCGGCGACCGCGTCCTCCAGGCGACCGGCGGCGATGTGCGCGGCGACGGTGCCCCACCACGCGGGTGCGCCTCCGTCGAACAGGCCGATGGGCGCTTCCCAGAGCACGAGGCCGGCGAGGCGCTCGACGTGGGAGGCGGCGCGCATCGCGATCGCGCATCCGGATGAGTGGCCCACCAGCGTCACGGGCCCGCCGAGCTCCCGGGAGATGGCCTCGATCGCGGCGAGCTCGCGCTCGAGGCCGATCGGCCCGTCGGTGGCCGAGTCGCCGCGGCCGACCCGATCGTGCACGCTCGCCTGCACTCCGCGCTCGCCGAGCAGCTGCGCCGTGCGCGTCGTCGTCTCGTCGTCGGCCCGCGTCGGACCCGCGCCGCTGATGAACAGTACGGCGGGTGCGCCGACGGGCCCGTACCGATCGAACGCGACGCGGTCGCCCGCGACCGTCTCGACGACGTTCATCACGCCGCCCGGATGCTCACGCGAACGGTGTCGTCTGCCTGCTTGCCGATCGCCTTGCGGGTTGCCGCCTTCACGGGGCCCATGTGGCCGCCCTGACCCGTGGGCATCAGGGTGATCGCCACGTCGGCGTCGTCGATCTTGCCCACGACCTTCACGGGGTTCCCCGTACCGAACCAGGCGACGGAGTCAGGCACATCGAACACCGTCCACCCGCCGACCTCCGGCACTTTTCGGAGCGTCGCGTCGAACTCGAGCGGCTGCGTGCTGTCGGCCATGGTGCCTCGTTCCTGTTGGCTGCGTGCCCATCCGGACGCCAGATTCGAGACCGGTGAGTCTTACTACTCGGATAGTAGACCCATGGGTATGATTTCGGCAAGGGAAGGATCCGGATGAGTGGCGAGCATGATGCGCTGCGCCCGAGTTCGCGGCGGAAGCGCGAAGCGATCCTCGCGGCGGCCGAACGCCAGTTCCTCGCCGAGGGTTACGAGGCCGTGACCATGGACTCGATCGCGGCCGAATCGGAGGTGGCGAAGCAGACTCTGTACCGGCACTTCGGCAGCAAGCGCGCGCTGTTCCTGGAACTCGTGACGACGCAGACGGCGGCGGCCGGGGCGCGCGTGCACGCCGAGCGGCCGCGCATCGACGATCGGACGGATGTGCGGGCGCTGCTCACGGAGCGGATGGAGACACAGCTCGCGACCGTGCTCGCGCCGGGGCTGCTCAGCCTGCGGCGCCTCGTGATCGGGGAGCAGGGGCGCTTCCCCGAGCTGGCGGCAGCTCTGTACGAGAACGGGCCCGGCCACGCGATAGACGTGCTGGCGGGCATCCTGCGAGAGCTCGACGCGAACGGGCTGCTCCGTGTCCCCGAGCCGGCCGCCGCGGCGACCCAGTTGAACTGGTTGGTCATGGGCGAGCCCGTCAACGCTGCGATGCTCCTCGGCGAAGATGCTGCCCCGTCGCCGGTGGAGCAGCGCCGCCACGTCGCCCGCGCGCTCGACGTCTTCCTCGCGGGCCACGCGCACGGCGACGCGCGCTCCCCGTAGAATTTCGGCATCACCCCTGGGGAGGGACCGACGTGGCTGAGCTGAGCGCATTGACCGGGCTGTCCGAAGACGTGCTGTGGGTCGCCCTCGCGGCCGTCTTCGCGATCGTCATCCTGGTCACCGTCATCCGCGGCCGACGCCGGATCGCGAAGGCGCGCCACGAGTATCAGGCGACGCAGACGCAGTCGCTCGCCGAGCACCATCGCATCGTGTGGTCGGCCGACGCCGCGTCGTTCGGGTCGCGGCCCGTCGACTGGGGCATTGCGCTGGGCGCGCCCTTCGCCCTGTGCCGTCACGCCGAACAGGACCGGCTCCGGTTCCGCGACGCGGCCGAGGAGCGCGAGATCCTCGCGGAGGCGTGGGGCGTGATCGACCGCGGCAGCATGCTGCAGACGCTGTACGACCTGCTGCTGTCGGGGCACCGGGAGCGGTTCGGGGCCGAGATCGCCCAGTGGGGCGGGGCGAGCGGTGCGGAGATGGACTCGATCGAGGCGGGGCTCCGCCCCATCGCTGAGCACTCGGACGACGCGGCCGAAGCCCTGTGGCGGATGCGACGCGTACGGGCCGACGATCGCGGCATCCGGTCGGTCGACTTCCTCGCGTGGGATTACGTCCGCTTCGCCATGCTCGCCCGCTCCGGCGCGACGGCCGGGTATCTCTCCCAGGCGGAGGCCGCCGACATCCTGCTCATGCCCGCGGCGGAGCTGCGCGAGCACTACGGCTCATGGGAGGAACTGGGCGAGTCGTTCCGGCTCGGCCGCTGGTACTGGAACTCGCAGGGCGGTGACGGCGAGCGCGAGACCGACGCGCACGACATCCACAGGCAGCGGACGCTGATGTCAGCGGAGAGCCCGTGGGCGCGCGTGCCGTGGGGCATGGAACTCCCGGAACCGCGCATGCTGTTCGTCGACGCCTGGTGGGATCTGGGCGTGCGCGCGCTCGATCCGGAGGAGTACGGCGACGAGGGCGAGCCCGACTGGTCCTGGCGCATCAACGAGGCCCTTCGGCGGCGTGAGCTCGCCGAGCGCGACGGCTGACCATGGTCTGGATCCCGCGGACGGGCGGCGACTTCCCGCTCGTGCCCTTCCTCGTCGCGCTGGGCGTTCTGGTGCTGTGCCTCCTCATCCTCTGGTGGGACAGGCGTCGGAAGCGCCGCGACCCCGATCGCGGTGGTCGCGGATATGCGCCGGTGAACCCGTACATCCCGCCGGAGCCGCCCGCCGAGCCGAGCGCTCTCGGAGCCGAGGAGCGGTGGCTGCTCGGCTTCGCCGCGCCGCGGGCGGCGTACGAGGAGGGGATCGACCCGACCCGGTGGGATCTCGGCCCGCACGCGCACGAGGCGCCCGGCCCGCGCGGAGCCGCGGCGTGGCAGTCGGCGCGATCCGCGCGCGAGAGCGACTTCGCGACCGCGCCGACGCCGCAGGCCCGCGCGCTCGCCGCGGTCGAGCTCGCCTGGTGCATCCGCGAGGGCGTCGCATCCGGCCGGATCACCGAGGCGATGGCGCGCAACGACACCCGGATGATCGCTGAGCAGATGCGCAGCGACGCGGGCGACTGGCTCGCGTTCGGCGACCTGCTCGGCGAGCGGCAGGGCATGGCCAGGCCAGGCGAGCTGTACCGCCCCGGCGCCCCGTGGGCCGACCCCGAGTGGCCGCGCTAGCGGGATCATGTCGCGAGCGTAGGAAGAATCCGCGAGCCTAGGCGGATTCTGCCGGGGAATGCCTAGGGCCGGGGAGAACCCCGACAGTCGGAATGGGCGAGCTGCCGGGGGACTTGCGCTGGTGCACCGTGAGGTAACGCAGGCCGTCGTCGCCCGCGCGGAAGCCGCGGCGCGAGAAGCGGGGGAGCCAGACGACCAGGCCCGGGGCCAGGTCGATGTCGCCGCGCGCCGTCGCGAGGGTGCCCGACCCCGCGATCACGTGCACGAGCACGTCGAGCGCGGGGCCCCGATGCGAGCCGATCGCCTCGCCCGGCGGCAGCGCGATGACGTTCGCGTCGAGGTCGCGCTCGGGCTCGGCGATGCTCCAGACCGCACCGATCTCATCCGGATGCCCGACTCGCGAGGCGAGGGCGCCCGCGTCCGCGACGACGCGCGGGGCGTCGTCCGGCCGGTCAGCCATGTGCTCGTGCGCTCGCCGCGGTCATGCCCTGACTCTACGCCGGGGCATGACCGCGGCGAGCTCGGTCGTGTCCGACGATTCTCGGCTGCCGAGCGGCGCCGAGGATCGTCAGACGCTGGCTCAGCGCTCGCCGAGCAGGTCGGCTGCGAAATCGTCGACCCGCATGCGCAGGTCGTCGATGCGGCGCTCGCGCGCGGCGGCCATGTCATAGCCGTCGTAGGGCTTGGGCGGGTCGTTGCGCACGTTGCGGCAGCACTGGAAGTCCTGGCAGATCAGGATGCCGATCGTGCCGCCGCGCCGGCCGGCCGCCCCCGTGCGCTTGGCGCTCCAGAAGACGACCTCGTTCGGCAGCCGCACATCGCGGCACCAGTTGCACATGGCGCGCGAGCGCGGCGAGCCTTCGGCCTGCCGCAGGGCGACGCCCACGGGCTCGCCCTCGATGCGCGGGAGAACGACGTAGGCGCGGCGCGCGAACTTGGCATCGCGCCAGCCCAGGAAGTCGAGCGCATCCCAGGCGGCATCGCCGTACTCGTCGAGGCCGTCGGGGACGGACATGTCCTTCACCTCTTTGCGGGAAGCGTTGACGAAGGACGAGCGGATCGAGGATTCGGTCAGAGGAAGCATGGCAGAGCCTTTCGGGAGCGCGCGAACGCACAGCGGCGCGCACCGCGCTCCGTTTCGGAGGTGAGTCGAGTTCAGGGGTCGTCGGAACCGCCGCGCGCGGATGCGCGCACGGCGGGAGCGGCGCGGTCATTCACCGTCGGCGAGTGCTTCGCCGACGACCTCCTGGCGCTGGGAGTACAGCTCTCGGAAACTCACGCGGCAAGCATACGCCCGCTCGCTGGGCACGCGCGGAGCTGAGGCCGCCGCCGGGTGCGGTTTCCGATATGCCGTGGCATAGCATCATCTGGTGCTCCGCTTCGCGTTCTTCATCGGTCTCGGAATCCTCGCAGGCGGGGCGGCGGTGATGTACGTCGGGCCTCCCGGCGCCGGGGTTTGGACGCTTCCCGTCGGTCTGATGGTCACGATCCTGTCGGGCACGTTCATCAGCATCGGCCGCACGACGCGCACGATCCAGACCGCCGACCCGGCCCTGATCACCGCGGCGAAGAGCGCCCAACGGGTCGGCAGGGCCCGCGTCGAGGCGATCACGGGCACCGGGACGACGATCAACGAGCGCCGTGTCTGCGACGTCGACCTCGTCGTCGCGCCGGTGCGCGGCTCGGCCTACCGCACGCGCAGCCGGATGCTGCTGGCCGCGACCGAGATGCCGCGGTTCCAGCCGGGGGTCGAGTTCGCCGTCGCGATCCTCGCCGACGGCGAACCGGATGTCGCGCCGATCGACGGCGTCGACGCCCGCCTCCTCGACCGCGCTGCGTTCCCGCGGAGCACCGATGCCCTGCCGGTGCGCAACCCGGGGCCCGGCCAGCTGAAGGCCGACGGCACGCGCCGGAAGCCGCTCATCAGCATGGATCCGGCGACGCGCTGGATGCGGGTGCCGCTGTACCTGGTCGCGCTCGTGGTCGCGGCGGTGGCCGTCATGTTCCCGTTCCGCACCGCGGTCGCCCAGACGTTCGACGCGCTGATGGCCGGTCAGCCGCATCCGGATTATCGCGACGGCGAGATCATCGCCGATGCGCTGGAGCAGCTCGACGCGCAGACGGGGGCCGACGAGGTCTTCGACGCCCGCATCATGGCCGACACGATCTGGTTCACGGTCCCCGTGTCGGACGGAGCCGTCGAGGCCGACGACTGGTGGTACCGCGGCGGCGTGCTCGAGAAGTACGGCGTTGCCGCCGTGCAGCCGGAGGACGCCCGCGAGCAGTTCCCGCTCGCCGATGTCGCGTGGGACGCCCTCGCGCCGACGGCGGAGAGCGCTGCCGACCAGCTCGGAATCGACGGCCTCGGCGACGGCGATTCGATCACCGTGAGCCGGACGTATCTGGACGACCCGGACAGCGAGGACCACATGGAGTACATCGCCGACATCGTGGTGACGTACTCGCTCAGCGACGCCTACCACTCGTACTCCGCGACCTCCGACGCGGCCGGCGGCGAGCTGACGATCGCCGAGTGACCCCGGCGGCCGCACCGCGCCCGTCTTCGGCCTGACCCGCCCCGCAACCGCGCCGCGCCGCGGCTCCGCGGTCGCGTCGCGCGGAGCCGGTCAATGGTGCGTCGACGACTCCGCTGCCCGGGTGCGCTCCGTCTCGATCTGGAAGGTGGCATGGTCGACGCGCACGTCGAAGTGCTCGGCGACGCACGCCTTCACCTCGTCGAGCAGCTCGGCGGCGTGCCCGTCGGTGAAGCACTCGTCGCGCACGACGATGTGGCCCGTGAGCGTCGGCATGCCGGTGCCGACCGTCGACGCGTGCAGGTCGTGCACGTCGAGCACGTGGTCGAGCCCCCGGATGTGCCTGCGGACGTCGTCGAGGTCGAGCTCGGCCGGCGTGAACTCCATCAGAACCGCGACGCTCTCGCGGATCAGCTTGATGGCGCGGGGCGCGATCAGAGCCGCGATCACGAGACCCGCGATCGGGTCGGCGCGCAGGAATCCGGTCGTCGCGATGACGACGGCCGCGACGATCACCGCGAGCGATCCGAGGGCGTCGTTCATCACCTCGAGGAACGCGGCGCGCATGTTCAGGCTCGCGCGGCGCCCCGATGCCAGCACCGCGATCGCCGCGACGTTCGCGGCGAGGCCGACCGCACCGAAGACGAGCAGCTCGGGCCCGGGGACGTCCGGCGGGTCGACGAGCCTCCGGATGCCCTCGACGGCGCTGTAGGCGCCGACGACCAGCAGCAGGGAGGCCTGCAGGAACGCGGCGATGACCTCGGCCCGCCGGAAGCCCCAGGTGCGCTTCGGGCTCGGCGGCCGGCGCACGAGCGTCGCGGCGATGAGGGCCATCGCGAGGCCCGCCGCGTCGGTGAGCATGTGAGCGGTGTCGGTCAGCAGCGCGATGCTGCCGGTGACCACGGTGCCGACGACCTGCGCGCAGAACACCGCGAACGTCAGCCCGAACGCGACCCACAGCCGCGCCCGGCTGTCACCGACCGACCCGTGATCGTGCCCTGCGCCCATCCGTTCGGCTCCCTCCGCCCCCTCGAGGCTATCGCCGCCGGGTTCGCGGTCGGGCCGGAACAACCCTGATGGGACGGCGAATCAGAACCGTTCTCGGGAGCGCGGGCGCCGCTCAGCGGCGACCGGCGAGGGCCGCGAACTCCGGGCGACCGTCGGCGGGCGGGGCTGCCTGCATCTCGGGGAGCACACGGGCGACGAGCCACAGCGGGGCGAGGGAGAGGCAGAGCAGCGGGAGCAGGCCCACGTCCCCGACGACGACCGCCGCCATGAACAGCGCGATCCAGCCGTCGCGGTCGACGGCGATGACGGCGCCGAGGACGCCGCCGGCAACGGCGACCGCCGGATGGACGGTGGGGACCAGCTGCGCGGCGGCGAGCCCCAGCGCGACGCCGATGAACACGGCGGGGAAGATGCGACCACCGCGGAAGCCGGCGGCGGTCGCGACGAGGAGCGCCGCGATCTTCACGACCCCGACGACGAGGAGCTGGCTCCACGCCAGGTCGTCCGCCGACGCCGTGAGCTCCTTCATCTCCTCGAGGCCCTTGAAGAGGGTGAGCGGCCCTCCCAGCACGCCGAGCACGCCGAGCACGAGGCCGCCGAGGCCGAGCGCGAGCACGGGGCTGCCGATCGCGTGGAACGCGCGATGCACGTGCGGCAGCGCGTACGCGCCGAGGGAGACCAGCAGCACCGCGACGATCGCGACGGCGGGCGCCGCCAGCAGGTCCCACGCCGACGGATCGGCATAGGGCTCGAGCTCGACGGCGAAGGTCGGCGCCCCTACCGCGTACATCGTGACGGAGCCGGCGCCGGCAGAGACGAGGGGGAGGAAGAGGCGGTCGAACAGCCGGCGGCCGTCCGCGCCGCGCTCCGCGAAGGCCTCGGTGATGAGGATCGCGGCGGCCACGGGCGTCGCGAAGAGCGCTCCGATCGTTCCGGACGTCGCGAGCACGACGGGGACGTTCGGTTCGGCTTCCGGCCGGCCCCTGCTCGAGAGGAGCCAGACGGCGAGCGCGACGTTGAGCGCGATGATGGGGTTCTCTGGGCCGAGGCTCACGCCGCCCGCCAGGCCCAGTGCGAGTGCGAGAGCGAGCCCCGGCAGGGCGCGCGGCGGCAGGGGAGGGGCGATCATCCCCGTCGTCGCGGGGTCGTGGCCCGCGTGGCCGGGCGCCCACCTCACCGTCGCGCCGACGAGCAGGCCCGTCAGCGTCAGGATGCCGATCGTCCACCACCAGGGGACGCCATCCGGGGTCTCGAGGCCCCACGCCGCAGGCAGCACCTCCCAGATCACGACCTGCAGCCGCTCGGCGACCCAGGACAGGGCCATCAGCGTGACGGCGCAGATCACGCCGATCACGAGCGCGAAGGGAACGGCGCGCAGGAGCTCATTCGTCGTCGGCGTCGCTGAAGCTGAGTTCCCCACGGCTCCCACGGAACCACATCCGCGCATCCGGGCACCGCGAGCCTCACCCGTTCCGGGTGCCGTCCGCGGCGCGCCCCTCACCGACGTGCCAGCATGGCCGCATGATCGCCCCACTGATCGCGTTCGCGCACGCACCCGGGCCGGGGTCGCGCACTCGCCGTGGGCCGGAGCAGGCGCGGGGCGGCGCATGAACTCCGGCAGGGGCGGGCGCGCGGGCAAGCCGCGATTCGGCAGGCCGACGGTCCGCGACGCGATCGCGGGGCTCGTGACGGGCCTGTTCTCGATCCCCGAGGGCATGGCGTATGCCACCGTCGGCGGTTTCGCCGCCCCTCTCGGGCTCTGGTCGGGCGCCGTTCCCACCGTCATCGGGTCGCTCTTCTCCCGCACCGTGCTGATGGTGACGACCCTCACGAGCGCCATCGTCCTGACCGCGAACAGCGTGCTCTCCGACGCGGGGCTCGACCCCGGGGATCTCGGCGCGATCGCGACCATGACGGTGCTGACGGGCGCGTGGATGGCGCTGCTCGGCCTACTGCGCATGGGCGCCGTGATGTCGTTCGTGTCGACGGCGGTGATGACGGGGTTCACGGCCGGCATCGCCGTCCAGATCGTTGCGGGCGTGCTGAAGGACGCCACGGGCTACGAACCGGATGCGCACAACACCATCGGCAAGTTCATCGAGTCGTTCGCGCACATCGCGGAATGGGATCCGGCGACGCTGCTCGTCGCGCTCGGCACCGTCGGCGCCTGGGCCGTGATGATGCTGTTCAAGCCGCTGCGCAGGGCCGCGACGCTGCTGAGCCTCGTGCTCGTCACGATCGTCGTCGCGCTCACGGGCATCGCCGTCGAGACGGTCGCCGACATCGCCGCGATCCCGCGCTCCCTGCCGCCCTTCACGCTGCCGGACCTCGGGTCGCTGCCTGTCCTCGTCGCCGGCTCCTTCGCGATCGCGCTCGTCGCGCTCGCCCAGGCATCCGGTATCGGCGCGGCCGTGCCGAATCCCGACGGCACGCGCACCGACATCTCGAAGGACTTCGTCGCGCAGGGCGCCGCGAACGTCGCCGGCGGCTTCTTCGGCGCGCTGCCCGTCGGCGGCTCGCTCTCGCGCACGGGCGTCGCGACCAGCAGCGGCGCGAACACGCGCTGGGCGGGCATCTTCAGCGGCGTGTGGCTCATGCTCATCGTCGTCGCGGTCGGGCCCATCGCCGGCTTCATCCCGATGCCCGTGATCGGCGGGCTGCTGCTCGTCATCGGCGGCGAGCTGATCATGGGCCGCTGGCACGACATCCGGCTCGTCGTCCGGACGTCCTGGCTGTCGGCTGCGGCTATGGTCGTGACGTTCGCCGCGACGACCGAGCTTCCGCTGCAGCAGGCGATCTTCATCGGAGCCGCTCTCTCGATCGTGCTGTTCGCTGTGCAGGTCGCGCGGCGCGGTCGCATTCTCGAGCTCGTGCCGACCGGCGACGGCGACTTCACGATGGAGGCGTCCCCTGAAGAACTCCCGAGCGGCAGGACGACCGTCCTGCACTACGCGGGCACGGGATTCTTCGCCGAGGTGAACAGGCTCCAGGAGGAGTGGCCGCTCACGCGGAACACGCACGACGCCGGTCTCGTTGTGTCGCTGCGCGGTTCCGCCGGGATCCCGTCGACGACCTTCCTCGAGTCGCTCGACAAGCTCATCGCCCGTTGGCACGAGGCGGGCATCGAGGTCGTGCTCGCCGGCGTGCCCGCCGAACTACGCACGCACCTCGATCGCAGCGGGGTGGCGGATCGCCTGAAAGGGGCGATCGTCGACGATTCCGGGGGCGTGCTCGCGGCCGTGCAGGACGCCTACGCGATCGCCGAGAAGAAGCGGCTCGCGCGGGGCGACTCACCCCCTGCGGATGAGGAGTGACGCGCGGTCGATTCGGCCGGGGTCATGCTGTCCGGAGAGACATTCGCGAACGAAGGGAACACAGCAATGTCGTTTTGGGAAACTTTCTGGTCGGTCATCGGGTGGATGTTCTGGTTCACCATCTTCGTGGCTTACCTCATGGCGCTGTTCTCGATCCTCGGGGACATCTTCCGTGACAAGGCGCTGAAGGGCTGGGCCAAGGCGGTCTGGGTGATCTTCCTGATCTTCATCCCCTTCCTCACGGCACTCGTGTACCTGATCGCTCGCGGCAACGGCATGGGTGAGCGCAGCGCCGCCGCCTATGCCGAGAGCAAGAAGCAGGCCGACGAGTACATCCGCCACGTCGCGCACACCGACCCCGCCACGCAGATCGAGAAGGCGTCGCAGCTGCTCGCCAGCGGTTCGATCTCGCAGGCCGAGTTCGAGCAGCTGAAGGCGCGCGCGCTCGCCGGCTGACCGAAGGCGCTGGGGGTGGGGGCCTTCGCGTCGGGCCGCGGTTACGGCCCGGTGGAGCTGAACGTCGTGACGTTCGAAGGGGCGACGCCGTCGCCCTCGCTGCTCCACGCGCTCGTCGAGCAGGTGGACGCGGGAATCGTCCGCCTGCTCGACTTCGTCCTGTTCGCCAAGTCGGAGTCGGGCGCACTGAGCGTCACCGAGATCGACCTGGACGAGTTCAGCCTCGCCGACCTCGCGCCGCTCGCCCACGGGCTGGCGGCCGAAGAGGACCTGCGCGAGCTGACGAAGGCGGTTCCGGCCGGAACGGCCGGGGCCGTCGTCGCGCTCGAGCTGACGTGGGCGAGTGCGCTCGCCGCACAGCTCGCGGAAGGCGGCAGCAGGCTCGTCAGCACGGTCCGCATCCCGGCAACGGCGGTCAACACCGCCGTCGAGCTCGGAAGTGACGCCTGACGCAGGCCAGTTCCTCGCCGATTCGCGCGGTACGCCGGTTCACGAGAACCGGCGTACCGCGTCTCTGCGATTGGCGACGCCGAGCTTGCGGTAGATCGACCGCTGATGCGTCTTCACGGTGTTGATCGAGACGCCGAGCGCGTCGGCGATCTCCTGCATCGTCTTGGTCGTGCGCAGTTGCGAGAACACGGCGCCCTCGCGCTCCGAGAGCGAGTCGAACGGTCCGGATGCGCGGCGCGGCGCGAGGCACTCGGAGGTGAACGATTCGTGGCGCGTGCCCCATGCGAGGTGTTCGGCCAGGAGCTGCCGCATCGGGACCCCCGCGCCGGAGAACACGCGCCGGATCTCCTCGGGCGCCGCGACGTCGAGCGCCTGCTCCACGAGATCGTGCGCCTGCTGCTCCTTGCCTCGTTGCCAGTGCAGCTGCGCATCGACCGATAGGCGGGCGGCGCTCACGTACGAGATGCCCATGTAACGCTCCTGGCGCGCCAGCATGCCGCTCGCCAGTGGGAAGTTCCCGGCGCGAACGGCGATGCCCGACAGGAGCACCATCGCGAGCGGCAGGTCCTCGGCCCGCGCGTAGCGGTCGACGATCTTGAGCGCCTGCGCCCGATTGCCCGCCGCCTCGTGCAGCGCCGCGACGGCCGTGTGCCGGAACACCGACCAGTCCACGCCCTGTATCATCCGCTGCGGGATCGCCTGCAGTTCGCGCGCCGCGCGCTGGCATGCCTGCGAATCGCGGGACGCCGCGGCCGTGTACGCCATCATCATCCGGGCGACGCCAGAGAAGGAGATGGGGGCGCTGCCCTCCCTGATCGCCTTCGCGAACTCGGTCATGCCGGCGTCGAAGTCGCCGCCCCAATAGGCGAGCGAGCCCTTCGTCGTGGCGACGCCGGCGACGGCACCGGCGTAGGCCGTCCAGGCCTCGTCGTCGGCAGTGCCCGTGTGCTTGGCGAGGACCGACCGAGCACGACGCAGGTCGCCCGTCCAGGCATGCGCGAAGGCGAGCTGCCCCCTGGCGCGATCGGCGATCCTGCGATCGCCCACGGCGTCGGCCTCGACGGCCGCGCATGTGAGCAGCTGGACCGCCCTGTCTGGTGCACGGCGGTGCCTCAGCTCGGCGAACCCGAGCAGGTACGTTGCGGCGGCGCGCGAACGACCCGCCGCACCCGGCTCCGCCGCGAGGTCGATGTGCACGCGGGCAGTCGCGTCGGCGAGCTCGTCGCGATCGTCGGTCAACTGCAGCGCCGCGATGGCGCGCACCGAGTCGTACTCCGCGCGGTCGTCGAGAAGCTCTGCGCGTGCGTCGGCACGGGCGAACGCGATCTGCGCCACGTCGCGCGCGCCGATGAGATCCTGTGCGCAGGCCTTGATGAGGAGCACGCGAGGGTCGTCGTCGAACGGTGAGGGCAGCGACGCACACCACTCGTTCAGCGCGTGCACCCGCTCGCCGATGAAGAGCTCGAGCCAGTGCGCCATCATCATCCGCACGGCTCCCGCCGTGTCGCCGGCCCTGCGCAGGTAATGGGCCGCGCCGATCGGATCCCGATGCTCGACACTCGCGGCGGCAGCGGCGCAGGCAGCTCGGTGCCGATCGGGGTCCTCGGCGACCAGGATCGCCCTGCATTGGCGTGCGAACACGCTGTGCCAACGGAACAGCGAGCCGTCGGGTACGTCGTAGCGATCGATGAACAGGCCCAGCCGTACGCAGCGCTCCAGCAGTTCCGCACTGTCCTCGCGGCCGGTGACAGCGGCCGCGAGCTCGGGGGTCAGCGCGTCGCACACCGAGGTCGTCAGCGCGAACTGTGCGAGATCCTCGGGCACGGAGGAGAGCAGGTGGTCGCTGACGTACTTCCGCATCAGCGTCTCGTCGGGGTGCACGCCCGCGAGCTGAACGAGGCGCACCGCGATCGGCCACCCCTGCGTCTCCGCGAACACCGCCTCCGGGTCGACGTCCAGGCCGAGCCGGTCGATGCTCGCACGCACCTCGGCGAGGTCGAACGCGAGCTCCTGGGCGCGCACCACCACCTGCGGTCGCCCGAGTGCGAGGCGGCTCAGCGACAGCTCGAGGTGGCTCGTTCCGGCGAGCACGAGGCCGAGCCGGTCGTCGTCCTGTTCCATCAGGGCCCCGATCAGGCCCTCCCTGATGCGGTCCTGGGCCCGGTGGGCATCGTCGACGACCAGGTACACGGGTGAATCGGCGGCGTCCACCGCATTGCGGAGGAGCTCGGGCAGTTCCGCGGGGTCGATGGCGTCAGGATCGATCTCGAGCAGGGGGCGCAGGTCGGCGGCGCCCCCGATCGCGAGCTCCTGCAGCGCGCGCAGCGCCTCGACGCCGACGCGCGCCGGGTTCGTGGCGAAGGGGCCGAGGGTGAGCCAAGCCACCCGCCCCGGGTGAGTCGACGCCCATTCGCTCACGGCCGCGGTCTTGCCGTATCCGCTCGGCGCGACGACCAGCAGCGTCGACTCCCGGCTCAGCCGATCGTCGATGAGCCGCACGATGCGGGGCCGAGATGCATGTCCCGATTGCCGACGTGGCGGGGCATGGCGGAAGCGTCGGCGCGATGGCGCCTCTTCGGTTCCGGCCTCGGCCCCCACAACCTCGATCACGCAGGTCAGTATGCCACGCAGGCGGGTCACCCGTAGCGGGTGACCCGCCTGCGTGGCCTGGTATTCCGCAATCGACGAGGGGCCCGCGGATCCGCCCGTTCCGGAGCGCGGTTGAGCCGCGCTCCACCGGCTACGCCAGCAGCTTTGCCTTGGCGGCCGCGTACTCGTCGGGCGAGAGCACGCCCTGCTGCATCAGGGTCGCGAGCTGCTGGAGCTGCGCGACGAGGTCGGTGCCGCCCGCTGCGGGGGCGGCGGGCGCCGGTGCGGGGGCGGCGGGCGCCGGTGCGGCGGGCGGCACCTGCTGGGCGGCCTGCTGCGCGGCAGCGTCGATCTGCGCCTGCTGCTGCGCCGCCTCGTACTGCTGCTGCTCGTACGCGGCCTGGCTGCGGCGCTGCTGGTTGCGGGCGACCCCGCCTTGGACCGCCTGAGCCGTCCCGGCGACGACGGCGGTGCGGGCGGCGAGACCGATCAGGCCGGGGCGGCCGACTCGACGGATGGGCATGTCACTCTCCTTCTGTCTGCTCGGCGAAGTCGAGCAGAGCGTTGACGATGGGGGCGGGGATCCTCTGGCTGTCGAGCACGATGCCGCCGGAGGAGGCGAGGTTCTCGGCGAGCGCGCGCTGGAACGACAGCTCCAGGGCGACCAGCGCCGCCGAGCTGCCCGGTTCCATCTGCTCGCCGAAGCGCGCGACGTCCTCGTCGCCGACGAGACCCGCCGCGAGGAGCACGGCGCCGCCCAGCCCCAGCGCCGCGGTGTCGTCCTCGACCTCGACGACGTCGACCTCGCCATCGGCCGCCTTCGTCACGAGCACGAAATCGAGCAGGCGGACGAGGCCGGTGTCGAGCAGATCCCCGAGCGCACCGAGCGTGCCGGGGCTGGGAGTCTCGCCCTCGAACCCCACGAGGTAGAGCTCGACGGGGCCGTAGGTGAAGCTGGTCATCGGTGTCCTTTCGTAGCCGGAGCCTTCATCGTGGCACCGCGCGGATGGCCAATGGCGTCCGCTAACCCCCTCGGGGTGAGGGCCCGCGGGGCCTCACCGTGCCGAGAGCGGTCGGCGATTCCCTCACTCGTCCGGTGGTTCGGTCTGAGCATCCTGTTTCGGCACGACGACCTGGCGCAGGATGATCAGGATCGACGCCGTGATGGGGATCGCGACGAGCGCCCCGAGCAGGCCCATCAGCGCCGCGCCGATCATGGCGCCCGTGATGACGAGGATGCCGGGGACGGCGACGGCTCTCCCCATGATGCGAGGGGTAACGACGTATGCCTCGATCTGCATATAGACGAGGTATCCGACGGCGAAGATCAGCGCCGCCGTCGGACTAATGAACAGCGAAGCGACCCCGCCGATCACGAGGAAGAGCACCGAGCCGATCATCGGGAGCATCGTGATGAAGAACGCGACGATGGCCAGGAGGACGGCCGCCGACGATCCGACCGCGAACTGGAGCGCCAGCACGACGACGGCGTTGATCGACGACAGTGTGATTCCGCCGGCGACGACCGAACCGACGGAGTGGGTGATCTGCTCCATCAGCCCTGTGAAGCGGGGGCGCTTGTAGGCCGGCACCAGGCCGGCAAGCGCGTCCTTCATCATCGGCAGGGACGACAGGAAGTAGAGCGTCAGCACGACGACCAGGAAGCCCGTCGAGATCGCGCCGACGATGCCTGCGCCCACCTGCAGCAGGCCGCCGGAGACGGCGAGGAAGTTCGTGAGGTTCGTCGCCTCGCGCAGGCCGTCCTGGATCGTGGCGTCGAGGTCCACGTCGAGGGCGGCCTCGATCCCGACGTACCAGTCGCTGCCCTGCATGTCGGCGTATGCGCCCGGTACGGATGTGATGAGGTATACGATCTGCCGCACGACGGTCGGGACGATGACGAGGGCGATCGCCACGATCAGGAGGGCGAACGCGAGCGCGACGATCGCGACGCTCCTGCCGCGGCTGAGTCCGCGCCGTTCGAGCCCGCGCACCGCGGGGTCGAGGCCGAGCGCGATGAAAAGGCCGAAGAAGACCGAGACGAGCACCCCTGAGATCGACGCGACGGCGATCGCGAGCGCGACGGCGAGGATCACGCCGATGCCGAGCACGAAGCCGGATGCCAGGGGCCGCGTCGGCAGGATCGGGATGACGCGCGCGCGGCGCCGCGTACGCGGAGCGGGCTCCGTCTCGGGGGAATCGGGAGCTTCCGCCGCCCCCCGCGACACCGCGGGGGGCGGCTCCGCGGCGGCGCCGTCGCCTGCCGCGGCGACCGGCCGATCGGTCGGTTCGCTCGGGGAGGAGTTCGGTGTGCCCATCGCCGACACGCTAGCCCGCGTGCGCCGCGCACGACATACGGCTCGCCCTTCCGGGATGAACCGACGCGCTGCGGTGCGGCCGCTCACCCATCCGGGATGAAACCGTGCGCCCCGCCGCCCCGCGTCAAGTGGAATGGCGTGGTGGAGATGCCGAGCGGAGTGCGCGCGTACCTGCGCCGATTCGGCTCGAAGAAGACCTTCGGCGGCGACCTCCGCGCCGGGCTGACCCTCGGCATCGAGAGCGTGCCCGACGGCCTCGCGGCCGGTGTGCTCGCCGGCGTGAACCCCGTGATGGGCCTGAACGGCTACCTGATGGGAACGCTGGCCGGTTCGCTCGCCACGGGCTCGGTGTTCATGATGGTGCAGTCGACGGGCGCGATGGGCGTGCTCGTCGCCGACGTGCCGGAGGTCCACGGCGACGGTGCGGCCGGAGCGATGGCCATGCTCGCGGTGCTCGCGGGCGTCGTCATGCTGGGCCTCGGGCTCGCGCGCATGGGGAGACTCGTGCGGTTCATCCCGACGGCGGTGCTCTACGGCTTCGTCAACGCCGTCGCCGTGAACATCGTGCTCGGCCAGCTCGACAACTTCACGGGCTACGACAGCCAGGGCGCCAACCGCATCACCCGGCTGATCGACACCCTGTTCGGGCTCCCGCACTTCCTCTGGTGGTCCGTACTGGTCGGTCTCGTCACGCTCGGTCTCATCCTGGTGCTCGAGCGCACGAGGCTCGGCGCGCTCGCGCTGGTCGTGGCCGTTGCCGCCGGTTCGGCGTTCGCGGCGCTCCTGCCGCACGGCGGGGTCGCGACTCTCGCGGACATCGCCGACGTCTCGGGCGCGCACCCGACGCTGACGATGCCCGACGTCGGGACCGTCGGTGCGCTCGTGCTGCCCGCCGTCTCGCTCGCGCTCGTGGGGCTCGTGCAGGGAGCGGCGATCTCGGGGTCGATCCCGAACCCGGATGGGAGGTATCCGGATGCCTCGGCCGACTTCACCGGCCAGGGCGTCGCGAACGTCGCCGTGGGGCTGTTCGGCGGGATGCCGGCCGGCGGCTCGATGTCGGCGACCGCGATCGCCCGCACGGCGGGGGCGCGGACGGCCCTCACCGGCGTGATCGCGGCGGCCGTGATGCTCGTCACCGCGCTGCTGCTCGGCCGACTGATCGAGTTCGTCGCGATGCCTGCGCTCGCCGCGCTGCTGATCCTGGTCGGCGTCCGTACGTTCGACTACCACCAGGCGGTGCTCGTCTGGCGCACGGGGCCGACCCAGGCGGCCGTGTTCTGCGTCACGTTCGTCCTCAGCATCCTGATCCCGCTGCAGTACGCCGTGCTCGCGGGGGTCGGCCTCGCGATCGTGCTGCAGATCGCGCAGCAGTCCAACCGCGTGCGGCTCGTGCGCTGGACCTTCGACGATCCGCACGGCCGACCCGTCGAGTCCGAGCCGCCGGAGGTGCTGGTCGCGGGCGACACCGTCGTCATCGCGCCGTACGGCAGCCTGTTCTTCGCGTCGACGGAGTCGTTCCGGGCGCAGCTGCCGTCGCCGGGCGCTTCGGCGCCCGGCGGAGCCGTCGTGATCCGGCTGCGCGGAACCGAGGAGCTGGGCGTGACGTTCCTCACGATGCTGCGGCGGTACGCCGGCGAGTTGCGCGGCGCGGGGGCGACGCTGATGCTCACGGGCGTGAACGAGCGCGTCTCCGGGCAGCTGCGTGCGACCGGCATCATCGACGCGATTGGCAGCGACAACGTGTTCGCGATGCGCCCGCGGCTCGGCGACGCGCTCGAGTCGGCGCTGGCAGAGCTGGCTCGGCGGCGCGACGCATCGGGTCGCACGGATCGGTGAGATCCGCGGAATTCCGCGGATCCGATGTCACCCTCTCCGGGTGAATGCGCCCCAGGGATTCCCAGGAAGGTGCCAGCATTCCGAGTGAATCGTGTTCCCGATGGGGTGGGAGTAAACGCACCATGAGTAAGGCGCTTTCCCGGCACAGCGCCGGCGGCAAGAGCGGCAGCAGCCGCTTCGGGCGGGTGCTGGCGGCGGGAGTCGCGGCGCTGCTCGTCGTCTCGGCGGCGGTGATCGGTGACAACACGTTCGCCCCGACAGCGGCCCAAGCCGCGACGGGCGCGTTCCCGCAATTGACCAAGCAGGTCGATGGGCAGGATGCCCATCGCGACCTCGCACCGGGGGAGTCGGTCGATTACACGGTGCAGTTCAGCACGGAGGATGCGGCATTGGACAGCCCCGTGACCGTGGTCGACGTGCTGCCCGAGGCGTTCGCCGGCTGGCAGATCAGCGGGTTGAGCGCGAACATCCCGAACTACCCAGGCGCCGCGACGGTCGAGATGCCCGGCGTCACGCCCGGCACGAGCGGTACGGTCGGCGCGACCGAGGCCGAGCGCACGATCACAGTCGACGTCGAAGCGCCTCTCGACGACGGCTCGACCGGGATGCCGACGGGCTCGCAGGGGCTGCTCACTTACACGCTGACGGTGCCGAGTGACCTGGCGCCCGATTGGGAGTACAACAACGCAGACCTGACGAACACCGTCACTTACACCGGCACGGCCGACCCCGCCGATCCGCCGGTCAGCATCACGGACGACGCGATCATCTCCGTCAACGTCCCGATCACGGTGGACGTGACCCCGTCGAAGACGTGGGAGCCCGCTGCGCAGCCATTCGAGCCCGGCGCCGCCTCGACGATGACGATCGGCGGCACGCAGGCCTCGAACGTCAACGCGACCTCGTTCGTGCTGCAGGACCCGACCGTCGCCGATGACGGCGCCGCGACGCTCGACGCGTCAAACCCGTTCCGCTACGTCGACTTCGCTGGTTTTGCGACCGATCCGACGACCGACCAGTCTGGCTGGCCGGAGGGCGCGACCGAAGCGAGCGTCGAGGCGTACGTCTACGATGGCTCGACGTGGAATTGGACCACCTACGACGGTTCCATCGCCGATGCGGATGTCGCGGGCATTCGGATCACCTACACGGGCGACATCCCGCCAGAGGCCGTCGCGAGCCAAGCCTTCGACGTCGCGCAGCGTGCCGATGACCGCATTGACGGCACCGCGCTGAACGCCGGATACAACGCCTCCAACGTGATGTCGGCGACCGTGACGGTCGACGGTGAGGACCCGGTGACGCAGACATCGAACGCCGACTTCGCCGTCACCCCCGTCGTGATCGACGTCAACGCTGGCAAGGCCTTCATCGGCGCCGACGGAGCGGAGGTCGAGAACCTCGAAACCGTCTCGGGCAATGAGGCCGATGTCGTGATCACGGGGCAGAACGCGCAGGCCCCCGACAGCTCGAACCTCGACAGCCTGACGATCAGCGAGCCGGGCGAGGGCGCGAACGCCGCGTACTTCTCAGACGACATCGCATTCGTCGGCTTCTCCGACGACCTCACGTACGAGGTGTGGCCCGAGGGTGCGACCGGCGGCAGCATCACCTGGTACGTCGAGGGCGGCGAACCGATCACCGAGGAGTTGACGGTGAGCGAGCCGCTTCCCGACCCGCCTGCGGGCGAGACCGTCACGGGCTTCGACGTCACATTCACGGGCGCGATTCCGCCCGGCGCGACGAGCCAGATCCGCTACACCGTCGATACGGACGAGAACCTGGCCCCGGATGGAGGTCAGACCGAGCCGTACGTCAACACGATCGACGTCGAGGGCACCTCCCCGAGCGTCGAGGAGCCGGCGACCGACAGCGACGACGCGAGCCTCGTGCTCGTCGCACCGGCGATCGTCACCGATATCGAGAAGCAGGTCAGCCCCGCCATCGTCTTCCCCGGCGACAACGTCATCGTCGAGCTGCCGACCACGACCACGACGACAGGCGACGACGCGCACCCGACCGAGATCATTGTGACCGACCAGTGGCAGGGCGAGGGCACCTTCTGGGACGCATTCGACCTGACGCAGATCGTCGCACCGATCGACGTTCCCGAGGGCTCCACACTCACCGTCGAGCGGTACGACGAGACTGACCAGGCGTGGGTCGAGGTCGCGACGCTCACGGAGACGGGGACCGAGAACATCCCGGTCCCCGAACCTGAGGACACCACGGGCATCCGGTTCACGTACTCGAACCCGGCCGGCTTCGGCGCCACGACCGACGTTCAGCCGAACTTGATGTTCGTCGCGCGCGACACGTTGCGCAGCACGGGCGAGACGACCTCGCCGAACGACGGGTTCCCCTATGACCCGACGCCCTACACCAACACGGCGCGGTCGGACGCCACCGGTCAGCTCGACACACGCCTCGTCGTCGACGACGACGAGGCGACCGACGACGGCAGCATCCGACACTTGGACGGCGACATCGGGCCGCTGTGGAACGACAAGAACTGGACCGACGACCTGCTCGTGTCGCAGTCGGGCGCCGAGAGCTCGACGGTGCAGCGCTGGGCAGTGACTGAGGCGGGCTTCACGCAGGTCACGCTGACCGACCCCGCCGCGCCGACCGCTGACGGCGCCGGCACGGTGTTCGAGGCGTTCGACCTGCTCCGCGTTGACCCGATCCTGATCGCCGACGAGCCCGAGATGGAGTGGGACGACGTCGTCGACGTGCAGCTGTACGACGGCGCCGACTGGGTGTCGGTCGCCGCTCCCGACGGCAGCTGGATGAACGACCAGGGCTTCAAGGGCTACCAGCTCACGAACGCCGAGCGGCAGAGCACGCTCGGAATCCGCCTCGTGCTCGAGCCGGACGATGCGGGTCGCCAGGCGGCGATCGATGCCGGTCGGCCAGACGCGCCCGGCGTCGGCACCGGCATCATGCACACGGGCGACATCCGCAGCTACACCTTGGACTGGCGCCTGCGCAACGAGGCACGGCCCGATGGCGGCGAGGTCAAGTGGGTCACGTCGAGCACGCCATTCAACTGTGCGGAGGCGGCGGAAGGCTGCATCGACAACACGTTCGAGATGACGGGAACGCGGGACGACGGCACAGTGACCGCTGACGCGGACGACATGATCAATCTGATCGATGGCACCGGCAATGTGCAGCTGAGCAAGACGGTCGACGAACTGCCCGACGGCGAGGCCGTCTCGCTCATCGCACCGAAGCCGGGCGACCTCGATCAGGCCGACTACCCGACCACGTCGTACACGCTGACGGCCGAGAACGCCTCGAGCAGCGAGAGCGGCAAGGGAGTCATGAAGCTCTCTCGCGTGCGGGTGACCGACGTCGCGACCGACGCGCTCGGGGCGACCGATATGGCGACGAGCCCCTTCGAGGGGCGTGACTTCGACGCCGAGGCCGCGAGTGCTGCCGGCAACCACTGGGATGAGTTCAACGTCACGGGGATCTCGTTCCAGGACCTGCCCTCATACATCGACAAGGACCAGAGCACGGTCGAGCTGTGGCTGTACAACGGCGGCAGCCCGACGACGGCGAACTACTCGATCGCAGAGATCGAGGCGGGGGCGGCCGACGCCGACCTGGCCGACGCGATCGGCGTCTCGGTGACCTACCAGGGCACCGACCCGGAGACGAACGGCAACCGCATCGTCGCCGGCGACGACCTCACGATGCGCCTCGACGTACAGCTGCGCGCTGAGCACCGCTCGACGGGTGAGCCTGTGGAGGGCGGCGAGGACGGGGTGCCGGTCTCGGTTCCGAACGAGGCGCGCACGCTCGGCCAGGACGTCGTCATCAACCCCGACGCCGAGCCGGCTGACGAGGAGAACGCCGAGGCGCTGCTCGACGCCGCGTCGATCGACGTCGGCCTCACCAAGGACGTCACGGTCGGCGACGGCGGTACGACGCTGATCGAGACCGACCCGGATGCGCCCGTCCACGTGAACCTCGTGGCGACGCCGGGCGAGACGACGGCCCCGCTGTCGCAGCTCACGATCGAGGACACGACGGCCGAGTTCTGGGAGAAGTTCGAGCTCGTCTCCCTGCCGGAGCCCGGCGCCGTGCCGACGGATTCCGACCAGTACTCCTACGACTACTTCGTCGACGGGGCCTGGGTCGCACAGGACGACTTCACGGGCGAGCTGACCGACGTCTACGGCGTGCGGATCACCTTCGACCGCGCCGACGGCGAGATGTTCCCGCTGGGGGCGACCTCGTGGACATCCGGATGGGGCTCGGCCGAGCTGCCGATCGATGTGCAATTGCGCGACCCGGCCGATGTCGATTGGGATGCGGGCCTGGTGATCAACAACGAGGCGCTGGCGATCGCGAACGGCAGTGCTTCCGAAGAGGCCGAGGACCGCGACCCCGCGCAGATCGACTTCTCGCCGGGCGAGCACCGGATCACGGTCTCCAAGCGCGCACCGCTCGACGAGTCGTCGCACACCGTCGATCCGCTGGCGAGCAACCAGTGGCAGCTGATCTTCACGAACGACGGCACGAGCTACCTGCCGATCGAGACGATCACCGACTACCTGCCGGCGGATCTGACGTGGGACGGCGCGCAGCCGACCTACGAGCGGACCGATGGCGGCAGCCTCCCGATCGACCCCGAGGAGATCGCGGTCGCGCTGAGCGATGATGGCAGCGAGCTCTCGTTCACCTGGCCGGAGGGCTCGCGCATGCAGCCGGGGGAGACGGTGACGATCAACCTCGGGCTGATCCTCGAAGCGGGCGTCGCCCCGGACGAGCGGGTCTGGAACGCGGTCGTGGCAGAAACCGGCGTCGACCTCGTCAGCTGCACGCAGCCGACCGAGTTCGGGCAGGACGCGACGAACGCACCCGAGACCGGGGCGACAGAGTGCGGAAACGCGAACTACGTGCAGCCGCGCGAGGGCACCCTCGTCGGCGCACAGAAGTTCGTCAACGGCGAGTACGTCGACACCCTGGGCGAGGACCTCGTCTCGGGCGAGGTCAACACCGCCACGGGCGAGGCGGAGTGCACGAGCCCGAGCGCACCCGCCGATTACACCCGCACTCCCTGCGCCGACTACACCGCCGTCGGTGGCACGGACCACTGGCAACTGAACCACGTGAACGCGGGCACGGACCCGCTCACGCAGATGACGATCGTCGACATGCTGCCGCGCCCCGGCGACCGGCTGTTGGCCGGTGGGGGCGACCGCAACAGCACGTGGCAGTCGGTACTCGACACCGACTCGATCCTGCTCTCCGGTGACGTGTCGGAACGAGCGAGCGGGACGATCGAAGTGACGACCGACCCGACGGCGTGCATCGGCAGCGATCCGTCCTCGTCGATGTGGCCGGATGACCCGGAGTGCGATGACCCCACCAACCCGGGAAACGCGTCTTGGGTGTCGATTTACGACTACACGGGAGCCGACCAGGACATCGTCGGCATCCGATTCGTGTTCGACATTCCGGAGGACGACCCGTTGCAGCCGGGCGAATGGATCAACATTTGGTTCGACACCGTGAACCGCGTCGTCGACCAGACCGACCTCGGCCTGCAGCCGACGCTGGAGCAGTACCAGGAGGAGCAGTTCGCCTGGAACCAGAACGGTGTCACGGCCATCGGCGTCAGCGGCGACCGCGTCGACCTCGTCAAGGCCCCGGAGCCCGCGGGCGTGACGCTCAAGACGGGTTCGCTCGAGCTGTCGAAGACGGTCGTCGACAACGGGGTCACACAGATTCCCGACTCGTTCGATGTCGAACTCGTCTGCACCGTGCCGAGCGGCGTCGCCGACCCCGAGCGCGTCGCGCTCGACCTCGGTGAGTCGTCGACTGTGACGCTGCCGGCCGACGGCACGCCCGTCACGCTCGACGGCCTGCCGATCGGCACTGACTGCACCGTCACGGAGACCGGCGAGGTCGGCGAGTACGGTGAGATCGCCCGCACCTTCCAGTCGAGCCCCGGCGTCACCCCGTCGGCCGACGGCATGAGTGCCGAGGTCGAGATCCGGGAGCGCCCGCTCGCGAACGACGTGACGACCGTGGGCGTGACCAACACCTACGCCCTCGGCCAGCTCGTCGTCGAGAAGTCGGTCGTCAGCGGCAACGACAACGAGCTCACGCCCGAGCAGACGGAGCAGACGTTCGACTTCTCCATGACATGTGTCGCTGGTGACGGCGAGCCGCTGCCTCCGGTGCAGTTCGAACTGACCTCGGGCGAGCAGCAGGTGTTCGACAACCTGCCGGTCGGAACAGTCTGCGACGTGGAGGAGACCGGCACCGGCGGTGCCGAGTCGACGACGATCTCGGTCAACAACGGCGAGCCGACCGACGGCACCAGCTCGGGCGACGTCGAGGTGACCGACGAGGGCGCGCACGTGCTGGCGACCAACACCTTCTCGAACGGCGGCATCGTCGTCTCGAAGCGCGTGGTCAGCGGCAACGACTACCCGCTGACGGACGACCAGTTGGCGCAGACGTACGACTTCACGATCGTCTGCACCGACCCGGACGGCACCGAGGTGCTGAACGAGGAGTTCACGCTGGCGGCCGACGCCGAGCAGGCGTACGACGGCATGCCCGTCGGCACTGCTTGTGACGTCACGGAGACCGGCACGGGCGGCGCAATGGCGACGACCGTGACGGTGGACGGCGCGGAGCCGGCCGACGGCACGACGGCCGACGACGTGCCGATCACCGACGACGCCGCGACGGTCGCGTTCGAGAACTCGTTCTCGAACGGAGAGATCATCGTGTCGAAGACGATCTCGAGCGGCAACGACAACGCCGTGACGGACGACCAGCTCGCGCAGACGTTCGACTTCTCGGTCGTCTGCACGACGCCGGACGGCACGGAGCTCGACCCGGTGACGTTCACGCTCGCCGCGGATGAGGAGTTCGTCTTGGACGAGCTGCCCGTCGGCACCGAGTGCGACGTGACCGAGACGGATGCGGGCGGCGCGCAGGCGACCACCGTCACGGTGGCAGGCGAGACGACCGACGGTACGAGCGTCGACGACGTCACCGTCGCCGATGAGGCGACCGAGGTGGCCTTCGACAACGCCTACTCGAACGGCGGCATCGTCGTCTCGAAGACCATCGTCAGCGGCAACGACAACCCGCTCACCGACGCGCAGCAGACGCAGACGTTCGACTTCTCGATCGTGTGCGTCGACCCCGACGGCACCGAGGTGCTGAACGACGAGTTCGCGCTGGGGGCCGACGAGGAGCAGGCGTACGACGGTATGGTCGTCGGCACCGAGTGCGCCGTGACGGAGACGGGCGACGGCGGAGCCGCCGCCACGACCGTGACGGTGAACGGCGGCGACCCGACCGACGGCACGAGCACGGAGGGCGTCGTGATCGCCGACGACACCGCGACGGTCGCGTTCGAGAACTCGTTCTCGAACGGCGAGATCGTGGTCTCGAAGACGATCTCGGCGGGCAACGACAACCCGCTCACGGACGAGCAGCTCGCGGAGACGTTCGACTTCGAGGTGGTCTGCACCACTCCGGACGGCGACGTGCTCGACCCCGTGACGTTCACCCTCGCGGCGGATGAGGAGTACGTCTACGACGAGCTGCCGGTCGGCAGCGAGTGCGACGTCACGGAGACGAACGCCGGCACGTCGATGATGACCACCATCACGGTCGACGGCGAGACGACGACGGGCACGGCCGTCGACGACGTCACGGTCGCCGACGACCCCACCGCGGTCGCGGTCGACAACGTCTACGCCGACGGCGGCCTGGTCGTCGACAAGAGCGTCGTGAGCGGCAACGACAACCCGCTCACCGATGAGCAGAGCGACCAGGTGTTCGCGTTCTCGATCGTCTGCGTCGACCCCGACACCGGCGACGAGCTCCTGAACGAGACCTTCGAGCTCGCCGACGGCGGCCAGTACCCAGTCGAGGGCCTGCCCGTCGGCACCGAGTGCGAGGTGACGGAGACGGACGACGGCGGTGCCGCGGCCACCACCATCACCGTGAACGACGCGGAGCCGACCGACGGCACCACGGCGTCCGGTGTCGTGATCGCCGACGACACGACGAACGTCGCGTTCGAGAACTCGTTCTCGAACGGCGGCCTGGTCGTGCAGAAGTCGATCACCAGCGGCAACGACTACGAGCTCACGGAGGAGCAGCAGAACGCGACCTTCGCGTTCGAGCTGGCCTGCACCACGCCGGACGGAACCGAGCTCGAGCCGGTCGGATTCGAGCTCCAGGCGGACGAGGAATGGTCGATCGACGAGCTCCCCGTCGGCACGGAGTGCGAGCTGACCGAGACCGACGCGGGCGGCGCGCCGTCGACGAGCATCACGGTGAACGACGGCGAACCGGTCGACGGCACGTCGGCGGTCGTGACGATCGCCGACGACACCGCGACGGCCGCCGTGGCGAACACGTTCTCGAACGGGCAGCTGATCGTCGAGAAACAGATCGGCAGCTCCGACGGGAACGAGCTCGCCGCCGATGCGGCGGACCAGACATTCGTGTTCGAGGCGGTCTGCACGACACCGGAGGGCGAGGAGCTCGAACCCGTCGAGTTCGAGCTCGCCGACGGTGAGCAGCGGATCTTCGAGGGCCTGCCGCTCGGCACCGAGTGCGCCGTGACGGAGACGGATGACGGCGGTGCCGCGACGACGACGATCACGGTCAACGACGGCGATCCGATCGACGGGACGAGCGTCGAGGCAGTGACGGTCGAGTACGAGGCGACGTACGTGCTCGTGCGGAACGAGTTCCCGGGCGTTCCGCCGGTGGAGCCCCCGGCCGACGACAGCGACGATGATCTCGCCGTGACGGGCACGGACGTGATCGGTGCCCTCGCGACGGCCCTCGCCCTGATCCTGTTCGGCGGCGGAGTCCTCCTCCTGGTCCGCCGGAACCGGGAGGCCTGAGCCGGGTCAGGCGGGCGATGCCCCGCCCCGGATGGACCGGGGCGGGGCCTCGCCCGCCGTCCCCGCGCCGTGTTCCCTCAGGTGCGGTTGATCGTGGGTGCAGCGCGCGGACCCGCACGAAGCGGCACTTGAGCGGGGTGTTATCGGTTCGGGTGCGGCATCGTGTGGGTGCAGCGCGCCTGGACTCGCAACGAGGGCACCCGAGCGGTGGGGGGCGCGGTCGCGAGGCTCGGGCTCAGCGCTTCGGAGGCGCCGGGGAAGCTTCGTTCTGTGGCGACCTCGCGGCTTCCGGCACGCTCGCGCCGCCCTCCGCCGCGGCATCCGGGGTCGGGGCCGCGACGCCGGATGCCGCGGCCGCGTCCATCTCGGCGGGGCGCCGCACCAACTCGATGACCAGCAGCACGACGAGCACGAGTACGACCGTCGTCACGACGGCGCCCGTCGTGACGGGGCGCGTGAGGAACAGGGCGAAGACGCCGACCAGGATCGTGAGCACGATGATCGCGGGGCGCCAGCGGTCGACGGCGCGGCCGAAGGCGCCGGTGCGGACGCCGTGTCGGTCGGCGGCGCCTCGCACCGCCGAGAAGGCGCTGCTCGTCGCTCCGCGCAGCGCAGCGGCGGGGCGCGAACGACCGGAGAGCCACGCACCGAGCGCGACGAAGGCGCTCAGCACGATCAGCGCCGTGAGGGTCGATGAGAGGAGCTCGGTGAGCTGGTCGAAGATGCTCCTGGCCGTTCCGGCCGGCATCACGGACGGGCTCACGGCCCCGACGAAGAAGACCCTGCCGGCGCCGAGCCCCGCCGCGAGAAGCAGGAAGGAAGCGGCGAGGCCGATGCCCGCCCAGCCCAGCGCACGCGCGCGGCGATGGGCCGTCGCGACGCCGGCGGCGACGAGGCCCAGGACGAGCCACGGCAGCCAGTACCCGGCGGCGACGGCGATCTGATACACCGTGCGGACGAGCACGAGGGCGTCCGCCGTGACCAGCGGGATCGAGCGGTCGATCGCGGGGATGTTCTCGGCGAAGCCGAAGCCCTCGTCGATGAGCACCTCCTTCACCTGCTCGATGAGCGTGTTCAGCTCGAGCGTCACGGTGCCGTCGTCGGAGAGCTGGATCGCGGTGTCGGGGTCGCCCTGGATGATGGCGATCGCACGGCCGTGCGTCTCCCGAAGGGTGTTCTCCCAGAGCTGGGCGAACTGCGGCGAGGCCACGACCTTGTCGACGCCGCTGCTGATCAGCGACCGCACGCCCTCCGACGCGGGCCCGGCGAGCAGGGGGATCGCGTCCTGGGCGCGCGGCGGCAGGTCGAGTTCGGCGAGCCCCGTGAACAGGTCGCCGACGAGGGAATCGATGTCGACGTTCTCCTCGATCGCCTGGACGGCCTGGTCGGCGACGAAGTCCTGTACCTGAGGGTCCTCCGCGAGCGGAGCGAAGGTCGCGACGAAGCGGTCGGTGTCGACGAGCTGCACCCGCGCCCAGGTGCCGAGCACCGCGATGGGCGCCAGGAGAACGCTGACGAGGATCAGGACGACCGCAACCGTCGAGCGGCCCCAGTCGCGTTTCGACGGGCGCTCCGCCTCCTCGAGTTCGCGATTGCGCGCCTCGAGTCGCGCGAGCCGGGCCTTCAGGGCGTCGATGTCGTCGGGGCGTTCGAGCTCCGACGTCTCCTCAGCGGACATGGGTACTCCCTCTGCGTGTCTGCCTCACGCCTTCAGACAAGCACGGGCACGGGGCGCGGGGATGCCCCCGTCACCCACGCGGGGTGACGGGGCTCCGACGGCCCGGACGTTCCGTATGCTTGCGAATGAATGGACTGCCCGGGCACTCGAGCTGTCGCTGTCCCCCGAATGGGGGACAATGCAGTACACTCGAATCCAGACGTCCTCTCTCGGTCGTCCGGCTCCCACGGCTTCCCCCCAGCTGTGGGAGCCGTTTACGTTTCCGGTCCCGATCGCGCATCGGTTCAGATTGCCCCTATCGCACACAGGCGCGAGCGGCTAGCGTTGTGAGTGGCCGGCGCGAGATCTGTGCCGGCTTCATCTCTATAGAACGGCAGTACATGAGCACGCAGGGCACCGTCAAGTGGTTCAACTCGGAGAAGGGCTACGGCTTCATCTCTCCCGACGAGGGCGGCTCTGACGTCTTCGCGCACTACACCGCCATCGAATCGCAGGGCTACCGCTCGCTGGAAGAGAACCAGCGCGTGGAGTTCGAGATCGCGCAGGGCCCGAAGGGCCTGCAGGCGGAGAACATCCGGCCGCTGTAGTCCGGACCGACACCAGGAGGCGCCCCGACTCGTCGGCCGCGCCAGCGCGTCCCGATCCGTCGGGCACCGCTCAGGCCCCCGCTCGCCATCGCGAGCGGGGGCCTTCCGCGTCTCCCGCCCGCTTCCGAGACCGGGGCGCGGTTGTTCGTCCGGACCCTCCCCGTGCACGCCCTCGATGCCATAGCGTGAGCGGTATGGCATCCGCATACCTCAGGTATCCCCATGTCCACGACGAGCTCGTCGTCTTCACCGCAGCGGACGACGTGTGGCTCGCACCAGTCGGAGGCGGCCGCGCGTGGCGCCTCACGAGCGATCGGGCGCCCGTCAAGCAGCCCCGGTTCTCGCCGGACGGTGCCCACGTCGCCTTCGTCTCGCACCGCGACGGCCATCCGGAGCTGATGGTCGTCGGCGTCGGATCCGGCGACGTGCGCAGGCTGACCTACTGGGGCAGCCCCATGCTGCACAACTTCGGCTGGACCGCAGACGGCCGCGTGCTCGTCGGGTCGAGCGCCGGCGAGGCCGAGATGCGCCACACCGTGACGAAGGCCGTCGCCCTCGATGGCACGGCCGAGCGCCTCGAGATCGGGATGGCATGGGGCGTCGCGCTGCACGCGGACGGCCGCGAGGCCCTCTCGACGCCCGGCAGCCGCACGCCGGCGCACTGGAAGCGCTACCGCGGCGGCAACGCCCCGCGCCTGTGGCTGCGCGACGGCGCGGGCGCCGAGTGGCGGCGCCTGCTCGCCGACGAGCACGCCTCGCTCGTCGACCCGATGTGGGTCGGCGGCGCGCTCGCGTTCGTGTCGGACCGAGCGGCGAAGCTCCCGGATGCGGCGCATGAGCAGGCGAACGTGTGGCTGTGGGACGAGCCGGGCTCCGGCGAGCCGCGCCAGCTCACCTTCCAGGGCGAGGACGACGGCTACGTGCGCGACGCGACCACGGACGGCGCCCGCATCGTCTGGCACAGCCGCGGGCGCATCCGGATGCTCGACGCCGTCGGCGCCGAGCCGCGCACGATCGACATCGACGTCCCGGGCGTCGCGCTCGAACCCGTCGCCCTCGACCCGACGAAGAACCTCACCCAGTTCGCCCCGGACGTCGGCGGTGACGCGAGCGTGGTGGTGTGGCGCGGCAAGCCGTTCCGGCTGACGCACCGACAGGGCCCCGCCCGGGCTCTGACGGGCGCCGACTCGGGCGTGCGCACGCGCGAGCCCGTCGTGCTCGGTGCGGCCGGTCGGCCCGCGTACGTCACCGACGTCGACGGGGAGGACGCCATCCAGGTCGACGACTCGCTGCCGATCCTCACCGGCCAGCTCGGCCGGGTGCTGCACCTCGCCGCCGCGCCGAAGGGCGACAGGCTCGCGTCGATCTCGCACGATGGGGTCATCCGGCTCATCGATATCGAGGCCGCGAGCGCCGTCGAGATCGCGCGCTCGCGGCAGGGCGAGGCCGAGACGCCGCGCTTCTCGCCGGACGGGCGCTACCTGACGTGGTCGCAGCCGACCACGGGAGAGGCGGAGCTGCACGCCGTGTGGGTCTTCGACACGGCGTCCGACGACGAGCCGGTGCAGGTCACGAGCGGCAGGTACCACGACCGTTCGCCCGACTTCACGCGCGACGGCAAGCACCTCGTGTTCCTGTCGGACCGCACCTTCGACCCCGAGTACAGCGCCCAGGCGTTCGACCTGTCGTTCAACGGCGTGACGCGGCCCTGGCTGCTGCCGTTGTCGGCGGTCGACCCGGCGCCGTTCGGGCCGAGCGAGGACGGCTGGGCGCTGTCGTCGCCGAAGACGGGCGACGCTGAGAAGGCCCTGCCGGGGCCCGCCGTCTCGCCCGATCTCGATGTCGCGGGCGCCGAGGAGCGGGTCGTGCCGTTCCCCGTGCCGTCGGACGCGTACACCGACCTCGCCGCGACGGCCGGCGGCGTCGTGTGGGTCGCGCGCGGCACCGACATCGGTCGCCTCGGGAGTCGCAGGGCCGGGGTCGAGGGCGAGAAGCAGAAGGACCGCCTCGTGCGCTGGTCGTTCGAGGAACGCGAGCAGTGGACGGTGTTCGATGGCGTCGACGCCTATGCCGTCTCGGGCGACGGCGAGCGGATCGTCGTGCGCGCGGGCGCCGAGCTCAAGGTCGTGCCGTCGTCGCGCAAGGCCGACGGCGGCGAAGACCCGGTCGCGGTCGACCTGTCGCGCCTGCGCTTCCAGCTCGACCAGGCGGCCGAGTGGCACCAGATGTTCGACGAGAACGCCCGCCTCATGCGCGACCACTTCTGGCGCGAGGACATGGACGGCGTCTCCTGGGACGCCGTCACGGCCCGGTGGCGCGAGACCGTCGCGCTCGTGCGCACGCACGACGATCTCGTCGACATGATGTGGGAGCACGTCGGCGAGCTGAACACCTCGCACGCATACGTCTCGCCCGCTTCCCCTCCCGGCGACCAGTCGAAGAAGCTCGGGTTCCTCGGCGCCGACCTGTCGCCGTCCGGCGACGGGTGGCGCATCGACCGGATCATCCCCGGCGAGTCGAGCGACCCAGGGGCGCGCTCGCCGCTGCGCCAGGCGGGCGTCGGTGCGGTCGAGGGCGACGTCATCGTCGAGGTCGACGGCGCTCCCGTCGACCCGGCGTTCGGGCCGGGCGCCTCGCTGATCGGAGCGGCGGGCAAGCCCGTCGAACTGACGCTGAGGCGGGGAGGGGAGGACCGCAGGGTCGTCGTCGTACCGCTCGAGGCGGAGACGGCGCTGCGGTACCAGGACTGGGTGCGCTCGCGCCGCGAGTACGTCGAGGAGCGCTCCGGCGGCCGGCTCGGCTACGTGCACGTGCCCGACATGGCCGCCCCCGGATGGGCGCAGCTGCACCGCGACCTCCGCACGGCCGACGGGAAGGAGGGCGTCGTCGCCGATGTCCGCTACAACCGCGGCGGCCACACGAGCCCGCTCGTGATCGAACGGCTCGCGTCGCGGGTCGTGGCATGGGTCACCGCGCGGCACTACGAGAACGCGGCCGGCAGCCCCGATCTCGCCCGCCGGGGGCCGATCGTGTTCGTGGCCAACGAGTTCTCGGGCTCGGACGGCGACATCGTGAACGGCCGCGCGCAGGCGCTAGGCCTGGGCCCCGTCATCGGAGCGCGCACGTGGGGCGGCGTCGTCGGCATCGACGGACGCTTCGACCTCGTTGACGGTACGGGTGTGACGCAGCCGCGCTACGCGTTCTGGATCGAGGGCAAGGGCTGGGGGGTCGAGAACCACGGCATCGACCCCGATATCGAGGTCATCCACGACCCGGCGGCGCTGTTCTCGCTGGACGACCCGCAGCTCGACCGCGCGATCGAGGAGGCGCTCGCCGCTCTCGAGGCGGAGCCGGCGGCCGAGCCGCCGGAGTTCGACCCGCCCAAGGTGCGCTGAGGCGCGAGGAGGGCCCGGTCCGATCGGACCGGGCCCTCCTCTGATCCGGGGTCGGCGCACGGCCCCACGCGTCAGCGCGCGGCGAGCGCCTCGCCCATCCGGGTCAGGGCGTCCTCCATGATGGGGCGCGGCGTCGCGAAGTTGAACCGGATGGCGGTCGCGCTGCCGACGCCGCAGTGGGCGCCGTCGGTCGTCACGACGCCCGCGTGCTCGGCGAAGAAATCGGACGGCGAACCGGGGATGTCGAGCTCGGCGCAGTCGATCCAACCGAGGTACGTGCCCTGCGGCGGCGTGTAGCGCGCGCCCGGCAGGTGCTCGGCGACGAGCTCGCCGAGGCGCGCCCGGTTTCCGTCGAGGTAGCCGATCGCATCGGCGAGCCAGTCACCGCCCTCGCGGTACGCCGCCGTGTTCGCGACGACGCCGAGGTTCGACGGCTCGAAGTGCAGCGAGCGCGAGTTGTCGGCCCAGTACTTCCTGTCGTGGTCGTTCGAGAGCACGACCTGAGCGGCCTTCAAGCCCGGCAGGTTGAACGCCTTCGACGCGCTCGTGGCCGTGACCGTGTGGCCGGCGTTGACCTCGTTGACCGAGGCGTACGGCACGTGGCGCTCGCCGGGGTAGACGAGCGGCGCGTGGATCTCGTCGGAGAAGACGCGGGCGCCGTGGCGCTCGACGACCTCGCCGATCGCCGTGAGCTCGTCCGTGCGGAGGACCCGGCCGATCGGGTTGTGCGGGTTGCACAGCACGAGCAGCCCGCCGCCGTTCGCGAACGCCTCGTCGAGCGCGTCGAGGTCGTACTCCCAGCTGTCGGCCGTGCGGATCATCGGCACCTGGATGATGCGCCGCTTCATGGCCGGCGGGACCGTGAGGAACGGCATGTACGCGGGCGTCGGGAGCACGATCGCCGAGCCGGGGGCGCTGAAGTGCTCGATCGCCACCTCGAACGCCTGGATCACGTCGGAGATCGGTTGCACGTCATCCGGAGAGAACGACCAGCCGTAGCGATCGGCCGCCCAGTCGACGAGCGACTCGCGCATCGCCAGGCCCGTCGCGGCAGGCAGGTAGCCGAAGGCGCCGTTGTCGACCGCCTCGTGCAGCGCGCGGGTGATGGGCGGTGCGACGCCGAAGTCCATCTCGGCGACCCAGGCGGGGGTCTTGCCGGGGAACGTCGACCACTTCGCGCTTCCGATCGCTCGCAGCTGTTCCGGGGTGATGGCGTCGAAGGCGTGGCTCATGCAACGAGCGTATCCGGATGCGGCGACACGGGCGCGGCCGGATGTCGCCGGGTTGCGCGGCCCGGCGAGCGCGGGCACTTCAGGCCGGGCCTCGCCGGCGGGTGTGAGCGTTCGTTCGCGAAGGCGGGAGAGCCCAGCGCAGCCCGTTGAGGCGCTGCTTCCCCTTCCGGCCGATGCGTTGCCGCAGCTCGTGGGCGACGCGTGCATACTTCTCGAGATCGAGGGCCGCGGCCTCGCGCCTCGTCTCGTCGTGGTGCGCGCTGTACGGCTGGTCGGCATCGACCCACGACAGGTGCCCCTGCGAGCCCCAGCGACCCGAGCCGATGCCGGCGAACCGGAGTGCGGCAGAGCCGAGTTCCGTGTCGTCGTCGCGCTCGGTGCGCTATGCGGCCTGCGCCAGCGCGGGGACGACGGTGCGCAGAAGGGCACCGAGCTCGTCGGCGGTGTCGACGGCCGCGATCGCGCCCGCCTCCTCGTCGGGGGAGCCGAAGCCCCAGCGCGCGAAGATGACGGGCACGCCGTGCTCACCCGCGCCGTCGACGTCGTGGTGGCGGTCGCCGATCAGGACGGGCGCGGAGACGTCGGCGCCGGCCGCCTCGAGTCGTTCGAGTGCCTTCGCGACGACGTCGGCCTTGGTGTCGTTGATGTCGGCGGCCGGGCGCGCGCCCGAGATCGCCGTGAAGGCGTCGGCGAGCCCGTAGTGCTCGAGGATCGCGACGACCTGGTTCTCGGGCTTCGTGCTCGCCGTCGAGATCGGCACGCCCGCGCCCGCGACCTCGCGGATCAGCTCGGGAACGCCGGGGTACAGCCGCACCGAGCTGGCGTAGCCGTCGGCGGCGGCCAGCGCGCGGTACTTGCCGACCGCGACGACCGCCTCGTCGGCGCTCAGGCCGGCGCGCACCTGGAACGACTCGAGCATCGGCGGGCCGATCCACGCGCGCATGTCGTCGAACGACGGCACGGGCCGCCCCATCTCCTCGAGGACCCGCTGCGCGCGCGGCACGATGCCGGCCGATGCGTCGGCCACCACCCCGTCGACATCCCAGAGGACACAGGTGAAGGCGCGTGCGGAAGTCATGCCGCCAGCGTACCGATGACCGTCTGAGTCACCGCCCGCTGTGAGGCTGCTGGGCCAGAGCCGCCAACATCGTCTCGCTCGCTCCGGCCGCGAGAAGCCGCCGCCGCATCGCGCGAGCGGCGAACTCGTAGACACGGTCGTCGCCGAGCAGCAGGGAGCGATTGTTCGCGTGCTCGTGGAGCGCGATGAGCTCGAACGCGATCTCGTCGGCGTCCTCGGCATCCGCCGTCAGCTCGGAGGCCTCGATGGCGTACCGGATCTGCGCGGTGATGTACCCGAGCCACTGGAACTGCGCCTCGCGCACGGCCTCGCGCACCGGGCCCGACTTGGAGTCGATGTCGGCCGAGGCGGCCGCGAAGAAGCAGCCGCCGGTGAACACGCGGTCGCGCGAGTAGGCGATCTCGTTGCGCAGCAGGGCCGCCAGGCGGCGCAGACCGCGGGGCTCGTCGCGCGCGGGCTCGACGATCGTCGTCATGAACACCTCGCGCGCGGCCGCGATCGTCGCCAGCTGCAGGGACTGCTTGCTCCCGAACAGCGTCGCGATGCTGCTCTTGCTGTGCTTCGACGACTCGGCGAGGCGGCCGATCGTGAGCCCGTCGAGCCCGTCGACCGAAGCGAGATTCGTGGCGCACGTCAGCACGCGGCGTCGCGAGGCGTCTCCGCGCGCGCGGCGGCCGTCCACAACCTGATCCGACACCCCTCTAGTTTACGCACGATCGTTCGTATACTCTACATACGATCGTTCGTATTCATTCCGAATCGAGGAAGCCATGACCCGTTCCGCCGCGTTCGTCCTGACCGCCCTCCGCGCCGCCGACGCGATCTCCCCCGATCTGGCCGGTCGGCTCGCCTATCGCCTGTTCTTCCGTGTGCGCCCCCGGATGCCGCTGCGCGAACGCGACCGCGCCACCGACGCCGCGGCGCACCGGGAACTGCTGCGCGTGCGTGGTCGCGACGTCGTGACCTACCGCTGGGGCGACGGCGAGCGCACCGTGCTCGTCATCCACGGTTGGAAGGGCAGGGCCATCCAGTTCGCACCTCTCATCCGGAGGCTCGTCGCGGTCGGAATGCGCGTCGTGTCGTTCGATGCCCCCGCGCACGGCGCGTCCGGCGGCCGACGCCCGGACATCCGGGACTGGATGGCGGCGGCCGAAGGGCTGCAACGGCGGTTCGGTCCGTTCGCCGCTGTCGTCGGCCACTCGGTGGGCTCGATCGCCGGCCTCACGGCAGCGCGCACCTTCGCGCCGACGCCGGTCGTCGCCACGATCTCCGGCGCGGCCGGGCCGGCTGCGATGATCGACCAGTTCGCGCGGACGGCTGAGCTGTCGCGCGGGGCCCGCGACCGGCTGACGCAGCTGTTCGCGGCGAGGATCGGCGAGACTCCCGCATCCGTGACCGAGCAGTTCGACTCTGCAGCCCACCCTCTTCCTGCGCACACCAGCCTGCTCGTCGTGCACAGTCGCGACGATCGCGGCCTTGCGGATGACGACTCGGTCCGGCTGCACAGCGCACACGCCGGGCGTTCGCGGATTCTGCGACCGACCGGTCTCGGCCACAACCGAGTACTGACCGACCCCGACGTGCTCGATGCCGTCGTCGACGTCGTCGCCCGCGGAGCGCACGTCCCTGTCTGACGGGCATGCTCTGGGCTCTGCGGCCCGCGCCCCGGGTGCGGCAGTGCAGGGCGGGGGCGTGCCGCATACGGCATCCGCCACCGGCGCGACGATGGGAGCGCCGCGGGCCCGGCGCTCAGAACAGCGTCGGGACCCCGCTGTCGATGCCCTTCATGCCCTCGTAGTCGAGCACGAGGCATTCGATTCCGCGGTCCTCGGCGAGGGTGCGCGCCTGCGGCTTGATCTCCTGGGCGGCGAAGACGCCCCTGATGCCCGTCAGCAGCGGGTCGCGGCCGAGCAGGTCGAGGTAGCGCGTGAGCTGCTCGACGCCGTCGATCTCGCCGCGGCGCTTGATCTCGACCGCGATGGGGGCGCCCTCGGCATCACGCACCATCAGGTCGACCGGGCCGATCGCCGTCGGGTACTCGCGTCGCACGAGCGTCGCGCCCTCGCTCACGCGGTCGACCTGCTCGGCGAGGAGGCGCTGCAGGTCCGACTCGACACCGTCCTTGATCAGGCCGGGGTCGACGCCGAGGTCGTGCGACGAGTCGGAGATCATCTCGTGGATGCGCACCGTGAGCGCGTCGCCCGTCTTCTGGTGGGTCACCTTCCACACCTCGACGACGCCGGCCTCGGCGAGCTCCTCATCCGGCTGCAGCACCTCCGTGCGGCACGGCGGGCTCATCCAGTTCAGCGGCTTGTACGAGCCGCCGTCGGAGTGGATCAGCACGCTGCCGTCGCCCTTCTGCATCAGCACGCGCTTCGCGAGCGGCAGGTGGGCGTTCAGGCGGCCCGTGTAGTCGACCGAGCACTCCGCAATAACAAGTCGCATCCGGATGATCGTAGCTGTGCGGGCCGGGAGCACGCACGCGGCGGGAGAGCACCCAGGCCTCCCCGGGGAGCCCATAGGTTCGGCACCGATAGACTGGATCCACCGCTTGACAACCACCCGCCGCCTGTGAGCCCCGCCGGCCCGACGACGAGGAGATATCCGCATGCTCGTGATCCTCGCCGCGTTCGCAGTGGTCTCCCTTGCGGTCGTGCCGCTCGCGGCGTGGTTCGGATCGCGCGTGTTCTACGTCGCAGCGCTCCTTCCCCTCGTCGGCTTCGTGCACGCGCTCGTTCAGGCGCCCGCTGTCGCGGCGGGGCGCATTCCGTTCGAGACATACGAGTGGATCGGCCCGCTGGGCGTCGAGATCTCGATGCGGATGGACACCCTCAGCTGGGTGATGACGCTGGTCGTGGCGGGCGTCGGCGCGCTCGTGCTGATCTACTGCGCGACGTACTTCCGCGGCAAAGGCGCCGGGCGGGGCCGCTTCGCGGGCGAGCTGCTCGGCTTCGCCGGCACGATGTACGGCCTCGTCCTGACGGACGACATCATCATGCTCGTGATCTTCTGGGAGATCACGAGCGTGCTGTCGTACCTGCTGATCGGCCACTACTTCACCCGTGCCGCCAGCCGCCGCGCCGCGCTGCAGTCGCTGCTGACGACCACGCTCGGCGGCCTCGTGATGTTCGTCGGCGCCGTCATCCTGGCGGTGCAGGCGGGAACCAATTCCATCAGCGGCATACTCGCCGCGCCTCCGACGGGCGCGCTGACGGCCGCGGCGATCGTGTGCCTGCTGGTCGGCGCCTTCAGTAAGTCGGCGATCTTCCCCTTCCACTTCTGGCTGCCGGGCGCTATGGCGGCGCCTACGCCCGTGAGCGCCTACCTGCACGCCGCCGCGATGGTGAAGGCCGGCATCTACCTGCTCGCGCGCTTCGCCCCGGCCTTCGGCGACATCGAGCCGTGGCGTCCGCTCGTCGTGTCGCTCGGCGTGTTCACGATGCTGCTCGGCGGCTTCCAGGCGCTGCGCGAGACTGACCTGAAGCGCCTGCTCGCGTACGGAACGGTCAGCCAGCTCGGCTTCATCACGACGGTCATCGGCTACGGAGCGCGCGATACGGCCCTCGCCGGCCTCGCGCTGCTGCTGGCCCACTCGCTGTTCAAGGCGGCGCTGTTCCTCGTCGTCGGCATCATCGACCGACAGCTGTCCACGCGCGACATCGACGAGCTCAGTGGGCTCGGGCGCCAGGCGCCGACGCTCGCGGTCGTGTCGATCGTCTCGATCGCATCGATGGCCGGAGTGCCGCCGCTGTTGGGGTTCGTTGCGAAGGAATCCGCGCTCGGGGCCATGATCGACGAGGCGGTGGCGGGCGAGCCGTGGGGCTGGGTGGCCCTCGTCGGCATCGTCGCGGGCTCGGCGCTCACGGCCGCGTACGGCCTGCGCTTCATCTGGGGCGCGTTCTGGACGAAGAGGGCCAAGGGCGGGGCTCCGCGGCCGCGCACGGAGTGGCCGGACCCGCCGCTCGACTTCATCGCGAGCCCGCTCGTCCTCGCGGCGCTCACGGCGGCGGGCGGCTTCGCCGCCCCCGCGCTCGACCGCGCCATCGCTCCCTACGCGGACACGGCGCCGGGCGAGCACGGCGCGCACCTCGCCCTCTGGCACGGGCTCGAGCCGGCGCTCGCGCTCTCTGCGCTCTCGATCGCCGTCGGCATCGCCGTGTTCTGGCTCTCCCGCCGCTTCGGCGTCCCGCGCCAGCGGCGCCTCCTGCGGCTGCATGCATCCGACGTGTACTACCTGGTCACGCGTGAGATCGACCGCTTCGCGGTGCTCATCACGCGCGCGATCCAGCGCGGCTCGCTGCCGACGTACGTGGCGCTCGCCTTCGGCGTGCTCGTCGCAGCGGAGGCGACCGTGCTCGTCGCCCACGGCGACTGGGAAGTGAACCTCGTGGCCTGGCACGACCCGGCGCAGCCGATCGCCGCCGGCGCCATGATCGTGGCCGGCATCGTCGCGGTGCGGGCCCGCAAGCGCTTCACGGGCGTCGTGCTCGTGTCGGTCACGGGCCTCGGGATGGTGACGCTGTTCGCACTCTCGGGCGCACCTGACCTCGCCGTCACGCAGGTGCTCGTCGAGACCGTGACGCTCGTCGCGTTCACGCTCGTCCTCCGTCGCATTCCGTCGCGGATGGGGAGCCACCACGGCACGAGCACGCCTGTGCTGCGCGCCCTGGTCGGGGCCGCCGTCGGCGTCACGATGGCGCTCGTCGCGGTGCTCGCGGCGAGCGCGCGCGTCGCGGAACCCGTGTCGACGGCGTGGACCGAGATGGCCTACGAGATCGGCCACGGCAAGAACGTCGTCAACGTCGCGCTCGTCGACCTGCGCGGCTGGGACACCATGGGCGAGCTCAGCGTGCTCGTGCTCGCGGCGACGGGCGTCGCCTCGCTCGTGTTCGTCACGGCCCGCAACGATCGTCTCGCGCAGGCGCGCCGCTCCGTGCGGCGGCGCACCACGATCCGCGAGCGCATGCGCTTCCGGCGCACGCCGCTGGTCGAGACGCAGGACGGCATCCGGATGCAGGATGCGGGGAACTCCGGGGCGCCGCGGGCCTGGCTGCTCGCCGGGTCGAGCATGAGCGCCGCATCGCGGTCGATGATCCTCGAAGTCGTCGTGCGCATCCTGTTCCACACGATCATCGTGATCTCGATCTATCTGCTGTTCGCGGGCCACAACCTGCCGGGCGGCGGCTTCGCGGGCGGCCTGGTCGCAGGCCTCGCGCTGGTGATGCGCTATGTTGCCGGAGGCCGCTACGAACTCGGCATCGCGGCCCCGACCGACGCCGGTTACATGCTCGGTGCCGGCATGGCGATCTCCGTAGTCACGGCGGTCGCGCCGATGCTCGCGGGGCTCGACCCGCTGACGCGCGCCGTGTGGGAGGCAGATCTGCCGCTCGTCGGTCACGTCGAGTTCGTTTCGTCGACGTTCTTCGACATCGGCGTCTACCTCGTCGTGGTCGGGCTCGTGCTCGACGTGCTCCGCTCGCTCGGAGGTGAGGTCGACCGGCAGATCGTCGAGGACGGCGGGCGCCGGTTCCAGCCGGCGGCAGACGGCTACTCGGCGGGAACGCCGTCCGAGAACGCGTCCGCTGTGATCACAGAGCCGGTCGCCGTGCAGCGGCCCGCCGAGGGAGGGGCACGATGAGCGTCTCAGCCTCGTTGGTGGTCGTCATGGCCGTGCTCTACGGCGCCGGCGTCTACGCCATGATGGAGCGCAGCCTCACGCGCGTGCTGATCGGCTTCCTGCTGCTCGGCAACGCGACGAACCTGCTCCTGCTCATCTCGATGGGGTTCCCCGGCGTCTCGCCGTTCTACGGCAGCGACGAACCGCAGTCCGACCCGCTGCCCCAGGCGCTCATGCTCACGGCGATCGTGATCACATTCGCCGTGAGCGCATTCCTCCTCGCCCTGATCTATCGCTCGTGGCAGCTCGGCCAGGAGGACGCCGTCGAGGACGACGCCGAGGACATCGCCCTGCGCGAGCGCGCGACCGAGACGACGACGGTGCTCGACGTCGAGGAGGGCGCCGCCGAGGAGGAGGACGAGGAGCACACCGACTTCTCCGACGACGCCGTCTCGCCGATCACGGCGATCACGCAGACCGCGCAGCCCGCTCGCACCGACCGGAACGGCGGTGGCCGCCCATGAGCCTGCTCGTGCCCCTCTTCGTCGCCCTCCCGCTGCTGGGCGCGGCGTTCACCCTGCTCCTCAGCCGACACCGCCGGATGCAGATCCTGGTGTCGGTCGCGACGCTGTCGGCGACCTTCCTGCTCGCCGCTTGGATGCTCGTCATCGTCGACCAGGGCACGCCCCTCGCCGTCTCGGTGGGCGGCTGGCCGCTGCCGTTCGGCATCGTGCTCTACGTCGACCGCCTCGCCGCTCTGCTCGTCGCGGTCTCGAGCATCGTGCTGCTCGCCGTCCTGCTGTTCTCGATCGGGCAGGGCGCGGCGGACGGCGACGAGGACACCCCGGTGTCGATCTTCCACCCGACCTACCTCATCCTGGCCGCCGGCATCTTCGACGCGTTCATCGCGGGAGACCTGTTCAACCTCTACGTCGGCTTCGAGATCCTCCTGGTCGCGTCGTACGTCCTGATCACTCTCGGATCGACCAAGGAGCGCATCCGGACGGGCACGGTCTACATCGTGGTCTCGCTCGTGTCGAGCATCATCTTCCTCTCGGCGATCGCCGTGATCTACGGCGCCCTCGGCACCGTGAACATGGCGCAGATCGCCGAGCGGATGGGCGAGCTCCCGGACGGGGTCGTGCTGCTCCTGCACGTGCTGCTGCTGCTCGGCTTCGCCATCAAAGCGGCGATCTTCCCGCTGTCGTTCTGGCTGCCTGACTCCTATCCGACAGCACCGGCGCCCGTGACCGCGGTGTTCGCCGGCCTGCTGACGAAGGTCGGCGTCTACGCGATCATCCGGACCGAGACGCAGATCTTCCCCGACAGCGACATCGACCTGGTGCTCGCGATCGCGGCCGTCGCGACGATGGTCGTCGGCATCCTCGGCGCCGTCGCGCAGGCCGAGCTGAAGCGCATCCTGTCGTTCACCCTCGTCAGCCACGTCGGATACATGATCTTCGGGCTCGCGATCAATACGCCAGAGGCCGTCGGCGCGACGGTGTACTACATCGTCCACCACATCGTCGTGCAGACCACCCTGTTCCTCGCCGTCGGCCTGATCGAGCGCTACGCGGGCTCGACCTCGATCCTGAGGGTGAAGGGTCTCGTGAAGGCCGCCCCGCTGATCGCGGCCCTGTACCTGATCCCGGCCCTGAACCTCGGCGGGCTGCCTCCGTTCTCGGGCTTCATCGGCAAGTTCGGCCTGTTCGACGCGGCCGTCGCCGTCGGGACCCCGATCATGTGGGTCTCGGTCGTCGCCGGTGTCCTGACCTCGCTTCTGACGCTGTACGCGCTGATGCGGGCCTGGAACCTGTCGTTCTGGCGCGAGAAGGACGACGAACCGGGTGACCAGGACCGCTTCGGGCATCTCCAGCTCGCGCCGGCCGCCGACACGCTCACGGAGCGCCGCGTCAGCCCGCGCATCATGACGGGCGCCACGATCGGAATGGTCGCCGTGACGCTCGCGCTCACGGTGTTCGCCGGCCCGATCTACGAGGTCTGCGAGCGCATCGGTGAATCGCTTCTGCAGCCGATCTCCCTCGTCGAGCTCGAGGGGGTGGAGCAGGGGACATGACGAACAGGACTCTGAAGAGATTCTGGAACCAGCTGCCGTTCTTCGTGTGGCTCGTCGTGCTGTGGATGATGCTGTGGGGTCAGTTCACCTGGCTGGCCGCGATCACGGGCGTCGGCGTCGCCGCCTTCGTCACGACCGTGTTCCGGCTTCCGCCTGCCGACCTGACGGGCCGCGTCAACGTGTTCTGGCTGGCCGTGTTCATCGTGCAGTTCCTGTGGGAGCTCGTGCACGGCGCCCTCCAGGTCGCGTGGCAGGCGATCGGCCCCGGCACGCCGAGCGCTGCGATCGTGAAGGCGCCGCTGCGCGTCGACGACGACCTGATCATGACCCACACGGCCGTCGCCGTCTCGCTCGTTCCCGGCACGACCGTCGTCGAGGCCGACCGCGGCCGTCGCGTGCTCTACCTGCACGCGATCGGCGTGCGCGACGATGCCGACCTCGACAGGGTGCGGCACAACGTGCTCACCTGGGAGCGGCGCATCGTGCGGGCCGTCGGCTCGCGCTCCGAGCTCGGGGTGTGCCGCGCCAAGCTGCCGCCGTACCTCGAGCGACGCGAGTCGGGGGAGGCTGCGTCATGACCATCGAAGCGGTGCTCATCGCGCTGATCTCGGCCGTGTTCGCGGTCGCGGCGCTGCTCGCGATCATCCGGATGATCAAGGGTCCGTCGATCCTCGACCGCGCGCTCGCGAGCGACGTGCTGCTGACGATGGTGCTGTGCGTCCTCGGCGCCGACGCCGCCATCAACGAGCGCACCGACACGCTGCCCGTCATGCTGATGATCGCGGCGACGGGCGTGCTCGGCACCGTCGCGGTGGCGCGCTTCGTCGCCCGTCGCGATCGCAGCGACGGCACGGAGGCCCGCGGCCCGCGCGACCGCGATGACGCCGAGGCGCCCGGGGGCGCGGCGAACTCGGGGACGCGCGGCGGTGCCGTCGCCGAGCCGACGGGCAGCGGAGCGGCCTCCGACGCGGTGCCGGAGCATCCGGATGCCGGCGGGCCCGACCGGAACGGGGGTGCGCGATGAGCTGGTACCTGGTCGCGCTCGTGCTCGTCCTGATCGGCGCGCTGCTGTGCCTCACGGCGTCGATCGGGCTGCTCCGCTTCCGCGACGTGCCGAGCCGCATCCACGCCGCGACCAAGCCGCAGGTGCTCGGCCTGATCCTGATCTCGATCGGCGTCGCCATCGCGCTGCAGTCCTGGGCCGCCGTCGCGTTCCTGATCCCCGTCGTGATCATCCAGCTCGCGACCGCCCCGCTGTCGGCCCACATGGCCGGCCGGCAGTCGTACCGGAACGGCACGCTCGACTCCGCCCACCTCATCCGGGATGAGCTGGACCGCGACCGCGAGGTGCTGGAGGACGAGGGCTGACGGGTGCGCCTCTTCCTCCGCCGCTCAGCCCATCGCGGCGGCGACCCCCGCGTTCGTGATCTCGCCCGCGCTGACGTTCAGGCCCAGTGCGAGAGCTGGGTCGGCTTCGGCCGCCGCGGTCCAGCCTCGGGCGGCGATCTTCTCGATGTAGGGGAGCGTCGCGTTCGTGAGCGCGTGGGTCGAGGTCGCCGGCACCGCCCCCGGCATGTTCGCGACGCAGTAGTACACCGCGTCGTGCACCGCGAAGGTCGGGTCGTCGTGCGTCGTCGGGTGCGAGCCCTCGAAGCAGCCGCCCTGATCGATTGCGATGTCGACGAGCACGGCGCCCGGCTTCATCCGGCTCACCATCTCATCCGTGACGAGCTTCGGCGCGGCGGCCCCCGGGATCAGCACCGAGCCGATGACGAGGTCCGCGTCCATGAGGGCGTCCGCGACGGCGTAGCGCGTCGAATACCGCGTCTCGAGCCCGTTTCCGTAGCGCGCCTCGAGCTCGGCGAGCCGGCGCAGGTCGACGTCGAGCACCGTGACCCGGGCGCCGAGGCCGAGAGCGTTCGCCGCGGCGTTCTCGCCCGCGGTGCCGCCGCCGATGACGACGACGTGCGCCCTGCCGACACCGGGAACCCCGCCGAGCAGCGACCCGCGGCCGCCCTGCGGGCTCATCAGGTGGTAAGCGCCGACGGTGACCGACAGACGCCCCGCGACCTCGCTCATCGGCGTGAGCAGCGGCAGAGACCTGTCGGGCAGCTGCACCGTCTCGTATGCGACGGCGGTCGCGCCGGACGACACGAGCGCCTCCGTCAGCGGCCGATCGGCCGCGAGGTGGAGGTAGGCGAACAGGGTGAGGTCGTCGCGCAGGAAGCCGTACTCGCTCGCGACGGGCTCCTTCACCTTCACGAGCAGGTCGGCCGCGGCCCAGGTGCTCTCGGCATCCGGCGTGATGACCGCTCCGGCGCGGCGATAGTCGTCGTCGGCGATGCGCGACCCTGCGCCAGCGCCGGCTTGCACGAAGATCTCGTGGCCCCGGTGCGCGAGCGCGTCGACGCCGGCCGGCGTGATGGCGACGCGGTTCTCGTTGTTCTTGACCTCGGTGGGAACGGCGACCCGCATGACGACCTCCTCGTGCGACGGTGACACCCCGACTCTGCCACCGATCGGGCTGCCCCGGGCAGATTCGTGCAGTGTGCCCAGCGCGACCTACTATCGACGCCATGGGGAAGGGCAAGAAGCACAAGAAGAAGGCCAAGGGGCCCAAGAAGGAGTGCTGCAAATCGAAGCCGCGCTGCAAGCGCTGCCCCATCCGCATGCTCGCCGAGGGAACGCTCGACCCGGAGGACGCGAAGAAGCTCTTCCAGAAGTCGCGCAATCGCAAGCAGGCGAAGAAGGAGCACCTGGCGATCCCGGAATGAACGCGAATGCGCCGGGCACCCACTAGCCTCGTCCCATGACGACGGCGCCCTGGACGTTCGTGCGGCTCGGGATGGCCGCCCTCATCGCGGCTGCGGTCGCGACCCAACTGGTCCACTCGATCCGCTTCGCGCTCGCCTCCGGAACGGAGTACGGCTCACACGTCCCGACGATCGTCGCGAACTTCTTCAGCTTCTTCACGGTCGAGTCCAACATCGTCGCCGCCGTCGCGCTCGCGGTCGTGGCGGTGCGCGCCCTCCGGGGGCGCACCGGCCGCGAGCCGGCGTGGGTCGGCACGCTGTTCCTCGCGGCGGCCACGTTCATGACGATCACGGGCCTCGTCTACAACACGCTGCTCCGGTTCGGGCCGGCGCTCCTCGTCGGCAACACGGTGTCGTGGGCCAACGAGGTGATGCACGTCGTCGGGCCGCTGTTCCTGCTGGCCGACGCGCTCCTCGCCCGCCACCGGGCTCTCCCCTGGGGAGCGATCGGGGTCGTGCTCGCCTATCCGATCGCCTGGGTCGGGTACACGCTCCTCCGGGCCGAGCACGTCGTGTCGCCGGCCACGGGCTCCGCCTGGTGGTACCCGTACCCGTTCCTGAACCCGCACGTGCAGGGCGGCTACGGCGGCGTCGCCCTGTACGTGATCGGGATCGCGATCGCGTTCGGCATCGTCAGCACCGGGATCCTCGCTCTCTGGCGCCGGCGGGCGCGCATCGCGGCGGCTGCGCCCGCCGCTGCGTAGGGCTTCCGGGCGGCCGTCCGCCCGGAAGCCCGCGGCACCCGCCGGGTCAGGCGGGCTGCTCGCCGCCGCCCTCCAGCATCCACGGAACGCCGAACCGGTCGGTGAACTGACCGTAGAACCCGCCCCAGGGCGCGGGCCCGAACGGCGCCGTGACGTCGGCGCCGTCGCTCAGCTTCTCGAACGCCGCCGCGAGCTCATCGGCGTCGTCACCCGAGAGGCACACCGTGACGGAGCCGCCCGACGAGGAGGCGTCGCCGCCGTCGGAGCCGTACACGACCGAGACGCCGTCGACGACGAGCGCCGAGTGCATCACGTCCTCGGGGCTCCACTCGTCGTCGCCGCCCTCCATCGGCATGTCCTTGATGCGCACGATGTCGAGTTGGCCGCCGAGCGCGGCCTGGTAGAACTTCATCGCCTCCTCGGCGTTGCCGTCGAAGGTCAGATAGGGGGTTGCCTGCATCGCCATGACTTGCTCTCCTCACCCGTGTGCGGGCCGGTCGGCCCACGGGAGGATCATGGCACGAACCCCGGACACGCGGGAGGGGGTCGCGCACATCGGTGCGCGACCCCCTCCCGGAGAGAGCGATCAGTCGGTGCCGGCGTCGAACGCCGCCGCCTCACCGACCTGGTCGAGCGCCTCGGAGTCGTCGATCGGACCCGCGTGCGAGGTGATCGCCTCGGCGCCGCCCGCCTCCATCGAGCCGATCAGCTCACCCGTCGTGCCGCCGATGAGACCGCGCTGCACGTAGCCCTCGAGGCGGGCGCGCGAGTCGGCGATGTCGAGGTTGCGCATGGTCATCTGGCCGATCCGGTCGACGGGCCCGAACGCGGCATCGCCGACGCGCTCCATCGACAGCTTCTCGCCCGCGTACGACAGCGACTGGCCCGCCGTGTCGAGGATCGTGTAGTCCTCGCCGCGGCGCAGGCGGATCGTGACGGTGCCCGAGATCGTCGAACCGACCCACTTCTGGATCGACTCGCGCAGCATCAGCGACTGGGGCTCGAGCCAGCGGCCCTCGTACATCAGGCGGCCGAGGCGGCGGCCCTGCTCGTGGTAGGTGGCGAGGGTGTCCTCGTTCACGATCGCGTTGACGAGGCGCTCGTAGGCCACGAACAGCAGCGCCATGCCCGGCGCCTCGTAGATGCCGCGGCTCTTCGCCTCGATGATGCGGTTCTCGATCTGGTCGTTCATGCCGAGGCCGTGGCGGCCGCCGATCGTGTTCGCCTCGCGCACGAGCTCGACGGGGTCGGCGAACTCGCGGCCGTTGATCGCGACGGGGCGGCCCTGGTCGAAGGTGACCGTGACGTCCTCGCTGGGCACCTCGACCGAGGGGTCCCAGTACTTCACGCCCATGATCGGCTCGACGGTCTCGAGCGAGACGTTCAGGTCTTCGAGGGTCTTGGCCTCGTGCGTCGCGCCCCAGATGTTGGCGTCGGTCGAGTAGGCCTTCTCCGCCGAGTCGCGGTACGGGTAGCCGTGTTCGACGAGCCACTCGCTCATCTCCTGGCGGCCGCCGAGCTGCGAGACGAAGTCGGCGTCGAGCCACGGCTTGTAGATCCGCAGCGCCGGGTGGGCGAGCAGGCCGTAGCGGTAGAAGCGCTCGATGTCGTTGCCCTTGTAGGTCGAGCCGTCGCCCCAGATGTCGACGCCGTCCTCCTTCATGGCGCGCACCAGGAGCGTGCCGGTGACGGCGCGGCCGATGGGCGTCGTGTTGAAGTAGGTGCGGCCGGCCGACCGGATGTGGAACGCGCCGCAGGCGAGGGCCGAGAAGCCCTCCTCGACGAGAAGCGGCTTGCAGTCGATCATCCGGGACTTCTCGGCGCCGTACTCGAGGGCGCGCTCCGGGATCGAGGCGATGTCGTCTTCGTCGTACTGCCCGAGGTCGCCCGTGTAGGTGTAGGGCACCGCGCCGGCGTCCTTCATCCAGGCGACGGCACAGGAGGTGTCAAGACCCCCGGAGAAGGCGATGCCGACGCGCTCGCCGACGGGGAGTGACTGAAGGACCTTCGACATGCTGACCATCCTACGGGGCGTGCGGTGGGCGCACGATCCGGGTCGGTGTATCCGGATGCGCGGGCTCCGCCGAACGCGCGCTTCAGCCGGCGGGTGGTGCCGTGCCGCCGTCCGCGCCTGCCGCGAGCGCGTACTCCGTGCCGTCGGGGCGGCGCTCGACCATGCCGTAGTCGACGAGGTACCGGCGCAGGATCGCGACGTTGTCGGAGAACGGGCGCACACGCTCGTTCATCTCCTTCTCGGAGACGACCTCGCCGGGCTTCAGCGCGCGCCGCGCCACCCAGGCCAGCAGCTCCCCGCGCTCGGCCTTGCTCATCGGGTACTGCACGATCCGGCCGTTGCGCAGGAAGCGCTCGATGCCGGTGGCCGTGCGGGCGGGCCGCTGGGCGAGCAGCTCGGCGAAGACGCTCGGGTTCGCGGCGAGAGCGCCGTTGTCGCCCGTCGCGATCCCCGAGCCGACGAGGGTCGACACCACGTGCCGGCGCCGTGAAGGTGACAGCTTCGCGAGCTCGCCCTCCGGGTCGGCGCCGAGGAACAGCGCGCCGGCCGCGCGCCGCACGTCGTCGTTGGCCAGCGCGGCGACCACGCGCCGCCAGGCGTTGTCACCGGTCGCATCGGTCATGCAGCCGTACCTTCTTCCTCTTCCGTCGCGCGCCGTGCACGTGCGAGCACGCGGCGCGGCAGCGACCAGGATCGCACAGCGGCGGCCCGCTCCGTGGCATGGTTTCAACAGGAGGTGCCGCGTGGGTGCTGCAGTTGTGTGGGGCGTCGTCGCGGCGGCGCCGCTCGCGCTCGGCGCCGTGCTCGCGCTGTGGAAGGGCTGGCCGCCCGCGTGGCTGGGGCTTGTGCTCGGCTTCGGCGCCGGCGCCCTGATCGCATCGATCTCGTTCGAGCTCTTCGAGGACGGGCTCGCGGTCGCCGGCCCGGTGCCGCTCGTCGTCGGCATGGCGGTCGGTGCGCTGACCTACTACGTCGCCGATCGGCTCGTCGAACGGCGGGCGTCGGCGGCGGCCGGCCAGGGCGGACCGCTCGCGGTCGGGGCGCTGCTCGACGGCATCCCTGAGCAGCTCGTGCTCGGCATCGGCCTCGCCGCTGGCGACGGCGTCAGCATGGCGCTCGTGATCGCGATCGTGGTCTCGAACCTGCCGGAGTCGATCGGCTCCGCATCAGAGCTGCTCGAGGGCGGCATGCGGCGCTCCCGCGTGATGCTGTTGTGGTCGGGGGTCGCGGTCGTCTGCGCGCTCGCGACGGTCGGCGGCTACGCGCTCGCCGATTCGGTGCCCGCCGCCTTCAGCGCGGGTGCCAACGGTTTCGCTGCCGGCGCGCTGCTCGTGATGCTGGTCGACACGATGATCCCGGATGCCCAGCGGAAGGCGAAGGAGAACACCGGCCTGGCGACGGTGATCGGCTTCGCCCTCGCCGCCGGGCTGTCGATGGCGGGCTGAGCGCCCGCGCCACCCGGAACCCGCCGTATATGACGCGTCATCCCGCGGGCTCGGGGTGCTCCTCCAGCGCCTTCACGAAGGCCTCGCGGTCCGACTCCGACAACTGCTGGGGGGCGATGAACTGCAGCTGCAGGCCCTCCAGGGGCTGGCCGTGGTCCTCGGCCAAGGCCTCCTGCTGCTGCGTCCATCGGCCCGTTTCGTCGTTGTCGAGGTCGATGATGTCGGCGTAGAACAGGGGAGGGGACGGGGCTTCCGGCGAGTAGTCGGGGCGCGTCAGCTCGGTGTAGTACGACCACCGCACCTGCTCGCGCGGGTCGGTCGACCCGTAGAGCTGCTCCATGCTCTCGTCGGAGATCGAGCCCTCGGCCGGCTCGTTCAGCGGGTACAGCGAGTAGTACACGCCCTCGTCGTAGAGGATCCGGTCGATCGCCCGCATCACGGCCAGCTTCTCGTCGTAGCCGTGGATCGGTTCGTTCGTCGCCCATCCGGGCGCCGTGTACTCCTGCAGCATCGACTCGCCGCCGTAGCCGTTGCGCTCGCCGCGGAGCGCCGGCTCGCCCCCCGAGACCCAGGTGAAGCCGAACTCGGCGCTCAGCTCGTCGCGGATGCGCTTCGCGACCCGGTCGATGCCGTCGGCCGTCTGCTCGAGCGACGGCGCCTCGAGCACGAGGTCGTCGTCGACGCCCTTCACACCGGGGTACGCGGCCTCAGGGTCGGTTTCGGCGCCAGCGCCGGCGTAGGTGCCGGAGGCGGAGGCCTGTACCGCGCCGACCGCCCCGACGGTGCCGATGTTCAGCACGAGCGCGAGCGCCAGCGCGCACGAGCCGATCGCGCGTGCCGGCGCGACGACGAGCGCCGTGATGACAGCGGCCGCGACGATCAGCTGCAGCGCGAGCATCGTCGTGCCGTAGACGGCGTCCGCACCCGCGACGAGGAGGGTCGCGACGAGCGCGATGCCGAACGCGGCGGCCGCCGCCAGCGCGACCCAGCCGAGCGGGTGGCGCAGGCGGGGGTTCGGCTCCTTCTTCGGCGTCTGGGGGGCCGCCGCGGCTGGTTCGAACGGTGACGCGGGGAACCGCCGCTCGTGCTGGTACCCGCCCGGCGGCGGCGTCGGCGGGGCGCCGTCGTGGTGCGAGAGATAGCGCGGTTCGCTCACCATGGCTTGTCCGTCCCGCCGCCCGAGCCGCCCTCATCGCCCTGCTGCTCCTGGCGCTCGCGGTCGCTCTCGCGCAGCTTCTCCTCGATCTCGTCGAGGTCGTCCTGCTGCTGCTGCGCTTCCTCCTCCGGCGGTTCCTCCTCGTCGCCGCCCTGTTGCTGCTGCTGCTGTTCGAGCCGCTGCCGCTGGTCGTCGAGGGTCTGGGAGCTCTGCCGCGACGGGTCGGGCGAGGCGGCGTCGGCCTCCTCGCTGCGGCACTCCTCCGGCGTTCCCGCGTTGACCTCGAGCGCCTCCGCGTACAGCTCGGCGGCGGCATCCGGGTCGCTCCCGCGCGTGGCGTCGCCCATCATCTCGAGCACGAGCGCGAGGTTGAGCCGCACGGGGCACACGTCGAGCCCGCGCGCGAGGGGGAGGGCCTCCTCGAACTTCGCGCGCGCCTCCGGCAGGTCCCCGGATGCGGCCAGGCCGACGCCGACGTTGTACGGCGCGAGCCAGCGCTCGAAGACGTTGACGGGCTCCTGGTTCTCGGCCGCCGCGACGGTGGCGGGGGCATCGCCCGCGACGTGGCTCGTCACGGCGCCGAACGCGAACGCGTACATCGACAGGATCTTCGCCACGACGAGCAGGCCGACGAGCGCGACGGGCGCGAGCCCGATCAGCAGGCGGCGGCGCAGGCGCCGGCGCGGGGCCGCCGGCGCGGGTGCGGGAGCCGAGTTCGGGGTCATGGCGCCTCCTTCCTCGGTGCCGTGATGCGCAGGGTGCGCGCGATGCGGCCGCTCGCGACGCCGACCTCGATCGCGAGCAGAGCCGCGACGACGAGCGCCACGATCCACGACAGCTCGATGCGCGAACCGGGAGTCGCGGCGTCGCTCGTCGTCGTCACCGCTTCGGGCACCGCGGGCGGTTCGAGGGGGTCGCCCGCGCGGTGCGCGTAGTCGACGCCGAGGTCGTCGGCGATCGCGCCCAGAGCCTCCTCGTCGATCACGGAGACGGCCGGTTCCCCCGTCGACGGGTCCTCGAGGTACTCGCCCGTGCCGCCCGTGCCCGCGGCGACGCTCGGCATCCGGCCGCCGGCCTCGGTGCCGTAGCCGAGCACCGCGCCGCCGCCCGCGAGCTCGGCGCTGTCGGCGAACGACGCCGGCTCGCCGCCCGCCGTCTGCTCGCCGTCGCCGAGGTAGAACACCAGGCGGGCGCGGTCGTCGTCGTCCGCGGAGCCCGCGAGGGTCTCGGCGACGACCGGCGCCGCAATGCCGATCGAGCTGCCGGACGAGCGGTCGGTCGGGGGCGGCGAGAGCACGTCGAGCGACGACATCAGCGCCGAGGTGTCGGTCGTCAGCGGCAGCCGCAGCTGGGCCGAGTCGTCGAACGTGACCAGGGCGAAGCGCGCGCCGGGGTACGCCTCGACGAGCGCCGCGATATCGGCGCGGGCGTCGTCGGCGCGGGTCGCGGGGGCCGCGTCGCCGCCCGCCCCCGCGCCATCCGGTTCGTCGCCCGAGGCGCCGTCCTCCGCGAGCATGCTCGTCGTGTTGTCGAGCGCGATCACGACGTCGACGTTCGTCGTTACGGAGGTCGAGGTGCCGCCCGGCACACCGGGGCGCAGCGCGAGCACGACGCACGCCGCGACGAGGAGGACCCGCACCGCCCAGAGCGCGCGTTCGCGAGCGGCCCTGGCGCGCGCGAGCGCCCACACGGCGACGCCCAGGCCGGCCAGCGCGAGCGGCGCGAGCAGCCAGAATGGGAGCACGGGGAGGAACGTCACAGCCTCACCCGCCACATCACCGCGACGGCGGCGAGCACCGTCATGAGCAGCAGGACGATCCACGCGGCGGGGTCGTCGGTCTCGACCACCTCCGCCTCGCCCGTGAGCGCGCTGGCCTCCTGGCGCTGCACGTCGTCGACGATGCTCGACACCGTCGTCGTGCCCCGCAGCGCGTACGCCGCGCCGCCCGTCGACTCGGCGGCGGCGACGAGGCTGTCGGCGGCTTCGGCCTGGCCCTGCACCGGGTTCAGCGCGTAGACCCGGATGTCCTGCGAGCCCGCATAGTCGGCGGCCTCCTGCACGTCGAGCACCTCGGCGCCCGCCGGCTGGTTGTCCGTGGCCAGGATGATCGAGCGCGAGCGGTCGAGGTCGGCGTGGTCGAAGCGCAGCGCGCAGGCGGCGAGGCCGTCGCCGATCAGGGAGGCGCCGGGCCCGTCGAGCGTGCCGATCCAGTGCTCGGGCGTGATGTCACCGAACTCGAAGCTGTCGCGGATGGACTGGAGGTGCTCGCGGATGAAGTCGTAGTCATCGGTGAGGGGGAAGATCTGCGCAGGCGACGCGTTGAAGATCGTCAGCCCGATGCGCTCGCCCTCGAAGCCGTCGATGAGGTCGAGGAAGACGTCGAGGACCTCCTTGTCGACGTCGGACATGGAGCCGGAGACGTCGAGGCACAGCATGATGTCGCGGCTCGCGCTCGCGGGTTCGATCGTCTGCTCGCTCATCGGCCGGGCCGCGACGACGCCGCTCGCGCCCGCCGCGACGACGCCCAGCAGTACGATCGCCGTCAGGCCCGCCGCACGTCGCCGGGTCGCCCGGCGCACCGACGGCAGCCAGCGCACGCGCTCGGCTCGGGAGACGGTCGCACCGTCCTCGTCCTCCGCACCGCGGGTGCGGCCCCGCCACAGGCCGATGCCGATCGCGATCGCGAGGGCGCCCGCGACGGCGAAGAAGGGCCAGAGCTGCGCTACTGCCACGCCGTCACCACCTCGCGGGCGGCGGCGATCCCCGGTGCGGGGTCGCCGGGAGGCCGGTCGCCGAAGATGCTCGGGTAGTAGTACGTCTCGAGCGCCGCGACGAGCGCCGGATGCACCTGCTGCGTGCCGATCTCCTCCAGGCTCATCACGGGCGTCGCGATGCCCGTGTAATCGTTGACGAACGCGCGCGTGAGCGCGCTCAGCTCGGCGTGCACGCGGCGCGCGTCGATCCTGCCGTCGGCGTGGGCCGCCTCGATCTGGTCGATGCGATGCAGGTAGTCGAGCCGCAGGCGGCCGAGGCGCTCGACGGGCGTCCCCGGTGGGCCCTGGTCGGGCCTCGGCCTCCGCGCCCGGGTGGCGACGAGGATCGCGGCCGTCGCCGCGATCAGCACCGCGATGATGCCGACCGCGAGCAGCAGCCACCAGCCGGAGTACTGGTCGGGCGGGTAGAGCTCCTCCGGGCCGATGCCGCCCTGGCCGCGCGCGAGCGCCGCGCGGATGCCGTCAGCGGCCCGCATGCGCCGCCCTCCTCGCGTTCAGCATGCCGAGCAGTGCCGGTACGGCGTCGTCGTGCGTCGAGACCTCCGCCGTGCTGATCTCGAGCGCCGCCAGCACGCGGGCGCGGTGGGCGTCTTCGGCGGCGCGCGCCGCCGACAGGTCGGCGACCACATCGGCGTCGCCGTGCAGGAACGCGGGCACCGCCCAGCCGGTCGACGAGTCGCGGCGCTCGCCGCGGGCGCGCTCGGCGAGTACGGGGTCGGCGTCGCGCACCGTCACCCAGAGCACGTCGTGCTGCGCGCGCAGGCGCCGCAGCGTGCGCTCGTCGTCGGCCGTGAGGGGCGCCTCGTCCGTCACGATCACGAGGATCGCGCGCTTCGAGACCGTGCGGGCGATCGCCCGCAGCATCGCGCCGCGGTCGCTCGGCGGGCCGTCGCGCGTCGACTCGCGCTGGATCGCCCGCAGCGCGTGCTCGAGCGCGCCCTCCGAGCGCCGCGGCGGAGTGCGCCTGACGCCGGAGGCGTCGCCGCGCAGCACGCTGACGTCGTCGCCGTGCCGCGCCGCGAGGAGGCCCAGCGCGCCGACGGCCATGATCGCGAGCTCGCTCTTGGGCCGCTCATCCGGGGCCAGCGCCGCCATCTCGCTGCCGGTGCAGACCGCGAACAGCACCGTGTGCATCCGGGTCGCGCGCGAGCGCTTCACGAGGAGGCTCGACAGCCGGGCCGTCGCGCGCCAGTCGATGTCGCGAATGTCGTCGCCGTGCTCGTAGCGCCGCAGATCCTGGAAGTCGAGGCTGCGCCCGTGGAACAGCGACGCGTACGCGCCGTCGAGGGCGTGCGCCGACTTGCGCCGCGAGTGGATGAAGAGCTTCCCCTTCACCCGCGTGAGCAGGGTGGCAGGCATCGGCTACGGCGTCGGGACCGACTGGAAGATCGCGTCGACGAGGTCTTCGCTCCGGATGCCGTCGGCCTCCGCCTCGAACGTGAGCAGCACGCGATGGCGCAGCACGAGGTGGCGCAGCTCGCGCACGTCCTCCGGCAGCACGTGCGCGCGGCCGTTGATGAGGGCGAGCGCGCGCGAGGCCTGCAGGAACGCGATCGAGGCGCGGGGGCTCGCCCCGTACTTGATGTACCGGGCGCGCTCCTCGCCGATGTAGGGCGCGGGGTTGCGGGTCACGTAGCTGATGCCGACGATGTAGTTCCGGATCTCGGGGGAGACGTGCACGCGCCGCGCGACGTCCTGCATCAGCAGCACGTCGTCGAGGCTCGCCGTGCTCGCGAGGTGGGCCTCGGGGTCGAGCAGCCCGGTGTCGATGCGCGCGAGCACCTCGAACTCCTCCTGGGGGCTCGGGTACTCGACGATCTCCTTCAGCAGGAAGCGATCGAGCTGCGCCTCGGGCAGCTCGTAGGTGCCCTCCTGCTCGACCGGGTTCTGCGTCGCGATCACGAGGAACGGCTTCGGCAGGTGGTGCACCTGGCCGCCGATCGTGGTCTGGTGCTCCTGCATCGCCTCGAGCATCGCCGACTGCGTCTTCGCGCTCGAGCGGTTGATCTCGTCGAGCAGCACGAAGTTGGCGTGCACGGGGCCCAACACCGTGCGGAAGGTGCCCTTCGCCTGGTCGTACACCTGGTTGCCCGTGATGTCGCTCGGCAGCAGGTCGGGCGTGCACTGGATGCGCTTGAAGTCGGCCGCGACGGTGTCGGCGAGCGTCGACGCCGCCGTCGTCTTCGCCAGGCCGGGCACGGACTCGAGCAGGATGTGGCCGCCGGAGATCAGCGCGACGAGCAGGCTGGTGCGCAGGCGCTCCTGGCCCACCATGCGGCGGGAGTACGCCGTCGCGATCTCGTCGAGGACAGCCCTGGCGCGCGCCATCTCGTCGGGCGTCGGTGCGTTCTGCTGTGCCATCTGGCGGTTCCCCCTGTGTCGGCTGCGCTCCCAGCCTACGGCGGCGTGCCGACGTCCGGCCCGGGCCGAGGTGCCCATCCGGGGCATTCACGGCGGATGACCGGATGCTGTGAGTCGCGCGCATATCTTGCACACCCGTGTGCACGTTTATAGGATCGAGGCATGACCGCCCGTGCCCCCCGCCGCGACGCCGTCGAGAACCGCGCCGGCATCCTCGACGCCGCCAGGGCCGCGCTGTCGACCGACCCGCACGCCTCCGTCGACGCCATCGCCCGCAGCGCCGGCCTCTCGCGCCGCACGCTCTACGGCCACTTCGCCGACCGCGACGCGCTCATCCGGGAGCTGATCGCGAACGGCGCGCAGCGCTTCAACGCCGTTGCGGCGTCGGTCGACGACCCGGATGCCCGCATCGCCCTCGCGCGCCTCGCATCGCGCCTGTGGCAGGAGGCCGCGCACGTGCAGGTCACCGCGGCGCTCGCGCTCGACGAGGCCCACGTCGCCGATACCGTCGCTGCGCTCGCGCCCCTGCGCCGCGCGGTCTTCGACCTCGTCCGGCGCGGTCAGGGCGACGGCGCCTTCCGCACCGACCTCGAGGCCGCGACCGTCGCGCGCCTGATCGAGGAGGTGGCGCGCACCGTTGTGTCGCGGACTGATGTGTCTCGCGCCGGGATCGAAGTCATCGCGGTACGTTCAGTCCTGAGCATCGCGGGGCTGTCCTGGCGGGAGGCGGACGACCTGCTGTCCGCTCATCCGGACATCGTCGGGACGGAGTCGTCATGAGGCCGAACGCCTGGACGGTCTTCCGGCGCGATCTCGGCCGCCTCGCCCGCGTCAGCAAGTCGTGGATCATCATCATCGGCGTCATCGTCACGCCCTCGCTGTACGCGTGGTTCAATATCGTCGCGTTCTGGGACCCGTACTCGAACACCGAGCAAGTCAGCGTCGCGGTCGTGAACCAGGACGAGGGCGCGGAGTCGGACGCGACCGGCTACATCGACGTCGGCGGCGAGCTCGTCGACCAGCTCGAGGCGAACGACCAGCTCGGCTGGGAGTTCACGGGTGAGGACGAGGCCATGGCGGCCGTGCGCGGCGGGGACAGCTATGCGGCGATCATCATCCCCGCAGACTTCAGCCGCGACTTCGTCAGCATGACGAGCGGCGACTTCCACCAGCCGGCGCTGCGCTACTACGTCAACGAGAAGGCCAACGCGATCGCTCCGAAGATCACGGATGTCGGGGCGTCGACGCTCGAGGCGCAGATCAACAGCACGTTCGTCTCGACCGTCTCGGAGGTCGTGTCCGAGGAGCTGCAGCTCGCGGGCGAGGACGCCGAGGACCGCCTCGGCACGGCCCGGGACTCCACCGTCGCCGAACTCGACGAAGCTGTCGCGACGCTGGAGACGGCGCGCGACCGCATCGGCGACCTGACGGGCGGGCTCACCGACGCGCAGGGCCGCCTCGACGACACCGCCGCGACGCTGACGAGGGTCGACGGCACGCTCGGCGACGTGCAGGGCGCCGTCGCGCAGGCCCAGAGCCTCGCCGACGAGGCGCAGCAGGAGGTGCTCTCGTTCACGGATGAAGTCACCTCGGCGTACGTGTCGGGAACGACGCTGATCGCGGACGCCTCATCCGAGATGAACGCCGCGGTCTCGACCCTGTCGGCGCAGCTGCAGAACGCGAACGTCGCCGTCGGCACCGGAATCGACGACCTGACCGCCGTCGTCGAGGCGAACGGCGAGGCGCTCGACGAGCTGCAGGCGCTGCTCGACCAGACCGATCCGACGACCCCCGCCGCGGACCGCATCAGCGCTGCGATCGCCACACTCCAGGAGCGCAACGACGCCGACCAGCAGATGCTCGCCGACCTGAAGCAGTTGAACACCGACATCGGCGACACGACCGCGGCCGTCACCGAGGCCGCCGACGCCGCAGATGCGGCGGTCGAGAGAGCCGCGAGCTCGGCCGGCTACATCCGGGATGCCCTCACGCAGAGCGTTCCCGAACTGAACCGAGCGATGTCGGCGCTGTCGTCGAGCGCCGACGCGTTCTCGGCCGCGCTGGGCGCTCAGCGCACGCAGGTCGCGCAGGCGCAGGAGCTGCTGCGGGGCCTGCAGACCCAGCTCGGCGGGAACGTCGACGCTCTCACGGCGTTCGACGACAACCTCGCCGCGGCGCAGGGCGGCCTCGGCACCGTGCGGACCGACGTGCTCGCCCTCGGCGCAGCCGACGTCTGGGCGCAGCTGAGCACCATCAGCGGGTTGGAGCCCGATCAGATCGCCGACTTCATGGCGTCACCCGTCGAGGTGAGCCAGCACGTCCTGTTCCCGACCGACACGTACGGCTCGGCGATGGCACCGCTGTTCACCAACCTCTCGCTCTGGATCGGCGCGTTCGTGCTGATGGTGATCATGCGCCTCGAGGTCGACACGGAGGGCGTCGAGGGCATCTCCGTCGGCCAGGCGTACATGGGCCGGTGGCTGCTGTTCGCGGCGATCGCCGTGTTCCAGGCCGTGCTCGTGACCGTCGGAAACCTCGTGATCGGTGTGCAGACCGCGAGCGCCGTGGCGTTCGTCGGCACCGCCGTGCTCATCGGGCTGGCGTACCTCAGCATCATCTACGCGCTGTCGGTGTGTTTCGGACACGTCGGCAAGGGCCTGTGCATCCTGCTCGTGATCTTCCAGATACCGGGGGCATCCGGGCTGTATCCGATCGAGATGATGCCCGACTTCTTCCAGTCGCTGTACCCGTTCCTGCCGTTCACGTACGGGATCGACGCGCTGCGCGAGACCGTCAGCGGCTTCGACGGCGGCCACTACTGGCAGGCAATGGGCACGCTCGGCGTCTTCGTCGTGCTGGCGTTCGTGCTCGGCCTGTTCCTGCGCCGCCGCCTCGGCAACTTCGCGCTGCTGTTCAACCGCGGCCTCGCCGAGAGCGAGCTGATGGTGAACGAAGACTTGCAGGTGATCGGCCGTCGCCGCACCCCCGACATCATTCGGGCACTCACCGACGGCGACGGGTTCCGCGCCGAGGTCGCGCGGCGCACCCGGCGCTTCACCGAGCGGTATCCGTCGGTGCTTCGGCTCACGCTGATCATCGGCGCCGCGGGCCTCGTCGTGCTCGGCGCCATCGCGTGGCTGGTCCCGGAGGCCAAGGCCGTCGTGCTCGGCCTGTTCGCCCTGTGGAGCCTCATCGTGATCGCGGTGCTCGTCGCGCTCGAGTACCTCGAGCAGAGCATCGGGCAGGCTGCGGCCGTCGGCCGGATGCCCGAGTCCGAGCTGCGCGGCGCGCTCGCCGCCGAGGCGAGCCGGGACACGCTGGTGCTGCCCGTCATGGGGGCCGCGGCACCCGCATCGGCATCCGCGGGGGCGGCTCCGACGGTGGTGCTCGATCCGTCGCTGGTCGACCCGGAGGACGACGACTTCGCCGCCCTGCAGGACCTGTTCGATCCGGATGTCGCGGAGGATGCGCGGGCGGACGGGTCGGACGGCACCGCCGAACCCGCATCCGGGCGCGACGATGCCGCGGAGGCAGACCCCGACGGGAACGAGGGGGAGGGTCGCGCATGAAGAACATCCTCAGCCTCGTGCGCTTCGACCTGCGCCGGGCGACGAGCAGCGTCATGGTCGGCATCGTGATGTTCGGCCTGATCGTCATCCCGTCGCTGTTCACGTGGTTCAACGTGATCGCCAGCTGGGACCCGTTCGACAACACCGAGAACCTCACGGTCGCCGTCGCGAACACCGATGAGGGTTTCCAGAGCGACCTCATGCCGCTGCCCCTCACGGTCGGCGACCAGGTCGTGTCGGCCCTGCGGGCGAACGACCAGCTGAACTGGGAGTTCGTCTCGGAGGACGAGGCGATCGACGGCACGGAGTCGGGCGAGTACTACGCCGCGATCGTGATCCCCTCGAGCTTCAGCTCCGACATGATGACGTTCTACACGGGCGGCTCGGATCGCACCGAGATCGACTACTACGTCAACGAGAAGAAGAACGCGCTCGCGCCGAAGGTGACCGACCAGGGTGCCAGCGAGGTCACCGCGAGCATCAACGAGGTGTTCGCCGAAACGCTGAGCGAGGTGGGGCTGGGCGTCGTCTCGTCGCTGTCCGATTACCTCGAAGACGCCGACACGCAGGCGGTGCTGACGCGCCTGCACGCGCACGTCGGCGAGGTATCCGCGCAGATGCGTGCGGCATCGGCGACCGCCGACATGTTCACGTCGCTGATCTCGTCGACGCGGCCGATGGTCGACAGCGCGGCGGGGTTGGCCGCATCGTCTGCGGACTCGCTGCAGGAGGCAACGGGCGCGCTGGGCGCGGGCAAGGATGCCGCGCAGTCGCTGAAGAACGTGCTGGGCGAGACCTCCGCGGCACTCGGCGACGCCCTGTCGGGCACGGCCGACGGCTACCAGGACGTCGCGGACCGGATCGACGACGTCTACGCCGCGGCCGACGCGCAATCGGCGAGCTCGGCGAAGACGATCGGCGGCCTGGCCGATCGCGTGCAGGGGCAGGTCGATCGGCACCAGGAGCTGCGGGACGCGCTCGTGGACGACGTGCGCCCGCTGCTTCCGGATGCGGGTCTCGACGCCTTCGACAGCGCCGTCTCCCGACTGGATGCCGCGATCGCGAGGCAGCAGGCGCTGCAGGACCGGCTCGACGAGGCGGCGGCGAACGTCACAGACACCAACACCGACGTGCAGGCGACGCACGCCGAGCTGCAGGAGCTCACCGCCCGGGCGAAGCAGGCCGTCGACGACGCGCAGGACGCCTACACAGGCAGCCTGCGGCCCAAGCTCGACTCGCTCGCCGACACCCTCGCGGGCATCGGCGAGGACGTCGACTCGATCGGCGGCGAGCTGCGATCGGCGGCCGATTCGCTCGCCGGTTCCGGATCGCTGAGCGAGGCGCTGACGAGCGCCGAGCACCTGACGATGGGCATGGCCGACTCCCTTACGGAGACGGCCGAGAAGTTCGACGAGCTCGGCGACGCTCTGCTGAAAGCCATGGACACCGGCGACCTCAGCGCCCTCACCGACCTGATCGGTGCGGACCCGCAGGCGCTGGCCGCCCACCTGGCCGAGCCCGTTGCGCTCGAGCGCGTGCCCGTCTACTCGGTCGTCGGCTTCGGCGCCGCCATGACGCCGCTCTACACCGTGCTCGCACTGTGGGTCGGCGCCCTGCTCATCTCGGTTTCGATCCGGGTCGACCCGCCGCAGGGCGAAGGATCGCCGTTGCCGCAGCTCACGCCCGCGCAGGCGTACGTCGGCCGGTTCGGAATCTTCGCGATCGTCGCGTTCCTCCAGAGCTCGCTCGTGTGCCTCGGCAGCGTGTTCTTCACGCAGGTCCAGCCGCAGCATCCGTTCCTGCTGATCCTGGCGGGGTGGGTGGCCTCGCTCGTGTTCGCGCTGATCGTGTACACGTTCGTCGTGACGTTCGGCAACGCCGGCAAGGCGCTGGCCGTGCTGCTGCTCGTGATCCAGATCTCCGGTTCCGGCGGGGCGTACCCGCTGCAGGTGCTACCGGAGTGGTTCCAGAGCATCAGTCCGTTCCTCCCCGCCACGCACGCGGTGAACGCGATGCGCTCGGCGATCGCCGGGATCTACGACAACGACTTCTGGGTCTCGCTGGGCTGGCTCGCCGCGTTCGCGCTCCCCGCGCTCCTGCTGGGCCTGGTGCTTCGCCTCCCGTTCATCACGGCCAACCAGAAGATGCTGGCGGCGCTGAAGTCGACGAAGCTGATGTGAGCGGCCCGGCGCCGTCGACCGGGCGAGTCGACCCGCGGCCGCACTCCCCGGCGTTTGCCAGGTGACTCGGAGGTGCGCCGGGCGATATCTGCCGATACTCTTCCGATATGACGGAAACAGCAGGAGGGTATGCCGGGGTGGCGGTGCGGGGGCTCGCGCGCTCGTTCGGCGAGGTGCACGCCGTGCGCGACGCGACGTTCGACGCGCTGCCGGGCAGGATCACGGGGCTCATCGGGCCGAATGGGGCGGGGAAGACGACGCTGTTCCTCATGCTCGCGTCGCTGCTCGCCCCCGATGCGGGCACGATCCGCATCGCCGGCGCCGACCCCGAGGCCGACCCCGCCGCCGTCCGGAACCGGATCGGGTGGATGCCGGATGCGCTCGGGGCCTGGGACTCGCTCAGCGCGCGGGAGACGCTCACGGTCGCCGGCCGCCTCTACGGCGCGCCGAAGGCAGACGCCGCCGCGCGGGCCGACGAGCTGCTGCGCGAGGTGGGGCTGCAGGAGCTGGCCGGGTCGCCCGCCCGGGTGCTCTCCCGCGGTCAGAAGCAGTTGTTGGGTCTCGCCCGCGCGCTCGTGCATCGGCCGAGCGTGCTGCTCCTCGATGAACCCGCGTCGGGTCTCGACCCGGCCGCACGCATCGCCCTGCGCGCGCACCTGCGCGGCCTCGCCGACGCCGGCACCGCCGTCCTGATCTCCAGCCACGTGCTCTCGGAGCTCGAGGAGATGGTCGACGACGCCGTGTTCCTCTCGGCCGGTGCGACGGTCGACGGCCGCGCGGCCGCCGCGGCGCCGCGGCGGCGCGACTGGCGCATCCGCGTCGTCGGGGCGCGCGAGGCGGGCGCCGAGCGCTGGGTCGACGGCGCCCGCGCGGCGCTCGCCGGGGCCGACATCCGGGTCGACCGCCGCGACCTCGTCGCTGCCTTCCCCGGCGAGGCCGAGGCGGCCGACGGCCTGCGGGCGCTCGTCGCGGCGGGAATCCCCGTCGCCGGTTTCGCGCCCGCGACGGGCGAGCTCGAGAGCGCGTTCCTCGGCCTCGGGCATCCGGATGGGCCTCATCGCTCATCGGGATCGGACGCGACGGAAGGGGGCGAGCGATGAGCGCTTCTCGGATCGGTGTGCTCGTCGGGCTCGAACTGCGCCAGCGCGTGCGCCGCGTGGGCTTCTACGTGCTGCTCGGCATCTTCTTCGTCGTCGTCACGGCCATCACCTGGCTCGGCTCGCTCGTGTTCTCGGGTTCAGCATCGATCGGCTCCGGCATGTTCTCGCTCGCCGTGTACGGCGTGCTGATGATGGCCGTACTCGTCACGCCGACGTTCACGGGCAACGCCATCAACGGTGACAGGGACGCCGCGACGCTCGCGCCAGTGCAGGTGACGCGCGCGACGACGGGCGACATCCTGATCGCCAAGCTGCTCGCGGGGTGGGCGACCGGGCTGGTCTACCTCGTCGCGGCGCTGCCGGCGCTGATCTTCTCGCTCGTGAAGGGGTACGTCCCGCCGGCGACCGCGTACGACGGCTTCGAGTTCATCGAGCCGCACCCCTGGACGCTCGTCGTGTCGCTGGTCGTCCTGGCGGTCGAGATCGGCATCGTGTCAGCGATCGGCGTCGGGCTCAGCGCCGTGATCGCGCGGCCGCTCTTCTCGGTCGCCGCGACCTACCTGACCGTGATGCTCCTCGTGATCGGCACGCTCATCGCGTTCGCGCTCGGTTCGCTGGCCGTGCGCGCGACGACGTCGACTCTCACGGAGAGCCCCGGCGAGGTGTACGTCGAAGCCGGCGCCTGCGATGCCGCCGACGATGACGAATGCATCGTGCCGCGCCCCGATGTCTCGCCGCAGTGCGTGCAGGTGATCGGCACGGGCACGGCGCCCCGCTACGACTACGTGTGGTGGGTGCTCGCGGCCAACCCGTTCGTCGTTCTCGCCGACGCGACCCCGACGGCATACGACTCGTCCGGGTACCCGGTCGACCTGTTCGGTCAGATCAAGTACGGCGTGCGCGGCGCCCAGCACCCGCCGGAGCTCGTGCAGGACGACTGGAACGACCCGTGCGACGGCGAGCCGGCGCTCGAAACGGGCGAGTACTACGGCGACGGCTTCGAGCAACCGCCGACGGCGCAGCAGCAGATCGAATCCAGCGTGCCGAGCTGGTTCGTCGGGCTCGGAGTGCAGGCGCTGCTCGCGGTCGGCCTGATGCTGTGGGGAGCGGCGCGCACTCGCACGCCCGCCCGCCGCACGCCGCCCGGCAGCCGGATCGCGTAGCGACTGCCGGCCCCCTCCGCGCCGGCAGGAGGGGGCCCGCTTCGCCGGATGTCAGGGGCGCCCCGTAGGATCTGGGGGTACGCATCCCAACGAATAAGGGGGACGAATGCCTGGCATCGTCATCGTGGGCGTCCAATGGGGCGATGAGGGCAAGGGCAAGGCGACCGACCTGCTCGGCGAGCGCACCGACTGGGTGGTGAAGTTCAACGGCGGCAACAACGCCGGCCACACCGTCGTCATCGGCGACGAGAAGTACGCGCTGCACCTGCTGCCGAGCGGCATCCTCTCGCCGGGCGTCACGCCGGTGATCGGCAACGGCGTCGTCATCGACCTCGGCGTGCTCTTCGAGGAGCTCGAGGCCCTCGACGCCCGCGGCATCGACACGTCGAAGCTGCGCATCTCGGCCAACGCACACGTCATCACGCAGTACCACCGCACCCTCGACAAGGTGCAGGAGCGCTTCCTGGGCAAGCGCCAGATCGGCACGACGGGCCGCGGCATCGGGCCCAGCTATGCCGACAAGATCAACCGCGTCGGCATCCGGATGCAGGACCTCTTCGACGAGTCGATCCTGCGCCAGAAGGTCGAGGGGGCGCTCGACCAGAAGAACCACCTGCTGCTGAAGGTCTTCAACCGCCGCGCGATCACGGTCGACGAGGTCGTCGAGGACCTGCTGAGCTACGCGGAGCGCGTGCGCCCCATGGTGTGCGACACGGGCCTTCTGCTCGACCAGGCCCTCCAGCGCGACGAGGTCGTGGTCTTCGAGGGCGGCCAGGCGACGATGCTCGACGTCGACCACGGCACGTACCCGTTCGTGACGAGCTCGACGGCGACCGCCGCGGGCGCCGCGAGCGGCGCGGGCGTCGGGCCCGGCCGGCTCGACCGCATCGTCGGCATCGTGAAGGCGTACACGACCCGCGTCGGCGCAGGCCCCTTCCCGACCGAGCTGTTCGACACCGACGGCGACGGCAACTGGCTGCGCACGACGGGCCACGAGTTCGGCACGACGACGGGCCGCGAACGCCGCGTGGGCTGGTACGACGCCCCCATCACGCGATACGCGACGCGCGTGAACGGCATCACCGACCTCGTGCTGACGAAGCTCGACGTGCTGACGGGCCGCCCGACGATCCCGGTCTGCGTCGCATACGACGTGAACGGCGAGCGCTTCGACGAGGTGCCGGTCAGCCAGAGCGACTTCCACCACGCGACGCCGATCCTCGAGGAGTTCCCCGGCTGGACGGAGGATATCTCGGACTGCCGCAGCTTCGAGGACCTGCCGCAGAACGCGCAGGACTACGTGCTCGCGCTCGAGAAGATGAGCGGCACGCGCATCTCGGTCATCGGCGTGGGCCCCGCCCGCGACGAGGTCGTCGTTCGGCACGACCTGGTCTGAGCGCCCGTCGAACAGCGGTG
>NZ_PNFA01000008.1 GCF_002970975.1 Microbacterium halophytorum
CCACCCCGAACGGTTCCGGAGCCGGCCGGTCACGCCATCACCCGCCGACCACGTCGGCATCAACCTACCCAACAAAGAAGCAGTCACAATCTGAACCGAGTGACTCCACACAGCTTGACATCCGACGCTCCGCGAGGTTCTCGGCGCGGAATCTGCGACCGCGACCACGTGAGGGCGTGCGCGGACCCCGCACGGCGGCCGCTACGCCGTCTCGACCTCGGCGTCGGGGCCCGGGAAGATCAGTGCCTCCCGGCCGTCCGCGTGGCGCACGAGGTACGGCGGGGCTCCGCCCTCCCCGCGGACCTCGACGACCTCGGCGACATCATCCGGATCGCCCACCGTTCGGCCGTGAACGTGCAGGCGGTCCCCCGGCTGTGCGCGCATGACTGCTCCTTCCGTCGGACACCCCCCAGTCTCCCGCGGAAAGGCCCGCGGTGGAAGGCCCCGAGCGCGGGGCCGGTACCGTCGCCGTGACAAGATCCGTGCCAGGAACCGGCGGAGAGGTGCGGAATCCGCGACGGCGACGGGGAGGTTCGGGACGTCAGTCGGCCGCGACGACGACGCCCTCCATGCCCTGGGCCCTGTGGCCCGCCACCGAGCACCAGAACTCCATGTCGCCGTCGACCACGCCGACGTCGATCGTCTCAGTTCCGCCGGATGGGACCCGCTCGCTCGCCTCGCCGTTTCCGAAGGTGATGTCGTGGACCATCGCGTCGGCGTTCTCGAACTCCACGACGAGGCGGTCGCCGAGCGGCACCTCGATCTCGGCGGGGTCGTAGGCCATGCCCACCGCCGTAATCGTGACGGTCGTCGTCTCGCCCGTCGGCTCGACCGATGGCCCGGATGCGCAGCCGGCGAGCCCCAGCCCAGCCATCGCGGCAAGCGCCGCGGCGCGGAGCGCCGTGTTCGTCCGGATCATCGTGCTCCCCTCGTCGAGCGACCGCCAGCCTATCCGCCGAACCTGCGGCGCCCCGGGCGCGCGAGCCGGAGCGGGCTCAGCGCCGGCGCACGCGGCCCGACTCGTACGCCCACATCGCCGCCTCGACGCGGTTGCGCGCCCCGAGCTTGTCGAGCACGGAGGCGATGTGCGCCTTCACGGTGCCGAGCGAGAGGTGCAGGCGGCCGCCGATCTCGGCGTTCGTGAGGCCACCGGCGAGCGCGACGAGCACCTCCTCCTCCCGCGGGGTGAGGGGCACGGCTGGCTCGTCGGCGCCCCGTGCAGGGGCGAACGCCGCCAGCAGGCGCGTCGTGATCTCCGGTGCGATGAGCGCATCGCCGCTCGCCGCGGCCCTGACCGCTTCCGCGAGCAGCCGCGGCCCCGAGTCCTTGAGCAGGAACCCCCGCGCCCCCGCCCGGAGCGCCTGGTGCACGTACTCGTCGAGGTCGAACGTGGTCAGGACGACGACGGCCGGCGGATCCGCATCGGCGGCGAGCGCGCGCGCCGCGGCCAGGCCGTCCATCCTGGGCATCCGGATGTCCATCAGCACGACGTCGGGGCGCAGCCGCCGCGCGAGGTCGACGGCGACGACGCCGTCCGGCGCTTCGCCGACGACCACGAGATCGGGCTGCGCCCCCAGCATCATCCGCAGGCCCGCCCTGATCGACTCCTGATCGTCGGCGATGAGCACCTCGATCACGCCGGTCCCCCGTTCTGTCGCCCCGGCGCGGGGACCACCGCCCTGACGACCCATCCCGCGCCGACCAGCCGTCTCCCGCCGTCGTCCACCGCCCGCTCGCCCGCTCCCGCGGACCCGCCGGCGGGGCGATCCCCCGCGCCGCCGGCGCTCCGCGCGGGCACGGCCGAACCAGCGGGCCCCGCCACCAGGGTGCCGCCGACCATCGCCGCGCGCTCGGTCATACCCGCGATCCCGAAGCCAGCCGGCGGCGCGCTCGGCAGCGGCGCGCCGTCATCGGCGATGGTGAGCTCCACGCCGGCGGCGTCCGCGTCGATCGCCACTGTGATGCGCGTGGCACCTGCCGCGTGGCGCCTGGCGTTGGCGACGCCCTCCTGCGCGATGCGGAACAGCACGTTGCGGACGAGCCGCGGCATCCGCTCGACCGACTCCCCCACGCCGGGCGGAATCGTCACCTCGACGGCGGGAGGCCCGGCCGCGGCGAGGGCCTCGATGTCGGGCAGCCCGGCGATCGGCCGCAGCGGCGCGACCCCGCCTCCCCGGAGCGTGCGCACCAGCGAGCGCATCTCGGCGAGCGCGTCGCGCGCCTCCCGCTCGATGGCGGCGAACGCAGTCGGCGCGTGGCCGGCATCCGGCGGCAGCGCCTGCGCCGCCTGGGCGCGGATCGCGATCGCCGAGACGTGGTGCGCCACGGTGTCGTGCAGGTCGCGCGCGAGCTCCTCGCGCTCCGCGGTGCGCTCGTACTCGCGCCGCGCCGCCTGCGCTTCCACGCGCTGGCGCCGGATCACGCCGACGAGGCAGGCGCCGCCGACGATGAGGGCGCCCGCCGCCGCGCCCACCGCGCCGTCGCCTCCCGTGACGAGGGAGACGAGGATCCCCGCGGCCAGCACGGGTGCGCCGACGATGCGGGCCCTCCCCGTTCCCCAGCGGAACAGCGCATACGGCACGGCGAGCATCACGACGACCGCGCCGAGCGCACCGAAGGGCGCCCCCGCCGAGAACGCGGCGATCTCGGCGGCCGCCGAGACGGCGGTCATCCCCGCGACGACAGCGAGCGGATGCGCGCGCCGCCACAGCAGGCCGGGCAGGACCGCGATCGTGATCGCCGCGGACGCGGCCGGCCACACGAGGTCGGTGCGCAGCGCGGCCTCCGCGATCGCCGCCACCGCGGCGATCAGCGCGATCACGCCGTCGCGCACGCGCGGCCCCGTCGCACCGGGCGCCGCGGGAGCGCGCCATGCCCGTTCGATGCGCGCGTCCATGGCTGACACGTTAGTCATCCCTTGCTCCGGCGCGCGTGCCGAATGCGGATGATGACCTCGGCGACGACGATGTTGATCAGCCAGCCGGCATCCATCTCGATCACGCGCCGCAGCTCGTCCGGATGCCCCAACAGGATCGACGTCGGCCCGGCGGTGAGAACCTGCGTGCCCGCCCCCATCGCGACGGCGTACGCCCTGATCATCCATGCCCCGTGGGCGTCGTAGCGGTGCCGTGCGACGGCGATCAGCGCGAGCACGAGGCACGCGAGCATCCACACGCCGACCGCCCAGCGCGACACCATCAGGGCGAGGCCGTCGACCGCGGGGAACGCGTACGTCGCGTTCATCCACAGGCCGCTGACCGCGACGACGAATCCGGAGGGCACCAGCAGATAGCGCCCGGCGAAGCGGTGCCACACCATGTGCGCGCGCCGGAACGTCGGGGCGAACTGGAACGCACCGACCGCCGCGTACACGACAGCGGCGATGATGTGGGCGACGACCGGCAGCGGGTCGCCGGCGAAGCGGTCGGGCGTGGCGGGGTCCACCGCGGCGACGCTGCCGACGCGGGCCGCGCCCGCGACCGACGGCACCAGCGCGAGGGTCAGGAGTCCCGCGATGAGCCAGCGCTCGCGGGCGGGTGTGCGGATGCGCCGGCGCTGCTTCTGCGGGCTCGATGTCGTTGTCATGCGGCAATGCTCGCCGCCGGCCGACCCGCCGCGCATCGGCCGATCGGCCTTGCGAAATGGTCGCGATCATCCGTTCGGCCGCGCCGCGGACTCCACTGCGCCGGATCGAGCACACGTCGCGTCCACCGACGGCCGAGGTCTGCATGCCCCTCCGTCTGCCGCACGTCCGCTGTGCGGGCCCTCGACGCCGCCGAGCGCGCGGAGACGCGGAAGGGGGTCGCGGAGCGAACGCTCCGCGACCCCCTTCGAGCCGAGCCGCTCAGTCGCGGATCTTCGCGCCGAAGCGCTCCTCCACCACCGAGACGCCCGCGAGCTTGGCCTCCGTCGCCTCCGCCGCCGTGAGCGTCCGGTCGTCCGCACGGAAGCGGAGCGCGAACGTGAGGCTCTTGTGTCCATCGGGAACGCCGTCGCCGCGGTAGTCGTCGACGAGCCGGATGGACTCGAGCAGCGCACCCGCGCCCTCGGCGAGCGCCGCGCGCACGTCGGCGGCGGGCTCGGTTGCCCCGAGTACGAGCGAGACGTCCTGCGTCGCGGCGGGGTACGTCGACAGGGACGCGACGACGACGCGCTCGCCCGCGAGGTTGAGGAGGGCGTCGACATCGAGCTCGGCGACGACGGTGCGCTGCGGCAGGTCGGCATCGTCCGCGACCTGCGGCAGCAGCTCGCCGACGTAGCCGACCTCCTCGCCCGCCACCGTGAGCACGCCAGTGCGGCCGGGATGGAGCGCCGCGCGCGCTCCCTGCGCGACGTCGATCGCGATGCCGGCGGCGACGCCGATCGTCCGGACGGCGTCGAGCGCGACCGCGATGCCGGCAGCCTCGGCCGCGCGGCCCGGCTGCTTGGGCGCGATGCTTCCCGTCAGGAGGAGCCCGACCCTGCGCGGCTGCGGCGGGATCGACGCGTTCAGCTCCGCGAGGGTCTCGTCGCTCGGCCGCTGTGCGATGGGAGGCACGGAGTCCGTGCCGTAGGTCACGCCCGGCTCGGGACGGAACACGTGGCCGATCTCGAACAGGGCGAGGTCGGTCAGGCCCCGCGCGATGTTGCGGTGCGCCGTCTGCACGAGCCCGGGGACGAGCGAGCGGCGGAGGAAGCCCTGCTGCGCGCTGATCGGATTGGCGAGCTTCACAGCAGGCGCGTGCTCCCCGCTGGCGGAGCCGTGCAGGTCGTTCTGCTGCTCGGAGACGAACGGGAACGACGGGACCTCGACGAAGCCGGCCGCCGCGAGCGCGTTGGCGATCCTCCTGCGACCCATCTGTCGCGGTGTGTATCCGCCGCCCGCCGGCGGTGTCGGCAGGATCGACGGCACGCGGTCGACGCCGTCGACGCGCACGATCTCCTCGACGAGCGACCACTTGTCGACGAGGTCGCCGCGCCACGTCGGCGGGGTGACAGCCCAGCCGTCGCCCGCGTCCGCAACGGCGCAGCCGATGAGCTCCAGGACCTCGCGGATCCGATCGGCCGAGTAGTCGACGCCGATCAGTCCGCTCGCGAACCCGCCCGGCAGCTCGACGGGTGCGAGGCTCGTGACCGAACCAGCGACCCCGCCCTCGTCGGTCTCGGTCCCGCCGGCGAGTTCGACCATCAGGTCGACCACGCGCTGAGCGGCGACCGCCGCGACTGCCGGGTCGACGCCCCGTTCGAAGCGGCGCGACGCCTCGCTCGGCAGCTTGTGGCGCCGCGCCGTGCGCGCGATCGAGACGCGGTCGAACGTCGCTGCCTCGATCAGCACGTTCTCGGTCGCGTCGCTCATCTCCGTCGGCCCGCCGCCCATGACGCCGGCGAGGCCGATGGGGCCCGAGCCGTCGGTGATGAGCAGGTCCTCGGCGAAGAGCGTGCGCTCCTGGCCGTCGAGGGTCGTCAGCTTCTCCCCCGCCGCGGCCCGGCGCACCGTGAGGCCGCCGTCGAGCCGGTCGAGGTCGTAGCCGTGGATCGGCTGTCCCAGCTCGATCATCACGTAGTTCGTGATGTCGACGAGCACGCCGAGCGACCGGATGCCCGCGAGCGAGAGCCGCGCGATCATCCACGGGGGCGTCGGGCGCGAGGGGTCGACGCCTCGGACGACGCGGGCGACCAGCTGGCTGGCGCCGACGTTGCCGCGGATCGGGGCCGCGTCGTCGATCGCGACGTCGAAGCCGGTCGAGGGGACGGGTACCTCGCGCTCAGCGGGGTCGGAGAAGGCCGCGCCGGTCGCGAGGCCGTACTCGCGGGCGAGGCCGCGGATCGACAGCGCGTAGCCGCGGTCGGGCGTCACGTTCACGTCGACGGCGGCGTCGTCGAGCCCGAGCAGCGCGACCGCGTCGGCGCCGATCTCCGGGTCGAGGCCCATCTCGACGAGCCGGATGATGCCGTCGCTCTCGAGGCCGAGACCGAGCTCGGCCGCCGAGGCGATCATGCCGTCTGACACGTGGCCGTACGTCTTGCGGGCGGCGATCGCGAAGCCGCCGGGCAGAACGGCGCCCGGCAGCGTCACGACGACCTTGTCGTCCGTGAGGAAGTTCTGCGCGCCGCAGACGATGCCGCGCACGCCGCCGTTCGCCTCGCCGACGTCGACCTGGCACCAGCGGATGTTCTTGCCGTTCTTCTGCGGCTCGACCTCGAACGAGACCACCCGGCCGACGACGACGGGGCCCGTCACGTCGAAGGTGATCGCCTCCTCCTCTTCGAAGCCGACCGACACGAGCGACGCGAACACGTCGTCCGTTGTCGCCTCATCCGGCACCGAAACGAACTCGCGGAGCCACGAAAGCGGAACGCGCATCAGACCACCATCCCGAACTGCTCGCTGAAGCGGACATCGCCCTCTGCCATGTCGCGCATGTCCTTGACGTCGCTGCGGAACATCAGCGACCGCTCGATGCCCACGCCGAACGCGAAGCCGCTGTAGACATCCGGATCGATGCCGGCCGCGCGCAGCACGTTCGGATTCACCATGCCGCAACCGCCCCACTCGATCCACCGCGGGCCGTCCTTGAAGGTCGGGTGCCACAGGTCGAACTCGGCGCTGGGCTCCGTGAACGGGAAGTGGTTCGTGCGCAGGCGCGTCTTCGCGTCTTCGCCGAACATGCGCTTCGCGAGGTAGTCGAGCGTGCCCTTCAGGTGCGCCATCGTGATGCCCTTGTCGACGACGAGGCCCTCGATCTGGTTGAACACCGGCAGGTGCGTCGCATCGAACTCGTCGGTGCGGTAGGTGCGGCCCGGGCACAGCACGTAGATCGGCAGGTCTCGCGTCAGCTTCGAGCGCACCTGCACGGGGCTCGTGTGCGTGCGCATGATGAGGTGCCGCGCGACGGGGTCGACGTAGAACGTGTCCTGCTCCTGACGGGCGGGGTGATCCTCGTCGAAGTTGAGAGCGTCGAAGTTGAACCACTCGTGCTCGAGCTCGGGGCCCTCCGCGATCTCCCACCCCATGCCGACGAAGATGTCGCCGACCTGCTCCTGGAGCACGCTGATGGGGTGGCGCGCCCCCGTGCGGGTGCGGGTGCCGACGGCCGTGATGTCGATGCGCTCGGACTCGAGGCGCGCGGCGAGCTCCGCGGCGGCGAGCTCCTCCTCGCGTGCGGCGAACGCCTGGTTCACCCTGCCGCGCGCGGCGCCGACGAGCTTGCCGGACTCGGCCTTGCGCTCCTTCGGCACGTTGCGCATCTGCGCGTTCAGGGCGGCGAGCGGGCTGCCCTCGCCCTGATGGGCGGCACGGGCTGCCTTCAGCTCCGCGACATCGTCGGCGGCGGCGACCGCGGCGAGCGCTTCGGCGACGGCGGACTCCACCGCCTCTGGCGTGATTTCGACTGGTTCGGACACGAGAACCGATTCTACCGGCGCCGCGCGGCGGGCCGGTCACGCGACGGCGCGGCCCCCATAGTGCCGCCCCTTTTTTCTCAAGGGGGCTGGCGGTCGCGCCGCCGTGACGTCGGCTCATACAGACGAAGAGACGAAGCGTGCATCATGCAACGAAACTGGCGTTGCAATATGCGCACCTTGCTCGGGCTCGCGCATGACTCAACGAGGCCGCTCGATCTAAGTTCAACCCTACAGGACACCGTTGAATACAGGGGCCGGGGAATGGCCAGTTCCTCAATCGAACATGGTTATACGGAGTAGAATTTCGGACCAACAAGAGAAACCAGGCATTGCCACGAGAACTAGGGCACTCCTCGAAAAAAGTGACTACCACCTAGAGCGCAACTCTCGACAGCATAGAAGTTCTTGGGTGCCAATCACCATCGCGCCAAACATTTCTCGCCTGTGACAGCGATCCATCTCACCTCGATCTTTCATCGAGCGTCCACGGTGGCTTCTGAGGCGTTGTCGCCGGACTCGAGCGTTGATTCTGACATGAGTTATGACTATCGAGCGCGGGGCGGGCTTCCGGGCCGGGGTCCTTCGAGCTCGTGGGCGAGCAGATGAGATGGGTGTGTCGGCCGGCAGATGCGAGCAGCGCGCAGTCTGGCAATCGCGGCGGTGAGCACGCTCGCTCATCTCGGCCGGTTCGCGAACCGCAACCACACGCGCCTGCCGGTGCAGGCGATCACGGCTGGGAGGGCGAACAGGCGGTGCTAGAGGCGTTTCGGCTCCCAGTGGCGCGCCTGCTCGGCGGGGTACGCGAGAAGGCCGAGCCAGACGATCAGTTCGCTGGCGATGCCGACGATGAGACACCAGGCTCGGTTTTGACTGAACGTGTTCTGCGGGAGGTTACGCAAGCCGGTGTCTTTCGCCTCGCTGGTGCGATCCTCGGCGCGGACATGGCGGCGGTGGCGGAGCTCGAGACAGGCGAGCTGCCCACGGGTGGTGTTCGTCGCGAACACCGGGAGCCTTCGACGTCGTCGAACCGGAGCTTCGCACCGGGGTGGAGCGCTCCCGGCGGACGACGACGCGCATCCCGTCCGGCCACCCCGACAGGTCGAGCGGCCCGATCACTTCGGCCACGCCCGCGCCGTTGCGGGGCTCGCCGTCGGCATTGATCGCGGCCTGCCGTTCGGCCTCCGGAATGAAGCGGTAGATCTCCGAGGTCTCGAACGGGAGAGTGAATCCGACCGGCTAGATGTGATGTTCGGGGACGTTGTTCCGAACACGGGGCTGAGTCTTCCCAGAGATGAGGGCCTCCGGGCTGTGAAGTGAAGCTGTCTATTTCAATGCTTCACAAGCACCCAGGAGGCCCTCGTGTCCCAGGCTAGCTCTGTCCTCGCCCCGCGCACGAGGCTCCGCCTCGCGCGCCTGATCATCGACGACCACTACTCGATCGCTGTCGCGGCCAGGCTATTCATGGTCTCGCCCGTCACCGCTCGCAAATGGGCTGCGTATTGCCGGTCCGAGGGCGCGGCTGGGATGCAGGAGCGATCGAGCAGGCCCCACCGCATCCCGCACAAGGCGGCCGAGCAGGTGAAGAAGCGGATCACCTCGTTGCGGTGGCGGCTCCGGCTCTGCCCGGCGCAGATCGCTGGCCGGCTCGGGCTGGCCGCTTCAATCGTTCACGCCGTCCTGACGCGTTGCGGGGTGAACCGGCTGTCGCATATTGACCGGGTCACCGGCGAACCGCTGAGGCGTTGCGAGTATCCCTATCCGGGACCGCTGATCCATGTCGACGTGACGAAGTTCGACAACATCCCCGACGGCGGCGGCTGGCGCTTCGTGGGTAAGCAGCAGGGCGACCGGAACCGTGAGGCCACAGCGAAGCAGACGGGCAAGCGTCACGCACGCCTCGAGCCGAACGTCGGCACCGGGTACGTCCGTACCGTCTTCGATGACAACTCCCGCGTCGCCTATGCCGAGATCTGCACGGACGAGAAGGCTGTCACCGCAATCGGCGTCCTCGAACGCGCTGTCGCTAGGTTCGCCGAGTGCGGCGCCAGCGTCGAACGCGTCCTGTCCGACAACGGATCCGCGTACAAGTCGTTCGCCTGGCGAGGCGCCGGCGCCAGGCTCGGCATCACGCACAAGCGGACGCGCCCGTATCGGCCACAGACGAACGGGAAGAGCGAGCGGTTTCACCACACCCTTGCGGACGGCTGGGCCTACGCCGGGTTCTATGCATCAGAGACAGAACGGCGCGCCCCACTACCGCGATGGTTGCACTTCTACAATCATCACCGGCACCACTCCGCGGTCAGCGGCCCACCTATCAGCAGACTCAACAACCTGCCCGGACATCACAACAGGCGACGCGTCGCATCGTGAGCCGGGCGAGGAAGCCTTTCGTGCCGACCGCGCCGTCAGCGCGGTCTAAGATCGATCTTCCCGGCCGCCAGGGATTGATGCCGGGCAGCTGCGCGAACGCGCCATCGATGTGTTCGTCGAGGGTGTTGGATCCCGCGTTCCCGGGCCGCAGTCTCATCGCGGGCTTCTCCCCGGTCCCGCCCTGCCCGTGATCGACAGACGCGATGAGCGGATTGAAGCCGAAGCCCCGTTTGAATGTCGACCTGGCGTCTTCCTTCTCCGAATGCGCGGTGGTCAGCGTCGCGTCCAGATCGACGACCACCGGCTCGCCGGGCAACCGGGCAATGCCCGGTGCATGCTCGCCATCCCGCACCCATGCCGCCTGGCGAGCGGATCGCCTGGCCGTCGCGACAGCTGCTTCGACCCGCGAGACGTCCCCCGCGAGAGCGGCGATGGTGCGCGAGTTTGTCGGGTCCGACGCGACCTGACTGTAGACGGCAGTTTTCGCGCGAAGCACAGCGATGTCGCTGAGCGCGTCACCACCAAGGGCGAGGATGATCGCGGCATCTAGGATGATCTTGCCTGGATCGTGCCGGGACAGCGGCTTCCGCCACGGCGCGAGCGTCTTCGAGAGCGCACGGTGCAGACCCGTCGCGCGGACGAAATCGGTGGGCGACACATCGCCGGCGTGACCGATCGCGCTGAAATCGCCGCGTCGACATGCAGACTCGGACACGCACAGGTAGCCTCCACTTTGAAGGTGCTCTTGGTCGGGGCGAACAGTTCTTGTCTAAGAACTGTTCGCCCCGACCAAGAGCCCTTTTCTGTTGCGGCAGACAGCGATCGACCAGGTCAACCGTGACAGTCCGTGGCGTAGGGAACGCGTGGAAGCTTCCCATCACCAGGCGACCCAACTGACCAATTCCGAAGCGCAGCCAGGCTCCACCAGTTCTGTACGCGGCATTCCTGAGAAACGCATACTCAAGACCGGGCCCGCATCACAACAGCCGTGCGACGCAGGAATATTGACCTAGCACCAGGCCCAGGACGAATATGGCAGCATCGTCGTCATTGAATCGTGCTTATAAACCTCACCAGGCGCAAGTGCGAAGCATCCCATGCTCACGATCTCGCTAGGATATCCCGCAAACACCTCAACCCGAGCCTCAGACAACTTGCAGTTTTGAACACTTGTAACCGGCCCAGAGGTCGTAACCTTGATTGCAGGCTGAGTACTACCACAAGGTCCGACTGGGCCGCGAGCAGACGTCGCCGACGCGCCCGTTGCTGGAGCTACAATACCGAGAACAGCAACACACGCGATCAGCAATGCCGCGCGCGAAACACGCTTCTTCATCGTTCTTCCTCCCTAAGTCGGCTGACAAACTTAGCGTCAGCACCAAGTCCAGTGCGTGAACGTCTTCTGTGGCTGGTTGATGAACTCAACATACTGACCTGGCGCGAGGATTCTGCAATGCCCACTAAATGCCTCACCACTCAGAACTTTCTCGAAGTGCATCCGGACTCGAGCCTCAGAATTCATGCAGTTCTGCAGCTTAACTTGCGCTCCACCGTACGACTCGGTCACCACAATCCCCTGACTGGTACCAGCACACGGTCCGGCAGGCCCCCGCGCCTCTGCGGCAGTTGCAACTGTTGCCCCGCCCAAGAGGGAGGTGACGAGCAGTACCCCCATGGCCATTGTTCTGGCTACCATGCCCCTTCGAGCCATTCGGAGTCCTGAAGACGTACGACGCACAAATATCACCTTCAACATATCAATTCGCGTGCAACCTAATACACAGACCATTCCAGGTCGTGCTATTACCTATCCTGCTACTACACTGCATTCAAGCATATGGAGAACTCAAGTCCCATATAGGACACTGGCCGGTTTCGGCCGATACCGTTTGATAGTTGAATCACGCGCCAGTCGACGACCGCGTAGAGTAGCGCGTCGCGTTTGCTGGAGCAAGTGATTCCTAAAGCCGTCGGTCCCAAATAGCGGTCGCGCGATGTGGATCGTCGGCCTCGGTCTTCCTCCGTGCAGGGGAAGTAGCGCGTTTGGCGAAGACGTCACGCAACGGGCACGGCTAGCGCGCAGAGCCGGGCGACCGACGGCGCGCGGACCTGGGGCGATTCGGATCGGTTCGGGAACCGCAGTCGGATCCGCCGTCCCGTGCTCGCGAGAATCCGGGGAGGGCGAACAGACGATGCCGGAGCCGCTTCGGTGCCCAGCACCTCCTCCGTGCGATGCGGTAGGCGGGAACGTCCCCATTCAGGCAAGGACGTCGCTGTGCAGGGCGACGACGAGGCATCAACGCCGGATCTGGGCGGAGCTGCCCAACGGGGAAGGTTCCTCAGGTCGACGTCTTCACGCCCTGGATGAGGTCTTCGCCGTGTGCCCGGCGGCGGAGGCGACGTTCGAGGTCGGCAACTTGCCTGCGGATTGTGTTCGTCGCGAACGCGGTGAAGTGATACTTGTCGACGACTTCAAAGCGGAGTTGCGCGCCTGGGTGGGCGAGTTCTCGTCGGACTTTGACGCACATCCCGGCCGGCCGGCCAGATCCAGCAGCCCCGTGACCTCGGCCGTACCCACTTCTCGCGCGGTCGACGATCACAAACAGTGTGTCGAGGCCTGCTGCCATTCGGCGAGGAAGCAGGCGCCGGTGTGGATGGTGCGGACGACCTTGTAGCACGGATACACTCTTGCGCACCGACACCCGTCCAGACGCTAATGGATGCGACGACGGCAGGCGTCGAGGCCGCCGCCGACTAGGTGTGATGTCCAGGGACGTTGCTTCCCGACGCGGGGTTGAGTCCTTCCGAGGGGTGAGGGCCTCCGGACGGTGAAGTGGAGCTGTCTAGTTCACCGCTTCACGAGCCCGAGGAGGCCCTCGTGTCCCACGCTAACGCTGTCCTGACCCCGCGCACGAGACTCCGCCTCGCGCACCTGATCGTCGATGACGGATACCCGGTCGCCGTTGCGGCGAAGATGTTCATGGTCTCGCCCGTCACCGCCCGCAAATGGGCGGCCCGCTACCGAGCCGAAGGACCGGCCGGGATGCAGGACGCGTCGAGCAGGCCCCGTCAGATCCCGCGCAAGACGCCGGAAGTGGTGAAGAAGCGCATCATCGCGTTGCGCTGGCGACTCCGGCTCGGCCCCGTGCAGATCGCCGGCCGGCTCGGGCTCGCCACCTCGACCGTCCACGTGGTCTTGGTGCGGTGCGGCGTGAACAGGCTGTCGCATATCGACCGCGTCACGGGTGGGCCGCTGCGGCGCTACGAGCACCCGCATCCGGGCTCATATGATCCATGTCGACGTGACGAAGTTCGGCAACATCCCCGACGGAGGCAGGCACCGCTACGTCGGTCGTCAGCAAGGCCACGCGAATCGGCGCTCCAGCGACAACATCACGCGCGGGAAGAACTATCGGGCGTTGATCGGCACGGCGTTCGTCCACACGGTCGTCGATGACAACTCCCGCGTCGCCTACGCCGAGATCTGCTCGGATGAGAAGGCCGTCACCGCCATCGGCGTCCTCGAGCGCGCGTTTGCCTGGTTCGCAGAGCACGGCGTCGTTGTCGAGCGAGTGCTCTCCGACAACGGGTCGGCCTACAAGTCGTTCGCCTGGCGCGATGCCTGCGCCCGGCTCGGCATCGTCCACAAGCAGACGCGCCCGTATCGGCCGCAGACCAACGGGAAGATCGAGCGTTTCCACCGCACCCTCGCAGATGGTTGGGCCTGCGCGAGGTTCTACTCGTCAGAGACCGAGCGGCGCGACGCGCTGCCAGGCGGGCTGCACTTCTACAATCATCACCGGCACCAGTCCGCGATCAGCGGCCCACCGACCAGCAGACTCAACAACCTCCCTGGACATCACACCTAGGGGACGCGCTCGACGAGACCCGTCAGCGTGTCTGACAGGATGCTTCCGGCGATCGGAGCAGGAAGGGCGGCTTCTTTCTCGGGTGTCGACACCCGTTGCACACAGGCTCAAATTGTTGACGCATCATCAGCTCGCAAAGCTCGACCGGCGTCTCCGTATCCCACCCCGATCACGTCGCTATCGAGGTCGACGGGGATTAATGCCGGAGCACGATTGCTGCCTACAGACGGAGCGCACTCGTGACAAGGACGGGAATCTAAGAACGCGTCATCGAGGATCTGGGCCGCGATGTCTCAGAAAATCTGCTTAAGCTGGGCAAAATCGGTGACACGTGCAAGCGGCGTGCTGGCGATCTCTTCGCGTTCTTCGCCTTCCCCGGCACGAACAACGGTCCAGCCGATGCAGCCATCAGCATGTTCGAACAACTCTTCGGCGCCACGTTGTGCTTCCAAAACCTGTCCAGCGACGTCGCCAAGCCCCCTAGAGGCCCGCAGCTTCAGACCGCACCTACGCGCCAGAGCTTACAATGTGCTACCTCATGCCCCGAGTCGGCGCATGTTCTGCTGATTGTCGTCGAAACTCACCGACCTGACCTGCATGATTCATACGCACCAAGGACTCGGACCGGATCCGGCTTAGCAAAATATGCTGTGCCTCGCATTGCCAGCATGTTTTCGTCGGGAGGCCGCCTCACCGCTCGGAGTCATCGGCCGATTCGATCCTCCTCGAGCGCGATTGGAGCGCGATCGCCTCCGTGAGGGTGCCTTCGTCATCGGCGGCCGGATCGTGCGCGACGGTCTTCGCCACCTTCGGCGAGCGGCGCGAGCGCTGCTCGACCCACTTGGCCAGCCAGCTCAGCAGAAGACACATGATGACGTAGATGCCGCCGATGATGAGGGCGGCCTGGAGGATCGGCCTGCCCTGCTGGCTGCTCAGGAGCTTCGCGTAGTACAGCAGCTCCTGGTAGGTGATCAGGAAGCCGAGCGCCGTGTCCTTCATCACCACGACGAGTTGCGCGATGATCACGGGCAGCATGGCGCGGATCGCCTGCGGCAGCAGGACCTTGACCATGACGCCGCTCTTGCGCAGGCCGATCGCGTAGCCCGCCTCGCTCTGGCCCTTCGGGAGCGACTCGACGCCGGCCCGCAGCGCCTCGGCGAGGACGGACCCGTTGTATGCCATCAGTGCGAGCACGACCGCCCAGTACGGGTCCATCGTGACGCCGAGCGAAGGGAGCCCGTAGTAGAGGATCATCATCAGCACCAGCACCGGGATGGCCCGGAACAGCTCGGTGACGACGGTGACGGGCACGCGCACCCAGGCGTGGTCCGAGAGCCGGCCGATCGCCAGCACGAAGCCGAGGGCGAGGCTCAGCACGGCCGCCAGCGCGAAGGCGCGCAGCGTGTTCACGAGCATCTCGCCGATCGTCTGCCACACGAGGGAGTATGTGAAGACGTTCCACTTCGAGGCGTCGTACTGGTTCGTCAGGCTCAGGCGCCAGGCGACGAAGCCGAGCACCGCGACGACGACGGCGATCGTCACGATGGCGAGGATCGCGTTGCGACGGCGGGCCCTCGGCCCCGGCACGTCGTACAGGACGGAAGTCATCGCGCGATCCTCCAACGGTTCTCGAGCGTTCGCTGCAACCAGGTCAACAGCATCACGAGCGCGACGAAGATGAGCGCCACCCAGAGCAGGACCTCCATCGAACTGCCCGTTCGGGTGTGCGAGTTCGAGATGTCCGATTGCAACCTCGGCAGCACTGCGATCGAGAAACCGGCCGCGACCGTCGTGTTCTTCAGGAGGGCGATGAACACGCTCATCATGGGCGGCACGACCGAGCGGAACGCCTGCGGCAGCACCACCAGGGTCATGACCTTGCCGAACGGCAGCCCGATCGCGCGGGCCGCCTCGGCCTGCCCGACGGGAACCGTGTTGATGCCGGCGCGCAGCGTCTCGGCCACGTACGTCGACGTGTAGACGCCGATCGCCAGGATGCCGAGGATGACGTTCGGCAGCGTCGGCAGCGCCAGAGCGCTGTACCCGAACACGAAGAAGAAGAACACCAGCGTCAGCGGGGTGTTCCGGATGAGGTTGACGTAGACCGTGCCGACGCCGCGGGCGATCGGCACGGGCGAGACCCGCATCGCGCCGATGACCGTGCCGAGTACGAGGGCGATGATGCCGCCGAAGAAGAACACCACCAGGGTGTACGTGACCCCGACGCCCCAGAGGTCGAGATTGCCTGTGATGGCGTCCACTCGTCTTGCTCCTTCAGGTTGTGGGAGGGGGTGCGGGGCCCAGCGGCCCCGCTCCCCCGGCGATCACTGGACCGGGTCGACCGCGGGCTGCTCTGCCGTCGTCCCCGACAGGCCGAGCGTCGCGTCGTAGATGCCCTGCCAGGTCTCGCCGCCGTCCGTGAACAGCGTGTTGATGTGCTCCTGCAGCGCGGCGTCGCCCTTCGGCACGCCGACGCCGTAGCGTTCCTCGGTGAACAGGCCGGGGTCGTTGCCCTCGGCGTCGGGCAGCACCGTCAGCTCGTCCGGGTACTGGGCCGCGTAGCCGACGAGGATCGCCGCGTCCGTCGTGACGGCGTCGACCTTGCCGCTGAGCAGGTCCTCGACACAGGCCGAGTAGATGTCGTACTCCTCGGTGTTGACCTCGGGGAAGTTCTCGCGGATGTTCTGGATCGGCGTCGAGCCCGTCGCCGAGCAGACCGTCTTCCCGTTGAAGCTCGACTCGTCCTCGACCTCGGTGACGTCGCTGTCGCTGGCGACGAGGAAGCCCTGCCCCGTGACGAAGTACGGGCCGGCGAAGTCGATCTGCTGCTTGCGCTCGTCCGTGATCGAGTAGGTGCCGACGTAGTAGTCGATGTCGCCGTTCACGAGCGCCTGCTCGCGGTTGGCCGACGCGATCGGCTCGTACGTGATGTCGCCCTCCTCGAAGCCGAGGGAAGCGGCGATCCAGCGGGCGACCTCGATGTCGAAGCCGCTGCGCTCGCCCGTCGTCGCGTCGAGGTAGCCCAGGTTCGGCTGGTCCTCCTTGACGCCGATGACGGGGCCGCCGCGCTCGGCCATCGCGTCGTACGTCGGGCTGCCCGTGAGGTCGGGCTCGGCGACCTCGTACGTCGGCAGGGCCGGGGCGTCGCCGCCCTCTTCCCCGCCCGTCGCCGGCTCGGTCGGGCTGCCGCTGTTGCACGCCGTCAGGGCGAGCAGCGCCGTGGCCGCGATGCCGACGGCCGCGAGAGTGCGTGTCTTGCGCATGGTTCCTCCTGGTTGGGTGGCGGCGCCCGATTCGCTGTGAGCGGCGCCGGTGATGGGAGTCTCAGTTGTTGGTGAGCAGCTTCGACAGGAAGTCCTTCGCCCTGTCGGACTGCGGATTCGTGAAGAAGCTCTCCGGGTCGGCCTGCTCGACGATCTCACCGTCGGCCATGAACACGACGCGATCGGCCGCCTTGCGCGCGAAGCCCATCTCGTGGGTCACGACGACCATCGTCATGCCCTCCTTGGCGAGCTGCACCATGACGTCGAGGACCTCGTTGATCATCTCCGGATCGAGGGCGCTGGTCGGCTCGTCGAACAGCATCACCTTGGGCCGCATGGCCAGCGCCCTGGCGATCGCGACGCGCTGCTGCTGGCCGCCCGAGAGCTGAGCGGGCAGCTTGTCGGCCTGCTGCTCCACGCCCACGCGGGCGAGGAGCTGGCGCGCCTCGCGCTCGGCGTCGGCCTTCTTCATGCCCTTGACGTTGATGGGGCCGAGCGTGACGTTCTGCAGGATCGTCAGGTGCGCGAAGAGGTTGAACGATTGGAACACCATGCCGACGTCGGCGCGGAGCTGTGCCAACGCCCTGCCCTCGGCGGGGAGCTCCTTGCCGTCGATCTTGATGGTGCCGCTCGTGATCGTCTCGAGGCGGTTGATCGTGCGGCACAGCGTCGATTTCCCCGAGCCGGACGGACCGATCACGACGACGACCTCGCCCTGATCGACCGTGAGATCGATGTTCTTCAGCGCGTGGAAGTCACCGTAGTGCTTCTGGACGTGGTCGACGACGACGAGTGGCTCTGCCATGTTTCACACACTAGGGGCACCGCCTGCCGCGCGCCACACGACACGTTCTGCGTAACCGGTTCGTAACAGGTGAGCAGAATGCGAAGGCGCACCTACTGGACGTCAGCCACGTGCTGTGCGAACGCTGATTCGTACAGGCACACGCTCGCGGCCGTCGCGAGGTTCAGCGATTCCGCCCTGCCGTAGATCGGCAGCCGCAGCGCCCTGTCGGCCTCGCTCAGGGCGGCGTCGTCGAGCCCGCGCGCCTCGTTCCCGAAGAGCCAGGCGACGGGGGACGCCAGCTCCCCGCGCGCGGCGAGGAGGTCGTCGCCGCCGATGTCGGCCGCGAGGACGCGCAGCCCGGCGCCCTTGGCGCGCGCCGCGACATCCGGCAGCTCGGCCCCGAACGCCACCGGGACGTGGAAGAGCGAACCCGTCGTCGAGCGCACGACCTTGGGGTTGTACGGGTCGACAGTGTCGCCCGTGAGCACGACGGCGCCGGCGCCGGCGGCGTCGGCCGCCCGGATGATCGTGCCGAGGTTGCCGGGGTCGCGGATCTCGTGGCAGATCGCGACCAGCCGCGGCCGCGCCGCGAAGACGTCGTCGAGGTCGGCGGGCGCCTGCCTGGCCACGGCCACGACGCCCTGCGGAGTGACCGTGTCGGCCATGGCATCGATCACGTCACCGGCGGCGAGCTCGACGCGCAGCCCCGCATCGGCCAGCAGGGTCCGGATGTCGCGGTTGCGCTCGAGTGCCTGCTCGGTCGCATAGACATCGATGACCGAGCCTGCGGCGAACTCGAGCGCCTCCCTGACCGCCTGCGGCCCTTCGAGCAGGTACGTTCCCGTCTCGCGCCGTGCGCGGCGCCCTGCGAGCTTCGCGATGCCGCGGACGCGGGGCGAGCGGGGGTTCGTCAGCACCGCCCCAGTCTACGGGCCCGCCCCTCCGGCCGACGGCGTCATCCGATACCGGATGCGGTTCCACGGCTGACGATCGCATCGCGCGCCGCATGGATGCGCGCGCGGCGCCCCGTCGCCGGGAACGCAGAAGGAGGGGCACCCCTCGCGGGGTGCCCCTCCTTCGTCCGGCGACGTGCTTACGCGGCCTTCGGCGCGTTGACGTCGGCGGGGAGCGCCTTCTTGGCGGTCTCGACCAGCGAGTTGAACGCCGCCGGCTCGTTCACGGCGAGCTCGGCGAGCATGCGGCGGTCGACCTGCACGCCGGCCAGGTTCAGGCCCTGGATGAGGCGGTTGTAGGTCAGACCCTGTGCGCGGCTCGCGGCGTTGATGCGCTGGATCCACAGGCGGCGGAACTCGCCCTTGCGCTTGCGGCGGTCGCGGTACGCATAGACCAGCGAGTGGGTGACCTGCTCCTTGGCCTTGCGGTACAGGCGCGAACGCTGACCGCGGTAACCGGAGGCGCGCTCGAGGATGACGCGGCGCTTCTTGTGGGCGTTTACTGCCCGCTTGACTCTTGCCATTGCTCTGTTTCCCTAACGGCTCTCGCGGCTCAGCGCCCGAGGAGCTTCTTGACGGTCTTGACGTCGTTGCCCGAGACGATCTGGTCGCGGTTCAGGCGACGGGTCACGCGGCTCGACTTGTGCTCGAGGTTGTGGCGCATACCCGCCTGCTGCTTCTTGATCTTGCCGCTGCCGGTGATCTTGAAGCGCTTCTTGCTGCCCGAGTGGGTCTTCTGCTTCGGCATCTTCTCTTCCTTGGTCTGCGCCCCGCACGGGGGCGACGTCCAGTTGCTGCCCGCTTCCGCGGGAAGTGCGTGAGGGCGGTTACTCCGCCTTCTCGGCCGCCTTCGCATCGCGCGCGGCCTGCTTGTTCTTCGCGCGGACGGCGTTCTGCTCCGCCTTCGCGTCGGACTTGTTGCGGTGGGGTGCCACCACCATCGTCATGTTCCGCCCGTCGAGGGTCGGACGGTGCTCGATCGAACCGAACTCCGCCACGTCCTCCGCGAACTTCTGCAGCAGCTTCGCGCCCATCTCGGGACGCGACTGCTCCCGACCGCGGAACAGGATCATCGCCTTGACCTTGTCTCCGGCCTGGAGGAACTTCTCCGCACGCTTGAGCTTGGTCTCGTAGTCGTGCGCGTCGATCTTCAGTCGGAAACGGACCTCCTTGAGGACCGTGTTCGCCTGGTTGCGGCGCGCTTCCTTGGCCTTCTGCGCGGCCTCGTACTTGAACTTCCCGTAGTCCATGATCTTGACGACGGGCGGCTTCGACTGAGGTGCGACCTCGACCAGATCGAGGTCGGCTTCCTGTGCCAGACGCAGCGCAGCCTCGATGCGGACGACGCCGATCTGTTCGCCGTTAGGCCCGACGAGTCGGACCTCCGGAACGCGGATGCGCTCGTTGGTGCGGGGATCGCTGATGCGGAACTCCTAGGGTGTGGTGGCTTCGGCCACCGCGGCGCGACGTTCGCGCTGCGGGCGAAGAGGAGTCGCATTCCACCCGTGCACGACGACAGACGTCGGCCCACCCGACACGCCCGCTCTGCGAGCGACGACCCGCGCACAGCGCGGGCGGAGTGTGTGACCCGGTAGCCTGGAGCGGCAAGCGCGGGTGGGATGAGAATCCTCTTTCGTCCGGAAAATCCGGAGCCGGCGACGAGTCTACCAGAGAGTTCCCGATGAGCACCATTTCTCCCGACGACAGCGGGCACCGCCACGCCTTCGACGCGGACCGCCACGAACGCTGGGAGCAGCAGGAGCAGGCGTCGGCCGCCGTCGATGCCGAGCGCGACATCGCAGACGTCGGCGCCGTCGAGGTGCTCTCGACCGCGTGCGTGCACCTGATGAGCGCCGCGGCCGTCAAGCTCGGGCTCGCCGATGGCGAGGACGCGGAGGAGTTCGTCGATCTGGACGAGGCGCGCAAGCTCATCAACGGGCTCGCGGGGCTCGTGACGGCAGCGGCCCCCGAGATCAGCGATATGCACGCCCGCCCCATCCGCGACGGTCTCCGCTCGCTCCAGCTCCGCTTCCGCGAGATCAGCATGGTCCCCGATGCGCCCGGCTCCGGCCCCGGCGAGAAGTGGACGGGCCCGGTCATCTGACCGAGCGTCGAACGGGAGCGTCAGGCGCCTGCCGTTCCCGTTCAGCGCTCGAGCGTGACCTGCAGGCTGTCGACGAGCACCGCGATCCGGTCGTCGGCGGCCCAGCGGGCGGACAGCCGCCGCAGCACGGTGTCGAGCTCGGAGCGGTCGAGCCCTTCGACGAGGCGCAGCCGGATGATCGCTTCGGGCCCCCGCAGGCGGGCCTCCGGATCGCCCGGCTCGATCGCGATGTCGAGCACCGCCAGCTCCTGGCCGACGGACTCGTGCAGGCCGCTCGCCACCTCGGGGCTGAGCCAGGCGGGCTCCCACGGCTGCGACCGGGCGATCGCCCACACCGCCGGCCGGCGGACGACGAACTCCGTCGCGCTCGTCGGGTCGACGACGACGAGGTCGGTGTCCTCCCCCGCCGCCGCGAGCGCCGCGCGCGTGCCCGCGACCGGGATGGGGCGGGCGTTCGGGTCCCACGCCCGCATGGTGTCGACGCTCGAGAACACCGGGAGCACCTTGCGCCCGTCGGGCGCCGCGACCGTCACGATCGACAGCTCCTGCGTCTTGTCGACCGCCAGCCCGTGCGCACCGACGCCCTCGTCGCCCTTCTCGGCGACGAGGGGCGCCAGAACGCGTGCCTCGCGGAGCGCATCGACCACCGCGACCTGGTCGCGCGTCCCCGCGCGGAAACCCTCGAGCGCCGCACGCAGGCGCGGGTCGGCCGAGCCGTCGTCTCCCGCGGCCGGGTTCGGCCGGAACGCGCGGCCCGCCCAGGGGACGCCCGCGGAATCGCCGTCAGCGGGCGAGTCTCCGCCCGGCCCTGCCGCCGGCTCGTGGTGCGGGACGCTGTCGCTCATCCGGTTTCAGTCGCCGGCGACGTCGAGCGCCTCGACCAGCGTGAACGCGCCCGCGTAGAGGGCCTTGCCCACGATCGCGCCCTCGATGCCCTCGGGCACGAGCGAGCGCAGGGCCTGGATGTCGTCGAGGCTCGAGACGCCGCCGGAGGCGATCACGGGCTTGTCCGTGCGGCGGGCGACGTCGCGCAGGAGGTCGAGGTTCGGGCCGCGCAGCGTGCCGTCCTTCGTCACGTCGGTGACGACGTAGCGGGCACAGCCGGCCTCCTCGAGGCGGTCGAGCACCTCCCAGAGGTCGCCGCCCTCCTGCGTCCAGCCGCGGGCCGCGAGCGTCGTGCCCCGCACGTCGAGGCCGACGGCGATCGCCTCGCCGTAGCTGCCGATGATCGAGCTCGTCCACTCGGGGTTCTCGAGCGCGGCCGTGCCCAGGTTGATCCGGTGCGCGCCGCTCGCGAGCGCCGCCTCGAGCGACGCATCGTCGCGGATGCCGCCGGAGAGCTCGATCTTCACGCCCTTGACCTGCTTGATGACTTTGCGGATCACCGAAGCGTTGCTGCCGCGGCCGAAGGCGGCATCGAGGTCGACGAGGTGGATCCACTCGGCCCCCTGATCGACCCAGTTCTCGGCCGCCTCGACGGGGCTGCCGTAGCTGGTCTCGGTGCCGGCCTCGCCCTGCGTCATACGCACGGCCTTGCCGTCGGCGACGTCGATCGCAGGAAGAAGTGTCAGTGAAGGCGTGGAAGCGAAATCGTTCATATCTCCTCGTGCCCGCAGGGCCGTCCCGCGGAGCCGCACGAGCACCAAAGGTACGCGCGCCGAGCGGTTCGTGCCAATCCGCACGCGGCGTCGCGCATCTCGGTGTGTCGGGCCGACCCCCTCGGGCCAGAATGCTCCGGATGCCGCGGCGCCGTTTGCCGTTCTGGCCCCGCGCTCAGTCGCGCAGCGAACCCACCCAGTTGCGCAGCACCTGCACGCCCGCCTCGCCGGACTTCTCGGGGTGGAACTGGGTCGCGCTGAGCGGCCCGTTCTCGACGGCCGCGATGAACGGACCCCCGTGGTTCGACCAGGTCACCGCCGGCGCCGGGAACGGCGGGATCACGTCGAGCGACCACGACTGAGCGGCGTAGGAGTGCACGAAGTAGAAGCGCTCGTCCTCGACACCGCGGAACAGGACGGAGCCCTCGCCCGGCGCGACGGTGTTCCACCCCATGTGGGGCACGACGTCGGCCTCGAGGCGAGTGACCTCGCCGGGCCACTCCCCCAGCCCCTCCGTCTCGACCCCGCGCTCGACGCCGCGGTCGAACAGCACCTGCATGCCGACGCAGATCCCGAGCACCGGCCGGCCGCCCGAGAGGCGCCGCTCGATCAGCTCCCCGCCCCGGATGCCGTTCAGCTGCTCCATCACGGCGGCGAAGGCGCCGACACCCGGCACCAGGAGGCCGTCGGCGTCGGCGACGAGCCCCCGGTCGCGCGTCAGCCGCGCGTCGGCCCCCGCCGCCTGGAGCGCCTTGACGGCGGAGTGGACGTTGCCGGAGCCGTAGTCGAGGACCGCGACGAGCGGAGCGTCGCCCGTCACAGCGCGCCCTTGGTCGACGGGATGCCCTCGACGAGGGGGTCGATGGCCTTCGCCTGCCGGAACGCGCGGGCGAGGGCCTTGAACTCTGCCTCCGCGATGTGGTGCGGGTCACGGCCCGCGAGCACGCGCACGTGCACCGTCAGGCCGGCGTGGAACGTCAGCGCTTCGAACGCGTGGCGCACCATCGAGCCCGTGAAGTGGCCCCCGATGAGGTGCATCTCGAAGCCGGCCGGCTCGCCCGTGTGGACGAGGTACGGGCGGCCGGAGATGTCCACGACCGCCTGCGCGAGCGCTTCGTCGAGCGGCACGAGGGCGTCGCCATACCGCGAGATGCCCGCCTTGTCGCCGAGCGCCTCCCGGATGGCCCCGCCGAGCACGATCGCCGTGTCCTCCACCGTGTGGTGCACGTCGATGTCGGTGTCGCCCGTCGCACGCACCGTCAGATCGGTCAGCGAGTGCTTCGCGAACGCCGTGAGCATGTGGTCGAAGAAGGGCACGCTCGTCGAGATGTCGCTGCGCCCCGTTCCGTCGAGGTTCAGCTCGAGCTCGATCGAGGACTCGCTGGTCGAGCGCGTGCGGCTGGCGATGCGGTCGCTGGTCATGGGTCCATCCTATGGTCGGCCGCCCCCGTCACGGCGTGAGATCGGCCATCGCCTCGAGGAAGAGCGTCGACTCCTCCACCGTGCCCGCCGTCACGCGCAGGTGGCCCGGAATGCCGATATCGCGGATGAGGATGCCGCGTTCGCGGAGTGCCGAGAACATCGCTCGTGGGTCCGGAACGCCCGCGAAGAGCACGAAGTTCGCGCCGGACGGGTAGACCGCGTAGCCGAGGTCGGCGAGGCCCGCCGCGATCCGGTCGCGCTGCGCGACGATATCGTCCACCGTCCGGAGCATCGTTTCCGCGTGCCGAAGCGCGGCGACGGCGGCCGCCTGCGTGAGAGCGCTGAGGTGATACGGGAGCCGGACGAGCCGGAGCGCGTCCACGAAGGCCGGGTGCGCCGCGAGGTATCCGACGCGCGCGCCCGCATAGGCGAACGCCTTGCTCATCGTGCGGGACACCACGAGCCGCTCCCTGCCCTCGAGCAGCGGAAGGGCGCTCCCGGCGCCGCGGGAGAACTCGGCATACGCCTCGTCGACGACGACGACGCCGTCGGTCGCGTCGTACACCGCCTCGATCACGTCGCGCGGGAGCGGAGTCCCCGTCGGGTTGTTCGGGGCGCACAGCAGCACGACGTCGGGCCGCGCTTCGCGGACCTGCGCCGCGGCGTCGGCTGGGTCGATCTCGAATGCTTCGCCGCGTGTGCCGGCGACCCAGTCCGAGCCGACGCCGCGGGCGAGCAGCGGGTACATCGAGTAGGTCGGCGCGAAGCCGAACACTGTGCGGCCGGGCCCCGCGAAGGCCTGCATGATGTGCTGCAGCACCTCATTGGACCCGTTGGCCGCCCAGATGTTCGACGCGTCGAGCCCGTGCCCCAGGTAGCGCGCGAACCCCTCGCGGAGCTCGGTGAACTCGCGATCCGGGTAGCGGTTCACGCCACGCAGCGCCTCGGCGACCGCCGCCACGACATCGGCGACGACCTCATCCGGCACCGGATGGGTGTTCTCGTTCACGTTGAGCGCGACGGGCACCGGCGCCTGCGGCGCACCATAGGGCGACTGGCCGCGCAGGTCGTCGCGGACGGGGAGGTCTTCGAAGGAGAGCGACGTCACGTCACAATCGTATGCGGCGCGGGCGGCGCCGCGCTCGATCACTCCGCGGCGTACTCGGCGGGGATCGAGAGCTCCTGCCCCGCGACCAGCGCGCCGCCTGGCAGCTGGTTCAGGTGCGCGATGGCGTCGACGACGTCGCGCGGGTCGTGACCGGGAGCGACGCTCTGCGCGATCGTCCAGAGCGAGTCGCCCGAGAGCACCGTCACCGTCTCGAACGCGTCGGCGGGCGCCGACTCGTCGGACCCCATCGCGGCACCCCCGCCGGCGATGGCGGCGATGGCGAGGCCGGCGACGACCGGGAGCGCGGCGAGGCCGGCGAGCACGCGGCGACCGCGGACCGTCAGGCGGAGCCGGGTGCGCGGTGCGGCGAGAGCTGCTGTAGTCATGCTTCCTCCTCGGGTGGGACTTCCTTCGCTCCTGGGCCTCGGCCGGGAGGCCCAGGAGCGAAGGTACGTACCGAATCTATCTTCGAATCCATCACTTCGTCAAGCGTTTCTTCGACGGAATCTGCGACTCGTGCGAAACACGCTCGAACAAATCTCTCGAAACTCCCGCCGACTGCGATAGCGTCGGGGTGACGGAGGAAACTCCATCACCGACCTCAGACATTCGAGTTCTCGCACCGACAGGGAGCCCCACCATGAGCGACGACGCCGCAGCCGAAGCGACGGACGCCACGCACGCGCGCACGCGGCGGCGCCGCAGCCTGAGCGACAAGCAGTTGGCGATCCTCGAGGTCATCCAGCGCTCGATCCAGACGAACGGCTACCCGCCGTCGATGCGCGAGATCGGCGACGCCGTCGGGCTCAAGTCGCTCTCGAGCGTGACGCACCAGCTCGGCCAGCTCGAGCTGAGCGGCTACCTGCGCCGAGACCCCGGCAAGACCCGCGCGATGGAGGTCCTGATCGACCTGCCGGGAACGGCGGGCGAGAACCCGGCCGACTCGGCGCCGCAGGTGGGCGACGCCGCCATGATCCCGCTCGTCGGGCAGATCGCGGCCGGCGTTCCGATCACCGCCGACCAGCAGGTCGAGGAGATCTTCCCGCTCCCCCGCCAGCTCGTCGGCAAGGGCGAGCTGTTCATGCTCAAGGTGCAGGGCGAGTCGATGATCGACGCCGCGATCTGCGACGGCGACTGGGTCGTCGTGCGCTCCCAGGGAACGGCGGAGAACGGCGACATCGTCGCCGCGATGCTCGACGGCGAGGCGACCGTCAAGGTCTTCCGCCAGAGGGACGGCCACACGTGGCTGCTGCCGCGCAACACCAACTTCGAGCCGATCCTCGGCGACGAGGCGACCGTCCTCGGCAAGATCGTGGCGGTCCTCAGAGCCGTCTGACGCGTGCGGCGCCGCGAGCGGCGCGCGGCGGAGCCGGATGTCGGCGACATCCCATAGCGTGGGCGGTATGGACACGCTGCCCTACGGTTCCTGGCCATCCCCGATCGAGCCCGCCGCCGTCGCCGGCGGCACGCTGCGCATCGGGGGCGCTCGATTCGTCGGCGACGAGGTGTGGTGGAACGAGGGCATCCCCGCCGAGGGGGGCCGTTCCGCCCTCATGCGGGAGGGCGCCGAGAACGCCGAGGTGCTGCTGCCCGCGCCGTGGAACGTGCGCTCCCGCGTCCACGAGTACGGCGGCGGCGCCTGGACGGCCGACGACGAGGGGACGGCGTACTTCGTCGAGCAGTCCGATCAGCGCGTCTACCGCTTCCGGCCGGGCGGCGTGCCGCAGCCGATCACGCCGGAGGCGACGAACACCGCGTACGGCGACCTCGTGCTCGCGGAGGGCGCGCTCTGGGCCGTGCGCGAGGTGCACGGCGACGCCCCCGTCCCCGAGCGGGACATCGTGACGATCCCGCTCGACGGCTCGGCCGCATCCGGATCGGGGTTCGTGCGCAGCGTCGTCGCCGGCAGCGACTTCGTCGCCTACCCCGCCCCGCAGGACGGCATGCTCGCCTGGATCGCCTGGGACCACCCCGACATGCCATGGGACGCCGCGGAGCTGCGCCTGGGCGCCATCGGCGCGGACGGCGCCGTCGCGGACTACCGCGTCGTCGCGGGCGGGCACGGAGACGCTGATGTCGCGGCGCTGCAGCCGGAATGGACGGCGCCCGGGGAGCTGACCTTCCTCGCGGACGAGCCGGCGCCCGGCCGCGATCAGCGCTGGAACCTGCACCGCGTGCGCGTCTCAGGCGGCCTCGCCGGTGAACCGCGCGCGATCCTGTCGACCGACGCCGACACCGGCGGCCCCCTCTGGAACGTGGGCACGCGCTGGTACGCGCCGCTCCCCGACGGCCGCATCCTCGCGGTGCAGACGAACGGTTCGGACCAGCTCGCGATCGTAGACCCCGCGACCGGGTCGGAGGAGCTGCTCGCGTCGCCCCTGACGGGAAACGTCCTCGTACGGCACGAGCGCGACGGGATGGTGCTGCTCACGGGGGCGGGGTCGACGGTGCCCGGTGGGCTGTGGCTCCTCGACGTCGCGGGGCACGCCCTCGAGTCGCTGCGCGGCGGCCAGTCGTCGCTCGACGACGCCTACCTGCCGCGCCCGCGCGCCCTCACGGTCCCCGGCCCGAACGGGCCCGTCCACGCGTTCGACTACCCGCCGACGCATCCGCACGTGCGCGCTCCCGAGGGCGAGCTGCCCCCGTACCTGCTGCTGGTCCACGGCGGCCCGACGGCGCACTCGTCCGGAACGCTCTCGCTCGCCGCCGCGTTCTTCACGAGCCGCGGCATCGGCGTGCTCGACGTGAACTACGGCGGTTCGACGGGCTACGGGCGCGCGTACCGCGAGCGGCTGAACGGCGGGTGGGGCGTCACGGACGTGCAGGACGTCGCCGCCGCCGCATCCGGCCTCGTCGAGGCGGGCCTGGCCGACGGCGCCCGCGTCGCGATCAAGGGCGGTTCGGCCGGCGGGTGGACCGTGCTCTGCGCCGTAGCCGACACCGGCGTCTTCGCGGCGGGCATCAGCCGGTACGGCGTCGCGGACCTGCGCCGACTGGTCGCGGATACGCACGACTTCGAGGCCAGGTACCTCGACGGCCTGGTCGGCCCGCTCCCGGAAGCCGAGCAGACCTACATCGATCGCTCCCCGCTCTCGCGCCCCGAGACCCTCACCACCCCGCTGCTCATCCTGCAGGGCTCGGAGGACCCGGTCGTGCCGCCGTCGCAGTCCGAGGCGCTCCGCGACGCCATGGCGGCCAACGGCGTCCCGCACGCGTACATCCTGTTCGACGGGGAATCGCACGGCTTCCGCCGCGCGGAGACGCTCGAACGCGCCTTCGCGAGCGAGCTCGCGTTCCTCGGCGAGGTGCTCGGGTTCGACGCGCCCGGCGTGCAGCCCGTCGGGCTGGAGTAGCCGCGGACCGCGGTTCGCTGTCGGCGGCGCTCCAGGTGCCGCCCGACGCCCCGCTCAGACCGCGGCGGCCTCCAGCTCGGCCGCGAGGGAAGGCGCGACGCGAGCCCTGATGAACGTTCCGTCGGCCTCGTGCCTGCGTTCGATGATGTGACCGTGCTCGTGCACGGCCGAGACCAGGTCGCCGCGGCTGTACGGCACGACGAGACTCACCTCGACGGCGGGCACCGGGAGCGCCTCCTCGACGACCCGACGCAGCTCCTCGATGCCCTCGCCGGTGTGGGACGAGACGAAGACCGCGCGGGGTTCGAGGCCGTGCAGAACGAGGCGCGTGCTCTCGTCGACGAGGTCGACCTTGTTGAAGACGACGATCTCGGGCAGATCGCGCGCGCCGACGTCGCCCAGCACGTCGCGCACCGTCTGGATCTGCCCGGCGGGGTCGGGGTGGTTCGCGTCGACGACGTGGACGATCACATCGGCATCGGCGACTTCCTCGAGCGTCGAGCGGAAGGCCTCGACGAGCTGGTGCGGCAGGTTGCGCACGAAGCCGACGGTGTCGGCGAACGTGAACACCCGACCGTCGGCGGTCTGCGTGCGCCGAACCGTCGAGTCGAGCGTGGCGAACAGGGCGTTCTCGACGAGCACGCCGGCGGCCGTGAGGCGGTTGAGCAGACTCGACTTGCCGGCGTTCGTGTAGCCGGCGATCGCGACCGACGGGATCGTGTGGCGCTTGCGCTCCGAGCGCTTCGCGTCGCGGGCGGGCGCGAAGCCCTTGATCTGGCGGCGCAGGAGCGCCATCCGGGTGCGGATGCGGCGGCGGTCGAGCTCGATCTTCGTCTCACCGGGGCCGCGCGAGCCCATGCCGGCGCCGCCCGCGCCGACCTGGCCGCCGGCCTGCCGACTCATCGAGTCGCCCCAGCCGCGCAGTCGCGGGAGGAGGTACTCGAGCTGGGCGAGCTCGACCTGGGCCTTGCCCTCGCGGGTCTTGGCGTGCTGGGCGAAGATGTCCAGGATGACGGCGGTGCGGTCGACGACCTTGACCTTCACGACGTCTTCGAGCGCTCGGCGCTGCGACGGGGCGAGCTCGGTATCGGCGACCACCGTGTCGGCACCGCAGGCCGCGACGAGCCCGCGGAGCTCCTCGGCCTTTCCCTTGCCGAGGTAAGTCGCGGGGTCGGGGTGCGGGCGGCGCTGGAGCACGCCGTCGAGCACGACGGCGCCGGCCGTCTCCGCCAGCGCCGCCAGCTCGTGCAGCGAGTTCTCCGCATCGTCGAGCGAGCCCTGCGTGTACACGCCGACGAGCACGACGTTCTCGAGCCGGATCTCGCGGTTCTCGACCTCGGTGACGTCCTCGAGCTCGGTCGACAGGCTCGGCACGCGCCGGAGCGCGTGGCGGTCCTCGACGTCCCAGTGCTGTTCGCCGGCGCCCTGCGCGGTCGAGTCGTCCTGCAGCGCCTGCGCAGCGCCGAAGATCCTGGCCCCTCCGCGCGATTCCGCCCGTGCCAGCACGCGTTCGACGGCATCGTCGGATGCGGAGTGCGGGGCGTCTTCGGTGTCGGGAGTGCCGTGGATCGTGTCAGTCATGAATTCCTTCGATGCGGAACGGGAGCCTTTAAGGGTAACCTTGCGAGCTATGGGAGACCACTATTTCAGCGAAGCTCCCTCCAGCATCGACAAGCCGCGGCGCATCCGGATCCCGATCGCGGGTCGCGACGTCGAGGTCACCACGAACGCAGGGGTGTTCAGCCCCGATCGTCTCGACACGGGCACTCGCGTGCTCCTGGCGAACACGCCGGCCCCGCCCGCCGGCGGTGACTTCCTCGACATCGGGTGCGGCTGGGGGCCGATCTCGCTCGACATGGCGAGCGCGTCGCCGCACGCCCGCGTCTGGGCCGTCGACGTGAACGAGCGCGCCCTCGACCTCGTGCGCGCCAACGCAGCCGAGCTCGGCCTCGACAACGTCGTGGCCGTGCGGCCGGATGAAGTGCCCGCCGGAGTGCTCTTCCGAACGATCCGCTCGAACCCGCCCATCCGGGTCGGCAAGGCCGTGCTGCACGACCTGATGGAGTCGTGGCTCCCCCGCCTCGAAGAGCGCAGCGATGCCTACCTCGTCGTCAAGCGCGACCTCGGCAGCGACTCGTTGCAGCGCTGGCTCGGCGCCGCGCTGCCCGAGGACTTCAGCGTCCGCCGGCACGCGACGGCGAAGGGCTACCGGATCATCAAGGTGCGCCGCCACGGCAGCCCGCGCACCGCCCCGATCGACGTCGTCTGAGGCCCGCTCTCCGCCGCCGCGGTGACAAACGACGTGCTCTGGCGTGCCCAGATGGCGCGGAATCTGCGACGCGAGCACGGGAGGCGCCGCCCGAACTCGGGATGCCCACCCTCGCGGTGACGAACGACGTGCTCTGGCGTGCCCAGATGGCGTGGAATCTGCGACGGGAGCACGGGAGGGACCGACCCCAGACCGCGTCAGTCCGCGAGGGCGACGGTTCCCGTGTAGACGAGTGCCGCGGGGCCCGAGAGGAGGACGTGCTCGCCGTCTTCGCGCTGCTCCATCGTGACCCCGAGCGTGCCGCCGGGGACATCCACCCGCCAGCGGTCCGGGGCACCCGTGCCCGCCCATTCGCGGACCGCGAGCGCCGTCGCGGCGACGCCGGTGCCGCAGCTGAGCGTCTCGCCGACGCCCCGCTCGAAGACGCGCATCCGCACGTGGCCGACGCCGCCGGAGACGAGCGGATCCTCCGGAACCACGAACTCGATGTTCGCGCCGTGCTCCGGCAGGGGCTCGACGATCGGAAGCACCGTGAGGTCGAGGCCTTCCAGCTCCTGCTCCGAGGCGAGCGCGACGACGATGTGCGGGTTGCCGACGTCGATCCCCAGGCCGGGGCGCGCGACGCTGAGCCCGCGGGCCCGCACGGTCGGCTCCGCGGCCGTCGTCCGCCACGGACCGATGTCGACGCGGAAGCCGTCGTCCGAGCGCGTCACGCGTTTCACGCCCGCGCGGGTGCCGACGGCGAGCTCCGCGTCCTCCGCGAGCTCCGTGAGCCCGGAGTCGAGCAGGAAGCGCGCGAAGACGCGCACGCCGTTGCCGCACATCTCGGCCTTCGAGCCGTCGGCGTTGCGGTAGTCCATGAACCACTCCGCGGCGCCGTCCTCCGAGAGGACCGCCTCGCCCTCCGGTATGCGCGCCGAGCGCACGACGCGCAGGAGCCCGTCCGCCCCGATGCCGAAGCGGCGGTCGCAGAGCGCGGCGACCTGGTCGTCCGTCAGGTCGAGGTCGCCGTCCGGATCGGAGACGACCACGAAGTCGTTGCCCGTGCCGTGGCCCTTGGTGAATGCGACGTCCGCCATGCGCCCCAGTCTACGGGCGCCGCGCGAACCGCCGCCGCGCGGGAGCTCACGCGGCCGGCGCGCCGGCCGCGAGGGATTCCGCCTGTGCCGGCGTCGCCGGCGCATCCAGCCACGTCGTGCCCGCGTAGCGCTTGAACCAGCTCACCTGGCGCCGGGCGTAGCGGCGGGTGAGCGCCTGCGTCTCGGCGATCGCCTCGGCCTCGCTCGCCTCGCCGCGCAGTTGCGCCAGCGCCTGCGCGTAGCCGATCGCCCTACTGGCCGTCGCGCCGCGCTCGAGGCCCCGCTCGCGCAGCCGGGCGACCTCGTCGACCATGCCTGAGGCCCACATCCACTCGACGCGGCGGTCGAGCCGCGCGACGAGCTCCGCACGCTCCGCGCGCAGACCGATGATCGACGTCTCCCTGTGCCACGGAACCGGCTCGCTCGGGAGGGCGGCGCCGTGGCCGGCCTCGCCCTGCTCGAGGACCTCGAGGGCCCGGATGACCCTGCGGCCGTTGCGCGGGTCGACGCGCTCCGCCGTCGCCGGATCGCGCTCGCGCAGCCGCGCGTAGAGCGCGCTCGCGCCGTCGGCGTCCAGCTCCGCTTCCAGCCGGGCGCGCAGCGCGTCGTCGCGGGGCGGGAAGCGGAAGTCGTAGATCACGCTCGACACGTACAGACCCGACCCGCCGACGAGGATCGCGTCGGCACCGCGCGCGAACGCCGAGGCGATCGCGGCCCTCGCCTCGTCCTGGTAGCGCGCGACGGCGGCATCCTCCGTGACGTCGAGCACGTCGAACAGGTGGTGCGGGATGCCGCGGCGCTCGCCCGGCGCGAGCTTCGCCGTGCCGATGTCCATGCCGCGGTACAGCTGCATCGCGTCGGCGTTCACGATCTCGGCGCGCCCGCCCCGCGCCGCGATCGCCTCGGCGAGGTCGAGGGACAGCTCGCTCTTGCCGGTGCCGGTCGCGCCGACGACGGCGAAGAGCCGACCGTCCGGCTCGGATCTCGCCGCACCCGGCTCACCGGTCGTGCGCGCCGTCCCTCGCGGCCCAAGCGTCGCCCGCGCGGTCATCCGGGTCAGACGCCGACGCGGAGCGTCGGGAGGCCGAGCTTGACGGGCCCGGCCGGCTGCGCCTCTCCGCCCGCCGGCACGGCGCAGCTGGCCGCGTCGGCGTTCTCCCATGCATCGCCCGCGCGCGTGCGACGGAGCTTCAGCGGGGCGCCGTCGGGCGCGTCCGCGAGCAGGTGCGACGGGGCGCCGTGCGTGATCGTGACCGTGACGACGTCACCGGGGCGCGGCGTCTCGGACCCGTCGGGCACCTCGAAGTGCACCAGACGGTTGTCCTCCGCGCGGCCCGTGAGCCGGTGGGTGGCCGCATCCTTCTTGCCCTCGCCCGTGGAGACGAGCACGTCGACCGTGCGACCGACCTGCTTCTCGTTCTCCTCGAGCGTGATGCGCTGCTGCAGGGCGATCAGGCGGTCGTAGCGCTCCTGCACGACCTCCTTGGGGACCTGGTCCGCCATGGTCGCGGCCGGCGTGCCCTCGCGGATCGAGTACTGGAACGTGAAGGCGCTGGAGAACCGGGCCTCCTCGACGACGCGCAGCGTCTCCTGGAAGTCCTCCTCGGTCTCCCCGGGGAAGCCGACGATGATGTCGGTCGTGATGGCTGCGTGCGGCATCCGCTCGCGCACCCGCTCGAGGATGCCGAGGAACTTCTTGCTGCGGTACGAACGGCGCATGGCGCGCAGCACGCGGTCGCTGCCCGACTGCAGCGGCATGTGCAGCTGCGGCATCACGTTCGGCGTCTCGGCCATCGCGTCGATGACGTCGTCGGTGAACGCCGCGGGGTGCGGGCTCGTGAAGCGCACGCGTTCGAGGCCCTCGATCTCGCCGCAGGCGCGGAGGAGCTTGCCGAAGGCGAGCCGGTCGCCGAACTCCACGCCGTAGGAGTTGACGTTCTGGCCGAGCAGCGTGACCTCGAGCGCGCCGTCGTCGACGAGCAGCTTGATCTCGCTGAGGATGTCGCCGGGCCTGCGGTCCTTCTCCTTGCCCCGCAGGCTCGGCACGATGCAGAACGTGCAGGTGTTGTTGCAGCCGACGGAGATCGATACCCAGCCGCTGTAGACGTTGTCGCGCTTGGTCGGCAGCGTCGACGGGAAGACCTCGAGCGATTCGAGGATCTCGAGCTCGGCTTCGTCGTTGTGGCGCGAGCGCTCGAGCAGCTGCGGGAGGGAGCCCATGTTGTGCGTGCCGAAGACGACGTCGACCCACGGCGCCTTCTGCTGCACGACGTCCTTGTCCATCTGCGCGAGGCAGCCGCCGACGGCGATCTGCATGCCCTCGTGCTTGTCCTTGCGGCCCTTCAGGTGGCCGAGCGTGCCGTAGAGCTTGCCGGCGGCGTTGTCCCGCACCGCGCAGGTGTTGATGATGACGACGTCGGCGTCCTCGCCCTCGGCGGCCCTCACGTAGCCTGCGCTCTCGAGCGACCCCGAGAGCCGCTCGGAGTCGTGCACGTTCATCTGGCAGCCGAAGGTGCGCACCTCGTAGGAGCGCGCACGGCCGTCCGCCGCTCGCGCGGCCGGCGACGGCTCGATCAGGGTCGGGGCACTGGATGGGGCAGTCATAACGCCGTCATTCTACGCGCGGGCGCTGGGAGTGCGGGGCGCCGCGGCCGCGGGCGCGGGGGTCGTGCACGCGCAGGCGACGCCTATTCGAACCGCACCGTGCCCCTGGTCGGCCGCGCCTGCTCGTCGAGCGCGCGACGCGCGACGCTCATCGCGAGCCCGCCGTAGCCGCGCCGTGAGAGCTGACCGACGAGCCTCCGGAGCGCGACGTCGTCGTCGAGCCGCGCCAGTTGACGCGCCTTGCCCCGCGCGAACTCGAGCGCACGCTCGTAGTCGTCGTCGGGCAGCTCCGCAACGACCGCCTCGATGGTGTCGCGCGAGATGCCGCGCTTGGCGAGCGACTGCGCGATCGCCTTGCGACCCTCGTTGCGGTGCGTCGTCGCCTGGAACACGATCTGCTCCGCGAGCTTCGCGTCGTCGAGCGCGCCGGCTCTCTCGAGCCGATCGATGACGTCGTCGATCGCCTCCGCCGGCAGGTCTTGCTGGCGCAGCTTCGCCCTCGCCTCGGAGACGCTGAGCCCGCGGGAGCCGAGCGAGCGCAGCAGCCGGCGCTCCGCCTTCTCCGCCGTCTCATCGAGCGAAGGCCGGCCCGTCGCCGCATCCGCAACGCCGTTCGGCAGTTCGAGGAAGTGCACTCCCCCGCGTTCAACCGTCTCGATCCGCGGGGCGGGTCGAAGGCCCACTTCGCCCGGGGCCGGCCCCCGCCAGGTCGTGTGCCATTCCTCGTCCGCGTCCGCCGCGGCGTCACCGGCCTCGGGCTCGGGGCGCGCGGCCCGGCTGCCGTCACCCTCCCGGGCGCCGCCGGGCCCGTCATCGCCGACGCCGCGCGATGACGACGCCCCGCTTTCGGGCGTTCGGGCCGTGTCGACCGCGCTCCGCGAGGGAGCCGCGGAGCCGTCGCCCGCGGATTCCTCCTCGCCCTGGCGCGGCAGCCGTCGCACCGGGTACCGATGCTCGCCCTCGTCGGCAGGACCGACCGCTTCGTCGTGCGTCACGGCCGCGCGCGGAGCGCCGCCGCCGAAGATCGGGATCACCGGCGCAAGGCCGTCGTGGTCTTCGTACTCACCCATGCTGTCACCTCGTTCGAGTTCCCCGGCGGCCGACCCTTTCACGGTGCGACGCCCGTGCCGCGGCGCCGTCGGGCGGTCGCCACGGCACCGATCCGCGGTCGACGGCCGGCGCGAAGCGCGGCCGGCCGGGGACGGCCGACGGCGCGCGAGCGCACCGCCTGCCTCCCCGCTCACGCCGACTTGCGCGCCGGCGCCTCCGCCTCGGGAGCGTCTTCCTGCTTCGCGCCGCCGATGCCGAGCTTCGCCTTGATCCTGTTCTCGATCTCGAGCGCGACGTCGTCGTTCTTGATGAGGAAGTTGCGGGCGTTCTCCTTACCCTGGCCGAGCTGGTCGCCGTCGTAGGTGTACCACGAGCCCGACTTCTTGACGATGCCGTGCTCGACGCCGAAGTCGATCAGGCTGCCCTCGCGCGAGATGCCCGTGCCGTACAGGATGTCGAACTCGGCCTGCTTGAACGGCGGCGCCATCTTGTTCTTGACGACCTTCACGCGCGTGCGGTTGCCGACGGCGTCCGAGCCGTCCTTCAGCGTTTCGATGCGGCGGATGTCGAGACGGACCGACGCGTAGAACTTCAGGGCCTTGCCGCCGGCGGTCGTCTCGGGCGACCCGAAGAACACGCCGATCTTCTCGCGGAGCTGGTTGATGAAGATGGCGGTCGTCTTGGTCTGGTTCAGGCCGCCCGTGATCTTGCGCAGCGCCTGCGACATCAGTCGGGCCTGCAGGCCGACGTGCGAGTCGCCCATCTCACCCTCGATCTCGGCGCGCGGCACGAGCGCGGCGACGGAGTCGATCACCACGAGGTCGATCGCTCCGGAACGGACGAGCATGTCGGCGATCTCGAGCGCCTGCTCACCGGTGTCGGGCTGCGAGACCAGGAGCGCATCGATGTCGACGCCGAGCTTCTTGGCGTACTCCGGGTCGAGCGCGTGCTCGGCGTCGACGAACGCCGCGATGCCGCCGGCACGCTGCGCATTCGCGATCGCGTGCAGGGTCAGCGTCGTCTTACCCGACGACTCCGGCCCGTAGATCTCGACGACGCGGCCGCGCGGCAGGCCGCCCACGCCGAGCGCGACGTCGAGCGCGATGGAACCGGTCGGGATCACCTCGACGGGGGCGCGCTCCTCGCCGCCCATCCGCATGACCGAGCCCTTTCCGAACTGTCGGTCGATCTGTGCGAGGGCCGTTTCGAGGGCCTTCTCGCGGTCTGCTGCTGCGGGCATCGCGTTCTCCTTCTGCTGCTCGTGGGCCGCTGCCTCTAGGCTGTCGCCGCCCGACCGGTCGGCCGGGCTGTGTCGACAAGGCGCGTGGCTGGTGCCGTGGTCCACACAGTACGAGGGGCCTCCGACATTCATCGGCGACCGCCTGCGATTGTGAGCAGATCACGGATCATCGCCACGTGTGGACAACACTACGCGCCGTCATCGAACAGATCTTCGACGACACGCCGAAAGGAGAATCGAACGTGCCTCCGGGCGCTCAGCCGCGCTTTGGCTCGAGGAGCCCCGCACCGTGCCGACGCTCGACGGGCACATCGGCCTCCTCGCAGAGCGCGAACCAGACGTCGCGCGGTGCGATGCCGGAATCGATCGCCTCGTTCGCCGACCGACCGAACGACGGAAGCACGAGATCGTTCGTGAGGCTCGCGGCGCGCGCGCCGAACTCGTCGTCGACGGCCCGCAGGAACTCGCTGCGCTTCACGCGTCAGCGCAGCGACAGCTCGGGGCCGACCTCGGCCACGAGGTCGTCGGGGACGACGTCTGGGAAGTGGTCGACGCCCTCGAGCACCGCGAGGCGATCGCCTACCGTGCGCATGATCGTGGAGATCGGGATGTCGAGCGCCTCGGCCACCGAGGCGAGGATCTCACTCGACGCCTCCTTCTGCCCGCGCTCCACCTCGCTGAGGTAGCCGAGCGCCACTGACGCCCTGCTCGCGACCTGGCGCAGCGTCTGCCCCTGTCGCTGGCGGAGCTCGCGGAGCACGTCGCCGATCTCTTGACGTACCAGGATCATCTCGGGCCCCTCCTCCTGCAGCCGGCTTGTGCGGGTGCATCACAGTACAACGACCGAGACGCGAAATCTAATCCCGCTGGTTCTATCTAACCCCGCCCCGGCCGCGTCGTGCTGGGATTCACGCGAAAAAGTCGCCGAATCGTGCCGCTTCGAAGCGGATTCATAGCACCCGGCACGCGATCTCGAGCGCCGCGGCGACCGCCTGAGCGCGGATCTCGGCGCGGCCGCCGGCGAAGACGTGCCGCTCGACGCGCTCACCGGCCGGGCCGGACGCGGCGACGTACACCGTGCCGACCGGCTGCCCGTCGGGCGAGTCGGGGCCGGCGATCCCCGTCGTCGCGACGCCGACGTCGGCAGCGGAGCCTCCGACCGCGAGCGCGCGCCGCACCCCGTCCGCCATCTGCGATGCGACATCCGGATGCACGGCGCCGTGCTCCGCGAGCAGTGCGACGTCGACCCCGAGCACGCTGTGCTTCAGCGCCGTGTCGTACGCCGTGACGCCGCCGCTCAGGCTGAGCGATGCCCCGGGGATCTCCACGAGCGCGGCCGTTACCAGGCCGCCCGTGAGCGACTCTGCCACGGCGATGCGGAGCCCCCGCTCGCGCAGCGCGTCGAGGAGCGCTTCGGCCGCGATCGTCACCGGTCGCCGCGCGCGGCCCTGGCGCCGCGGGCCTGGGCAGCGATGTAGTCGATGCCGCTCACGATCGTGAGCACCAGGACGACCCACATCACGATGGCGGTGACGAGCGCCCACCAGAAGTCGCCGACGACGACGTATCCGGGCAGGAGCGCCCACGACAGGCCGATCCCCTGCGCCATCGTCTTCACCTTGCCGAGCCAGGCCGCGGCGACGACGTGCGTCCTGCGCACGACCAGGCGGTGCACCGTGATGCCCCACTCCCTGATGAGGATGACGATGACGATCCACCACTCCACCTCGCCCAGCAGGGCGAGCCCGACGAACGCCAGGCCCGTCAGCAGCTTGTCGGCGATCGGATCCCAGAGCTTGCCGAAGTCGCTGACGATGTCGTACTTGCGCGCCAGGTAGCCGTCGATCCAGTCGGTCGAGATCGCGACGATGAACAGGACCGCCGCCCACAGACGCAGCCCGAGGCTCGCCTCCCCTGCTGGCCCCGCCATCAGCAGCAGCACGAAGAACACCCCGGCGAGCGGGATGCGCACGACCGTGATCGCGTTCGGGAGCTGTCGCGGGATGCCGGCCATGTCAGTCACGTCCTGTCAGCTGCCAGGCGTCTTCGTCGCCGTCGTCGTCGTGGTCCTCCACGGAAAGGCCCTCGTACTGCGCCTCGATCGGATCAGCGCCGTAGCGATCGCCGCCATCGGGCTCTGCCGCCGGCGTCGCGGGGGCCGGCGCGGCTCCCGCCGGCGGCTCCTCGCCCTTCAACTTCGCGAGCACCGCAGCGAGCTGCTCGGGCGCGACCAGCACGTCGCGAGCCTTCGAGCCCTCGCTCGGGCCGACGATCTCGCGCGATTCGAGCAGGTCCATCAGCCGACCTGCCTTCGCGAAGCCGACCCGGAGCTTGCGCTGCAGCATCGACGTCGATCCGAACTGGCTCGAGACGACGAGCTCCGCGGCCGCGAGCAGCACCTCGAGGTCGTCGCCGATGTCGGAGTCGATCTCCTTCTTCGGCGCGTCCATCGCCTCGGCCACGTCGGAGCGGTACTCCGGCTGCGCCTGCCGCGTGACGTGCTTCACGACGGCGTCGATCTCGTCCTCCGTGACCCACGCGCCCTGGAGCCGGAAGGGCTTGCCCGAGCCCATCGGCGAGAACAGCGCGTCGCCCTGGCCGATCAGCTTGTCGGCGCCCGGCCCGTCGAGGATGACGCGGGAGTCCGTGACGCTCGTAACGGCGAAGGCCAAGCGCGAGGGCACGTTCGCCTTGATGAGGCCGGTCACGACGTCGACCGACGGCCGCTGCGTGGCGAGCACGAGGTGGATCCCGGATGCGCGGGCGAGCTGGGTGATGCGGACGATCGAGTCCTCGACGTCGCGCGGCGCGACCATCATGAGGTCGGCGAGCTCGTCGACGACGACGAGGAGGTACGGGTAGGGCTTCAGCACGCGCTCGCTGCCCGGAGGGAGCACGACCTCGCCCGCCACGACCGCCTTGTTGAAGTCGTCGATGTGGCGGTAGCCGAACGACGCGAGGTCGTCGTACCGCATGTCCATCTCCTTCACGACCCACTGCAGCGCCTCCGCCGCCTTCTTGGGGTTCGTGATGATGGGGGTGATCAGGTGCGGGACGCCGGCGTAGTTCGTCAGCTCCACGCGCTTCGGGTCGACGAGCACCATGCGCACCTCGCTCGGCTTGGCGCGCATGAGCAGGCTCGTGATCATCGAGTTCACGAAGCTCGACTTGCCGGACCCGGTCGAACCGGCCACGAGCAGGTGCGGCATCTTCGCGAGGTTGGCCACGACGAAGCCGCCGGAGACGTCCTTGCCGACGCCGATCGTGAGCGGGTGCGTCGAGCGCTGCGCCGCGGGAGAGCGCAGGATGTCGCCGAGCGCGACCGTCTCGCGATCGAGGTTCGGGATCTCGATGCCGATCGCGCTCTTGCCGGGGATCGGCGCCAGGATGCGCACGTCGTTCGACGCGACGGCGTACGAGATGTTGTTGGAGAGCTGTGTGATCTTCTCGACCTTGACGCCGGGGCCGAGCTCGACCTCGTACTGCGTCACCGTCGGCCCCCTGGAGAAGCCTGTGACCTTCGCGTCGACCTTGAACTGTTCGAAGACGCTCTCGATCTGCGCGACCATCTTGTCGTTCGCCTCGGACTTCGCCACGGCGGGCGGGCCCGCGGAGAGGGTCGCTGCGCTGGGCAGGTCGTAGTGCGCCTCGGGCGGCTGCGGCCCGCGGCCGCCCGGCCCATCCGTGCCGAAACTGCTCAGGCCTGCGAGCCCCTCCGACAGGTCGCCCGTGTCGTCGTCGCCCATCAGCGCGGTCGAACCGGACTCCGCGAGCCCCGCCGTCACACCGCCGATGTCGGAGAGCACCTCGGTCGCCGCATCGGCCGCCGGCTCGTCGACCACGACGGCCTTGTCGTAGCCGCCGTCGGCCTGCGTCGGCAGGAGCTCCGTCAGATCCTGCGGGTCGGTGACGACGTCCGTCGTCTCCTCGCGCCCCGTCTTGTTCCGGCGCCACCACGGCAGCTCGTCGTCGTCGCCCGCGTCGTCCTCGTCGTCGCCCTTCTTCGAGCGGCGCTTTTTCTTCGGCTCTTCGAGGACCTCGGTCGCCGCAGTCTCGGAGGACGCCTGGGCGCGCTCCGTGCCGAACATCCAGTCGTACAGCTCGCCCAGGCGTGCCACGATGCGGTTCGGCGGCGTCTTGGTCAGGATCAGGACGCTCAGCACGCCCAGCAGCGCGAGCACGATGTACGCGCCGATCGGTGTCAGGATCAGCAGCGGCTGCCCCAGCATCCAGCCGAACAGGCCGCCGGATGCGCTCAGCGCCGGCATTCCCGCCTGCGGCTGCGGCTGGTCGCCCGCGACGTGGCAGAACGCGGTCACCACGATCGTGAGCAGACCGAAGCCGATACCGATCCGGCCGTTGTTGTTCACGCTCGACGGGTGGCGGAAGAGCCAGCCGGCGAGGAACAGCAGCATCACGGGGAACACGAAGGCCTCGCGACCGATCAGCATGCCGAACGTGTAGGCGCTGATCTGCTGCGCCACCGGGTTCCCGATGAAGAACCACTCCGTGACGGCGCCGGCGACCGCCAGCAGGACGAGGAACGTCGGGAAGCCGTCGCGCCTGTCGCCCTTTTCGAGCTCCTCGGCACCGAAGACGCGGAACAGGCCGCCGACGGCTCGGGAGAGGCCGCCCCAGGCTCGGACGGCGGCGCCCGGTGCGTCGTCGTCTCCGACGTACTTCTTCGGCGCGGGCGCGGGCTTCTTCGCGCTCGAGGTCTTCGAGCGCGTGCTCTTCTTCGCAGTGCTCGCACGGGCCATGGGCTCAACGGTACGCGTCCCCGCCGACATTCGGCCGCAGAAACGCGCGATCCCGCGGCTTCCGGGAGTTCTGGGAGCCGCGGGATCGCGCGCTCTGACGCCTGCGGGTCCGCGCCTGAGCGCGTCGGCTCGGCGGCCCGGGGCGCGTTGGTCCAGCGGCCGCCGGCGGCGCCGGCTGGATCAGCGCACCCTAGGCTTCGATCACCACGGGGACGATCATGGGGCGGCGGCGGAGGGAGGTGCCGACCCAGCGGCCGATCGTCCGGCGAACCGTCTGCTGCAGCGCGTGACTGTCGCGCACGCCGTTCTGCACGGCCTCCTCGAGCGCCTTCGCGATCTTCGGCTTGATCTTCTCGTAGACCTTGTCGTCCTCGGCCACGCCGCGTGCGTGGATCTCGGGGCCGGAGACGATCCTGCCGGTCTTCGAGTCGATCACGACGACGACCGAGACGAAGCCCTCCTCGCCGAGCGTTCTGCGGTCCTTGAGGTCGGCGTCCGTGACGCCGCCGACGCTGGAGCCGTCGACGTAGATGAAGCCGATGTCGAGCTGACCGGCGACGGTCGCGACGCCGCCGGAGAGGTCGATGACCGTGCCGTTCTCGCCGACGATCGTGCGCTCCGGGTCCATGCCGCTGTCCTGTGCGATCTTCGCGTTCGCGGTCAGGTGGCGGTATTCGCCGTGCACGGGGAAGACGTTCTTCGGGCGCAGGATGTTGTAGCAGTAGAGCAGCTCGCCCGCCGCCGCATGGCCCGAGACGTGCACCTTGGCGTTCGCCTTGTGCACGACGTTCGCGCCGAGCTTCGTGAGCCCGTCGATCACGCGGTACACGGCGTTCTCGTTGCCGGGGATCAGGCTCGACGCGAGGATGACGGTGTCGCCGGGGCCGGGCTCGATCTCGTGGTTGAGGTTGACCATGCGGCTGAGCACGGCCATCGGCTCGCCCTGGGACCCGGTCGACATGTAGACGATCTTGTCGTCGGGCACGTCGCGCGCCTTCTTGTAGTCGATCAGCACGCCGTCCGGCACCTTGAGGTAGCCCAGGTCGGCCGCGATCTTCATGTTGCGGACCATGCTGCGGCCCAGGAGGGCGACACGGCGGCCGTTGGCGTTCGCCGCGTCGAGCACCTGCTGCACGCGGTGCACGTGGCTCGAGAAGCTCGCGACGACGACGCGACCAGGCGTCTTGGCGATCACCTGGTCGAGGACGGGCCCGATCTGGCGCTCGGTCGGGGTGAACCCTGGCACGTCGGCGTTCGTCGAGTCCGGCAGGAACAGGTCGACGCCCTCCTCGCCGAGGCGGGCGAAGGCGCGCAGGTCGGTGATGCGGCCGTCGAGCGGCAGCTGATCCATCTTGAAGTCACCCGTGTGGAGCACCGTACCGGCCGATGTGCGGACGGCGACGGCCAGGGCATCCGGGATCGAGTGGTTGACCGCGACGAACTCGAGGTCGAACGGGCCGATGTCCCATCGCTCGCCCTCGACGACCTTCTCGAGGACGGGCTTGATGCGGTGCTCCTTGAGCTTCGCCTGCACCAGCGCGAGGGTGAGCCCCGAGCCGATCAGCGGGATGTCCTCGCGCAGGCGCAGGAGGTACGGAACGGCGCCGATGTGGTCCTCGTGACCGTGCGTGAGCACGATGCCCTCGATGTCGTCGAGGCGGTCCTTGATCGACTCGAAGTCGGGCAGGATCAGGTCGACGCCCGGCTGGTGCTCCTCGGGGAAGAGCACGCCGCAGTCGATGATGAGGATCTTGCCGTCGTACTCGTACGTCGTCATGTTCCGACCGACCTCGCCGAGGCCGCCGAGCGGGGTGATGCGCAGCGCGCCCTTCTTGAGGGGCTGCGGGTCGTAGACAGGTGTGGACATGGTCCGCCTTCCCGGGACGCGGTGCGCGTCCGGTTCGTCGTCGTTTTCTGTTGTGTGCGGCCGTCGAGCGCCCGCGAGGTCTGTGTGCGGCGCGCCTCAGCGCGTCGTGCCGGGGATCTTCGGCAGCGCGCCGCCCGCGGCCGCGTTGCGGTCGGGGCGGAAGTTCGAGGGGTCGAACCCGTCGATCCCGGTGACGAGGGCGAGCTCGTCCTCGATGATGGCGGCCTCCCACTCCTCGGGCCCCACGAGCGGCAGGCGCACCCGCGGGCTCGAGATGTACCCGAGGCCGTGCAGGATGTACTTCGCCGCGACGGTACCCGGCACGTGCGTCATGACGGCCCGGACGAGCGGCTCGAGCGCCTTGTGCTGCGCCGTCGCGGCCGCCAGGTCGCCGCGGTTGACGGCGTCGACCATGGCGCGGTACGGCGCCGCGACGATGTTCGCTGTGACCCCGACGAGCCCGGATGCGCCGATCGCCATGTGCGGCAGGGCGTTGGCGTCGTCGCCGGAGAAGTACAGCAGATCGGTCTGGTTCAGCACGCGACTGACCTCGCTGAAGTCGCCCTTGGCGTCCTTGACCGCGAGGATGTTCGGGTGCTTGGCGAGGCGCAGCAGCGTCTCGTACGTGATCGGCACGCCGGTTCGGCCGGGGATGTCATACAGGATGACGGGCAGCTCTGTCGAGTCGGCGATCAGCCGGAAGTGCGTGAGCAGGCCCGCCTGGGTCGGCTTGTTGTAGTAGGGCGTGACGATCATGATGCCGTCGGCGCCCGCCTTCTCGCTCTTCTGGTAGAGGTCGATGGCGTGGGCCGTCTCATTCGAGCCGCCGCCCGTGATCACCTTGGCGCGGCCGCCGGAGACCGACTTCGCGACCTCGACGAGGCGCAGCTTCTCGTCGTCCGTGAGGGTCGAGGTCTCCCCCGTGGTCCCCGTCACGACGATGCCGTCGGCACCGCTTGTGATCACCCCGTCGATATGCTTCTCCGTCGCGGGCCAATCGACCTCGCCGTCGGCGGTCATCGGGGTGACGAGCGCGACGAGTACCTGACCGAAGGGGTTGGCTGGCTGCGACATGTCTACCAGAGTAGCCGCCGCCGGCTGAGCGTGCGGATCGGTCCGCGTCGGCGGGGCGGGTCAGGATGTGCCGCGGCGCGCGTACACGAGGAAGCGGTACCGGATGCCGCCCTCGCTCGTCTTCCATCCGGTGCCTGGGTCGCTCGAGGCGAGGCGCCATTCCGGCCCGATCGCGGGCGCGAAGGCATCGCCCGGTTCGTCGACGTCGATCTCGGTGACCCAGAGCTCGTCGAGCAGAGGCATCGCCTCGGCGTAGACCGAGCCGCCGCCGATCACCCACGGTTCGGCTCCGCCGCCGCTCCCCCGCTCCAGCGCCTCGTCGAGCGAGCCGGCGACCGTCGCGCCCTCGGCCGCGAAACCGGTGTTCCGGGTGATGACGATGTTCTCGCGACCGGGCAGCGGGCGGAAGCGCGGCGGGAACGACTCCCACGTGCGCCGCCCCATCACGACGGGGGCGCCGAGCGTCGCCCGCTTGAAGTGCGCGAGGTCTTCCGGCACGTGCCACGGCATGACGCCGTCGCGCCCGATCACGCCGGCCGCGGTCTGCGCCCAGATCGCCCGCAGCACCATGCCGTCAGACCGCCACCGACGCGCGGATCGTCGGGTGGTGCTGGTAGCCGACCATCGCGAAGTCCTCGAACTCGTAGTCGAAGATCGATTCGGGGGTGCGGGAGATCTCGAGCCGCGGGTACGGGAACGGCTCGCGCGAGAGCTGTTCGGCGACCTGCTCGCGGTGGTCGTCGTAGATGTGGCAGTCGCCGCCCGTCCAGACGAAGTCGCCGACCTCCAGACCGGTCTGCTGCGCGACCATGTGCGTCAGCAGCGCATAGCTGGCGATGTTGAACGGGACGCCGAGGAAGAGGTCGGCGCTGCGCTGGTAGAGCTGACAGCTGAGCCTCCCGTCGGCGACGTAGAACTGGAACATCGCGTGGCAGGGCGGCAGCGCCATGCCCTCGATCTCGGCCGGATTCCAGGCAGTGACGATGTGGCGCCGGGAATCGGGGTTCTTCCTGATCTGCTCGACGACGTTCTCGATCTGATCGATCTGCTCGCCGTTCGGCGCGGGCCACGAGCGCCACTGCACGCCGTAGACGGGGCCGAGGTCGCCGTTCTCGTCGGCCCACTCGTTCCAGATCCGCACGCCTCGCTCCTGGAGCCAGCGGACGTTCGAGTCGCCGCGCAGGAACCACAGCAGCTCGAGAGCGAGCGAGCGGAAGTGCACGCGCTTCGTCGTGATCAGAGGGAACGACTCCGACAGGTCGAAGCGGATCTGCCGGCCGAACACGCTCGTCGTGCCCGTTCCCGTGCGGTCGTCCTTGTGCGTGCCGTTCGCGAGCACATCGCGGAGCAGGTCTTCGTACGGCGTCGGGATGGCGGCGGTCATGCCCCCAGCCTACGGCGATCCGGCGACACCGAGCCCGGATGCGCCCACACGCGCGCCGCATTCGTCAGTAGGCTGGCGGATGACCGGGACCGTCGACAGAAGGAGTTCCCCATGAGCGTCACCAGCGAAGCGACCACCACCTGGAACGGCAGCCTGTTCGAGGGCTCGGGGAGCGTTTCCCCCGCCTCCGGCATCGGCACCTTCCCCGTCGATTGGAAGGCCCGCAGCGAGGGCTCCTCGTCGACGACGACCCCCGAGGAGCTCATCGCCGCCGCGCACTCGTCGTGCTACTCGATGGCGCTGTCGAACGAGCTCGCGAGCAACGGCACGCCGCCCGAGAGCGTCTCGACGACCGCGTCCGTCACGTTCGTGCCCGGCACCGGCGTCACCGGCAGCCACCTCAACGTGAGCGCGACCGTCCCCGGCATCGACGAGGAGGCCTTCGCGAAGATCGCGGAGGCCGCGAAGAACGGCTGCCCGATCTCGCAGGCCCTCGCCGGCATCGAGATCACCCTCGAGGCGGCGCTGGCGTAGGCACCGCGCACCGAAGCGGCGCGCCCCGGCTGATCCTGCGATCCGCCGGGGCGCGCCTCTCTGCGTGCGCGGGCCGCTCAGGCCCCGCGGGGTGCGAGCGAGATCGACTTGCGGATCGCCTCGCGGGCGCGGCGCCGATCGCCCGCCGCGTCATACGCGAGGCCGAGCCGATACCAGGCGCGCCAGTCGTCGGGGGCGTCCTCGACCTGGTTCCGGTACTTCGGGAACACCGCCTCGCCGTCCGCGCGGTCGACCCGGCCGCTCGGCGCGGCGTGCACCGCGTCGTCCGGGAGGCCTCCCTCTGCCTCGAGGCGCTTGCCCAGCCGTTCTGCGCGCACGCCGAACCACAGCTCGCGCCCGAGGGCCCAGACAGCGATGACGGGCAGGACGATGAGCGCGGCGCCCATCGCGATGCCGACCGGATCGCCCGTCCCGACGAACGCGACGGCCCGCCCGCCCACGAGCACGATGTACAGCAGCAGCGCCGCCGCCATCAGCGCGACGCCGAAGCGCGTCTTCATGCGCTCGTCGCCACCTGACCGGTCACGCCGCCCTCGTCGACGGGCCGTGCGGCGCCCCCGGAGGGCACGCCGATGCCGATGTCGATGAAGCCCTCGAGGCCCACGACGACGCCGGACGCCGCCCCTGCCGCCTCGAGCGCGATCCGGATGCCGGGCGCGTACGCGGCCGCGGGATCGATCGTGTCGTGCACGACGGCGAGGCTCTCGCCGGGGCCGGAGAGGATCGTCTCCTGCTTCGCGACGATGCCGGGGCGGCGCAGGGAGTGCACCGGCACGCTCGCGACCTGCTGCCCGCGGGCCCTCTGGTCGGCGTGCGGCGCCTCGACCGGCTCGCGGCGCGCCGCGGCGATCATCTCGGCGGTCCGAACGGCCGTACCGCTGGGCGAGTCGATCTTGGTGTCGCGGTGCGTCTCGACGATCTCGGCGAACGGGAAGAACCGGGCCGCGGCCGAGGCGATCGCACTGCCGAGCACCGAGCCGAGGGAGAAGTTCGGGATGAAGACGGCGGCCGTGCCTGCGGCCTCGACGAGCGGGCCCACCGAGGCGATGCGCTCAGCGGACCAGCCGCTCGTGCCGACGACGACGGGCAGCCCGAGCTCCGTCGCGCGGCGCACCACGTCGATGCTGACGTGGGGAACCGACGCGTCGACGACGAGGTCGGCTCCCTCGAGCTCGGCGAAGTCGCTCGACGAACCGAGCACGGCGTGCACCTCGAAGCCGTCGTGCTCCTCGATCACCTGCCGGATGATCGAACCGAGCTTGCCGTTTCCGCCGACGAGGGCCACGCGTGCTGCCATGCGTCCATCCTAGGCGGCAAGGGATCCCCCAGCGCGGCCGTACTGCGTTCTGCATGCGACGAGAACGCAGCCGACGCGGTGCTCGCCTCCGCCGGCTACACGAGGGCGTCTTCGGGGAGGCCGGTGCGCAGCTCGTAGGGCAGGTGGCCGAGGTCGTTGTGCGTGAGCAGCGTCCACGGCCTGCCGGGCTTCTGCCCGATCACCGTCAGACCGCAGTGCGCCTGGTTCAGCGTCATCCAGCGCCACTCCGGCATCTCGAGCACCTCGCGCACGAACCAGGAGATGACGAAGTTGTGGGTGATCAGCAGCTCGTGCACGTCTTCGTTCTTGCGCACGAGGAACTCGTTGACCGCATCGGCCATCTGCGCGCGGCCCGCGTCGATCTCGGCCTCGGTGTACGAGCCGAAGAACGGTTCGAAGGTGCTGGGGGTCTCCTCCGTCATCCCGGTCGGGACGCAGTCGAACAGCAGCGCGTGCGGCTGCGGATCCACCGCGGGGAGCCGCTCGGCCACGTACCGCGCCGTCTCGCTCGCCCGCTCCAGCGGCGAGTGCCAGACGGCGTCGAATCGGAGCCCCGAGAGCCGATCGGCGACGGCGGCCGCCTGCCGCTGCCCCCTGGCGGAGAGCGGGCCGTCCTCCAACCCGAACTCCGCGTCGCGGTGCTCGCCGTGACGGACGAGGTAGATGTAGTGCGTCATCCGCTCTTCTCCTGAACCGGTCTCGATCACAGCCGAGCGCATCGCTGCGCCGTGCCTCCACCCTATCGGGCGCCGGTGACGGCGGCGCGGACCGAAGGGAGATGCGGACGCCCGCGCGCCGTTACGCTGTCTCTTCGTCGGTGTGCTCGGGATTGGTGGCCCTGCCATCGAGCCACAGGATGTCGGAGGTGTCCGCGTGCGAACCGGCGGTGCCGACGTGCTTCGCGCTGATCTGCGGGCCCTTCGTGATCACGTGGACGAGCGCCATGCCGTAGCCGCGGGACAGGTCGTAGTCCGCCTTGAGCCACTCGAGGATGGGGGTCGCCCTGGTGTCGGGCCCGAAGCCCTTCTCCCGCGCGAGGTCGATGAACTGGCGAGGGGTGAGACCCGTCTTGGTCTCGATGTTGTCGAGGTATGCCTGGAACGACATGGGTGGTCCCTATTCGAGGTCGGTCTGGATGATGACGGCGGACGCATGGATGCCGATCAGGCGCATCGTGCCGGTTCCCGTGTTGGCGAACTTGTGCGGAACGAAGGCCGGCCCCGTGACGGTGTCCCCCGAGGTCGCCGCGATCCGCGCGTCGCCGACGATGAAAGTGACATCGCCCTCCAGCACGACCCAGGTCTCGGGGTACGGGTGCCAGTGCAGCTTCGAGCCCTGGCCCGGCCGATTGTCGATGTAGAAGTACGAGACGCCCGCCCCGTGGTCCGCGCCCTCGAATCTTCGGCTGGGCCCGCCGCCGAGCCGGATGCGGTCCGGTTCGACGAGCGTGGGAGCGGCGAGTGATTCGACCATGTTCAGCTCCTTCGCCGGTGTGCGCCCAGTCTTCCACGGATGACCGACATCGCCGAGACCTTCGTTCCGGCTCGGCGTCGTCAACGGCGCGAGCACGCCCACCGTCTCCTCGGCGCGGCGCCGTGACGCACAGGATCCGGAACGGCTATGCCGCCGCGCGGGTGAGCTCGGCCAGGTGCGTGCGCGACAGCGCGACGCCGACCCCCTGCACGAGCTCGTCGACGTGGCTCGGTTCGAACGCGTTGGCGATCGGCGCGACGACGGCAGGCTGCGCGCGCAGCCACGCGATTGCGACGGCGGCGTGCGGCACACCGAGCTCGCCGGCGATGCGGTCCATCGCCTTCAGGACCTTGGTGCCGCGCTTGTTCATCCGGCCGGCCAGCTGCGCTCCCCTGGTCGAGGCGGCCGCCTGCGCGCGCGAGCGGTGCATGCCCGTGAGGAACCCGTGCTCCAGTGGGTGCGACGGCGTCAGGACAATGCCCTGCGCCCGCGAGACGAGGCGCAGATCACCCTCGAAGTCTCTGCGCCGCATCGCGTTGTACGGCACGTCGATGACCGGGATGCGGGGATAGCCGGCCGAGGCCAGGATGCGCAGCTCGACGAGCTGATCGGCCGAGAGCCCGTACGCGCCGAAGGAGCGGACCTTCCCCGTCTCCACGAGCCAGTCCGCCGTGGCGAGGGCGTCCTCGAGCGGAACCGAGTCGAGTTCCGATGCGTCGAAGTAGGCGACGTCGATGCGGTCGGTGCCGAGCCGCTCGAGCGACGATTCGACAGCCCGCACCAGCGGCACCGAACCGAGCCCCGGGTGATCCGGATGCCCGCCGATGCGCACACCCAGGACCGTCTCGTCGCGTACGCCCCGCTCTGCCAGCCAGCGGCCGATGATGTGCTCGCTGCGGCCGGCCGCGAAGCTGTCCGCCGTGTGGATCGCGTTGCCGCCGTGCTCGGCGTAGCGGTCGAGCACGGCGAAGCTCGCCTGCTGCCCGATCGTCCAGCCGAACTCTCCCCCGCCGATCATCAGGCCGAACACCTCGAGGCCGGTCTCGCCGAGCGGCTCCCGCAGACTGCTTCCGATACCGGGGCCGATCGTCGGGATCGGGGCGGAGGGGTGCCCTGCGCGCTCGACCCTGGAGACGCGAGTGGGGGCGTCGGCGACCGCGGGGTGCTGCCAGGTGAGTCCTGGCATCCGGCGCGCGCTGTCCTGCATGATCCCTCCCCGATCAGGCGCCACGATATCGCGGAAGGGGCCCGGATCCCCGTTCCGCCGCGGCGGAAACGGGGATCCGGGCCCCTTCGTTATCGAGTCGTATTACTCGGCCGCCTCTTCGGCGACCTCGGCCTGCTCCTCGATGACCGGCTCGAGCGCGAGCTTGCCGCGGTCGTCGATCTCGGCGATCCGGACCAGAACCTTCTGACCGACCGAGAGGACGTCCTCGACGTTCTCGACGCGCTTGCCGCCGTTCAGCTTGCGGATCTGCGTGACGTGCAGGCGTCCGTCCTTGCCCGGCAGCAGCGAGACGAAGGCGCCCGACGGGATGATCTTCACGACCGTGCCGAGGAACTGCTCGCCGACCTCGGGGTTGGTCGGGTTGGCGATCGCGTTCACCTGCGCGCGCGCCGCCTCGGCTGTCGGGCCGTCGGTCGCACCGATGTACACGGTGCCGTCGTCCTCGATCGAGACGGTCGCGCCCGTCTCGTCCTGGATCCCGTTGATCGTCTTGCCCTTCGGGCCGATCAGCTCGCCGATCTTGTCGACGGGGATCTGCACGCTGATGACGCGGGGCGCCGTCGGCGCCATCTCGTCGGGGCTGTCGATCGCCGAGTTCAGCACGTCGAGGATGCGCAGGCGCGCCTCCTTGGCCTGCGTCAGCGCACCCGTGAGGACCTCGCTGGGGAGGCCGTCGAGCTTCGTGTCGAGCTGGAGCGCCGTGACGAACTCGCTCGTGCCGGCGACCTTGAAGTCCATGTCGCCCAGGGCGTCCTCTGCACCGAGGATGTCGGTCAGCGCCGCGTAGCGGGTCTCGCCGTCCTTCTCCTCCGACACGAGGCCCATCGCGATGCCGGCGACGGGCGCGCGCAGCGGCACACCCGCGTTCAGCAGCGAGAGCGTCGAGGCGCAGACCGAGCCCATCGAGGTCGAGCCGTTCGATCCGAGGGCCTCGGAGACCTGGCGGATCGCGTAGGGGAACTCGTCGCGGCTGGGCAGCACCGGCACGAGCGCGCGCTCGGCCAGGAAGCCGTGGCCGATCTCGCGGCGCTTCGGGCTGCCGACGCGGCCCGTCTCACCCGTCGAGTACGGCGGGAAGTTGTAGTGGTGCATGTAGCGCTTCGACGTCGTCGGCGACAGCGAGTCGATCTGCTGCTCCATCTTGAGCATGTTCAGCGTGGTGACGCCCATGATCTGGGTCTCGCCGCGCTGGAAGATGGCGGAGCCGTGCACGCGCGGGATGACCTGCACCTCGGCGTCGAGCGGACGGATGTCGGCGAGGCCGCGGCCGTCGATGCGGGCGCCCTCGGTGAGGATGCGACCGCGAACGATCTTCTTCGTGACCGACTTCCACGCCGCCGAGAACTCGAGCGGGGCCGCCGCGGGCAGCTCTTCGGCCTCGACCTTGGCGACCAGCTCCGCCTTGACGGCCGCCTTCAGCTCGTCGTCGGCGTTCTGGCGCTCGGCCTTGTCGGCGACCTGGTAGATCTTCTCCAGCTCGGCGAGGGCGCGACCCTCGACGAAGTCGTAGGTCTCGTCGCTGTACGCGGGGAACGTCGGGAACTCGAGCGGCTCCCTCGTCGAGCTGGCGGCCATGGTCGCCTGCGCCTCGACGAGCTGCTTGATGAACGGCTTGGCGGCCTCGAGGCCGCCCGCCACGACCTCTTCGTTCGGCTTCACGGCGCCGGCCTTGATGTGGTTCCAGCTGCCCTCGGTGGCCTCAGCCTCGACCATCATGATCGCGACCTCGCCGTTGTCGAGCACGCGGCCGGCGACCATCAGGTCGAAGACCGACTGCTCGACCTGCTCGGCGTTCGGGAACGCGACCCACTGGTCCTCGTGCGAGCCGTAGCCCGGGATGAGGGCGAGGCGGACGCCGGCGATCGGGCCGGAGAACGGCAGGCCGGAGATCTGCGTCGACGCCGAAGCCGCGTTGATCGCGAGGGCGTCGTAGAACTCGCCGGGCGCGATCGACAGGACCGTGATGACGACCTGGACCTCGTTGCGGAGGCCGCTGACGAACGACGGGCGCAGCGGCCGGTCGATCAGGCGGCAGACCAGGATCGCTTCGGTCGAGGGGCGGCCCTCGCGGCGGAAGAACGAGCCGGGGATCTTGCCTGCTGCGTACGAGCGCTCCTCGACGTCGACCGTCAGTGGGAAGAAGTCGAACCCTTCGCGCGGGTGCTTGCCGGCGCTGGTGGCCGACAGGAGCATGGTCTCTTCGTCGAGGTAGGCGGCGACGGAGCCCTGCGCCTGCTGGGCGAGTCGGCCGGTCTCGAAGCGGATGGTGCGGGTGCCGAAGCGGCCGTTGTCGAGAACGGCTTCAGCTGCGGTGATTTCAGGACCCTCCAAGGGGTGTCTCCTTCGATCGAGCCCGTGTCCGGCACGGGCATACGAGAGGAGCAGGAGCTTGAGGAGTTGCACGCTGGCCACCAGGAGAAGCCCACCGGATGCGCCACCCGGGAAGCCACTTCTAGGGACCAGCTCCTACGAACCTGCTCCGTGATCTTTTCAGTTGTGCGTCCAGCCTATCAGCGGCCGCTTCCCCGGTCGCCGGGCGCCGCGCCCTATCGGGCGTCGGCGCCGTCGCGCGACGAGCCGCCCGCCCGCACCTCGACGTAGTCGCTGTGCTTCGGCAGCAGGCCGTCGCCCGCCGTGCGCCCGCGCACGCGGCGCCACACCCACGGGAGCGCGTGCTGCGTCACCCAGCGGCCGGAGGGCTCGTCCGCATCCTCGTGGAACGCGCGATCGAGTTCCGCGAGCCGCGGCGCGTCGCGCATCCCGAGCACCTCGGCCGCGCGGTAGGCGAGCATCCGGTGGCCGCTCGAGCGCAGATGCACCTTGTCGGCGGACCAGTGCCCCGTGTCGCCGAGCTCCGGCAGCGCGTCGGAATCGAGCAGCATCGCCCCATGCTCGTCGGCGATGCGGCGCAGCTCGCTCGCGTATGCCGCGAACCGGCGGGCGAACATCCGCGCGGCGAAGCGCCGCGGCAGGAACGGTGTGACGAGGAGCACGTCGATGCCCTCTGCGCGTAGGTGCACGACGGACCGCTCGAGCTCGGCCGCCAGCGCGTGCGGGTCGGCGGCGTGGCCGATCAGGTCGTTGTGCCCCATCAGGATCGACACCAGCTGCGGCCGCAGCTCGAGCGCCGCGGGCACCTGATCGCGCTCCAGATCGCGCACCCGGCGGCTGCGCACCGCGAGGTTCGCGAACCGGAAGGCCTCCCCCCGCGCGTGCTGCGCCAGCAGCATCGCGAGGCGGTCCGCCCAGCCGCGGTACTCGCCGTCCGGCACGCGCGACCCGTCGCAGAGACCCTCCGTGAGCGAGTCGCCGAGCGCGACGTACCGGTTCCAGCCGCCGCCCGCCGCGGCCTCCGGCTCACCCGCACGCCTGGCCGCGCGCGCCATCGACGCGGCGTCCATCCGGCGCAGCCGCTCGGCCTCCTCGTAGCGCGCGACGAGCTGCTCGGTCAGCGCCGCCCACGTGCGATCCGCGACGCTGCCGCGCGCGGCCGCCGCGAACGAGGCGCGCTTGGTCTCGTCGCCCGTGAGGTCGGCGACCCTGGCCCTCAGGTCCGCGACGTCGCCGGGGCGGTACAGCCAGCCGTCGACGCTGGAGCGCACGAGGTCGACGGGGCCGCCGCGGCCGACCGCGACGACCGGAACACCCGACGCCAGCGCCTCCTGGACCGTCTGGCAGAACGTCTCGGACTCCCCCGGATGCACGAAGACGTCGAAGCTGGCGACGGCCTCCGCGAGCTGGACGCCACCCAGGAACCCCGTGAAGTGCGCATCGGGGAGCTCCCGCTCGAGCCTCTCGCGCTCGGGGCCGTCGCCGACGATCACGAGCTTCGTCCCCGGCACGTCCGCGAGCACCTTGAGGTCGTCGACCTGCTTCTCGGGCGCGAGCCGCCCGACATAGCCGACGATGCGCGTTCCGGATGCCGCGGGCTCCGCCGCGTCCGGCCCCAGGACGCCCTCCCGGAAGCCGGCGCTGCGGCGCTCCGGGCGGAAGCGCTCGGCGTCGACGCCGCGGCCCCAGCGGTGGAGGCGGTCGACGCCGAGGCCCGCGAGCTGCGCCTCGGCGTGCGACGACGGCGCAAGCGTCAGCGTCGCCCTGCGGTGCAGGCGCGCGATGTGCGCCTGCGCCAACGGCGCGGCCCCTGGTACGCCGTAGCGCTCGGCGTAGGAGATCACGTCGGTCTGGTAGATCGCGACCGTCGGGAGGCCGAGCGCATCGGCCGCGACCACGCCCTGCCAGCCGAGGACGGCCGGCGAGGCGAGATGCACGACGTCGGGTGCGAAGCCGGCCAGGATGCGCTTCAGCTGCGCGACGGGCGCCAGGGCGACCCTGACGTCCGGGTAGCTGGGCAGCGGCAGCGAGGCGAGGTACGTGGTCTCAGGCACATCGATGCCCGCGACGTCTTCGGGTTGGCCCGGCGCCTTCGGGGCGACGACCAGGGTCTCGTGACCCATCTGCCGCAGGTGGTGCACGACCTGCAGAACGGAGCCCGTGACCCCGTTCATGTGAGGGAGGAACGATTCGGCGATGACCGCGATCCGCATGCCACCAGAATCCCGGATGCCGCGGCCCCGCCGGCGCCGAACTCGGCCGGATCACGCAGAGTTCACCGGATGTGCCCCTGGCGTTCGCGATCGCGCGGCACGCGCACGCGGCTCCGCACCGCGCTATGCTCGGCGGCATGGCTTCCGACGATGACGACGACGTCAGCACGACCGACGAGATGAAGCGCAAGTTCCGCGAGGCGCTCGACAAGAAGAACGCGCGGCAGCGCAGCGGCGAGGCCCACCTCGACGGCGATTCCGCGATCCACGAGAAGCACGACGCGCATACGCAGCGCCAGTTCCGCCGCAAGAGCGGCTGAACCCGGGCCGCGCGCCCCGCCGTCAGCGGTTCGGCAGCTCCGTGAGCAGGTCGGCGAAGCTGCCGGCTCCGTTCATGTAGGCCTCGGGGCTGAACGGGTCGGGCTTGCGCGCCGCCGCACCGCCGGCGAGCCGATCGGCGAGCTCCCCGGCGGCGCGGTCGATGCGCTGCTGCAGCGGCGCGACGCCGTCGGCCCCCGCTCCCCAGTCCTCCGCTGAGGCGAAGACGGCGGTCGTCACGGGCTCGGCGTGCAGGTAGGTGAACAGCGGCCGGATGGCGTAGTCGAGCGCCAACGAGTGCCGCGGCGTGCCCGCCGTCGCCGAGATCAGGATGGGCTTGCCCTCGAGCACGTCGCGGTCGAGGGCGTCGATCCAGCTCTTGAACAGCCCCGAGTAGCTCGTCGAGAAGATCGGCGTCGCAACGATCACGGCGTCGGCGCTGGCGATCACCCCGTTCATCTCGGCGAGCGGCTTCGGGGCGAAGCCCGTGAGCAGGTTGTTCGTGATGTCGTGCGCCACGTCGCGCAGCTCGAACGTGCGCGCCTCGCGGTCGGTGATGCCCCGCGATTCGAGCTCGGCGAGGACCGCATACACGATCCTGTCGGCGAGCGTACGGGTCGACGACGGCGTGCTCAGGCCCGCCGAGACGACCGCCAGCGAAGTCGTCGTCATCGCTGCGCCCCCAGTCCGAAGGCGCTGCCCGCGGGCTCCGGGGTGTCCTGGTACGGCGAGCCGCCCGTCACGTTGTCGCCGCGGTTCGCGTTCGGCCGCGGCTGCCGCGGCGGCCGGTCGCCGTATTTCGCCTTCACGCGCGCTGCGTGGGTCGGGGCATCCGGAACCTCGTCGGGGCGCCCACGGTCGAGCTCGCGCCGCAGCACGGGAACGACCTCCTCGCCCAGCAGGTCGATCTGCTCGAGCACCGTCTTCAGGGGAAGGCCCGCGTGGTCCATCAGGAACAGCTGGCGCTGGTAGTCGCCGAAGTGGTCGCGCATGCCGGCGTATCGGTCGATGACCTGCTGCGGCGACCCCACCGTGAGCGGCGTCATCTCTGTGAAGTCCTCCATCGTCGGGCCGTTGCCGTACACGGGAGCCGCGTCGAAGTACGGGCGGAAGCTGTCGACGGCGTCCTGCGAGTTCTTCGCCATGAACGCCTGGCCGCCGAGCCCGACGATCGCCTGCGCGGCCGTGCCGTGGCCGTAGTGCTCGAAGCGCTGCCGGTACAGCGCGATCAGGCGCTGGTAGTGCTCCTTCGGCCAGAAGATGTTGTTCGCGAAGAAGCCGTCTCCGTAGTACGCGGCCTGCTCCGCGATCTCGGGCGTCCGGATCGAGCCGTGCCAGACGAACGGCGCGACGTCGTCGAGCGGGCGGGGCGTGGATGTGAATCCGCTCAGCGCTGTGCGGAACTTGCCCTCGAAGTCCACGACGTCGTTGTCCCACAGCTGTCGCAGCAGCTGGTAGTTCTCGATCGCGAGCGGCAGGCCCTGCCGGATGTCCTTGCCGAACCAGGGGTACACGGGCCCCGTGTTGCCCCGGCCCATCATCAGGTCCATCCGGCCGCCGGAGACGTGCTGGAGCATCGCATACTCCTCGGCGATGCGCACGGGGTCGTTCGTGGTGATCAGCGTCGTCGAGGTCGAGACGATGAGGCGCCGCGTCTGCGCCGCGATGGCGGCGAGCAGTGTCGTCGGCGACGATGAGAAGAACGGGGGGTTGTGGTGCTCGCCGATGGCGAAGACGTCGAGCCCCGCCTCGTCTGCGTGCTTCGCGATCGCGATGACGTCCTGGATGCGCTGGGCCTCGCTCGGGGTCTCGCCCGTGAGCGGGTCGCGCGTGACGTCGCTCACGCTCATGAGGCCGAACTGCATGGGCCGCGCCGTCGTGGTGTCACTCATGGCGTCTCCGTTCCATTTGTATGCACGTGAATGTACATCGTACAACGCCCGCACGACGAATCTATTCCCGGATGCCGACCGGGGCACCCCGAGACGACGAAGGCCCGCCCCACACCGTGGGACGGGCCTTCGGGAAGACGATTGAACGCTGGTCGCGCTCCGCCTCGCCTGACGCGGCTTCGCTCAGCGGCGAAGACCCACGCGCTCGATCAGCGAGCGGTAGCGCTCGATGTCGAGGTCGTGCAGGTACGTCAGCAGGCGACGGCGCTGACCGACGAGCAGGAACAGGCCACGGCGCGAGTGGTGGTCGTGCTTGTGGCTCTTGAGGTGCTCGGTGAGGTCCTTGATGCGCTTCGACATCAGTGCGACCTGCACCTCGGGGGATCCGGTGTCACCGGGGTGCGTCGCGTACTCTTCGATGATCGCCTTCTTGACATCTGCTGCAAGTGCCATGTAGTCGATCCCCTTTCTCCTCGTTGCGCGGCGCCCGTCGCCTCATGCGCGAGCTCTCTTTATCCGCGGCCGATCGAACGGCAACCACACGAGTCTACCCCATCGGTCGGAGCCCGCGCACCACGGCGCCGACCTCGTGCAGCGCGTGACGTACGCTCGGATCGTGGCTGCAGACAACAACCTCCGCACCGATTCGCTCGTCGTCGCGGCCGGTCGCCCGCCCCGGCGCCCCGGCGCTCCCGTGAACCCGCCCGTCGTCATGTCGTCGACCTACGTCGGCGCGGACTGGCCCAGCGGTGACGAGCTCGTCTACGCCCGCTACGACACGGAGAGCTGGCGGCCGCTCGAGGAGGCCATCGGAGCCCTCGAGGGCTCCGCCGAGCGCGCGCTCGCGTTCGGCTCGGGCATGGCCGCGATCTCGGCGGCCCTCTCCCTCGTGCCGAACGGCGGCACCCTCGTGATGCCGAGGCACAGCTACAACACCTCGCTCGTCGCGGCGAAGGAGCACGCGCGACTGCGCGGCATCGCGCTCGTCGAGGTCGATATCGCCGACACGGCCGCGGTCACCGAGGCACTCGACGGCGCTGACGACCTCGTGCTCTGGGTCGAGTCGCCGACGAACCCCATGCTCGAGGTCGCCGACATCGCCGCACTCGCGGCCGCGGCGCACGAGCGGGAAGGGATCGTGATCGCGGACAACACGTTCGCGACCCCCCTCGCCCAGCGACCGCTCGCCCTCGGCGCCGACGTCGTGGTGCACTCCGTGACGAAGTACCTCGCCGGCCACTCCGACGTCGTGATGGGCGCCGTCGTCGCAGACGACGGCGAGCTGTGGGCGGCGCTGAAGGCGCAGCGCGACGTGCACGGGGCGATCCCCGGGCCGTGGGAGGCCTGGTTGGCGCTCAGGGGCATCCGGACCCTGGCGCTGCGCATCGAGCGCTCGCAGCGCAGCGCCCTCGACCTCGCGACCAGGCTCGAGGCGCACCCGGCCGTCGCCGAGGTGCGCCACCCCGGCCTCGCGAGCCACCCGCAGCACGAACTCGCCGCGGCGCAGATGACGGGCTTCGGTTCGGTCCTCACCCTCCGCCCGCGCGGCGGGGCGGCGGCGGCCTCCGAGATCGCCCGCGCCGTGCGCCTGTGGGTGCCAGGCACGAGCCTCGGCGGTGTCGAATCGCTCATCGAGCGCCGGCGCCGCATACCGTCGGAGCCCGTCACCGTGCCGGAGGACCTGCTGCGCCTCTCGGTCGGCGTCGAGCACGTCGAGGACCTCGCGGACGACCTCTTCGCCGCGCTGGAGGCCAGCCAACGCTGACCGCCTGCGCACGGAAGGGCGCCCGACCGCCGCGGCGGGGGGGGGCCCGGGCCGGGCCACGCGGGGCGGCGGCGCCCGCCGCCGGGGGAGCGTGAGCTTGACGTCCTTGCCGACGAGGACGCCGCCCGTCTCGAGCGCGGCGTTCCAGGTGAGGCCGAAGTCCTCGCGGTTGATCTTGCCGGTCGCCGTCGCGCCGGCCTTGTAGTTGCCCCACGGGTCGGTGCCGAAGCCGCCGAACTCGAGCTCGAACGTGACAGGCCTCGTGACGCCCTTGATCGTGAGGTCGCCGTCAACGAGGTACTCGTCGCCGTTCGCGCGCACGCCGGTGCTCACGAACGTCATCGTCGGGTGGTTCTCAACATCGAAGAAGTCGGCGCTGCGCAGGTGGCCGTCGCGGCCCTCGTCCTTCGAGTCGACCGATGCGACATCGACCTTCGCCGTGACGCTCGCCTCGAGCGGGTTCTCCGGCAGCGTGATGGTGGCTTCCTTGACGCCGAATGCACCGCGGACCTTCGACATCATCATGTGGCGGACCTCGAAGCCGACCTCGCTGTGGGCGGGGTCGAGGGCGTAGGTGCCCGCCTTGTAGCCGGGGATCTCTGCAGTCATGGGGTGCGCTCCTTGAGTGGTGGGTGATGCGTACAGAGGGAACAATACATATGCAGCTGCATATATTCCGAGTCCGCGAGAAATAATCTCAGAGCGACCGCAGCGAAGGAGGGCCGCCCCGTTCGGGGCGGCCCTCCTTCGCTGCGGTCAGGCCGCGTCGATCAGATCGATGATGAAGATCAGCGTCTTGCCGCTGAGGAAGTGGCCCGCGCCCGCGGGGCCGTACGCCTTGTGCGGGGGCACCGTCAGCTTGCGGCGGCCGCCGACCTTCATGCCGGGGATGCCCTCCTGCCAGCCCTGGATCAGGCCCTGCAGCGGGAACTGCAGCGTCTCGCCCCTGTTCCAAGAGGCGTCGAACTCGTCGCCCGTGTCGTATTCGACGCCGGCGTAGTGCACCGTGACGGTCGCACCGGGCTGGGCCTCGGTGCCGTCGCCGACGATGATGTCCTCGATGACGAGGTCGGCGGGAGCCGGGCCCTCGGGTGCGTCGAACTCGGGCTTCGTGCGATCTGCGCTCATGCGTCCATCCAAGCACGGAGTGCGTCGTTCGCGGGCGATCTCGTCGTGGTTCGCCTCCCCCTTGACACCCCCGAGCTTCCGTCGCATGCTTATCGCAAGCTCACTCAGCGCCTGGATGTCTCGCCGGCTTCGCCGCAGCCCGGGCGCTGAGTGTTGTCACGGGGCGAGCAGCAGGCGACGGGTCGCGACGATCCGCACCAGGAGCTGGCGCTCCACCTCGGCAGCGCCTGGGTCGCGCCCGCTCATGCCCCGCTGGCGCGCCATCGCGAGCTGCGTCGCGTCGCGGATGAACGAGGTCATCAGCCGAGTTCGGTCGCCGGGGAGGGAGCGCGCCCAGGCCCTGCCGATCTTCCGGCCCCTCGGGGTCGCCAGCATGTCGATCTCCATCGGCGTGAACCAGCCGGCGCCCGCGTAGTCGCCGAGCCGGTCGTGGGTGATCCTGGCCTTCTCCCGCCGGAGCAGCACGATCGCGACGACGAACGCGGCGAACTGCGGCACCTGGAGCACGAGGTACAGGACGAGGAAGTCCGCATAGCTCGACGCGTTCCAGACCGCGTGCATCACGACGCCGATCGCGTAACCCCACAGCGCGAAGACCGCGACGCTGCGGCGCTCGCGCAGGGCGTAGCCGACGAGCAGGCCGAAGACGCCCGTGAACATCGCGTGCGCGAACGGCGAGAGAATGCCCCGCATCACGAAGATGCTCACGGTCGCGCCGAGGCCCTCGCTCGCCCCGTACAGCAGGAAGTACTGGATGTTCTCGCTGAACGCGAAGCCGGCGCCGATCAGGCCGCCGTACACCAGGCCGTCGATGGGCCCGTCGATCGTGTTCCGCGCGATCAGCATGATCACGAACACGCCGACCATCTTGCAGGCCTCCTCGACGAGCGGCGCCCGCACGACCGTCGCGATCACGTCCTGGGCATCCGGATCCGCGCCGAGCACGTCGACCGACACCCAGTCGAAGAGGTACAGGAACGCCGTCGTCAGCCCGATCGACGCGATCGCCCCCCACGCGAGAGCGAAGACGATCAGCCGCCGCGGCTCCGGCTCCCAGTTGTCGATCCACGTCACGGTGAGGACCACGATCGCGAACGGGATGACCGCGAGCGCCGTCGCGACGAAGAACGGCACGGCGCCGAACGAGAGCATCGGCAGCACGAAGGAGGCGAGCACCCACAGCGCGATGAGGCCCACGCCGACCCAGCCGAGGAACCACAGGGGGTGCACGCGCTGTGGCACGGGCGGGAGCGCGAGGTGCGCCTGCGGGCGCGCCTCTGTGACAGGAGCGGGGGCGCCCGGCAGCGCGCGCGGCGAGGGGCGCCAGGGCGAGCGGCCGTCGGGCTGCGGCGTTCCGTACGACATGCCGACAACTCTATTGGCGGCCGGCGACGCTCCGGGGCGATGGCTGTGGCGTTCGCCGCACTGCCGCATCCGGAACCGCCCGGGGCTGTGCACCGGGCACAACGAAACCGAAGCGCCGTGTGACGACACCTCCGGCCGCGCGCGCCCCGCCGTTCATAGAATGGAGGAATGCGCTTCTCCCATGTGATCCTCGCCGGCGATTCGGAACCGACCTTCATCGCGAAATCGGGCGACAGGGCGCTGCCCGTTTCGTCGCTCGTCGATGACGCACCCTCCTCGCTGCAGGAGCTCGTCGAGCGGGGCCCCGCCGAGTGGGCGCGCGTGCGCGAGGCCCTCGAGGCGGGCCGCGGCGAGGCCGTGTCGCTCGACGGCGCCGCATACGCCTCCGCCGTGAACCGGCCGCCGGCGATCATGGCCGTCGGCCTGAACTACGCGGCGCACTCGGGCGAGCTGAACCTCAAGACCGACAGCACCCCGACGGTGTTCACGCTGTGGCCGAATTCCCTCGCGGGCCACGGGGAGACCACGACCTGGTCGCGCGAGATGAGCGAAGCGGTCGACTACGAGGCCGAGCTCGGCGTCGTCATCGGGCGGCCCGCGCGCGAGGTCACGGAGGAGGAAGCGCTCGACTACGTGTTCGGCTACACCGTGGTCAACGACATCTCGGCCCGCAACATCCAGTACTCCGAGGCGCAGTGGTCCCGCTGCAAGTCGCTCGACGGGTTCACCCCGACCGGCCCCGACGTCGTCACGGCCGACGAGATCGCCGACCCGCAGGACCTCCACATCTGGACCACGGTCGACGGTGAGACGGTGCAGGACGCCTCGACGGGCCAGATGGTCCGCTCGGTAGCGAAGCTGATCGCACACCTGTCGAAGGGGATCACGATCCTGCCGGGCACCCTGATCTCGACCGGCAGCCCCGGCGGATCCGGTTTCTCCCGCAACCCGCAGATCCTGCTCGGTGACGGGACGACGGTCACGGTCGCGGTCGACGGCATCGGTGAGCTCACCACGCACTGCCGCGTGACGGACTGACGCCGCCTATCTCTTCATTTCTGGCACATCTCCGGTGCTGACTGCATCCGGAGATGTGCCAGAAATGAAGACTTCGGGGCGGGTCAGGGAAGATCGGGCTGGGTGACGATCGGCATCGTCGTCGTGATCGGCTCGATGCCGCTGAGGCGCTCGGGGCGCAGCTGCTTCGCGACGGCCTCCGGTGTCATCAGGCCCGCCTCCACGACGAGCTCCTCGATGCCGCGGCCCGTCAGGAGCGCCGTCTTCGCGAGCGCTGCCGCGTCGGCGTAGCCGATGAACGGCGTCAGCGCCGTGATCACGCCGACGGACGCGCCGACCATCGCGCCGAGGCGGTCGCGGTTCGCCGTGATGCCGTCGATGCAGTTGACGCGGAGCGTGTGGTAGCCGCGGCGCATCCAGGTGATCGACTGCAGGATCGAGTGCGCGATCACCGGCTCGAACGCGTTCAGCTGCAGTTGGCCGGCCTCCGCCGCCATCGTCACCGTGAGGTCGGCGCCGACGACCGAGTACGCGATCTGGTTCACGACCTCGGGAATCACGGGGTTCACCTTGCCCGGCATGATGGAGGACCCCGCCTGCTTCGCCGGCAGGTTGATCTCGCCGAAGCCCGCCTGCGGGCCCGAGGAGAGCAGCCGCAGGTCGTTGCAGATCTTCGACACCTTCACGGCGTTGCGCTTCAGCGACGCCGAGAAGGAGATGAACGAACCCATGTCGCTCGTCGCCTCGACGAGGTCGCCCGCCGTGCGCAGCGGGAGGCCCGTGATCTCCGAGAGGTGCATGCGCACTCGCTCGGCGTAGCCCGGCTTGGCCGTCACGCCCGTGCCGATCGCCGTCGCGCCCATGCTGATCTCGGTCAGGAGCACCGCGTTCTCCCGCAGCCGCGAGATGTCCTCGCCGACCGTCGTGGCGAAGCCGTGGAACTCCTGCCCGAGCGTCATCGGCACGGCGTCCTGCAGCTGGGTGCGCCCTACCTTGAGCACGTCGGCGAACTCCTCGGCTTTCCGCATGAACGATTCTCGGAGCAGTTCGAGCTCGTCGAGGAGCGACACGTGGATGAGCGAGAGCCCGACCTTGATGGCCGTCGGGTACACATCATTGGTCGACTGGCTGCGGTTGGTGTGGTCGATCGGGTGCAGGAACGCGTAGTCGCCCTTCTCGCGGCCGGCGAGCTCGAGGGCGATGTTGGTGATGACCTCGTTGGCGTTCATGTTCGTCGAGGTGCCCGCCCCGCCCTGGATGACCCCGACGCAGAACTGGTCGTGGAACTCGCCGTCGATGACGCGCTGCGCGGCGCGATCGATGAGGTCGGCCCTCTCGGCGTCGATCGCGCCGATGTCGCGATTCGCGCGGGCTGCCGCCTGCTTCACCATCGCGAGCCCCGTCACGAGCTCGGTGTAGACGGAGATCGGGCGCTTCGTGATGTCGAAGTTCTCGATCGCCCGCGCCGTGTGCACGCCCCAGTAGGCGTCGGCGGGGATCTCGAGGGGCCCGAGGGAGTCGGTTTCGGTACGCGTCTGTGCGGTCACACGACGACCCTACGCCCGGAATCCTGCACGCACGCGGGGCGCTCCGTTCGGCCGGGAGGACGCTCCCTCCCCCGCGCGGGAATCGGCGCGGTCCTCAGCGCCGCGGGGCCTTGCGCGAGAACGCCTCGAGCCGCTCATCCGGGGTCATCGCCGCCAGCCGTGCATAGAAGTCGAGGTCGAAGGCGGCCGTCGGCTCGGCCCCGTGCACCGGAACCGTCGTGTGCGTGATCGTGTCGTCGTAGACGTGCACGAGCGAGAACGACTGGCCGGCGTCCATGCCGTTGACGCGCTGCGGCTCGCGCGCGACGTCCATCGTGTAGCAGGTCGCCGCCGCGACGCTCACCGGCACGCCCGCGAACGTGCCGTGCATGGCATAGTGCAGGTGGCCGGCGAGGATCGCCCGCACGTCCGTCCCCCGGATGACGTCGGCGAGGCGGTCCTGCCCCCGCAGCTCCAGAACGTCGAAGAGCGGCACGTGGCTGGGCAGCGGCGGGTGGTGCAGCGCGAGGATCGTGCCGAGCGGTGCGGGCTCGGCGAGCTTGCCGCGCAGCCAGTCGAGCTGGGCGTCGTCGATCTCGCCGTGGTGCCATCCGGGCACGGTCGAATCGAGCGCGATGAGCCGGAGACCCGCGAGATCCCACGCGTGGAAGATCGCCTTCTGGCTCGGCTCCTCGTCGAGCAGGTCGCGACGCATCTCCGACCGCTCGTCGTGGTTGCCGGCGACCCAGGCGATCGGTGCCCCGAGCCGCTCGGCGACGGGTTCGACGATGCGGCGCAGGCGCAGGTACGCATCGGGCTCGCCGAGGTCGGTCAAGTCGCCCGTGAACACGAGCGCGTCGGCGCCCTCCCCCGCCTGCTCGACGCGGTCGAGCGTGCGGCGCAGATTGTCCTCGACGGCGAAGCGGTCGTAGAGCCTGGCGCCTCCCGCGAGCAGGTGCGTGTCGCTGATGTGGACGAGGGTGCGGTGCGCGGGCGGGTGGCTTCCGAACTGCATGGCTCGATCCTATGGCCGCCGTTGATCCGGGTAGCGTGGACGGATGACATCCGCACCCGCCGCCGACCGCAGGCCGACGACCCGCACGCACCACGGCGACAGCTTCGATGACCCGTACGACTGGCTGCGCGCCAAGGACGACCCGGAGGTCGTCGCTCACCTCGAGGCCGAGAACGCTCACGCTGACGCGGCCCTCGCCCACCTGGAGCCGCTGCGCGAGCGCGTGTTCGGCGAGATCAAGGGGCGTGTGAAGGAGAGCGACCTGTCGGTGCCGAGCCGCCGCGGCGACTGGTGGTACTACGGCCGCACCGTGAAGGGCCAGCAGTACGGCATCCAGTGCCGCGCCCCGATCGCCGATGCCGACGATTGGACGCCGCCCGTGCTCGACGCCGACGTGGCGGTGCCCGGCGAGCAGGTGCTGCTCGACGCGAACGCCGAGGCCGAGGGCAAGGACTTCTTCTCGCTCGGCTCGTTCGATATCTCCGTCGACGGCACCCGGATGCTCTGGGCCGTCGACGAGGCAGGCGACGAGCGGTACACCATCCGAATCAAGGATCTCGTGACGGGCGAGCTCTTCCCCGACGAGATCGCCGAGACCTTCGGTGGCGCGCAGTTCCTGCCCGACGGCGAGCGCATCGTGTACTCGACGGTCGACGACGCGTGGCGCCCTCACCGCATCTGGCTGCACCGTGTCGGCGAGCCGGGCCCGGAGAACGACGTCGAGCTCTACCGCGACGACGACGAGAGCTTCTGGGTCGGCGCGAGCGTGACCCGCAGCGATCGCTTCCTGCTGCTCGAGTCGGGCTCGAGCGTGACGAGCGAGGTCTCGGTCGTCGATGCGGCCGACCCGCAGGCGGTCCCGACGCTCGTCTGGCCGCGCCGGGAGGGCGTCGAGTACGGCGCCGACCACGCGGTCGTCGACGGCGAGGACTGGCTGTACATCCTGCACAACGACGGCGCGCTCGACTTCGAGCTCGTGCGCGCACCACTCGGCGACCCGGGTGCGACCGAGATCGTGCTCGAGCACACGCCGGGCCGGCGCCTGCTCGACATCGACTGCTTCCGCGACTTCGCCGTCGTGGAGTACCGCTCGGGCGGCCTCCCCCGCGTCGGGATCCTCGACTACGCGACCGGCGTCCTCGAAGAGGTCGCGTTCCCCGACCCCCTGTACGCCGCGGGCGTCTCCGGCAACGCCGAGTGGGCGCCGCCCGTCATCCGGATGGGCTACGGCTCGTTCACGACGCCAGGCTCGGTGTACGAGTACGAGCTCGCGACCGGCGAGCTGCTGCTGCGCAAGCGCGCCGAGGTGCAGGGCGGCTACGACGCAGACGGGTACGGCCAGCGGCGCGTCTGGGTGCCGGCGGAGGACGGCACCGAGATCCCCGTCTCACTCGTCTGGAAGCGCTCGTTCGGCGAGCCGGGCGAGAGCCCGCGCCCCGTGCACCTGTACGGCTACGGATCGTACGAGCACTCGATCGACCCCGGCTTCTCGGTCGCGCGCCTGAGCGAGCTCGACCGCGGCATCGTCTTCGCCGTCGCGCACGTGCGGGGCGGCGGCGAGATGGGGCGCGCGTGGTACGAGAGCGGCAAGAAGCTCGCCAAGCGCAACACCTTCACCGACTTCGTCGACGTCGCGCGATTCCTGGCCGCCGAGGGCTACACGACCCCGGATCGCCTGGTCGCCGAGGGCGGCTCGGCGGGCGGCCTGCTGATGGGCGCCGTCGCGAACCTCGCGCCGGATGCGTTCGCCGGCATCCTCGCCGATGTGCCGTTCGTCGATGCGCTGACGTCGATCCTCGACCCCTCGCTGCCGCTGACGGTCATCGAATGGGACGAGTGGGGCAACCCGCTGCACGACCCCGAGGTGTACGAGTACATGAAGTCGTACACCCCCTACGAGAACGTGCGCGAGGGCGCCGACTACCCCCGCGTCCTCGCGATGACGAGCCTCAACGACACCCGGGTGCTCTACGTGGAGCCCGCCAAGTGGGTGCAGCGCCTCCGCGAGGTCGGCGCCGACGTGCTGATGAAGTGCGAGATGGCCGCCGGCCACGGCGGCGTCTCCGGCCGTTACAACGCCTGGCGCGAGCGCGCGTACCAATTGGCCTGGATCTTCGAGGTGCTGGGGGTCGCGGACGAGGACTGACCGCCACCGGCGACCGCGTCCACGCGACGTCGGTCCGCCAGGGCGCCTCCCCTGGCGGACCGACGTGCGGATCAGCCGCAGCTTCTGGCGTCGTATGCGGCGCTCGCCGCCCCCGTCAGCGACTCGCCGTCGACGGTCGCCGACGCGTTCGCAGCGACGTCCCCCGCTGATACGGAGTCAGCCCGCGTGCTGAACGCCTGCGCGACCGTCGCGCCGGGCTCGACGGACGCGAACGCCTCGGTGCCGAACTCGGATTCCACGGTGATCGACGCCGCGATATCGGCGTCGTTGGTGGCGCTGACGACGACGACCGTCTTGCCCACGACGCAGCGGGTCGACGCTGCTACCGACACATCGAGCGCAGGCTCCGCACCATCGGAAGCGCGGAACTCGAGGGTGTCGATCTCGAACAGGTCGCCTTCTGCACCGGCGTACGTGAAGTACACGTCGTGCGTGCCGACCGCACCGTCGAGCTGTGCGGTCGCCTCGCTCCACTCCCCCGCGGCGCCGTCGACGTTGATCGTTCCGGCTACGCGTCCGTCCGGCGCATCGAGGCGCACCTCGATCGTGCCGCCGGGCTGCTCAGGCTTCACTCCGGCTGTCACCGATGCCGCGCCGTCTTCGCCGAAGTCGACGGACGACAGGCCCGTCCAGTCGCCGTCGTCGATGTCCGTGACGACGAGGTTCGGCGCGGACTCGCCGAACTCGGCGGAGCCGCCCTCGACCTTCGTCGTGGCGATCCCCTTCGTCCAGCCGAGCGTCTCCGCCTCGAACACGCGATACGGGTCGAAGTCGCGCACCTGCTCGACGCCCGCGTAGTCGCCGACGACCTGCTGCACTGTGCCGTCCTCGTTGAAGCTGAGCTCCTGGAGGTGCGGGCTGCGATACCCCTGCGTGCTGTCGCCGTTGATCGCCTTGTTCAGCGTCGGCGCGTGGTACGAGAAGTAGTACTTGCCCTCGTACTCGAAGCCGGACTGGTGGTTGTTCCCGCCCGTTCCTGCCCCGAAGAACTGCGACTGGTTGGGGAACATCACGCCGGCGTACGTCTCCTTCGGCCACGACATCGGGTCGTCCGACATCAGGTAGCCGATCTCGCCGCCGCCCGGATAACCGGGATACGTCTCCTGAGCGCCGCCGAAGTCGCCGCCGCCGAAGTGCGACGAGTACGACAGGTAGTAGATGTCGCCGCGCTTGAACACCTGGGGTGCCTCGAACGAGACCGGTGTATCGACGACGACGGCCGATCCCTCGGTGGAGACCATGTCGTCGCCGAGCTTGATCGCCCTGATGTTCTTCGGGTTGTTGAAGCGCTCCTCGTCCGGCATGTCGGTCGAGGCGGGACCGCCGCCGAAGTACAGGTACGCCTCGCCGTCGTCGTCGACGAACGGCGCGGGGTCGAACTTCCACGCGACGTCCTCCGCGCCAGGCGTGCGCCCGTCGATGAGCGTGTCGGTGCGCTCGCTCGTCCACGGGCCGACCGGCGAATCCCCGGTGATCACGTTGGACGAACCGCCACCGTTGGCGTAGTAGAGGTAGTACTTCTCCTCGCCGTCGACGACCTGCTTGGCCATGCCAGGCGCCCAGGAGTTGTTCGTGAACGGTGCGATGCCGTCGGGGCCGGCGACGGGGACCTCGCCGTGGTCGGTCCAGTTCACCAAGTCGGTCGACGAGATCACGGTGATCTCGTTGATCTCGCCGTAATTGATCTGAGGCGAGACGCCGGTCTCCGGATCCGGCGCGTAGCCCTGCGTGTCGTTCGTCATGTACATGTACACGCGCCCGTCGTCGACGAACCCGAACCCATCAGCACCGAACTTGTGCCCGAGCAGCGGATTGTGGTCGCCGGGCTCCTTGCCCGCGATCTCGATCGTCTTCGACGCCGGCGCCGGCGGGGGCGGAGGCGCCGCGCCCGTGACGGACACGTCGTCGATCACGAAGTCCATCAGGTGCTCGTCCGGTGCATCGCCCGGCGAAGCCGTCCACGGGGTCTCGAAGAACAGCCGCGCCGTCGACACCGCCTGATCAGCCGGGATCGTGAACGTCCCGTCGAACACCGCCCACTCCCCTCTCGTCGCGGTGACGCTGACGAGGTTCTCGTACTCCGCGCCGCCGTAGTGCATCGTCGCGAAGAACTGCTTGGCGTCCGGCGCCTCGGCCGCGTCGTATTTGATGCGCGCCTGGAGCTCGTAGGTCTCGCCCGCCGCGACCTTGCCGCTGAGATCCTGAATCGGCCCCGAACCCGTCGTCGCGCGCTCGGTCACGAGCGCAGCGGCGTCGCCGGTGAAGGCGTCGCTCGTGCTCGAGAGCACGGCGGAGTCGGTCGCGTTGCCGTCGTTGACGATCCATCCGGATGTGCCGTCCTCGAAGCCGCCGTTGACGATCAGTTCTTCGTCTGCGGCGTAGGACGCTGCGGTTGCGGTGAGCGATGCGGCGGCGAGCGCGGCGGCCGCCAGGGCGGCGACGGCCCATCTCGGCGCGCGCCTGCGTCTGTCGTGCTGTCGTGGAACCACGAATCCTCCTTGATCGATGTGTCGCGGTGTGCGATGCCCCGCCCGACGGTCGTCGGGCCGAGGCGCTGAGCGGGCGGGCTCACCCCACGCGGCCCGCCCGCTCAGGTCATGCGCAGCTGCGCTCGCCGTAGGCGGCCTCGGCCTGCCAGGAGACGGGTGCGCTGCCAACGGACGCCGTGAGCTCAGCGGTCACGGTTCCGCCAGTGACGTCGGCGCTGCGGGTGCTGAACGTGCGAGCCGCTCCCTCGCCGGGCGCGAGCTCGCCCAGCGATGCGCTCCCGGACGCCGTCCCGAGCGCGACGGTAACGGGAACGTCGGAGTCGTTGGCGAGCCTGGCGACGATGACGACCCTGCCCGCGACGCACCGCGTGCCGGCTTCCAGCGAGACCTCTGGCATCGCAGCAGATTCGGCGAGAGCCCCGAGGCGTGCGAGCTGGTAGTTCAGCGCGCGCGCCGGCGCGTCGATCTGGTTCTGCGTGCCGAAACCGGCGGTCGCCGCGACCTCGGCCTTCGCCAATGCGCCTTGCATGTCGGACCACGCCGCCGGTGGATAGTCGGCCTCGTCGAGCGTTGCCGCGTGGGCGATGGCCGCGTCGAGCTCGCCCGCGTCGAGCGGCTCTCCCTGGGATGCGAGCGTGTCGCTGAGCAGGAAGTGGTCGACGTCGACATGCCCACCGGCGCTCTGCGTCGCGTAGTCGAACAGGCCGACGCGGTGCCCCATGAAATGGGTCAGGCTGCCGTCGAGGTGCAGCGGCCCCACGGCGTCACCGAGCTGGTGCCATTCCCGGCCGTCGAGGCTGTAGGAGAACGCGGTGTGCAGCTGACCAGGCACCGAGGCGAAGTCGAGATCGGCCTTGAGGTGCACCTCGGTCGCGTCTCCGAGGGGCGCCGCCCGGCCCGGTAGGAAGCTCTCGACGGCGGCATGATCGATCGACGCCGAGAACGGCTGCCCCCTGTGCACGACGCCTACCGTGTACTCGCCGGCCACCCGTTTGACGCCGACGTAGGAGAAGTCCCGGTTGTAGGCGGCGAGGCCGGCGACGTCACCGTCGTGCATTCCGGACACGTCGAGCTTCGCCTCGACGGACTGCCGCGGCCCGAACGTGCGCTGCGAAAGCGTGTTGCGTGCTTCCTCGAGCCACGTCATGTCGTCGCCGGAGCGATGCTCGTACTCGCCGGTGACGACACTGCCCGCGGTGAGGCGGAGCCACCCGTCGCGGTCGGTCAGCGACCAGTAGCGATTGTCCGGCGCGTGGTTCCACTGCCACGCGGGGTCGAGGTTCGAGCCGTTCCAGGCCACCTCGTCCGGGTGGGCACCTTCCCCGGCCGCATCCCACTGCTCGTCCTGGTACGCCCTGCGCGGGGCATCATTGTCGAAGTCATCGGAGGCGACGATGCTCTTCTGCCGCTCGAAGCGCTCCTGTGCCTCCGAGAGCCGGATGGGCTTGGCGAAGCTCCCCTTGACCGGAACCGTCCCCGCGTCGCCGAAAGTGGGCCAGCCGTCCTCCCACGTCGCCGGGATCAGTGCCGGGATGCGCCCCTGCGGGAAGGTGTCGCGGAAGAAGAACCCGTGCCAATCGTCCCCGCCGGCGCCGTCCGCCACGGGCACGAGGCTGCCCTGTGCGAAGCCGTTCGAGTTCAGCACGCCGCGCGATTCGTACGGCGCGGGGTCGTCGGCGAGCCGGCCGAGCAGTTCGTCGGAACGGAACAGCGCGACCTGCCGCCCACTGCTCGGCCACGTGATCATGGCGACGTAGTACTGGCCGTTGATCGCGAACACCTGGGCCCCTTCGAACAGCCCGCCACTGCCGACGTAGGGCTCGTCCGCATAGTCGCTGCGCCGGATGACATCCGGGTAGTCCTGCTCGATCGCGGTCAGGTCGGCGTTGAGCCGCACGGCGCTCACGCCGCCGTAGAACACATACGGCGTTCCGCCGTTCTTCTCGTCGAAGAACAGCGAAGGGTCGTGCAGGCTTCGGCCGAGAGCCGTGCGGGTCCAAGCCCCGTCCTCGATGTCCTCCGTCGTATAGACGAACGCGCCGCCGAGATTCAGGGTGTTCACGACCACGTAGTACGTGCCGTCGTGATACCGAAGGGACGACGCCCACTGTCCGCGACCATAGGAGCTCTCGCCGTCGCGCAGGGAGAACTCGTCGCCGGCGCTCAGCCGATCGAACACGTAGTTCACGATCTCCCAATTGACGAGGTCGTACGACTTCATGATCGGGGCGCCGGGGCTGAGCTGCATCGTGGTGCTGATCATGTAGTACACGTCGCGGCCCTCGTCGCTCTCCGCTGCGGGGACCCGCTCGACGCTCACATCCGGGACATCGGCGTTCAGCAGCGGCACCGAGTACGTGCCGTCGCCGTTGTCCGTGGTCGTGTACGACGGCTCGGGCTCCCAGCCGACGGCGGCCTGTGCGCTCTGCGCCGCGGCGACGACGCCGGCGACGACGAGAAGCGCCACGCCGGCGGCGAGCGCGGCCGCTCGGCGCAGCAGCATCCACGGGAACAGGTGAACGGACACAGATCCTCCTTGATCGATTCCGGTCGGCAAGGGCTCGCTCCGGGGAGCGGCTGGGGCTCGACCAACGCCCGCGTCCAGCGAGAGGTTGATCGATAAACTTCCGATCGCCCCTGGATGTTACCGGGAACATTCACGCGATGGCAAGGGTGCAGGCACAGATCGTTCGTGAACGCCGTGGGCCGGAGCGGAGAGACGCCCCCGGGGATGGGAAGATGAGGGCATGGCGGCGAGGAACGGCACGACCGTGACGATGCAGGACGTCGCTGCCCACGCCGGTGTGTCGGTGCAGACGGTGTCGAACGTGGTGAACGGCCGCTCGTCACGCGTGAGCGCCGCCACCCGTGACCGCGTCGCGGCGTCGATCAGCGCTCTCGGCTATCGCGTGAACCAGTCGGCGCGCTCGCTGCGGCGAGGCCGGACGGGAACCGTCGGCCTGGCGCTGCCGAAGTTCGATTCGGAGTACTACGGCGCCTTCGCGGAGGCGCTCAGCCTGCGCTTCGCGGAACGCGGCATCCGGCTCGTCACCGAGCACACCGGCGGCGTCGTCAGCGCTGAGATCGATGCACTCGCCTCGTCCCACCTCGATGCCTACGATGGGTTCGTCCTGGCGCTGGCCACCGGCGACGCCGTGCACCTCGAGAGCGTCAGGGCAACGAAGCCCATCGTGCTCGTCGGAGAGCGCGCCCTGACCAGCCGCTTCGATCACCTCTTGATGGACAACGTCGGCGGTGCGAAGGCGGCGACCCAGCTCCTGCTGCGCCACGGGGCGCGCCGGATCGTCGCTCTCGGCGGGACGACGAGTCACGAGGAGAGCATGCACAGCCTGCGGACCCGTGGGTACCTCGAAGCTCTGTCCGCTGCGGGCGTCGGCGCGGACCCCGGTCTGGTCGTCTCATCCGGCTTCGATCAGGCCGGCGGCTTCGAGGGACTGCAACGGATGATCGCGCGCGGCGGCAGATTCGATGCGGTCTTCGCCGTCACTGATGCCGCCGCCATCGGCGCGCTGCGAGCGCTGGCGGATGCCGGGCTGCGCGTGCCGAACGACGTGGAGGTCATCGGCTTCGACAACGTCGATGCGGGCGCGTACTCGACGCCGCGGCTGACCACCGTCGACCCGGACAACGACGCCAGGGCGGATTCCGTCGTCGAGCTGATGATGGCCCGCTTCGAAGAAGGCGCCGCGCCCCTGGAGCGCCGGATCGTGGTGCACCCCGCGGCGCTCATCGAGCGCGAATCGACCCGCTCGGAAGCGACTCAGCCGCGATGAGCACGACCGCCTACTGCTTGTAGCTCGCGAGGAAGTTGCCGAGGCGCTCGATCGCCTCGCCGATCACGCGGGGCTCCGGCAGCGTCACGATGCGCAGGTGGTCGGGAGTGGCCCAGTTGAAGCCCGTGCCCGGGACGAGCAGGACGTGCTCTGCCACGAGGAAGTCGTAGACGAGCTTCGAGTCGTCGTGGATCTCGTGCACCTCGGGGTCGAGCCGCGGGAACGCGTACAGGGCGCCCTTCGGCTGCACGCAGCTCACGCCGTCGATCGCGTTCAGGCCCTCCCAGGCGACGTCGCGCTGCTCGTGCAGCCGGCCGTCGGGCGCGATGAGCGCGTCGATCGACTGCGCGCCCGTGAGCGCAGCGATGACGCCGTGCTGGGCCGGCACGTTCGCGCACAGGCGCGTCGAGGCCAGCAGTTGGATGCCCTCGAGGAAGCCCTTCGCGTGCTCGCGCGGGCCCGTGATCACGAGCCATCCGGAGCGGAACCCCGCCACGCGGTACGTCTTCGAGAGGCCGTTGAACGTCAGGCACAGCAGGTCGGGAGCGATCGTCGCCGTCGGGATGTGCTCGGCGTCGTCGAACAGGATGCGGTCGTAGATCTCGTCGCTCAGCACGAGCAGCGAGTTCTCGCGCGCGATCTGCACGAGTCCCTCGAGCACCTCCCTGCCGTACACGGCGCCCGTCGGGTTGTTCGGGTTGATCACCACGATCGCCTTGGTGTTCGGCGTGATCTTCGACCGGATGTCGTCGAGGTCGGGCTGCCAGCCGTTCTGCTCGTCGCACACGTAGTGCACGGGCGTGCCGCCGGCGAGGCTCGTCATCGCCGTCCAGAGCGGGTAGTCGGGGCTCGGGATGAGCACCTCGTCGCCCGTGTCGAGCAGTGCCTGCATCGTCATGGTGATGAGCTCGGAGACGCCGTTGCCGAGGTACACGTCGTCGACGTCGACCTGGGGGAAGCCCTCTTCGTTCTCGTACCGGCTCGCGATGGCGCGGCGGGCGCCGAGGATGCCTCGGCTGTCGCTGTAGCCGTGGGCGTGCGGGATCGTCTCGATCATGTCGCGCACGATCTGGTGCGGCGCGTCGAAGCCGAAGATCGCCGGGTTGCCGGTGTTGAGCTTCAGGATGTTGTGGCCGTCGGCCTCCAGCGCCGTCGCGGCCTCCAGCGCTGCGCCCCGGATCTCGTACAGCACGTTCTTCAGCTTCGAGGATTGATCCAGGGTGCGCAGATTGCTCATCGACCCAGGATACGCGCGCACCCGGCGTGCCCCGTGCATCCGGATGTCGGCGCATATGCGACGGCGGGCGGCCCCGGATCATCCGGAGCCGCCCGCCGTGCGGCGCGTGCGCGCTACTTCTTCTTCCGGCGCGCGGCGCGATTGGCGCCGCCCTGCTGCTGCCCGGTGCGGTCCGCTGCCTCGCCGAAGGCGCCCTGCTGCTCCGGGCGAATCGAACCGCCGGCGCGGGCGTGGCCCGCCCCGTCGCTGACCTCTGCCTCGCCCTGCTCGGTCGGCGCCGAGTACTCCAGCTGTTGCGGGGCGTCGCTCTGGTCGAGGCCCTTCGCCTCGACCTCGGGCTGGGCGTCGCCCTCGCCCTCCTTGCGGCGCACCTCGACCTCGAGGTTGAAGAGGTAGCCGGTCGACTCCTCCTTGATCTGCTCCATCATCGTCTGGAACATCTGGTAGCCCTCGCGCTGGTACTCGATCAGCGGGTCGCGCTGGGCCATCGAGCGCAGGCCGATGCCGTCCTTGAGGTAGTCCATCTCGTAGAGGTGGTCGCGCCAGCGGCGGTCGAGCACCTGCAGCACGACGCGGCGCTCGAGCTCGCGCGTGGCCGCCTCGCCGAGCTGCTCCTCGCGCTTGGCGTATGCGATCGCGGCGTCGCTGAACAGCTCTCGCTTCAGGCCGTCCTGTGTGATGCCGCCCTTGCGGGTCGCGGCCTCCTCGACGACCTCGTCGATCGTGACGCCGACGGGGTACATCGTCTTCAGCTCGGTCCAGAGCGCGTCGAAGTCCCAGCCGTCGCTGTGGCCGACACCCGTGTGGGCCTCGATGAGACTGCCGATGGCGTCCTCGCGGAAGTGCACGATGCGGTCGGCGATGTCGTCGCCCTCCAGGATGTGCCTGCGGTCGGCGTAGATCGCCTCGCGCTGCCGGTTCAGGACGTCGTCGTACTTCAGGACGTTCTTGCGCGACTCGGCGTTCCGGCCCTCGATCTGCGCCTGCGCGCTCTTGATCAGGCGGCCCACGATCTTCCAGTCGATCGCCACGTCCTCCGGCACCCCCCGAGCGAGGAGCGCGTCGGCGCTGCCGCGCTGGAACTTGCGCATCAGGTCGTCCTGCAGCGACAGGTAGAAGCGGCTCTCGCCGGGGTCGCCCTGGCGGCCGGAACGACCGCGGAGCTGGTTGTCGATGCGGCGCGACTCGTGGCGCTCGGTGCCGAGCACGTAGAGGCCGCCGACCTCGCGGACCTTGTCCGCCTGCTCGTTCACCTCTGCCTTGACCTCGTCGAAGACGCCGTCCCAGGCGGCCTCGTACTCCTCGGGGGTCTCCTTCGGGTCGAGGCCCGCGTCCTTCATCCGCTGCACCGCCATGAACTCGGCGTTGCCGCCGAGCATGATGTCGGTACCGCGGCCGGCCATGTTGGTGGCGACCGTGACGGCGCCGAGCTGGCCGGCGCGCGCGACGATCTCCGCCTCGCGCGCGTGGTTCTTCGCATTCAGCACCTCGTGCTTGATGCCCCTCTTGCGCAGCAGGCGCGAGAGCAGCTCGCTCTTCTCGACGCTGACGGTGCCGACGAGCACGGGCTGGCCGGCCTCGTGCCGCTCGGCGATGTCGTCGACGACCTGGTTGAACTTGCCCTCCTCCGTCGCGTAGACGAGGTCGGACTGGTCCTTGCGGACCATCGGCTTGTTCGTCGGGATCGGCACCACGCCGAGCTTGTAGGTCGACATGAACTCGCCGGCCTCGGTCTCGGCCGTACCCGTCATGCCCGAGAGCTTCTCGTACAGGCGGAAGTAGTTCTGCAGCGTGACGGTCGCGAGCGTCTGGTTCTCCGCCTTGACCGGCACGCCCTCCTTGGCCTCGATCGCCTGGTGGATGCCCTCGCTGTAGCGGCGGCCCGCGAGGATGCGCCCCGTGTGCTCGTCGACGATCATGACCTCGTCGTTCATCACGACGTAGTCCTGGTCGCGGTTGAACAGCGCCATCGCCTTGATCGAGTTGTTCAGGAACGAGATCAGCGGCGTGTTGGCCGACTCGTAGAGGTTGTCGATGCCGAGGTAGTCCTCGACCTTCTCGATGCCCGGTTCGAGCACCCCGACCGTGCGCTTCTTCTCGTCGACCTCGAAGTCGACCTCGGGCTCGAGCGTCTTCGCGATCTTCGCGAACTCGGCGAACCATCGGTTCGCCTCGCCCGACGACGGGCCCGAGATGATCAGCGGCGTGCGCGCCTCGTCGATCAGGATCGAGTCGACCTCGTCGACGATCACGAAGAAGTGATCGCGCTGAACGATGTCCTCCTTGCGCCACGCCATGTTGTCGCGCAGGTAGTCGAAGCCGAACTCGTTGTTCGTGCCGTACGTGATGTCGGCCGCGTACTGCTCGCGGCGCTCCGCGGGCTTCTGTCCGGAGACGATCGTGCCGGTCGTCATGCCGAGGGCGCGGTAGACGCGACCCATCAGATCGGCCTGGTACGAGGCGAGGTAGTCGTTCACGGTGATGACGTGCACGCCGCGGCCGGCGATCGCATTCAGGTACGCCGGCAGGGTCGCGACGAGCGTCTTGCCCTCACCGGTCTTCATCTCGGCGATGTTGCCGAGGTGCAGCGCGGCGCCGCCCATGACCTGCACGTCGTAGGGACGCATGCCGAGCGTGCGCTTCGCGGCCTCGCGCACGGCGGCGAAGGCCTCGGGCAGCAGCTGATCGAGCGTCTCGCCCTTGTCGTATCGGGCACGGAGCTCCACCGTCTCACCGCGGAGGTCCTCGTCGCTGAGGGCCTCGTAGTCCTCTTCGAGGGCGTTCACGGCCTTGACGATCTGGTTCAGCTTGCGGCGGACACGCCCTTCGCCGGCACGAAGGAGCTTGTCGAAGGGGTTGGCCACGTGTCTTCTCCTCATCGGCCGCCGCGCACTGCGCCGCCGCCGGGTTCTGCTCGTCCCGCACCTGCCCGGTGCGGACATACCCTGCCATGTTATCCGCCCGTGACTATGGGGCGGCACAGCATCATCCGGATCGCAGCGCGCGCTTGCGGCCTGCTTTCCCGGTATGCATATACTCGGCACATGCTTTCCGGGAAATGGATTCCGGATGAGCGCGGAGGAGACACGATGTCGGTGAAGCTGAGCCTGTTGGCGATCCTCGACCAGGGCCCCTGCTACGGCTACCAGCTGCGGGCGGAGTTCGACCGCCGCACGGGGTCGACGTGGCCGCTGAACGTCGGGCAGATCTACAACACACTCGAGCGCCTCGAGCGCGACGGACTCGTCGAGCGCGACGACGCGGACGAGAACGGTCACGTGTTCTGGCGGATCACCGACGCGGGCTCGGCCGAGGTGAGCGGCTGGCTCGGCGCCCCCGTCGAACGGGCGGCCGGGACCCGCGACGAGCTGGCGGTCAAGCTGTCCCTCGCGGCGACACTGCCGGGCGTCGACGTCGCCGCCGTCATCCGGACGCAGCGCCGGGCGACGTCGGAGCGATTGCGCGAGCTGCGGCGCGCGGCGCACGCCGCGGCGGACCAGGGCGGCCCCGAGGAGCTGGCCCGATCGCTCGTCACCGACTCCGTGCTGTTCGCGGCCGAGGCCGAGGAGCGCTGGCTCGATCACGCCGAACGACGGCTGTCGGCGCACCCCGACCATGCGATGGCGCTCGAGCTCTCGAGCGAGCGGCCGAAGCGCGGGCGGCCGGTCCGCGCACACGCACCCCGGCCATAGAGAACGTCCGTAGGATTCCCCTATGGGTTTCTGGGGCAAGCGGCTGCGCAGTGCGATCGACAACCGGGGCGAGGACGGCCAGCAGACGGCCGAGGACGCCGATCTCGCCCGCCGCGCGCGCGTCGCCCTGGTCGCGACCGACGAGCGCATCCGGTCGACGTCCGATGAGGTCGCGTTCGCGCAGGCCGAGCTCGGAGACGAGGCGACCAAGGGCATCCGCGAGGGCCTCGACGCCGTGCGCACGCACATGGGCGAGGCGTTCCAGCTGCACCAGCTCAACCACGACGACATCCCCGACACGGCCGAGGAGCTGCGCACGCGCAACGCGCGGATCGTGCAGCTGTGCGAGTGGGCGGAGAACGTGCTCGACGAGCGCACGGAGGCGCTCAAGGAGAAGGTCGAGAAGGTCCGCCGCGCGCCGCAGATCATCGACGGCGTGCGGCGCGAGGCCGAGGATCTGCGCGCCCGCATCCCCCAGGCCCGCGAGGTCGTCGACCGCCTCACGGGCCGCTACAGCGCCGCCGCGATGCAGCGAGTGTCGTCGAACCCGGATGAGGCGGAGCAGCTCCTCGACTTCGCCATCCGGTCGGCCGGGGTCGCCGAGCGGCGACGCGACGACGGCCGCACCGCCGACTCGCTCGTCGCGGTCGAGACCGCGACGGAGTCCGTCCGGCGCGCGAAGAGCATCCTCGACGGCGTCGAGGACTTCGAGATCGAGGCGATGCGGGCGCAGTCGACCATCGCGGACGTCGTGGCCGACTCGCGCGGCGACATCGTCGAGGCGCGGCGCGCTCAGCAGACCCCCGAGGTGACCGCGGCGATCGCCGACCTCGAACGGGCGCTCGCCGAGCTGCCGGGCGCCGGCGCGTCGACCGATCCCTTCGACGACCTCGCGCGCGTCAGCGAAGCCAACGCCGCCCTCGACGCGGCGATCGACAAGGCGCGCGACCGCGCGGCGAACCCCGTGCCGAGCGTCGACCACGTGCGCCACGAGCTCGACGCCGCCGACCGAGCCATCGGCGTGGCCCGCAGCGTGATCGGCGGGCACCGCGGCCACATCGGCGCCGACGCCCGTACGCGCCTCGCCGAGGCCGAGCGGCTGCGCATCGACGCCGAGCAGCGCATCGCGAGCGAGGACACGCGCCGCGAGGCGCAGTCGATGGCCAGGCGCGCTGGGCAGCTCGCGAACGAGGCCCTGCAGCTCGCCCAGAAGGACATCGACGCCGAGCGCCGCGGCGGCGGCTGGGACAACGACGACTGGGGCATGGGCGGCGGCCGCGGCGGCATGGGCGGCATGGGAGGCGGCATCCTGGGCCCTGCCGTCGGCGGCCTGCTCCTCGGCGGGCTCATCGGCGACATGTTCGACTGATCGCGCGCGGCGCGGCCGAGGCCCCGATGGAGTGCTCCATCGGGGCCTCGGTGCGTCGGCGGTCGGCTATGCGGCGACGGCCTGCGGCTGGGCCTGGGTCGTCAGGCTGATGACGCCGTAGTCCCATCCGCGCCGGCGGTATACGACGCTCGGGTGGTCGGTTCGCGAATCGATGAACAGGAAGAAGTCGTGGCCGACGAGCTCCATCCGGTCGACGGCGTCCTCGACGCTCATCCATTCGGGCTGGAACTCCTTGGTGCGGATCACGACGGGCGAGTAGGGCTCCTCCTCCGCGCCCTCGGCGACCGGGATCGTGCCGGTGGCGACCGCGTGGATGACGTCGGCCGGCGCCGGCTGCACGTCGATGCCCTCGAGCGAGCCGGTGCCCTTCTCGAAGTGCGCGTGCTTGGGGTGCATCCGGCCGCGGACCCTCTTGTCCTTGGCCCTGCGCACCTGTTCGATCAGCTTGTCGATCGCCATCTCGAAGGCGGCGAACTTGTCGCCGTCGCGGGCCTCCGCCCGGACGAGCGGCCCTTTCCCCTCGAGGGTGAGCTCGACCGTCTCCTCCTCCACGCGGTTGCGGTGCAGGCGATGCGTGACCTTGACGCCGAGGGACTGAGCGCGCGGGGCGATGTTCTCGACCCGTTCTGCCTTGTCCTCGACCACGCTGCGGAAGCGGTCGCTGATGCTCACGCCGACTCCCGTGATGTCGATGTCCATTGGTGTCTCCCATCCGGTCGGCGCATCCGCCGACCCTTACTCGGGCGACCTGGCGTCGCGTTCCACAAAACATAGCCCCGCATTCGCCCTCCTGTCACTAGCCGATTGCGCCGTGTTTCCCACGCGTTCGCCCGCCGCGGATAGGCCCGCGTTTCGGGGTTCCGCGTCGGTCGCGGAGTCGATAGTGTGGGGTCACTCTGTGGTCGATTCGGCCCTCGGGTCGGCCCGCCGGGGCGTCGCCGCCGCGACCGCCGCACCGAGCACCTCGTAGCCGGCCGCCCGCAGCGCCCGTGCCGCTTCGTCGCAGGTCGCTCCCGTTGTCACGACGTCGTCGACGACCACGACGGGGGCGACCCCCTGGCCCGCCCTGATGGCGCGCATGGACCCCTCGGCGTTCCGGATGCGCTCGTCGCGGCCCAGCGCGCGCTGATCGCTCACCGCGAACGCCGGCCGGAGCAGGCGCACGGTCGGCGCGCCGGCCCGGCGCGCGAGCAGCTCGGGCACCCGGTAGCCGCGCGAGCGCATCGATCGCCTCGTCGTCGGCACCGGCACGAACACGGCCCGCTCCGCGTCGCGCACCGCCGCGGAGAGCGCCGCCCTCATCGCAGGGGCCAACGCGCGGGCGAGGTCGGTGCGCCCCCTCTTCAGCTCGCGCAGGACGCCGGCCGGCACCCCCTCGAAGCGCAGCGCGGAGTGCACGACGAGCCCGGAGCGCAGCGTGCGCGCCGCTGGCGCGGGTGCGAGCGCGCTTCCGCACGCGCGGCAGAGCGGCTCCCCCAGCTCCCCGCACCCGGGGCACGCGACGGGGAGCAGCAGCGAGGCCGCCTCGACGAGGCTCGCGCGCACCGGTTCCACTCCCCCAGCTTGCGCGGCTCGCGCGGCCCCCGCTCCCCGAATCCCGTCGCGGTCGCAGAATCCGCGCCGTCGACGGCCGGGAGAGCGCGTCGTCTGCGACCGCGGCGGTCGGGGCCGCGGGGCGGGGCCGGGGCTACGAGCGGGGGGCGCCGAGCTGGGTGGCGAGCACGTCGATCCCCGTCGCCGCCGGCTGCCAGGTCGAGCCGCGGCGGATGAAGAGCGTGCCGTTCTCGCTGAGCAGTCGCGCGATCGTCGACTGCGAGCCGGCCGCGATCGCGACGATGCTCGACTCGCTCGAGAGGTACGTCGCCGGGCCGCCGACGCGCTGCTGCACGATCACGATGCCCGCCTCGTCCTCGGCGACGATCCCGAGCGTCGCCGAGTCGAGCCACGCGATGTCGATCCCGCCGCCCGTCAGCTGCGTCACGCTCACCGGTTCGCCGAGCTCGTCCGGAGTGCCGTCGGAGGCCCGGATGATCGGCAGGACGACGGCCCTGTTCCCCTGTGCCGTCGCGACGAGCGCCGCCAGGCGCGTGCCGTCGGGCGAGACCTGCATCGAGAACACGCGCTCCGCATCCGGGATTCCGCCCGCGATCTCGATCGGCTCGTAGTCCTGGGTGTAGGCGACGAGGGCTGCAGGATCGTCGCCGGGCACGCTCCACGGGAAGCCCTGCGGGTCGATCGTGGGCTCGACCAGCCAGTCCCTCCTCGAGACAGCTTCATCCCGGGCCCCGCCGCCGCTGTGGTGACCTGCCGCAGACCCGCCCGCAACACGTGAACTCGTAACGACGGACCCGCACCAGCTGCGTGGTGGGCCGATGCCCGAACGGGACACGCGCCGCGCGGCGCATCACCGCGTCGCGCGGCGCCCCCTTGGCCCGGCATCGCCGGCACCACGAGTCCGGCTCAGCGACCCGACACCCCAGCACCGTCTGCTCCGGGGCGCAGCACCGCCCCACGACGACCAGGCCGAGGTCATCGAAATCGCAGAACGCGGTCGAATCGGGCACGCTGAATGTAAGGTGGGCCAACGTCGAGGTCTTCCGTCAGACGGACGTGTAAAAACTGCCCCCCTCGGGGACCCCACGCGCTGCACCCACACCCTCTTCTGCGAAGAGACAATTTTTCACGTCTCGGGACAGAGAGTCAACTGCGTGGAGCATGTAACATCATGTCCTATGAAAACTCGTACAAGGATCGCCGCCGCAGCACTTGCTACTGGCTTGGGAATCATGTTGTTTTCCGCACCGGCGTCGGCCGCCTACGATGTTGTTCCGGACGCAATAACTACCGACAACAGACCGTATGGCGGCATCGCCACCTTCATCGCGTACGGCGACAAGTATACCATCGACGACATTGATATCGATGGCCACAAGGCCGTGGGCTGGATTGAGTACCGCCCCGTGACTTCGTTAATCTGGCACAAACTTCCCACGATCTATTCGAGCGGTCCGAAGGTCAAGAAAGTAATCGATATCCCTGAAGGCGCCGCTGTCAAACTTCACGCGTGTCTGCGAAAAGTTGGAACCACGAAGAACATCCATTGCAATTGGACCTTTGGCTACAATCGCAATTGAGATGCCTCCGGGATTCGCACGAGGTGTACATCGGCACGTGGCATAAGCCATCGCCTCAATTGCATATTGCATGACCGATGTGTCAGTTTTTCTATGAGACCTTCCAGCGGACCACGCCGCGTGCGCGATTCACGCGATGTTCTCGGACGAACGACAGACGACGTCGCACAGTATGTGTAGCACGTAGACATTCGAACTGTTTAACCATATGTTGATATTCTCTGGCGTCTTTGGTCTGCCTGTCCGTCGCGTATTTCTAACCCGAAGTCCCGTAGGTATGATGATCGGGTGGCCGGTGAGCCGCTGACCGGCGAGTGGAGCTTGAGACAACTGTAGAAGTGCACTCATCCCGATAGTGTTGCGCGTCGTTCTGTCTATGGCGCATCGAACCGGGCATAGGGGCAACCGTCCGCGAGCGTTCGGCGGAACCGTTCGATCTTCCCGTTCGTCGGCTACGGATACAGGCCAGTTCGCCTGCGGCCGATACGGGAGCGTCCGCTTGTGCGCGATGCCGAGCCTGGCGCAGGCATTACGCCAGGCAAACGACTCGTATGTGGAACCGTTGTCGGAGAGGACGCGTTCGACGGTGACGCCGCGCTTAGCGAACCAAGCGACAGCACGTTCGACGACGCCGATCGCGGTGACAGCCTTCTCATCACATCAGATCTCGGTGTAGGCGAAGCGGGAGTTATCATCGACGACGGTATGGACGTACCCGGTGGCAACATTCGGCCCGTAGCATGCGCAACGCTTGCCCGCCCGTCTCGCTGTGGCCTCACGGGTCCGACCGCCGTGTTGCTTATCGATGAAGCGCCAGCCGCTGTCGTCTGGTATCCTACCGAACTTCGTCACGTCGAAATGGACCAGCGATCCTGGATAGGGATGCTCGCAACGCATCAGCCGTTCGCCGGTGAGCGAGCCAGTATGCGACAATCGGTTCACCTCGCAGCGCGTCAATACGGCGTGAACGGTTGAAGCAGTCAGCTCGAGCCTACCAACGGTCTTCGCCGGGCGGAGCCCGAGCCGCCAACGCAACGAGATGATCCGCTTCGTCACCTGCTCGGGCGTCTTGTGCGGGATACGGTGGCGCTTACTCGATCGGCGCCGCATCCCAGTCGTCCCTCGGACCGGTAACGCGCAACCCATTTGCGAGCGATGACCTGAGGCGTTTCTGTTATATGTTTCAGGGTCGGCCTAGGATCGTTGATGTCATGTCACGATCTCAGCTTCTCGTGGATGATCAGTGGGCGCTGATCTCGGATCTCATGCCCGGTCCGACGGGAAAGAAGGGACGCCCGTTCGCGGATGCGCGCTTGATGGTCGAGGCGATCATCTACCGGTATCGGTGCGGGATCGCGTGGCGTGATCTGCCCGAGGCTTTCGGGCCGTGGCAGGCCGTGTGGCAGCGACATGGGCCCATCGCCGATGACGGCACCCGAGGCCTCCTCGTCCAGGAGCGACTCCACGAGCAGGACAACCAGGAGGGACTGATCGCATGGGACGTTTCGGTGGACTCCACGATCGCTCGCGCAGATCAGCATGCGGCAAACGTCAGTCGCGCAAAGAAGGGGTCCGTCGAACTACACGAACCTGCTGATCGAGCCGCCGGACCACGCGATCGGCCCCTCTCGTGTCGGCTTATCGACGAAAACGCATCAGCTCGTCAACAGCCGGGGTCTGCCGTTGGTGACGATCTAGACCGCGGGACAGGACGGCGACTCGCCTGTTTTCGTCCCGTTGCTGGAACAGCTCTGCAGCGGCCGCAGAACACGACCTGACGCGGCGCTCGGAGACAAGGCCAGTTCATTTCGCGCGATCAGGACGCAATTGCGCAGGCACGGTATCGAGGCGGTCATCCCCGAGCCGCGTGACCACCAGGGGCACCGCAAGCTACGCGGATCCCGTGGCGGGCGCCCACCGGAGTTCGATGCCACGAAGTATCGTGGCCGCAATATGATCGAGCACCGCTATTGCCGTCTCAAGCAATGGCGAGGCCCCGCCACCCGCTACGACAAACTCGCGATCGTGTATCGGGCTGCGATCGTCCGCAACGGCGTAATCGCCTGGCTCGACCAGTTAGTAGACACGCCCTATGGCTTTGGGCAACACCGCAGGGTAGCGGCAAAGCTACGAACGTGGGGCGCCGAGCTGCGTCGCAAGGACCTCGATCCCGGTCGCCGCCGGCTGCCAGGTCGATCCGCGGCGGATAAACAACGTGCCATTCTCGCTTAACAAGCGCGCGATCGTCGACTGCGAGCCCGCAGCGATCGACACAATGTTCGCCTCGCTCGACAGGTACGTCGCTGGTCCCCCCACCCGCTGCTGCACAATTACAATGCCCGCCTCATCCTCGGAGACGATGCCCAGCGTCGACGAATCGAGCCACGCGATGTCGATGCCCCTGCCCGTCAGCGGCGTGACGCTCACAGGCTCACCGAGTCCGACGGGCATGCCGTCAGTCTCACGGACGATCGGAAGTACGACCGCACGATTCCCCCGCTCCGTGGCGACGAGCGCCGCAAGACGCGTGCCGTCTGGCGAGGCCTGAACGCCAAACACACGGTCGGCGTCGGGGATTCCCCCAGGGATCTCAACCGGTTCGTACTCCTGCGTATATGCGGCGAGCTCCTGCGGTTCGTCACCCGGCACGCTCCACGAAAAGCCCTGCGGATCGATCGTCGGCTCGACCAGACCGTCGCGCGCGTCAAGGACGTCGCCGCCGTCATCCGTGCGGCGCCATACGACCCCAGCTGTATCCTGCACCACCAGCGCCGTTCTATCGGCCGACATCGAAATCGATGTCGTGTCGCCCGCCGCAGACGCGAGGCTCGAAATCCGGTCGATCGCCCCTCCTGAATCGAGGAAACCGAAGCCGGCGTCGTAGCCTGTGTCACCGACAACCAGAGCGCGCGCGTCGGGACGCGTCGAGGCAGGCTCAAGCGTCTCGGCGCTAAGGTCGATGTCGCCTGCGTGCATATGCACGTCCTGCGCCCCGAGACTCGCAAGACTCGCCAGCAACTGCGCCCGCATTCGGCTGCGTTCGTCAGCGTTGGCAGACGTTGCCTCTTGCGTGAGCGTCACATTGGCGATGCGCTCGTTGTCGAAAACTACGCCACCAGGAGCGAGCTGGGTGCCCTGTGGGAACGCCGTCAATGCCGCCGCTGAGACGTACTCGCTCGCCCCGCGTAGCAACTCGTCCGATATGCGAGTCTCGCTTGATTGCGTCGGGAACCACCGGACGTCGGGCACCAGGTAGGTCCAGGTCGGGTCGAAGTAGTACAGAGAGTAGTCGTGGTAGACGTCCTCGAACACGTCTCGGTCGAGCACGATGCCCGCGGGGGCCCGCGAGATGCGCCACTCGCCGTCGGCCTGCTGCTCCATCTCGAACGCGAGCTCCGCCTGGGCGGCGTCGCTCGTGCGGTACACGCCGCGCTCATCGACTGTGGCGACGGGCTCGAGCGTCGCCTCGACGATGCCCTCCTCCTCGAGCCGCTCCGCGTCGACGACGCGCGAGTTCGGAACGTCGACCGTGACGTGGGCTTCGGGCTCCCAGTCCGGTGCGAAGTCCGGCGTCAGGAACTCGCGCGCCGTCGCCCAGTCGCTCGCCGGGCTCGTCGCCGCCTCGAGGAAGCCGTTCAGGATCTGCTCGGGCGACGCGCCCTCGACCGGTCCGCCCGGGTAGTACAGGAAGGGCGCATCCGGCACCTCGTCGGCCGGGACGCCGGGGTTCACGGGCCCGGATGTCGGCAGGCCGGCGCACGCGGCGAGCGCGGACGCCGCGACGATCGCCAGCGCGGCCGTCGCGATCCTTCGGAAGCCGCGCACCGCGCCGCCCTTCTTGACCCGCCTCATGATGCCGCCTCCCGATCCGCGTCCGCCGGTTCGAGCGGCACGGGCCCCGTCGCACCGAGCGGGGCGCCCTGCGTGCGGGGCAGCGTCAGGACGAAGTTCGTCCCCTGCCCGAGCCGCGACCAGACCTCGAGGGTTCCGCCGTGCAGCGTCGCGTCGCCGAGCGCGATCGCGAGGCCGAGGCCGCTGCCGCCGATCGAGCGCTTGCGCGAGGGGTCGGCGCGCCAGAACCGGTCGAACGCGCGCTTACTGTCCTCGTCGCTCATCCCGACGCCGCGGTCGCGCACGCCGACGGCGACGGCGCTCTCGCTGCTGTCCACCACGATCTCGATCGGCCGGCCCTCGCCGTGCTCGATGGCGTTGCCGACGAGGTTGCGCAGCACGCGGCGCACGCGGCGCGGGTCCATGCCGACCGGCGTATGACCGCCGGGCGTCGAGAGGATCAGCTCCGTGCCGTGCTGCTCCGCGAGCTGGCGCATCGAATCGACGACGTCCTGCGTCAGCGCGGCGAGCGCTACCTGTTCGTGCTCCAGTTGGACCGAACCCGCGTCGTAGCGGCTGATCTCGAGCAGGTCGCCCAGCAGCTCCTCGAAGCGCGCGACCTGGGTGTGCAGGAGCTCGGCGGCGCGCGCCGTCGCCGGGTCGAGTCCGTCCCGCTGGTCGTTGATCATCTCCGCCGCGAGCCGGATGGTCGTCAGCGGCGTGCGGAGCTCGTGCGAGACATCCGACACGAAGCGCTGTTGCACGAGTGAGAGCTCGGCGAGCTCCCGGATCTGGCGCTCCAGGCTGTCCGCCATCTGGTTGAACGACGTCCCGAGCGCCGCGAGCTCGTCCTCGCCGTCGACCCTGATGCGCACGCCGAGGTCGCCATCGGCGATCTGGCGGCTCGTCGTCGCGACCTCGATGATGGGGTCGGCGACGGAGCGGAGGACGAGCCATGTGATGAGGCCGACGATGACGACGAGCAGCACGCCGGCGATCCACAGTGTGCGCTGCACGAACCCCAGCGTCTCGTTCGAGTCGACGAGGTCGTACCCGAAGTACACGGCGTACGCCCCGACGCCAGGCACGTTGAGCTGCTGCCCCACGACGATGCCGGGCACGACGATGTTGTCCTCGTCGCGCAGTTCGACCGACTGCCACCACTGCTGCGTCGAGGTCGTGACGCGTTCGCGGAGGCCGTCGCTGATCAGCTCCGGCAGGCCGCGCGCGCCGCCGTCGGGCGGCGCGATCTGCGACGGCGAGGTGTCGACCCGCTGGTAGACGACGTTCGACGTGCGCGACTGCTCGACGAGGCTGTCGTACGCGCGTTTCAGCAGACCGTCGGCTTCCGTGTCCTCGGTCGCGTCCTCCGATTCATCGAGCTCCTGCTGCGCGATCTGGACGGCGCGCGCGGCGTCGGCCTGGACCTGCGCGCTGCGCGACTCGAACAGATCGCTCTGGATCTGCGCCGCCATCCACACGCACGCAATGGTGATCGCGACGACCGTGGTCAGCACTGCGATCGCCGTCGTGCGGAAGCGCAGTGATCTGCGCCAGAGCCGCGCGACGCGGCGCGCCTGTCGGACCGGCGCCGCACGGCGCCTCGGCGCGCTCACGGGTGCGGTCGGCGGCATGCTACGAGGTGACGGCGCCGGCACGATACCCGACGCCGCGCACCGTCGTCACGATCTTCGGGTCGTCGGGGTCGAGCTCGACCTTCGCGCGCAGCCTCTGCACGTGCACGTTCACGAGTCGCGTGTCGGCCTTGTAGTGGTACCCCCACACCTGCTCGAGCAGCATCTCGCGCGAGAACACCTGGTTCGGCTTCGAGGCGAGGGCGACGAGCAGCTCGAACTCTAGCGGCGTCAGAGCGATGACCTCGTCGCCGCGCGTGACCTCGTGCGCCGCGACGTCGATCAAGAGGTCGCCGACCCGGAGCACCTCGGCGGCGGCCGGTTCGGCGCCCGTGCGCAGGCGGGTGCGGATGCGCGCGACGAGCTCCTTCGGGTTGAACGGCTTCTGGATGTAGTCGTCGGCGCCCGCCTCGAGGCCGTTGACCACGTCGGTCGTGTCGGTGCGCGCCGTGAGCATGATCACGGGCACGCCGGACTCCCTCCGGATCTCGGTGCAGATCTGGATGCCGTCCTTGCCGGGGAGCATCAGGTCGAGCAGCACCAGGTCGGGGCGCTCACTGCGCCAGACGTCCACCGCCTGATCGCCGTCTGCGCAGAACGTCGGTTCGAAGCCCTCTGTGCGCAGCACGATGCCGATCATCTCGGCGAGGGCGGTGTCATCGTCAACGACCAGGATCCGCGCAGTCATCTGCCCAGATTATCGGAACAGCGCGACATCCGGATGAGGCGGGCGGCGCGCCAGCGCACCGGCCGCGGCACGGGCCGGCCCGACCGCATCTGTGGAACGATGGGCACAGGCGGCACCGCGCGGCGCGGGGCGCGAAGAGGGGGACGCATGACGAACGCCGGATCTTGGACGCCGGCCCCGCGCGGCGGGCTCATCCCGCTGCATCCGCTCGGCTTCGGCACCGTGCTGGGCAAGTCGTTCGGCGCTCTGCGCGGCAACCCGAAGGTGCTGCTGGGCTTCGCGATCGGGCTTCAGCTCGCGGCCGTCCTCATCATGGCGTTCGCCATCGGCGCCCTGTCGTACTGGTCGTTCTCGCGCCTCGACACGCTCGAGTACGGCACGCAGGCGTACGACGAGATCGAGGCCGGATCTGCGCTCATCACGGGGCTCGGGGCGGTCGTGCTGAGCATCCTCGTCGCGGCGCTCTCGGTGATCGTGCAGGCCGTCGTCGTCGGAGACGTCGCGCACTCCGCGCTCGGCGAGAAGGCGACGCTCGGCCGCATCTGGGGCCGGGTGAAGGGGCGCATCTGGGCCCTCATCGGCTACACGCTGCTGATCGGCGCCGCGATGATCGCGCTGATCGTCGTGATCGTCGGGGTGGTCGTCGGCCTCACGGTCGCCGGTGTGCCGATCGGGTTGGGCGTCGCGCTCGCGATCCTCGGCTTCCTGGCCACCGTCGCGCTCTACTTCTTCGTCTACACCAAGCTCTACGTCGTCACCCCGGCGATCGTGCTCGAACGCGCGGGGGTGTTCCGCGCGATCGGCCGCTCCTGGCGGCTCACGCGCGGCCGCTTCTGGCCGACGTTCGGCGTCTACGCGCTCCTCGCGCTCATCCTGGGCACCGCCAGCTCGATCGTGAGCGTCCCGTTCACGCTGCTCGGGAGCCTCCTCGGCCTCGTGTTCGCGCCGACGGGCGACCCGCTCGCCCAGGCCGGCGTCGCCCTCGTCGTGACGTACGGCCTCTCGCTGATCGTCGCGTTCCTCGTGCAGTGCGTCACGGCCGTCGTCCTCGCCACGTCGCAGGCGCTCGTCTACCTCGACCTCCGGATGCGCCGCGAGGGCATCGACATGAAGATGCAGCGCTACGTCGAGGCGCGCGACGCGGGCTCGACGGCGCTCGCCGACCCGTACGCGTACGACGAGAACGACGTCGCCCCGGAACGCCCGGCGTACGGATACTCCGGCTACCCGGCACCGGGCCCCGCGCACCCCGGTTACGCGTCCGGCACCGGCTACGCCCCCGCTCCCGGCTACCCGCCCGCGGCGCAGGCTCAGCCGCCCGCGGGCGCACCCGCGCCGTGGCAGGCTCCCACTCACCCGCCCATGGGCGCGCCCGCGGCGTGGCAGCAGCCGGCGCCGGGCGGCGCTCCCGCGGCGCAGCCGTATGCCGCCCCCGGCGCGCCGCTGCCGTACGCGCCTCCCAGCGCCCCCGCGGCACCGCCGCATCCGGGCCCCGTTCCGCCGTACGCGCCCCGCGACCGGGAGAACCCCGAGACGTGACCCTCCCCCTGATCGCGCCCTTCGCCCTCCCCGATCAGCCGGGCCCCGACGAGGCCAGGCGGCTCGCCGAGGACGAGCTGTCGCGGCGCGTGTACGACGAGGCGCAGCCGAGCTTCCTCGACCGGATCGCGCTCGCGATCAGCGACTTCTTCGACTCCCTGGTGCTGCGCGGCGTCGGCGAGGCCTGGAGCCCGATCGTCGTCGTGCTCGTGCTCTGCGGTCTCGCGGCCCTGATCGCGGTCGGCCTGGTCGTCTGGGGGCGCCCGAAGCTCGCGCACCGACAGCGCTCGGCTTCGGCCCTGCTGTTCGGAGAGGACGACGTGCGGCCGGCCGCCGAGCTGCGCCGCGACGCCGAGGCGCACGCCGCCGCAGGCCGGTGGGAGCAGGCGATCGCCGACCGCTTCCGCGCCCTCGCGCGAGCCCTCGAGGAGCGGGACGTCCTCGACCCCGTTCCCGGCCTCACGGCGCACGGCATGGCCGAGATCGCCGCGGAGTTCTTCCCGCAGCAGGCGGCGGTGGTGCGGACCGGCGCCTCGCACTTCGACGACGTCCGCTACCTGCGCCGGCCGGGCACCGCCGCGATGTACTCGGATGTCGCGCGCGCCGACGACGACGTCGCCGGGGCGCGCCCCGCCATGCTCGCCCCAGCGTTCGGAGCCGCGCCGTGACCGCCGCCGAGTCGCCCGCGCCCGGCCCAAAGGTGCTGGCGCCTCATCGCCGGCGGCGGGCGCTCGCGTGGACAGCGATCATCGCCGCCCTCGTGATCGCCGGGATCGCGCTGGCGCTCGTGCCGACGGACGAGTGGCGCGACAAGGGGCCGCTCGATCCCGAGCACCCCGGACCCGAGGGGGGCATGGCCCTCGCCGAGATCCTGCGCGGTTCGGGCGCGGAGGTCGACATCGTGCGCTCTCTCGACGACGCCGTCGGCGCCGACGTGCTCGCCGTCACCGACACCGCCCCGCTCAGCGACGAGGCCCTCGCCGACCTGATCGGCTCGGCCGGCCGCACCGTGCTGCTCGATCCGGGTGCGCGCGATGCGCGCGTCGCGTTCGGCGACGGCGACACCCTCTACGCCGGAGTCGGCGATGGCCCGTCCTCCCCGCGCTGCGCGGTCGGTCAGGCGCGGACCGCCGGACCGATCGCGCCGGGAGAGGTGTGGCGGCCCGGCACGGCGGAGCGCGCGTGCTACCCCTCGGGCGACGGCTTCGGCCTGCTCGCCGGAACCGTCGCGGGAGCCGACGCCGTGCTCATCGACGGCACAGCGCTGTTCGACAACGCGAACCTCGCATCCGGCGGCAACGCCTCCCTCGCCATGGGGCTCCTGGCCGGCGACACCGTCACCTGGTACGTGCCGAGCGCCGGCGACGCCGACCCGAATGCGGCGCCGCCGACGCTCGGCGAGCTGACGCCGCGCTGGGTGTCGCCCGCGATCGTCCTCCTCGCCTTCGCCGCGGTGGCCGCCGGGGTGTGGAGGGGTCGCCGGTTCGGGCCGCTCGTGGCAGAGACGCTGCCCGTCACCGTCCGCGGCAGCGAGACGCTCGAGGGGCGCGCGCGCCTGTACCAGCGCTCCGGTGACGCCCGCCACGCCGCCGGGCTGCTGCGCCGGGGAGCGGTCCGCCGGATGGCGAAGCGGCTCGGGCTGAGCGACGCCGCCCCGCTCGAAGACGTCGCGGACGCGGCCGCCGCACGGCTCGGCGCCCGGCGCGCCGACGTCGCCGCCGTGCTGCTGTCCGACCCTGCCACCGACCAAGATCTCGCCGCATTCGGGGCGAGCATCCGAGACCTCGAGGCGGCCGTCGATGCCGCAGTGACGACAGAGAGGAAGACGCCATGAGCGACATCCCCCCGCGCCCCGCGGACCCGGGCACGGCGCCGCAGGCCCCGGCGCCGGCCGAACCAGAGGCGCAGACGCCGCCCGCCGCCCCCGGCGAGGCGCAGCGCGCGATCGCGCGCGTGCGCGACGAGGTCGGCAAGGCCGTCGTCGGGCAGGGCGGCGCGGTCACCGGCCTGCTCATCGCGCTCCTCGCGCGCGGGCACGTCCTGCTCGAGGGCGTGCCCGGCGTCGCGAAGACCCTGCTCGTGCGGGCGTTCAGCCGCGCGCTCGGGCTCGACACCAAGCGCGTGCAGTTCACGCCCGACCTGATGCCCGGCGACGTCTCGGGCTCGCTCATCTACGACGCCCGCTCCGGCGAGTTCGAGTTCCGCGAGGGCCCCGTCTTCACCCACGTGCTGCTCGCCGACGAGATCAACCGCACGCCGCCGAAGACGCAGTCGGCCCTGCTCGAAGCGATGGAGGAGCGCCAGGTCTCGGCCGACGGCGTCACCCGAGAGCTGCCCGACCCGTTCCTCGTCTGCGCGACGCAGAACCCGATCGAGCACGAGGGCACGTACACGCTGCCCGAGGCGCAACTCGACCGGTTCCTGATCAAACTGGTCATCGACATGCCCCAGCGCGACGCGGAGATCGCGGTGCTCCGCCGCCATGCCGACGGCTTCCGGCCGCGTGAGCTCGACGGCGTGGAATCGGTCGTCACGGCGGAGGAGATCCTCGCCGCCCAGCGCGAGGCCGACCGCGTCTCGGTCACGGACGACGTGCTCGCCTACGTCGTCGACCTCGCGCGGGCCACGCGCCAGAGCCCATCGGTGCAGGTCGGCGCGAGCCCCCGCGCGGCCACGGGCCTGCTCGCGGCGGCGAAGGCGTGGGCGTGGCTGAACGGCTACCCCGCCGTCACCCCCGACCACGTGCAGGCGATGATCGTGCCCGTCTGGCGGCACCGCGTCGTGCTGCGGCCCGACGCCGAGATCGAAGGCGTGCAGGTCGACGCCGTGCTGAACTCGGTGCTGCAGCAGACCCGCGTTCCCGTGTAGGGCCGCCGTGTTCCTGACCGCCCGCGCCCCCCTCGTCGTCGCCGTCGGCGTCGCCCCCGTCCTGCTGCTCACCACGGCGGGGGCGAACCCGTGGCTGACGGCGGGGCTGTGGGTGCTGCTCTGCGCCGCGCTCGCCTGTGCCGACGCCCTGCTCGCCGCCGATCCGGCGCGCCTCGTCGTCTCGCGCAGCGCGCCGGCGCGCGTCAAGCTCGGCGACCCCGCCACTGCGCTCGTCCGGTTCGGCAACCCGACGGGCCGCCGCGTCCGGGCCTCCGTGCGCGACGGCTGGCAGCCGACCGCCGGCGCCCCGGCGGCCCGCTCCAGGATCGACGTGCCTCCCGGCGAGTCGAGGACCGTCAGGGTGCCGCTGCTCCCGCGCCGGCGGGGCGAGCTGCGCACGGCGTTCGTCGCACTGCGCGTCGCGGGGCCGCTCGGCATCGGCGGCAGGCAGCGCACGATCCCCGCGCCCGGATCGATCCGGGTGCTGCCGCCCTTCCGTGCGCGGCGGCACCTCGCCAGCCGCGTCGCGCTGCTGCGCGAACTGGACGGCAGCACCAGCATCCAGGTCCGCGGGCGCGGTACCGAGTTCGATTCGCTGCGCGAGTACGTGCGGGGCGACGACGTGCGCTCGATCGACTGGCGCGCGACGGCCAGGGCCGGCACGACCATGCTGCGCACGTGGCGACCCGAGCGGGACAGGCACGTCGTCATCCTGATCGACTCGGGCCGCACCGCCGCGACGCGCGTCGGCGACGGCACGCGCCTCGACGCGGCGTTCGAGTCGGCCCTCCTCCTGGCCGCCCTCGCCCAGCGCGCGGGCGACCACGTGCACCTGGTCGCCTTCGACCGCGCCGTGCGCGGCAGGGTCACAGGAGTCGACGGCCCCGCCCTCCTGCCCGCCCTCGTCGATGCGCTCGCCGGTGTCGAGCCGCAGCTGATCGACACCGATTGGGACGCCGCCTTCGCGCAGGCGCGCTCCCTCCATGCCCGGCCGTCGCTGCTCGTGGTCCTCACGGCGCAGGAGGCACCGGACGCCGCCCGCGGCTTCCTGGGCACGCTCGGCTCCATGGTCAGCGCCGGCACGACCGTGCTCGTCGGCACGGCGACCGACACCGAGCTGAGCGCGACTGCTTCCTCGGGCGGCACGAGCGACGCGCTCTACCGCGCAGCCGCCGCGGAGGCCGCGATCGCGTCGGCCGCCGCCGTGTCGGCCGGCATCCTCCGATCGGGCGCGACGCCCGTGACCGGCGCGCCCGAAGACCTCCCGCCGCGGGTCGCCGACCGCTACCTGGAGCTCAAGCGCACCGGGCGCCTCTGACCCGGGCAGTGGGCCCGAGCCGGTCTCGCCCCTCCCCGCTCCTGCGCCGGCGCGGCGACACGCCGACACGCGTTTCGCGGGTCGTTCGCTTTTACGAATGACTCAGAACTAGCTAGGATGGACGCACGATGACGACCATGGCACCCCCTGCAGAACAGGCAGACGCGCTCCGCCGCGCTGGCCTCCGCGTGACGGCCCAGCGCGTCGCCGTTCTGGAGAGCCTGGCCGCCCACCCGCACGCCGCCGTCGACGCGCTCCACGCCGACGTACTCGAGCGCATCCCCGGCATCGCCCTGCAGACCGTCCACGGCGTGGTCAACGACCTCACCGCCGCCGGCATCGCGCAGCGCGTGAGCCTCCCCGGCGCCCCGAGCGCGCTCTACGAGATCGCGGCGCGCGACAATCACCACCACATCCAGTGCGTGGAGTGCGGCCGGGTCGAGGACGTGCCGTGCGCTGTCGGCGAGGCCCCGTGCCTGCAGCCGTCGCACGGGCACGGCATGCGCGTCATCGAGGCCACCGTGACCTTCCGAGCCATCTGCTCAGACTGTGAAAGGAACAGCCCAGCATGACCGACGAGCTGAAGTGCCCGATCGACCACTCCGGCGGCGCCCCCGCCACCCGCGGCGGAGGCCGCACGGGGAACACCGACTGGTGGCCCGACCGTCTCAATCTGAAGATCCTGGCGAAGAACCCGGATGTCGCGAACCCGCAGCGCGACCTCGACTACCGCGCAGCGTTCGCCGCCCTCGACCTCGGCGAGGTGAAGGCCGACATCGCGCGGACGCTCACCGAGTCGCAGCCGTGGTGGCCCGCCGACTTCGACAACTACGGCCCCCTGATGATCCGCATGGCGTGGCACTCGGCCGGTACGTACCGCGTGTTCGACGGCCGCGGCGGCGGCGGCACGGGTCAGCAGCGGTTCGCACCGCTGAACAGTTGGCCCGACAACGTCGGCCTCGACAAGGCCCGCCGCCTGCTGTGGCCCGTCAAGAAGAAGTACGGCAAGTCGCTGTCGTGGGGCGACCTGATGATCCTCGCCGGCAACGTCGCGCACGAGCAGATGGGGATGCCGACCTTCGGCTTCTCGGGCGGCCGCCCCGACGTGTTCGAGCCGGATGACGACGTCTACTGGGGCGCCGAGCGCACGTGGCTGGGCGACGAGAACCGCCTCGGCGAGGCCGGTGACCAGGAGCTCGAAGAGCCGCTGGGCGCCACCATGATGGGCCTGATCTACGTCAACCCGGAGGGCCCGCGCGGCAACGGCGACCCCGTCGCGGCCGCGAAGCAGATCCGGGAGACGTTCGGGCGCATGGCGATGGACGACGAGGAGACCCTCGCGCTCATCGCGGGCGGCCACACGTTCGGCAAGACGCACGGCGCCGCGCCCGACCCCGACGAGACCGTCGTCGGGGACGCCCCTGAGGGCGCCCCGATGGAGCAGATGGGCCTCGGCTGGAAGAGCTCGCACGGCACCGGCAGCGGCAACGACGCGATCGGCTCGGGCATCGAGGTCACGTGGACCTACCACCCGACCCGCTGGGACAACGAGTTCTTCCACATCCTGTTCGGGTACGAGTGGGAGATCGTCACGGGCGAGGGCGGCCACAAGCACTGGCGTCCGAAGGACAACGGCGGTGCCGACATGGTGCCGATGGCCCAGGGCGACGGCCGCCGGGAGCCGCGCATGCTGACGACCGACATCGCGCTGCGCGAGGACCCGATCTACCGCGAGATCGCGCTGCGGTTCAAGGACGACCAGGCTGCCTTCACGGAGGCATACCGCCGTGCGTGGTTCAAGCTGACGCACCGCGACCTCGGGCCGAAGTCGCGGTACCTGGGCGCCGAGGTCCCGGCGGAGGACCTGCCCTGGCAGGACCCGGTCCCCGCACACGAGGGCGCGCTCGTCGACGCCGCCGACATCGCGGCGCTCGAGCAGGCGATCGCCGACTCCGGCCTCACGACCGCCGAGCTCGTCTCGACGGCGTGGGCCGCATCGAGCTCGTTCCGCGGCAGCGACAAGCGCGGCGGCGCGAACGGCGGCCGCATCCGCCTCGAGCCGCAGCGCAGCTGGGAGGCGAACAACCCGCAGCGCCTGACGAAGGTCATCGGCGTGCTCGAGGGCATCCAGGCGGAGTTCAACGCGGCCGGCGGTGCGCAGGTCTCGTTCGCCGACCTCGTCGTGCTCGGCGGCAACGTCGGTGTGAAGCAGGCGGCGGCCGCCGCCGGCCGCACCGTCGAGGTGCCCTTCACCCCCGGCCGCACCGACGCGACGCAGGAGCAGACCGACGTCGAGTCGTTCGGCTACCTCGAGCCGCGCGCCGACGGCTTCCGCAACTACCAGGGCGCCGCCGTGCGCAGCGTCCCGGCCGAGCACCTGCTGATCGACCGCGCCAACCTCCTCACGCTCTCGGCGCCCGAGATGACCGTCCTCGTCGGCGGCCTCCGCGCCATCGGCGCGAACTGGGACGGCTCGGACTACGGCGTGCTGACGGACCGCCCCGGCCAGCTCACGAACGACTTCTTCGTGAACCTGCTCGACCTGAACACGCAGTGGACTTCGCTCGACCCCGGTTCGCACGCGTTCGCCGGCACGGATGAGGCCACGGGCGAGCGGAAGTGGACGGGCACGCGCGCCGACCTCGTGTTCGGTTCGAACAGCGAGCTGCGCGCCGTCGCCGAGGTGTACGCCTCGGACGACGCCGCGGACCAGTTCGTCGACGACTTCGTCGCCGCCTGGGTCAAGGTGTCGGAGCTGGATCGGTTCGACATCCGATAACGATCTGATGCATCCGGATGGGGCCGGGTGGGCGAGTACTCTCGCCCACCCGGCCTTTTTCTGCCACTATGCGAATGATCGCTCCCGGCGATCGACGCGGACCGGATGGCGGCCCGCGGCCATACCAGAGGGGGACGAGATGTCCGATTCAGAAACTGTCGTGAACCCGACGTCCGCCGCGAAGCTCACGGCCGAAGCGTTCGGCACGCTGCTGCTCGTGCTCGGCGGCGTCGGCACCGCGGTGTTCGCATCGAACACGTACGTCGACGGCGGTACGACGGGTGACGTGTACTTCGCCGTCGCACTCGCCTTCGGCCTTACGGTCGTCGTCGGCGCCTATGCCTTCGGCCCGATCTCGGGAGGCCACTTCAACCCGGCGGTGACGCTCGGCCTCGCGGCCGCCGGTCGCACGCCGTGGAAGGACGTCGGCGGCTACATCATCGCCCAGGTCATCGGCGGTGCCGTCGGCTCCACGATCATCTACCTCGTCGCGCTGTTCGGCCCCGACGGCTGGCTGAAGCAGGCCATGGACGGCGGCTTCGCGAGCAACGGCTGGGGCGAGCACTCCCCCGGCGGCTTCGGCCTGCCCGCCGCGATCATCATCGAGATCGTGCTGACCGGCATCTTCGTGCTCGTGATCCTCGGCGTCACGCACCCCAAGCGGGGCACCGCTTTCGCCGGCCTCGCGATCGGCCTGTCGCTTGCGCTGATCCACCTCATCTCGATCCCCGTCGACAACACGTCGGTGAACCCGGCCCGCTCGATCGCCGCCGCGATCTACGGCGGCCCCGACGCCCTCGCCCAGGTGTGGGCGTTCATCGTGTTCCCGATCGTCGGCGCACTTCTCGCCGGCTTCGCGTACCGCGCCCTCTTCGACGGCGAGAAGAAGTAGCGCACCCGCTCCGCCCCGGCACGGCGGATCGGCTCGGCATCGCGCCGATCGATCCCGTGCCGGGGCGGAGCCGTGTCAGCCGGCGACGAGGCGGGGCGTCCCCGCCTCGTACTCCGTGAGGTCGCCCGTCTCCCCCGCCGCGTGCGCTCGGCGACCCAGCACGAGCATGTAGACGAGGAACGCCGCCAGCGCGAGCGTGCCGATGCCGATCTTGATCACCCACGGCCAGTCCTGGCGGGTCACCCACCCCTCGACCACGCCCGACACGGCGAGCGAGAGCACCAGCCCGATCGCGACGGTCGACAGCGCCCTGCCCTGCGATGCGAGCGCGTCGAGCCGCCCGCGCGGGCCGGGAACGACCCACGCCCAGAACATGTGCAGCCCCGCCGCGACCGCGACGAAGATGCTCGTCATCTCGAGCTGTCCGTGCGGCAGGATGTAGAGCACGAAGTCCGCACCGCGGTCGTACTCGAACATGATGGCGGCCGACGTGCCGAGGCCGACGGCGTTCTGCACGAACACGTAGACCGGCCACACCCCCGTGATCCCGAAGAGCACGCTCTGCACGGCGATCCAGGCGTTGTTGCTCCACACCATCGCGCCGAACATCGCCTCGGAGTGGTCGCTGTAGTAGTCGACGAAGTCCTCTTCCGCGTACTGCTCCATCTGGTACTCGTCGCCCAGGGTCGCCACGAGGGCCGGGTCGGAGACGATCCACGCCGCCGTCCCCCAGACGATCCCGACGAAGGCGATGACGAGGACCAGCACCGTCCAGCGCAGCTGGTACAGCGCGGCCGGCAGCTGGTTGACGAAGAAGCGCGGCACCTGACGGAGCACGTTGTCGGAAGCGCCCGTGAGGCGCAGCCGCGCCCGCGAGAGCATCGTCGAGACGTGGTCGCCCTGCGGCGTCCGCCCCGCCGAGGTCTTGATGTCCGCGAGGTCGGCCGACGCCGACTGATAGCGCGCGACGAGCTCGTCGACGGCCGCACCGTCGAGCCCGCGCGCCTTCGACAGCTCGTCGAGCCGGCGCCATTCGTCGCGTCGTGCGGTCGTCAGGGCGTCGAGATCCACCCGCCCAGACTATCTCCCCGTTCAGGTGCCGCTTCCCGCGAGAACCCGCGGCCGCAGCACCCGCAGTCGGCGGCACCTGAGCGGCGGGGTCGTCGCGCGTGCTGCGTGTGGTTGACTGGCCGCATGGTGGGCGAACTCCGACCGGCCGCGCTGCGGCCCCAGGTGCACGACGACGAGGTGCTCACGGGCGAGGCGGTCGCACTCGATGTGCAGCCCGTCGGGCTGGTGCTCCGCGCCGCGGGGTCGCTCATCGACCTGCTCGCCTACGTCGCGGCATACATCGGCTTCTTCTGGGCGGCGAACGAACTGCTGCGCGTCGGGGTGATCTCGCCCGATGCCGTGCAGATCGCCTCGATCGCGCTCCTCGTCATCGTGTTCGTCGCCCTCCCCGTCACGATCGAGACCGCCTCGAGGGGCCGCAGCCTCGGCAAGCTCGCCGTGGGTGCCCGCATCGTGCGTGCTGACGGCGGGGCCATCGGCTTCCGGCACGCGTTCATCCGGGGCGTTCTCGGCGTGTTCGAGATCGTCATGACGATCGGCTCCGTCGCCCTCATCGTCGGCATGTTCACGCCGCGCGCGCAGCGGCTCGGCGACCTCGCCGCCGGCACCTACTCGGAGCGCACCCGCACGCCGAAGCTGGCGGAGGTGCATCCGCTGCTGCCACCGGGCATGGAGGGCTGGGCCTCCGTCGCCGACGTCGCGCGCATCCCCGATCGCGTCGGGCGCCGCCTGAACCAGTTCGTCTCGGGCGCCGATGCCATGTACCCGCCGGCCAGGGCGCGCGCGGCGGCCGAGCTCGCCGCCGAGCTGTCGCCCTATGTGTCGCCTGCCCCGCACGCCGACCCCGAGACGAACCTGCGCGCGATCGCGTCGGTGCGCCGCGACCGCGAGCTGCGCGCCTTCTCGCTGCAGAGCGACCGCGTCGCCCAGCTCACGCGCTGAGGGCGAGGGGCAAGGCTCACTCCCGCAGCGTGCTGTGGCGCAGGACCGTCCATCCGGCCGGCATCGTCATGCGCTCGGTGTGGTGGGCGCACAGGTCGTGCGCGTGCGGATCGTCGCCCGCCCCGAGCGGCCCGATCGCGGCCATGCGCCCCTCGTAGTCGTGCGTCAGCGTCGAGACCGCCTCCCGCTGGCAGCCGACCTTCGAGCAGATGCGTTCCATCCCTCCACCGTAGGTCACCGCGCCGCCCGCGGCCGATAGGCTTGGGGCATGGCGAAATGGGGGCGAGTCCGGCGGCCCGCTCCGCGCGAGCGCCCTGCACGACACGGGCGCCACGGGCGCGTGCACCGCAGCCCTGCCGTGCGCCCGCCGCTGCCACCCATCGACACCCGCTTCGAGAGGTTCGACCTCGTGCTCGGCTCGACGGTCGAGTACCTGCGCGGTGCCTGGCCGGAGCTCGACGAGGTCTCGTTCGAGATCGGCACGATCCCTCCCGCGGTCGTCGACGGAGCCGTCCCCCGCTGGCAGATCCTGCGCGACGAGAAGCGCATCGTGTTCTACCGCACGGCGGTCGAGCGGTTCGAGCGGCTCGACCGCGCCGATCCGTTCCAACGCCGGATCATCATCGAGGGAAACGTCTTCCGCGCCGTCGGGGAGTACCTGGGGCGCGAGCCCTGGGATCTGGGCCCGTCCCAGTTCTGACGCTCCTCGGGCGCTCGGGCGCGGCTCAGGGGTAGACCGTGAGGTCGGCGCTGGCCGCCGGGTCGGGGCTGATCGGGAACGACGCGAGCGAACCGCCGTCTCGGAACGTGACGGCGGCGCGCACGGGTGCCCCGTCTGCGGCGAGCTCGTAGAGTTCGTCGGCCGCGACTCGCACGTGATGCGCCTCGCCCGGCGCGAGCGAGAACTCCTCGTCGACGTCCCCTCCCGTGAGAGTGACCGACGTGGCGTCGTCGCCGTCGTTGACGACGTACACGTGCGCGAGCGGGCCGGCGGGAACGGCGACCGCCACGGGGCCCGCGACCTCGGGCGACGGCGTCTGCCACGCGAAGTCCTGCTGCCTCGTCGGCCCCGTGGTCTGGCGCACGGCCGCGACCGTCGGCCCCGCCTGCCCCTCGACCACGACGGTGTACCTCCCGGGGTCGAGCCCCTCGAGCGCGGCCTCGAGCGGCACGTCCGCCTGTGCATCGAGCGCAAGGGTCTCGGCGGGCTCCCTCTCGCCCTCGGCCGTGACGGTCACCGTCACGGCGCCCGTCTCACGCGACAGCACCCGCACGGAGGCGGGCGTGACGTCGTTCTCGACGGCTCGCTCCGCGACGAGCACGCCGGGGAACACCTGCCGCTCGGCCGGCTCGATCGCCTCCTGGGAGTCGATGCCGACGGGGTCGAGCGTACGCACCTCCGTCGACTGCAGCGATGCGCGCAGCGGCGCCCCCTCGGCCGTGACGCGCACGACGGGAGCGGCTTCTCCCGCGGCGACGCCTGCGAGCGGAAGCGCGACCTGCGACATCGCGGGGATCGCGATCGGCTCGCCCTCAGGGAGCGGGCCCTCCGTGCCGAAGACCGACAACTGAGCCGTCGCGTTGACGGGGCCGGGGTTCGCCAGGAGCAGGATGTCCGTCGCGCCCAGAGCCGTGCTGCCGCCGACGACCCATGTCTGCATCCCGGCTTGGCGGCACGCCGATGCCGCGAAGCCCGAGATGTCCTCCGTCCGGATGTCCGTCGAGGATGATGCCGACAGCGAGCCCTGATCGGCGGACCGCAGCTCGTAGCGCTCGGCGACCGCGTCATCGGGGAGGTCCACGCCGTCGAGGTCGGTCGCCTCGGGCTCCTCCGCACCCGTAGCGCCCACGGTGATCTCCGCATCCGCCGCCGCGGTGATCTCGTCGGCCGCCGTCGCGTCCCGGCCGAGGGCGAGGACGGGGCCGTCGCACGTGACGACGTTGGGCGCCGCGTCGGGCGAGACCACGATCGACGCGGCCTCGCCGCCCACGGTCGGCCAGTCGGCTGTCGACGCGCCCACCACGGCGCCCGCCACCACGAGCGAGAGCACGGCCCCCGCGCCCATGCGCAGCCACGGTGCTCCGCGCCGGGTACGGCGCGCGGCCGCGGCACCGCCCGTCTCGGCTTGCGGCGCATCGCGCGGTCCGCTCGCGTCCCCCGACTCCTCCTGTGTCCCCGTCGCTTCCCAGCCGGGATCGTCGGGCGCGGCGGTGCCATCGTCCGCGACGGGCTCGGCGTTCGCCTCGCTCTCGCCGCCGTCGTCTGCGGTGCCGGGCTCGGCGGCGTCGGTGCGCGCGGCATCCGCGGCATCCGGCTCGACGGCGCCGTCGGATGCATCGTGCCCGACGGGCTCATCAGGAGCGTCCGCGCGGGCCGCCTCGACCAGGGGGGCCGCCGGCGCCGCCTCGTCCTCGGTGCTGCGGGGGTCGCGCTCGTCGCTCATCGCTCCTCCTCGTATCGGCGCGCCAGCACGCGCGGCAGGCCGCGCGCCTGCCTCCGGCTCGCGGTGGTCGGCACCGACAGCAGGAGCGCCACCAGCAGCGCCGCGCCCTGGGCCAGCAGCACGAGGCTGGCCGTCGCCTGCTCGGCGGTGCTGAGCGCCGGCCGGGGCGCCGGGTCGGCGTCGAGCCGCCACAGCATGCCGCGGGCCGTCTGGCCGACGCGCGCGAAGCCGTCGCGCTGATCGATCGCCGTCGCCGCTTCGAGGCTCACGGCCTCACCGGCGTCTCCCGACGCGTCGGTCACGAGCACGAAGCGCAGCCCCATCTCGGTCAGGCGCGCGCCAACGTCGGTGCCGGCCCCCGACACCAGGTCGGCCGCCGCGGCCGCGACGGCGCGGTCGTCGTCCGAGACGACGGTGTCGGTCGCTTCGAGCGTCGACTGGCCGTCGAGGGTCTCGCTCTCGCCCCACACGACGCGCGCCGCAACGGCACCGTCCTCCCTCGGAGCGACGATCAGCGTGCCGATATCGGCGGTCGCTGCGGCCTCCGCTCCGACGTATGCGGGCAGCGTCGACGTCGGGCCGTTCGTCAGAGCCGTGTCGTCGCGCGCGACGCCCGTCAGCCCCGGCACCGCGAGCACCGCGACGCACGCGACCGCCAGGACGCTCGCCGTCGCCCTGAGCGGCTGCGGCATCGGAGCCGCGTCGAGCGATACTCCCGCGGCCAGGGCGGCGCCGAGCCAAGCGAGGCTGAGAGCCGTACCCGGCCACAGCGCGACGGGGTATCCCTCCGCGAAGGCCAGCTGCACGCCCGCCGCCGCGAGAGCGCCGATCAGGCCGACGCCCGCCAGGATCAGGAGCCCTACGCCCAGGCGCCAGCGGGCCGTGAGCGGCGCGATCAGCGCTAGCAGCGCCACCGGCAGGGCCAGCAGCGGCACGATCCACGCGAGCGTGTCGAGCGCGAGAGGGAAGTCGCCGCCGACGAAGCCGAGCCATCCGGCCGGATCCGCCGTCGGGAAGCCGGCGGCGAGCAGCCACGCGGGCGCGGCGCTCGGGACGCCCGCCACGGCGCCGGGGTCCGCGAACGCCGCGAACGGCGTGCCCCTGTCGGCCTGCGCGATCACGATCGGCGCGAACCATACGGCGGCCGGCACCACGAGCCACACGACCCGCGCGATGCCGGCGCCGGCGCGCACCGCGACCGTGAGCACGAGCAGCACGACCCAGGCCGCCGCGATCTCCGGAGCGAGCGACGGCGCAGCGGCGAGCAGTGCCAGGATCAGCACCGAAGCCGCGCCGGACGAGCCCCACGACCGGTGCGCGACCGACACCGTGTAGAAAACCCACGGCAGGATCAGGTGCGCCAGCACAGCCGCGGGGAGCCCCAGCACGAGCGCCGCGACGAGCGGCGGCGCGAGGGCATAGGCGACCGCGACGACGACGCGCACGCCCGCGCGGTCGGAGACGCGCGTCGCCGCGAACCAGCCGCCGAGGACGGCGAGCGGCAGCGCCAGGATCCACAGCACGATCATCATGGCCGACGGCGCGACCGGCCAGACGGAGCCGATCAGAGCGATCAGGGCGGAGAACGGGTCGGCCGCCGTGACCTCGCTCAGGCCGAGCGGCCGCAGGCCGAACGCCGCGTCGCGCCACAGTGCGCCGACGGTGTCGCTGAGCGGGAGGAGCGCGCCGCCGCCGAGCGCCGGCCACGCGAGCAGCGAGAAGAACGCCGCGACGCCGACGACGAGCGCGGCTCCCACGGCCCAGGCTCCCCCGCCCGAGAAGAAGCCGAGGTCGCGTTCGCGCACCGGATCGACGGGGTCGTCATCGTAGCGCTCGCGCAGCTGCGCGACGCTCGCCCGGAGCGGGTCGACCCGCTCCCATCCACCCGTGCGGAATCGGCGGATGCGGGACCGGGAGCGGGGAACGGCCGCGAAGCGCAGCAGCACCGTCACGGACGCCGCCCATTCGACGGGCACCCGTCGGGGCCGCTTGGCGACGAGGTCGACGAGCGTGCGCCACAGCGCGAGTGGAAGCAGCAGCAGCCAGTGCAGCGGCACAGCGATCAGCGGGGCATAGGCCAGGCGTCGGTGCAGCTGCGACGTGCGCAGCGCGTACGCGCGCCTGAGCGGCCCGCGCGGCAGGTCGCCGACCCCTCCCTCCGCAACCGCGATGCGCGCTCCAGGTGCGAGGGCGACGCGGCCCCCCGCGAGGCGCGCGCGCACACCCAGGTCGAGCCCGACGTCCGGGCCCCGCAGCGCGGGATCGAGGCGGAGCGCGGGGCGCCGATCGGCCCGGATGAGGAGCCCGCGCGCGTCGGCGCCGAGCACATCGTCGTCCGTGTCGTGCTGGCCCTGGTCCGTCTCGCCGTTGGCCAGCGGCACCATCCGGCCATAGCGCGTCATGCTCAGGCCGAGCGAGACGATCGTGTCTGCGTCGTCCTCCGCCACGAGCTTGGGGGCGGCGACCGCGACGGACGGCCCCCGCTCCAGCGCGGCAGCCAGCGCGCCGAGCGCACCCGGCTCCGGGACGGTGTCCTGCGTCAGAAGCCAGGTCGAGCGCTCGGAGGGGACGCGATCGTCGCCGAGCGCGACGGCCTCGGCCGCTCCGGTCGATTCCAGCGCCTTGACCACGCTGTCGGCGCGGGCCTCGCGAACGATCCCGTCGAGATCGTCGAACGTGCCGCAGGCGACGACCGTGAGCCCGTCCAGGGGGCGGGACTGGGCTCGGACGGCGCGGAGCGTGCTGCGGAGGCGCTCCGCGGCGGCGGGGCCGTTCGCGCGGGCAACGACGATGGCGTGGAGAAGAGCCGACATGACATGGTCAGCCTATGCAGGTCGACCCCGGATACCCGGCGCACGCGCCGGACGCGGAGCGCGCCGGGCGGATTCTCAGCTCGCGCGGCGCTTCAGCTTGCGGCGCTCGCGCTCGGAGAGCCCGCCCCAGATGCCGAAGCGCTCGTCGTTCGACAGCGCGTACTCGAGGCACTGCTGGCGCACCTCGCACGTCGAGCAGATGCGCTTCGCGTCGCGCGTCGAGCCGCCCTTCTCGGGGAAGAACGCCTCGGGGTCGGTCTGCGAGCACAGTGCGTCGGTCTGCCACGCGAGCGCGCCGTCGTCGTCGGGTGCCGGTTCTCTGACGCCGGGGACACCGAGATCCACCGGGTCGACGAACCAATCGTCAGGAACCGACGTCCTGTACGAACCTGTCATAGCGCTGCCCCCTCGTATGCGCTGAGATGAACGGATGGACGCAAGTAATTACACCCGTGTGATTCGTTCAGGTCAAGTCGCAGACCCTAGAGCCTCAACCCGCGCTTGAGGGTTAATCGGCATATCGGCGTGTCGCGCGCTAGGACGGATAACCCCCAGGCTGCGCGACGAAAACCGTGCCTGTGCCGGTGAACTCGGCGTCGGCATCCGGGGTCATGAGCGCCGCCTGGCCCGGACGGAGCACGAGCGAATCCCCCGCGTGTCGCACCGTGACGTCGCCGTCGGTCGCGAGCGCGATCGCCGGCCCCGTGAGGGAGACGCGGGCGTCGGCGCCGGGCGCGACCCTCGCCCGCAGCAGCGAGAAGTCGTCGATCGGCACCTCGAACGCCTCGACGCCGCGCGAGCTGCCGGCCGCCGAGGTGGGCAGCACGACGGGCACGGGCCCCGGCGCCGGGTCGAGCACCGTCATCAGCTCGTCGACGTCGATGTGCTTGGGCGTGAGGCCACCGCGGAGCACGTTGTCGCTCGCCGCCATCACCTCGACCCCGAGCCCGGACACGTACGCGTGCAGCAGGCCCGCGCGCAGGAAGACGCCCTCGCCCCGGCGCAGGATGATGTGGTTCATCATCAGCGCCACCACGACCCCTGGGTCGCCTGGGTGGGCGAGCGCGATGCGGCGCGCGTTCGCGAGCGTCGCGGCGAACTCGGTGGAACGAGCCTCGGCGAGCGCGGCGATCACGCCGTCGGTGAGCTGCTGCGCGTCACCGGAGAGCAGCCAGCCGACGGCCGCCCCCAGCGCCGCGTCCTCGGGGATGCGCTCGACGAGCTCGTCTGCCGCGCCGCCGAGGCTAGCGAGCAGACGCTTCGTATCGGCCGCCCTGCGCAGCCCGCACAGGGCTTCGAATCGGTCGCTCAGCGCGACGAGGAGCTCCGGCTTGTGGTTATCGTCTGCGTAGTTGCGCGGCGCGCCGGCCGGGAGGCCCGCCTCAGCGGCGCGGCCCGCCGCCGCCTGCCGCTTCGTGGGGTGCACCTGGATCGACAGCGGCGATCCGGCCGCCAGCAGCTTCAGCAGGTAGGGCAGCCGGCCGCCGTGCGCGGCCGTCCACTCGTCGAGGCCGGTGCCGTCAGGGAGCTCGGCCGGGTCCGCCGGGTGGTCTCCGAACCACACCTCGGCCTCGGGTCCGGCCGAGGCCTGTCGGCCCTCGAGCGCCGCGATCAGGGTGCGCGAGCCCCACGCATAGTCGCGCGGTGCGTTCGTCAGTGTCGTGAGCACACGCGACACACTAGTGCGAGGCCCGCCCGCGCGCCGAATGCGTCGCTCGCCGCCGCACAGGATGTGCGCGATACGCTGAATGCACGATGGCCCAGCTGACCCGTCACCAGATCGCACCGGTACCGACCGCCCCGGCCCGCGAGGCCACCGGCCGCATCGCGCTCAGGGCGTTCTGCGTGCTGCTGTTCTTCTCGGCGCTCGCGCACACCGCGCTGTGGAACCTCCTGGGCGCTGGCGCTTCCGTCGGCGTCCTCGTCGCGCTCGGCGCAGCGACCGTCGCGACCTGGGTGCCGCTGCTGGTCCGCTCGGGCGACCGCGCCGAGGGGCGCGTGCACGTCGCCCCCCTGGCCTGGCGACGACTGCCGTGGGCGACGCTCGCGTACGTGGCGCTCGCCGGCGCGTCCGTCGTGTGGTCGCAATGGCCGAGCGCGACCCTCCAGACCTGGGGGCTCCTCGTAGGCACGACGCTGCCGGCGCTCTTCGTCGCCCACGTGCTGACGTGGCCGGAGCTGCTGCGCACTCTGGAGCTGGCGCTGAAATGGGTGGTCGGCCTCTCGATCCTGTTCGAGCTGTGGGCCGCGCTCGTCGTCGACGGCCCGATCGCGCCCAGCTTCGTCGACGTGCCGGCAGGCACCGACCCGCAGATCTACTGGACGCGGGGCGAGCTGTTCGACCTCGACACGCGCGTGCAGGGCATCGTCGGCAACGCGAACGTCCTCGCCATCATCTCCGTCCTCGCGATCATCGTGATCGGGGCCCGGATGGCGGCGCGCCGGCGCAGGCGGGGGCTGCAGATCGCGTGGCTCGTCGTCGCCGCGCTGCTCTACCTCCGCGCGGGCTCGGCGACCGGCTACGTCGCGCTCGTCGTCGTCGTCGTCGTGCTGGCCGCCGCCCTGCTCATGCGCCGCCTGCGCAGCCGATCCGGGCGCTCGCTCGTGTACGCGGCGTTCGCCGCGGCCGTCGCCGCCGCGCTCGTGGCCGTCTTCGCATTCTGGGATCAGGTCACCGACATCCTCGGCCGCAGCGACGGGCTCTCCGGCCGCGACCAGATCTGGGCGACCGTGCTGCAGCGGGCCGTCGAGCACCCTGTGCTCGGCAACGGGTTCGCGACCCCGTGGCCGCCGTGGCACCCCGCGTTCGACGGCTGGATCGTCGACCACGACCTGAGCGTGTTCCACGCGCACGACATGTGGCTCGACGTCTTCCTCCAGCTGGGCGCGGTCGGCGTCGCCCTCATCGTCGTCGTGTTCGCGGCCGCCGCCTGGCGGGCATGGTTCTTCGCCGTCGATCGCCCGCGCTGGGATCTCGTCGCCGACCGGCCGTTCTCGTCGCTCTCGCTCGTCCCGCTCCTCGTGCTCGCGGTGCTGCTCACGCAGGGCCTGACCGAGTCGGGTCCGCTCATGCTGTGGGGGTGGATGCTGATGGTGGCGCTGACCTTCCGGATCAAGCTCGCCCCCGTCATCGGCGTGGGTGCCGCTGAGTCGCCGCGCGGCGCTCCCTCGTACGCGGCCGAACAGGCGGCGGGCGCACCGCGGCCATGATCCGGCCGCTGCGCGAACAGTTCGTCGGCCTGCTCGGCTCGGCGGACTTCGCGCGCGTCTACACGATCGCGTCGCTCGGCACGGCGCTCGGCGGCTTCGCAATCCGGTACCTCGCGTCCGCGTGGACGCTGTACGCGATGATCGGCGGCCTCACGGTGATCGGCGCCGGAATGCTCTGGGTCAGGCGGCGCGAGCTGACGCTGATCGGCTTCGCGCCGACGATGCTCCTCGGCTTCGTCGTGTGGGCCCTCGTCAGCATCGCGTGGGCGTTCGACCACTGGGAATCGTTCGCGAGCTGGGTCGAGCTCTCGGCGTACACGTTCATCGCGGTGGCGATCGCGCAGGTGCGCGACACGGCGCAGATCGTGCGCGCCCTGGGCGACGTGCTGCGCGCGCTCCTGCTCGCGTCGATCGGCGTCGAGGTCGTCGTCGGCATCCTCCTCGACACCGAGTTCGGGCAGCTCGCGATCGCCGGGAACATCGCGTACGGCGGGCCGATCCAGGGCGTCTTCGGCACGCGGAACCTGCTCGCGTTCGCCGCCATGATCGCGCTCGTGACGTTCTACGTCGAGTGGCGGCTCAAGGCCGTCTCGGGCGGCACCGCCCTCGGCTCCGTGATCCTCGCCGGGGTCGTCGCGACGCTCACGAACTCCCCGACTGCCGTCGTGTTGGCCGTCGCGCTCGCGGCGACGCTGGCGGCTCTGCTCCTCGTGAAGCGGGTGCGGCCGGAGCGCCGCCTCGACGTGCACCGCGGCCTCGGCGTCGGCGTCGTCGCGCTGGTCGCGGCGGCGTACCTGTTCCGCGGCCCGCTCTTCGAAGCGATCGACAGGGCGACGGCGTTCTCGAACCGCGCCGACCTGTGGAGCGAGGTGCTGCGCTGGGTGCAGCGCCGCCCCATCCAGGGCTGGGGCTGGTACGGCGATTGGCGCGAGGAGCCGTTCCCGTTCCGCACGATCAACTTCCTGACGGGCTCGACGCACTCCTCGGCTCTGAACGCCTACCTCGACGTGACGCTGCAGCTCGGCGCCGTCGGCCTCATCCTCTTCGTCGGCATGAGTGCGCTCGCGCTGGCGCGCGGCTGGGTGCTCGCCGTCGAGCGCCGCTCCCCCGTCTTCCTCTGGACGCCGCTCATGCTGGTCGCCCTGCTCGTGACCTCGCTGGCCGAATCGTTCACCCTCGCCGGCCCCGCGTGGCTGCTCTTCGTCTTGTGCATCGTGACGGCGGGCAAGGCCCGCTCGTGGCGCACGCTCGTGCTCGACCGGCCCGACCTGCCGGAGCCGCTCCCGCCGGACGATCGCACGTAGCGGGCCCTGACGACCCCGCGCGACCGGGCCCCGAGGCGGGAGCCGTCAGAGCCCCTGCTCGGCCAGCCACTCCTCGGCGATCTGCTCCGGCTGCTGCGCGTCGGCCGTGTTGGCGACGTTCATCGCCACGAGCTCCTCCGCCGTGAGCGCCGCGCTGACGGGGTCGAGCACATCCGCCACATCGCCCTCGACGTCGGCCGACACGATCGGCACGACGTTCGACGAGAGGAAGAGGCCGTCGGTGTCCTCCAGCGGCACCAGGTCCTCCGTCTCGATCCGCGGATCGGCCGTGAACACGTTCCCGACCTGGATCTGCCCCGCCAGCAGCGCCTCGACCGTCGTGTCGCCCGTCGCCTCGAAGCCGAGGTCGAGCCCGTAGACGTCCTTCGCCCCGATCGGGCCGTAAGGGCGCTCCTCGAGCTCCGGGGGCCCGCCCAGCGTCACGTCGCCCTCGACGCCCGCGAGGTCGCCGATCGAGGTGAGGCCGTTCTCCTCCGCGAACGCCCGCGTGACGGTGTAGGAGTCCTGATCGGTCGCCGGGGCGTACTCGAGCGCGACGAGCGATTCCGGCAGCGCGTCGTCGAGCGCCGCGGCGACGTCGTCGGGCGTGCGGGCCTCGGTGCCCTCGTCGAAGAACTGCAGCAGGTTGCCCGTGTATTCGGGGAACACGTCGATCTCGCCGCTCTCGAGCGACGGCATGTAGGCGTCGCGCTGGCCGATGCTGAACTGCCTCTCGACCGTCAGCCCCGCGTTCTCGAGCGCCTGGGCGTAGACCTCGGCGATGATCTCGTTCGACGCGTACGCCTGCGAGCCGACGACGATCGCCTCGCCCGACGCCGCGCCGCCGTCGGCGGGCTCCTCGGCGAGCGGGTCGCTCGAACCGCAGGCCGAGAGGGTCAGTGTGAGCGCCGCGGCGCCCGTGATGGCAAAGAGCTTCGTGGTCTTCATCGTTCGTGCCTCATCGTCTCTCGTGCGTTTCGTCGTGCGTCTTCGAACATTCGGCCGTCCCCCGGTGCAACGCTACGCCGCGCCGACGACATTCCCCACCGGGACGCCCCTGGGCCGCGCCGCGCGCTGCAGCAGCGCGAAGAGCCCGTCGAGCGCGAGCGCGAGCACCGCCACGACGAGCGCCCCGCCGAGCACCTGCGCGTAGTCGCGCAGCTGGATGCCCTGCAGGATGTCGTAGCCCAGCCCGCCCAGGTTCACGTAGGCGGCGAGCGTCACGGTCGCGACGACCTGCAGCGCCGCCGAGCGGATGCCGCCGACCAGCAGGGGCAGGCCGAGCGGCACCTCGATGCGCCACAGCACCTGCCACTGCGTCATCCCGACGGCGCGCCCGGCGTCGATCGTCGCCCTGTCGATCGCCTCGAACCCGGCGTACGCTCCTGCGAGGATCGACGGGATCGCGAGCAGCACGAACGCCGTGACCGCCGCGGCGGCGACGTTCAGCACGCCCATGATCAGCACGAGCAGCAGGATGAGGCCGAACGACGGGATCGCGCGGGCCGCTCCCGAGAGGGCGACGGCGACCTCGCGGCCGCGCCCGGTGTGGCCGATCGCCCAGCCGGCCGGCACCGCGACGGCCGCGGCGAGGAGCACCGACACTGCGGTGTAGAACAGGTGCTGCCCGACGGCCGCAGGCAGCGGATGGCTGCCGGCGAGGCGATCGGGCGAGAACAGCCACGCGATGGCGTCGGAGAGGAGGTCCATCAGGCCGCCCTCCCCCGCGTGCGCGCCCGCTCGAGCCGCGCCCACGGCATCAGGGCGCGCCCCGCGAGCGCCAGCAGCACGTCGACGATGAGCGCGACGAGGGCGACGGCGACGACGCCCGCGAGGATCTCCTCGACGAGGCGGCGCTGGAAGCCGTTCGTGAACAGGTAGCCGAGGTTCGTGACGCCGATGAGGATGCCGACGGTCGCGAGCGAGATCGTGCTCACCGCGGCGACCCTGAGGCCCGCGAGGATGACGGGGCCCGCCAGCGGCAGCTCGACGGCGAAGACGCGGCGCAGCGGGCCGTACCCCATCGCGACGGCGGCCCGGCGCACGTCGTCGTCGACCGAGTCGAATCCGTCGGCGGACGAGCGCACGAGCAGGGCGACGGCGTAGATCGTCAGCGCGAGCATCAGGTTCGCGGCGCTCAGCGCGCTGATGCCGAAGACGACGGGGAGCAGCGGCAGCAGCGCGAGCGAGGGCAGGGTGTACAGCAGCCCCGTGACGGTCAGGACGAGCCCGCGCACGCGGCGGAAGCGATGGGCGACCCAGCCGAGCGGCAGCGCGATCACGAGACCGGCGGCGATCGGCGGGACCGACTGCGCGAGGTGCTCGAGCGTCAGCGAACCGATCAGGTCGAGGTTGTCGAGCGTCCAGCTCACGCGCCGCCCCTCAGGACGCCCTGCACCCGACCGGAGCCGTCGACCACGGCGGTGCCGTGCGGCGTTTCGCGCAGCGTCATCTCACGCCGCCCGCCCGCGAGCCCGACGAAATCGCGCACGAAGTCGTCGGCGGGCTCCTCGAGGATCTCGTCGCGCGTGCCCCGCTGCACGATGCGGCCCTCCTTCGCGAGGATCACGATCTCGTCGCCGAGGGCGAAGGCCTCGTCGATGTCGTGCGTGACGAACACGATCGTCTTGCCGAGCTCGCTCTGCAGGCGCAGGAGCTCGCGCTGCAGCTCGCCGCGCACCACGGGGTCGACGGCGCCGAACGGCTCGTCCATCAGCAGGATGTTCGGATCGCTCGCGAGCGCCCTGGCGACGCCGACGCGCTGCTGCTGGCCGCCCGAGAGCTGCGACGGGTACCGCTTCGCGAGCTCCTCGTCGAGCCCCACCGTCGCCATCAGATCGAGGGCCCGCTCCCGCGCCGCGGCCCTCGGCGCCCCCGAGAGCACCGGAACCGTCGCGATGTTGTCGATCACCCGCACGTGCGGCAGCAGGCCCGAGCTCTGCATGACGTAGCCGATCGACCGACGCAGCCCGACGGCGTCGCGGTCGCGCACGTCGTCGCCGTCGATCAGGACCTGCCCGGATGTCGGCTCGACCATCCGGTTCACCATGCGCAGCAGCGTCGTCTTGCCCGAACCGGACGACCCGACGAGCACGACGGTGCGGTGCGACGGCACCGTGAGGCTGACGTCGCCGACGGCGACGGTGCCGTCCGGATACTCCTTGCGGACGGAGCGGAACTCGATCACGGGGCCTCCCCGGGTCTCGGATGCGTTCGGGCGCCTTGCTGGACTTGGACCCTAGCCGACGATGCGGGCGCCGGGGACGGGCCCGTGCGCGAGCAGGGCGTCGGTGCCGGATGTCACGAGCGTCTGCTGCAGCTCGGCGGCGGCCTCCGCTGACTCGCACAGGAACGCGAGCGTGGGGCCGGAGCCGGAGACGATGCCGGCGAGCGCACCAGACGATTCTCCGAGCTCGAGGACCTCGGAGAGGTCGGGGCGCAGGCGCAGCGTCGCCGCCTGCAGGTCGTTGCTGAGCGCCGCCGCGAGCATGCGCGCGTCGCCCTGCCGCAGTGCGTGCAGGACGTCGGCCTCGACCCCCGGCACGTCCCGGCCGTGGCCGATCTCGGCGCCGTGCTCCTCGCGGTGGCGGTCGAGCATGGCGTAGGCCTCCGGTGTCGAGACCCCGACGGGGTTCGCGGCGAGCACCCAGTCGAACCGGCCGTGCGCCAGGGCGGGGTTGAGGTTGTCGCCCCTCCCCGTTCCGACGGCCGTTCCGCCCAGGAGGGCGAACGGCACGTCGGCGCCGAGGCGGGCCGCCAGCGCGTGCAGGTCGCCCGAGGTGAGCCCCGTGCCCCACAGCGCGTCGCAGGCGACGAGCGCCGCCGCCGCGTCCGCGGACCCGCCGCCCATGCCGCCGGAGACCGGGACGTCCTTCGCGATGTCGAGCCGCACGCCGCCGTGGTAGCCGGTCTCGGCCGCGAGCAGCTTCGCGGCGGCGAGCGCGAGGTTGCGGTCGTCCTTCGGCACCCCGATGAGCGGGACGGTGCCGGTGATCGATCCGATCACGAAATCGTCGTCGTGCGTCGCCGTGACGTCCTCGTACAGCGAGACGGCCTGGAACGCCGTCGCGAGATCGTGATAGCCGTCGGGCATCAGCCGCCCGACCTCGAGGTACACGTTGATCTTGCCGGGCGCCCGCACGCGAACGCTGGGGAACGGCTCGGCGAGGCTCATGCCCTCACTCTACTGACCCCGTCCCGGTCCCGCCGGAACGTGTCGCGGGTCTCCTACTCGGCGGCGAGGGCGATGCGGTGGAAGTCGGCGACCGTGAGCTGCTCTCCCCGCGCCGTCGGGGCGACGCCCGCGCGCTCGAGCACCTCCGTGGCCCCCGCTGCCGACGTGCCCCAGACGCCCGCCAGCGCCTGGCGGAGCATCTTGCGGCGCTGCTGGAACGCCGCGTCGATCACCTGGAAGGTCGCGAGCCGCTCGGCTTCGCTCCCCCGCGGCTCCTCGGCGCGCTCGAAACCGACGAGCACGCTGTCGACGTTCGGCACCGGCCAGAACACCTGGCGCGAGACGTGGCCCGCGAGGCGCCAGCGCCCGTACCAGGCGGCCTTCGCGCTCGGGGCGCCGTAGACCTTGCTGCCGGGGTCGGCCGCGAGGCGCTCGCCGACCTCGGCCTGCACCATGACGACGCCGCGCTCGAGCGCGGCGAACGTCTCCATGAAGTGCAGCAGCACGGGCACCGAGACGTTGTACGGCAGGTTCGCGACGAGCACGCGCGGGTCGCCCGGCAGCTCCGTCACGCGGAGCGCGTCGGATGCGACGACCGTCAGAGCCCCGTCCGGAACGCCGTGCGCACTCGCCGTCGCCGGCAGCTCCGCCGCGAGCCTGCGGTCGATCTCGACGGCCGTGACGGACGCGCCGGTCTCGAGGATCGCGAGCGTCAGCGAGCCGAGGCCGGGCCCGACCTCGACGACGCGGTCGTCGTCCGTGACGCCGGCGGCGTGCACGATCCTGCGCACCGTGTTGGCGTCGACGACGAAGTTCTGGCCCAGCTTCTTCGTCGGCGTGACGTCGAGCCCGGCGGCGAGGGTGCGGATCTCGGCGGCCCCGAGCAGCGTCACTGTCATCGGGCCATTATCCCCTGCGCCGGCTCACAGCCGCCTCCGGCGAGCGCTCAGGCCCGGGCCGCCGTCGAGCCGCTGCCGGCGCGCCGGGCTCAGCGCCGGCCCTGCGTCGGCAGGGGACCCGTCACGCTGAACTCGTCGTGCCAGCACTCGATGCCGTCGACGCCGGGCAGGCGGTCGCGCGTGAACACCGGGTCCCTGCCCTCCCTGCGCTGCTGCAGGTAGTCGCGCAGCAGTGCGAAGACGAGGCCGGACAGCAGCGCCAGCGCGATCAGGTTCGTGATCGCCATGAAGCCCATCGCGGCGTCCGCGAAGTTCCAGACGACGCCGGCCGAGAGCACCGAGCCGATCAGGACCGCCGCGACGACGAGCGTCCGGTACGCGACGAGCACCCAGCGCTTGGTCGAGATGAACTCGATCGATGCCTCGCCGTAGTAGTAGTTGCCGATGATTGAGCTGAACGCGAGCAGGAAGATGATCACGGTGAGGGCCGTGAGGGACCAGTCGCCCAGCGTACTGCTGAGCGCCTGCTGCGTGAGGTCGATTCCGACGGCGCCGCCGGCGAGGTCGGGGGCGCCGGTCAGGATGATGAAGGCCGTGATCGAGCAGACGAGGAACGTGTCGAAGTAGACGCCGAGCGACTGCACCAGGCCCTGCTTGACGGGGTGGGTGACGGCGGCGCTCGCCCCCGCGTTCGGCGCGGACCCGAGGCCCGCCTCGTTCGAGAACATGCCGCGCTTGATGCCGGTCAGAACGATGTAGCCGAACGTCGCGCCGACCACCTCGTTGAACCCGAACGCCTGCGTGAAGATCGACGCCACGGCCGCGGGGATCTGCTCCCACGACACCGCGACGACCGCGAGCCCGAGCAGCAGGTACGCCAGCGCCATCGCGGGCACGAGCGTCTGGCTCACGGAGGCGATGCGGCGCACCCCGCCGAAGACGACGAGGGCCGTCAGCGCCGCGACGACGATGCCCGTGATCCAGGGCAGCCAGGCCAGGACGTCCGGGCCGGCGAACGACGAGAACACGCCGGACACGGAGGCCGAGATCGTGTTCGCCTGCAGGGAGCTGAACGCGAAGGGGAAGCAGATGATGAGGATGACGGCGAACCACACGCCCATCCAACGCGCCTTGAGCCCGCGCTGCATGTAGTAGGCGGGGCCGCCGCGGAAACCGTCGGGCCCCCGCACCTTGAACAGCTGCGCGAGCGCCGACTCGGCGAAGGCCGACGCGGCACCGATGAACGCCATCAGCCACATCCAGAACACCGCGCCCGCGCCGCCGACGGCGATCGCCGTGGCGACGCCCGCGATGTTGCCCGTGCCGACGCGAGAGGCCGCCGAGATGGTGAAGGCCTGGAAGGCCGAGACCGACTGCCGCTCACCCGCCTCGTCGCGGGGAGTGCGGTCCGTGAGCGTGCGGAACATCTCGGGGATCATCCGGAACTGCACGACGCCCGACCGGATGGTCAGGTAGAGCCCGAGGGCGATCACGACCGGGAGCACGACCCAGGTCCAGAACAGGTCGCCGTTCGCGGCGAGCCAATCGGCAGCGTTATCCATCGGGCAATTATCACCCCGCGCCCGCGCTCGCCGCCACAGCGACCCGGGCGACACCCGCGCGTGGGAGCGGCTTCAGAGTCTCCCGACCCAGGTCACCTCGACGACCGCTTCGCCCTGCGTGCGGGCCCCGGCGAGCCCTCACTGCCGCAGCCGTCTCGTCCGGCTGATCGCATTCGCACGTGCGGATGGGGTCTGGACCCGCCGATCTCGAACCGCGGCCACGGCGCGAGGTCAGACCGAACGACGCGCATCCGCCTCCTGCAACGCAGCCAATGCGGCGTCCGCGACGTTGACCTGCAGTGTCGGAACGAGTCCACCGCTGTCTGCGCGCCCTGAGACGTCGTGCGCGTATGTCTCGATCGCAAACCGCGGTGTCACCCAGTATTCAGAGTGATCGTCGCCACGCTCCTGAAACACCGCGGCCCCCAACAGACCTGATATCACGTCTGCCAGTTCGTCATGTGCTTCGATCAGCCGCGTCGAGTCGGGGTAGGTCGCGAACCAGCTGAAAGCACATACGCGGCCCTCGTACAGATTGATCGCCACTGGAGAGATCACGATGCCCTCACTAGAGCCGTCTGTCCACCGATCGGCAGCGCTGCTCAGCAAGGCATCCGCCTCATCTGGCAAAGTGGGCCACGTGGAAAGCAGGAGACGCTCGATTCGTTGCCGGGAGAATGAGTCCAGAGACGCCATCGGGTATCCTTCCGTGCTCTCAGATTCGTCCGTCGAGACGATCACGAAGATGTCGAGCGCGCCGCCGTGGCCTGTTCAGCAGTCCGCGGGAACCACAATCTGATCGACGGTATCGGTGCTGACGATGCGCGACTGATCCGCTCGCGCCGCGAAGCACCCGTATGGGTCATCGATGAGCATGAGAAGGGACCAACGCCCCGGGATGTGACTTCCCTGGCAGTGATAATCCAGGAACCTCGCGTTGTACGGTTGCGCCTTCAACAGGTACACGCCTCGATTTGTGCACGTCTGCTTGGTCTTGAAATTGTCCCCCTATCCAGTCCACGTGTCTGCGGAAGCGCTTGGGGAAATTCCGAAAGTCAGGATCGCGACAGCCAGTGCAATGAAAGTCGCATACCGGAGGCGTACAGTATTCAATGCTCTCTCCCCACTCATATCTCGAAACAAGGCCCATACTTGGCGCCTTCCTGCATGCTAGGGCCCGATGGGGTTGCGCGTCTGTAGGCCAAACGGGGGACAATATACACAACACCCTGGGCCTCCGAGCACGGTGCGCAAGCGGCGAGGATTCAGATCGGCGCCTCGGCGAATTCCGAGGGGCGAGGACGTGAACGTGTCGCAGCACGCGAAGCGACCGAAGAAGGCATGACTCGGTGCCTGCCGGCATTGCGAGGCCAGTAGGAGACGTCGTGCTTCACAGCCTCCCGGCCCAGGTCACCTCGACGACCGCTTCGCCCTGCGCGTCCGACTCGAGGAGGTCGACGGTGGCGCGGATGCGCCAGTCGTGATCGCCCGCCGGGTCGTCGATGACCTGCTCGACCTTCCACACGCCCCGCTCCGACGCATCGATGCGGCACAGGGCCGGCGAGCGGGCCGGGCCGCCCGTGAGCATCTCGTCGTGATCGCCGTAGTAGGCGTCGAGAACGGCCGGCCAGCCGACATCCGGGTCGAGCTGCTCGAGTTCGGCGTCGCGCTCGGCCGCGGCCAGCTGAATGCGGCGGAACATCTCGTTGCGCACCAGCACCGTGAACGCTCGCGTGTTCGCCACGAGCGACGGCGGCGCCGGCGGCAGCGCGTCGGGCTCGCCCGGAAGCGCATCGGTGCCGGCGGCGAGCGCCTCCCACTCGTCGACGAGGCTCGAGTCGACCTGACGGACGAGTTCGCCGAGCCACTCGACGATGTCTTCGAGCTCGGCGGTGCGGGCGTCCTCCGGAACCGTCTGCCGGATCGCGCGATATGCGTCCGAGAGGTAGCGCAGCACGAGGCCCTCGCTGCGGCCCAGCTGGTAGTGGTTGACGAACTCGGCGAAACTCATCGCGCGCTCGAACATGTCGCGCACGACCGACTTCGGCTTCAGCTCGAAGTCGCGCACCCACGGTTGGCTCGACGCGAAGACAGAGTAGGCCTGCTCGAGTAGCTCGGCGAGCGGCTTCGGCCAGGTGATCTCCTCGAGCGCCTCCATCCGGTCGTTGTACTCGAGGCCGTCGCGCTTCATCTCCGCCACGGCCTCGCCGCGCGCCTTGTACTGCTGCTGTGCGAGGATCTGCCGCGGGTCGTCGAGCGTCGACTCGATCACGCTGACGACGTCGAGCGCGTAGTGCCCGCTGCCGGCGGCGCCCGCGGCATCCTCGGGGTCGAGCAGGTCGATCGCCGCGAGCGCGAACGGCGACAGCGGCTGGTTCAGCGCGAAGTTCGCCTGCAGGTCGACCACGAGCCGGATGTCGGAGCCTGCGACCTCGACGACACCGGCGTCGCGGAGCGTGCGGAACAGGGCCAGCGCCCGGCGCGCGAGGGCGTATCGCTCCGCGCGCGGCTGGTGGTTGTCGGAGACGAGCGAGCGCACATTGCCGAACACGTCGCCGCCGCGGGCGATGACGTTGATCAGCATCGCCGAGGTGACCTGCATCTGCGGGCGCAGCGCCTCGGGCTCGGCACCCCGGATCTTCTCGAACGTCTCCTCGCTCCAGGAGACGAAGCCCTCCGGCGCCCTCTTGCGCTGCACCTTCTTGCGCTTCTTGGGGTCGTCGCCCGCCCTGCGCAGCGCCTGCGCGTTCTCGATGTCGTGCTCGGGTGCGAGCGCGATCACGTTGCCGTAGGGGTCGTAGCCGGCCCGGCCGGCGCGCCCGGCGATCTGGTGGAATTCGCGGGCGCTGAGCCGCCGCATCCGCTGCCCGTCGAACTTGCTCATGGCGGTGATCAGCACCGTCCGGATGGGCACGTTGATGCCGACGCCGAGGGTGTCGGTTCCACAGATAACCCGCAGGAGGCCGCGCTGTGCGAGCGTCTCGACGAGGCGGCGGTAGCGGGGCAGCATGCCGGCGTGGTGCACGCCGATGCCGCTGCGGACGAGGCGCGAGAGCGTCTTGCCGAACGCCGTCGTGAAGCGGAAGTCGCCGATCGCGGCGGCGATCTCGTCGCGCTGTTCGCGCGTGGTGATCTTCGCGCTCGTCAGCGCCTGGGCGCGCTCCATGGCGGCGGCCTGCGAGAAGTGCACGATGTAGACGGGCACCTCGGTCTCGTCGATCAGGCGCTGCACGACGTCGTGCGCCGGGTGCGTCTCGTACGAGAAGTGCAGGGGTACGGGTCGCTCGGCGCCCGCGACCAGCGTCGTCTCACGCCCCGTGCGGCGGGTGAGGTCCTCCTCGATCGCGGTCGTGTCGCCGAGCGTCGCCGACATCAGCAGGAACTGCGCCTGCGGCAGGAGCAGCAGCGGAACCTGCCACGCCCAGCCTCGCTCGCGGTCGCCGTAGAAGTGGAACTCGTCCATCACGACCATGTCGACGTCGGCGCCCGAGCCCTCGCGGAGCGCGATGTTCGCGAGGATCTCGGCCGTGCAGCAGATGATCGGGGCGTCGGCGTTGACCGACGAATCGCCCGTGATCATGCCCACGTTGTCGGCCCCGAAGATGTCGACGAGCGCGAAGAACTTCTCGCTCACGAGCGCCTTGATCGGCGCCGTGTAGTAGCTGACGCCGTCGCGCGCCAGGCTCACGGCGTGCGCGCCGATCGCGACGAGCGATTTGCCCGTGCCGGTCGGGGTGGCGAGGATGACGTTGTTGCCGGAGACGAGCTCGATCGCCGCCTCGTCCTGCGCCGGGTACAGCGTCGTGCCGCCGTCGGCGGCCCACGACGCGAACGCGTCGTACACCTCGTCGGGGTCGGAGCCTGCGGAGTCGATCCGGTCGATCAGTGAGGTGGCCATCCGGTCCAGTCTCTCATCCGGACGGGCTCGCCTCGGCTCAGTGCCCCTCGCCGAACACGATGAGGAGGAGCCCGGCGAGAACAGCGAGGCCGCACATCGCGAAGCTCGCATACGAGCCGACGAGCGCCGCCCGCTTCTGCGCCTCGGTGAGGGGGTTCTTCTTCGCGGCCTTCGCGGCGGCCTTCTCGTCCTTCCGGCGCTGCTTCTCGGTCGTGACCGCGATCGCGTCCTCGAATTCGGCGGGTGCGACGACGGGGATCCGGCCGCTCGCAGCGCGCAGGCGCAGGCCGAGCGCGTAGAAGCCGACGAGCAGCCCGGCCGCCGCCAGCGCGACGACGAAGACCAGCCCGAACGCGGCCCAGTCGATGCTCATCGCTCGCCCTTCCTCTGCTTCTCGGCCTCTCGGGCCCTCTTCGCCGCTTTCCGCTCCGCCTTCTCGGCGGCGCGACGCTCGGCGATCCGCTGCGCCCGGCGCGTCGGCGGAGGGTTCTCCTCGAGCTCGACGGCCGTGCCCGACTCGCTCACGGCGCTCATGGCGTTCTTCGACGTCACGGCGTCGCGCCGCGAACGCAGGAACAGCCCCAGGATGATCGCGACGGCGAGCACGGCGTCGACGACGACGCCGACCGTCCCGAGCCAGACCACGACGAGCGCGCAGGCGGCGCCGACGGCGCCGGCCGCGGGGAGCGTGACGACCCATCCGGCGAAGATGCGCCCGACCGTGCGCCAGCGGACCGTCGACCCCCGCCGGCCGAGGCCGGAGCCGATGACGGAGCCGGAGGCGACCTGCGTCGTCGACAGGGCGAAGCCGACCGCGCTCGAGGCGAGGATGGTCGCGGCCGTCGACGCCTCGGCGGAGAAGCCCTGCGCCGGCTTGACGTCGGTCAGGCCCTTGCCGAGCGTCCGGATGATGCGCCAGCCGCCGATGTACGTGCCGAGCGCGATCGCGCTGGCTGCCGCGAAGATGACCCACAGCGGCGGCTCGTGGTGGTCGGGCGACTGCCAGCCCACCGCGATCAGCGCGAGCGTGATGATGCCCATCGTCTTCTGCGCATCGTTCGTGCCGTGCGAGAGCGCGACGAGCGATGACGTGAAGATCTGGCCGATGCGGAAGCCGCTGCGACCGTCCGGCTTGCCGTCGTAGCGGCGGGTGAGCACGTAGGCGAGCTTCGTGACGAGGTACGCGATGACCCCGGCGGTGATCGGTGCGATGAGCGCGGGCAGGATGACCTTGCTCATGACGACGGGGAAGTCGACGCCGCTCGCGCCGACGCCCACGAGAGTCGCACCGATCAGGCCGCCGAACAGGGCGTGCGACGAGCTCGACGGGAGGCCGAGCAGCCACGTCAGCATGTTCCAGCTGACGGCGCCGATGAGCCCGGCGAAGATCAGCTGCGGGAACAGCTCGGACGAGATCTGGTCCTCGTGGATGATGCCGCCCGAGACCGTCTTGGCCACCTCTGTCGAGAGGAATGCGCCGCCGAGGTTGAGCAGCGCGGCGAGGGTGACGGCCGTCTTGGGCTTCAGCGCGCCCGTCGCGATGGGCGTCGCCATCGCATTGGCCGTGTCGTGGAAGCCGTTCGTGAAGTCGAAGAAGAGCGCCAGCGCGATGACCAGCAGCACGATGAGCGAAGCGGTTTCCACCGGCCGCCTTCCTGAAGGATGAATTGCGCGTGCGCGCGAGCAACCGGGTGAGAGTTCACCTGAAGTTCAGCACCCGGCAACCGAACCGTTCAAATCCTGTCACCCGTGGCGCGGGCACGCAAACGCCGGGCCTGGGCGTTCCCGAGGAGCCGCCTGCATGCCGCCGCCGGAATATGCGCGTCAGGCGAAGTCGCCGTAGACCTCGCGGGTGTTGCGCGCGACCTGGTCGCACAGCTCGTCGAGATCGCAGCCGAGCTCGGCCGCGATGAACCGCATCGTGAGCGGCACGAGGTACGGCGCGTTCGGGCGGCCGCGGTACGGCACGGGCGTCAGGAACGGCGCGTCGGTCTCGACGAGGATGCGCTCGCGCGGCGTGACCGCGATGGCGTCGCGCAGGTTCTGCGCGTTCTTGAACGTGATGTTGCCGGCGAACGAGAGCCAGTACCCCTGCTCGGCGGCCTCGAGCGCCATGGCCTCGTCACCGGAGAAGCAGTGGAACACCGTCCGCTCCGGTGCCCCCTCGCGCACGAGGGTGTCGAGGACCTCGCGGTGCGCGTCGCGGTCGTGGATCTGCATCGCGATCCCGTGCTCCTTCGCGAGCGCGATGTGCGCCTCGAAGGATCGGTACTGCGCGGGCCGCCCCTCCTCCCCCGTGCGGAAGAAGTCGAGGCCGGTCTCGCCGATCGCCCGCACCCGCTCGCGCCCGGCGAGCGAGGCGATCTCGGCGATCGCGTCGTCGAGCTCGCCCCGCTCGGCGTACGCGGGCGCGTCGTTGGGGTGGATCGCCACGGCGGCGAGGACGCGCGGGTCGCGGTCGGCGGCGTCCGCGGCCCAGCGCGACGATTCGATGTCTCCCGACGCCTGCACGACGCCCGCGATGCCGACCGTCGCCGCCCGGTCGAGCTGTTCGGCGAGCGTGAGCGGGTCGTCGCCGTCGACGATGTCGAGGTGGCAGTGGTTGTCGTACACCGGAACCGCGAGCGGCTCCGGCGGCTCGGGGTACGAGAGGTCCTTACGACCCTTCGACGAACGCTTCTCGACGTACGTGTCGCGGGCGCTGTCCCCCGCCTCCGCGTTGCCCGCAGCCACGATCACTCCGCGTCGACGCGCGGGAACAGCGGCTGCAGCTTCTCCGTCTCGGCTCCGACGGGGAGCACGCCCCACGTGCCGGCCTCGCGGATCGGCTGCGCACCGAGCTCCCCGAGCGCGGACGCGCCGAGCGCGCCCCAGAGCTTGCCCGTGGCGTCCGGCATCACCGGCGAGAGCAGCACGGCGAGGGCGCGCAGCCCCTCGAGGCACGTGTAGAGCACCGTCGCGAGGCGATCGCGCTGGGTCTCGTCCTTCGCGAGCACCCACGGCTCGCTCTCGGTGATGTAGCCGTTGAGGGCGTCGACGACCTTCCAGATCTCGTCGATCGCCTGGTCCATCCGGAACCGCTCGACGGCGGCGTCGGCCGACGTCGCCGCCTCGGCGACGAGCTCCTGGATCGCGAGGTCGGCATCCGTGTAGTCGCCCGGCTGGGGCGCCGCACCGCCGAAGTACTTCTGCGTCATCGCGATCGAGCGCGAGGCGAGGTTGCCGAAGCCGTTCGCGAGCTCGGCCTGGTAGCGGGCCGCCATGTCCTCCCATGAGAACGAGCCGTCCTGGCCGAACGCGATCGCCGAGCTGAAGTAGAAGCGGTACGCGTCGCTGCCGAAGGTGTCGACGAGCGTCGCCGGCGCGATGCCCGTCGCCTTCGACTTCGACATCTTCTCGCCGCCCACGAGCAGCCAGCCGTGCGCGAAGACGCCGCGCGGCACCTCGACGCCCGCCGCCATCAGCATCGCGGGCCAGATCACGGCGTGGAAGCGCAGGATGTCCTTGCCGACGACGTGGTACCCGGGCCAGCGGCGGGCGAAGTTCTCCTCGTCGGAGCCGTAGCCGATCGCCGTCGCGTAGTTCAGCAGCGCGTCGACCCAGACGTAGATGACGTGGCTGTCGTCCCACGGCACCGGGATGCCCCAGTCGAACGCGCTGCGCGAGATCGAGAGGTCCTTCAGGCCCTGCTGCACGAAGGCGACGACCTCGTTGCGGGCCGACTCAGGCTGGATGAAGTCGGGGCGCGTGCGGTACAGCTCGAGCAGATCGTCGGCGAACTCGCTGAGCTTGAAGAAGTAGTTCTTCTCGTGCAGCAGCTCGAGCGGCTTCGAGTGGATCGCGCAGACCTTGAGCCCCTCGAACGGGCCGGTGCCCTGCACGATCTCGCTCTCGGGCTTGAACTCCTCGCAGCCGACGCAGTAGAGCGCCTCGTACTCGCCCGCGTAGATGTAGCCGCGGTCGTAGATCGCCTGGATGAACGCCTTCACGCTCTCCTCGTGGCGCTCCTGCGTCGTCCGGATGAAATCGTCGTTGGCGACGTTCAGCGTCTCGAGCAGCGGGAACCATTCGTTCGCGACGAGCTTGTCGACCCACTCCTGGGGCGAGACGCCGTTCGCCGCGGCGGCGCGCATCATCTTCTGGCCGTGCTCGTCCGTTCCTGTGAGCATCCAGGTGTCGTCGCCCGCCTGGCGGTGCCAGCGGGCGAGCGCGTCCACCGCCACCGTCGTGTACCCGTGGCCGATGTGGGGCACATCGCTCGGGTAGTAGATGGGCGTGGTGATGTAGAACGAACCGCCGGAAGTCACCCCTGCAGTCTATTTGCTCCGCGACTGCGAGTTTCACGCACGCGGATCCGTGCGAGAACACCGCCGCCGTCGCAGATGACGCGCCGAGATCGGCGATCGGTACGGCGCGGATGATGTCACCCGGGCCGAGGCTCCCCGGTGATCAGATGCCCGCGAGGAAGCCGGCCACGATCGGGCCGGCGACGTCGGCGCCCGAGTCGCCGTCCTCGACGAACACCGCCACCGCCAGGTCACCCTGGGTCGCGATCATCCACGCGTGCGTCGGCAGGTCGCCTTCGGCATCCGGCTCCCCGTACTCGGCCGTGCCGGTCTTGGCGGCGACCTCGGGCCGGACGCCGTTCAGGGCCGAGGCGGAGCCGTCGGCCACGACCGAGCGCATCAGGCTGTGGAGCGTCTCCGCTTCCTCCTCCGTCAGCGGCGGGCCCTGCTCGCCCGCGTCGCCGTCGGCGCCGGAGCCCGCGTCGTCGCCCGTGCTCGCGGCCGCTCCGCCGGCATCCGCCTGCTCCTCGATCAGGTGCGGCTGGACGGTCTCCTGCGCCGCGACCGACGCCGCCACGGTCGCCATCGCGAGGGGGCTCGCGAGAACCGTGCCCTGCCCGATGGTGTCGGCGGCGTACTCGGTCTCACCCTCGGGCACCGGCACATCGCCGAGGAAGGCCGGGAAGCCGAGCTCGGCACCTGTGCCGAGGCCGAGCGACGCGGCGGCCTGCTGCAGGGCCACGCCGTCGATCCGGTTGCGCGACGAGATCATCGCCGTGTTACACGAGTTCGCGACGGCCTCCCGCAGGGTGATCTCGCCCGTCATCGCGGCGGGGTATCCGCCGTAGTTGTGGAACTCGTAGCCATCGACCGTGACGGTGTCGGCGCAGGTGACCGCGTCGTCCGGGCTCATTCCTCCGCGGATCAGCGCGAGCGAGGTGACGACCTTGAACGTCGAACCGGGAGCGTACTGGCCGACGGTCGCGGCCGAGAACACCCCGGTCTCGGGGCTGTTCGCCGCGGCGAGGACGGCGCCCGTCGAGGGCCGGATCGCGACGAGCGACGCACCTCCGCCGACCTCGGCGAGGGCCGCGTCGGCGGCCATCTGCGTTCCGACGTCGAGCGTCGTCGCGAGCGGCTCGGCGGGCTCGGCCGGCCACTCGGCCAGCGTGCGCCGCTGCTCGCCCTCCCCCTCGCCCGAGACGGCGCTCACCGTCACTGCGGGGGTGCCGCGCAGCTGCTCGTCGTAGGCGGCCTGCAGGCCGGAGAGCCCGATCACGTCGCCGGCGCGCACGGCGCCGTCCGACTCCTCGATCGCCTCGGCCGTGGCCTCGCCGACCGTGCCGAGCAGGTCGCCGGCGAAGCCGCTCGTCGGGGCGAGGAACATCGTGTCGTCGACGGCGTTCGCGCCGGGGATCTCGGCGAAGTCATCCGGCACCCGCTCGGCGGCGTCCTCGGGGCGCAGCACGATCGCCTCGACGAACGCCGCGTCGCCCATCTGCGCTGCACGGCCCGCCAGCTCGTCCGGATCGACGCCGAGCGCCTTCGCGATCCGGCGCGCGCTGGAGGCGACCTGATCGGGGTCGACCCAACTCTTGTCGAGGCCGTAGCGCGTGACGGGCCGCTCCGCCACGATCTCCCGTCCTTCGGCGCCGACGATGCCGGCGCGCTCGGGGTATTCGCGAGAGACGACGATCGTCTCGCCCTCCTCGAGCCCGTCCGCGATGAGCTGGGGCGTCTCGGCGACCTGCCACCCCGCGTCGGCGTCGAGGGTGAGCTCGGCCGGCACCTCGTAGCTCCACTCATTGCCCTCGATCTCGCGGGTCACCGTGAGGTCCACCGTCGCCGTGTCCCCCTCCCGCACTGGCTCGGCCGCCGTCACCTCGGCGGGGTAGCCGACGAGCTGTTCCGCCGCGGTGTCGAAGCCCGTCACGTCGCCCGTCTCGACAGCTGTCGTCAGTTCGCCGACCGCATCGGAGAGTCCGTCGTCGCCCGGTGCGCAGGCGGCGAGCGCGACGGTGGGGAGGGCGAGTGCTGCGGCGACTGCGGTGATTCGGCGGAGGGAGGTCACCACGCCATTGTGCCGTATACCGCCGGCGCCGCCCCGGCGATCAGGCGCGCTCGCCCCCGCTGAGCGACCGCACCTCGACACCCGCCGCCAGGGCCAGCGATGCGAGGGCGCCGTCGACGAGCTGGAGGTCGCGCAGCGCGAGCTGGCGCAGCGTCACGCGGTCGCCGTCGCCGAGCGAGGCCGCGACGCGCTCGAAGCGCGACGCCGTGCGCGTGTACGCGCGGCTCGTGGGGTGCTCGCCGAGCGCGCGGGCGAGCTCGTTGATCGACGACAGCATCACCTGGGCCGCGTCGGCGAGCGCCTCGTCCGCCTCCCCGGAGATCCGCGGGACGCGCCGCGTGTCGGCGACGAGGTTGCGGGCGTGCGAGTGCGCCGCGTTCGCGGCCGCCCACCAGTGCTGGTTCTCGCCGCCGAGCGAACCGGGCACCCGGATGAGCGCGCGGCTCGGCGCGGTCGACGCCTCGAGGGTCTGGAACGCCGCGTCGAGCTTGCGGGTCGCGCTGAGCAGCTGCTCGTCGTAACCGGTGGCGCGCAAGCGCAGCACCGCAGGGCCGATGAGCTCGCCGAGCGCGTCGAGGAACTCGCGCGTCGCGACGCGGACGACCCTGCCCGTGCGCAGCGGCAGCACGAGCACCACCGTGAGGACCGCGACGGCGGCGCCGATCACGGTCTCGAGCAGGCGCAGCGCCAGCAGGTCCTCCGAGAACTGGGCGAGCTGCATGTACAGCAGCGCGATCACGACAGTGAGGGCGCACGTGAAGACGGCGTAGCTCACCCGCATGAGGTAGAGCCCGATGAACAGCGACGCCAGGATGGCGACGATGGCGGCCCCCGGATGATCGCCGATGGCGAGCGCGAGCGCCGAACCGATGACGACGCCGACGACGGTGCCGATGACGCGGAGCGCGCCCTTCCGCACCTGCTCGGCCGCGTTGTTCGCGCCCATGAACGTCACGAACGTCGCGATGACGGCCCAGTAGAACTTGTCGGGGGCGACGAGGGAGCCGATGGTCACCGACGCCGCGGCCGCGACCGTCATCTGGATGCCGAGGCGCGTCGACGGGTGCAGCCGCACCGACCGCTGCCGGAGCTTCTCCTCGCTCGCGGTGGCGCTCACGCTGGACGAACCGGGCAGCCAGCCCCCGAAGAGCTCGACGGCCGGTTCGAACGCCGCAGCGCTTCCCGTGCCGCGGGAACCGGCGCTCGCTCCCGGGTCGGGTGCCGCGTCGGCGCCCTCGGATCCGCTCCTGGCGCCGTCGTCGCCGGCCGAGGGAGCGAGGAGGCCGCGGCCGGAGGCGACATCGGCGTAGTCGGAGACGCTGCTCGCGAAGCGATGCAGCACGACGGCGGTCGTCTCGTCGATGCCCGCGCGATTCCCTGGGTCCGCGAGCCACCCGCGCAGGTCTTCGGCCGCCGCCGAGACGCCATCCGCGTCGCGGCCGCCGATCGCGGCCATCGCGCGGCGCGCGAGCGCGCCTGCGTCATCCGGCAGACCCATCGGCGCGACGGTGCGGGCGAAGCGAGCGGCGTTCGCGAGCGAGACCTCCGCCGCGAACACCTGCGCGTGCAGCTCGGCCGCGGTCGTGCCTACGGGCAGCCGGGTCGATTCCGCGAGCTGCGCGTCGATCATCAGGGCGGTCTCGTTCATCCGGACGAGCTGCGTGTGGGCCCGCCGCCGCGCTCTGGCCGAGGCCGGGTGGTCGAGCACGTCGATCGTCGCGGCGGCGACGCCGTCGGCGCGGCCGCGGAAGGAGCGGCGCAGCCTGGCGACCACGCCGCGGCGGCTGGGGTGGGTGACGAGCACGTGCACGGCGATCGCGACAGCGGCACCGATCGCGAGCTCGGCCGCGATCCACCCGATCCCCGAGATGTCGGTCAGCCGCGAGAGGAACACGCCGAAGAAGTTGCCCATGAACAGGCCCTGGCCGATGCCGAAGCCCCAGGCTCCCGCCCTTCGGAGGAACCCGGCGGCCCCCAGGATCGCGACCATCACGACGAGCGCCGCGACGTGCCACGGCGCGAGCAGGAGGCCCAGGGCGGCGCCGGCGCACATCGCGGTCGGCACCACCAGCAGGGCGCCGATCGCCCTGCCGAGCGAGTCGAACATCGGGCCGACGAAGCTCGACACCATGGCGACCATGGCGCCGGCCATCATCGCCATCACGAGCGCGGCGCGGTTCGCCGCGCCGGCGCCAGGGGAATCGGCGGGAACCGCCATGGGCGAGAACCCGCGGAAGAACAGCCACTCCGCCAGCAGGGCGAGGCCGACGGCGAGCACGGCGAACGATGCGCTGCGCAGGCGGCTGAAGCCGGGGTCTGATGCGACGAAGCGGCTCAGCTGTTCGGCGACCGCACGGCGGGTGCGCCCGACGCCCGACGCGGGCGGAGTCGCTGTGCGGGGCATACTCCCGCCATTCTACGAAAGTACGGCTGGCAGGGCCCGGGGGCCGATACAGGTTGCACCGCCCCCTGCCCTCACCGTGCGCCGTCCGACCGCGCTTCCGCGGTGGACGCTCCGCCCGGAAGGACGGTGCGGCCGTCGAGCTCCGTGAGGTTGAGCCGAGAGCGGTCCTTCCCCGTGGTCAGACCGACGAGGCTGACGACGGCGAATCCGATCCAGAGCGCGGCGACCAACCAGAGGCTTCCGCCACCAGTCGCGGCGAGCGCCGTCGCGATCATCGGCGTGAACCCCGCTCCGGCGGTCGAGGCGAACTGATACGCCACGGACACACCCGAGTTCCGCACCGAGGTCGGGAACTGCTCGCCGGCGTACGCCCCGTAGGGGCCCGCCGAGAACCCCTGCACGACCGAAAGACCGAGGAACACCGCGAAGAAGAACAGCACGACGCTGTCCGTCTCCAGCATCAGCATGATCGGGTACGCGAGCGCGATCCCGAGGATGTTGCCGAACATCAGGATGCGACGACGGCCGTACCGATCGGACATCCGAGACGCGATCACGATGAAGACGATCGTCGTGACCGCCGCTGACGCCTTCAGCACCAGGACGAGGCTCTGCTCGTGCGCCGCCTGCTGCACCACGTACGCCACTGCCCACGCACCCATCAGCCCCTGCGCCGCCTGCCCCGACAGCCCGACGGTGAAAGCACGCAGCAGCGGGCGCCAGTGGTCGCGGACCAGCGCGACGAGCGGCGTCCTGCGCTGGTGCGGCGCGCGCTCGACGGCCTCCACGAAGACCTTCGATTCGGACACGCGACGGCGGATGAAGACCGCGATCATCATGAAGGCCGCGGAGAGGATGAACGGCACGCGCCAGCCCCAGGAGAGGAACTGCTCATCGGGGAGCGTCGCCATTCCCGCCAGGATCAGCGTCCCCACGAGTGTGCCGGTCGGCGCGCCCATGTACGAGAACGCCGACGCGAACCCGCGCGAGTGCTTCTTGGCGTTCTCGAAACCGACGAGCGTCGCGCCTCCCCATTCGCCGCCGACCGCGATGCCCTGCACCACCCGCAGAGTGACGAGGAGGATCGGTGCCCACACGCCGATCTGAGCCGTGGCCGGAAGCAGACCGATCAGAGTTGAGGTCACTCCCATCACGATGATGGTCGACATCAGCACGGCCTTGCGCCCGACCCTGTCGCCGAGGTGCCCGAAGATGATGCCCCCGAGCGGCCGGGCGACGTACCCGGCGGCGAGCGTGGCGAAGGACAGCACGAGTGCCGTCGTCGGGTCGAGGCTCGTGAAGAAGATGCGGTTGAACACGATCCCCGCAGCTGTGGCATACAGGATGAAGTCGTAATACTCGAGCGCCGTGCCGATCAGGCTGGACGCGAGGATGCGGCGCATGTCCTTGCCGGATGCCGCGTAGGCGGTGTCGACCGCCTGCGTGTTCGGAGAGCTGGTCATCGTTGACTCCTCAATCGGGTTTCCGCCTCAGTCCGAGGCATGCGCCGGCTCGCCATCGAGCCGGCATGGATCACACACCGGCAGACGCCGGCTGTACGCTTCGCGCGAAGCTCAGGATGTCGAGATCGTCGGGGATCGTCAGGGGGCCCGGATACGCGGTCTGCGCATCGCGCCAGACCTCGGGATGGGCGTACGACGGCACGAGGTGGTGCAGCGCAAGCCGTTTGGCGCCCGCCCGTGCGGCGATGCGCCCCGCGTCCGCGGGAGTCGTGTGCGACCTCCTGTGGTGAGCCATCGTCGCGTTCAGCATGTCCGTGTCGGTGTACTGCGCGGCGAGGATGTCGAGGTCGATCGCTTCGTGGAGGAGCAGATCCGTGTCGCGTGCCAGCCGAACGACGTTGTCGCACGGCGCTGTGTCGCCGGAGATCGTCACCGAGCCCAGATCGGTGTCGAAGCGGTAGGCGAAGGCAGGGGCCATCGGATGATGCGACACGAGCACGGCCGTCACCGTGACGAGGTCGTCGCGGAACACCTCGATGGGCTCCATCGGCGGGGAGACCGCCGTGTCCGGGTCGAAGCCGCTGACAGCGCCGAGGTCGATCTCTGTGACGTCGAATGTGTCGCGCGGGCTGCGCGCGAGCGAGTCGAAGATGCGATCGTTGATGTCAGTGGCAAAGGCCGCGAACAGCCCGTCGAAGAGCCCCATGACGCCCGGCGTCGGACGCTCCGGCGCTACGGCGCGCGGCGTCGATGCCGCCTGCGGTGACAGCGGAGTCAGTCGGCCCCGATCGCCCGGCCCGACGACCGCGATGGGGCCGCTCATCCGGTTCTTCAGCTCGAATGCGCCGAACAGCACGATGCTCGGCAGATCGACGAGGTGGTCGGAGTGCATGTGGGTGAGGAAGATGCCGCCGAGGTCGGGCATCTTCAGACCGGCAGCGCTCGCCTGATGGCCGGCGCCGTCTCCGCAGTCGACGAGGTACCAGCGCTCGCCCACGACGACGGCGGTCGCAATGCCGAAGCGCGGAGCGCCCGAATGGTCGGCCCACCAGCGCGGCCCACCGGCGGTGCCCAGCGTGATGATTCGAGGCTCAGATGTGGTGGTCACGTCGTCGTCCTTCCGTCGTTGTCGACTACGTTCGTCCAGTCCCACCCACCTGTCCAACTGATTGTCGTTAAGCGTGCTATTAAGTGACGTTATGGCTGACATCACGCTCCGGCAGCTCGAATACTTCGTCGCGATCGCCGACACGGGCTCCGTGACGGCCGCGGCCAGGAGCTGCCGAGTCACCCAGGCCGCTGTGAGCACCGCACTCGCCCAGCTCGAACGCACAGTGGGCGCGCGACTCGTCATCCGTCACCCCGGCCACGGCATCGCGCTCACGGCCGAGGGCGCGGCGGTCGCGTCGCACGCGCGCACCGTCTTGGACGACGTCGAGCGGGTGTCATCGGTCGTCTCGGTGAGCCGCGGCCGCCTCACGGGGACGCTGTCGATCGGTGTGTACCGCACCCTCGCACCGCACACTGTGCCTGCGCTCATCGAGTGGTTCAGCACGCGACACCCAGACGTCTCACTGCGGTTCATCGAGGCATCCGGATCGCACGTGCAGGACGAGGTCCTGGCCGGCCGCGCGCAGGTCGCGGTGATCTATCGCGCCCAACTCGCCTCGGGGCTCGACGCCACGATCCTCCGCGATGCCCTGCGTATGGCGGTGATGAGCCCTGATCATCCGCTCGCCGCGCACACAGGCCTCAGCCTGGAGGTGCTCGCCGAGCACCCTGCGATCCTCCTGGACGAAGAGCCAGCACTGCAGCGCACTCTCGCAGCATTCGCCGCCGCAGGCGTCGAGCCTCTCGTGCCGTGGCGGAGCACGAGCGTCGAAGCGATCCACAATGTCGCAGGGCGAGGCTCTGCCTACTCGATCCTGATGCAGACGCGTTCGCACAGTCCGGAAGGACGACCGCTCGTGTTCAGAGAACTGCCGGACCCCGGCCTCGAGAATCCGGTTGCCGCCGTGCTCCCGCGCGGCGTCCGTCCGACGGCGCTCGTCGCCGAGGCGCTCGCGGCTGTGCGAGAGCACTGGGCGGCCGCCGACAGCGAGCTGCAACAGCCGGCTCGGCGTGCCGCCGCCTCGGACTGACGCGATCGTGGGTGCCCGTTGCAGGGGCGCAATCTCGCCGCCCGCGTCAGCGTGCGGCGAGCGCCGCCTGGTACAGGTCGCGCGATGACAGGCCCGTCGCGGCGGCGACCTCTCGAGCGGCGTCCTTGAGGCGCGCTCCGCCGTCGACGAGCACGCGCACCTGGGCGAGGGCGTCGTCGGGCGAGACCTCGCGCTCCTCGGCGCCGGCGACGACGATGACGAGCTCGCCCCTCACGCCGTCGGCAGCCCACGCGACGAGCTCGTCGAGCGTGCCGCGGGCGGTCTCCTCGTGCAGCTTGGTGAGTTCGCGGCTCACGCTCGCGGAGCGGGCGCCGCCGAACGCCCGCGCCATGTCGGCGAGCGTCTGCCCGACGCGCGTCGGAGCCTCGAAGAAGACGAGCGTGCGGCGCTCGCCGGCGAGCGAGCCGAAGAAACGCGCGCGCTCCCCCGGCTTGCGCGGCACGAATCCCTCGAACGCGAAGCGGTCCGTCGGCAGGCCCGAGACCGCGAGCGCCGTCAGCACCGCGCTCGGACCGGGGACCGCTGTGACCTCGACGCCCGCCGCGGCCGCCGCGGCGACGAGCCCGTAGCCGGGATCGCTCACGGTCGGCATACCGGCATCCGAGAGCACGACCACGTCCTGCTCGCGGGCCAGCTCGACGAGCTCGCCCGCCTTCTGCTTCTCGTTGTGGTCGTGGAACGCGATCAGCCGCGGCCGGTTCTCGATGCCGAGCGCGGCGCACAGCCGTTGCGTCATGCGGGTGTCCTCGGCCGCGACCACGGTCGCGGACTCGAGCAGATCGACGAGCCGCCGCGACGCGTCGCCCAGGTTCCCGATCGGTGTCGCGGCGAGGATGATCACCCGACCAGCGTACGTGCCCCGGCCCGCCCGCTCCCGACGGCGGGCCGCGGCGGACCCATCAGCCGAGCAGCTTGAGCGCCAGCCGCACCGACAGCGCCAGGACCGCGACGAGCCCGATGACGCCGAAGGCGTTCTGCCACCAGGTGTTCCGCATCTCGCGCATGAGCGACCGGCGGTTCGCCATCACGACGATCAGGAGCGCCAGGACGGGGGCGACGAGCACCGTGAGCGACTGCGCGATGACGATCAGCTGGATCGGGGACGACTGGAATCCGACCGCGATCGCGATGCCGAAGAACAGGATCGCGCCGCTGATCAGCTTGGCCGCCCTCGAGCTCGGCGACGCGCCGCGGCCGAGGCCGTCGGCGAGCATCGTGCCGCCCGCTGTCGCGTTCGCGAGCATCGACGAGAACGCCGAAGCGAAGAAGCCGAGGGCGAAGATCTTCGTGCCGACGGGGCCCGCGAGCGGCTCGAAGACCCCGGCGAGGGCCTGGATCGTCGGGGCTGCCTCCCCCGTGTGGCCGAGGGCGGCGGCGCTCACGACGATCACGAGTGCCGTCATCACGCCGGGCGCGACGATCCCGGGGATCGTGTCGACCGCCGTCACGTCGCGGTACTGCTCCTCCGTGCGGCCCCTCTCCTTGGTGCCGTACGCCGTGTAGAACGCCGCGTTCACCGAGAAGTTGGTGCCGACGAGCGCGATGATCAGGACCCATGCGCCGTCCGGCGCCGTGGGAACGAGGCCGGCGCCGACAGCCGCCCAGTCCGGGTTCGCGATGAACGCCGACGAGATGAATGCGATCGCCATCAGCGCGACGGCCACGACGAGGACCTTCTCGACGAGCCGGTAGACGTGCCGGAGCAGCAGGATTCCGCCGACCGCGGCGGTGCAGATCACGGTCCACATGATCGGGCTGCCGCCGAACAGCATCGACAGGCCGAGCCCGCTGCCGACCGCATTCCCGACCGAGAAGCACAGCGCGATCAGGAACACCCCGACGCCGGCGACGACGCCGACCCAGGCACCGAGGTGATCCTTGATCGATGAGATCAGGGAGACGGGCGACTTGATGCCGAGCCTGACGCTCATGTCGGTCAGGAAGATCATCAGGATCGTCGACACGATGATCACCCACACGAGCGCGTACTGATACCCGCTCCCGGCCTGCACGGCCGTCGTGAGGTTGCCTGGCCCGAACTGCCACGCACCGGCGACGAACGCCGGCCCGACCAGCGCGAGGGTGCGCCAGAACGACCTGCGGCTGCCCCGACGGTCGACGATGCTGCGCATCGTCTCGGTCGGCACCCTGCCGTACCCCGTGCCCGGTGTCGTGGAAGCGTGGCGCTGCTTGGGGTTCTCGCTCATCGTGCTCTCCTCCGTCGAGGCCGCGGCTCCGTCGCCGCTGGGTCATCGTTGACTGGGGTGCGCCGTTGCGGCCGACGCGGCCGTCGGGGCGCCGCGGGATCATGGCCGCGGCGCCCGCACCCGTCAGGCCGGGATGAGGGCCTTGCCGAGCTCCGCCTTCGCGAACGCCTCGGCGATCTCCGCCTCGGCGCCGTCGGCGAGCGGGAGGAGCGGCGTCCGGACCGTCGCGTGGTCGAGGATGCCGCGGGCGACGAGCCCCCACTTGAGTGCGACGGTACCCTCCATGTGCGAACCGCGGTGGTACACGTTCTGCGTGACGGGGAGCAGGCGCTCGTGGATCGCATGGGCCGCCGCGTAGTCGCGGGCCCTGCCCGCCCTGATCAGCTCGACCAGGGGCTCCGGCGCGACGTTTCCGTAGCCGACGAGCAGGCCGTCGACGTCGAACATGGTCGGGAGCAGGTACTCGTCATGGCACGAGAGGATCTGCAGCTCGGGGTGGGCGGCGCGCAGCGCGGGGATCTCGGTGTACCAGCGGCGCATGTTGCGCACACCGTTCTTCGTCGCGAACACGCCGTCCTGGCCCGCGATCTCGAGCTGCGTGTCGAGGTCGTAGTTCGCCTTGGTGTTGTCGGGGTACTGGAACAGGATCAGCGGCAGGCCCGACTCCTCGTAGATCTCGCGGTAGCGGGCCTGCGGGGCGCCCTGCTGGTAGCCGAAGCGCAGCCAGCCGTGCGACGGGTACACGAGGCCGGCCGCCGCACCGGCGTCGACCGCCTTCTTCGCCTCGATGCCGGCGGTCCTGTTGCCCTCCTTGGTGATGCCGGCGATGACCGGGACGCGGCCGTCCGTCGAGGCGACGAACGCCCGGATCACGTCGAGCTGCTCGTCATCCGTGAGGAACGTGCCCTCACCGGCGTGGCCGAGGACGACCAGGCTCTTGACGCCGTCGACCGATCCGAGCCAGGAGCCGAGCCGTTCGATCGCGGCGTAGTCGACGTCGCCCGACTCGGTGAAGGGCGTCACGGGTGCGGGGTTCAGGCCGCGGAGGTCGAGAGTCATGGTGTTGTCCTTTCATCGGAGCTTCATTGCCGCCTGCAGTTGGGAACGATTGCGGGAACGTTTGCAGGAACGATTGCAAGTATGATTCACAACAGACCCGGATGTCAACACTCGAGTTCGCCATCCGGGCCGGATCCGAGGCAGCGGGCAGAATGACGGCACGGGAGGAGACCCCATGGAGCAGTCACCGGAGCGCCGCGTCGTCACGCTGAAGGACGTCGCCGCTGGCGCGGGGGTGAGCGTCTCGACCGTGAGCCGAGTGCTCGACGACCGCACGCCGCCGTCGCGCTCGGCCGCCGCCGAGCGGGTGCGCCGCGTCGCCGACGAGCTCGGGTACCGCCGGAACGTGTTCGCGTCGGGGCTGCGCCGCGGGGCGACAGGAACCGTCGGCGTGCTCGTGCCGCGCCTGACGGACCACGTCATGGCGATGACGTACGAGGCGATCGAACGAGCCGCCAGGGCGCGCGGCTCGTTCGCGGTCGTCGCCACCTGCGGGGACGACCCCGAGGACGAGCGGCGCGCCACCGAGACCCTGCTCGACCGGAACGTCGACGGTGTGATCCTCGCGACCGCCCGGCTCGACGACACGCTGCCCGCGTCGCTGCGCGAACGGGGCATCCCCCACTCCCTGGCCCTGCGCACCGACGGCGCGAGCCCCGCGGCCCTCGGCGACGACGACGCCGGCGGCTACTTCGCCATGCGCCACCTCCTCGACCTCGGCCACCGCGAGGTCGCCGTGATCACTGGCCCCTGGTTCACGTCGAGCGCACGGGCCCGCCTCGGCGGCGCGCGCCGCGCCCTGGCGGAGGCGGGCGCCGAACTGCCGGATGACCGGGTGATCTCGACCGGCTACGGGATCGAGGCGGGCAACGCGGCCGCGCGCCGCCTGCTCGGAGCCGCCCCCGCACCCCCGACGGCGATCTTCGCCGCCAACGACAACCTCGCGATCGGCGCCGTCTCCGCGGTGACGGCCGCGGGCCTCACGGTCGGCGACGACGTCTCGATCCTCGGCTACAACGACATCCCCCTGGCGGCGATGATGCCCGTGCCGCTGACGTCCGTGCGCACCGCGTTCGACCAGATCGCGGCGAGCGCGCTCGACCTCATGGGCGCGCCGGCCCACACCGAGACGCGGGCACTGCCCACGCTCATCCCGCGCGCGTCGACGGCGCCGCCGCGCCGTGCGCCCTCGCCGTAGGCTGAGCGGATGATGCGGCACCGAGCGTGGGAGTGGGCTGCGCCCGCGCTCGTCACGCTCGCCGCGCTCGTGCTCCGCTTCGCGGGCCTCGGGCACCCGCACGAGCTCGTCTTCGACGAGACCTATTACGTCAAGGACGCCTGGTCGCTGTGGAACCTCGGCTACGAGGGCACGTGGCCGGATGACGCGAACGCGGCGTTCGAGGCGGGCGACACTGGCGGGTTCTCGGCCGAGGGGGCGTTCGTCGTGCATCCGCCGCTCGGCAAGTGGCTGATCGCCCTCGGCATGGCGGCGCTCGGCCCCGGCGACCCCGCGGGGTGGCGCCTCGCGACCGCCGCGATCGGCACACTCATGGTCCCGACGCTCTACCTGCTGGCCCGCCGGTTCAGCGGCTCGGTCGCCGTCGCGGCGGCGGCCGCCGGCCTGCTCGCGGTCGACGGCCTCGGCATCGCGATGAGCCGCGTCGCCCTGCTCGACGGCATCCTGGCGTGGTTCGTCCTGCTGGCCGTGCTCTTCCTCGTGCTCGACCGGGCGGGTGCGGCGCGACGCATCGCTGCGGCGTCCGGGGAGCTCGTCGGGCCCGTGATGTGGCGCCGGCCGTGGGTCCTCGCCGCGGGGGCCGCGCTCGGGGCGGCGACGGCGGTGAAGTGGTCGGGCCTGTACGCGCTCGCCGGCCTCGGCATCTGGCTCGTCGTGGTCGACGCGATCGACCGCCGCCGCGCCGGCATCCGCACCTGGCTGCCCGCCGCGATCATCCGGCAGGGCCCCGCCAGCTTCGCGCTGCTCGTGCCGATCGCCCTCGCGGTGCACATGGCGTCGTGGACGGGCTGGTTCGCGACATCCGGCGGCTACGACCGCGGCGCGTCGGCGAACCCGCTCGCGGCCTGGTGGGAGTACCAGTCGTCGGTCTATGCGTTCCACGTCGGCCTCACGTCCGGCCACCCCTACGCGAGCCCCGCGTGGCAGTGGCCCCCGCTGCTGCGGCCGACGGCGATGTGGGTCGGGAACCCGGAAGACGGCTGGATCGCCGTGATCGGCAGCCTGCCCAACCCGATCGCGTGGTGGGCGGGCATGGCGGCCATCGTCGCCCTGATCGCAGGGCTCGTGCGCACGCGCCGGATCGCGCTGGCCTGGCCGCTCGTGGGCATCGCGGTCACCTGGCTGCCGTGGCTGCTGTACCCGAGCCGCACGACGTTCCAGTTCTATACGATCGCGATGCTGCCGTTCGTCTGCCTCGCCCTCGCGATGGCGCTGCAGCACCTCGCGCGGCGGCGCGAGCTCATCCTGCTCGCCGAGCCGACGCCAGGGGAGATCGCCGACGCCCGCCGCTACGCCGTCCGCCAGCGGCGCGCGTGGCGCACGGCCTCGATCGCGATCCTCGCCGCGGCCGCGCTCGCGGCGGCGTTCTTCCTGCCGCTGTCTACCGGCATCCCCGAACCGGACGAGCTCTGGCGCGCCCACATGTGGCTGCCCGGCTGGATCTGACGGCGCCCGAACGTGCGAGGGCCGGGCACCCGGATGTCGGATGCCCGGCCCTCGTCGCGGAGCGTCAGTTCAGGTCGTTCGGGTGCGTGCCCACGCGGCCCGAGCCGTCGCCGGGATCGATCGCCGTGATGGCGTCGACCTCGGCGGCCGTCAGCTCGAAGCCGAACACGTCGAAGTTCTCGCGCATGCGCTCGATGCGCGTCGACTTCGGGAACACGATCGTGCCGCGCTGCAGGTGCCACCGGATGACGGCCTGCGCCGGCGAGACGCCGTGGGCCTCCGCCGCGGCGACGACGGCCGGGTTCTCGAACAGCGGGTACTTGCCCTGGCCGAGCGGGCCCCACGACTCGATCTTCATGCCGTTCGCGTCGCCCCAGGCGCGCACGTCGGCCTGCTGGTACGCGGGGTGGAGCTCGACCTGGTCGACCGCCGGGGTGACGCCCGTTTCGGCGACGATGCGGTCGAGGTGCTCCGGCAGGTGGTTCGAGACGCCGATCGAGCGGGTCAGGCCCTGGTCGCGGACCTCGATCATCTTCTGCCACGCGTGCGAGTAGTTGTCGTTCTTCGGCGCCGGCCAGTGCGTCAGGTACAGGTCGACGTAGTCGAGGCCGAGCTTTTCGAGGCTCTCGGCGATCGCGGCGTTCGGCTCGTCGCCCGCCTGGCGGTCGTTCCAGAGCTTGGTCGTGATGAAGAGCTCGTCGCGCGGGATGCCGCTGGCGGCGATCGCCGCGCCCACACCCTCTTCGTTCTTGTAGATCGCCGCCGTGTCGATGTGGCGGTAGCCGACCTCGAGCGCCTCGCTGACGGCCTTCTCCGCCTCCGCCGGCGGCACCAGGAAGACGCCGAAACCGAGCTGCGGGATGTCGTATCCGGAGTTGAGCTTCACAGTGGGAACAGTCATGGATTCAGCCTACGACCGCGAGGACGCACCGGGGCCCGTTCCCCCGATCGCGATAAGCTGAAGGGCTATGTCTCCCGTGATCTCGTACCCGCCCGAGCTCCCCGTCTCCGCGGCCCGCGACGAGATCGCCGACGCCATCCGGGGCAATCAGGTCGTCATCGTCGCCGGCGCGACCGGTTCCGGCAAGACCACCCAGCTGCCGAAGATCGCGCTCGAGCTCGGCCGCAGCGCGATCGCCCACACGCAGCCGCGCCGCCTTGCCGCGCGCACGATCGCGGAACGAGTGGCCGAGGAGATGCAGGTGCCGCTCGGCGGCGTCGTCGGCTACAAGGTGCGCTTCACCGACCAGGTCTCGGCCGAGACGCAGATCGCGCTCATGACGGACGGGATCCTGCTCAACGAGATCCACCGCGACCGGCTGCTGACTCGCTACGACACGATCATCATCGACGAGGCGCACGAGCGTTCGCTCAACGTCGACTTCCTGCTCGGCTACCTCCGCCGCATCCTTCCCGAGCGCCCCGATCTCAAGGTGGTCATCACCTCGGCGACGATCGACCCCGAGTCGTTCGCCGCGCACTTCGCGGGAGCCGACGGCGAACCGGCCCCGATCATCGAGGTCTCGGGCCGCACGTTCCCCGTCGAGGTCCGCTACCGCCCCTTCGCGGGCGCGAGCGACGACGAGGACGACGAACCCCGCCCCGGGCCCGCCGCGGATGACGCGGACGCCGCGACCGAGGAGGTCGATGAGCGCCCCTACAGCGTCGACGACGAGGTCTCGGCGATCGTCGCGGCGCTCAAGGAACTCGACCGCGAGGCGCCGGGCGACGTGCTCGTCTTCCTGCCGGGCGAGGCGGAGATCCGCGACGCCGCCGACGCCGTGTCCGGTGCATTCCGTTCGGGGCATGCACCGACCGAGGTGCTCCCCCTCTACGGACGGCTGAGCGCGGCCGAGCAGCACCGCGTGTTCGAGCCGTCGAAGGTCGCCGGCGTCAGTCGCCGCGTCGTGCTCGCCACGAACGTCGCCGAGACCTCCCTGACGGTGCCGGGCATCAAGTACGTCATCGACGCGGGTACGGCGCGCGTCTCGCGCTACTCGAACCGTGCGAAGGTGCAGCGCCTGCCGATCGAGGCGGTCTCGCAGGCCTCAGCCCAGCAGCGCTCGGGCCGCGCCGGCCGCACGAGCGACGGTATCGCCATCCGGCTCTATGCGCACGACGACTTCGTGCGGCGGCCGGAGTTCACCGACCCAGAGATCCTGCGCACCTCGCTCGCCTCCGTCGTGCTGCAGATGCTCTCGCTGGGCTTCGGCGACATCTCCGAGTTCCCGTTCCTCACCCCTCCCGATTCGCGCGGCGTGAAGGCTGCCTTCGACCTGCTCGTCGAGCTCGGCGCCGTGCGGCTCGGGCGCGAGGGACGCCCGCCGACCCTCACCAAGACGGGCCGCCGCATCGCGCGGATGCCGATCGACCCCCGGTTCGCCCGGATGCTCATCGAGTCCTCCCGCGAGGGCGTCGGCGAGGAGGTGCTCGCGATCGTGTCCGGCATGTCCTTGCAGGACGTGCGCGAACGGCCCGAGGACAAGCGGGAGCAGGCGCAGCAGTCGCACGCGCGCTTCACCGACCCGTCGAGCGACTTCCTCAGCATGCTGAACCTGTGGGACTACGTGCGCGAGAAGCAGCGCGAGCTCGGTTCCAGCGCCTTCCGCCGCCTCGTGCGCGGCGACTTCCTCAACTACGTGCGCGTGCGCGAGTGGTTCGACGTGCACCGCCAGCTGCGCCAGTTCGTGCGCGAAGGCGACGACCGCGGCCCGCGCCGCGGCGAGCCCGGCGCCCGGCGGAAGGACCGGACGGCGGCACCGCCCGAGGGCGGGCACCCGGCAGGCGACGCGATCCATCGCGCGCTGCTGTCGGGCCTGCTCTCGCAGATCGGCGTGCTCGACGAGCGCGAGGCTCGCACGGGCGAGAGGGGCCGAGGCGGGGCCGACCGCGCGCGCGGTGCGACCTACCGCGGTGCCAGGAACGTCTCGTTCCAGATCTTCCCCGGCTCCGGCCTCAAGAGGTCGCGACCGAAGGCCGTTATGGCGGCCGAGCTCGTCGAGACCTCGCGCCTGTTCGCCCGCACGGTCGCGAAGATCGACCCGGCATGGGCGGAGGCCCTCGCGGGCGACCTCGTGAAGCGGCAGGTCTCGGAGCCGCACTGGTCGAAGGACGCCGGCGCCGCCGTCGCGTACGAGAAGGTCACGCTCTACGGCGTCGAGATCGTGCCTCGCCGCCGCATCCAGTTCGCGCGCGTCGACAAGCCCGCCTCGCGCGAGCTGTTCCTCCGGCACGCGCTCGTCGAGGGCGAATGGGACCCCGCCCGCCTGCCGAAACAGGTCGGCCGGTTCGTGCGGCAGAACGCCGAGCTGCGCCGACGGCTCGAGAAGGTCGAGGAGCGCGAACGCCGCCGCGACATCCTCGCGGGCGACGAGGCGGTGTACGCGTTCTACGACGCGCGCATTCCCGCCGAGGCATACGATGTGCGCAGTTTCGAGGCGTGGTGGCGCGACGAACTCACCCGCACGCCGGACCTGCTCACGATGCGCGAGGAGCACTTGCTCGAGGGCGACCGGTCGGCGGACTCCGGTGACTTCCCGACGCGGTGGCGCCAGGGAGACCAGACGCTCGACCTCGCCTACCGCTTCGAGCCCGGCGCCCCGGATGACGGCGTCACCGCCGTCGTCCCGCTCGCGCTGCTCGCCTCGCTCGAGCCCGCCGGCTTCGACTGGCAGGTGCCCGGGCAGCGCCACGAGCTCGTCACCGCCATGCTGAAGGCCCTGCCGAAGGCCCTCAGGCGCCACGTCGTGCCCGCCGCCGACTGGGCCGAGAAGTTCGCCGACGAGCTGGCCGGCGCCGGCCCCGAGGACCACGACGGCCTGCCCCCGCAGCCGCTCGCCACCGCACTCGCGCGCCTCGTGCAGCAGCAGGCGAACCAGCCCGTCGACGCAGGCGCGTTCGAGATGGAGCGCGTGCCCGAGCACCTGAAGATGTCGTTCCGCGCCGTCGACGCGCGCGGCCGCGCCGCGGGCTCCGGCCGGGACCTCGCCGAGCTGCAGCGGCGCCTCGCGGCGAAGGCCCGCGACTCGGTCGCCCGGCAGATCGAACGGGGCGGCACGCCCCCGCGCGGCGCGAAGGGCCCGGATGCCGTGGCCGCCGCACCCGCTCCCGCCGCGATCGAGAAGGCAGGGCTGACCGACTGGACGTTCGGCGAGCTGCCGGAGCGCGTCGACCAGAAGGTCGCCGGCGGCGTCGTGCGCGGCTACCCCGCCCTCGTCGACGAGAAGACCTCGGTCGCCGTCCGGGTCGAGGCGACGGCCGAGCAGGCGGCCCGCCGCACCCGCGCGGGCCTGCGCCGCCTCGTGCTGCTGAACGTGCCGTCGCCCGTTTCGTACGTGCAGGAGCACCTCAGCCAGAACGAGCGGCTCGCCCTGGCCGCGTCCCCCTACCCGTCGCCCAAGGCCGTGATCGAGGACTGCCTGGCCGCGGTCGCGGATGACGTGATCGCCCGCCACGACGACGTGCGCACGCGCGCGGGCTTCGAGGCCGTACGCGACGAGGTCTCGCGCGGCTCCGTCGACCGCGTGATCGAGACCGTCGCGCTCACCGCGAAGATCCTCACGGGCGCCCGCGCCGCCGAGCGCGCGATGAGGAATGCGAACTCGATGACCCTGCTCGGCGCGCTGAACGACGCGCGCGGGCAGCTCGACGCGCTGCTGCCGAAGGGGTTCGTGGTCGCGACGGGGCTGGAGCGGCTGCGCCACCTCCCCCGCTACGTCGACGGCATCCGGATGCGCCTCGAGGCGCTCCCCGACCAGCCCGGCCGCGACCGCGCGTGGATGACCGAGTACGAGAAGGCGTTCTCCGCGTACCGGGAGGCGGGCGGCGAGCTGCCCCTCGCGCCGCACGCACCGGAGCCGATCGCCCGCGCCCGGTGGATGCTCGAAGAGCTGCGGGTCAGCCTCTTCGCCCAGCGCCTCGGCACGGCCGAGACCGTCTCGGTCCAGCGCATCCAGAAGGTGCTGCGCGACTGACCCGATCTGCGCCGCCCCGCCGCCTCAGGTATCTTGAGATCGAGACAATTCGCGCGTGCGCAGGTCCCGCGCACATCCGACGATCACTGGAGCGCCACAGGTATGTCCACCATCATTTACACGCACACCGACGAGGCGCCCATGCTGGCGACCTACTCGCTGCTGCCGATCATCCGGGCCTATGCGGGGAAGGCGGGCGTCGACTTCGAGACGCGCGACATCTCGCTGGCCGGCCGCATCGTCGCGCAGTTCCCCGAGCGCCTGAGCGAGGACCAGCGCATCGGCGACGCCCTCTCCGAGCTCGGTGAGCTGGCGGGCGAGGCCAGCGCCAACATCATCAAGCTCCCGAACATCTCGGCGTCGGTGCCGCAGCTGAAGGCGGCCATCGCGGAACTGCAGGCCGCCGACTTCGACGTGCCCGACCTGCCCGAGAACCCGCAGACCGACGACGAGCGCGAGATCGCCGCTCGCTACGACAAGGTCAAGGGCTCGGCCGTGAACCCCGTGCTGCGCCAGGGCAACAGCGACCGCCGCGCACCGGGCGCCGTGAAGGCGTACGCGAAGGCGCACCCGCACCGGATGGGCGCGTGGTCGGCCGACAGCCGGACCCGCGTGGCCACGATGGGCCACGACGACTTCTTCTCGAACGAGACCTCGTTCGTCTCGCCCGCCGCCGACACGCTCCGGATCGAGCACGTCAACGCCGCGGGCGACGTCACGGTGCTGAAGGAGAGCCTCCCGGTGCAGGCCGGCGAGGTCATCGACGCGACGTTCATGAACGTCGCCGCTCTGCGCGAGTTCCTCACGGAGCAGGTCGCCGCCGCCAAGGCCGAGGGCGTGCTGTTCTCGGCGCACCTCAAGGCCACCATGATGAAGGTCAGCGACCCGATCCTGTTCGGCCACGTCGTCGAGGCGTTCTTCGCCCCCGTCTTCGAGGAGTACGGCGCCGACCTCGCCGCCGCCGGCCTCCGCGGCCGCGACGGCCTGGGCGCGATCTACGCCGGCCTCGCCTCGCTCGAGAACGGCGAAGAGATCCGCGCCGCGTTCGACGCGCAGCTGAACGCCGGCCCCGCGATCGCGATGGTCAACAGCGACAAGGGCATCACGAACCTGCACGTGCCGAGCGACGTCATCATCGACGCGTCGATGCCCGCGATGATCCGCGGCGGCGGCAAGATGTGGACGGCCGAGAACACCGAGGCCGATACCCTCGCGGTGATCCCCGACTCGTCGTACGCCGGCGTCTACCAGGCCGCGATCGACGACAGCAAGGCCAACGGCGCGCTCGACCCGACGACCATGGGCACCGTGCCGAACGTGGGCCTGATGGCGCAGAAGGCCGAGGAGTACGGCTCGCACGACAAGACGTTCGAGATCGCCGCGGCCGGCACCGTCCGCGTCGTGAACGGTGCCGGCGAGACGGTGCTCAGCCACGAGGTCGCCGCCGGCGACATCTGGCGCGCCTGCCAGACCAAGGACGCCCCGATCCGCGACTGGGTCAAGCTCGCCGTCACGCGCGCCCGCCTGTCGAACACCCCCGCGGTGTTCTGGCTCGACGAGAACCGTGCGCACGACGCGAACCTCATCGCGAAGGTGAACGCCTATCTGCCCGAGCACGACACGACCGGCCTCGACATCCGGATCATGGCGCCCGCCGAGGCGACGACGTTCTCGCTCGAGCGCATCCGACAGGGCCTCGACACCATCTCTGTGACGGGCAACGTGCTCCGCGACTACAACACCGACCTGTTCCCGATCCTCGAGGTCGGCACGTCGGCGAAGATGCTCTCGATCGTTCCCCTGATGGCGGGCGGCGGCCTGTTCGAGACCGGCGCCGGCGGCTCGGCGCCGAAGCACGTGCAGCAGCTCGTCGAGGAGGGCTACCTGCGCTGGGACTCTCTCGGCGAGTTCTTCGCGTTGGCCGCCTCGTTCGAGCACCTCGCGCAGTCGACCGACAACGCCAAGGCGCAGGTCCTCGCGACCACGCTCGACAAGGCCACGGCGACGTTCCTCGAGCAGGACCGGTCGCCGGGCCGCAAGCTCGGCACGATCGACAATCGCGGCTCGCACTTCTACCTGGGCCTGTACTGGGCCCAGGAGCTGGCGGCGCAGGCCGACGACGCGGAGCTCGCGGCCGCGTTCGCTCCGCTCGCCGAGCAGCTCGCCGCGAACGAGAAGACGATCGTCGACGAGCTGATCGCCGCACAGGGCAAGCCCGTCGACATCGGCGGCTACTACCGCCCGGACGACGCGAAGGCCGCCGCCGCCATGCGCCCGTCCGCCACGCTGAACGCGGCGATCGACCAGTTCTGATCGCGCGCTGACGCCGAACCGGCCCTCCCGGATGCCCCTCGCGGGCACCGGGAGGGCCGGTTCGCGTTCGGCAGCGCCTACGCGGTCGGAACCGGCAGCCCGAACGCCTCGCGAAGGCTCCGGCTGACGAGCGCGGGGATGTCCAGCTCGCCCGGGTGCAGCGCGTCATAGAGCTGCAGGCCATCCCACGTCGCGATGACGAGCGCCGCGCGCTCCTCCGGGCGCAGCCCGTCATCCGGGAGATCGAGCTTCGAGCGCTGGCGCCGGATCATCAGCGTCAGGACCGTCCGGATGCGGCCGTGCCGGCGCTGCAGCGTGGCCCTGGCCGGATGCCCCTCGGCCCCCGCCTCCGCCGTCAGGATCGACAACAGCTGGGTCAGCCCCGGAGTCGCCTGGTTGCTCGCTGCCGTGCGGGTGAAGGCGTCGGCGATCGCTTCCGCGCTCAGGCTGCGGGGCGCCGCGGCCTTCAGCTGCTGCTGGTCGTGCCACTCGATCACCGCGAGCAGGAGCGCGGTCTTGTTCCCGAAGTGGTGCAGCAGCGTCGAGTGATCGACGCCCGCCTCGCGCGCGATGCTGCGCAGCGACGTTCCGTAGAATCCCCGCTGCGCGAAGGCCGTCGCGGCGCTGGCGACGATCGCCTTCTTCGTCGCGCGCCCCGAGGAATAGCCGGTGGGGCGGGGCTCTGCGTCGTCGTCTTCAGGCACGAGGACTATCGTATTCACTCACGGAGCGGCGAAGTTCCACCACGTGGTGGAACTTCGGGTAGACTCCCGTGTCGTGCCCACCAACGATGCCGCGCGCGACCTCCGCGCCGCCCTGACGCTCGCCGAGAAGGCGTCCCTGATGTCGGGCGCGAACTTCTGGAACACGAAGCCGATCGAGCGCCTCGGCATCCCGTCGATCATGCTCACCGACGGCCCGCACGGCCTGCGCAAGCAGGGCGGCGCCGCCGACCACCTCGGCCTCAATGCGAGCATCCCCGCGACGTGCTTCCCGCCAGCGGCGACGCTCGCGAACAGCTGGGACGCGGCGCTCGTCGAGCGCGTCGGCGGCGCCCTCGGCACCGAGGCCGCCGCCGAGCGGGTCAGCGTGCTGCTCGGCCCCGGCCTGAACATCAAACGCAACCCGCTCGCGGGCCGCAGCTTCGAGTACTTCTCGGAGGACCCGCTGGTCTCGGGCCGCATGGCCGCCGCGCTCATCCGGGGCATCCAGTCGCGTGGTGTCGCGGCGAGCGCCAAGCACTTCGCGGTGAACAGCCAGGAGACGCACCGAATGAGCATCGACGAGATCGTCGACGAGCGCGCGCTGCACGAGGTCTACCTCGAGGGCTTCCGGATCGCGGTCGCCGAGGGTCGGCCGTGGACGGTGATGAGCGCGTACAACCGCGTCAACGGCACCTACGCCAACGAGAACGCCGAACTGCTGCAGGCGACGCTGCGCGAGCGCTGGGGCTTCGACGGCCTCGTCGTGACCGACTGGGGCGGCAACAACGATCGCGTCGCCGGTCTCGTCGCGGGGAACGCGCTCGAGATGCCGTCGACCGACGGCGTCACCGACCGCGAGATCATCGCGGCCGTCGAATCCGGTGCGCTCGACGAACGGATCCTCGATGCGCGCGTCGACGAGGTGCTCACCCTGATCGAGCGCTCCGCACCCGACGATGAGGCGCCCGCGGCCGACCACGATGCCCATCACGAGCTCGCGATCGAGGCCGCCCGGCAGTCGATCGTGCTGCTGCGCAACGAGAGCCGCGCCCTGCCGCTGAGCCGCGCATCCGGTCGCGTCGCGGTGATCGGCGACTTCGCCGAAACGCCCCGCTACCAGGGCGCCGGCAGCTCGCTCGTCAACCCGACGCGGCTCGACTCCGCGCTCGACGCTCTGCGCGAGAGCGAGCTCGACATCGTCGGCTTCGAGCGCGGTTTCGCGCGGCGCGACACGCCATCGAGCCGCCTGCGCCGCCGCGCCGTGGCCCTCGCCGAGCGCGCCGAAACGGTGCTGCTGTTCCTGGGGCTGGACGAGTCGGCCGAGGCCGAGGCCGTGGACCGCGCGCACATGCGCCTCGCCCGGAACCAGCTCGACCTCGTGCGCGAGCTGGGTGCCCTGGGCATCCGGATCGTCGTCGTGCTTTCGGGCGGTGCCCCCGTCGAGCTGCCCTTCGCCGACGACGTCGACGCGATCGTGCACGGCTATCTCGCCGGCCAGGGCGGCGGCCGCGCGCTCGCCGAGGTGCTCACGGGCCGCGCGAACCCGAGCGGCAAGCTGGCCGAGACGTACCCGATCCGGTACGCGGATGTCGCGTCGTCGGCGAGCTTCGGTCGCACCGAGGCGACCAGCGAGCACCGCGAGAGCATCTACGTCGGCTACCGATACTTCGACAAGGTCGATGCGCCCGTGCGCTATCCGTTCGGCCACGGCCTGAGCTACACGACGTTCGCCTACTCCGACCTCACCGCCGGTCCCGCGTCCGCCCGCGTCACCGTCACCAACACGGGCGAGACGGTCGGCTCGGAGGTCGTGCAGCTGTACGTCGAGGCTCCGGATGCCGCGAACGGCGCGTTCCGCGCGCCGCGCGAGCTGCGCGGCTTCGCCAAGGTGGCGCTGCGTCCCGGCGAGAGCGCCACCGTCGAGATCGCCTACGCGGAGCACGCCTTCGACGTGTTCGATGCGGCATCCGGCGAGTGGCGCACGGTCGGCGGCGCGTACACGATCCACGCGGCGGCGTCGTCCCGCGACATCCGGCTCAGCGCGCCGCTCGAGGTCGCAGGTTCCGCGATGCCCGCCGCGCCCGAGCTGCCGCACTACACCAGCGGCCGGGTCGATCGCGTCCCCGCAGACGAGTACGCGCGCCTGCTGGGCAGGGCGCTCCCGTCACCGGAGTGGCCGGCTGATCGCCCGCTCACGCGCGGCGACATCGTCGCGCAGACGAAGGGCCGCGGCGGTTTCGCGAGCCTGCTGCACACCGCGATCCACCGCAGCCACGACGTGCTGATGCTGCTCGGTCGCCCGCACGCGGCCAACAACACGCGCTTCGCGCTCGACCTCCCGTTCCGGTCGATCGCCCGCATGTCGGCGGGCTCCGTCGACGACGCGATGCTCGACGCGCTGCTGGTGATGGTGAACGGCAGATTCTGGCGCGGCCTGCGGCAGTTCGTCTCGGCCTGGCGCGCACACGGGCGGGCGAAGCGCCGATCGCGCAAGGACTCGGAAGAACAGAAGTGACAGAGGGAAAGGGAAGCAACGTGGCGACTCGGAAAGAGATCAAGCAGGATGCGCTCGCGCGCGTGGCCGAAGAAAAGGCCGCGCGCAGGGCTCGACGCGCCGAGCTGAAGGCGATGTCGCCGGAGGAGCGCAGGGCGGCGAAGCCCGCCGACCGCGCCGCGGCGAAGGCGGAGAAGAAGGAGGCGAAAGCGGACCGCAGTGCCAGACGGGCGGAGATGACCCGCCGCGAGCGCCGCGAGGACAAGCGCCGCGAGCGCGTGCACCGCAAGGTCGCCCACCGTCCGCGCCGCCTCGTCGGGTGGAGCATCTTCGCCGTCGCGGTGATCACGATCGGCGTGCTCGTCGCCCCGACGGTCAACGATGTGCAGCGCGTGACGGCGCTCGGCACCGATTCCTCCACGCCGGAGGGCGTCGAGGCGCGCGAGAACAGCGCCGATGTCGCCGGCCGCATCTCGGACGAGGGCATCGTGCTGCTCGAGAACGACGGTGCCCTGCCCCTGGCGGAGCAGAAGGTCAACGTCTTCGGCTTCGAGTCATTCAACCTGCGTTACGGCGGCGGCGGTTCCGGCGGTGCCGACCAGTCGGCCGCGGTCTCGCTCTACGACGCACTCGAGGGCGAGGGGATCGAGTACAACCGCGACCTCTACGCCGCGACGCAGGATGCCGGCGCCGAGACCGAGACCGGCTCGACCGGCTTCATCGAGCAGATGATCGGCATGTTCACCGGCAAGGCCAAGCGCACGGAGCCGACGCCCGACTATCTCACCGACGCCGTGCTCGACCAGGCGGCGGAGTATTCCGGCACGGCTATGATCGTGATCGGCAACGACGGCACCGAGGGTTCGGACTTCACCGCCGACGAGCTGCGCATCACCGGCGGGCAGAAGGAGCTCCTCGACCTCGTCACGGGCGAGTTCGACGACGTGATCGTCGTCGTCAACTCGGGAAACCAGATGGAGCTCGGCTTCCTCGAGGAGTACCCGGAGATCACGGGCGCACTGTGGATCGGAACGCCGGGCCCGCAGGGCGCCGTGTCTCTCGCCAAGACGCTCACCGGCGAGGTCAACCCCTCCGGACACCTCACCGACACGTACGCGTACGACATCGAGAGCGCGCCCGCGACCGAGAACTTCGGGAACTTCCGGTACGACAACGCCGAGCGCGGCGTGTTCGAGTACGAAGAGGGCATCTACGTCGGCTACCGCTACTACGAGACGCGCTACGAGGGCGACGAGGACGGCTATGCCGCCGCCGTGCAGTACCCGTTCGGCTACGGCCTCAGCTACACCGAATTCTCGTGGGATGCCGCAGAGCCCGTCGTGGACGACGAGTCGATCAGCATCGACGTGACCGTGACCAACACGGGCGAGACCGCGGGCAAGGACGTCGTGCAGGCGTACTCCTCCGCGCCCTACTCCCCCGGCGGCCCCGAGAAGTCGGCGATCGAGCTGGCCGGGTCGGCGAAGACCTCGCTGCTGGAGCCGGGCGCCTCGGAGACGGTCACGGTGACCTTCGACGTGCGCGACATGGCCTCGTGGGTCACGGAGGGTGCGGGCGCGTACGTTCTGGATGCCGGCACCTACGACATCCGGATCGGCACCGACGTGCACACGCCGGTCGCGGAGTTCCCGATCGAGCTCGACGAGCAGGTCTACGACACCGACGAGGCGACGGGCACGGCGCTCGAGAACCGCTTCGGGTACGCGGACGGCGACCTCACCGACCTGTCGCGCAGCGACTGGGAGGGCACCTACCCCGACTCGTCGGACGTCGAGACGACGGCCTCGGATGAGCTGCTCGAGTTCATGAACCCGACGTTCGAGAAGACGGAGGGCGAGGAGCCGACCTACGGCGCCGACAACGGCATCATGCTCGAAGACCTCCAGGGCCTCGAGTACGACGACCCGCAGTGGGAGGAGTTCCTCGACCAGTTCACGCGCGACGAGCTCATCGCGATCTTCTCGAAGGGCGCGTACACGACGGAGCCGGTCGAGCGGCTCGGCGTGCCGTCGGCGACACTGCTCGACGGCCCCGCCGGCCTGAATGCGCTGTTCAGTGAGCTCACCGCGGCGTCCTTCCCCACCGAGGTCGTGATCGCCTCGACCTGGAACGAGGATCTCGCCTACGAGATGGGCGAGGCCGTCGGCGCCGAGGCCAACGCATACGGCGTGGAGGGCTGGTACGCGCCGGGGATGAACATCCACCGCACCCCGTTCGGCGGCCGCAACTTCGAGTACTACTCGGAGGACCCGCTGCTGTCGGGCAGGATGAGCGCCGCGATGGTCTCGGGCGCGCAGAGCAGGGACGTGCTGACGTTCATGAAGCACTTCGCCCTGAATGAGCAGGAGACCAGCGCGCGCACCGGTGTGAACGTGTTCGTCGACGAGCAGGCGATGCGCGAGATCTACCTGAAGCCGTTCGAGATCACGGTCAAGGAAGCCGATGCGAGCGGCGCCATGAGCTCGTTCATCAACATCGGCGGCCGCTGGGCCGGCGGCAGCGAGGCGCTGCTGCAGGACGTGCTGCGCGACGAGTGGGGCTTCGACGGCGTCGTGTCGTCGGATGCTGTGCTCGGCGGGTTCATGGACCCGGCCCTGGCGGTGCGCTACGGCAACGACCTCATGCTCGCCGTACTCGGAAACGGCACGGTGAAGCAGGTCGAGGAGGTCTACGACGAGGACCCGGTGGGCGTCGGAGCCGGCCTCCGTGACCGCGTGCACACCGTCATGTTCGCCCTCCTGAAGACGGACCTGTTCGACTGATCGCGCACTGACGCCGTGTGGAACGGGTGCCCCGGACGATCGGCGGCACCCGTTTCGTCGTCTCCCTCACAACCGGCGGATCGGATGGTTGCGTCTCCACATCCGCCGAGATGGGCTTCCGCCCGGGGACGGACGTCGGCAGCGTCGGTGACAGACGCACGGACATCGACGACAATGGAGGGCATGGACGTGAACGACCCGCAGATCTGGGTGCTGATCGGCACGTTCTCGACCGTGCTCATCGGCGTGCTCACCCTCACCCTGAGCCTGACGCTGCGCACCGTTCGCGCCGAGGTCGGCAAGGTGCGGCACGAACTCCTCGGCGAGATCGGCGAGGTGCGGCACGAACTCCGCGGCGAGATCAGGGCGCTAGGCGCCGACATCGCCCGCGTCGAAGGCGTGATGAACGCCCGTTTCGAAACGGTCGACCGCCGCCTCGACGGCCTCGACCGCGACGTCACCGCACTGACGCGGCGCGTCATGGGCGAAGAGGCGTAGCAGCCACCCGGACGAGTCCGCCGGCGAAACCCCATGCCCGACCCCGTCGGGCGCTACTAGGCTCGGGGTATGACTCAGGCGGTTCAGTACAGTGCAGTAGGCGGACCAGAGGTCCTGGAACTCCACGAGGTGCCGGAGCCCGTCGCCGGGCCGGGGCAGGTCGTGGTCGAGGTCGAGGCGGCGGGCGTCAACCCCATCGATGCGAAACTGCGGGCGGGCATCCGACCAGGCGCCGCGTTCGACAAGCCGCGCGGCGTCGGCTTCGACGGTGCCGGATTCATCAAGGCGGTCGGCGAGGGCGTCGACGGCTTCCGCGTGGGCGACCCCGTCGCGTTCGGCGGTGCCACGATCGGCGACGGCGTCGGCGCGTATGCCAGCGAGACGGCGGTGAAGGCGAGCGGCGTCTCGCTGCTGCCGGATGGCGTCTCGGTCGAGCAGGGCGCGGCCCTCGGGATCCCCGCGGGAACGGCGTACCAGGCGCTGCGGTCGCTCGGGGTGCGCTCCGGCGACACCCTCCTCATCCACGGGGGCTCCGGTTCGGTCGGCCAGGCGGCGATCCAATTCGCCGTGTCGTGGGGCGCGAAGGTGATCGCGACCACGAGCGCCCGCCGCGCCGACCGCGTCGCCCAACTCGGCGCGACGCCCGTCGGATACGGCGAGGGCCTCGTCGAACGCGTGCGCAATGCGGGCGAAGTCACCGCGATCCTCGACGGCTTCGGCTCCGACGAAGTGCTCGCCCAGTCGTTCGAACTCCTCGCCGACCGGCAGCGCATCGCCACGATCGTGTCGGGCGCCAAGGCCGACGATCTCGGCATCCGGGCCTTCAGCGGCGGCTCGCCCCACCCGCTCACGGACCAGCAGGAGGCCTGGCGCGCCGAGGCGCTGCCGGTGACCCTCGCCCTGATCGGCGCCGGGGCGTTCGACGTCGAGCTCGGCGACCGCTTCGGTCTCGCCCGCGCCGCCGACGCGCACCGCGACCTCGCCCAGGGCGCGATCGGCAAGCTGATCATCGAGCCCGAGGGCGCCTGAGCGCGGTGCTGAACCTGGCGACGCACTGCGCTGAGCGCGGTGGTCCAGGTTCAGCGACGCGCGCTACGACGGAATCGTGCGCCCTGCGTCATCGGCCGTGTCGTCGCGAACCCCTTCGAAGAGGGACCGCAGTTCGGCCGCGGTGATCTCGGTGCCCGATGCTTCGGTGTGCGCCTGAACGCGGCGGGCGAAGTCGATCTGCGCGTGGCGGGACAGTTCGATTCCGTACTCGCTCTCGAGCACGTAGGCGATGCCGCCCTTGCCCGACTGCGAGTTGACTCGGATGACCGCGTCGTAGCTGCGCCCGATGTCGGCGGGATCGATCGGCAGGTAAGGTACGCGCCATTCCACCTCCGCTTCGCGCCGTCCCTCCGCGACGGCGCGGGCGCGGTGCTCGGCGAAGCCCTTCTTGATCGCGTCCTGATGCGTACCGCTGAACGCCGTGTGGACGAGGTCGCCGACGTACGGATGCCGCGCATGAACCTCGATCCGGTTGCAGTGCTCGACCGTGCGGCGGATCTCGTCGATGTCGGAGAAGTCGATCATCGGGTCGACCCCCTGCGCATGCAGGTTCAGCGCCAAGGTGGCGAGATCGACGTTCCCCGTGCGCTCCCCGTTTCCGAAGATGCAGCCCTCGACCCGCTGAGCGCCCGCGAGCACGGCGAGCTCGGCGCACGCGATCCCCGTGCCGCGGTCGTTGTGCGGGTGCACCGACAGGATCACCGCGTCTCTGCGTGCGAGATTCTTGTGCATGTACTCGATCTGATCGGCGTACACGTTGGGAGTGGCAATCTCGACCGTGGCCGGGAGGTTCAGGATGACCGGCCGCTCCGGCGTCGCACCCCACAGCTCGGTGACGGCGTCGCAGATGTCGATGACGTATTCGGGTTCGGTGAGGTTGAAGACCTCGGGGCTGAACTCGAACCGCACGTTCGGTATGCCTCCGGCGAGTCCGAGCACATCGCGAGCCCCGGCCAGGATCAGTTCCTTCAGCCCCGCCCGGTCGTACCCGAGCACCGTCTCGCGCCACGTCGGCGCCGTCGCCGTGTACATGTGGATCACCACGGGGTTCGTGATGCCCTGGATCGAGGCGACGGTCCGCTCGATCAGGTCGCGCCTGGCCGGGGTGAACACCACAATCGTCACGTCATCCGGTGCGATCGCCGCGTCCGCAACGAGGCGGACGAAGTCGTAGTCCGTCTGGGACGCTGACGGGTAGCCGACCTCGATCTCCTTGTAGCCCATGGCGACCATCAGCTCGAAGAAGCGACGCTTGCGTGCCGGGTCCATCGGCTCCGCGAGGGCCTGGTTGCCGTCGCGCAGGTCGACGGGGACCCAGAGCGGTGCCGCCTCGAGCCTCCTGTTCGGCCACTGACGATCCGCAGCGGCGAGCGGCACCTCGACGCGCGAGTACGCATCGCGGTACCTGTGGGACGGCATCTGCGAATGCCGCTGCCGATTCCACGAGGGTGCGGCCGCCGGCACGGCACCCGCCGGAGTGGACAGGGAGGGGAAAGTCGTCGTGGTCATGCGAGGTGTTCCTTCTTCTGGTCGGGTGACCGGCACAGCCCTCGGCTCCACGACGGGGAGCCGATCGTGCTAGGCCCCGCCGTGGCGGCGAAGAAGGAGAAGAGCCCGGACGAACATGCGTAGAATCTAGCACAACTCCGCAGACAAGCAGACAGGAAGGTCGAGGATGGCACAGGTGAGACGGACCTCCATGGCGGACCAGGCGGCCGATGTGCTGCTCGACCGCGTCCGTACGGGCGAGTGGACGCTCGGCTCCAAGATCCCCGGTGAGACGACTCTCGCCGCACAGCTCGGGGTCGGACGCACCACGGTGCGGGAGGCGATCCGCCAACTCGCCGGCCGCGGCGTGCTGACCACCCGCCAGGGCTCCGGGGTCTTCGTCACCGCGCTCGACGTGCGCGAGGACCGGGAACGGGCCCTGCAACACGCCGACATCGTCGCCGTGATCGAGGCCCGCATCGCGATCGAGACCGAGGCCTCCGCCCTCGCCGCCGCTCGCCGCACGCCAGCGGATCTCCGTGCGATCCGACGTGCGCTCGGTGCCAGGCAGGAGCGACGAGACAGCATCGAACACCACGTCGACGCCGACACGGCATTCCACCGCGCCATCGTTGCCGCGGCGCACAACCCGATTCTGCTCGATCTGTTCGACGGCTTCACGCCGCGCCTCCGACAGGCGATGATCGACATGCTCCGGATCAGGGGCGAGTACGGCGGCGACGACGACCAGCACACCCACGCGTCGCTCACGGAAGCCATCACGCGAGGCGACTCCCGCGCCGCGGCGGAACGGAGCCGAGCCCATCTGGCCTCCCTCGCCACTGCCCTGACGTAAGCGGTGCCGGCGAAATCATCGCCCCCGCAAGGCCGTCGGACGCCGACTTGCCGGCACGCCCCGCGGCCCATCGAGCTCGCCGGACGGGTGCTACGCTCAGCAGAAGCCGGTGCCTCCTACCCTGGACACTGTCGGCCACCACGGCGATCACGCCGCCGCCACACCGCGAGACGACATCCGCGGCTGGTGCGCGCATCACGGGCAGTCTCCATCCCGACACGCCTGCGCCGCTCATCTCTCGCCTTCGCCGCAAATCGTCGCGCTCTGCGGCAGCGACGTCAGTGGTGAACATCTGCGTCCAGGAGCTGTTTCCATGCCCTCTTTCAGCGCTGCCGTTTCCGGCGTGCCTGCCTCACCTGATCCGCGGCCCTCACGTGTCCCTGTAGGACGCAGCCACCCGCCCAGTGCCCGCCCCGTACTCACCGGTGCCGAAGCCGTGGTGCGCACTCTCGAACTCCTCGGCATCACCGACGTCTTCGGCATCCCGGGCGGCGCAGTCCTGCCTGTGTATGACGCTCTGACGCGTTCGCACTCACTGCGACACGTTCTCGTGCGTCATGAGCAGGGCGCCGGCCACGCTGCCGAGGGGTACGCAGCGGCCAGCGGGAGGGTCGGCGTCGCGCTCTCGTCGAGCGGCCCCGGCGCGACAAACCTCGTCACGCCCATCATGGATGCCAAATCCGACTCTGTGCCTCTGCTCGTCATCACGGGGCAGGTGCGTTCGGAGCTGAGGGGAACAGACGCTTTCCAGGAGGCGGACATCGAGGGGATCACGCTGCCGATCACCAAACACTCGACGGTCGTCACGGCTGCCGCGGATATCCCGCGGGTGCTCTGTGCGGCATATCGGCTGGCGCACACCGGCCGCCCCGGCCCCGTCTTGGTCGACATCACCAGGGACGCCCTGACGGCATCCGCCGACTTCGTCTGGCCTCCCCCGGGCCACGACACGGCCGACGACAACCTCGGGCGGGTGAGCTCGACGCAGATCGGCCGCGCGGCACACGAGATCGGGCGCGCGAAAAGACCTGTGCTCTACGTCGGTGGCGGCGTCATACGCGCCGATGCGGCGGCAGAACTGGTGGAGCTCGCCGAGCTGGTGAGCGCTCCCGTGGTGACGACGTTGATGGCACGAGGCGTCTTTCCCGATTCGCACCCGCTCAATCTCGGAATGCCGGGTATGCATGGCACCGTGCCAGCGGTGCTCGCGCTGCAGGAATCAGACTTGATCGTCGCGATCGGCACGCGATTCGACGAGCGCGTCACGGGTGACGCATCTCTGTTCGCCCCCAACGCCAGGGTCGTCCACATCGACATCGACCCGGCCGAGATCTCCAAGATCCGACGCGCAGACGTGCCGATCGTCGCCGATGCGCGGGCGGCCCTGCCCGAGCTCACTCAGGCGGTGCGAGCTGTGTCCGGAAGCGCCCCGCGGACCCTGTCGTCGTGGTGGGCACGACTGCACGGGCTCCAACGGGAGTTCCCGCTGGGCTACGCACCAACCAGCGACGGATTGATCGCACCCCAGCACGTGATCCGTCGCATCGGGGAGCTCACCGGGCCGGAAGCCGTCTACACCGCGGGGGTCGGACAGCATCAGATGTGGGCAGCGCAGTTCCTCCCGTTCGAGCGGCCCCGTCAGTGGATCAACTCCGGCGGAGCAGGAACCATGGGCTACGCGGTCCCCGCGGCTCTGGGTGCCAAGACTGCTGAACCCGGGCGCGTCGTCTGGGCTATCGACGGAGACGGATCGTTCCAGATGACGAACCAGGAGCTCGCGACGTGTGCCATCAACGGCATCCCGATCAAGGTTGCGATCATCAACAACTCGGCGCTCGGGATGATCAGACAGTGGCAGACGCTCGTCTACGGCGAGCGCTACTCGCAGAGCGCTCTGCACACCGGCCATGAATCGGTCCGCATCCCAGATTTCGTCCGCCTCGCCGACGCGTATGGCTGTGCGGCGATGCGAGTCGAGCGCGAGGTCGACATCGATCGGGCGATCCACTCGGCGCTGGCGATCAATGATCGCCCCGTTGTGATCGATTTCGTGGTCAGCGGAGACGCGATGGTCTGGCCCATGGTCCCCCAGGGCGTCGGCAACGACCGCATCCGCTACGCCCGTGAGCACGAGCGCGCGTTCGAGCACGACAACTGACTCGGGCCACCGTGACTCCCCGTTGCGCCGGAGTTCACCCGCACGGGATCGCCACAATTGCGTCGGGTCCGAAGGCCGACGACCTCGGCTTCCGGGCTTTCGGCGGCGCCTCGCTCCGCCCACTGACAGACCCGCAGTACGGGAGTACAGGCGCACTGATACAGTTACCTGTATGAAGACCACTGTGGATCTGCCCGACGCACTCGCCGCTGAGGCCCGCGAGATAGCGCGCGCCCAGGGCACGACGTTGCGCGAACTCGTGATCGACGGTCTGCACACGGCGGTCGAGAGCAGAAAGAGTCATGGCGCCACCCACCCGTTCTCCTTCGTCACGGTGTCCGGGCACGGCCTCGTGCCCGGCGTGGAGCCGAGCATATGGACCGAACTGGGGTACGGGTTGCCATCGTGATCGCCCTCGATACGAACGTCCTCGTCTACGCTCATCGCGAAGACAGCCCGCACCACGAACGCGCTCGCACGGCGGTCGAGGAACTCGCCGCATCAGGGCGGCGATTCGGCCTGCCGTGGCCCTGCGTTCACGAGTTCCTCGCTGTGTCGACCCATCCTCGAATCTACGATCCGCCGTCACCGACGGCCCTGGCTATGCAGGCGATGCGCGAGCTGTGCAGCTTGCCCTCGGCGACGCTCCTCTCCGAGGCACCCGACCACCTCACCCGGCTCTCCGGCCTGCTCGACGCATCCGATGCCCGCGGCCCAAAAGTCCACGATGCGCGCATCGCCGCGATCTGCTTGTCGCACGGCGTCTCAGAACTGTGGACGGCCGACCGCGACTTCAGCTATTTTCCCGCGCTGTCGACCCGGAATCCCTTGATCCTCTGAAGCCGCGACCGCGGCCCGGACCGGTTCCGTGCGCGCGTGACCCCCGGTTACACCGGGGTTCGCGCGCATACGGCGCGGCTGAGAGGATGTCGGGGTGAATCCCGAGGATCAGACGCACCTTCCCGCGGGCTTCGTCACCGCCCAGCTGGGTGCGGGGTACGAGCCGGCCGAGCACACCCACCAGACGGTCGGCGTGCCGATCCACCAGTCGTCGGCGTACCAGTTCGCAAACCTGCGTGAGGCGCGCGAGCGGTTCGCGCTGCGCCGCAAGGGCTTCATCTACAGCCGCAACTCGCACCCGACGCAGGTGGTGCTCGAGAAGCGCATCGCCGAGCTCGAGGGCGGTGTCTCGGCGGCCGCGACCGGGTCGGGCCAGGCGGCCACCACGGTCGCGACGCTCGCGCTCGCGGGCCGCGGCGGGCACATCGTCGCGTCGAGCAGCCTCTACGGCGGGTCGGTCGACCTCTTCCACGACACGTTCGCCGACTTCGGCATCGACGTCACGTTCGTCGACCAGGACGACCTCGACGCATGGCGCTCGGCCGTGCGCCCCACGACGCGCGCGTTCTTCGCCGAGGGCGTCGCCAACCCCGTCGCGCAGGTCCTCGACATGCCTGCCGTCGCGGAGATCGCACACGCCGCCGGCGTGCCGCTCGTCGTCGACAGCACCGTCGCGACGCCCGTGCTGCAGCGCCCCAAGGAGCTGGGCGCCGACTTCGTCGTGCACTCCGCGACGAAGTTCCTCTGCGGCCACGGCACGTCGCTCGGCGGCGTCGTCGTCGACCTCGGCACCTTCGATTTCGGCGCGGAGCCTGCCAAGTGGCCGCAGCTGACCGAACCGCGCTTCCGCTTCGGCGGCGTCGCGCTCTGGGAGGCCTTCGGCCGCGAGGCCGCCTTCACGACGCTCATCAAGTCGAAGTACATCGCCGACCTCGGCCCCGCGCTCAGCCCGTTCAACGCGTTCCAGATCCTCACGGGCATCGAGACGCTCAACCTCCGCGTCCACCGCCACGCCGCGTCCGGTCTCGCGGTCGCCGAGTTCCTCGCGACCCACCCGGCCGTCGCCGCCGTGCACCACCCCGGCCTCGCCGGCAATCCGTGGCACGAGAACGCCGAGCGCCTGCTGCCCGCGGGCGTGCCCAGCGTGTACGCGTTCGACCTGCACTCCACGGGCGACGACGAGGCCGACTACGCGCGGGCTGAGCGGGTGCTCGATGCGCTGAGGGTCATCCGGATCGTCGCCAACATCGGCGACGCGCGCACGCTCACGTGCCACCCCGCGACGATGACGCACAACCACATGACGCGCAAGCAGCTCGCCGATGCCGGCATCTCGTTCGCGACCATCCGGCTCTCGATCGGGCTCGAAGACCCCGCGGAGCTGATCGACGACCTGAGGCAGGCGCTCGACCGGGTGGTGTAGTCCCCCAGGGGCGCCGGAGTAGGGTCGGAGGTATGGCTGACCCTCGCGTTGCGGTGTATCTCGACTTCGACAACATCGTGATGAGCTGGTACGACCGCGTGCATGGCCGCAACGCGTACTCGAGGGACCGCGCGAAGATCGCGGAGGACGCCTCCGACCCCGAGATCGCGGAGCGGCTGCAGATCGCCAGGATCGACGTGGGCGCGATCATCGACTACGCCTCGTCGTTCGGCACGATGGTGCTCACGCGCGCGTACGCCGACTGGTCGTCGCCCGTGAACGCCGACTACCGCCAGCAGCTCGTGGCCCGCGCCGTCGACCTCGTGCAGCTGTTCCCCGCGGCCGCGTACGCGAAGAACGGCGCCGACATCCGTCTCGCGGTCGACGCCGTGGAGGACATGTTCCGCCTGCCCGACCTGACGCACGTCGTCATCGTCGGCGGCGACAGCGACTACGTCCCCCTCGCCCAGCGCGTCCGTCGCCTCGGCCGGCACGTCGTCGGCGTGGGCGTCGCCGGCTCGACCGCGAAGTCGCTCGCGGCCGCCTGTGACGAGTTCGATGCCTACGACACGCTCCCCGGCGTCGTCATGCCCGAGAAGCCGAAGCGCAAGAAGCCGGCGGCGAAAGCCGAAGAGACGAAGCCCGATGACGCGCCGGCGGCCGAGGAGGCCAAGCCGCGCCGGCGGCGCCGAAAGCCCGCAGAGGAGCCGGAGCCCGACCCCGCCGAGTCGGCGGCGAAACTGCTGCACCGCGCGCTCGAGCTCGGGGGTCGCGACAAGAACGACGACGCCGAGTGGCTGCACGCCTCCGCCGTGAAGCAGCACATGCGCCGCATGGACCCGTCGTTCAGCGAGAAGGGCCTCGGCTTCCGCTCGTTCAACGCCTTCCTGCGCTCGCACGACGAGATCGCCGAGCTGAGCGAATCGGGCCACGAGCGCCTCGTGCGCCTGAAGGAATAACGTTTTCGTTCCGCACCTCGGTAGGCTCGGGGCTATGACACTCGTTGCCGGTGTGGACTCCTCGACGCAGAGCTGCAAACTGATCATCCGCGACCTCGGAACGGGCGCCATCGTGCGCCAGGGGCGCGCCTCGCACCCGGATGGGACCGAGGTCGACCCGCAGGAATGGTGGGCAGCCCTCGAGACGGCGATCGCCGAGGCGGGAGGGCTCGACGACGTCGCCGCGCTCGCCGTCGGCGGCCAGCAGCACGGCATGGTCGCGCTCGACGCCGATGGCCGCGTCATCCGGCCGGCGCTGCTCTGGAACGACACCCGGTCGGCCGGTGCCGCCGAGGACCTGATCGCCGAGGTCGGCCGCGCCGCACTCGCCGAGCGCACGTCGCTCGTGCCCGTCGCCTCGTTCACGGCCACGAAGCTGCGCTGGCTCGCCGACAACGAGCCGGAGAACGCGGCGCGCGTCGCCGCCGTGGCACTCCCGCACGACTGGCTGACCTGGCGCCTGCGCGGGTACGGCCCCGCGGGCGAATCGGAGCACGGGGCCGTGCTGACCGAGCTCGTCACCGACCGCTCGGATGCGAGCGGCACGAACTACTTCGACCCGACGACGGGCGAGTACGACCTCGACCTGCTCTCGCGCGCGCTGCGCCGCGACGCGAGCGACGTCGTCCTGCCGCGCGTCCTCGCACCGGACGAGTCGGTCGACGGCCCGAACGGGATGCGCGTCGGGGCCGGCGCCGGCGACAACGCGGCGGCCGCGCTCGGGCTCGGTGCGGGCGCGGGCGATGTCGTGGTCTCGATCGGGACATCCGGGACCGTGGCCGCCGTCACCGACGTCGCCGTGCGCGACGAGACGGGGACTGTCGCGGGCTTCGCCGATGCCACGGGGCGGTTCCTGCCGCTCGTGACGACGATCAACGGCGCCCGTGTTCTCGACGCGACGGCGCGGCTGCTCGGCGTCGACCACGGCGAGCTCGCACGCCTGGCGCTCGCGGCCGTGCCGGGCGCCGACGGCCTGGTGCTGCAGCCCTGGTTCGAGGGAGAGCGCACCCCGAACCTGCCTGACGCGACCGCGACGCTGTTCGGGATGACGCTCGCGTCGACGACCCGCGAGAACCTCGCGCGCGCCGCGATCGAGGGCGTGCTGTGCGGGCTCGCGGAGGGCCTCGACGCCGTGCGCCGCCACGGCGTCGACGCCGAGCGCATCCTGCTGATCGGCGGCGCGGCCCAGAGCGAGGCCGTCGCGGCGATCGCTGCCCAGGTCTTCGACGCCCCCGTCGCCCGCCCCGAGCCCGGCGAGTACGTCGCCGCCGGGGCGGCGCTGCAGGCGGCATGGGCGCTCACGGGCGCGCGCCCCGAGTGGCCCGTGAGCCTCCTGGGCGAGCCGACGACCGACCCGCGCCCCGTCATCCGGGAGCAGTACACCGCGCGCCGCGGCTGACCGGCGCCCGCGGGGGTTCCCCGTGAGCGCCGCCGGCGATAGCGTGAGCAGACCCCTCGGGAAGAAGGTGTCATCATGCGCATCGTCGTGATCGGAGGCGGCCTCGCGGCCGCAACCGCCGTTGCAGAGCTCAGGGAGCGCGGATTCGAGGGCGAGATCGACCTCGTCACGGCCGAGGCGCGGCGGCCCTACGAGCGCCCGCCGCTGTCGAAGGGCTACCTGCTCGGCAGGGAAGGGCTCGACGCCGTCTACGCGCACGAGGCCGGTTGGGAGGCCGCGCACGGCGTCACGCTGCACCTGGGCGACCCGGCGCACCGCATCGGCGGCGGCGTCGTCGCCCTCGACAGCGGTGCCGAGCTCTCGTACGACCGCATCCTCCTCGCGACGGGTGCTGCCGCGCGCCGGCTGGACGTGCCAGGCGCCGACGCGCCGAACGTGCGGCGGCTGCGCACGCTCGACGATTCCGACGCCCTGCGCGCGGAGCTGAGCGACGGAGGGCGCCGCGTCGTAGTCGTCGGCTCCGGATGGATCGGGCTCGAGACCGCTGCCGCCGCGCGCGAGTTCGGCAACGACGTCACGATCCTCTCCCCCGACCGCGTGCCGCTCGCGAAGGCCCTCGGCGACGAGATGGGCGATGTCTTCCTGCGGCTGCACCGCGAGCACGGCGTCGAGTTCCTGCCCGGCCGCCGCGTCACGGCGATCGAGACGGGTCCCGACGGTGCGGCGACGGGCGTGCGCGCGGGCGACGAGACGATCCCCGCCGACCTCGCCATCGTGGGCATCGGCGCGGTTCCGGACACGGCGCTCGCCGAGACCGCCGGGGCCGCCGTCGACGGCGGCGTCTTCGTCGACGAGCACATGCGCACGTCGGTGACGGGGGTCTTCGCCGCGGGTGACTGCGCGAACCCCGTGCACCCCGTGCTCGGCGAGCGGCTGCGCACCGAGCACTGGGCGACCGCGATCGCGACCGCGAAGGTCGCGGCGGCGAACATGCTCGGCGGCGACGCCGTGCACGACGACATCCCCTACTTCTTCACAGACCAGTACGACCTCGGCATGGAGTTCTCGGGCTACGCGCCGCTGATGCCGGGCGCCCGCGTGATCGTCCGCGGCGACCTCGACGCTCGCGAGTTCGTCGCGCTCTGGGTCGCAGCCGGCCGCGTCGTTGCCGGCATGAACGTCAATGTCTGGGACGTCAACGAAGAGGTGCAGCGGCTCATCCGCGACCGCGTCGAGGTGTCGGACGCTCGCCTCGCCGACCCAGCGGTGCCCCTCGACGCGATCGCCTGAGGGACACCCGCCGCAGGCGCCGCCGCGCTCATCGCTATCTCACTCGTTGCGGTACAGCGCCCGGTTCTGGCGCAACAACTGCGATAGCGATGCAGATCGCTTGGGGATAATCCGGTCCCCGGGGTGAACCGGGGTGTGGACAACGCCGGTCCGGGGCTGCGGGGTGACACCGTGGTGCCATGCCGCGACGCACCCGCATTCCCGCCGAGCTCGGCGAACGGTTCACGTGTGCGCACGCGCGCGAGCTCGGCGTCACGCGGTCGCGGCTGCGCGGTCGGGACCTCGCTGCGCCGTTCCGCGGTGTGCGTACCGCCAGAGAGCTTCCCAGCCGATACCCGAGCGATCCGCGCGCCGCACGGACAGAGCTGCTGCTCCGGGCGCGCGACCTCGCAACCGCACTGCGCCCCGATGAGTTCTTCAGCCACGAAACCGCTGCGGTCATCTGGAGCGCTCCCCTCCCTGCCCGGAGCGACCTCGGCGTGCTGCACGTGTCGGTGCACGAAGGCTCTGTCCGCCGGATGGCCGGAGTCCGCGGACACCGTCTGGACCGACGGCTCACGACCGTGTGCACGAAGAACGGGCTGCGCGTCACTTCCCCGGCATCGACCTGGGCCGCGCTGGGTGCGTGGAGCGTCGCCGACCTCACCGCCCTCGGCGACCACATCTGCCGTGTCTGGCGCGAAGGGGTCGGGCGCCCCTCTCCTGGCCGCCCGCCGCTAGCGACTCCCGAGCAGATGCGGCGAGCTCTCGACGCGGGCCAGAGGCGGGGCGCCGCGCGGCTCCGACAGTCGCTGAGCCTGACGCGGCTCGACTCGTGGTCGCCGCGCGAGACGGGCTCCCGCCTGATCCTGTTGGCCGCCGGGCTGCCCGAACCGTCCCTCAACCGAGACGTCTTCGACGGGCAAGGGGCCTTCCTCGGTTGCGTCGACATGGTGTACGAGCAGCAGCGCATCGCGCTGGAGTACCAGGGCCGGCAGCACGCCGACACCTACGCACACGACGTGGAGCGCCTCGCGCGTTTGCGCGCCGCGGGCTGGATCGTCATCGAGATCACCGCGGACCTCTACGCCCGCCCCGAGGAGCTCGCCGCGCGCGTGCGCGCTGCGCTGACGTCGCGCGGCCGCCTGGGTTGACCCGGCCCCGCCCGTCGCTATCTCACTTGTTGCTCGATTCCCGTGGATTCAGGCGTCACAACTGCGATACCGATCACGCCGCCGCGAGCAGCTGCACCATCCAGTCGGTGTACCCCTCGTCGACCTCGAGCGCGATGCGGTGGCGGGCACCGCGCGGGGTCGGCCACCCCTCGTACATCGGGCGGCGGTCGGCGATCGTCTGGCCGCGACCGGGGCCGTCGGTCGTGTCGATCTGCATCCGGACGGTCGGGGCGAGGCCCAGCGCCGCCTTGCCGCACGCAACGCCGAGCGCGAGCGCGTCGTGGTTCGCGGCGCAGCGCGTGCCCGTGACGTCGGCGTAGAAGTCGAAGTAGTGGTCGAGGATGGCCCCGCAGTGCCGCCCGATCTCGCCGCCCGCGTTCAGCTGCGCCCGGTGCTCCTCCGTGAGCAGGTGCTCCATCGTGACGTCGAGCCCGACGAAGGTGCACGACCACGCCGCATCGATCACGCGCTGGGCGGCCTCCGGGTCGCCGATGATGTTCGCCTCAGCGACGGGAGTGATGTTGCCGGGCACGCCGAACGCGCCGCCCATGATCGTCACTTCGGGCACCCGCTCCGGCAGCGTCGGGTCGGCCTCGAGCGCGAGCGCGAGGTTCGTCAGCGGCCCGACGGCCACGAGGTGCAGCTCGCCGGCGTGCTCGTGGCTGAGCCGGATGATCAGCTCGGCCGCCGTCTCGCCCGACACCGGAACGCCGTCGAGGTCGAGCGCGTGCCCGCCCTGCCCGTCGTCGCCGTGCACGTGGCGCGCGTAGCCGGGCGCCGCGCCATTCAGCGGCCCTGCGGCACCCGCAGCAACGGGCACGCCGTCGATCTCCGCGAGCTCGAGCAGCGCAGCGGTATTGCGCGTCGCCGTCTCGACGTCGACGTTGCCCCACGTCGTGGTGCAGCCGACCAGGTCGACCCGGATGGACACGGCCGCCGTCAGCACGGCCAGGGAGTCGTCGATGCCCGTATCGACGTCGAGGATGATCTTTCGGCTCACCGATCCATCGTAGGCGCCGCCCGCCCCCGGTCTACGCCAGCAGCACCGCGCGCCCGGCGCGGGCCTGCCAGCGGCCGTCGGCGTAGTCGATCCGGATGGCGTGGTCGAACGCGTCCGAGACCCGCTCTGTCGTGAGCACGTCCGTCGCCGGGCCCTGGGCGGTGAGGCGGCCGTCCTTGATGAGGGCCGCGTGCGTCGTGGATTCCGGCAGCTCCTCCATGTGGTGCGTCACCAGCACGGTCGCGAGGTCGGGATGGGTGTGGTGCAGGTGGTCGAGCGTCTCGAGCAGCTGCTCGCGCGCGGCGACGTCGAGCCCCGTGGACGGCTCGTCGAGGAGCAGCAGCGGAGGGTCGTTCAGCAACGCCCGCGCGATCAACGCCCGACCCCGCTCGCCCTGCGACATCGTCGCCCAGACGACGTCGCGCTTCGCGCCGAGCCCGAGCAGCTCGATCAGCTCGCCGGCGCGCGCGATCAGCGCGTCATCCGGCTCCCACCGGTTCATGAGCGACGCCGTGCCCGTCGCGCCCGTGAGCACGACCTGCGTGAGCGTCAGCCGCGGCTGGATCTGCAGGCGGGGGTTGACGTGCCCGATCGACTCGCGCAGCTTGCGGATCTCGACGCGGCCGAGCTGGTGCCCCAGCACCGTCACGCTGCCGCGCGTCGGGTGCTGCTCCGCACCGCACATGCTGAGCATCGTCGACTTGCCCGCGCCGTTCGCTCCGATCAGCGCCCAATGCTCCCCCGAGCGGATGGCGAGGTCGATCCCCGTGAGGATCCGGCGCCCGCTCCGGACGACGTCGACGGCTTCCAGCCGCAGGATCTCGGTTCCCGACACACTCACTCCCCTCGCACCCGCGACTGCGCCCGGGCGAACCGATGCTATGCCCGCGGCCGCCCGCGCGCGAAAACGCCGGCCCGCCCTGCCGCGACGACGAGCGCCCCGGTCCGATCGGACCGGGGCGCTCGCGCGAGTCGTCAGTACGCCGGGCGCGGCTCGACCGGGCGGTACTGGTCGCCGCCGAAGCCGACGATCAGGTAGCCGATGACCGGGAACAGCCAGAGCAGGAAGACCGAGAAGGCCGCCCCGTGGCCGAAGTTTCGGCCGACCTTGAGCGCGACGATGATCGCCAGCACGATGTTCGCGATTGGCACGAGGTACAGAAGGGCGAGCCACATGTTCAGCCGTGCGATCTTCAGCAGGAAGACGAGGTTCACGATCGGGATGATGCCGAGGATGCCCGGCAGGCCCGCCTTCGCGAACATCTTCCACAGGCCGATCGCGACCAGCACGTAGAGCGCGACGATCACGAGCCAGCTCGCGACTCCCATCCCGGCGAGCAGCACGCCGAGGACCCCCATGCCTGAGTCGTCGTACATCGTCGCGGTGTGGGCAGCGGACTGCGCGGTTGTGAGCGAATTCATAGGTTCAAGATAGCGCCGGAGGCGCCGCGTGTCTCGGATTGCGCGCAATCCGTTATCCCGCGTATACGAAACCGCGCCTGTCGTCCATCCGGATGAACGACAGGCGCGGCTCCCGTGCCGGCCTACGCGGCCAGCGGCAGCTCCTCGGGCGCCGTCACGGTGAGCTCGCCGCCCGCGGCGTCGACGCGCACGGCGCCGCCGTCGACGAGGTCGCCCGAGACGAAGAGGTCGGCGATGCGGTCGTCGATCTCGCGCTGGATGAGGCGGCGCAGCGGCCGCGCGCCGTACTCGGGCTCGTAGCCGTGCTCGGCGAGCCACTCGATCGCCGCCGGCGCGACGTCGAGCGCGATGTCGCGCGCGGCCAGCCGGTCGCGCGTCGCGCCCAGCAGGAGCGAGACGATCTCCTGCAGCTCGGCGCGGCCGAGCTTGCGGAACATCACGATCTCGTCGATGCGGTTCAGGAACTCCGGTCGCATCGCCTCGCGGAGCTTGCCCATCACGCGATCGCGCAAGTCCTGCTCGTCGTACTCCGAGCCGCTCGCCGAGAAGCCGATCGCGCCGCCGCGGGCCGCGAGGTACTCGCTGCCGAGGTTCGACGTCATCACGATCACGGTGTTCCGGAAGTCGACGGTGCGGCCCTGGCCGTCGGTCAGGCGCCCGTCGTCGAGAACCTGCAGCAGCAGGTTGAAGACATCCGGATGCGCCTTCTCGATCTCGTCGAACAGCACGATCGAGTACGGGTTGCGGCGCACGCGCTCGGTGAGCTGGCCCGCCTCGTCGTAGCCGACGTATCCCGGAGGGGCGCCGACCAGGCGCGACACCGTGTGCCGCTCGCCGAACTCGCTCATGTCGAACCGCACGACGGCCGTGGAGTCGTCGAACAGGCTCGCGGCGAGCGCCTTGGCCAGCTCCGTCTTGCCCACGCCCGTCGGGCCGAGGAAGAGGAACGAGCCGACGGGCCGGCGCGCGTCGCCCATGCCCGTGCGGCTGCGCCGGATCGAGCGGGCGACGGCCGCGACGGCGTCGTCCTGCGCGACGACGCGCTCGTGCAGCTCGGACTCGAGCCCGGCCAGGCGCTCGCGCTCGCCCTCCGTGATGCGGCTGGTGGGGATGCCCGTGGCGCGGCTGATGACCTCGGCGATCTCGGCCTCACCGATCGTCAGGTCGGCGGACCCCGCCTGATCGATCGCCCGCTGCGTCTCGGCGATCTCGTCGCGGATGCGCAGGGCGTCCTCGTACCGCTCCGCCGCGACGGCCGCGTTCTTGTCGGCCTCGAGCTCGGCGAGTTTCTGCATCAGCCCGCTCGTGTCGACGGCCGGGCCCGTGCGCAGGCGCAGGCGCGCACCGGCTTGGTCGATCAGGTCGATCGCCTTGTCGGGCAGTACGCGCTCGGTGAGGTAGCGGTCGCTCAGCTCGACGGCCGCGCGCAGCGCGTCGTCGGTGTAGACCACGCGGTGATGCTCCTGATACGCGTCGCGCAGACCGCGGAGGATCTCGATCGCGTCGTCGATCGACGGCTCGCCGACCGTCACCGGCTGGAACCGGCGTGCGAGGGCGGCGTCCTTCTCGATCGTGCGGAACTCCTTCAGCGTCGTGGCGCCGACGAGGTGCAGCTCGCCGCGGGCCAGGCGCGGCTTGAGGATGTTGCCGGCGTCCATGGCGCCGTCGCCGCCCGCGCCCGCGCCGACGACGGTGTGGATCTCGTCGAGGAACAGGATGAGGTCATCCGTGCTGCCTGCGACCTCCTCCATCGTCTTGGTGAGCCGCTCTTCGAAGTCGCCGCGGTAGCGCGCGCCCGAGAGCATGCCGGGCAGGTCGAGCGAGATCACGCGCTTGCCCTTGAGCTGCTCCGGGACCTCGCCCGCGACGATCGCACGGGCGAGACCCTCGACGATCGCCGTCTTGCCCACGCCGGCCTCGCCGACCAGCACGGGGTTGTTCTTGGTGCGCCGCGAGAGGATCTCGATCGTCTGCTCGGTCTCGTCCGTGCGGCCGATCACCGGGTCGATCAGGCCCTCTTCGGCGCGAGCCGTCAGGTCGACGCCGTATTTTGCGAGCATCGACTCGGCCTCGCCCTGCTCGCGCGCTGGCGCACCGGTCGGCTGCATCTGCTCGCGCGCCGACTGCGTCAGCGATTCGGGCGTGACGCCGCCCGACGCGAGGATGCGGCCGGAAGCGGTGTCCTGTGCCAGCACGAGCGCGAAGAAGATGTGCTCGGGCTCGATGTACGTCGAGCCCGACGAGCGTGCGACCTGGTACGCGTGGAAGAGCGCGCGCTGGACGGCGGCCGTGAGCGATGCGTTGTCGGCGTCGACGGCCTCCCCGGATGCCGGCAGGCCGTCTTCCGCTGCGCTCTTCAGCGCATCGACATCGGCGCCCGCGCGCGCCGCCGCGCCCGCCACTGTCTCGTCGTCGAGCAGGACGCGCAGCACATGGAGCGCATCGAGCTCGCGCTGGCCGCGGCCGAGCGCGAACGCCCCGGCACGCTGCAGGGTCTCCTGCGTGCGCTTCGTGAGGAAGCGGGTGAGGTCGAACGAACGCGACTGCCTCGCGCGCTCGCCCTGAAGATAGCGGGCGAGGAAGTCGTCGAAGCCGTCCTGCGGGAAGCTGGCCATGAGCCCTCCTGATACTTGAGTGCCTACGCCTCAAGTTTACCGACTTGAGCGCATCTGTATCAAGTACAACAGGCCCGCAGGAAGAGTATTCCCCGCTTCGGCGCAACACTCAGCCCGCCCCGCCCGCCGAGATCACCGCCGCCCCACCCACCAGCTCATGAGCGCGTTCCGACGGCGCTCTGCCCCAGGAAAAGGGAGGGAACCCGGACGATCGCTGTGACCGCCCGCTACACATCTACTCGCACGCGACACCGTCGCCATCGCGATCGAGGTGGGATCCGTAACCCGGATTCCCCGCATAGAGAGGAGTCGCCCCCGCACTGCGCGCCTCGGTGCAGTTCTGGAATGGCCCGGTGGACGCGGATCCGCCGCTCTGCGTGGCGTCGTGCTGCGACGCATCGCTCTGCGGAGCGACCGCCGCGGCCATCTGCGCCTCGAGCTCCTGGATGCGCGCATCGCGCTCCGCCACGAGAGCCGTCGCCTCTTCAGCCTTCTCCCGCTGCTCGCCGACCTTCTTCGTCACCGAGGCGAGTTCGTTCTCGAGTTCAGTGACCTGCGTGCGCAGCTCGTCGGCCTCTTCGCCCGCCGCAACGGCGACCGACTCCGCCTCCTTCTCAGCGACCTGTGCCCGTTCGAGCCGTTCCGAAACCTGCGCGTTCGCCGCTTCGAGCTCCTGCACCTGGTCCGCCTGCCCGGACGCGCCGATGGCGGCTCCCACCGCCATCCCGACCACGAGCGCCACACCTCCGATCACCGCGCCGACGATGCGCGACATGGGGCGCTGAAAGAAACCCGGCTTCTCCGACACACTGACCTCCTATATAACGGAATCTCCGTTCAGAATCATAGGCCGACACCGCCCGAAAGACGAAGAAACCTCTGGTCAGCGGGCATATATGCCCACACTCACTTCGGCGCGATGGTCGCCGCCGGTTCCGCGATCGCTCGAGCGTGCTGAACGCGCGCGCAGAGTGTCCTCGCGGAGCAGGGGTCGCGGCGACCGCGCGAATCGCACCTTCCCGCGCGCACGGCAACGGCTCCGCACGGCGGCGCGCGTCGCGCGTCAGTCGGCGGGGGTCGCGGCGTACGCCGCCGTCTCGGCCTCTCGGTGATCGAGGATCTGGTTGATCTCGACCTGATCGGCGAGCGCCTCGGCGACCAGCCGGGGTCGCGGCACGTTCGTCAGCACGACCCGACCCGCGTCGTCGCCGTCGTCCGGGCCGCCGGCGCCGACCGAGAGCGTGAGGGTTCCCGTGCCCCACATGCGCTGCCAGAGGCCGCGCCGCGTTTCAACGGTGTATCCGCTCGCGTGCGTCACCTCGACGGAGTGCTGACCGAACAGGCCGCGCCGCGCGATGACGCGCCGGGTCGTCAGCGTGTAGACGCGAGACCGCCAGACGAGCCACGGCACGACGACGAGCAGCAGCACGAGCCCCGCGGCCGCCGCGAGGATGGCCCAGTCCCCGACCCCGCCAGGCAGGTTGTCCCAGCCGTACCCCGCCGCGGCGGAGATCGCGATCAGGGCGAGCGCCGACCAAGTCAGCGAGCGGGCCTGCGGGCGGAACCGTGCCACGAGGAGCTCCTCGGGGCGGGGCGAACCGGGCGGCGGCAGGTCGGGGCGGTCGGGCATGCTCGGCACCGTCATGTCGCCCCTCCTCTTCTCGCGCGTCCCCACCAGTGTGCCGCGCCACGCCTCGGAATTCGCCGGGGCGCGCGGGATGCGCGCGGTTCGCGCGGCTCAGGCGTCGGGGCGCACGTGCACGACGTCGCCGGCGGCGACATCGACGAGCCCGGATGCCGTGCCGACGACGAGGCGCCCGTCTCCCGACAGCGTGACCGCGGTACCGACGATGTCGTCGCCCGCCGGCATCATCACCCGCACCTCCTGGCCGAGGGTCACGCAGGTCTCCAACACGTCCACCCGCACGCGCGACGCGTCGGCGTCTCCGGATGCGGCGGCGAGCGCCGCAAGCATCCGGTCGAGCTCCGCGAGGTAGTCGGCCAACAGGCGATCCTCGTCGCATTCCGCACCGAGCGCCGCGAACGACGTCGCGGTCGGCACCGGCAGCTCGGCCTCGGTCATCCGGGTGTTCACGCCGCTGCCGACGATGACGGTGCCGGGGTCGGCCGTGCCCTCCGCGAGGATTCCGCAGATCTTCCGGCGGTCGACGAGCACGTCGTTCGGCCACTTCGCCCCCACCCGGCGCCCCGGCAGCTGCGCGGCGACGGCGCGGGCCATCGCCCTCCCCGCCGCGAGCGGCACCCAGCCGCGGGAGGCCGCGGGAACGTCGCCGACCCGCAGCAGCACCGAAACGGCCAGGGACGCACCGGCCGGCGCCCGCCACTGCCGGTCGAGCCTGCCGCGGCCCGCCCGCTGGTCGCGGGTGAGCAGCGTGCTCAGGTGCGGCAGCTCCCGATCCGCCGCGAGGGCCGCCAGGTCGGCGTTCGTCGAACCCGCCGAGGCGACCTCGGCCACGTCGGCGCCGATGGCTGTCGTCTTCTCCCACGTCACCCGGCCAGCCTACGCATCTCACGGACCATCCGGATCTCACACACGATTCCGGATGTCGTTGTGCGTGGCCACCAAATCCATCCGGGGTGTCGCGGTTAGGGTGGAACGCGTGACCGAACCCGATCTCTCTACGACCGCAGGCAAGATCGACGACCTCCGCGAGCGCTACGCCGACGCCGTGACGCAGGCGGAGGCGAAGGCCGTCGAAAAGCAGCACGCCAAGGGCAAGATGACCGCCCGCGAGCGCATCGAGCTGTTGGTCGACCCCGGCAGCTTCGTCGAGTTCGACGAGTACGTGCGCCACCGCACGACCGCGTTCGGGATGGACAAGTCCCGCCCCTACGGCGACTCGGTCGTCACGGGCACCGCGACGATCCACGGCCGCAACGTCGCGGTCTACTCGCAGGACTTCTCGACCTTCGGCGGCTCGCTCGGCGAGGTCGCCGGCAACAAGATCATCAAGATCATGGAGTTCGCGCTGCGCGGGGGCATGCCCGTCATCGGCATCCTCGACTCGGGCGGCGCCCGCATCCAGGAGGGCGTGCTCGCGCTCGGCAAGTACGCCGAGATCTTCCGCCTCAACACGCAGGCCTCCGGCGTCATCCCGCAGATCTCGATCGTGATGGGCCCCGCCGCCGGCGGTGCTGTCTACTCCCCCGCCCTCACCGACTTCGTCATCATGGTCGACAAGACCAGCCAGATGTTCGTCACGGGCCCTGATGTCATCAAAACGGTCACCGGCGAGGACGTCGGCATGGAGGAGCTCGGCGGTGCGCACACGCACAACACCCGCTCGGGCGTCGCGCACTACCTGGCCGAGGACGAGGACGACGCGCTCGACTACGCGCGCGGGCTGATCGGCTTCCTGCCCGACAACAACATGGCGGACCCGCCCGCCTACGACGCTCCGTTCGAGTTCGAGACGACCGACGGCGACCGCTCGCTGAACACGGTCATCCCGGATTCGCCGAATCAGCCGTACGACGTCAAGTCGGTCATCGATCAGGTCGTCGACGACGAGTTCCTCGAGGTGCAGCCGCTGTTCGCGCCGAACATCGTGATCGGCTTCGGCCGCGTCGAGGGCCGCTCGGTCGGCATCATCGCGAACCAGCCGCAGCAGATGGCCGGCACGCTGAACATCGAGGCCGGCGAGAAGGCCTCCCGGTTCGTGCGGTTCTGCGACGCCTTCTCGATCCCGATCGTCACGCTCGTCGACGTGCCCGGATACCTGCCTGGCACCGACCAGGAGTGGACGGGTGTCATCCGCCGCGGCGCCAAGCTGCTGTACGCGTACGCCGAGGCGACGGTTCCGCTCGTCACGGTCATCCTGCGCAAGGCCTATGGCGGCGCCTACATCGTGATGGGCTCGAAGCAGCTCGGCGCCGACGTCAACCTCGCGTGGCCGACGGCCGAGATCGCCGTTATGGGCGGCCAGGGCGCCGTCAACATCCTGTACAGGGGCGAGCTGAAGAAGGCGGCGGAAGCCGGCGAGGACGTCACCGAGGTGCGCACGCGGCTCGCCAACGAGTACACCTACAACGTGGCCTCGCCCTTCCTCGCGGCGGAGCGCGGCGAGCTCGACGGCATCATCGAGCCGGCGCAGACCCGCGTCTCGATCGCGAAGGCGCTGCGCTCCCTCCGCGGCAAGCGCGCGGAGCTGCCGCCCAAGAAGCACGGGAACATCCCGCTGTGAGCGACGGCGTCATGCGGCAGGGCGGCGAGCTGCCGAGCGTGCAGATCACGAGGGGGAACGCCACCGACGAGGACCTCGCGGCCCTCGCGGGCGTGCTCCCCGCCGCGTACGCGCAGGAGTCGCGCCAGGCGACGGCCGACGAGCCGTCGCACCGCACCACGTGGAGCACGGCGCGCCGGATGCGCCGCGTGCCCGGCGATGCCCGCTGGGGGCGCTTCTCGGGCTGATTCGGGTCGAATCCTCCCGATTTGTCCCCCAAAGTTCCTACAGACAGACCCCTTGCGGGGTTGCGATACTGGATCCGGAAACGCGCATCAGCGCTTCGGCACGCCGCCCCAGGGATGGCGGCGCAGACCGAATCCCTCGCGGATGGTTTTCGGGTAACCAGGCCGCATCCAGGCCCCGGGCGATGATCTCTCGCCCGGGGCCTTCTCCGTGCCCGCCGAGCGCACACCGCCGCGAACGCGGGCGCCGAAGATAGCACCATCCGACCGCGCGCAGGGCTTCGTTTCACTCCGTTTCCCGGCGTGACGACACGTGGCGTCATGTGTCGTCGCGCAGTACCGATCGGCGTCGGAACTTCCATAGCCTGGCCTCTCAGCGGCAGATCGCCGCACATGGGAGAGCGAGATCATGACCGTCGAACAGCCCACGCCCGTGCGGGGTGCGAGGACCCGCACGGCGCGCAAGCCGTCGAAGCCCCATGGGCAGTGGGCCGTCGACGGCCGCGAACCCCTGAACGCGAACGAGGAGTTCAAGCTCGCCGACGGCGGGCTGAACGTGCGCGAGCGCATCGAGCAGGTCTACGCGAAGGGCGGCTTCTCGTCGATCGACCCGACGGACCTGCACGGGCGCTTCCGCTGGTGGGGCCTGTACACGCAGCGCAAGCCGGGGATCGACGGCGGCCGCACGGCCCAGCTCGAGCCGCACGAGCTCGAGGACGAGTACTTCATGCTGCGCGTGCGCATCGACGGCGGCCAGCTCACGACGGAGCAGCTCCGCGTCATCGGCGAGATCTCCACGGAGTTCGCCCGCGACAGCGCCGACATGACCGACCGCCAGAACGTGCAGCTGCACTGGGTGCAGGTCGAGGACGTGCCGGAGATCTGGCGGCGCCTCGAGGCCGTGGGCCTGAGCACGACCGAGGCATGCGGCGACGTGCCGCGCGTCATCCTCGGCTCCCCCGTCGCGGGCATCGCCGCCGACGAGATCATCGACCCGACCCCGCAGATCCGGGAGATCGCCGACCGCTTCCTCGGCGACGAGACCCTCGCGAACCTGCCGCGCAAGTACAAGACCGCCATCACGGGGCACCCCAGCCAGGACGTGGTGCACGAGATCAACGACTGCGCGTTCGTGGCGGTCGAGCACCCCGAGCTCGGCATCGGATACGACATCTGGGTCGGCGGGGCGCTGGCCGCCGTTCCGCGCCTCGGCGAGCGACTCGGCGCCTTCGTCGCGCCCGACAGGGTCGGCGAGGTGTGGCACGGCGTCACCCAGATCTTCCGCGATTACGGCTACCGCCGGCTGCGCAACAAGGCACGACTGAAGTTCCTGCTCGCAGACTGGGGCGTCGAGAAGTTCCGCGAGGTGCTCGAGACCGAGTACCTCGACGCTCCCCTGCCCGACGGCCCCGCCGCACCGACCCCCACGACGATCGGCGACCACGTCGGCGTGCACCGCCAGAAGGACGGGCGGTTCTACGTCGGCGCCGCCCCGCTCGTCGGCCGGGTCTCGGGCAGCGCCCTGACGGCGCTCGCCGACCTCGCCGAAGTCCACGGCTCGCGCCGCATCCGCACGACGCCCCACCAGAAGCTGCTCGTGCTGGACGTGCCGGAGGGCGAGGTCGACGGCCTCGTCGCCGGCCTCGACGCGATCGGGCTCTCGGCCCGGCCGAGCCTGTTCCGCCGCGGCACGATCGCCTGCACGGGCATCGAGTACTGCAAGCTCGCGATCGTCGAGACCAAGGCCAACGCGGCGAACGCCATCACGCAGCTGGAGGAGCGCCTCGGCGAGCTCGAGCCCGAGATCGGCCGCCCCATCACACTGCACGTGAACGGCTGCCCGAACTCGTGCGCCCGAATCCAGGTCGCCGATATCGGCCTGAAGGGCCAGCTCGTCATGATCGACGGCGAGCAGGTACCCGGCTACCAGGTGCACCTCGGCGGCGGCCTCGCCGGCGTCGACCGTGACGAGGCGGGCCTCGGCCGCACCGTCCGCGGCCTGAAGGTCCCGGCCGACGGCATCGCCGACTACGCGGAGCGGGTCATCCGGCGATACCTCGCCGACCGCTCGGAGGGCGAGACGTTCGCCCACTGGGCGCACCGCGCCGATGAGGAGGCTCTGCAGTGAGCGTCAGTCTCGCACCCCGCATCCGGACCAAGCGCACCGCGGAGGAGCTGAAGGCGCTCGCCGAGAGCGGCAACGCCGAGCTCGGCAGCCTGACCGACCACGAGGCGTCCCCCGCCGAGGTCGTCGCGTGGGTCGCCCGCAACTTCGGCGTGGGCGCCGCCGCCGTGGCCTGCTCGATGGCGGACGCCGCCCTGCCTCACCTCGTCGCCGAGCAGCTGTCGGGCGTCGACGTCCTGTTCCTCGACACGGGGTACCACTTCGTCGAGACGTACGCGACGCGCGACGAGGTCGCCCGGGTGCTCGACGTGCGCATCGTCGACGTGACGCCCGAGCAGACGGTCGCAGAACAGGACGCCGAGTACGGCGCGAAGCTGTTCGAGCGCGACGCCGCGCTGTGCTGCGCCCGCCGCAAGGTCGCTCCCCTGCGCGAGGCGCTCGGGGGCTACGAAGTGTGGTTCACGGGCGTGCGGCGCAACGAGGCCCCGACCCGCACGAACACCCCGCTCGTCACGTTCGACGAGCGCAACGGGCTCGTCAAGGTCAACCCCGTCGCGGCGTGGAGCTTCGACGACGTGCTCGAGTACGCCGCCGAGCACAAGGCCCCCGTCAACCTCCTCGTCGATTTCGGCTACCCCTCCATCGGCTGCGAGCCGTGCACCAAGCCGGTCGCACCCGGCGAAGACCCCCGCTCCGGCCGCTGGGCCGGGCAGGCGAAGACAGAATGCGGGCTGCACGTATGACCATCGAGAAGACCCTCGCCCCTGCGACGTCGCTGTCCGCACTCGACCAGCTCGAGGCCGAGGCGATCCACATCATCCGGGAGGTCGTCGCCGAGTTCGAGCGCCCTGTGCTGCTGTTCTCGGGCGGCAAGGACTCCGTGCTGGTGCTGCACCTGGCCACCAAGGCGTTCGCTCCTGGCCGCGTGCCCTTCCCCGTGCTGCACGTCGACACGGGTCACAACTTCCCCGAGGTCATCGCGTTCCGCGACGAGACGGTCGAGCGCCTCGGGCTCACGCTCGAGGTCGCGAGCGTGCAGGAGTACATCGACGACGGCCGCCTCGCCGAACGCCGCGACGGCACCAGGAACACGCTGCAGACGCAGCCGCTGCTGGACGCGATCGCCGCGGGCAGGCACGACGCCGTCTTCGGCGGCGCGCGCCGCGACGAGGACAAGGCGCGCGCCAAGGAGCGGATCATCTCGCTGCGCGACGAGTTCGGCCAGTGGGACCCGCGCAACCAGCGCCCCGAGCTGTGGAGCCTGTACAACGGCCGCCACACGCCGGGCCAGCACGTGCGCGCCTTCCCGATCTCGAACTGGACCGAGCTCGACGTCTGGCGCTACATCGAGCGCGAGGGCATCGCCCTGCCGCCGCTGTACTACGCGGCGGAGCGCGACGTGTTCCGCCGCGACGGCATGTGGTGGGCGGTCGGCGAGTTCTCGCAGCCGCGCGAGGGCGAGCAGATCGAGACGCGGGTCGTGCGCTACCGCACGGTGGGCGACATGAGCTGCACCGGCGCGGTCGAATCGGGCGCGTCGGACACGGTCGCCGTCGTGGCCGAGGTCGCCGCCTCCACCCTCACCGAGCGCGGTGCCACCCGGGCGGACGATCGCATCAGCGAAGCCGCCATGGAGGACCGCAAGAAGGACGGATACTTCTGATGACCGCGACGATCACCGACACCACGCTGTTCCGGTTCGCGACGGCGGGCTCGGTCGACGACGGCAAGTCGACCCTCGTCGGCCGGCTGCTGCACGACGCGAAGGCGATCCTCGCCGACCAGCTCGACCAGGTCGCGACGACCTCGCGGGCCCGCGGCTTCGCGCACGGCGAGTTCGACTTCGCCCTCCTCACCGACGGCCTGCGCGCCGAACGCGAACAGGGCATCACGATCGACGTCGCGTACCGCTACTTCGCGACCGACCGACGCAGCTTCGTCCTCGCCGACTGCCCCGGCCACGTGCAGTACACCCGCAACATGGTCACCGGTTCGGCCACTGCCGACGCCGTGATCGTGCTCGTCGACGCGCGCAAGGGCGTCGTCGAGCAGACCCGCCGGCACCTCGCCGTCGTGTCGCTCCTGCGCGTGCAGCACGTCATCGTCGCGGTCAACAAGATCGACCTCACGGGGTTCGACGAGGACCGCTTCGTCGAGATCGAGCTCGAGACCGAACGCGTCGCCGAACAGCTCGGCCTGTCGGGCGTGCACGTGCTCCCCGTGTCGGCGCTGGAGGGCGACAATGTCGTCGACCGGTCGCCGCGCACGCCGTGGTACACGGGCCCGACGCTCATCGAGCTGCTCGAATCGCTGCCGACCCAGGACGAGGCGGAGGAGGCGCGCGAGCCGTTCCGCCTGCCGGTGCAGGTCGTGCTGCGCCCCCAGGGCGGGCTCGACCCGCGCATCCCCGCCGAAGAGGCGGAGGGGTACCGCGACTACCGCGGCTTCGCCGGCCGCGTGTCGTCCGGATCGCTCCGCGTGGGCGACCGCGTGCAGGTCGTCCCCGGCGCGCACGAGACCGTCGTCACGGGCATCAGCGTCGCCGGCGCCGAGGCGGGCGCCGCCGGCACCGGTCAGTCGATCGCCGTGACGCTCGCCGACGACGTCGATGCGGCCCGCGGCGCCGTCATCGTGGCCGCCGGCACCGCACCCGAACCGCGCCGCGAGGCCGTCGTCGAGCTCTTCCAGCTCGACCCGCGCGACGTCGTCGCGGGTGCCAAGGTGCTCGTCAAGCACGGCACGGCCACGGTGCAGGCCCTCGTGTCGGAGATCATCGACCGCCGCGACCTCGAGACGCTCGCGCACGACGACGCCGATCGGCTCGCCGTGAACGAGATCGGCCGCGTGCGCCTGCGCTTCGCCGTCGACCTCCCGCTCGAGCGCTACGCCGAGAACCGCTCCGCCGGCTCGCTGCTGCTGATCCACCCCGTCGACGGGGCGACGCTCGCCGCCGCCACCGTCGTCGACTGACCCCCGCACCGCCGCAGAGACCGCCAGAGGAGGCGAACCGTGAACGTCAGCCGCGCCGCAGCGACCGTCGGCACCCTGGGAATCGGGGCCATGATGCTCGCCGGCTGCGCCTCCGGGGCGAGCGGGGCCGAGGCCGCCGACGAGGTGCGCCTCGGATACTTCGCCAACGTCACGCACGCCCCGGCCCTCATCGGCGTACAGCGGGGGCTGTTGCAGGACGCGCTCGGCGACACCGAGCTGAAGCCGGAGCTCTTGGGCGCGGGCCCCGCGGCCATCGAAGCGCTGACGGCTGGATCTATCGATGCGGCGTACGTCGGGCCGAACCCGGCGATCAACACGTACATCCAATCGGGCGGACGCTCGGCGAGGATCATCGCGGGCGCGACATCCGGCGGCGCGTCCCTCGTGGTGCGGGACGGCATCGATTCAGCGGCCGACCTGGCCGGTGCGGACCTCGCCAGCCCGCAGCTCGGCAACACGCAGGACGTGGCGCTGCGGGCCTGGCTGGCGGACTCCGGCTACGAGACCTCGATCACGAGCGGCGGGGACGTCACGATCACACCGACGAGCGGTGCGCTCGCGCTGACGCTGTTTCAGAAAGGCGAGCTCGACGGCGCCTGGCTTCCCGAACCGTGGGCGTCGCGCCTGGTGGTCGACGCCGGCGCCGACGTGCTCGTCGACGAGGCCGACCTCTGGCCCGACGGCGCGTTCCCGACGACGGTGCTGCTCGTGCGGGCCGACTTCGCCGACGAGCGCCCCGACCTCGTCGAAAAGCTCATCGCGGGGCACGTCGACGCGGTCGACTGGTTGAACGACAACGACGAGGCCGCTCCGGATGCCGTGAACCGAGCGCTGACGGACGCCACCGGCCAGGGCCTGACGGACGAGGTCCTGCACCGCGCCCTCGGGAACGTCACCTTCTCGGTCGACCCGCACGCCGGTGCCTTCGAGGCGCTCGTGGCGGACGGCATCGCCGCCGGCACGCAGAAAGAGGGGCCGATCGACGGGATCTTCGACCTGGCCGCCCTGAACGCGCAGCTCGATCGGGCTGGCCGGGAGCCGGTCTCGGCGGGCGGACTGGGGGCGGACCGATGACCGTGCCGGCCGGGACGCCCGCCCCTCCCGTCTTCGCTCCGAGCTTCGACGGCTTCGCGCCGCCGCCGTCCGCGCCGCCCGCCGAGCCGATCGTGCGCGTGCGGAGCGCGAGCAAGCGCTACGGCACGGGCCCCGTCGTGCTCGACGACGTCTCCCTCGATATCGCGCCGGGCGAGTTCGTCTGCCTGCTCGGGGCATCCGGATGCGGCAAATCGACCCTGCTCAACCTGATCGCCGGGCTCGAACCCGCGACGGCCGGCTCGATCGACGTCCCCGGCGAGGGCGCGGCCGTGATGTTCCAGGAGTCGGCGCTGATGCCGTGGCTGAGCGCCCGGCGCAACGTCGAGCTCGCGCTGCGGCTGCGCGGCATGCCGCGCGCGCAGCGCACCGAGGAGGCGCAGCGCCTGCTCGCGACCGTGAACCTCGCGGACGCGGGCGACAAGAGGCCGCACGAGCTCTCGGGCGGGATGCGGCAGCGCGTCGCGCTCGCGAGGGCGCTCGCACAGGACCGACCGGTTCTGCTGATGGACGAGCCGTTCGCCGCCCTCGATGCCATCACGCGCGACCTCCTGCACGAGGAGCTCGAGCGAGTGTGGCGCGCGACGGGGCGCACGATCGTGTTCGTCACGCACAACGTGCTCGAGGCCGTCCGGCTCGGGCAGCGCGTCGTCCTGCTCTCCAGCCGCCCCGGCCGCATCGCCCGCGAATGGCGCCTCGGCGGCAGGGGCGGGCGCCGCACGGACACCCCGGATTCCGCGGCGCTCGCCGCCGAGATCACCGCAGAGCTGCGAGGGGAGATCCGCCGCAATGCCCGCTGAGCAGAGCACCGCGGCGCGCTCCGCCGGTGAGCGCGGGCGCCGCAGCGCCGACCCGAAGGGCGACGTCGACGCGCTGGCGGCCGGCCTCGACCGCCTGCAGAGCGACGACGCGCTGCGCACCCCCGCGTGGCGCGGCGTGCTGGCCAAGGCGCTTCCCCCCGTCGTCCTCCTCGTCGCGCTGCTGGCCGCCTGGCAGCTGTACGTCGTGATCGCCCAGCCGCGCCCCGACATCTCGCCGGGGCCGCTCCGGGTGCTCGGCGCGCTCGGCGACGCGTGGGGACAGGGGCGCCTGCAGGAGGCCCTGCTGACCAGCCTCGAGCGCGGCATCATCGGCTTCGTCATCGCGATCGTCGTCGGCACGCCGTTGGGCCTGCTGCTGGCGGAATGGCGCTGGCTCCGCCGCGCGGCCGGGCCGCTGATCTCCGGCCTGCAGGTGCTGCCGTCGGTCGCCTGGGTTCCCGCGGCGATCATCTGGTTCGGCCTCTCCGACGCCACCGTGTACTTCGTGATCCTGATGGGAGCGATCCCCTCGATCATCAACGGCCTGCTGTCGGGCATCGACCAGGTGCCGCCGCAGCTGCGCCGGGCCGGCGTCGTGCTCGGCGCGAGCCGCTGGCAGTTGGCGAGCGCCGTCGTGCTGCCCGCCGCTCTGCCCGGCTACGTCGCGGGCCTGAAGCAGGGCTGGGCCTTCTCCTGGCGCTCGCTGATGGCAGCCGAGATCATCGCCGTCGGCGGCTCCATCGGCTTCGGCCTCGGCTCGATGCTGCAGCAGTCCCGCGAGCTCGCCGACCTGGCGGGCGTGCTCGGCACGATCCTCCTGATCCTCGCGATCGGCGTGCTCATCGAGCTGCTCGTGTTCGGCCCGCTCGAGCGCAGGCTGCTGCGCGGCCGGGGCCTCGCCCAGGGAGACGGGCGATGAGCGGGTCCGTCACCCTCGTCGGCGCGGGGCCGGGCGACGCCGGGCTGCTGACCCTGGGCGGTCTGCGCGCCCTGCAGGCGGCCGACGTGATCGTCGCCGACCGGCTCGGCGCCCGCGCCGTGCTGGAGCAGCTCGCCGCAGACGGCGTCGAACTCGGCGGCGAGGTCATCGACGTCGGCAAGCTCCCCGGCCACCACCAGGTACCGCAGGACGAGATCAACGACCTCCTCGTCCGGCACGCGTCCGCCGGCAGGCGCGTCGTGCGCCTCAAGGGCGGCGATCCCTTCGTCTTCGGCCGCGGCCGCGAGGAGCAGATCCACTGCGAGACGGCCGGCATCGTCGTCGACGTCGTTCCCGGCGTCACGAGCGCCGTGTCCGTCCCCGCGATCGCGGGGATCCCCCTGACCCACCGCGGGGTCGCGACGACCTTCACCGTCACGAGCGCGCACGACCAGCTCGAGCCGGGCGGCGCCGTCGCCCGCGCCGGCGGAGAGCACACGGTCGTGCTGCTGATGGGAGTGAACACCCTCGGCCACTCGGCGCACGTGCTCGCCTCCGGCGGGAGGGGCGCCGACTGCCCCGTCGCGATCGTCGAGGACGGCTACGGCGAGAACCAGCGCGTCACGATCGGCACGCTCGGCACGATCACGCAGCTCGCGGCCGCCCGCCGGGTGCGCTCCCCCGCCGTGATCGTCGTCGGCGACGTCGTGCGCCTCAGCCCGCACGCGGCATCCCCCACAGCTTCCGATTGAAAGGCCCTGTCCATGACCTCTGCACCTCTCGCCCTGCGCGTCGCGATCGTCGGCGCCGGCCCCGCCGGCATCTACGCCGGCAACCTGCTGACGAACGCCGTCGCCGAGCGCGGCGGCCGCGTCGAGATCGACCTGTTCGAGTCGCTGCCGGCCCCCTACGGCCTCATCCGGTACGGCGTCGCACCCGACCACCCCCGCATCAAGGGCATCGTGAACTCGCTGCACGAGATGCTCGACGCGCAGGCCGAGGTGCCCGAGGGCGAGGCGGCCCGGCGCAACATCCGGTTCATCGGCAACGTCGAGGTGGGCAAGGACATCGACCTCGACGAGCTGCGGGAGCGCTACAGCGCCGTCATCCTCGCCACGGGCGCGATCCAGGACGCGGCGCTCGATGTGCCCGGCGTCGACCTGCCGGGCTCGTACGGGGCCGCCGACTTCGTCGCCTGGTTCGACGGGCACCCGGATGTCGCGCGCACCTGGCCGCTGGAGGCCCGCGAGGTCGCCGTGATCGGCAACGGCAACGTGGCGCTCGACGTCGCCAGGGTGCTCGCCAAGCACGCCGTCGACCTGCGCTCGACCGAGGTCCCCGACAACGTGCTCACCGGTCTCGAGGCCTCCGCTGTCACGGACGTGCACGTGTTCGGTCGCCGCGGGCCCGCCGACATCAAGTTCACGCCGATCGAGCTGCGCGAGCTGGGCGAGGTGCCGGGCGTCGACATCGTGCTGCACGACGAGGACTTCGACGGCGTCGACCCGGCCGCCGCGGCGAACAACCAGCTGAAGGTGATGCTGCGCACGCTGAACAAGTGGCGCGAGCGCCCCGAGGGCACCGCGTCGCGGCGGCTGCACCTGCACTTCCGGCACGCGCCGGTGTCGATCGAGGGCGAAGGGCGCGTCGAGTCGATCCGCTTCGCGCGGACCGAGACCGGCGCCGACGGCGCCCTCGTGGTGACCGACGAGATCCGGGAGTACCCCGTGCAGGCCGTCTACCGCGCCGTGGGCTACTACGGCTCGCGCGTGATCGGGGCCCCCTTCGACGAGGCGCGCGGCGTCATCCCGAACGAGGCGGGGCGCGTCGACGGCGAGCAGGGCCTGTACGCGACCGGGTGGATCAAGCGCGGTCCCGTCGGCCTGATCGGCCACACCAAGTCCGACGCGCTCGAGACGATCACGAACCTCGTCGCCGATGCCGAGGCGGGGGCGCTCTCCGCTGTCGATTCCGCCGACGTCCTCGACCTGCTGGACGAGCGCGACACGGAGTACACCACGTGGGACGGCTGGCTCGCCCTGGACGCCTACGAGCGCCACCTCGGCGAGACGCACGAGCACGCGCGCGAGCGCGTCAAGGTCGTGCCGCGCGAGGAGCAGGTGGCGGTCTCACGCGAGGGGGCTCTGGTCGAATGACGTACGTCATCGCGCTCCCGTGCGTCGATGTGAAGGACCGCGCCTGCATCGACGAGTGCCCCGTCGACTGCATCTACGAGGGCGAGCGCTCGCTCTACATCCACCCCGACGAGTGCGTCGACTGCGGCGCCTGCGAGCCCGTCTGCCCCGTCGAGGCGATCTACTACGAGGACGACCTGCCCGATGAGTGGCAGGACTACTACACCGCGAACGTCGGCTTCTTCGAGGAGCTCGGCTCGCCCGGCGGCGCGGCGAAGGTCGGCACGTACGCGTTCGACCACCCCATCGTCGCGGCGCTGCCGCCGCAGGAGGGTGAGGGCTGACGGGCGCGGTCGAGGCGCGCCGTCCCGCCCCCGTCGGCGCTCACGGCCGGGGGATCTCCTGCCACATCGCGATGCCGTCGTCGTCCGGCGTCGGCGACGCGCTCCGGCCGACGATCGTGACAGCTGTCGTCGGCGTGGCGCTCGTGCGGATGATGATGCGGTCGGCGTCGGTGCCGCGCAGCGCCTCCGAGAGCGCGTGCCTGACCTTTCGCAGCTCGGCGGCGTCGAGGTCGGTCAGCGCGTCGTCGTCGGTGACCGTCACGCTCACGCCCTGCATCCGGGCGCGCCGGATCGCGCCGCGCACCTCGGCGTCGAGCAGCCGGTGCGCGCGCAGCTCGTCGCGCAGCGTTCCTTCGGCGATGAGCGCCTCGTCGCGCTCTTCCTCGTCGAGCATCCCGCCCGAGGAGACGACCTTCGTCAGCACGGGCCCCGCTTCGGCGAGCGCGAAGCGCACGCGCTCGCGTCGCTCGGTGCGCCGCGCTTCCTGGGCCGCCTGCCACGAGGCGGCCGTCTGCTGCAGGCGCATCAGCTCCGCTGTGTCGTGGCGCGCCCTGTCGACGGCCCACACGAGAAGCTGCGCGACGGCGACCCAGAGGAACGTGCCGAGCAGGCCCCTCCCCTGTGCGTGGGCGATGCCCATCGCGCTGACGCCGATGACGGCCGTCGCGCAGACCCCGCCCCACGCCCAACCCGGCCGCCGCCGCACCGCGACAACGGTGAACGCCTGACCGGCGGCCCCGAACATCGTCGCGACGATGGGTTCGTGGATCTTCTCTCCGCTCGCCGCCACGGCGAGCAGCTGAGCCGCCACGACCGCGACGACGACCGCGATCGCCGCCCACAGCGGCAGCCTCGACGGCGAGTGCTTCTCGGCGGGCACGCCGTCGCGCTCTTCGCCCGGCAGCCAGAGCGCCGCGGCGAGCGCCGCCGCCCAGATCACGACGGCGGCGACGTGGAGAGCCGGGTGGGGCACGATGAAGACGATCACGATGCCCCGGATGAGGAAGTAGCAGGCGAACGCGAGAGCGATCGCCATCAGCATGCGCCGGATGGTCACGACTCGCCTCCTTCGCCGCGGTCGTGCACGGATGCGACCGCCCGCCATTCGAGGCGCACGATCGTGCCCTTGGGCCCCGATTCGACGGCGGCCGCGCCGCCGATGGCGCCCATCCGTGCGACGATCGACCCCCGGATCCCGATCCTGTCCGCCGGGATCGCTTCGACATCGAGCCCTGGTCCCCTGTCCGAGATCTCGACGCGCACCCCCGCGGGTTCGGCGCTGACGCGCGCGGCGAGCCCCGCGCCATCCGCGTGCTGCACGGCGTTCGCGATCGCCTGCTTCGCGGCGAGCACGAGCGCGCGGGCGACGCGGCCCGGGACCACGCCGACGCTGCTGCCCGCGTCATCCGGGGCTTCGGCCGGCACATCGAGCTCGACCCCGAGCTCGCCGGCGGCGCGCTCGATCGCCGAGGCGATCTCGCACGCCGTGCGGGGCTCGTCGCTGCCCTCCGGTGCGGCGCTGCCCGCGTCTGCCAGCCGGGTGAGCGCTTCCCGCGACATCTCGACGGCGAGGTCGCGCTCGCGCTGCGATTCGGCGCGCGCCGCCGCGATGAGCGCCGCCAGCACGCTGTCGTGCATCAGCATCGCCACCTCGACGCGCTCCTGCTCCGCCGCCTCCTCCGCCTGTGCCTGCGTGTACGCCTCGACGGCCCGCACGCGTGCGCTGTCGACGCCGTCGGAGATCGCGCGGAACATCCATCCGAGCGTCACGACGAGCAGGTTGAGGAGGATCGCCATCGAGACGTCCCAGACGAGGACCTGCCAGGCCTCAGGCGCGAACGCGGCGCGCAGCAGCTGCGCGATCCCGAACGCGAGCGGCGGCACGTAGGCCCAGACCACCTGCAGGCCGAACGGGAACGCGACCACCGAGGCGCCGACGACGACGGTGAGGAGGTAGTACGGCCACGGCTGCTGGGTCGGGTCGACGGCCTCGGAGTCGGCGAGCGCCCACCACACCATCATGGCGACGTACGCGACGGCGAACGTGCCCGCCGCGAGGCGGGCGAACCGCCCGGCCGCGCACGCGACGACCATCACGGCCAGCGCCGCGAACGTGACGATCACAGGAACGGGATGCTCCGCATGCTGGCCGCTCGTGACCGCGATCACGACGGCCTGCGCGCCGAGCACGAGCGCGCTCAGGGCGACGAGCCCCTGCACGATGCGCTCGAACCGGCCCCTCGTGAAGTGGCCGGGCCCGGATGACGACGACGCGAAGATCCGCGGGACGCGGAACCAGGCGTCGTCGATCAGCGACGGCTTATCCGACACCCGGCCGTTCCTCGGCGAGCGGGTCGACGATGCCGTCCTCCACGGCGCGCCGGAGCAGGTCGACCTTGGTCGGCGCGGGGCGCCCGACGTCGGTGTACTTCACCCGCACGCGGGTGATGTTCTCCTTCGCCGTGGAGTACGCGACCCCCAGCTGATCGGCGACGGCCTTCAGCGGAAGGCCGGCGGCGTAGAGCCGGAGCACCTCCCGCTCGCGCGCGGAGAGCTGTGCGTCGGCGAAGTCCCTGTCGCCCTCGACGGCGCTCGCCCACTCGATGTTGTTGAGCTGCTCCCCCCGCGCGACGATGCCGACGGCGTCGATCACGTCTCCGATCGGCGACGCCTTGCTGACGACGCCCACGGCACCCGCGGCGAGCGCCTCGCGCACGGCGGCCGGTCGGTCGGCGACCGAATGGATGATGACAGATGAGTCGACGGCGAGGCGCACGACGTTCTCGGTCACGGTCGTGCCGTCGCCGAGCGTCAGGTCGAGCAGCACGACGTCGGCCGCGGGCGCGGACGTCGTGGTGCGCCACGCGAGGTAGTCGGTCACGGTCGGCCCTGCGTACGCGGCCTCCCAGCCTGCGCGCCCGATCGCCGCGACCAGACCGAGCCGCACGGACTCGTGGTCATCGATGAGCGCCACCCTCGTCATCCGGCCAGCCTATCCGTTCGCTGTGCGCCGGGCGGACCGGTCACCTGGTGAGGATGGCGAGCGCCTCGACGTGGTGCGAGTGCGGGAACAGGTCGAACGCCGACAGCGACGACAGCTCGTACCCGACCCGGCGGAACGTACCGATGTCTCTGGCGAGGGCGACGGGGTCGCACGCGACGTACGCGATGCGGCTCGGCCCGAGGTCGGCGAGCGTCTCCACGACCTGGCGCCCCGCGCCCGAGCGCGGCGGATCGAGCAGGGCGACGCCGCGCGTGAGCATCTCGCGGTCGAAGAGGCTCGCCTGGTGCGAGAGCTGCGTGAGGAAGTGCTCGACCCGCAGGTCGAGCGCCTCCGCGCCGAAGTCGGCGAGGTTGGCCTCGGCGTGCACGGAGGCGCGCTCCGAGGCCTCGACCGTGGTCAGCCGCGCCCCCTCCGCCAGCTCCCCGAGTGCGGCGGCGAAGAGGCCGACGCCGCCGTACAGGTCGAGGTTCCACGCGTCGGACTCGAGAGGGCCGAGAGCACCGCGCACGGCGGAGCTGAGCACCTCGGCGGCGGCGCGATGCACCTGCCAGAAGCCGCCGGCGTCGACCCGGAAGTCCCTGCCGGCCGCCGTCTCGATCACGACCTCCGGCTCCTCGCGCGGCTCCCGGGGAGCGCGCGGGCCGCGACCGCGGCTCGGTTTCCTGGCGGGCCGGCGGATCGTCCGGATGCCGCCGTCGGCCGGCTGCACCAGGTCGATGCGGCCCTCGGGGGCGCTGCGCAGCGCGAGGGCGACCTCCGCGATCTCGGGCGTCGCGAGGGGGTAGTCCTCGACGTCGACGACGCGGTGGCTCCGCGCGGCGAACGGCCCGATCCGGCCGTCGTGATCGACGTGCAGGCTGATCCGCGTGCGGTAGCGCAGCCCGTCGGCGGTCGCGACCGCGTCCGGATGCCCGTCGCCGAGGACCGCTTCCGGCCCGACGACCGGCACGTCGATCTCGAGCCCGGCGAACTTCGCGAACGCCTCCCGCAGCACCTGCGCCTTCAGCTCGCGCTGGCGCGGGAGCGCGATGTGCCCGAGGTCGGCGCCGCCCGGCTGGTCGTCGCCTGCTCCCGGCCAGATGTGCGGCACGCGGTCGGGCGACGCCGTCTCGACCTCGAGGGTCTCGGCGCGCGCGAACGACTTCTTGACCTCGGTGATGCGCGCCGTGACGCGCTCGCCGGGGATCGCGTCGCTGACGAAGACGACGCGGCCGCCCGGTTCGCGCGCAACGAAGACGCCGCCATGCGCGACGCCGGTGATGTCGAGGGTGACGAGGTCGCCGGTTTCCATGGTCCTATCGTGTCAGGCCGCGCCTGCGAGGCGGCGGAATCGAGCCGAGGCGGGTGCCGCGCCGCCGCGGCACCCGCTCGATCACCGCTCCCGCGCGTCGTCCTTCGTCGCGGGCTTGTCTGCGAAGACGCCGTCGCTGTCGCTCTTGAAGAAGTCGGCGGTGTAGATCAGACCGCAGAGCAGGATTCCGGCGGCGAATCCCCATGCCGCGCCCTTCGTCGCCAGGATCGCCGCGATGATGCCGGCGACGCCGAGATCGAGCCGGCTCGCCGCCTCCAGGATCCCCACTTTGATCGACACGAAGCCCTGGATGAGCAGCGTGAGTGCGAGGGCGACCCCGAGGATCGGTTCGAGCAGGGACACGATGGGCAGGAGGAACAGGCCGGTATTGGTACCCCAGCGGAACCGGCCGGCACCGCTGAAGATCGACTGCATCGACTTCGGCCCTCGTTTGTAGCGCTCCGTCGTCGTCACGTGCATCGCGGCCCAGAGCGGGCCGCACATCGCGTTGTCCGGGCCGAAGATGCTCATCAGCACGTTGCGCCCGCCGAAGATGAGGTGCGCCCGGTTCGGGTCGTACACGACCCGCTCGTCCGGCCGGAACTCATCGGCCTCGGCGAGGACGGCCCTGGCCTGCAGCACGTCGCCGAACACGACGATGTACGCCGCGAGGACGGTCGGGATCGCTGTGACGAACATCATCAGCGGAGGCAGCCCCACGCCGAACACCGTGTACTGCGAGAACATCGTGGCGAAGTCCGGCGTCGAGATCCCCCACTCGATCTGCGGCCACGGGGCCTCGCCGAACAGCGGTGCCACGACGACCGCGATGAGGATCGCCGGCAGGATGCCGAGGCTGCCGATGAACTCGGCTGCACGGCTGCGCAGCTGCAGCCGCTTGAAGGCGTTGGAGTACATCAGGAAGAACGCGAGCCCGACCGAGATCGTGATCGTCCAGGGGAACGTGTCGAAGCGCCCTCCAGCGGCGAAGATGCCCTGAACCGCCGCGATTCCCGCGCCGATCACGATGCCGGCCCGCAGCGCGTTCGGCACGACCCGCACGACCTTTGCGGCGAGCCCCGTGGCACCGAGCGCGATCGAGAACGCCCCGAGCAGGAGTTGGAACGCGATGAGCGCGTGCACGCGCTGTTCCACGGGGAACTCGTTCAGGTACAGCGTCAGCAGAGGGATCGCCGGCGTGATCCATCCGGGGATCACGGGATCGCCGAGCATGTGGTGCAGCAGGTAGAGCACGCCGTTGAGCACCACGATCGCGAGCGCCGCCTCGAACGGCATCCCGAGCAGCTCCTGCATCAGCGGGATCGCACCGAGGTCGACCGCGCACATGATCAGGCCCTGGGAGTAGTCCCGCCACTCGAAGCGATAGTGCACGAACGGCAGTCGCACATCGAACGGCCCCGCCTTCCAGGGCCTCGCATACGTATGGGTCATCTTCTCCGTCTCCTTCGCCGGAAGCGGCGTCCGCGCCGCGGTGTTCTCGGCCGCCCCGTGGGCGCCGAGGCAGGTCAGTCGAACAGGATCACTTGGCGCACGGCGCGCCCGTCGGCGAGCTCGTCCATCGCCTCGTTGATGTCGTCGATCCGGATGCGCCGCGAGATCAGCTTCTCGACCGGCAGCCGACCTTCGCGCCACCATTGGGCGAATCGAGGGATGTCCCGGCTCGGGATCGCGGACCCCAGGTAGCTGCCGATGATCGTCCTGGCCTCCGCCGTGATCGTCAGGGGCGAGATCTCCGCGAGCGCTTCCGGGCTCGGCAGGCCGACCGTGACCGTCCGCCCGCCCGGCGCCGTCGCCCGGAACGCCGTTTCGAATGCGCGCGGGTGGCCCGCGCACTCGAGCGCGTGATCCGCGCGGATGCCCCGCTCGGCGGCTTCGTCGGGCGTGAGCGCTTCGTCCGCGCCGAGTTCGAGCGCCAGGTCGAGCTTCTCGCGCAGGGCGTCCACGGCGATGACTGGGCCCTTGCGCTCCGCGACCGCCGCCAGCAGTGCGGATACCCCGACGCCGCCGAGGCCGACGATGACGAGCGATTCGTCGTCGCCGCGCTCGATCGCGTTCAGCAGAGCGCCGCCTCCCGTGAGCACGGCGCAGCCGAGCACGGCCGCGATCTCGGGGGGCACGTCGTCCCCGACGGGGACGACGGACGCGCGGTCGACGACAGCGTGGGTCGCGAAGCCGGAGACGCCCAGGTGGTGGAAGACGCCCTCTCCGCCGCGGCTCAGCAACCGGGAGCCGTTCAGCAGCGTCCCCGCGTTGTTGCTGGCGGTTCCGCGCTCGCACGGCAGGCGCCCGCCCGTGCGGCACCCTTCGCACTCCTCGCACCTAGGCAGGAACGCCATTGTGACGCGCGCGCCCTCCTCCAGGTCAGTCACCGCGGCCCCCGTCGCGACGACGCGGCCCGCCGCCTCGTGGCCGAGGAGCATGGGGGTCGGGCGGGAACGATTGCCGTCCACGACCGACAGGTCGGAGTGGCAGACGCCGGCGGCCTCGATGCGGACGAGGACTTCCGTCGGCCCGGGGGGCGCGAGCTCGAGCCGACCGACCGTGAGGGGTCGGGTCTGCGCGTACGGCCGCTCGCGACCGACCTCTTCGAGCACGGCTCCCGTGATCTGCATCGTGTCTCCCTCGCGGTTCGCGGTCCTGGTCCGGTACGAGACGCTATCCGCCGACCGGCGCGATTCGCATGGCGAAGCGAACATATTCGCGGAATGATCATGTGCATGGCATCTATGAGCCCCCGCTCCCGCGAGGAGCTGCTGCGCATCCTGCTCGACACCGCGACCGACATCGCTGCGCTCGACGATGTCGAGGACGTGCTGCAGGCGATCGTGCGGCGCACGCGCTCACTGCTGGGAACCGACATGGCGTACATCAGCTTCACGGACCTCGAGAACGCGGAGACGTACATCCGGCAGTCGGACGGGGTGACGACGCACGGGTATCGCACACTGCGGCAGCCGCTGCACACCGGTGTGCTCGGCGAGATCGCGACCGGCGTCGCCCCGGCGCAGACGAGCGACTACCTCGCCGACGATGCGCTGTCGCACGTGCCGCGCATCGACGAGATCGTGCGCGCCGAGGGGGTGCGCGCGATCATGGGCGTGCCCCTCACCGTCGGCGGTCGGGCGCTGGGCGCGCTCGTCGTCGCGGAACGGCACACGCGCACCTTCACCCCCGACGAGGTCTCAGACGTCGACTCGCTGGGCCGGCACGCCGCGGTCGCGCTCGACAAGTCGATGCGATTCGCGGAGCTGTCCCGCACCGCCGACGACCTGGCGCAGGAGAAGGACAGGGGCGCCGCGCAGCTCGACCTGATCTCGCGCATGGTCTCGCTCGACGGCGAACTGATCGACGCGGTCATCCACGCCCCTGACGTCGCCCGGATCCTCGACATCGGCGCTCGAGCGCTGTCGAGCGACCTCGAGCTGCGCGGCCGCGACGGAACGGTGATCGCGACGACCGCCCGCACCCCGATCCCTGCGGGCGACGAGGTGGGCGTCTCGGCGCGCGGCGAAGTGCTCGGCGCGCTCGTCGCTTCGCAGCTGCGAGAGCCGGCCGAGCGGTCCCTGCTCGAGCGCGTCGCCGCCCACGTCGCCCTCGCGCTCGTCGTCCGCAGGGCACAGGACGAGGCCGACCTCCGCCTGCAGACGGAGGTGCTCGGCGACCTGCTCGATCGCCCCGACGCGCCGCGCGAGCATCTCGAGCGCTGGCTGCGGCGCTGGGGCATCGCGCCCGGCGCCCCGCTCAGGGTCGTCGTCCTCGACCCCGGCACCGGCGACCGCGACGAGCGCGTGCGCGTGCTGCGGGCGCTCGGCGGAGTCGTGATGGCCGCCCACGACGACCACCTGTGCTTCGCGACGCCGGACTCGGACTGGATCGCGCGGGCCGAGCAGCTGTTCCGCTCGCACGGCTGGGAGCTGCGCGCGGGCGTCGCCGGCCCCATCGACGACGTCGGGGGGCTCGCCGACGCCCACGCACGCGCGCAGCTCGCCTACGGCTCGCTCTCGGCGCTCTCCCGCGCCGGCGTCGTGGACGCCGCCGACCTCGGCATGCTGAGCGCGCTGCTCGATCTCGCGGGCCGCGGCGGAATCCCCGGAAGCATGACCGCCCAGATCGATCCTCTGCTCGACTACGACGAGGGGCACGGCACGGCGCTGGCGCGCACGGCCTTCCTCTACCTCGAGAGCGACGGCAGCGTCGAGCGCGTCGCGCTCGCGCTGAGGGTGCACCGCAATACCGTCCGCCAGCGGCTCGAGCGCATCGGCCGCGTTCTCGGCGCCGGATGGGACGCCTCGCCCCGCCGCCTCGAGATCCACCTCGCGCTGCACCTCGCGCGCGTCACGAGCGGCGACTCGGCCCCAGTCAGTACGCGACGGTGAACCGCGTGCCGCGGTGCGCGGGCCTGGCGACCTCGTCCGCGACGGCGAGACCGAAGTCGGCGCCCGAGATGAAGGACTCACCCGCGTCGTCGGTCACGAGCACGTCGCCGCCCGTGCGGTAGCGGCCGAGGGCCTCGCCGGGCGCGAAGGCTCCGAAGCCGCCCGCAGGGCTGATGTAGAACCAGTCCAAGTCGTCGCTGCGCTCGCGCAGCGCGTCGAGCATCCGGGCAGCCTCGCGCGCCTCCGGCTGGATCGCGTCGGGGAATCCGTCGGTGTCGAACACCTGCGGGCCGCCCTCGTAGGCGTACAGCGAGCCGGCGCCGCCCACGACGCCGAGTCGCGTGCCGGATGCGGCCGCGAGGTCGGCGATCTGGGCGGTGGCCGTCTCGACCCGGCCCACCATGTCGCCGCGCGGCGCTGCCGTGATCACGACGACGTCGGCGTCGGCCACGATCTCCGATGCCACCGCGCGATCCGTGAAGTCCCCCGTGCGGTACTCGACGCCCTCGATCGCCGCTTCCGGCGTCGAACGGGAGTACGACACGACGTCGATGCCCTGCGCCTTCGCCTGCTCGATGATGTGGGCGCCGGCGTATCCGGTGCCTCCGATAACGGCCAGTCGCGTCATGATTCCTCCGCTTCGCGGCCCCCGTGCGGGGCCGTCCGGCTGATGCAACCGCGAACGGGCGATCGGTGTTCCCGTTCGCCGATCTCCGCCTTCAGCGCGTCTCGGGCCCCGTGATCGGCGTGCGGAGCGTGCCGAGCCGGTCCACCTCGACCTCCACGACGTCGCCGTGGTGGAGCAGCCACTCGGGATCGCGCGCGTAGCCGACGCCGGACGGCGTGCCGGTGCACAGGATGTCGCCCGCCCGCAGCGTGAGCGTCTGCGAGATGAGGGCGAGTGTCGCGCCCGCTTCGTAGATCTGCATGTCGGAGGTCGACTCCTGCACGACCTGGCCGTTGACGCGGGTCTGCACCCGCAGGCCGTCGCGCAGGTCGCCCGCCTCGTCTGCCGTGACGAGCGGGCCGATCGGGCCCGACCTGTCGCCGTTCTTGCCCAGGATCCACTGCGACGTGAGCTTCTGCGCGATGCGCGAGGTGAGGTCGTTGAACGTGGAATAGCCGAGGATCGCCTCGCGGGCCTCCTCCTCCGTCGCTTCGCACAGGTCCGCGCCGACCCAGGCGGCGATCTCGCCCTCCCAGTCGAGCCCTCGCTCATTGGCGTTGGTGGGGGCGCTCACGCCGCCCGCGACCAGCGAGCGGGTCCAGCGGGCGAACAGCGTGGGGTACGGAGGGTGCTCGACGTCGGCGAACGAGCCCTCCGCGATGTGGTCGCGGTAGTTCAGGCCGATGCAGATCACGCGCGCCTCCGGGAGCACGGGCGGCACGACCGTCGCTCCGGCGTCGCCGCCGACCTCGATCGGCAGGCCGTCCGGTGCGGACATCGCGGCCTTCGGGTCGGACCAGAACTCCCGCAGCGGCGCGACGAGCGTCGCTCGCCCGACCGTGGGCGTGTCGACCCCGTCGACGGCGGCGACCCAGACTCCACCCTCGCCGGGCCCGGTCTCGCCGGCCATTTCCACTCCGATTACCCGCATGGGACCACCTCGTCACTCGGGAACGCTCGCGCGAACCTCACGTTAAGAACTTAAACATTCATACCTTATGTGTCTATAGTGTTCCCCATGACAGGGAAGTCGAACCTCGAAGCGCTCTCGGTGATCCCGCCCCGGTCGCGCGCCGAACAGCTGGCCGACACACTGCTGGGCCACATCCGGGAGCGCGAGCTGCGCCCGGGCGACCGCCTGGGCACCCTCGACGAGATCCGCGACGAGGTAGGTTTCGCGCGCACGACCGTCAGCGAATCGGTGCGTCTGCTCCGCGAGCGCGGCGTGCTCGAGATCCGCCCCGGCCGCGGAGGCGGCCTCTTCATCGCGGCGGAGACCCCCGTCGTCCGGATGCGGCACACGCTGCTGTCCGCACAGGGCACGGCGAGCTCCGTGCGCGATGCGATCGGGTTGCGCGAAGCGCTCGAGGAGCCCATCGCGATCGGCGCGGCGGAGAGCTGCACGCCCGTTGCGGCCGCGGAGCTGCGCGCCGCCGTCGCCGCGATGTCGGAACCCGGCATCGGGTACGAGGAGTTCATCCGCCGCAATTGGCACCTGCACGAGCTGATCGCCGGCCTGGCGCCCAACACCATGATGAGCGCCGTCTACATCAGCTGCCTCGGCTACCTCGAGCGCAGCGAGCCGGCTTACGGGGACACCGACCGCGAGGCCGCGTACATCGCCGACCGCGCAGCGGCGCACCGCGAGCTCGTCGAGGCGGTCGTCGCCGGCGACGCGCAGCGCATCCGGCGCGCGGTGCGCAGCCACAACCACCCGGACGACGAGGAACCGCGATGACGTTCCGCGACTTCCTGTTCCCCGAGGGCCACCCGCGCATCGCCGAACTGCGCGGGCTCGACGCCTACTCCTACGCGCCGGTCGCGCGGCACGACGACTTCACGGGCGACCTGATCGACGGATGGAAGCGGCTCTACGACGAACCGTTCGCCGGCGTCACGAACGACGGCGGCCTCATCGGGGGCCTGTATGCGCTGGAGCGCCCCGCCGCCGAGGACGCCGCACCGACCGCGGCGATGGTGCGTGCGGCCGAGCGCCTCCTCGAACTGCTCGACGATGACGCCCGGGAGCGGGTCTCGTACCCGATCGAATCGCCCGAGTGGCAGCACTGGGCGAACCCCGAGTTCCTGCAGTTCGACACGGGCCTGCGGCTCGAGTTCCAGCCTCAAGAGGTGCGGGACGCGTTCCTCGCCGTCGTCGACGCGAGCCTGAGCCCGCGCGGCGCGCGGGACGTCCGCACGATGATGCGGATCAACGGCTTCCTCGGCGACGTCGTCGGCCTGCCGGGCATCATGAACGAGTACTCGTACAACGCCTCGCTCTTCGGCCGGCCGAGCCTCACGGAGCCCTGGGGCTGGCAGCTGTTCGGCCACCACTGCGCCGTGAACTGCCTCGTGATCGACGGCCAGATGGTCGTCTCGCCCGTGTTCCTCGGCGCCGAGCCGAACGAGATCGACGAGGGCCCGCACGCCGGGGCCGTCGCCTTCACCGAGCGCATCGCGATCGGGCGCCGGATCATGGCGGAGCTCGACGACGCCCAGCGCGCCGCGGCGATCACCCACGCGAGCATGACGGATCTGCCGGCCGGTCGCCTGCATCCGGGAGACGAGCGCCACCTCGCGGGGGCGTTCCAGGACAACCGCGTGATCGGCTACGAGGGCGTCCGCGTGGCCGAGCTCTCCGCGCGAGCGCAAGAGCTGGTGTGGGGCCTCGTCGCCGACTTCGTCTCGATCCTGCCCGAGGGGCCTGCGCGGCTGCGCATGGCCGAGATCCGGGCCCAGCTCGGCGATACCTGGTTCTCGTGGATCGGCGGGACGGGCCCGGACGAGCCCTACTACTGCCGCGTGCAGAGCCCCGTCGTCATCGTCGAGCTCGACCACCACTGCGGGGTCTTCCTGATGAACGACACCCCGCAGCCGTTCCACATCCACACCGTCATGCGCACCCCGAACGGCAACGACTACGGCCGCGAACTGGTGCGCCTGGCCAGAAGAAACCGACAGAAAGAGGCTCAACGATGAGCACCGCATCCTCCGCCCGCACGGCGACGCCGAAGAAGTCGTCGCTGGGCATCTTCCTGCTCTGCTGGCTCGCCATCGTCGGCGACGGCTACGACCTCGCCGTCTACGGCGCCACGCTGCCCGGATTCCTCGGGCCCGAGAACTGGGGCGTGACCCCCACGCAGGCCGGCGTCGTCGGTTCGATCGCCCTCGTCGGCATGCTGGTCGGCTCGCTGGTCGCCGGCACGCTGTCGGACCGCATCGGCCGACGGCGCATGCTCGCGATCGCCGTCGTCACGTTCTCCGTCTTCATGCTCGCCTGCGCCGCTGCGCCCGACTTCACGTGGTTCGCAGCGTTCCGTCTGCTCGCCTGCCTCGGCATCGGCGGGCTGCTGCCCGTGGCCGTCTCCGTCGCGAACGAGTTCGCCTCGCCCGAGCGGAAGTCGATCGCCGTCGGCCTCGTGCTCACCGCGCCCGCCGTCGGGCTGCTGCTGGCCGCGACGATCTCGATGAACGTGCTGCCGCAGTTCGGCGTGCGTCCCGTCTACGCGATCGGCGGCCTGGCGCTCCTGCTCGTCCCCTTCCTGCTGAGGTCGATCCCGGAGTCGCCGACGTTCCTGCGGTCGCAGGGCCGCGAGGACGAGGCGGCGCGGATCGCGGCGCAGTACGGCCTGCCAGAGGAGGCGCAGACCACCCGGGCGATCCGCGCATCCGGCGACGGCGGCGCCCGCGGCAGCGCACTCGGAGGGCTCGCCGGGCTCTTCCGCGACGGCATGGCGAGCGCGACGGTGCTGATCTGGGTCGCCTGCGTCATCAGCCTGCTCACGATCTTCGGCCTGACAACGTGGCTGCCGCAGATCATGCGCGAATCGGGATTCGGCACGAGCGCCTCGATCTCCTTCCTGATCTGGTACTCGGTCGGCGCGATCGGCGGGACCGTCATCGGCTCGGTCGTGAGCCAGCGCACCTCGCCCAAGTTCGTGATGACGGTCGGATTCGTCGCGGCCGCCGTCGCGCTCGGCTCCCTGCTGATCGGCGTCAGCGGCCCGGTCCTCATCGTCGCCGTCGTGCTCGCCGGCTTCGGCGGAATGGGCACGCAGAACATGCTCAACGACCATGTCGCCCAGTACTACCCCGGCCACGTCCGCGCAACGGGCCTCGGCTGGGCCCTCGGCGTCGGCCGCGTCGGGGCGATCGCCGGCCCCTACTACGGCTCTCTCGTCATCGGCACCGACGGCGCCATCGGCGCCGCCGCGCTCGCGTTCGGCGTCCCCGCCGCGATCGGCGTCGTCGTGGCGCTGCTGATGCCGCGCCGCAGAAAGGCCCCCACCGTATGAACGCCCGTTCGGCATCTGCCGCGCTCGACGCGCTGCCCCGTGAGGTTCCCGTCCTGATCGCGGGCGCCGGCCCGTCCGGCCTGATGATGGCGCTCGACCTGGCGCGCCGCGGCATCCGGAGCCTCGTCATCGAACCGCGCGCCGAGGTGTACCCGTACCGCCCGCGTGCGAAGACCACGAACGCCCGCACCATGACGCTGCTGCGCGGCCTCGGCCTGGCCGACGCGCTCAGGGCGGCAGCTCCGCTCGATGTCGACTACTCCGAGGACGTCGCCTTCTGCACGGGGCTGGACGGCTACGAGCTGCGCCGGTTCCGCCATGCCTTCCAGCTCTACCGCGAGGGCTTCGCGCACTCGCCGGAGATCGGGCAGCAGGTGCCGCAGCCGACCGTCGAGCGGGTGCTGCGCGAGGCGGCCGACGCCGAACCCCTCGTGACGGTCGCCTACGGGCTCAGGGTCGTCTCGGTCCGAACGCCGCACGAGCCGGTCGCCCTGATCGCACCAGCGCTCGACGAGGAACCGGGAACGGCCGTCATCAGCCTCGCCGACCGCGAGCCCTCGGCGACCGTCAGCGCCGGCGCCGTCGTCGGCGCTGACGGAGGGTCTTCCGCCGTGCGGAAGTCGCTGGGCATCCGGCTCAGCGGCACCTCAGCTCCGCGGCCGAACTTCAACGTCGTCTTCCGCTCTCGCGCGCTCGCCGAGCGGACGAGCATCCCGACCGCCGTGCAGTACTGGGTCGTCGGCGAGGTATCCGGCATGATCGGCCAGCTCGACCGCGACGACCTGTGGTGGGTGATCGCGCAGGGCGTCGACCCCGACGAGTGCGACGACCCTGCGGGTCTCGTGCGGCGGCTGGCCGGTGTCGGAGACGACCTCGACGTGGACGTGGTCGCGACCGACCCGTGGACGGCGAAGATGCTGCTCGCGGATTCGTACGGCGCCGGTCGCGTCTTCCTCGTCGGCGACGCGGCCCACCTGAATCCGCCCTTCGGCGGGCACGGGTTCAACACGTGCGTACTCGACGCCCTCAACCTCTCCTGGAAGCTCGCCGCCGTGCTCGACGGCGCCGCGGGGCCGGAACTGCTGGCCACCTACGAGGCCGAGCGCCGCCCGGCCGCCCGGCGCATGATCGACGTCGCTTCCCACAACACGAAGCACCTCGCGTACACCTTCTCGGACCCCGCGCTCGCGGAGCCCGGGCCTGACGGCGACGCCGCCAGAGCGACAGCGCACGACAGACTCGCGGTCAAGGCCGCCGAGTTCCACGCCGAAGGGCTCGTGCTCGGATACTCGTATCCGGACAGCGCGCTGAATGCGCCGGACGACGGTGGGCCGGAACCGGACGCCATCACGTACACGCCCTCGGCCGCCCCCGGGCACCTGCTGCCCCACCTGTGGCTGAGCGACGGGCGCGCCGTATACGACGCACTGGGTCCCGAGTTCACGCTCGTCGCTCTCGCAGATGTCGAGCGGCTCCCTGAGGAAGCACCGGACGCGGCGGCCGAACGGCTGCAGGTCCTCGTGCTCAGCGAAGCCGACCGCGCGCGAGCGCGCTCGCTGTGGGGCGCCGACTTCGTGCTCGTCCGCCCAGATCAGATGGTCGCCTGGCGCGGGGACGACCCGAACCAGGCGCTGCCGGCTCTGAAACGGGCGCTCGCGATCAGGAAGAAGGAATCGGTATGACTTACGAGGGCTCTCTGGACGGCGTGCTGGTCGTCGACCTGTCCCGCGCCCTGGCCGGCCCACACGCCGGCCAGCTCCTCGGCGACCTCGGCGCCCGCGTGATCAAGGTGGAGGCGCCGGGCAGCGGCGACGACACCCGATCCTGGGGGCCGCCGTTCGTCGCCGGCTCCGACGGGGCCGAGCACTCGACCTACTTCCTGTCGTGCAACCGCAACAAGGAGTCGATCGCGCTCGACCTCAAGTCCGACGACGGGCGGGCCGTGCTGACCGAGCTGCTCGCACGGGCCGACGTCATGATCGAGAACTTCCGCACGGGGGTGATGGATCGCCTCGGCTTCGGTGCCGAGGCCCTCGCGGAGCTCAACCCGCGCCTCGTACAGCTGTCGATCACGGGGTTCGGCCACGACGGGCCCGAGGGGGGCCGCGCCGGCTATGACCAGATCGTGCAGGGCGAGGCGGGGCTGATGTCCCTGACCGGATCGGCGCCGGACGACCCGCAGCGCGTCGGAACGCCGATCGCCGACCTGCTCGGCGGCATCCACGGCGTCGTGGGCGTCCTGGCGGCCCTGTACGAGCGCGAGCGGACCGGCGAGGGGCGCGTGGTTCGCACCTCGCTGCTCTCATCGATCGTGGGCGTGCACGCGTTCCAGGGCACCCGCGTCACGGTGGCCGGCGAGACGCCCCGCGCTCAGGGGAACCACCATCCGTCGATCGCGCCGTACGGGCTGTTCCGCTGCCGCGACGGCGCCGTGCAGATCAGCGTGGGCAGCGACAGGCTGTGGCAGGCGTTCTGCCGGGAGTTCGGCCTCGATCCGGACGCGCAGGGGCTCGCGACGAACGCCGAGCGCGTGGCGCACCGCGGCGAGACGATCTCGTGCGTCGAGGGAGCGTTCGCCGACCAGGATGCCGAGCCCCTGCTCGAGCGCCTTGCCGCCGCAGGCGTGCCTGCGGGCAAGGTGCGCGACCTCGCCGAGGTCTACGAATGGGACCAGGTGCGCTCGCAGGGCCTCGTCGTCGATGCCGAGCACTCGGCCCTCGGCAGCATCAGCCTGCCCGGCCCCGTCCTGCGCTTCTTCGACGCCGACGGCGGCAACGAGCGGGTCCGGCCGTCGCACCAGGCCCCGCCCGTGCTGGATCAGCACGGGGACGCCATCCGTGCGTGGCTCGCCGGCGCGACCTCGGACGGCGGCCGACGGTGAGCGCGTCGGGGCGCCGCAGGGTGTCGGCGGGCGAGCTGATCGCGCTCATCGCTGACGCGGGCACGTTCCGCTCGTGGGACGCACCGCCCCGCGAGCCCGACCTGGGCGAGGGCTACCGTCGGGAGCTCGCGGCCGCCGCGGAGAAGGCAGGGACGGACGAATCGATCGTGACGGGCGAGGCCATGGTCGACGGGCGCCGCGTCGCCCTGATCGCGTGCGAGTTCGCGTTCCTGGCCGGCTCGGTCGGCACGGCCGCGGCCGACCGCTTCGTGACGGCGATGGAGCGGGCGACCGCCGAGGGCCTGCCGGTTCTCGCGTCCACGGCATCCGGGGGCACCCGGATGCAGGAGGGAACCCTGGCGTTCGTGGCGATGGTGAAGATCGCCACGGCCGTCGCGGCGCACCAGGACGCCGGGCTGCCGTACCTCGCCTACCTGCGCCACCCGTCCACCGGTGGCGCGCTGGCCTCGTTCGGTTCGCTCGGGCAGGTGACGGTCGCGCAGCCGGGGGCTCTCGTCGGTTTCCTCGGGCCCCGCGTGTACGAGGCGCTCTACGGCCAGGAGTTCCCCGACGGCGTGCAGTCGGCCGAGAACCTCGCCGCGCACGGCATCATCGACGGCGTCCTGCCTCCCGAGCAGCTGCGCGACGTCGTGCGCCGCACCCTGCGCCTGCTGGAGCGGCCGACGCACGCGGAACTGACCGCGCGTGCGGGAGATCCCGGCTCCGCGGCCGAGCATCCGGAGGGGGCGACCGATGCCTGGGCCTCGATCACCCGCACGCGCGACGCGCGCCGCCCCGGCCTGCGCCAGCTCCTGCGCCACGCGGCCACCGACGTCGTGCCGCTCTCCGGGACCGGCCAGGGCGAGCGCGACCCTGGGCTCTCGCTCGGGCTCGCCCGATTCGGCGGCATCCCGTGCGTCGTCGTCGGCCAGGACCGGCGCACCCAGCGCGCCCTCGCGCCGCTGGGCCCCGGCGCGCTGCGCGCCGCGCGGCGCGCCATGCGGCTCGCGGAGGAGCTGAGGCTGCCGCTCGTGACCGTGATCGACACGCCGGGCGCCGCCCTGTCCCAGACGGCCGAGGAGGGCGGGCTCGCGAGCGAGATCGCGCACTGCCTCGCCGATCTCGCAACGCACCGCGGCGCGACGCTTTCGGTGCTCCTGGGCGAGGGCACGGGCGGCGGGGCGCTCGCGCTGCTGCCCGCCGACCGCACGATCGCCGCCGAGCACGCCTGGCTGTCGCCGCTGCCGCCCGAGGGCGCATCGGCGATCGTGCACCGCGACACGGAGCACGCCGCCGAGCTGGCGGAGCAGCAGGGCGTCGCCTCGGCACGCCTGCGCGAGAACGCCATCGTCGACCGGATCGTCGCTGAGCGCCCTGACGCCGCGGAGGAGCGCGAGGCGTTCTGCATCCGGATGGGCGATGCGATCGCACAGGAGATCGCCGCCCTGCAGCTGGTGCGGCCGGAGCGGCGCCGGGTGCTCCGCCACGACCGCTACCGGAGGCTCGGCGAGGTGGGCTGAGCCCGGAGCGGAGCGCACGGATCCGACCTGCCCCCTCCCCTGCGGGGCCGCTCCGCCCTAGACTCGGCCCATGAGCGAGGGCAGCGGGACTCCGGAGGGCTCGACGACCAGCGGCGGCGCGCCCGATATCAAGCCGCGTTCGCGCGACGTCACCGACGGCCTGGAGCGGACCGCCGCGCGCGGCATGCTCCGCGCCGTCGGCATGGGCGACGACGACTGGGAGAAGCCGCAGATCGGCGTTGGTTCGTCGTGGAACGAGATCACCCCGTGCAACCTGTCGCTCGACCGTCTGGCCAAGGGCGTCAAGGAGGGCGTGCACGCCGCCGGCGGCTACCCCCTGCAATTCGGCACGATCTCCGTGTCGGACGGCATCTCGATGGGTCACGAGGGCATGCACTTCTCGCTGGTCTCGCGTGAGGTGATCACCGACTCCGTCGAGACCGTGATGAGCGCCGAGCGCATGGACGGCTCCGTGCTGCTGGCCGGCTGCGACAAGTCGATCCCCGGCATGCTCATGGCGGCGGCACGGCTCGACCTCGCCAGCGTGTTCCTCTACAACGGCTCGATCATGCCCGGATACGCGAAGCTCTCCGACGGCACCGAGCGCGAGGTCACCATCATCGACGCCTTCGAGGCCGTGGGCGCCTGCCGCGCCGGGCGGATGTCGCTCGAGGACCTCACCAGCATCGAGAAGGCCATCTGCCCCGGCGAGGGCGCGTGCGGCGGCATGTACACCGCCAACACCATGGCATCCGCCGCCGAGGCCATGGGCATGTCGTTGCCGGGCTCCGCCGCCCCTCCCGCCGTCGACAGCGCGCGCGACGCGTACGCGGTCGAATCCGGCAAGGCCGTCGTCGGCATGCTCCGGCGAGGACACACGGCCCGCGACATCATGACGAAGGAGGCGTTCGAGAACGCCATCGCCGTCGTGATGGCCTTCGGAGGCTCCACCAACGCCGTCCTGCACCTGATGGCGATCGCGCACGAGGCCGAGGTCGACCTGCGCCTGGCCGACTTCGACCGGATCGGCAACAGGGTCCCGCACCTGGGCGACCTCAAGCCGTTCGGCCGATACGTGATGAACGACGTGTTCCGGATCGGCGGCGTGCCGGTCGTGATGAAGGCGCTGCTGGACGCCGGGCTGCTGCACGGCGACTGCCTCACCGTCACGGGCAGGACGATCGCCGAGAACCTCGCGGACGTCAGGCCGCCGGATCCGGACGGGAAGATCCTCCGCGCCGTGGCCGACCCGATCCACCCGACGGGCGGGATCACGATCCTGCACGGGTCGCTCGCGCCAGAGGGCGCCGTGGTGAAGACGGCGGGCTTCGACTCGACGGTCTTCGAGGGCACGGCGCGCGTATTCGATCAGGAGCAGCCGGCCATGGCGGCGGTGCTGTCCGGCGACATCACGGCCGGCGACGTCATCGTCATCCGGTACGAGGGTCCGAAGGGCGGGCCGGGCATGCGCGAGATGCTGGCCATCACGGGCGCCATCAAGGGCGCCGGCCTCGGCGCCGACGTGCTCCTGTTGACCGACGGGCGCTTCTCCGGCGGCACGACGGGGCTGTGCATCGGGCACGTCGCGCCCGAGGCCGTCGACGGCGGGCCCGTCGCCTTCGTCCGCGACGGCGACGTCATCCGGGTCGACGTACAGAAGCGCACCCTCGACCTCCAGGTCGACGACGCCGAGCTCGCCGCCCGCGCGGAGGGCTGGGAACCGCTGCCGCCGCGGTACACCACGGGCGTCCTGGCGAAGTACCGCAAGCTCGTGCAGTCGGCCTCCGTCGGCGCCGTGTGCGGCTGACGTTCTAGGCTGACGGCATGGACGTCTGCCTCGCCTCCACCTCCCCCGCCCGCCTCATGCTCATGCGCCAGGCCGGCATCGAGCCGCGGCTCGAGTCGCCCCGCGTCGACGAGGAGGCGGTCGTCGCCGCGGTCGAGGCCGATGAGGGCCGCACCCTGGCACCCAGCGAGCACGTGCTCCTGCTGGCGAGGCGGAAGGCGGAGGACGTCGCGGGGCGCCTCGCGGACGAGGGCTTCTCGGGGCTCGTCATCGGGGGCGACTCCATGTTCGAGCTCGCGGGCGTCGTGTACGGCAAGCCGCACACCCCGGAGCGGGCGACGGCGCGGTGGCACGACATGCGCGGCCGCACCGGCGTGCTGCACTCCGGGCACAGCGTGTACCACGTGACGCCCGACGGCTCGTACGAGGCGCACGCCGTCGCCGAGGCGCGCGTGAGGTTCGCCTCCGACATCACCGACCACGAGATCGACGCCTACGTCGCGACGGGCGAGCCGCTGCACGTCGCGGGAGCCTTCACGGTCGACAGCCTGGGCGGGGCCTTCATCGAGTCGGTCGAGGGCGACCCGTCGACGGTCGTCGGCATGTCGCTGTCGACCATCCGGCGCCTGGTCCGCGACCTCGGCGTGGACTGGACGGCCCTCTGGAACAGGTGAGGCGCAGGGTTCCGGCGCCGGCGCCGGTTGCGCGGAGTCAGCCCGAGGGCGGGACCCGCGCGGCCAGGGCGGCGGACAGCGACTCCATCTCGTGCGCGAGGCGGAGCGCCCACGCATCGAGGCTCTCCCGCTCCCGCGCCGCCGGCGGAGCGTGCTGACCGCCCTCAGTGCCGATCGCCGACGGCTCCGCCGCGTCGACGTCGAACACGACGCGATCGGCGCGGTGCCAGGTGCGGAAATACTCGCACGGAAGGCCGTCGTTGCCGAGGCTGGTGCCCTCGAGGAGCAGCGAGGGGGAACCCGGCTCGATCTCGAGGAGGGCGGCGATGCGGTCGTCCGCTCGGACCGCGAGGACCTGCCGGCGCCCCGCCGAGACGTCGATGCCGTAGCGACTGCGCAGGGTCTCGTGCAGCGAGGCGTCCGCGAGTTCGTCGCCGCGGAGCCCCGGAACGTCGGCCTGCTTCACCCACGTGCGGATGTACGCGATCGGCTCGCCGCCCACGCGGCGCAGGCGCTCCATCTCGACGAGGGCGATGGTGCCGAGGCTCGAGGCGGCGACGGGGTCCGCGCCGCGCCCGAACGCGAGCACTTCCGTGCCCACAGCGACGCGGTGTTCGGCGAACTGCGTCTGGAGCCCGGCGGTGCGCTGCAGCGAGCGGTGCTGGGCGACGCCGACGGCAACAGCCGTCCCCCGGCCGCGGCCGCGCTGGATCAGCCCCTCCGCCGCCAGGGTCGCGAGCGCCTGGCGCACGACCGAACGGGAGACCCCGAAATGGCCCTGCAGCTCGGTCTCGGTCGGGAATCGATCTCTCGGACCGAGATCGCCGTCGACGACGGCGCGGCGCAGGAGATCGCTGAGCTGACGGTGCAGCGGCGCTGATCCGCCCGCGCTGACGCTGTCGGCGGCGATCGTGTCAAGCCACATGCCGTGCGCCCTTCTGCTCGCTCGGCCCCAGCCTAGTTCGCGACGGCGTCCCCCTGCGCGACGCGCCACACGTGATCCCAGCCGGGGGCGAGCGCGGCGGCGCGCTCGATCGCCAGCACGAGGCTCGCCTCGCGCGCGATGCCCTGTCCTGCGATGTCGAAGGCCGTGCCGTGGTCGACGGATACGCGGACGACGGGAAGCCCGACCGTGATGTTCACGCCGTCGTCGCCGTACACCGCCTTGAACGGCGCGTGCCCCTGGTCGTGGTAGCACGCGACGACGAGGTTCACCTTGCCCCTGACCGCCGCGGGGATGACCGCGTCGCCGGGCAGCGGCCCGTCCGCGTTGAGCCCCTCGGCGCGCGCCGCGGCGACGGCGGGCGCGAGCACGTCGGCGTCCTCATCGCCGAACAGGCGGTTCTCCCCGGCGTGGGGGTTCAGCCCGGCGAGCGCGACCCGCTCACCGGAGCGCCCCATCGCCGTCGCGAACGAGTCGGCGAGGCGGAGCACGTTGAGCGTGCGCTCGTAGGTGATGTCCTCGATCGCCCGGCGCATCGACACGTGCGTCGTGAGGTGGAAGAAGTACAGCTCGCCGGCCGACAGAACGAGCGAGAAGTTGTCGACGCCGAACTCGTGGGCGAGGAGCTCCGTGTGGCCGGGGAAGTCGTGGCCGCCCGCGTGCATCGCCGCCTTGTTGAGCGGTGCCGTGACGATGCCGTCCACCGCGCCTTCGCGCGCGAGGCGGCAGGCCTCGACGACGAATCGGTACGCTCCGTCCCCTGCGGCCGCTGACAGCTCTCCGACGGGGACGTCGGCGAGCGACGGGCCGACCTGGATCACTTCGACGATGCCCGGTTCACCCGTGGCGTCCGCGGGCGTCGCGACCTCGCGCACGACCGCCGGGTCGACGCCGACCGCGGCGGCACCGCGGCGGAGCGTCGCCGCGTCGCCGATGACGACCGGGCGGCAGATCGCCCGAAGCTCGTCGTGGCCGACGAGCGACTTGACCGTGATCTCCGGGCCGATGCCCGCGACGTCGCCGACGGTGATGGCGAGAGTGGGAAGCGTCATGATGCGTGCCTTTCCTGTGTCGTCCCGGTCAGCTCTGCGAGCACGTCCGAGATGTCCTCCGGCCGGCCGAAGCCGCCCGCTTTCGTGATGATGAGTGCGCCGTCGAGGAAACCGCCGACGACGCGCCCGAGGGGCATGCCCTCGCGGATCTCGCGCTGGATCTGGACCCGCTGCGCGCCGATGCGCCGCAGCACCGCCCTCGCCCCCTCGCCGCCCATGAGCAGGAGCAGGTCGGGGACGGACCTCGCGGCGATCAGGTCGGCCGCGAGCGCCAGCCGCGCCGAGACGGCGACGGCGGCGCCGTCATCCGACGTCCGTGTGGTGGGCGTGCGCAGGATCGTGATCCCGTCGACTTCCGCGATCGGGAGGGCGGCGACCCATGCCTCGACGTCGGAATCCGTGCGCAGATCGGGCAGCGAGGGCTCGTACGCCTGCAGCACCTCGCGCTCGGCAATGAGGCGATCGAGCTGTTCATGGGTGCGTTCGTGGAGCGAACTGGCGATCACCAGCGGACGCGCCACATCGGGGTTCCGCTGACCACCCGCGCCCCGCGCCGCCTCGCCCGCGAAGGCCTGAGCGATCCCCGCCGCGCCGACGAGCACCGCGTCCGGCCCGAGACGACGGGCCGCGGCGGCGATCGACTCGAGCGCGGCTTCGTCGGCCGCATCGACGACGACCGCGTCGTGGCCGCTCAGCCGCGCTTGGGTGATCCGCCCCGCGAGCTCCTCCTCAGGACCGGCGCCCAGCACGGCCGCATTCGGAAGGAGTCCGCGCAGGTCGGCGTCCGTCACGGGCGTGACCGGATCGTCCGCCATCCAGGTCCGGTCGACCCTCACCCCGTCTACGTGCACGATGCCGCCGCTGACCGTGCGTCCCATCGCCGGATAGGCGGGGCAGACGACGGCGATCGCGTTGGGCCGGTGCGCCCGCCACACGGCGAGGGCGCCGTCGATCTGCGCCGCGACGCTCCCGCGGATCGTCGAATCGATCTTGACGAGGATGCGCTCGACCCCGGCCTGCACGAACCCGCGCACGGCGTTCGCCGTCGCCGCCGACGCGACGTCGGCGCTCTGGGTGCGCGCGTCCGTCGTGACGGTGAACGCGCTGCCGGTGCGGACGGCGAGGTCCTGCACCCGGCCCAGCACGAGGTCCGCGTTCCAGCCGCTGCGCGCGAACTTCACGGCCGAGTCGAGTGCGCCCGTCAGGTCGTCGGCGACGATCCCCAGCGCGGCCTCAGAGCTCGACATCGTCGCTCACGGCCGACCGATCCACGTCCTCGGGCATCCCGCCCTGCTTCTTGAGCACCCACGCGGCGAGCAGGGGCGCGAGCACGGCGGAGACCAGGACCGACGACGCGACCTGCGCCGTCGCGACCTCGACATACGGTTCGAAGGCCGGATCGGCGGCGGCGATGATCGCGGGAGTCGCGATCGCGTTGCCCGCCGTGGTCGCCGCCGCGATCCCCACACCCGACTGCTTGCCGCGGCGGAGGATCCAGCGGTACCCGAAGTACGCGAACGTCCCCGTGACGACCGTGGCGATCGCGCCGACGACGAGACCCGTCGCACCGCCCGTGACGACGTTGCCGAGGTCGATGCCGGTTCCCAGCGCGAAGGCGAAGAAGGGGATGACGATGTTCGGCACGGGGCGCATGATCTCGGTCCATCGCTGATCGAGGTTGCCGACGATGATTCCGAGGATGAGGGGGATCACCGCCGCGAGGAGCAGCGTGAACGGGATGTCGGCGAGCCCGGCGACCCCGAGGAACAGCATCGAGAAGAAGGGACCGTCGTTGACCGCCGAGGCGATGTACGCACCGCGGTCGCGCTCATCGCCGTAGCGGCCGGTGAACGCGAGCCACAGGCCGCCGTTGCTGTTGTCCATCATCACGATGAGGGCCAGGATCGACACACCGAGGATGCCGTCCAGGCCGACGAGCGTTCCCAGCAGCACAACCAGCGTCGCCGGGATGATCGACTTCGTCAGCAGGAGCGTTCCCGCCGTCGCCAGCACCGCTCCCGAGGAGCGCAGCGTGATCTGCATCCCCGTCGCGAAGATCAGCAGCGCGATCAGCGGGAGCGCGCTGTCGCGGAACAGCGCCGTGGTGAAGTTCCCCATCTCGAGGAAGCCGGGGAAGAACGTCCCGACGATCGATCCGAGCACGAGCGGGATCAGCATGATCCCGCCGGGAATCCGATTCATCCCGTCGAACAACGGCACGGAGAACTTCCTCTTCGATTCGACACCCATGGCGAACCTTCCTCTTCGACGCATGCCCCGCGGCTCGCGGGGTTTATGTACGTACTTAGAGTACCTACTTTTGCTCCCGAACGCACGCGCGCGTCGGAAGCGGGTCCGCTCGAGAGCCGATGACGCCCCACCGCGGAGGCCGATGAGGCGCGGGGCTCAGGAGCCGATACCGCCCGAGAGGCCGATCACGGCGAGCGAGGTCGTCGTGACGAGCGCCCACAGGATGCCGCCGAGGAGCAGCGGCCGCCACCCTGCCCTGCGGAACCCGGCGATGTCGGTCGAGAGCCCGATGCCGGCGAGCGCCATCGCGATGAGGAAGACGCTCGCCTGCACGAGAGCGTCGCGCGGCCCGTCCGGGATCCCGCCCGCGGAGTTCACGACCGCGACGACGATGAATCCGATCAGGAACCACGGCACGAGCTTCGCGATGCCGCGCGCCGTCAGGCGCCGCCCGTCGGAGCTGCGCCTGGCCTCCATGATCGACAGCCCCACGCTGATCGGGATGATCATGAGCGTGCGCACGAGTTTCACGACGACCGCGAAGCCGAGCGCGGCCGTGCTGTAGACGCCGGCCGCCGCGACGACCGAACTGGTGTCGTTGACGGCCGTTCCGGCGAACAGGCCGAACGTGTGGGGGTCGAGGCTCAGCGCGTGGCCGATCATCGGGAACACCACGACGGCGACGATGTTGAACAGGAAGATCGTCGAGACGGCGTAGGCGATCTCGGCGCCGGCCGCCCCGATCACGGGAGAGACGGCCGCGATGGCCGAAGCGCCGCAGACCCCCGTGCCGACGCCGATCAGCGTCGTGACCTTCCGCTCGGTGCCCAGCAGCCGGCCGAACAGCCATGCGCCGCCGAGGCACGCGACGAGGGTCGTGAGCATGATCGGCAACGACTCCCAACCCACCCGGACGATGCTCCCGAGCGACAGCTGGACGCCCAGCAGCACGACGGCGAGCTGGAGCAGGAACGTGCCCGAGAAGCCGATGCCCGGTCGGAGCCGCTCGTCGATCGCGCCGCGCCCCCGCATCATCCGGGGCCGGACGAGCGAGAGCAGCACGCCGATCGCGATCGCGGGCAGGGCCGAGCCGGCGAGCGGGACGACGTGCCCGATCGCGGTCGCGACCCCGGCGATCGCCGCCGTGAGGGCGACGCCGGGGGCGACGCCGACCGCACGAGCGCCGAGGCGGCTCGGCAGCGTGGCGACGGGGGTGACCTGCATGCTTCCAGCGTCGGCCGAGCGCGGCCGGCGCGGTAGCCGGTTGCGATCGATAGGGATACAGGCGCAGACTGTGGGCATGGCGATGCACGGGGTCCCGGATCTCGACGCGATGGAGCTGCTCGCCGCGGCCGTGCGCCTCGGGTCGATCTCGGCCGCCGCGCGCGAGTGCGGCGTTGCGCAGCAGTCGGCGTCGGCGCGCTTGCGCGGCATCGAGCGCACGGTCGGCATGGAGCTGCTCCGCCGCACACCGCGAGGGGTCTCCCCCACGCCCGAGGGCGAGATCGTCTCGTCGTGGGCCGAGCAGGTGCTGGCCGGCGCCGAGCGGTTCCGCGCCGGCGTCGAGACTCTGCGCGACGAGCGGCGGCGCGAGCTCTCGGTCGCGGCCAGCCAGACCGTCGCCGCGCACATGGTGCCGATGTGGCTCGTCGCGCTGCGCGAGCGACAGGTGCTCGCGGGGAGGGCGCCGACGAGCGTGCATCTGATGACCGCGAACAGCGCCGAGGTCGCCGAGCTGGTGCGCAGCGGCCCGGCCGACCTCGGGTTCATCGAGTCGTCGTCGCTGCCCGACGGGCTGGCGCACACGACCGTCGGCGTCGATCCCCTGGTTCTCGTCGTCGCCCCCGACCACGACTGGGCGACAAAGGACGAGGTCCATCCGGATGAGGCGGCGCTCACACCGCTCGTCGTCCGCGAGGCGGGCAGCGGCACGCGCCGGACGTGGGAGGACGCCGTCAGGGAGCGCCTCGGGCACGGCAGCGCGGACCCGGCGGCCGTTCTCCCGACCTCAGCCGCCGTAAGGGCGGCCGTCGCCGGCGGCCTCGCGCCCGCGGTGCTCTCGCGCCTCGCCGTGGCCGACGACATCCGGCTCGGCAGGCTCGTCGAGGTGCCGCTCGCCGGCCCGCCGATCGCCCGCCCGATCACGGCGCTGTGGCGGGGAGGAGCACGCGACCTGGGCGCCACCAGCCGCGAGCTCGTCGAGGTCGCGGTCGCCGCGTCGGCGTGAACGGGGGCGCCGCGCACCGGTGCTATCGTGACCCGCGAACGTCACTGCCGACGGCGCGCTCCACCTCTCGGCGGCCCCGCTCCGGCCGCGCAGGGCCGCCGCGGCTCACGGGCGCCGCCGCAACGAAGGGACCGCCGCCGACATGATCGAGACCGCGCTGGACATCGCCGCCGAGCTGCGCTCCTCGGGCCTCCGGGACGTCTCGATCACCGACGTCGACCGCGCGATGTACTCCTCGGATGCGTCGCTGTTCCGTGTCGTCCCCGAAGCCGTCGTGCGCGCCCGCAGCGCCGACGAGCTCCGGGCCGCGCACGAGGCGTCGCGCCGCCTCGGCGTTCCGCTGACGCTGCGCGGCGCCGGCACGTCGATCGCCGGGAACGCGATCGGCCCCGGCATCGTCGTCGACACGCGCGGGCTCGACCGTGTGATCGAGATCGATCCGGAATCGCGCACCGCCGTCGTCGAGCCGGGCGTCGTCCACGCTTCGCTGCAGCGGGCCGCCGCGCCCTTCGGCCTGCGCTTCGGGCCCGACCCTTCGTCGCACACCAGAGCCACGATCGGCGGAATGATCGGCAACAACGCCTGCGGCTCCCGTGCCCTCGGCTACGGCCGCACCGTCGACAACGTCGTCGACATCGACCCGATCTGGGGATCGGACGCGAACCCCGACGAGATCGTCCGGCAGCTGCACGCCGTCGGCGACGCGAGCCTGGCGACGATCCGGACGCAGTTCGGCCGCTTCGGCCGCCAGGTCTCCGGCTACTCCCTGGAGCACCTGCTGCCCGAGCGCCGAAACCTGTCGAAATTCCTCGTCGGCACGGAGGGCACGCTCGCAACGGTCGCGCGGGCGACGGTGAACCTGGTGCCGACCCCGAAGGCGAAGATCCTCGTCGCGCTCGGCTACGCCGATATGGCGGGCGCCGCGGATGCCGTGCCCGGCATCCGGAGCGGCTTCGCAGGCGCCGAGGGCCCCGGGTTGCGGCTGACGGCGCTCGAGGGCATGGACAACCGGATCATCGACCTGGTGCGGCAGAAGGGCAAGCCCGTGCCCGAGCTGCCGCGCGGGTCCGGGTGGCTGTTCGCGGAGCTCGTCGGCGACGACGCGGCCGAGCTCGAGGCCGCGGCGCCCCGACTGATCGCCGCGTCCGACGCGCTCGGGGCCAGGGTCGTGACCTCCGTCGCCGAGCAGGAGACGCTCTGGCGCATCCGGGAGGACGGCGGCGGCCTGGCCGGGCGCAGCCTCGCGCGACCGGCGCACTCGGGCTGGGAGGACTCCGCGGTGCCGCCGGAGCACCTCGGCTCGTGGCTGCGCGACTTCGAGCGACTGCTCGTCGAACACGACCTGCAGGGCATCCCGTACGGCCACTTCGGCGACGGCTGCATCCACGTGCGCATCGACTTCCCGTTCGAGCCGGGGCGGGCGGCCTCGGCGCGGCCCTTCCGCGATTTCATGCACCACGCCGCGAAGGAGCTGAAGAGGTACGGCGGCACGATCTCCGGCGAGCACGGCGACGGCCGCGCCAGGAGCGAGCTGCTGCAGCACATGTACGAGCCGGATGCGCTCGCCCTGTTCTCGCAGGTCAAGCGGATCTGCGACCCGCGCGACCTGATGGGCCCCGGCGTGATCACGGCGCCCGCCGCTCACGCAGCCGCCGACATCACGCAGGACCTGCGCCCCGTGCGCCCGCGCGCGAAGCCGCGCACGGCGCTGAAGCTGCTCCACGACGACGGCGACCTGGGCGCCGCGGTGCACCGCTGCACCGGCGTCGGGAAGTGCGTCGCGCCGCACCCGACCGGCGTGATGTGCCCGTCGTACCAGGCGACCAAGGACGAGAAGGACTCGACCCGCGGTCGCGCCCGCGTACTGCAGGAGGCGCTCGACGGCGGCCTCCTGCGCGGCGGGCTCGCCGACGACGCGGTCACGGATGCGCTCGACCTCTGCCTCGCGTGCAAGGGGTGCTCGACCGATTGCCCGAGCGGCGTCGACATGGCGACCTACAAGTCGGAGGCGCTGCACCAGAAGCACGATGTGCGGGGCGAGCGCCGCCCGCGCTCGCACCTCTCGCTCGGCCGCCTGCCGATGTGGGCCCGCCTCGCGGCGCCGTTCGCGGCGGTCGCGAACCTGACGATGAGGGTCCCGCCGCTCGCGGCCCTCGGCAAGTGGGTCGTCGGCATCGACGGGCGCCGCTCGGTGCCGACCTTCGCGACGAGGACGCTGCGCCGCGGCGACAGGCGCCGCGGCGCCGCGCGGAGCACGGCCGATGCGACGAGCCCGACACCCGACGTGTGGATCTGGGCCGATTCGTTCACGGATCACTTCTTCCCGAGCTCGGGGGTGGCCGCGCTCGAGTACCTGCGGGCACAGGGGCTTCACGCGCGGGTGATCCAGGACGACGCCTGCTGCGGCCTCACGTGGATCACGACGGGCCAGCTCGACCGCGCGAAGCCCATGGTCGAGCGGACGGTGGCGCGCCTGGCCGGCTACGTCGCGTCCGGCGTGCCGGTTGTCGGCCTCGAGCCCTCCTGCACCGCGACCCTCCGGTCCGACGTCGTCGAGCTCGCCGACTCCGAGGATGCCCGCCGCGTCGCCGACGGCGTGCTCACGTTCGCCGAGCTGGTGGCGAGGCTCGGGCTTCCCGTTCCCGACCTCACGGGCGTCGAGGTCGTCGCCCAGCCGCACTGCCACCAGAGCGCCGTACTCGGATGGGCGGCCGACGAGAAGCTGCTCCGCGAAGCAGGCGCGACCGTCACCAAGGTCGACGGCTGCTGCGGCCTGGCGGGCAACTTCGGCGTCGAGAAGGGGCACTACGAGGTCAGCGTCGCCGTCGCGGAGACCAATCTGCTGCCCGGCCTCCGCGCGCATCCGGATGCCGTGGTGCTGGCCGACGGCATGAGCTGCCGCATCCAGGTCGACGACCTCGCCGGCCGTCCGACGATGCACCTGGCGGAGCTGCTCGCCTCGCGCCTGTAGCCGCGCCCGCTCCGGCCGCCCCACAGCTCGCCCGAGTCGCAGATTTTGCCCTATAACCTGGGGCCGTTTCAGATTCTTAGTGCAACGCTCCTGATGGGGATGGGGTTGTTGATGGGTGTCGTGTTTGATTGGTCGGTCCGGTTGGCGGCGTATCGTGCGTTGATCGCGGGGACGCCTTCGATCAGGGT